>DASYHP010000059.1:0-189868 GCA_035998495.1 Mesorhizobium sp.
TGCCGACAGCGGCTACGCCGGCGACCGGGTCGGACGCGCCAACGCCATCGCCGTTCAGATCGTCCGCAAGCATCCCGGCCAGGTCGGCTTTGCCGTCCAGCCCCGACGCTGGGTGGTCGAACGCTTCTTCGCCTGGATCAACCGCAGCCGACGCCTCGCCAAGGACTTCGAAGGCACGATCAACTCCGCCCGAGCCTTCCTCTACGCCGCCTCGGTCCTGCTGCTCACTCGCCGACTGGCAAGCTCAGCATGAGTTTCGAGTCGGACTCTAAGACGGCGGGCCCGAAACATGCTTACGGGGCGGCCTTGGCGGCGCGGTGGATGACGTAGAGCTTGCGGGTGGTTTCCCGCAGCACCCACTCGCCGCGCCAACCCTGGGGGAGGACGAGGAGATCGCCGGCCCTCAGCTCCCGGACGGCGCCGTCCAGGGTTCGCATCTCCACCCGCCCGGCGATGATGTGGCAGATTTCGGACGAGCTCGACCGATCGGCGCTGAAGCGGCCCGGCGTGCATTCCCACACGCCGACTTCGACCGATTGGTCCTCCGACATCCAGAGCGTCTTCGCTGCCTCCCGCTGATCGCCCTCGACGGAGGTCGGCTTTGGCGCAAATTCGCCGAGTTCCACCTGGGCAAGGTGTTTGAACGTTTCGAGGTCGATCAAAAGCGGTCTCCTTGCGGGGGCATGTCAATGGCCAGTGAGCCGGTCGGCGAATGCGGCCAGGCGCGAGCTGCGCTCGAGCCCGCGCTCCTCGCGTTCATCGGCGAGCCGGTAGAGGCGGTACATGCTGTGCACGCCGAGCCAGCGAAGCGGCTCGGGCTCCCAGCGCCGCACGGCGCGATCGACCCAGGGCAGGCGTGACAGTTCCGTGTCGTGCCCCAGAACGAGGTCGCGCAGCGTGCGGCCGGCCAAGTTCGAGCTCGACACGCCCAGCCCGACATAGCCGCCGGCCCAGCCGATGCCGGTCCGGCGATCCAGGCCGACCGTGGTGCACCAGTCGCGTGGGACGCCGAGCACCCCACACCAGGCGTGATCGATGCGCAATGCGCCCGCCTGCGGCAGAAGCCGCACAAGGATGGCATGCAACTGGTCGATGGTCGCCTGCTGCGTCTGCCCGCGCACATCGGTCCTCGAGTTGAAGCGGTATGGCACGCCGCGTCCGCCCATGGTGATGCGCCCCTCACGGGTGCGTTGGGCGTAGCAATAGGCGTGGGCCGCGTCGCCGAGCAGTTCTTGCCCCTTCCAGCCGATCTCCTCCCAAAGGGCGTCCGGCAGCGGCTCGGTGACGATCTGGGCGCTGTTGAGGGGCAGCCAGTTGCGCCTCTCGCCCGGCAGCCCGGCGGTGAAGCCTTCCGTCGCGCGGATGACGACGGGCGCGCGCACCGTGCCGCGGTCGGTGGTGACCTTGCCTTTCTCGATGCCGGTCACCGTGGTCTGCTCGAAGATCTCGGCGCCCAGGCGCCGGACGGCCGCCGCCAGGCCGCGCACGAGCTTGGCCGGCTGCACGCGCGCCGCGCCGTGCATGACCAGCGCGCCTATCACGTTGCGCACATTGATGCGCGCGCGCGCCGCCTCCGCGCCGATCAGCTCGAACCGCGACGCGGGCGCGTCCCACTGCCGGGCCTCCTCGTACATCGCCTTGACGCGTTCAAGCTGGGGCGCGTTGGTGGCGACCGTCAGATTGTCCACGCGCCGAATGTCGGCGTCGATGTTCTCGCGCTCCGCCACCGCGATCACTTCATCGACCGTCCCGGCCATGGCGTTCTGCATGCCGACGACGCCCTGCCGCGTCGAGGTCGCGAGATATTTGTCGCGCGACCACGCGAAGCCGCCCGACAGCCAGCCGCCGTTGCGGCCCGAGGCGCCGAACCCCGCGAACTCCTTTTCGAGCAGGACCACGCGGAGCGAGGGCTCCGCCTGCTTGAGATAATAGGCGGTCCATAGTCCGGTGTAGCCGGCGCCCACGATCGCCACGTCGGCTTCCATGTCGCCGGGCAAAGGCGGGCCCGGCGCGGGAAGGCCGCCAAGGTCGGCATACCAGAAGGACACGTCGCCATTGGTGCGGGCTTGCATGAATCTACCGGGAAGGGAGGGTGTCAGGTGAGCATGACGTCGGCGCTGCTGTCATCGGCGAGCAGCTTGGCGTCAGAGCCGGCGAATGTGAGGTCCACCGCTTCGCCGATCGCAAAGCCCTCGTCGCCCAGCGCGGACCGCACGAGCGCGATCGATCCGTCGCCGAGCCGGACCTCATATTTGGAGCCGGAGCCGAGATAGATCGCTTCGGCGATCGTCCCGCGCAGCCGGTTGAGGCCGCTTGCGTCCGGGGCCGCGCCAGGGCGCCGCAAACTGAGTTTCTCCGGCCGCAGCAGCATCACGGGCGTGACGGCGCCGTCGAGGCGCTTGTCGGCCACCACCGTCTCGCCCGCGATCGAGAGCGCCGTGCTCGAGCCGTCGGTGCGCGCCGGCCCGCGCAGGATCGTGGAGTCGCCGATGAAGCGGGCCACGAAAAGGGTTTCGGGCTCGTCATAAAGCTGGCGGCCGGTCCCGACCTGCTCGATCCGGCCGCGGTTGAACACCGCGATCCGGTCGGACAGAACCAGGGCCTCCTCCTGGTCGTGCGTCACATAGACGAAGGTGGTGCCGAGCTCGCGGTGGATGCGCTTGATTTCGAGCTGGAGCCACTCCCTGAGCTTCTTGTCGAGCGCGCCCAGCGGCTCGTCCATCAGGAGAAGCGGCGGATCGAAAACAAGGGCGCGCGCGAGCGCCACCCGCTGCTGCTGCCCGCCCGAAAGCTCGCTGGGATAGCGATGGGCGAAGTCGGACATCTTCACCATGTCGAGCGCTCGCGCCACGCGCGCCTCGCGCTCCGGCCGGGCAACGCGGCGCAGGCCGAGCGGGTAGGCCACGTTGCGTGAGACCGTCATGTGAGGAAACAGCGCGTAGTGCTGGAACACGACGCCGATATTGCGCTTGTGGGCGGGAACCCCGACGACGCTGCGGCCGCCGACTTCGAGGCTCCCCCCGCTGATCTCGGTGAATCCGGCGATGACGTTGAGGGTCGTGGTCTTGCCCGACCCGCTCGGGCCCAGAAGCGTCATGAACTCGCCGGGGCGGATGGCGAGCGACACGTCGGTCAGCGCCGCGAAGTCGCCATAGAGCTTGCTGACCGCACTGATATCGATCGCCGCGCCGCGGCCAGCCCCACCTTGCCCGGCCATCCTCAGGTTCTCCGCTCGCGTCCCAGCAGAAGCAGGCCGCCACCGATCAGGACGGTGGTCGCGACAAGCAGGATCGTGCCGACGGCGGCGACGGTCGGGTCGGCGTCGCGCGTGATGCTGGTGAAGATCTGCACGGGCAAGGTCTTGAGATAGGGATTGGTGATGAAGAGCGAGACGATGATCTCGTCGAACGAGGTCGCGAACGCGAAGAGCAGGCCTGAGAGAACTCCCGGCAGGATCAGCGGCAGGGTAACGGTGCGGAACGTCGCCCAGCGGCCGGCGCCCAGGCTCGCGGCGGCCAGTTCCAGCCGCTTGTCGAACATTTCGAGGCTGGCCGAGACGGCGATCAGGACGAAGGGAATGGCGAGCATCGTATGGGCGAGCACGAAGCCCAGAAGCGTACCCACGAGTTGCGTGTCGAGATAGACGGCATAGATGCCGATGGCCAGCACGACGCCGGGAACGACCATGGGGGTCAAGAGGACGAGCCGGAGCCAGCCGCTGGCGGCGCCTCTCATGCGGTCGAGGCCGAAGGCGGCGAGCGTGCCGATCACCGTCGCCGCCACCGCGACGAGGCTCGCCACCTTGAGCGAGTTGAAAAAGCTCATCGACCATTCGGGGTTGGAAACGAAATTCGCGTACCACTGTCCCGAAAACCCCTTGGGCGGGAAGGCCAGCGACTTGTTCTCGTTGAACGACATCGGCACCACGACCAGCGTGGGCGCGACGAGCCAGAGCGCCACAGCCAGGCAGACGAGGCCGAGCAGGACCCGGGTCATGGGGCGCATCGGCATCAGCGGGCGCCCGCCCGCTTGTGGCGCTGCCGCATCAAGGGCGCGGCGAGCGCGAGCAGGATGAAGGTGGCGACAAGGAGCACGACGCCCATGGCGCCGCCGCGGCCCCACTGCAGGAGACTCAAGACCTGATTCTGGACCAGGGTGGACAGCATGGTGCTGCGCGGCCCCCCGAGCAGCGCCGGGGTGATGTAGAAGCCCAGCGCCAGGATGAAGACGATGACGGCGCCGGCATAAACGCCGGGAAGGGACAACGGCAGGTAGACGCTGAGGAACGCCCAGGACGGACGGGCGCCCAGGCTGCGCGCGGCCTGCACGAGGCGCAGGTCGATCCCTTTCATCACGGAATACATCGGCAGGATCATGAAGGGCAGCAGGACCTGCGCCATGCCGATCACGACGCCGGTCTGGGTGCGGATCAGCCGCACGGAGCCAAGGCCCAAGGCACGAAGCACCGAGTTGATGACGCCCGAATCCTGCAGGAGCAGGACCCAGGATAGGGTGCGGACCACGCCGCTCACCCAGAACGGCACCAGCACGCAGAGCACGAGAAGCAGCCGGAGCCTGGGACCCACGGCCGTCATCACATAGGCGTACGGGTAGGCGCAGATCACGCAGACAAGCGTCACCCAGGCCGAGATCGTGAAGGTGCGCCGGAGCACCGTGAGGTTGACCGGCGCGCCGAAGAACCAGACATAGTTCTGCACACCCCATTCCGGCTCCGCGAAGCTGCGGAGCGTCACGCTTGCCAGCGGATAGCCCATCACGGCGACGAGCAGGACCAGCGCGGGCAGGACGAGGAACCACGGCCCCCAGGAAACCCGCGGCCGTGTATACGTGAGCTCCGGCCGCACGCTCGCGCGGCCGGAACCGGATTGCGTGATGGAACCGGCGGACACGTCCGGCCTGGATCAGGGCGTCAGTTGCCGGCCATCAGCGCCTGCCACTTCTCGGAGGCGGCCTGGAAGTTATCGACCCAGAACTTGATGTTCTGCTGGTAGCCCTGGGCCTGCCGTTCCGGCGTGTTGGTCATGAAGGCGGCCACCACCGGCTCCACCTGCGGCTGGGCGTCCTTGTGGATGGGCGTGTAGGAGGTCTGCTCGGCCAGGATCTCCTGCGAGCGCTTGCCGAGATAGGCGTTGATCAGGGCATGCGACGCGTCCGGGTCCTTGGCGCCGACGGGAATCGTCAACTGGTCCATCACCACCAGCCAGTCCTGCCAGACCGGCGTGTATTGCGCGCCGTTCTTGACCGCTGTCATGGCGCGGCCCGTCCACATCATGATCATGTCGGCTTCGCCGGACTCGGCGAGCTGCTGGGACTCGGCGCCCGTCTTCCAGTAGATCGTGTCCGGCCCGAGCTGGCGGACCACGTCGAGCGCCTTGTCGATGTCGTCGACCGTCATGTTCTCGACCGAGCCGCCGGCGGTGATCAGCGCCTGCTCCAGAAGGCCGCCCGTGGGATCGCCGCTGCCGTCGATCGCCCGCACGCCCGGAAAGTTCTCGGTGTCGAAGAAGTCCTTCCAGCTCTTGGGCGGGTTATCGCCGTAGGTCTCGTTCTTGTACATGAGCACCACGCCATAGTTCATGGCGGGCACGCTGCATTCGCCGACCTGGCCTTCCGGGATGTTGGAGACGTCGATCTTCGTGAGGTCGAGCTTCTGGAAGAGCGTGCCGCAATGCACGTAAGGCGGGAAGTCGGCGGTATCGACGACGTCCCAGGTGACGTTGCCGGACTCCACCTGCGCCTGCAGCTTGGCGATCTCGGTCGGGCCGTCCTGGAGGAGCGTGACGCCCGACTTCTCGACGAAGTCCTGCAGCGCGGCGACCTGCCCGTCCTGGAAGATGCCGCCATAAGACACGAAGGTCAGCGTCTTGCCCGCGAGCGAGCCCTCCTTGACCTCGCCCGCGACGGGTTTTTCCTGCGCGCCCGCACCCATGCAAGCGAGGCCGAGCGCCAGTGACGCCGCGCCGGACCGGATGAACTGATGAAGTCTGAGCATGATGGTTTCTCCCATTGTTGCTAATATGTCACGTCACCTTGTCGGCTTCCAAGGGACATACTTGTCGAGATCCGCCCGCGCCGAGGTCGGCGGCGCGATGATCCACATCACTTCGGCCCGCCCATTCCCGACATTGACGGTTCGATGCGGCGTGTCGGTCGAATACTCGACGCTGTCGCCCTCTTCCAGGATATGAAGGTCCGAGCCGACGCTTATCTCGACGACGCCGCGCAGCACGACCAGCATCTCATGCGCATGACCATGCGTGTAGAGCTGCGGCCCCGTCGATCCACCGATCTCGAACTCTCCGACATAGACTTCGAGATTGCGGGCCGGGCGCGCGGAGAGCAGCGTCTTGCGGCAGCCATCGCTCGGCGGCAGGGCGGGACGGAGGCTCCGCTTCAGGATCCTGTGAACGGCCGCCGAACGCTCTTCGAAGAGATCGGCGACGCTGATCTCGAGGGCGGCGGCCAATTGGTTCAACGTCGAGGTGCTGGCGCCCGTCAGGCCCCTTTCCAACTGGCTGAGGAAGCTCGCGCTCGTTCCGCACTTCTCCGCCAGATCGCGGAGGGACAGGCGGCGCGCCGTGCGCAGCTCGCGGATGCGGCGCGCCAGCTTCTGGAGCGCGTCGCGCTCACCAGCCAAGCTCCGTTCATCGCTGGCGACCAGGGACAATCTCGGCACTCCCACTGAACAAAGTGTCCAGCTTCACTGCACGCATGTCAAGGCATTGTGCGCCTTGGCGGCCCTGCGGTGCCCGGAACGTGCTCGCACCGGTGCCGTGGGGGGCTATGCCTCCGGCCGGAAGACCATTATTGTGCAGCGCAGCAACGATCGCGCCTGCGCCACGTTGTGAACGGACTAGCGGCTGGTGGAGCCGTTTACATGAGAGTTCTCCATGCGCGGCCTTTCGGACACGATCGCCCGGCTGAACGCTTTGCGTGCGCTCCATGGACCAGGGGGAAGCGGCGGGCCCAGCCGCCTTTCCCCGCTGACGGGCTTCGGCTCGAACCCAGGCGCGTTGAATGGCTGGGCCTATCTGCCCGCCAGGCTGGAGGCCGGAGCGCCGCTGGTGGTCGTTCTTCATGGCTGCACCCAGACGGCCGCAGGCTACGATCACGGTTCAGGCTGGTCCACACTCGCCGACCGCCATGGCTTTGCGCTTCTCTTTCCCGAGCAGACGCGCGCCAACAATCCCAATCTCTGCTTCAACTGGTTCCTGGGCGAGGACACAAGGCGCGGCGAAGGCGAGGTGCTGTCGATCGCACGGATGATCGAAGCGGTGGCAAAAGCGCATGCGATCGACCGCCGCCGCGTCTTCATCACCGGCCTGTCGGCCGGCGGCGCCATGACAGCCGCCATGCTGGCGGCCTATCCCGAGCTCTTTGCCGGCGGGGCGATCATCGCGGGCCTGCCATACGGCGTCGCCACGACCGTTCCCGAGGCGTTGGACCGGATGCGCGGGCATGGCATGCCCCATGCGAAGGAGCTCCAGCGCCTTTTGCGTGGGGCTTCAAACCATTCCGGCCCGTGGCCGACCCTCTCCTTGTGGCACGGCGCAGCCGACCGGACGGTCGCGAGCGCCAACATGGATGCGATCGTGGATCAATGGCGCGCGGCGCACGGCCTGCGCGACGCGCCAGAGCAGCGGGAGCTTGTGGACGGCCATGTTCGGCATGTCTGGCGCGACGCATCGGGCAGGGAGGCGATCGAGGCCTATTCCATCACCGGCATGGGCCATGGCACGCCGCTCAGCACGATGGGCGAGGATGGCTATGGGGCAAGCGCTCCCTTCATGCTGGAGGCGGGCATCTCCTCAACCCTGCGCATCGCGCGGTTCTGGGGCATCGCCGATGCGGCAGGGCATCGCGAACCGGCTGCGGCCGCTCACGTCCGGCCATCCCCCGGCATCGTCCACGAGCCGCAAAGTGGAAAGGGCTGGCCCGAACGGCTCCGATCGGGCCAGGATCATGGCCGGCGGCGGCACGAGGCCGCGCCCGAGGCAGCCGGGTCGAAGCTCGGCCGTGTGATCGAGGACGCTCTGCGGAAGGCGGGGCTCATGCGCTAGTGCCTGCTCGATGACGAGTTACCGTGGATCATCATGACCGGCAGGGTCATGACAGCTTCTAGTGAAAATCGCGCGATTTCGGCAGGATACGGACGTTGCGGGGGTGTGTCGCCTGTTGGCGTGGCGGCTGCGGCCGGAGAACCTCGTCGGCGCGGGAAATCTCGATCGTCGGGTCGTGGTTCTCCGACAGGCGCTTGAGCTCCTCCGTGCGGTCGAAGGCGCGCTCGGCCATCAGATGCACGATGCCTTCCGGGCTTTTCTGCACGCGGCCTTCCACCAGGAGAAGGCGAGCGCTCATCGCCTCGCGCCGGAAACGCTCGAACGTGCTTTCCCACATCACGACATTGGTGATGCCGGCCTCGTCCTCCAGCGTGATGAAGATTGCTTTGCCGTTGCCCGGCCGCTGACGCACTAGCACCACCCCCGCATGGCGCGCCCATGCGCCGTGGCCGAGCGCCGCCAGTTCGGCTGACGTGATGATGCGCTCGCGGCGAAAGAGCGGGCGCAGGATCTCCATGGGGTGGGCTTTGAGCGACAGCCGCAGGGTCTGGTAGTCCGCCGCCACATGCTCGCCGAGAGCCATGGGCGGCAGACGGGCCTCCGGCTCGTCCCCAAGTTCCCGCGCATCGGCAGCCGCCCAAAGCGGCAACGGCCCGTCGTCCGGCAGGCGGCGCACCGCCCAAAGCGCATCGCGGCGGTCGAGCCCAAGCGAGCGGAAAGCATCGGCATCGGCGAGTCGCCGCAGGCTGTGGGCAGGAAGTTTTCCGCGCGTCGCCAGTTCCTCGACGCTGGCGAAGCCCATGCCCCGCGCCTGCGCCAGCCGTTCGCCTTCGGCCCTCGAAAAGCCGTCCACCTGCCGAAAGCCGAGCCGAAGCGCGAGCGCGCCGTCTTGGCAAAGCTCCAGCGTGCAGTCGTAAGCGCTGTGATTGATGTCCACGGAGCGCACTTCGACCCCATGCGCCTCGGCGTCGCGCACGATCTGCGCGGGCGCGTAAAAACCCATGGGCTGGGAGTTGAGCAGCGCGCAGGCGAAGATCGCGGGATGGTAGCACTTGAGCCACGAGGAAACGTAGACGAGATTGGCGAAGGAGACCGCATGGCTTTCGGGAAAGCCGTAGGAACCGAAGCCTTTGATCTGTTCGAAGCAGCGCTTGGCGAAATCGGGATCGTAGCCGCGCCTGACCATGCCCGCGATCATCTTCGTTTCGAAGGTGTGGATGGTTCCCACATTGCGGAAGGTCGCCATGGCGCGACGCAAGCCGTTGGCGTCTCCGTCGGTGAACTTGGCGGCCACCATGGCCAGCCGCATGGCCTGCTCCTGAAAAAGCGGAACGCCGAGCGTGCGGTGAAGCACGTCGAAAAGCTCGTTCTTGTGGCCGTGCTCGGGCGCAGGCGCGGGATAGACGACCTCCTCCAATCCGTTGCGGCGGCGCAGGTACGGGTGAACCATGTCGCCTTGAATGGGGCCGGGCCGCACCAAGGCCACCTCGATCACGAGGTCGTAGAACTCCTTTGGCTTCAGGCGCGGCAGCATGTTCATCTGGGCCCGGCTTTCCACCTGGAAGACGCCGAGCGAGTCCGCCTCTTGCAGCATCTCATAGACCTTGAACCGGTCGTCCGATCCATCGGGGTCGAAGCCGTTGAGCTTAAGATCGATGCCTTCGTAGCGCTTCAGAAGCTCGAAAGCCTTGCGGATGCAGGTCAGCATGCCGAGCGCGAGCACATCGACCTTCATCAGGCGAAGCGCGTCGATGTCGTCCTTGTCCCATTCGATGAAGGTGCGGTCCGGCATGGCCGCGTTGCCGATGGGCACGACCTCGTCGAGCCGCCCTCGCGCCAGCACGAAACCGCCGACATGCTGGGAAAGGTGGCGGGGAAATCCAAGCAGCCGCGAGGCAAGGTTGAGTGCGCGGCGGATTTCCGGGTTCGCAGGATCAACGCCGGCTTGGCGTACATGCTCGTCGACGATCTCGTTGCCCCAGCTTCCCCATTGGGTAGACGCCAGGCGCGCCGTCACGTCCGCCGTCAGGCCCAAGACCTTGCCCACCTCACGCATGGCGCTGCGCGGCCGGTAATGGATCACGGTGGCGGCGATGCCGGCCCGCTCGCGCCCATAACGTTCGTAGATGTGCTGGATGATCTCCTCGCGGCGCTCATGCTCGAAATCGACATCGATGTCGGGCGGCTCCCGTCGCTGGCTGGAGATGAAGCGCGCAAAAAGCAGGTCGTGCTTGGCGGGATCGGCTGCCGTGATGCCGAGCACGTAGCAGACGGCGGAATTGGCGGCCGAGCCGCGGCCCTGGCACAGGATGCCTTTGTCCTCGGCGACGCGGACGATGTCGTGGATGGTCAGGAAATAGCGGGCGATATCGAGTTCCTTGATCAGCGCGAGTTCTTCCTTCAGCAGCCGCTCGACCTTTCTCGAGAGACCGTTCGGGTAGAGGAACGAGGCGCGCCGCCAAACCAGCGTCTCCAGCCAGCTCTGCGCCGTGTAGCCGAGCGGCACGGGCTCGTCAGGATAGTGGTAGCGGAGCTGGTCGAGCGAGAAGTCGGTGCGGGCGAGAAAATCCTGCGTCTCGGCGACCGCCTCGGGTGCGTCCCTGAACAGCCGCGCCATCTCTTCCGGCGGCTTCAGATGCCGTTCGGCATTGGCTTCGAGCCGCCGCCCGGCTGCGGCGAGCGTCACGCCTTCGCGAATGCAAGTGACGATGTCTTGCAGGTCGCGCGCCTCCGGCGTGTCGTAGAGCACATTGTTGACGGCGAGAAGCGGCACACGTGCCTCTTCGGCCAGCGCCTTGAGCCGCAGGAGCCGGCGGCGGTCGTCGCCGCGCCGGTGCATGGCCGCTCCCAGCCAAATCGCGCCAGGCGTCGCTTCTCTTGCTTGCGCCAGTGTCCGGCCGAGCCCGTCGAGCCGGCGTTCGGGCATCACGATCAGCAGAAGGTCGGCGGCGTCCGCGAGCAGATCATCAAGGTAAAGCGTGCACGCGCCCTTTCTGGCGCGGCGGTTGCCTGTCGTGAGAAGGCGGCACAGCCGCCCCCAGCCCGTCCGGTCTGTGGGATAAGTGACGATGTCGGGTGTGCCGTCCGCAAAGACGAGCCGCGCGCCGACGACGAGCTTGAACGTTTTCGCTAGCCGTTTCAGTTCCTCTTTCGGAACCTCCAGATCGCCTTTTATCGGGTGCTCGATGAAGGCGTATTCGCCGGGTCCTGAGCCTTCGCGCACCTTCTGGATGGGCGGCGTGCCATCCTCCTGCAACTGCTTCAGCGCACTATAGGCCCGCACCACGCCCGCCACCGTGTTGCGATCGGCAATGCCTAATCCTGTCTGGCCCAAAAGCATGGCCGTCTGCAGCATCTGCTGAGGATGCGCCGCCCCGCGCAAAAAGGAGAAGTTCGTGGCGGCCACGAGTTCGGCATAGGCCGACGTCATGCGAAAAGCCCGTGCAGATACCAGTTTGTCTCAGGCGCTTCGCCATAGAGGCCGGTCCGGAACAGCCAGAAGCGGCGGCCCTCGCGATCCTCAACGCGGTAATAGTCGCGGGCCGGCCGGTCTGGGTCGCGCCACCATTCCGGCGCGATGCGCTCGGGACCCTCCACACGGACCACATGATGAAACACCCGGCGCCAGCGGAAACCCGCGGGTGGGCCATCAGGCACTTCGGCGACAACGCTGACCTGTAGCGGCGGCTCGAAGAGCTGCAAGGGCCGCAGCGGCGGCTCGCCCGGTTCAGGCTCGGGCCACGATGCGCCGTCGGGAAGTGCGGCCGTGGCCGGAACGAGTTTTTCCGAGCGCGACGGGTCATGCGTGTCGACGGCGCTGAAGCGCAGCACACGGGCCGCGCCGAAGCGCGCGGCGAGCCGGTCGACGAGGCTCGCCAGCTCGCCGTCCTCCAGCGCCTTGCCGTCGAGCTGCGGCTGGGTCGCCGCCAAGGGCTCGGCCACGGGCACGGCGAGCCGGATCAGATCGAAGCCGAAGCCCGGATCGAAGGGCGCCGTGTCGAGCTTTTCACGGAAAAGGCGGAGAATCGACTTCGCGTCACGCGACGGCCGGCCGGTCTCGACCCGGCTGCGCCGCACCCCGCCATCGCTCGGAAAGAAGCTCGCCTCGAAGACGCGCCCGCCTTCGCCGCGCCCTTCCATCGTCTTTGCCGCGTGCTCGACGAGTTGCCGCAGCACGCGGAAAACGTCTTCGGGGTCGGCGAGCGGCTCGGGAAAGTTCTGCTCGACGAAGCAGGGCGGCAAAGCGCGCAACGGCGTGATGCGCCGGTCCTCGCGGCCAAGCACACGGTTGAGCCGCGTCGCGAGTTGCGCGCCGAAGCGGGCCGAGAGCGGTCGGCTCGGCCGGTCCATGAGATCGGCGAGACGCTTCAAACCCGCGCGCCTGAGCGCGACATGCGTCTCGTCGGGCAGTTCGAGCGCTGCAACCGGCAGCGAGCGTGCCGCCGCCGCCTCGCCGCCCGTGGGCACCACCGCCGCTCGCCCGAACCGAGCCAGCGCGCGGGCGGCATCCGGCGTGCCGGCAACCGTTGCGTTCACCGTGAAGCCGGCCCGGCGGAAACGCCGGAGCACGCGATGGCGCAGGGCCGCCTCATCGCCGAAAAGATGCGCGCAGCCCGTGATGTCGAGAAGGAGCCCATGCGGCGGGTCGAGCGCCACCAGCGGCGTCCAGCGTTCGCAGTCTTCGGCCATCAATTCAAGCAAGGCGTCGTCTGCGGCCGGATCGTGCTCGATCGTCACAAGACGAGGGATGCGGGCGCGCGCATCGGCGAGCGTCAGCCCTGGCGTGAGACCGACCGCGAGAGCCCCCCGGCTGACGGCAGCGAGCCGCAGCGCGCCCGTGGCCAACTCCGTCAGGACGAGCGGCGGCTCATCCGGCCCGCCAGATCGCCTCACGTTCCGCTGAACGCGTTCGGCCGGCTGAAAGGGGAGAAACAGAGCGAGGTAGCGGCGCCGGGTCGGCGAAGGATAAGCGGTCACGGTCCCACTCCACATTCCAAGTCTGGCCGGCAATCCCGGCGCGATGGCGAAGCAAGGTCGCGGCAAAGGCCGGCCGGCCCGGCGCATTCGCTTCCAGCGGCACGGACGCAGCGGCCTGCACGGCCCAGCGTGTCGCGGCCGCGCTCGGCTGAGGCGTGGCGCCGAGCCGGATGAGAAAGAGGGTGACGCCTGAGCGGGCGGCGGCAAGCAAGAGGCGCCGGCTCACTGTTAGATCAAGTGATTTGGGCTCGCCCCAGAGCTCGACGAGCACGGCGCCCAGAGCCGGGCAGCGCGTGGCTTCGTTTGCGGCGCGCAGAACACCCGTCGCATCGCCGGCGCGCACCAGGAGCAAGCGCCTGGGATCAAGGCCAAATGCGGCCAAGCCGGCCCCGTAGAGCCCACCTGTTTCGGCGTCCACGAAATCCTGCCGAACCCAGACGAGCGGCCGCTCCTCCGCAGCCCTCAGGGCAAGGCCTAAGCCGAAGCTGCCGGCGGCCACGGCATCGGCCAAGCCCTGAACGGCGTGGATTTCATGTAGGGACACGCGGCTGAGCCCACCGCCCAGGCTCGCATCAAGCGCCGGCGCTCCAAGCGGAAAGAGATCGGCCGCCTGCGGCGCACTCCCCCGCTCCAGACCCGCGAGAGCGTGCCGCAACGCCAACGGAATGCCGGGCGCTGAGTCCATTTTTGTTCCCGTTTTGTTCCAAAATGCCCCCTGTGCTCCGAGAGTCAAGATGCGCCTTCGAACTAACGGCTACGCCATCAACGCCTCCGTTGTGCGACCGCCGGAGCGAGCGCGTCAGCTCCACCACCTAATCCCCATCCACCGCTTCTGCGCGGCGGCGACGGCGCTCTCGATGTCGGGCATGGCGGCGAAGCTCCCCTTTTTGCGTCAGCTTGAAAATTCGGGCACGGATGGGGCGAGGGCCGTGGCCAGCCGGTCGGCCCAGCGCCGGATGCGCCAGCCATCGCCAAGCTCGTCGTTGCGCACTTCGATCAGCAGCGCGGGATAGAAGCGGTCGGTGCCGTGCACGGGCAGGGCATAATCCTCGTCACGGCTGATGCCGTAGGGCAGGTTCATGCCGACCACGAGCCCCTCCTCCGCTTCCAGCGCCGTCCGCACCGCATCGGCATAGGCATGGCCCGTTCGAAGGCGATGCCGGCATGCCAGGGCCGCCGCTCGCCGAGAAACACCGGCGTAAACGAGTGGATCGTCACCAGCCGCGTCGGGAGTCCGCGCCGGTCGCGCCCGTCGAGGGCGCTCGACAGATAGGAATGGAAGGGCTCGAAGATGCGCCGGCGGCGCTCTTCGCGCTCGGCCGTGCCGAGCCCTGCATTGCCGGGGATCGCCGTCGCCTCGGAGACCACGGGGACCGAACTCGGCACGCCCCACGGGCGGTTGAGATCGACGAGCAGGCGCGAGAACGTGCCAAGGAAAGCCGGCGCGTCGAGCCGCTCGGCCAGGGCCCGCGTCAGCGCGCCCGCCCCGATGTCGTAGGCGATGTGCCGCTCGGCGTCGGCAGGGGCCAGTCCCCAGCGCCCCGAACGCGGGCGGAATGAAGTTGCTGGCGTGCTCGCACACCAGCACGATGTCGCTCGCGCCGTTCTCGTTGACCGTCTCGATCGGGGCCGGCCAGGATTCTCCCCGAGCGATAGGCGTGGCCGCCATCAGAACAGATCCCGGTAGATCGAGCAGATCTCGGCCGGGCTCCTGTTCTTCAGGGCCTCCCTTTCGGCCTGCCGGACGGCGAGGATCGTCGCCAAGAACTTCTCGTCAAACCAGCCGCGTGCGACGGCGTCGGCGTCCAGCGCCTCCAGCGCCGCACCCAGGCTCTCGGGCAACCGCCGGAGCCCGAGCCGCTCGCGCTCCTCCTCCGCCATGACGGTCGGGTCGCCGCTGGCGATGGGCGGGCAGGGCAGTCCCGCCCTGATGCCTTCGAGCCCCGCCCTGACGATCACGCCAAGCGTGAGATAAGGGTTGGCGGTCGCGTCCGCGGCGCGGAACTCCACGTTGAACTGCCTGGCCGGATCGCGGCCGCCGATCTCCACGGTCGGGCAGATCCTGAGCGTGGCCTCGCGGTCGCGCTCGCCGAGCCAGGTGTAAGACGCGCTCCAGCCATGCGGCTTCAGCCGGAAATAGGAGCACTCGCTCGGCGCGGTGAAGGCGAGCAGCGCCGGCAAGTGACGAAGCACGCCCGCGCAGAAGGCGCCGGCGATCGCCGACAGCCGAGCGGGCCCGGAGGCATCGAACATGGCCGGAGCGCCGCCCGCATCGAGAAGGCTCCAGTGGACGTGGATGCCGTTGCCCACGCCGTCCAGGGCCGTCTTTGGGGCGAAGCTCGCCCGCCGGCCCAGGTTGCGGGCGAGTTCGCGCGTGATCTCGCGCAAGGCCACCGCCCGGTCGGCTGCGGCAAGGCCCTCCGCCGGCGCGAGCGTCGCCTCGAACTGGTTCGCGCCATATTCGGCGAAGGCCATTTCGGGCTCCAGTCCCGCCTCGTCGAGCGCCGCGATCAGGCGGGGCACGAAGGGGCCGGCCCGGCGCATGGCTTCGAACGAGAAGGCGTGCGCCGCGGGCCCCGCCCCGTCCAGTTGGAACTCGTGCTCGAAGGCGGCGAAGAGCGTGAGGCCTGTCTCGGCCTTGAGAAGGGCGAGCGACTGGCGCAGGAATGTTCGCGCACATGAGGCCCAAGGGCGGCCGTCGAGCTCGACCAGGTCGCCCATCGCCATGCTGAAGGGGGTCGCCGCCAGCGTCGCGCCCGTCCGGAAGCGCGCGCCGAGGTCGGGCACCAGCCTGAGATCGCCCGCGGAGCCCCAAGGATTGGGATCGGCGATGGTGTTGAAGGCGGTCAAAGCCAGGTTGGCCGGCACCCAGCCGATCCCCGTTTCCGCCGCCCGCGCGAGCCGCTCCTCGGTCAGCGGACGGCCCCGCGTGACCGCGGCGAGGTCCGTGGTGACGACGGTGGTGAGCGCCGGAAGCTCTTCGGCGGCGCTCATTCGGATCTCCCCCGAGCGTCGTTCTCGCGGGCGCCGCCGCCGATCGTCACGCCGTTGGCCTCGCGCACGCCCTCCAGGTGCTCGATGCGCTGGCGCTCGCGCGGGTCGAGGCGCGCCACCAGTTGCGCGACCAGGGCCTCCATCTGCGCGACGGCCGGGGCAAGCGTGTCGAACGGGGACTCGGCTTCGATGTGAGCCATCAAGGTCGCCTCGGCGATGTCGGCGATCGGCGACCGCCAGGGGTCGGTGAACAAGACGACCCTGGCCTCCCGCGCGGCCGCCTGGCTGGCGAAGGAGACGACGTCGGATTGGTAGCGCCGGTAGTCGAAGACGATCAGGAGGTCGCGTCGACCGAGATCGACCAGCCGATCGAAGCTGTCCGCTCCAAGCCGGCCAATATCGGCCACGCCCGGCCGGAACTGGGCGAGATAGCCTGCCAGCATGGCGGCGAGGCTGCGGCTGAACCGCCCGCCCAAGAGGAGAACCTGCCCCTTCGTTTCGATGATCATCCGCGCCAAGCGATCGTAAAGGTCCAGCGGCACCAGCGCCCGCGTCCGTTCCACGCCTTGCGCGACGGCCGCGAGGTAGAGATCGGCGCCGCTGTCGCGCAACAGGCCCGGACGCTTGGTCTCCATCATCAGAAGTGGCGAATGAAGGCGCGCCTCGACCTCGGCGAGCAGACAGGCCTGGAAGGCGGCGAAGCCTTCGAACCCGAGCTTGCTGACGAGCCTCACCACGGTCGGATCGCTCACCGAGGCGCGGCGGGCCAGGCTGGTCGCCGTGCCGAGCCCGGAGATCGGGTATTCCGCCAGAAGCACCTGAACCACCTTGTGCTCGGCCGGCGTCAGCCGGAGGCCGGGCTCCGTCAAGACCTCGCGCACCGGCCGGTTCAGCCGTGGGGACGTCGCCTCGGGATCGCGGAGGGCGTCCTTCATGAATCGCTGCATGGACGAGTTCTGTCGGGCTTCAAACGATGCTTCTTGATGGCTTTAGCTCCGCTGCACCCTTGCGGCCGGGATCAGGCCGTGCGGCCTGAAGAGCAGCACCAGGATCACCCCGGACAGCACGATGGCGTCGCGGTAAGGAGCGATGGCGGCGGGAAGCGAAGCCTGAAGCAGAACCTCGATCGCGCCCAGCAGGAACCCGCCGGCGACCGCGCCCGACAGGCTGCCCAACCCGCCCACCACCGCCGCCACGAAGGCCTTCAGCACGGGCGTGAAACCCATCAGGGGATCGACCGAGGCGCGGCTCGCCACCCACAAAAGTGCGGCAAGCCCCGCGAGAAGGCCCGACAGCACGAAGGCGGTGGCGATGATGCGGCTCGCGGGGATGCCCATCAGGCGCACGACCGCGAAATCCTCCGCCGCCGCCCGCATGGCGGTGCCGGCATTCGTCCGACGCAAGAAGGTTTCAAGCGCGACCAGCGCGGAAAGGGACACGGCGATCGAGATCACGGGGCCCACGCCCACCGTGAGGCCGCCGACCGAGAACGCCCCCGTCATCCAGTCCGGCATGGGGACGGGTTTGGGGCGGGCGGAGACGCCGTTCTGCAGGAGCACCTTCACCAGGCTCGACACCGCGAAGCTCGTCAGGAGCAGGCTCGTGACGCTCGCCGCGCGCATGGGCCGGAAGGCGACCCGCTCCATCAGGAGCGCGGCCAGCGTGCCGCAGCCGATCGCCACGACGGCCGCGGCGGGAAAGGGCAAGCCCATCAGAAGCGCGGCCAGGAGGCCGTAGCCCGCCACCGTCATCAGCTCGCCATGGGCGAAGTTGATGAGGCCGACGATCGAGAACACCACCGCGAGCCCCAGCGCGAGCAGCGCATAGATGCCGCCGAGGCTGACCGCATTGATGACCTGCTGGGCGATCACGGGTTCACGCTCCGAGATAGGCTTGGCGGACGAGATCGGATTGGGCCAACTCGCGCGCCGCGCCCTGAAGCGCCACCTCGCCATTGGCGAGCACGGTGGCGCGGTCGGCGATTTCAAGCGCCAGCGCCACGTTCTGCTCCACGAGCAGGATGGTCAGCCCCTTGCGCCGAAGCTCCGCGATGAGGTCGAACACGGCATCCACGATCTGCGGGGCTAGGCCCAGCGAGGGCTCGTCGAGCAGAAGCAGTTTTGGCTTGCCCATCAGCGCCCGGGCGATCGCCAGCATCTGCTGCTCGCCGCCCGAAAGATTGCCGCCCTTGGCGTGGAGATAGCGGCGGAGCACGGGGAAAAGGTCGAGCATCTCCTCGCGCCGCGCCGCGGCGTCCTGCGCGGAGAGGTGGGCGGCCGCGCCCAGCCGGAGATTGTCGGCCACGCTCAGGCTCGCGAAGATGCGCCGGCCTTCCGGCACGAGCGCCACGCCGGCCTTGGCGATGGCCTCGGCGGGACGGCCGGCGACGTTTCGGCCGTCCAGAAGGATTTGCCCCCCGGCAGGCTGCACGAGGCCGGCTATGGCGTTGAGCGTGGAGCTCTTGCCCGCGCCATTGGCCCCCACCAGCGCCACGATCGCGCCCTGCGGCACGTCGAGATCGACATGCCGCACGGCAAGGATGCCGCCATATCGGACCTGGAGCGCCTCGACGCGCAGCATGAACGGGGCCGTTTCCGGTTGGACCGCGGATCAGGGCGCGGGGACGTCGGCCGTGTCCGGCGTGACGGTCTTCACATGCCCGGCGTCGCCATTCTCGTAGCGCATGATCGCGATGGGCCTCAGCGGCATGCGGTCAGTGCCGGCATAGGTGATCTTGCCCGTCACGCCCTCGAAATCCTTGATGCCGGCCAGCGCGTCGCGGATGGCGGCCGGATCGGCGGAGCCGGCCTGGCGCACGGCCTGGTCGAGCAGGAGCCCGATCTCGTAGCCGTTCACCTCATAGGTCGATTGCGGCGCGGCGCCCGTCGCCTTCTCGAAGGCGGCATTGAAGGCCTCGAGCCTGCTGCCGGGCTCGGCGAAGCCGGCTGCCGTGAAGACCACGCCGTCCACCAGGCTGCCTAGGCCCTTAACCGTCGGCGTGCCGATGGCGTCGGCCCCGTAGACGGGGATCGTCACGCCGGCCGCGCGCAACTGCTGGAGAAAGGCCGGGAAATCCGGCTCATAGGCTGCCGTCATGATGATGTCGGGCTGCTCGGGCAGGCTCTTGATGTTGGTGATCTCGGCGGAAAAGTCGGGCTGGCCCATGGTATAGGTGCCGCGGCCCACCACCTGGCCGCCCATCTTTTCGAAGGCCTGGCCGAAATAGTCCGGCAGGCCCGCGGTGTAGGCGGAATCGGGCGAGCTGAGGATGTAAGCGGTCTTGTTGCCCTCGGAGATCGCGAAATCGGCGATGGCCGCCGCCTGCACGTTGTCGGCCGGATAGGAGCCGAACATGGCGTCGCCCACCGCCTGAGTCAGCACGGGGGCGGAGCCGCATAGCGTGATGGTCGGGATGCCAAGCGGCTGGGTGAGCTGGCCCGCGGCGATGGAAGGATCGGCGTCGCAAGGGGTGATCATGATCTTGGCGCCCGCGTCGATCAACTCCTGGGCGACGGTCGCGGTCTGCGCCACATCGGAGCGCGTGTCCTTGACGATCAGCTCCGCCGGATATTCGCCGCCCAAACCGCCTTTGGCATTGATCTCGTCGAGGGCCATGCGAAGGCCGGCGAGCGCCGGCTGGTCATAGGGCGCAAGCCCGCCCGTCTGGGCGGTGGCCACGCCGATGGCGATCTTCTCCTGCGCCGAGGCCGGCGCGGCGAGGCCGGCCGCGACCGCAAGCGCAGCCCAGAAACGAATTGTGTGAGGGCTCATGCTCAAGCTCCTTGGTGGACGGGAACGGGGATGGGCGGATGGGCGACGGCGCGCGCCGCGCGGCTGCCCAGGTAAGCGGCGATCACCGCCGGATCGTGCCGGACGCGGGTCGGCGGCCCATCGGCGATCACCCGGCCGCGATCGATCACGACGACACGGTCGCAAAGGCTCATCACGAGCCGCATGTCGTGCTCGATCAGGATAAGCCCAAGCCGCCGCTCGGCGCGCACGGCGCGCAGGATCGCCATGAGTTCCTCGGTCTCCACGGCGTTCATGCCGGCCGCCGGCTCGTCGAGCAGAAGGAAACGGGGTTTCAGCGCAAGCGCGCGGGCCACTTCGAGCCGCCGTCGCATGCCATAGGAAAGGCTCGCCGCCCGCCGGTGCGCGAGCGCGGACAAGCCCATGCGGGCAAGCTCGCGCGTGGCGGCGCGCTCGGCCGCGGCCAGGTCGGGCTCGACCTGCCGGGCGGCGACGGTCACGTTTTCGCCCACCGTCATGTGCGGGAAGATGCGGATGTTCTGGAATGTGCGGGCGATGCCGGCGCGGGCAAAGCGGAAGGCCGACGGACGGCTCCCCTGCAGCCCCACGGACACTTGGCCGGCGCTCGGCATGACGTCGCCGGCGATCATGTTGAGAAGCGTCGTCTTGCCCGCGCCGTTGGGCCCGATCACGCCGGTGATGGCGTCGGGCTCGAAGGAAAGCGACACGTCGTCCACGGCCGTCACACCCGCATAGCGGCGCGACAGCCCGGCGACCGAGATGGACACGGCCCCGGCGCGGGGCGCGGGCTCCGCGGCCGGCGCGGGCAAAGCGGGGCTGAACCGGCGCAAGAGATCGAGCTCGCCCTCGCCGAACAGTCCGGCCGGCCTGCGCCAGATCACGAGGATCATGGCGAGCGCGAGCACGCCCTGGGTCAAGCCGAACAAGGCCGGCAGCTCGACGCTCCACAGGCTGCCGCCGCCCTCGAAGCGGCGGACGACCTCGATCACCAGCGTAGTCACAGTGACGCCCGCCACCGCGCCGAGCGAGGAGGCCATGCCGCCCACGATCAGCATGGCGAGGAGCGTGAAGCCCAGGTCGAAGTAGAAATCTTTAGGCGAAAACGCACCCAGGAACTGCGCCATCAGCGCGCCGGCGGCCATGGCGAGCACGACGCCGAGCACCCAGGCGGCAAGCCGCGCGGCGGGGGCGTTCACGCCGATGGCGGCCGCGCCGCGCTCGTCGCCGGCCGCCGCGCGGGCGCCCAGGCCGAAGCGGCTTTCCCGAAACAGCCGCGCAGCGAGGACGGCGGTGGCCGCGACGGTGACCGCCGTCCACAGGCCCACCTCGCGGGGAACGCCATAGAACGGCTGGCTGCCGCGGGTGATCGGTCGGGCGGCCACCAGGAGCGTGTAGATGATGATGAGGAGCGCGAGCGTGGCGATGGCCGCGCTCGACCCTGACAGCCGCAGGAGCGGCAGCCCGGTCAAAAGCCCAACCGCGACAGCCAGCACGACCACGATGGCCAGCGCGGCGAGAAAGGGCATCTCATAGCCGCCGAGAATGGGTGGCAGGTCGCGAAGCGCGCTGCGCTGAACCGCGGCGGGAACGGTGAGAAGGCCCGTCGCATAGGCGCCAAGACCCAGGAAGGCCGCGTGGCCGAAGGACACGATGCCCGTGTTGCCGGAAAAGACCTGCAATCCCAGCACACCCGTCAGCATGATGGCGGCATAGGTCACGGTGCGCTGCATGGCGCCGCCGCCGAGCAGCGAGACGGCGAGGGCAAGTGCCGCAAGCGCCGCCGCGACCGCCAAGACGTCGAGCAGCGCGTTGCGGACGGCCAGCGGCATTGTCGGGCCTATCCCGCCGTCCGCTGAGACTGCCGTGGGGACGAGGCGAATCTCGCGGGCGCAAAAGGCTTCAGGATCGGCTGCTCGCCCTCAAGCACGAGGCGGGCGATCGCCTCGCCCACGGCAGGGCCGGTCTTGAAGCCGTGGCCCGACGAGCCGGCCGCCACCACGAGTCCTTCGACACCCTCCATCGGCCCGATTACGGGCAGGTCGTCGGGGCTCATGTCGTAAAGGCCGGCATAGCCCGGCCGGATGCCGAGTTCGAGCATGGCCGGCACGCCGCGGGCGAAGGTCTCGACGATAGCCGCGGACTCCGCCTCGTCCACGCCTTCCATATAGCTGTCGGGATCGTCGACCTCGCGTGGCCGCCCGGCCGTTTCGTGCCGCACGCCCGTGCCGCCGCCGGCCCAGGCACCGGCCAGCACCACGCCGTCGCCGTCAGGCCGGGCGTAGTTGCAGGAGATGTCGTCGCACCAGGCGAACGGCATCACGCTTCGCGCTTGGCCATAGGCTTCGAGCACGGCCATCGGGTGACGCTCGATATGGAGGGGCAGGTCGAGTCCGACCGTGGCGAGGAGCCGCCGCGTCCAGGGGCCGGCTGCGAGCACGACCCGGTCCGCTTCAAGCGTGGAGCCATCGGCAAGCTCCACCCCATGAACCCGGTCGCCCTGCCGGAGCAGGCGGCGCACGCCCGTGTTCTGCCGGAGGTCGGCGCCGTGCCGGCGCGCCAGCCGCGCGATGGCGTTGGTCGCGCCGAAGGCGTCGGCATAGCCATATTCGGGCTCCCAGATGGCCAGAGCCGCGCCATCGGGCGAGAAGCCGGGCGCAAGGCGGGAGAACTCGTGCGGAGACAGCGTCTGCATGTCAGCGCCTTCGCCACGGATGCGCTCGGCGGCGGCGGCCCAAGCGGTCTCGTTGTCCGGACCGCACACCCACATCATGCCGATCTGCGACACGAAGGAGCCTTCGCCAGCGAGCTCCGGCAGGGAAACGAGGATTTCGCGCCCCCGGATGGAAAGCTGGGACAGTTCCGGCAGAAGGTAGAAGGCGTGGAGGAGGGCCGAGGATTTCCCGGTCGGTCCACCTGCGGGGTGCGTCTGTTCGACCACGGTCGCTTTCGCGCCGGCCTTGGCCAGCGCGTAAGCCGCGCTCGAGCCCACGATCCCGGCGCCGACGACCAGAACGTCGCTTCCCGTTTCCATGGGTCTCCTCGCCATCCAACCCATCTCAGCGGGAGCAGCTAAGTCTCGTTTTCTCGCCCTGTCAACCTCTCTTCACAAACACCTTCTCTTCCTCTGCTTGTAACCAGCTCTTCAAGCGGGTGAGCGGCACGACGTACCGGCTAGAGCATACGCCCCGAAAAGTTGCAGACTTTTCGGGCAAGATCATGCGGCATTACCAAGGCTGGAAGCTCGGCTTGCGGCCCAAAACAAACGGACCCGCCAGGAGGCTGGCGGGTCCGCTTGCGTGACGTCGAGTGAGACTTGATCAGGTTCGCCGATCGGTCCGGTCTTCCTTCAGCGCGTCCTTGACGCCGCCGATGGCGTTCTGGATCTTGCCCTTTACCTGGTCGCCCTTGCCCTCGGCCTCCAGCTTGGAGTCGCCGGTCATCCTTCCCAGGCCTTCCTTCAGCTTTCCGCCCATATTGGTGGCGGAACCTTCCACGCGGTCTTTATCCACGGCCATGGCTTCTCTCCTTCTTCGACTTGATAAAAGTTAAAGCCGTCCAAGCGCCGATGGTTCCGGTGGCCTTCCAAGGCGGGCCAGGCTCTTGGCCCACGCCCAAATCCGGCGAACCCGCTCAAATCCGGCGCAAGCGGCCTATCGTGAAAGGGCGGTGCTCCGGTAGAATGTGCGCGGGCATTTCGGTCGAGCGGCTGGGGAGCGCAGCGGTGGGGGATCGCGACGGCAGTTCGGCGAGCGCGGCGAGCCAGGAGGTGCCGGCGCCCACTCCGTTGTTGCCCCTCACGCGCGGCGAAGCCGTGACCGTGATGTCGCATTTCTACCGCGGCGAGATGGCGCGCATGGCGGGCTGGCGCGACCGCATCGACCGCACCAGCAATTGGGCGATCACGGCGGTGGCCGCCATGCTGTCGCTGTCCTTGGCCACGCCGACCGCGCATCACAGCGTGCTGGTCTTCGCCATGCTTCTGGTGATGCTGCTGCTTCTGATCGAGGGCCGGCGCTATCGCTTCTACGACGTGTATCGGGACCGCGTGCGCACGTTGGAACGCTGTTACGTCGCCCGCACGCTGGAGGGTCACTTGGCGGCGGAAGAGGACTGGGCGAAGCTTCTGGCCGATAATCTGCGCGCGCCGCGCTTCAACATCTCCCTGCTCGGGGCCATGACCCGGCGGCTCAGACGCAACTATGGCTGGATGTATCTGATCCTGCTCCTGGCTTGGCTTCTGAAGATCACGACACGCGTGCTGCAGCCCGACGAGCCGCTGACGGGCTGGCGCGCGCCCTTCGATAATCTTCTGGCGAGCGCGGAAGCCGGCCCGTTGCCGGGATGGTTCGTCCTCGTCTTCGTTTTGAGCTTCTACGCCGTCATCGCCTGGATGCTCCTGCAGCCCGACACAGGTTATGACCCCGAAGAGGGAGAGGTGCATGTGTAGGGAGTGCTACGGAACAGATAAGTGGATCGCGCCGCCTCGGACTGCTCATTGGGGCGTCCACTTTCGGGCCGGCCGGCCGCGCTCCAGAACGTAGAAGCCATTCGCCGAGACGGTCTGCCACTCGCCCGCCTCGCCGTCCGGCCACAGCACCCGGATCTCGGCTTGCGCCGCGTCGTCCAGGCCGAAATGCCGCCAGCCGAGCTGGCCGCCGGCATGGCCGCCGCCCACCGTGATCTCCTGTCTTGCGGTCGCGCCGCCCCGGCGCACCTCGATCCAGGCGCCGACCCCAACCCGGTTCGGCACGGGCTGTTCGAGCCTGACCTGAAGCCAATGGCCGGCATCTCGAATCGCATTGCGCCAGAACTGCGCTCCCTCGCCCCGATTGACCACCACGAGATCGAGGGAGCCGTCGAGGTTGAAGTCGGCCAGCGCTCCACCCCGCGCGGTGCGGAAGCTCGTGACTCCGGCCGCTTCGCCGACCTCGACGAAGGTGCCATCGGGCTGCTGCAGAAGGAGATTGTTGGGGTCCTTCATCGCGAAGTCCGGCATCTCCCACACATTGCCCTTGGCGATGAAGAGGTCCGCTAGGCCGTCATTGTTCACGTCGGCGAACTCGGCATGCCAGGCGGTGCTGGGCTTCATCTCGCCGCCCGCATAGGGGCGATGAGCAGTGACGCCCTTCGCGAAAGCGATGTCGGCGTAGGCGGGCCGGAGCGGGCCGCCGCCGGGCTGGGAGCTAAGCGCCTGCAGCTTGTTGTCGGCCATGCTGGTCAGGAAATATTCGGGATAACCATCGCCATCGAGGTCGCGGCTGGCAATGCCCATGCCCCAGATGCGCAAGCTCTTCCAGCCTTCGGCGTCCGTATAGAGCACTGGCGCTTTGCCCGGCGCCACGCGCCAGAGCTGCTCCTGGCCACCTTTGTAGTATTCGCGGTCGTTGGAGACGCGCAGCGCCGGCTGGCCTGAACGGTTCCAGTCCGTGAACAGCATGGACAGCGTGCAAAAGCTGGGCTTCAACGGGACGGGCGGGGCGAAGCCGGGTGAGGCCGGGTCTTCGACTGGACGCGGCCGGTGCAGCCAGTTGTCGGTGCAGGAGCCCCAGGGAAAATCCTCCTGGCGGCGGTCGAGGTAGTTGCCGACCGCCAGGGTCGGCCAGATTGCGCCTTTCTCCCAGGTGGCCGCGAAGGCCGTCGACCAGGCGTGGCCGCCGTCGAACGCCCAGACGTCGTTCGCGCGCTCGAAGCGGCAATCTCCGAGGCCGCGCATCAGAAGATTCTCGCCGACGCGCAGCAGCGCAAGGTCAGTCACGCCATCGCCGTTCACGTCGAGGGGATAGGCGCCGGCGACGCCTTTCTCCTCCAGGCCGCTCGTTTCGGCAGCGAATCGAAGTTTTGAGCCCTGGCGGCTGGCATTGCGATAGAACGTGGAAGGGCCTTTGCCACCGGTCAGGAGAAGGTCAGGGAAACCGTTGCCGTCGCAGTCAAACACGGCGACGCCGCCGCCCACCATGTGCTCCCAGCCGCCGGAATGGACATGAGAGATGCCGGCGCTCGCCGTCTCCTCGATGAAGCGCGGAATGAGGATGTGGCCGTCGGCCCAGGCGGGGCCGGCGGCGAGCATTATGACCAGCAGCGGAAGGAGGCGGAGCGCGGCACCGGCCATGCGCTAGCGCCTCATCCGCAAGGCAACCGCGTAAGCGCCCACGCAGCGGCCCTGCTCCAGGCCGCGCTCGACGGCGGCGCGGAAATGGATGCCGCCGTAAAGCCGGGACAGCGCCGCCTCCTCGGCAGCGGCCCAGAAGCTGGGATAGGCGCGGGTCGGCAATCCGTCGTCCTCATGCGTGGCATCCTCAAACGCGAAATCCTCGCCGAAGGCTTGGGAAAGCACCACCGCCGCCGCGCCCGACTGGGTGCTGTGGCCGCTGGGATATTCGGGAAAGGGCGGGGTGATGAGCAGAGGCTCCCATTGCGGGTCTATGTGCCGCCGGATGAAGGTGACGGGGCGGAGCAGGTCGAACTCGTATTTGCTGTGCCAGCAGGCGATGAAGGAGTCGGCGAGTGCGGCGCCGAGCCGCGCCAGGACCTCGACACTGTGCTCAAGGCCGGCCTCCTCGCGCTTGAGGATCTGCAAGGCTATGGCGATCCAGTGGCCGGGCGGCGTCGGCGACAGCATGGGGTCGTCCGACCAGAATCTTGCGATCGCGCGCTGTTCGCCATCAAGGCTGCGGCTGACCTCATGGACCTCTCGCGCTTCGGCGAAGAAGGCTGATCCTTCCTGCTCGCTATAGGGCGGGGGCGGCGCGATCCCGCAGCTTGCGCCCGACGGCATGGCGAAGCCGCGGTTCTCGCCCCATCTGGGTAGAAGCGGCGCCTGCTGCTGAGCGATGAGGCTGGTGGGCGTCCAACGTCCCGGCGTATCGCCGAGCGCATAACTGAGCGGGAATCCCATGTTCTCGACATTCGCGCCGCCATCACCGGCGGACCAGGCGACGACATGAGCGGCAACGGCCGCGCCGAAAGCCTCGCTGCGGGCCACGATTTCGGCCGGCAGGCCGGCGGCCGCCTTCGCGCGCAGCTTGGTTCCAAGCGAGGCCATGGCGCGCTGGCCCGTCGGCCCGGTGTTCCCGAAGAAGTGCCGCACGGAATCCGCCAGGGCGGTGTGGAGCACGAGGGCGTCGTCGTAGGCTGTGCCGGCGGTGCGGGCCGGAAACGGTTCCAGCCCATTGAGCTGGCCCGCCAGCGAGCGCAGGCCGGCCGAGCCGCTCGCGGCCGCCTCGTGGGCCGTGACACCGAGATAAGCGAAGGCGCGGCTGGCCACCGGCGGCGAATAGGTCGGCGTATGGCGCACCAATTCCAGGACCATGCGGTACCAGGTTCGGAGCACCTGCGCCGAATCCATGCCTCGCGCGGAGGAGGCCAGCGCATCGGAGGCGGCCGTCCAGGCCAGGGTCGCGGCCGCGCCGGCCAGGAAGCCGCGACGTTCAATCACCGTGCGATGGTCCTGGTTGAAGAATCCGGGTTCATGGATCGGCAGTAAGCATGCCTCACGCCCATCGCTCAAGAGAGAAGCCGTTTCGCGCCAGTTTCGACGTCGATCCTTTGTCTTGGCGCATGATCTCTTCCGAAAAGCCTGCGATTTTTCGGGATCATGCGCTAGCACGGGTTCATGGCGCAGAAGAAAGCACATGAAGTGGAAAGCTGGCTGGCGCGGCCCGACCCGCGCATCGGGCTCGTCCTCTTGTACGGTCCCGATCGCGGGCTCGTGGCCGAACGCGCCAAGCGCCTGGCTGCGAGTGCGGGCGTGCCCTTGGATGATCCCTTTTCGGTGGTGCGCCTCGACGCGAGTGGGGCCGAGGCCGGGCAGATCGCCGGCGAAGCGCGTATGGTGCCGATGTTCTCGGCCAAACGCCTGGTCTGGGTTCGGGACGCCGGGGCGCAGAGGCCGATCGTGGCCGATGTCAGCGAACTCGCCGCCCAGCCCGCGCCCGACGCGCTGGTGATCGTCGAGGCGGGAGATCTGAAAAAAGGCCATGCGCTTCGCGCAGCGGTCGAGAACAGTTCTTCCGCTATGGCCTTGCCCTGCTATGCCGACGAGGGAAGGGGCCTGGACGCCGTGATCGACGAGGAGATGGCCAAGCAGGGATACCGCCTGGACGCGGACGCACGCCAGCTTCTGAAAGCCTCGCTTGGCGGCGACCGGCTGGCCTCGCGTCGGGAGCTCGAGAAGCTCGCCCTCTACGCGCAAGGGCAGGCGGAGATCACGGCCGAGGACGTGCGCGCCGCGATCAGCGACGCTTCCAACAGCTCGGCCGACGACGTGGCCGAGCGGTTTTTGGCGGGCGACGCGGCAGGCGTGTCGGCGCTGATCGCCGGACATGTCACGACACCCGCTCAAGTCAATGCGGTGCTCGCAGCCGTTATGCGGCAGATGCAGCAGCTTCATGCGCTGCGCGGGCGCATGGAGGTGGAGCGGCGAGGTGCAGCGGACGTGGTGGCCGGCATGCGGCCGCCCGCCTTCGGCAACCGCAAGCCCTTGCTGGAAAAGGCGCTCACGCGGTGGGACGCCGCGCAGTTGACGGTTATGCTCGGACGGCTGCAGCGTCTCACGCTTGAGGCTCGCGCGCGGCCGGAACTCGGTCCGGCGCTCCTGGAGGAGACGCTGCTCGGATTCGCGGCCCGGACATCGCCCCGCGCCTGAACAGAAAGCCGCGTCAGCCCTTCAGGCGGCGGCAGAGATCATCGAGCTGTTCCAGGCTGCGGTAGCTGATGCGCAGCTCCCCGCCCCGCTGCTTGTGGTTGATCGCGACCCGCATCCCCATTGCATCGCCGAGCAGCTTTTCAAGGGCCTTCGTATCAGCGTCCTTTTCCGCAGACGGACGTTTTCCGGCCGTGGTGGCCTCCTCGGCCGGCGCCTGCGCGAGCGCTTCCGCCTGTCGCACCGAAAGGCCATCATCCACGATGCGCCGGGCGAGGCCCGCGGGATCGGCGGCCGTCACCAGCGTCCGGGCATGGCCAGCCGACAGGAGGCCGCTCGTCAGCATGTCGCGCACCTCTTCGGGCAGCTTCAGAAGCCGCAGGGTGTTGGCGACATGGCTGCGGCTCTTGCCGATCACCTGGCCGAGATCGGCCTGGGTGTAGCTGTGCTCGTCGATGAGTTGCTGATAGCCCAACGCCTCTTCCAGCGGGTTCAGGTCGGCGCGCTGGACGTTCTCGATAATGGCGAGCTCAAGTGCGGTGCGGTCGTTCACATCCCGCACGATCACCGGCACGTCGGCAAGTCCGGCTTGCCGGGCGGCCCGCCAGCGCCGCTCGCCCGCGACGATCTCGAATCCCTCGCCGTCCGGGCGGCGGCGCACGACGATGGGCTGCACCAATCCATGCTCGCGGATCGACTGCGCGAGGTCGGCAAGCTCGGCCTCGGCGAAGCTGCGACGTGGGTTGCGCTTGTTGGGGTGGATGGCGGCGACGGGAACCCGACCGTCGGGCGCGGGCGCGGTCGGTTCAGGCTGAGGCCGCTCGATCTCGCCAATCAGGGCGGCCAAGCCGCGCCCGAGGCGCCGACGCGCCAGATCTTCGCTCATAGGAAGAACTCCTTACGCGGCCCGGAGCTTGCGCTCCTGGCGGATGACCTCGGAGGCGAGCTGCAGGTAAGCCTGGCTGCCCGAGCATTTGAGATCGTAGAGGATCGCCGGCTTGCCGTAAGAGGGCGCTTCGGACACCCGCACATTGCGAGGGATGACGGTGTTGTAGACCTTGTCACCCATATGAGAGCGCACGTCTTCCACCACTTGGTTGGCCAGGTTGTTGCGCCCGTCATACATGGTGAGCACGATGCCCTGGATGGCGAGGCGCGGGTTCAGCGACCGGCGCACTTGATCGACCGTCTCCAGAAGCTGGCTCAGACCCTCCAGCGCGAAGAACTCGCATTGCAGCGGCACCAGCACGGAATGAGCGGCGGCCATGGAGTTGAGCGTGAGCAGGTTGAGGGATGGCGGGCAATCCACCAGCACATAGGTGAAGCCGGCCTCCCGTGCGCCGCTCGCGGCAAAGGCTTGGCGCAGCCGAAGCGCGCGGTCGGGCGCCATGCCGATCTCCATCTCGATGCCGAGCAGGTCGAGCGTCGAGCAGACGATGGAGAGGCCCGGCACCACGGTCGGCCGCGCCGCGTCTTCCACTGGCGTGCCATAGCGAAGGAGATCGTAAGACGAGACTTGACGGTCGCGCCGGTCGATGCCGAGACCCGTGCTGGCGTTGCCCTGTGGATCGAGGTCCACGATCAGCACACGCTCGCCGATGGCGGCCAGCGCGGTGGCAAGATTGATGGTGGTGGTGGTTTTTCCCACACCGCCCTTCTGGTTCGCCACCGTCATGATGCGAGGCCCGGACTGCATCGCTCTACCCTCGTCTCAGGCGTCTTGCGCCGGAACGCTGCTCGATGGGTTGGAGATCGCTGATCTCCAGGATCGCGCTTTCCAAATCCGTGCGGCTTGCATGCTCTACCATGCCGAAGCGCCATTGCGAGCGGCTTTCTTGCACTTCCTCGCGAAAGTTCCGCCCTTTGTGGAAGAGTCCGATCGCGCCGCGCTGGAGCCAGGGCGCGGCCAGCTTCAGCAGAAGCGGCAAAGGCGCGAGCGCGCGGGCGCTGACGGCCTCCGGCACAGCAAGTTTGCCTGGCAGGTCTTCGATGCGCTCGTTCCACACTTTGGCGGGTAGCCCGAGGCTCTCTGCTGCATGCTGAAGGAAGCGGGCTTTCTTGGCCGTGCTTTCCACGAGATCGACATGCGCGCCGCGCCTGTCCTTGAGCAGGATCGCGGTAACGAGCCCCGGAAAACCGCCGCCACTTCCGAGGTCGAGCCAGCGTTCTGCCTGCGGCTTGAGCTTCTGGACCTGCACGCTGTCGAGGATGTGCCGCTCCCATAGATCTGGCAGCGTGGAGGGCGCGACGAGGTTCACGCGAGCGGCTTGCTCGCGGAATATCGTCTCGAACCGCCTCAGCTCCTCCAGGGTTTCACGTGAAACGCCATCCAAAAGAGAAGAAGCGTCCACTTATTCCGCCGCTTCCAAAGAATGGGCACGAGACAAAATGAGCGCCAGCGCGGCCGGCGTCATACCATCGATCTTCTGGGCCTCAGCTAGGGTGCGGGGACGGCGTACCCGCATCTTCTGCCGGAGTTCTGCCGAGAGGCCGGGAAGCGCATCAAGGTCGATGTCGGCCGGGATCACGCGACTTTCCTCACGTTTCACCCGCGCGATCTCGGCGCTCTGACGGTCGAGATAGGCGGCGTAAATGGCTTCCGTCTCAAGCCGCTCGAAGGTGATGGTGTCGATGCTGCCGAACGAAGGCCAGATCACGGTGAGAGTGTCGTGGGAAGCCATGCCGGCGCCGAGGATTTCGTAGGCCGTTCGGCGCCGCCCATCCTGGTTCAGGGCGAGGCCAAAGCGCCCGGCTTCATGCGGCGTGACAGAGAGGTTCTGGGCGAGGCTGCGCGCCTGCATGAGCTGCGCTTGCAAAGCGGCGAATCGCTCCCCGCGCTTATGGCCGATACAGCCCCACGCTTCACCCGACGGCGTGAGGCGGTCGTCAGCATTGTCGGGCCTGAGGCTCAGGCGGAACTCCGAACGCGAGGTGAACATACGATAGGGCTCGGCCACGCCGCGCGTGGTGAGATCGTCCACCATCACACCGAGATAGGCATCCGCCCGGCTGATCGTGATCGGTTGACCGCTGCCTGCGCGACGTGCTGCGTTGAGGCCGGCAAGCAAGCCCTGAGCAGCGGCTTCCTCATAGCCTGTCGTGCCGTTGATCTGCCCGGCCAAGAACAGGCGCGGCAGGCGGCGCGTCTCCAGCGTGGGCCAAAGCTCGCGCGGGTCCACATGGTCGTATTCGATGGCATAGCCCGGCTGCACCATGCGGACCTGCTCCAGTCCCGGGATGGTGGCGAGCAGAGCAAGCTGCGCGTCCTCCGGGAGAGAGGTGGAGATCCCATTGGGATAGACGAGGTCGCTATCAAGTCCCTCTGGCTCCAGAAAGATCTGGTGGCCGTCGCGGTCGCCGAAGCGGACGATCTTGTCCTCGATGGAGGGGCAGTAACGTGGCCCCACGCCTTCGATGGAGCCGGAATACATGGCAGAGCGGTGCAGGTTCTCGCGAATGATGCGATGCGTCTCCGGCGTGGTGCGGGTGATCGCGCATTCGATCTGTGGATTGGTGATGCGGTCGGTCAGCAGCGAGAACGGCTGCGGGTCCTCGTCTGCGGCCTGCTTTTCCAACTCGTTCCAGCGGATGGTGGCGCGGTCGAGCCGCGGCGGGGTGCCCGTCTTGAGGCGCGCCAGTTGAAAGCCGGCGTTGGCCAACGTCGCCGAGAGGCCCGTCGAGCCCTGCTCGCCCATGCGGCCGGCAGGAAAACGGCGGTCGCCGATATGGATCAAGCCGCGCAGGAAAGTGCCGGAAGTCAGCACGACAGCGCCTGCCGTAATCGTTCGGCCACCCGCGAGGATCACGCCCGCAGCCGCGCCGTCCTCCAAAATGAGATCAGTGACTTCCCCCTCCGCGACCGTCAGATTGGCCGTGGCTGCGATCGCCGCCTGCATGGCGGCGGCATAGAGCTTACGGTCGGCCTGGGTGCGCGGCCCCCGCACGGCTGGCCCTTTGCGGCGGTTGAGCAGGCGGAACTGAATGCCGGCGGCATCCGCCACACGGCCCATGAGACCATCCAGCGCGTCCACTTCGCGCACGAGATGGCCCTTGCCCAGGCCGCCAATGGCCGGGTTGCACGACATCACGCCCAAGTTCGTGGCGCTCATGCTGACGAGCGCCGTCGCCGCGCCCATCCGTGCCGCGGCCGCGGCCGCTTCGCAGCCGGCATGGCCGCCGCCGATGACAATCACATCGAAAGAGGAATTCGCATCCATCGCCGCCCTTTACCGGAAAGGGTGTTTCACGTGAATCACTTTCCGATACAGAAACTGGAGAAGATCGCACCCAGCACGTCTTCAGTTCCGATCTCGCCCGTGATGCCGCCGAGTTCCGCGGCTGCTAAGCGGAGCTCTTCCGCGCGGACTTCCAGCGGCGGGCAAGGATCGACGCTTGTCTGGAGGTGATCGGCCGCGCGAGATAGATGCTCGGCATGCCGCAGGCGCGACGGAAGCACGTCGGCCAAGCTGCCGGCAGCCTTCTCGGCTCGATCCTGCAGAACGCGCAGGAGTTCCAAAACGCCTTCTCCCGTGCGCGTGGAGACTGCGACATCACATGGAAAAGGGATCCTGCCAGGAGACACGAGATCGATCTTGTTTCCGACGGTTAAGCTTGGTTGTTGCGCGTCCGGAAGCCAGCCAGTCGCAGGCTGCGCCAGATCCATGAGCCGCAAAACCAAATCTGCCCGTTCCGCCCGCCCGAGCGCGCGGTCCATGCCGACGCGCTCAATGATATCGCCAGTTTCCTCCCGCAGGCCGGCCGTATCGACAAGGCGCACCTTGAGCCCACCGAGATCGAGCACGACTTCCACGAAGTCTCGCGTGGTGCCGGCGATGTCCGAGACGATTGCCGCCTCGCGCTGGGCCAGCGCGTTCAGGAGGCTCGACTTTCCCGCATTCGGCGCGCCAAGGATCACAACCTCGAAGGCGTCATTGATGATGCGGGCGCGGGAGAAACCTTGGAGGTGCTCCCGGAGTTCGCCTTCCAGCGCGCCCATGTCCCGCCAGATCGTGTCCGCAACCGAGCCAGGGACGTCGCCCTCATCGGAGAAGTCGAGCTCGGCTTCGATCATGGCGCGGGCGTGAAGAAGCCGATCTCGCCAGTCGGCATAGAGGCGGCTTTGCCGGCCCTCCATGTTGGCGAGCGCGAAACGCTGCTGCGCTCCCGTCTCGGCGGCGACGAGATCGGCCACAGCTTCAGCTTGAACGAGGTCGATCTTGCCGTTCAGAAAAGCCTGTCTTGTGAACTCGCCCGGCCCCGCCGGCCGAAGGCCGAGATGCACAAGAGCGTCGGATATGGCCGACACGACCGCGCGGCTTCCGTGCAGGTGAAGCTCGGCGGAGTCCTCCCCCGTTTCGGTACGCGGGCCGGCAAAGAACACGGCCATGCCACGGTCCAGCACCTGGTCCTGAGCATCCCGGAACACGCGATATTGGAGCCGCCCAGGCTCGATCCCCTTCCTGGAGATCGTTTCAAGGGCAAATCGAGCTTGGGGACCGGAAATGCGGATGACCGCGATGGCGGCTGGAAGCCGGCCGCTGCCGAGGGCGAAGATGGTGGGCTGATCCATGGTCCGGCGTCGGGCCGCGTTGAGTCAGCAGAGGGTCGAAATGATTGTTCCGCTCCCGAATCGATAGCAGATCCGGAATACCGCGCTCCAGCAATGCGTCAGGTGTTCATCGAGTCGAAGAACTCGCCATTGGTCTTGGTCTGCTTGAGCTTGTCGATCAGGAACTCGATGGCGTCGGTGGTGCCCATGGGTGCCAGGATGCGGCGGAGCACAAAGATCTTCTGCAAGTCCTGGCGCTGGACGAGCAGGTCCTCCTTCCGGGTGCCGGATTTCAGGATGTCCATGGCCGGGTAGATGCGCTTGTCTGCCACCTTGCGGTCGAGCACGATTTCCGAGTTGCCGGTGCCCTTGAACTCCTCGAAGATCACCTCGTCCATGCGCGAGCCCGTATCGATGAGCGCCGTCGCGATGATGGTCAGCGAGCCGCCTTCCTCGATATTGCGCGCCGCGCCGAAGAAGCGCTTGGGGCGTTGCAAGGCGTTCGCGTCCACGCCGCCCGTCAGCACCTTCCCGGACGACGGCACGACCGTATTGTAGGCGCGACCGAGCCGCGTAATCGAGTCGAGCAGGATGACCACGTCGCGGCCGTGCTCGACGAGCCGCTTGGCCTTTTCGATCACCATTTCGGCGACCGCCACATGGCGCGTTGCGGGCTCGTCGAAGGTGGAGGAGACCACCTCGCCCTTCACCGAGCGCTGCATGTCCGTGACCTCCTCCGGGCGCTCGTCGATCAGCAGCACGATGAGGAAGCATTCGGGGTGGTTGGCGGTGATGGAGTGGGCGATGTTCTGGAGCAGCACCGTCTTGCCGGTGCGCGGCTGGGCCACGATCAGCGCGCGTTGGCCCTTGCCGAGCGGCGCGACGAGGTCGATCACACGGGGAGAAATGTCCTTCGTGGTCGGGTTCTCAAGCTCCATCTTGAGCCGCTTGGTCGGGTAGAGCGGCGTCAGATTGTCGAAATGGATCTTGTGCCGGATCTTCTCCGGGTCGTCGAAATTGATGGTGTTGACCTTGAGAAGCGCGAAATAGCGCTCGCCCTCCTTGGGGCTGCGGATCGGCCCTTCCACCGTGTCGCCGGTCTTGAGCGAAAAGCGGCGGATCTGGGAGGGCGAGATGTAGATGTCGTCCGGGCCCGGCAGGTAGTTCGCGTTGGCCGAGCGCAGGAAGCCGAAGCCGTCCTGCAGCACCTCAACCACGCCATCGCCGATGATCTCCACCTCCTGCGCCGCAAGCTTCTTCAGAATCGCGAACATCAGCTCCTGCTTGCGCATCACCGACGCGTTCTCGACCTCAAGCGACTCGGCGAAGGCGATGAGGTCGGTGGGCTTCTTGTTCTTGAAGTCCTGGAGCTTCATTTCCTGCATGGCGGAAAGCCTGTGAAAAGCGATGCGTTGAGGGGAAGCCGCGCGGAACGCTGGAAAGCTTTGCTCGCAGAGGGCTTCGGGAGAGGTAGGGCGCGTGGCCCGCGCCGCCGATCGACGGAAAAGGCCAACGGCGCGGAACGGGAGGGAGTTCCTATTTAGTGCCGCGCGCGGACAAGAGCAAGCGGGCAGAACCCGGGCGATCGCACTTTCGGTGGTGCGGCAGGAGACCGGAAAGTCCTTACCGCCTAGCCGGTCAGAATGGCTTGACGATCACCAGGATCACGATGCCGATCATGAGCACAGTGGGCACCTCGTTGACGATGCGCCAGTGGCGGTGGCTCTTGTCGTTGCGGTCCTCAGCGAACATGCGCACCCCGCGCGACAGATAGCCGTGCAGGCCGGACAAGAGCACCACGAGCAGAAGTTTTCCGTGCAGCCAGCCGGCCGAGAACCAGTCGCCCGACCAAGCCAGCCAGAGGCCAAGCACCCAGGTGACGATCATGGCGGGATTGATGATGGCGCGCAGGAGCCGGCGCTCCATGACCTTGAAGGTCTCGCTCTTCTCGGAGCCGGCCGCCGCTTCGGCGTGATAGACGAAGAGCCGCGGCAGGTAGAGAAGCCCGGCCATCCAGGCGATCACGGCGATCACATGGAAGGCCTTCGCCCAGAGATAGAGCTCCTCGGGCAGGAGAAGCACCACGGCGGTCACGGCGACAGCCGTGATGAGAAGCGAGGCCCAGGCGCGGCGGGCAGCGGTGCGCTTGCTCTCCGATGGCGTGGGAACGGCGGTCATCGGCCTTGCCTCACGAGTTCGATCATGCGGGCGACATGCTCGACCGGCGTGTCGGGCGTCACACCGTGGCCGAGATTGAAGATGAGCGGACCATCGCCCAGCCCCCCAAGGATGCCGGCAACACCCTCCTCCAGCGCCCGCCCGCCGGCCACCAGCCGCTGCGGATCGAGATTGCCCTGCACGGGGCCGCCTTTCTGCAGGCGCCTGGCCTGCGCGAGCGGCACGGTCCAGTCGAGGCCAAGCGCCTTGACGCCTGTCTTCTCGCGATAGGTGTCATAGCGGGTTCCCGCGCCGCGGGGAAAGCCGATGATGGGCACATGCGGATGGACTGCGCTTACCCTGGACGCGATCCGCGCCACCGGCTCCACGCAGAACGCGCTGAAGGAGGCTTCGTCCAGCACGCCGGCCCAGGAGTCGAAGATCTGCACCGCATCCACGCCAGCTTCGATCTGGCGGATGAGATAGTCAGCGCAATGATCCGCCAACAGATCGAGCAGACGCCCAAAAAGCTCCGGCTCGCGATAAGCGAAGGCACGCGCCGGCGCCTGGTCGGGCGTGCCGTGGCCGGCGACCATATAGGTGGCGAGCGTCCAGGGCGCGCCGCAAAAGCCGATCAGCGTGGTGGAAGCGGGCAGCGCGGCGCGCAACCGCCGCACCGTCTCATAGACGGGCGCGAGATGCTCGTGGAAGCGGGAGGCGTCCAGCCGATCGATGTCGGAGGGCTGAAGCGGCGTCATCACGGGTCCACGACCCTCGACGAAGGCGAGATCGCGGCCCAAGGCATGCGGCACCACGAGGATGTCCGAGAACAGGATGGAGGCGTCGAAGCCGAAGCGGCGGATCGGCTGCAGCGTGACCTCGACCGCAAGCTCGGGCGTGTAGCAGAGATCGAGGAAGGAGCCCGCGCGCGCGCGTGTCTCGCGATATTCCGGCAGGTAGCGGCCGGCCTGGCGCATCATCCAGATCGGCGGCGGCCAGACCCGCGTGCCCTTCAGGGCCGCGAGCGCTTGCCTTTCCGGCCGCTCGGCCCCTTCCGGCTGTTCGCCCATTCTTAAAGAAATCCATTAAAAAGAGTCTTCTGATTATTAGACTCTGTTGGAATCGGGAACTGTTCTCAGTCCCCAAGCCGTCCCCGCCCGCGCCCTCGCCGCCCATCGTGCCGCGCCGGCGGAAACGCTCGGGAGAGCGGGGGCACAATCATGGGGACGTGCGCGAATGTCCATGAGGAATCAGGCATGTAGGACGCAAGGCCGCAGCCGCCGCTTGTGGACGGCCTCAAACCTGTCCCAGCTCTTGTCCCCATGTCCTCTTTCGTTCTCATTTCTGAGGTGAATTGTGGATGACCGAGCCGGTGATACACTGGTCGTAACCAAGCCCGCCGGCGTCCGCCGGTTTGTCCACAGCCGTCCACAGTCCCCGCCCAACCCCGCGTCTCGCCCTTGAACAAGCCGCAGTTCTTTCACCTGCATCTCGTGTCGGACGCGACCGGCGAAACGCTGCTGGCGGCGGGCAGGGCGGCTGCCGCGCAATATCGGGACGCGCGCGCGATCGAGCATATCTATCCCTTGATCCGCAACGAGAAGCAGCTCGCCAGGGTCTTTTCCGCCATCGAGGACGAGCCCGGCATCATCCTTTATACGATGGTGGACCCGGCGCTCGCGAGAAAGCTCGACGAACGGGCGCGCGCCCTGGGCTTGCCGTCGGTGTCGGTGCTCGAGCCGGTGCTCACCGTGTTCCAGTCCTATCTCGGTACGCCGGCCGGGCGGCGGATGGGCGCGCAGCATGTGCTCGACGCCGAATATTTCCGCCGCATCGAAGCGCTCAACTTCACCATGGAGCATGACGACGGGCAGGCGGCGGACGACGTCGATCAGGCCGATGTGGTGCTGGTCGGCATTTCCCGCACGTCCAAGACGCCCACATCCGTTTACCTCGCCAATCGCGGGGTGAAGACCATGAACATTCCCATCGTGCTCGGCATGGCTTTGCCGGAGGCGCTCACCCGCGCGAAGAAACCGCTGGTGGTGGGGCTCGTGGCGAGCGCAGAGCGCATCAGCCAGGTGCGGCAGAACCGCATCCTGGCCGCGCCCGGCGAGCTCAGCGCGGATTTCTACGTGGACCGGGCGTCGATCGCGGAGGAGCTGCACTATGCCCGAAACCTTTGCGCCCGGCATGGCTGGCCGGTGATCGACGTGACGCGCCGCTCCATCGAGGAAACAGCCGCCGCGATCCTCGCCTTGCCCAAGCGGCCAGCGCGGCCCAAAGGAGACGAGTAGAATGCCGGACAATGGCGGGGGCGTTCTGGTCCTGGCCTCGGGCAGCCGGTTCCGGCAGGACATGCTGCGCGACGCAGGCGTGGATTTCGAGGTCGCCTTGCCCGACCTCGACGAACGGGCGCTCGCCGCCCCTCTCGAGAACAGCAATGCCGCGCCGGCCGACGTCGCGCTGATCCTCGCCGAGGCAAAGGCAGTATCGGTGAGCGAGACCCTGCCCGGCCGCTGGGTGCTGGGCTGCGACCAGACGCTGTCGCTCGGCGACCGGCTCTTCCACAAACCGCGCGACATGGAGGACGCCCGGCGGCACCTGCTCGCTTTGTCGGGCCGCACGCACCAGCTCAACAGCGCGGCGGTGCTGGCGCGGGACGGCGAGGCCCGATGGCGGCATCTCGGCACAGCCGACATGACGGTGCGAAAGCTCGACCCGGCTTTCGTCGGTCGTCATCTCGCCAAGGCCGGAGATGCCGTGCTGGGCAGCGTCGGCGCCTATCAGATCGAGGGCTTGGGTGTGGGACTCTTCGAGCGGGTCGAGGGCGATTACTGGACGATCGTGGGCCTGCCGCTCTTGCCCGTGCTCGGGGCGCTGCGCGAACGGGGGCTCGTGGATGCGTGAGGCTTTTGTTTGCGGGCACCCGATCAAGCACTCGCGCTCGCCGCTGATCCACGGCTTCTGGCTGAAGCAACATGGGATCGAGGGGCGATATCGCGCCCATGACGTGCCGCCCGCAGCGTTTTCGGATTTCCTCGACAAGGTTCGTCGCGGCGAATTGCTCGGTGGAAATGTCACGATCCCGCACAAGGAAGCGGCGTTCCGCCTCGTGGACAGCCGCGACGCGGCGGCGCAAGCGATCGGCGCGGTCAACACCGTCTGGTGCGAGGGCGGCAAACTGGTCGGCGGCAACACGGACGCATATGGCTTTGCGGCCAATCTCGATGAGCTTGTTCCCGGCTGGGCGGCAGGTGGCGGGCAGGCGCTGGTGCTGGGGGCCGGTGGGGCCGCACGGGCCGTTCTTCATGCGGTCCTGCAGCGCGGGTTCGAGCGTGTGCGTCTCGCCAACCGCACGCTTTCCCGCGCCGAAGAGCTTGCCGCGCATTTCGGACCGAAGGTCGAGGCGGTCGGCTGGGAGGCGCTCGAGAGGCATCTCGGCGATACGATCCTCTTGGTCAACACCACGGCGCTGGGCATGGGCGGCGAGGAGATCGCGCTTTCCTGGGATCGGCTCCCCGAGGGCGCGACCGTGACCGACATCGTTTATGTGCCGCTTGAAACGCCTTTTCTGCGGGCCGCCAAAGAGCGCGGCGGGCTGCGCGCGGCCGACGGGCTCGGCATGCTGCTCCACCAGGCCGCGCCCGGCTTCGAGCGCTGGTGGGGCGTGCGCCCCCGGGTGACGGCCGGCTTACGCGCGCTCATCATGGCCGACCTCGAAGAGAAGGCTCCCGCCGCATGATCGTGCTGGGCCTCACCGGCGGCATCGGAATGGGCAAGACCGTCACCGCCCAAATGCTCCGCGAGGAAGGCGTGCCGGTCCACGACGCCGACGAGGCCGTGCATCGGCTCTATGCGGGGCCGGCGGCCGAGCGGGTCGAGCAGGAATTCCCTGGCGTCCTGGTGAATGGGATTGTGGACCGGGAACGCTTGGCGGGTCGCGTGCTCGGCGATGCCGACGCGCTCAGGCGGCTCGAACAAATCGTCCACCCGCTGGTGCGAGATGATGCGGAAGCGTTCGTCAAGGCCGCGCGCGAACGCGGCGCAAAGCTTGTCGTGCTCGACATCCCGCTCCTGTTCGAGACCGGCGGCCGCAGCCGCGTGGACAAGGTGCTGGTCGTGTCCGCGCCGGCCGAGCTGCAGCGCGCGCGCGTGCTCGCCCGGCCCGGCATGACACCGGAGAAGTTCGAGGCGATCCTGGCCCGCCAGATGCCGGACGCGGAGAAGCGGAGGCTGGCCGACTTCGTGATCGACACGTCGGGCGGGTTCGAGGAAGCGAGGACCGAGTTGCGCCGCGTGATCGGGGAACTCATCGGACCGATCCAAGCGAACGGCTTGCCTTCGGGCGGCGGAACGCCGACATCGGGGGAAGCGGAAAGGGAAGAATGATGCGCGAGATCGTGTTCGACACGGAAACCACGGGGCTGGAGGCGGCGGCGGACCGCGTGATCGAGATCGGCGCGATCGAGCTCGTGAACCGCTTCTCCACAGGGCGCGTGTTCCACCATTACATCAACCCGCAAGGCCGGCCGATCCATCCTGACGCCGAGGCCGTCCATGGCATCGGCGCGGCGCAGCTTCAGGGCAAGCCGACCTTCCCGGAGATCGCCGGCGAGTTCCTGGACTTCATCGCCGGCGCGCATCTCGTGGCGCACAATGCGGGGTTCGACATCGCCTTCATCAACGCCGAGCTGAAGCGCATCGGCGCGGCTCCGATCGAAGCCGAGCGCGTGGTGGACACGCTGCAGCTCGCGCGGCGAAAGCACCCGATGGGCCCCAACTCGCTCGATGCGCTGTGCAGGCGCTACGGGATCGACAACAGCCGCCGCGCCAAGCACGGCGCGCTGCTCGATTCCGAGTTGCTGGCTGAGGTCTATATCGAGCTGATCGGCGGCAAGCAGACCGCTCTGGCGCTGGAGACGGCAGCCGCCGCGAGCAGCGCGGAAGTCGAGGACGAGAGCCTGTCGCCCAGCGAGGCATTTGGGGCGCGGCCCGCACCCTTGCCGCCGCGGCTCACCGAAGAGGCGCTGGCGGCCCATGCGAAGCTCGTGGTAGGTCTGGGCGAAAAGGCGATCTGGGGGAAAGTGATGCCGGCCGTCGCCCCGGAGGGGTGAGCGGGGCCGACCTCACATTCCGATCGCTCCGGGTCGAAGCGAAGACGCTCGACGGCTTTCTGCTAGCTGACCTGGACCTTGGCCGCTGCCTGGTCCTCGGCCATCTTGCGCTGGAACATCTGCGCGAAGTCGATGGGATCGAGCAGCAGCGGCGGAAAGCCGCCATTGCGGGTGGCTTCGGCGATGATCTGGCGCGCGAAGGGGAAGAGCAGCCGCGGGCACTCGATAAAGAGAATGGGCAGCATGTGCTCCTGCGGGAAACCTTCGATGCGGAACGCGCCGCCATAGGTCAGCTCGACAGCGAACAGCACGTCGTTGTCCTGCCCGGCCTTGGCCGACAGGGTGAGAACCACGTCATATTCCTTGTCGGACAAGGGATTGGCGCCGACATTGACGTTGACGGCGATGCTCGGGGCCTTGTTCTGCGCGCGAAGCGAGCGCGGCGCGCCGGGGCTCTCGAAGGAGAGGTCCTTCACATATTGGGCGAGAACGGAAAGCGTCTGCTTGGGCTTGTTGCCGTTGGTCGCGCCGGTCGGGGCCGCGGGATTGTCGAAGCTGGCCATCAGGTTTGTCCTCGATTGCGGCAGGAAGCGCCGTCCCGTCTGGCCGTCCCGCTGAAAAGTCGCGGGCTGCTATCACGGCCCTCCCGCCATGACAAGTTCGAGCGGTCAGCGCGGCCCCGACCAGGGCGAGGAGGACGCGCCGGGCTCTGTCGGACGCGGCGGGGATTCATGCGAGAAATCGGTTCGGTCGAGCTCGATCACCTTTGGCCGGGCGCGGGCGCCGCGCGCGCCGAAGATCTGGACTCGGCTCTTCAGCGCCCTCCAGGCGCGGGCGCGCAGGGGCGGCAGGAGGATGACGATCGCGAGGATGTCGGTCAGGAAACCCGGCACGATCAGGAGCAGGCCCGCCACGAGGTCGAGAAAGGCGTTGACCACGCGCGGCCCGGGGTCGCGGCCCGCCTGAAGCTCGCCCTGCACACGGGCGAGCGTTTGGCGGCCGGCGCGCCGCACGAGAAGCAAGCCGATCACCGCGGCGCCCAGAACAAGCCCCAGCGTGGGCAGGACGCCGAGGGCCTGGCCCACCAGGATGAAGCCGGCGATCTCGAGAAGCGGCAAAAGCAGGAGCAGAAGGCGAATCATCCAAAGTCCTTGCGCGGCTCGGAAAACGGCCGCCAAGCAAGAGATAGGAAGGAGCGAGGGCGATTGAAACGGCGATGGCGCGATCCGCCCTTTGAATGCGGAGGCCTGCCGTTCTATATGGCCCAGGACGGACAGCGGCATGGCGAAGGACGAACGTCCCCGCCGAAGCGGAAGGCGGTTGGCGCGGCACATGGAGTTCTTCGACTTCGGAACGATCTTCTTTCTCGTCGCTGCGGTGGTGATCTTCTACCAGTTGCGCAACGTGCTGGGCCGGCGCACGGGCAGCGAGCGTCCGCCTTTCGACCCCTATACGGCGGGGCGCAGCCGCGCGGAAAAGGAAGCCGCGGCGGGCAACGAGAACGTGGTCTCGCTGCCGCGCAAGCGGGCGGCGGGGGAGGCGGCCCCGGAAGAGGGCTACGCGTCCATCGACGCGATGGCGCCCCCGGGCAGCGACCTCAACAAGGGCCTGCGCGCGATCAGGGACGCCGATCCGTCCTTCGACCCCAAGGGGTTCGTCGAGGGCGCGCGCATGGCCTATGAGATGATCGTGATGGCCTTCGCCGACGGCGACCGCAAGACGCTCAAGAACCTGCTCTCGCGAGAAGTCTATGACGGCTTCGTGGCCGCCATTTCCGAGCGGGAAACCCGCGGCGAGAAGGTGCAGTCCTCCTTCGTGGGCATCAACAAGGCGGACATCGTGGCCGCCGAGATGAAGGGATCGGAGGCGCATGTGACCATGCGCTTCATCAGCGAGTTGATCTCGGCCACCCGCGACAAGGCGGGCCAGGTGATCGACGGCGATCCCGAAACCGTGGCCGAGGTCAAGGACGTCTGGACGTTTGCCCGCGACACCCGCTCGCGCGACCCCAACTGGAAGCTGGTGGCCACCGAAGCCGAGGATTGATTGATCCCCGCCGTGGGAGACCGTGGGCCATGGCCGAAGCTCCGCCGGGCTTCACCCTGCGCCGTTTTTCCGACCTGCCGGGCTGGCGGGACGACGACTTTCAGCCCGCGTTCGAGGCGTTCCGCCGCTCGGCGTTCCGGGTGCTGGAGAAGCCGTATCGCTCGGGAAGCCTCGGGATCGCCTTCGAGAGTTTTCAGCCCGCCTTCGCCGCCGCCCGCGCGCAAGGGGTGCGCTCGGCGGGTGAGGCGCGAGCGTTCTTCGAGGGATTCTTCCGGCCGGCGTGGGCGGCGCCCGACGGAGGCCAGGCCAAGGGCTTCGTCACAGGGTTCTATGAGCCTGAGGCGGAGGCTTCGCCGGAGCGGACGCCCGATTTCCCGGTGCCGCTTTACCGCCCGCCGCCGGAGCTCGTCGAGATCGACGGGGAAAGCCGCCCGCCGGGGCTCGACCCGGCCTTCCGCTTCGCGCGCCGCACACCGCACGGCTTCGAGGAACTCTGGGACCGGCGGGCGATCGAGACCGGCGTGCTGGCCGGCCGCGGGCTGGAGCTCGCCTGGCTCAAGAGCAAGGTGGACGCCTTTTTCATCCATGTGCAGGGCGCGGCGCGCCTCCTGATGCCCGGCGGGCGGACAGTGCGCGTGACCTATGCCGCCAAAAGCGGCCACCCCTTCACGGGCATCGGCAAAGTGCTGGCCGATATGGGCGAGATCCCGCTCGCCGCGGTCACCATGCAGAGCATCCGCGCCTGGCTCGCGCAGAATCCCGAGGGGGTAGACGAGCTCCTTTGGCGCAACCGCTCCTTCATCTTCTTCCGCGAGGCGCCGGTGGACGAGCCCGCGCTCGGGCCGGTCGCGGCCGCGAAAGTGCCGCTGACGGCGGGCCGCTCGGTTGCCGTGGACCGGCTGCTGCACACGTTCGGCACCCCCTTCTTCATCCATGCGCCGGAGCTGACGGCGTTCGATGGCAAGCCGTTCCGGCGGCTGATGATCGCCCAGGACACGGGCTCGGCGATCCTCGGCCCGGCGCGGGGCGACCTCTTCGCCGGCTCCGGCCTTGCCGCAGGCGAGATCGCCGGCGTGGTGCGGCACCGAGCGGATTTCTTCGCGCTTCTGCCCAAGACCCTGCTGGACGAGCAATCGTGAGCCGGCGAACGAAGCTCCTGAGCGACGAGGATCGCGTGCTGTGGCGCACGGTCGCCGAAACCGTGGAGCCGCTGCGAGAGCCCAAGCCGCCCAAGGCGAAGCCTCCTGCCGTCGCCCCCTCGGCGCCCGCGCCCGCGCCGCTCCCTCCCGCGGAAAGCGCCCCGCCGCAAGCCGCGGCCCCTGCCGCGCCTGCGCCGCCACGGCCGCGCCCGCCGCCATCGCCGGCCGGCCTCGACCGACCCACGCATGAGAAACTTGCGAAGGGCCGGGTGCCCATCGAAGGCCGCGTGGACCTGCACGGGCTGTTCCAGGACGAGGCGCATGCGCTGTTGCTCTCCTTCCTCCGGCAGGCGCGGGCGCGTGGGGTTCGGCATGTGCTGGTCATCACCGGAAAAGGGGTTTCGTCCGGCGGGGATGGCGTGCTGCGCCGCATGGTCCCGGCCTGGCTCGGCACCGCGCTGTTCCGCGAGCTCGTGTCCGGCTTCGACGAGGCCGCTCGGGGCCATGGTGGGGGCGGCGCGCTTTACATCCGCCTCAAGCACCGGAAAGCGTGATGCCCCCGCAACCCGATTCGCCTGGTTGAGCCTTGCGCATCCTTTGCCTGAACGCGTGGGGCGGCCGCCTCCACGCGCCGCTTCTCAGCTTCCTCGCGGAGGCCGATCCGGACGTGCTTTGCCTTCAGGAGGTCACGCGCGGTCGGGATGGATCGCCCGGCTGGCTCACCTACCGCGATGGCGATCACGAACTGCGCCAGCGCGCCGACCTCCTCGGTGATCTGCGCAAGGCGCTGCCGCGTCATGACGCGTATTTCTGTCCCGCCGCGCGCGGCCTGCTTTACGATGGCGAGCGCCCCGTGCCTTCGGAGCACGGGCTGGCGACGTTCGTGCGGAACACCTTGTCGGTGATCGGCCAGGCGCAGGACTTCGTGCATGGGACGTTCTCGGCTAGAGGCTGGGGCGACCATCCGAGGGCGCGCAACGCTCATTGCGTCCGCGTCTTCAGCGGCGAGCTCGGCGGCACGGTGACCGTCGCGCATATGCATGGGCTGCGCGATCCCGCCGGCAAAGGCGACACGCCCGCGAGGGCTTCCCAGGCGCAAAGCTTCGCTGGCCTGATCCGCCGCGTCTGGTCTCCTGGGGAAAGGCTGGTCGCCTGCGGCGATTTCAACGTCCTGCCGGACAGCCAGACATTCGACACGCTCGGCACCCTCGGACTCGTGGACCTGGTCACGGGCCGTGGCCACGCCGACACGCGCACATCCCATTACCGCAAGGCGGAACGCTTCGCCGATTACATGCTGGTCACGCGGCAAGTGGAGGTGCTGCGCTTCGACGTGCCGGCCGAGCCCGAAGTGTCCGACCATCGGCCGCTCGTGGCCGAGATCGCGTGACGCCTCGCCCGAGGCGCTCCATTAGAACAGCGCTTCGAGGTCGGCCAGCTTGTCGTTCACCAGCCACCCGTAATAGTTCTCGGCCGGCAGGCGTGGCGGCTCGCCGATGGCGGTGAGCGCCTCGTTGTCGAGCATCAGAGCCTCGGCACGGCCTCTGGCGTCGCCCAGATTGTAGAGGGTCGCCGTGATGCCGGGATTTTCGGAGATGTCGAAGCCCGCGATGTCGCGATAGGCGTCGATGGCCTCGCGCAGGGTGGCGGCGACGTAGATGAGCGTCAGGTCCGGGTCCATGATGGTCCGGTAAACCTCCTGCGGGTCGTCGGCCGAGATTTTCGGCAGGTCCGTGGCTTGATGCACCGCGTCGGTGACCATGAGCGCGGTCAGCGGGCTGAGCTGGCCGATCCCGAATGTCTGGCCGGCATAGAGCGGCTGGAAGAACACGGCGGAAAAACGGTTGTCGGGGAAGCTCGTGCCATCCACCGTCTGGCCGCGGAAGGCGGCGTTCCACACCCGCTCGCGGCAGCTCCAGAGGTCGGCGCTGCCCGAAAGCCCCTCGCACTCGCCAAATTGCGGCCGCTGGACAAAATCCTCGATGCTTTCGCCTCCATGGGCGAAGGAGAGATCGCTTTGCAGATAGGAGACCGCCTTCACATAGTAGGTCTGGAGCCGGTCATAAGCGTCCACATTGTAGGTGTGCTCGCCCACGACGGCGCCCGCGATGTGGATGGGATCGATGCCGAAGGTTTCTGCGGCCTCCACGATCTTCTCGCGCAGCTTCTTGTCCTTCTGGAGGAGGGCGAGCACCTTCTTGTATTTCGCCTCGAAGCTGGTCTTGCCCTGCGCCGTGCGCTTCCGGGAGGCGCCGGGCACGTCCGGCTGCTCGGCCGAACGGTTGCCGGGCGGGACGGGGGTGACCGCGAAAGCGGGCGCGGCGGCGAGCCAGCCCGCGAAAGCCGCAAGAAGAACGGTGCGCTTCATGCCAATTCCGCCTGAACATCCCGGCCGACGAGTGCGGCCCCCTCCACCGCCTTCGGCGGTCCCCCTCCCCCGTGAACGGGGGAGGATCAGCGGCGGCTTTACAGAATGAATCGCGACAAATCTGTGTTCTTGGCGAGATCGCCGACGTGATCCTTCACATAGGCGGCGTCAACCGTCAGAGTCGAGCCCTCGCGGTCGGGGGCGTGGAAGGAGATGTCGTCGAGCACGCGCTCCATCACGGTCTGCAGCCGCCGCGCGCCGATGTTCTCGACCGAGGCGTTGAGATCGACGGCGATGCCGGCGAGGCTGTCGATGGCGTCGTCGGTGAAGTCGAGCTCCACCCCTTCGGTGCGCAGGAGCGCCACATACTGCTTGATGAGGCTCGCTTCGGTTTCCGTGAGGATGCGCCGGAAGTCGTCCTTCTCGAGCGCCCGGAGCTCGACGCGGATCGGCAGGCGGCCCTGCAGCTCCGGCAAAAGGTCCGAGGGCTTGGCGACATGGAAGGCGCCTGAGGCGATGAACAAAATGTGGTCGGTCTTGATCGGCCCGTACTTCGTGGCGACCGTGGTGCCCTCGACGAGCGGCAGCAGGTCGCGCTGCACGCCCTCGCGCGACGGGCCGCCGGAGATATCGGAGCGCGCGGCGACCTTGTCGATCTCATCGAGGAACACGATGCCGTTGTTTTCCGTCGATTCCAGCGCGCGGCGCACGACCTCGTCCTGGTCGAGCAGCTTGTCGGACTCGTCGTCGATCAGCGCGTCGTAGGACTCCCTGACGACCGTCTTCTTGAGCTTGGTGCGCTTTCCGCCCATCGCCTTTTGCAGCATGTCGTTGATGTTGAGCACGCCGATATTCGCGCCGGGCATGCCGGGGATCTCGAAGCCGCCCATGCCGCTATTGCCCGTGTCGGCCACCTCGATCTCGATCTCCTTGTCGTCAAGCTCGCCCGCGCGGAGCTTCTTGCGGAACGAGTCGCGGGTGGCGGGACTCGCCGTCTTGCCCACCAGCGCGTCGAGCACGCGCTCCTCGGCGTTGAGATGGGCGCGGGCCTTGACGTCTTCGCGCATCTTTTCGCGCGTGAGCCCGATAGCGACCTCGACCAGGTCGCGGATGATCTGCTCCACGTCGCGGCCGACATAGCCGACCTCGGTGAACTTGGTGGCCTCCACCTTGATGAAGGGCGCGCCGGCGAGCCTGGCGAGGCGGCGGGAAATCTCGGTCTTGCCGACGCCGGTCGGGCCGATCATCAGGATGTTCTTTGGGCTGACCTCCTCGCGCATCTCGCCCTGGAGCTGCTGGCGGCGCCAGCGGTTGCGCAAGGCGATCGCCACGGCGCGCTTGGCGTCCTTCTGGCCGATGATGAAGCGGTCGAGCTCGGAAACGATCTCGCGGGGGGAGAAATTGGTCATGGGGTCAAGGCGTTCCGGTTTGCCAGGCCCGGATGGCGTCCAGGGGCCAGAGCAGCATGATGACGTTGAGCGTGAGGTTGTCGCGGATGGTCGCGCCGACGAAGAGTTCAAAGAGGATGGCGAGCGCCACCGTCAGCCATATAGGAAGCGTTGCGGCCATCGCAAAACCGACGCCCATGGCGAGCGTGTCGGCGACCGAGTTGAGAATCGAGTCGCCGAAATAGTCGAGCGCGATCGTGCCCTCGCGGTAGCGGTCGATGATGAGAGGCGTGTTCTCGACAACCTCCCAGGCGACCTCGACGCCCACGGCCAGTGCGAAGATCACGCCCAAGGGCGCGCGCGGCAGGAGCCAGCGGAACACGGCATAGAAGATCATGCCGTGGATGATGTGGGAGGGCGTGTACCAGTCCGTGATGTGCTGGGAGTTCTCCGAACTCAGCACCACGCCGTGCCAGAGTTTGACAGTGCCGCATTCGCAGATCGGCAGTCGGCCCATGAGGAAGAGGACGAGGGCTTGCAGCGCGAGCAGGCCGAGGCCGATGAGGAGGCCCAGCCTCCACCTCGGGTCGCGGGCCTCCCGCCGCGCCGGCGCGTCACGGTGGGGGAGACGGGCGGCCTGGCTCATGCGGAAAAATCCTCGTCGGGCGCGTCGAGCGCCATCATAACGGCCGGGCCGTATTCGGTTGTGCGCCGGTCGAATTCCCTGAACCCCGCTTTCTCGTAGGCGCGGATCGCCCTGACATTGGCGGGGTCGGGATCGATGACGAGGCGCGGCGCGCCCTCGGAAAAGAGCTCTTCGGCGAACTGGCGCACGATCGCGGGGCCGTGGCCCTTTCCCAGGAACTCCGGCGGGCCGACCGTGATGTCGAGCCCGAGCGTGCCGAAGACCTGGTCCTGGTAGGGGTGGTCGTCTTCCAGATGCGGGTCGTAGCTCTGGAGATAGGCGATCGGCTTTCCCGCGAGCTCCACGATCAAGGGCTCGGTCGAGATGCTGTCGATGGCCTCTTCGATCTCGGCGAGCGAGGCGTCCACGTCCTCGCCCCACCACTCCCGGGCATGCGGCTCGGACAGCCAGCGGCGCAGGAGCGGCAGGTCGCGCGGTTCCACCGGGCGGAAACGGTAGCGCGGGCTCAGCTCAGGCCGCGCCATCGACAGTTTCCACGATCACGTTGGCGTTGGTGTAGACGCAGATCTCGGCCGCGATCTGCATCGCCTTGCGCGCGATCGCCTCCGCGTCCTGGTCAGTATCGAACAGCGCGCGCGCCGCGGCCAGCGCGTAGTTGCCGCCCGAGCCGATGGCCATGACGCCGTGCTCGGGCTCCAGCACGTCGCCCGTGCCGGTGAGCGCGAGGCTGACGTTCTTGTCGGCGACCAGCATCATGGCCTCGAGCCGCCGCAGATAACGGTCGGTGCGCCAATCCTTGGCGAGCTCCACGGCCGCCCGCGTGAGCTGATCCGGGTATTGCTCGAGCTTGGCTTCGAGCCGTTCGAGCAGCGTGAAGGCGTCGGCGGTGGCGCCCGCGAAGCCCGCGATCACGCGCCCGTCCTTGCCGATGCGGCGCACCTTCTTGGCGTTGCCCTTCATGACGGTCTGGCCGAGGCTGACTTGGCCGTCGCCGGCGATCACCACCTTGCCCCCTTTTCGCACGGTCACGATGGTCGTGCCGTGCATGGTCGTTTGCTCTGACATGATCTGAGATTGCTCCGATGGGGCGCGGGCCTCGAAAAGAGCGCCCCGCCTGACGAGAAGAGTTGTCTCCCATGTATGCTGGCGACCGCGCATTGCAAACGCAGCCGGGAGGGGCGGCCGGCGAACTGGCAAAATGGAAAAGCCGCTGTTAGAAGCCGCCCTGTTTCGCTCCTTGTTCTACAGGTTTTCCCAATGGATGCTCGCACCGGCACGATCGGCCGCAAGACGGCGGAAACGGATGTAAGCGCGTCCGTTTCGCTGGACGGCCAGGGCGCGAGCGACATGCGCACGGGCGTCGGCTTCTTCGACCACATGCTCGACCAGCTCGCCCGCCATTCGCTGATCGACATCACGGTTCGTGCCGAGGGAGACCGGCATGTGGACGACCACCACACGGTGGAGGATGTGGGCATCGCGCTCGGCCAAGCGCTGGCGCAGGCGCTCGGCGAGCGGCGCGGGATCATGCGCTATGCCTCGGTCGAGCTGCCCATGGACGAGGCGCTCACGGCGGCGGCGGTCGATGTCTCGGGCCGGCCGTTCCTTGTTTGGAACGTCAGCTTCCCCACGCAGAAAATCGGCACGTTCGACACTGAGCTCGTGCGCGAGTTCTTCCAGGCACTCGCCCAGAACGCGCGGGTGACGCTGCATGTGACGAACCGCTATGGGGCGAACAGCCACCACATCGCCGAAAGCTGCTTCAAGGCGGTGGCGCGGGTTCTGCGGACGGCCTGCGAGCGCGACCCGCGCCGGCCCGACGCCATCCCGTCCACCAAGGGCAGCCTAAGCTGATGGCGAGCTTTGTGGCCATGATCCCCCCCGAGGCCGACGCCAGGAGCGAGGCACGCGGCGAAGAGCGCGCGGTGTTCGTGCGCGACGGCTTTGCCTGGCTCGGCTTCATCTTCCCCCTGTTCTGGCTACTCTGGCATCGGCTCTGGATCGAGGCCGCGGTCGTGCTCGCGCTGATGCTCTCGTTCGGCGCGCTGGGCGATGCGTTCCAGACGCCGAGCGCCGCCGTGCTCGTGTCGTTCCTGGTGCAGCTCGGCGTGGGGCTGGAGGGCCAGAACTGGCGACTCGCCAAGCTGCGCCGCGGGGGCTGGCGCGAGGCCGGCGCGATCGAGGCGCATGATCTCGATGAGGCGGAGATGCGGTTTTTCGCGGGGCGCGCCGAAGCCGAACCTGCGCCTGCATTGGTCGCGGCCGCCCTGCCGCCCGCCCGGCCCTTCGGCCGCCCGACGCCGGGGGCCGCGCCCGCGCCGCTCGGCCTGATCGGCTACAAGGGCTGAAAACGTGCGGGTCGCGATCATCGACTACGGCTCGGGCAACCTGCATTCCGCGCAGAAGGCCTTGGAGCGTGCCGCCCGCGAGGCGGGCGTTTCCGCCGACATCGCCCTCACGGGCGACGCGGAGGATGTCCGCCGGGCCGACCGCGTGGTGCTGCCGGGCGTGGGCGCCTTCGCCGACTGCCGCGCCGGCCTGGACGCCGTGCCCGGCATGGTGGAGGCGCTGGAGGATTTCAGGCGGAGCGGAAACCCGTTCCTGGGCATCTGCGTCGGCCATCAGTTGCTCGCCGAGCGCGGCCTGGAAAAGGCCGAAACGCCGGGCCTGGGCTGGATCGGCGGCGAGGTGCGGCGCATCACACCGGACGATCCTGCGCTCAAGGTGCCGCAGGTCGGCTGGAACACGCTTGCCGTGACTCACGTGAAACATTCCCATCCGTTGCTGGACGGTGTCCCGACCGGGCCTGACGGGCTGCACGCCTATTTCGTGCATTCCTTTCATTTCGTCGCCGGCGATCCGGCGGACGTGCTGGCGGTGACGGATTACGGCGGCCCGGTCACGGCTGCGGTCGCGCGGGAGAACGTCGCGGGCGTGCAGTTCCACCCGGAAAAGAGCCAGCGCCTTGGACTCGGGCTGATCGCGAATTTCCTGCGGTGGCGGCCGTGAGCGGCGGCGCGGGCGGAAACCGGCCATGATCCTCTTTCCCGCCATCGACCTGAAGGACGGGCAATGCGTCCGGCTGCGGCAGGGTGAGATGGACTCGGCCACCGTCTACAACGCCGATCCGGCCGCACAGGCGAAAGCCTTTGAGGCGCAGGGTTTTCGCTGGCTGCATGTGGTGGATCTCGATGGGGCGTTCGCCGGCGAAAGCCGCAACGTGGGAGCGGTGGAAGCGATCCTTTTGGCGACGAAGAACCCGGTGCAGTTGGGTGGCGGCATCCGCAGTCGCGCGCAGATCGAGGCGTGGCTCGCAAAAGGCGTCGCGCGCGTGATCCTGGGCACCGCCGCCCTGCGCGACCCCGAACTGGTGCGGGACGCCTGCCGGTTTCATCCCGGCCGGATCGCGGTCGGTATCGACGCGCGCAACGGCAAGGTGGCGGTCCAGGGCTGGGGCGAGGAAACCGACCTGGCGGCCGAGGAACTCGCGCGGCGCTTCGAGGGCGCGGGCGTGGCCGCCATCATCTTCACCGACATTTCGCGCGATGGGCTTCTCTCCGGCATCAACTGGGAGGCGACAATCCGGCTGTCGGAAAGCGTGTCCATCCCCGTGATCGCCAGCGGCGGCTTGGCGGGCCTCGACGACGTGCGCCGGCTCACTCGGCCGGACGCGCGCAAGCTGGAAGGGGCGGTCGCCGGCCGCGCGCTCTATGACGGGCGGATCGATCCGGTGGAGGCTCTGCGCCTCCTGGAGGGCACATGAGCTGCGGCGAACGCAAGGGGCTGCTGGTCGCCCTCGCCCTGATCCTGCTTTTCGCGATCCTGCCGATCCTTTCGGTTCTCGCCTCGATCGCGATCGCCGATGCGGCGGGCTGCCGGCTGGACGAGGGCGGCATCTACCCCTGCCCGATCTTCGGCTCCGACTGGGGCGCGACCTTGGGGACGATGTTCGTGCTGGGCTGGCTGGCCTTCCTCACGCTTCCCATCGGCGCGCTGGCCCTGGCGGCTTGGCTGGTCGCGGCTTTGACGCTTTGGGTCAGGGGCCGCAGCAAGCGTGGCGATGGCCGCGCAGCCGCGCTAGATTAGGCCCATGAACATCCAGTCGCGATATCCGACCACGCCCGACGAATTCCTGCGCTGGAACGAAGGCCGCGAAGGCAAGCGCGAATTCGTGCGGGGGCAGGTCGAAGAATTGATGATCAATGTCACCCGCAATCATGCGGAGATCGCGCTCAACTTTGCGGCGGAACTTCGAGCGCGGTTAGACCGGAAGCTGTTCAGCTTGGGATCAGCGGACTTCGGGGTGAGGACACCTGAAGGCATTCGCTACCCCGATGCTTATGTCGACCGCAGAACATCAAGCTCGCGGGGAACGGATTTGGCCGCCAGCCAACCGGTACTGGTTGCGGAAGTTCTCTCACCTTCCTCCTATGGCCGCGACTTCGTGGACAAACTCGCGGATTATGAGGGGATTGGTTCCCTACAACACTACGTCATCCTTTCCCACGAGGAACCCCGAGCTTGGTTCTGGTCGCGCACGGCGGACGGGACTTGGCCCAAAAAGCCGCAGGAGATCGCGGGCGACGAGGAGGCGATCGAGCTGGCCGGCCTCGGCATCTCCATCCCTATGGCCGAGCTTTACGCCGGCATCGAGTGCCGCCCGTGACGCTCAAAGCCCGCATCATCCCCTGCCTCGACGTGCATGAGGGCCGCGTGGTCAAGGGCGTCAACTTCGTGGACCTGCGTGACGCGGGCGACCCCGTGGAGGCGGCGAGGGCCTATGACGCGGCGGGCGCGGACGAGCTGTGCTTTCTCGACATCTCCGCCTCGCACGAGAACCGCGGCACCATCCTCGACGTGGTGCGGCGCACCGCCGAGCATTGCTTCATGCCGCTGACGGTGGGCGGCGGCGTCCGCGCAGTCGAAGATGTTCGCGCGCTGCTGCTTGCTGGCGCGGACAAGGTGTCGATCAACACGGCCGCCGTCAAAGACCCGGATTTCGTACGCCAAGCGGCCGACAAGTTCGGTGACCAATGCATCGTGGTGGCGATCGATGCGCGCCAGGTGGCGCATGAGGACGGGCCGGCGCGCTGGGAAATCTTCACCCATGGCGGCCGCGTGCCGACCGGCATCGACGCGATTGCGTTCGCCGCCGACATGGCCGAGCGCGGGGCCGGCGAAATCCTGCTCACTTCAATGGATCGCGACGGCACGAAGAAAGGTTTCGACATCGCCCTGACCCGCACGATCGCGGATGCCGTGCCCTGCCCCGTCATCGCGTCGGGCGGCGTGGGCACGCTCGATCACCTCGTGGAAGGAGTTCGCGACGGGCATGCAGGCGCGGTGCTCGCGGCGTCCATCTTCCATTTCGGCACGCACACCATCGGGGAAGCCAAGCGGCACATGGCGCAAGCCGGGATTCCCGTGCGGCTCGACCCGCCCACGGCCTGACATTCTCCATGCCTCCTTTCTCCCTCCACGATCTTGAAGAAACCGTGCGGGCCCGCGCGGCCTCCGGCGACCCCCAAAAATCCTGGACGGCGAAGCTCGTCGCCCAGGGCATGCCCAAGGCGGCCCAGAAGCTCGGCGAGGAGGCGGTGGAAACCGTGATCGCCGCCGTGACCGGAGACCGGCAGGCGGTGATCGGCGAAAGCGCCGACCTTCTGTTTCACTGGCTCGTGGTGCTTCACCTGGCCGGCGTCGGCTTGGACGAGGTTTTTTCGGAGCTCGAACGCCGGCAGGGGCGCTCCGGCGTGGCGGAGAAGGCCAGCCGGGGGGAGGGCGCATGAACCAGCTCGCCCCGCCCGAACGCTATTCGCCCTACCGCTTCTTCTCGGCCGAGCGCTGGCAAAAATTCCGCGCCGACACGCCGCTGACCCTGACGGGTGAGGAGGTGCGCCGGCTCGCCGGGCTCGGCGACCCCATCGACCTGGACGAGGTCAAGCGGATCTACCTTTCCATGTCGCGGCTCTTGTCCACGCATGTGGAGTCCAGCCAGCTTCTGTTCCGCCAGCGCCAGCATTTCTTCAACCGGCAGAACGCCGTGAAGACACCCTTCATCATCGGCATGGCGGGCTCGGTGGCCGTGGGCAAATCCACCACGGCGCGCGTGCTCAAGGAACTGCTCGCCCGCTGGCCCTCGAGCCCCAATGTGACGCTGGTCACGACGGACGGCTTTCTCCTGCCCAATGCGGTGCTGCGCGAGCGCGGCCTCATGGACCGCAAGGGATTCCCTGAGTCCTATGACCGCGGGGCGATCCTGCGCTTCCTATCGGCCGTCAAGTCGGGCCGGGCGGAGGTCCACGCGCCGGTCTATTCGCACCTGACCTATGACGTGTTGCCCGGACAATCCGTGACGCTGGAGCGGCCCGACATCCTGATCTTCGAAGGGCTCAACGTGCTGCAGCCCGGCGAGCTGCCCAAGGATGGGCAATACATCCCCTTCGTGTCCGACTTCTTCGATTTCTCCATCTATATCGACGCCGACGAGCGGCTGATCCACGACTGGTATGTCGCCCGCTTCATGCGCCTGCGCGAAACCGCCTTCCGCGACGAGAAATCGTTCTTCCATCGCTATGCGAGCCTGTCGGAGGACGCCGCCCGCGCCATCGCCGAGAGCCTGTGGGAGAACATCAACCTGAAGAACCTGCGCGAGAACATCCTGCCCACGCGGCCCCGCGCCGATCTCGTGCTGCGCAAAGGCGAAGGGCACCGGGTGGAAGAGGTGGCGCTGCGGAAGCTGTAGAGTATGATCCCGAGAAGTTGCAGACTTCTCGGATAAGATCATGCGGCAGGAAAACGCTTGAGGAGCACGATCATCCCAGGCCTGCCGATCATGCTCAGGTGCCGCCGCCGGCGCTTCAGTCGCCGTCCACGCGCCCGCGCAGCCGCTTCACGTTTCCGCGCCCGGCCTTCGTCTTGAGCCGCCGCTCGACCGCGCCTTTCGAGGGCCGCGTCGGACGACGTGGCTTGGGCGGCGGCTCGGCCGCGCGGGACAGCAGGGCCAGGAGCCGCGCGCGGGCGTCGGCCCGGTTGCGCTCCTGGGTGCGGAAGCGGCTCGCCTCGATGACGATCACGCCGTCCTTGCTGGCGCGGCTGCCCGCAAACTGGAGCAGGCGCTCGCGCACGCGTTCCGACAGGCCCGTCGCAGCTTGGGCGTCGAAGCGGAGCTGAACGGCGGTCGCCACCTTGTTGACGTTCTGCCCGCCGGGGCCGGATGCACGGATGAAGCTTTCCGAGAGCTCGTGAGGATGGATCACGGCGCCTTCGCCGGCCATCAAGGCATCGCCCGCGCTCATGGCCCGGGCCGCCTGCTCGGTGCCGAAGCAAAGTTCATGAACCCGCACAAAGGTTTGAGGAAGGATCACACACGAAAGCCGGTTTCCTTTTTGCTCGTTTCCCGACTATAACGCGCGCAAATCTGGCCGGGCCGGCATCGCCGGAGCGCTTTCCAAGTTTCGTGGCGGCATGCCCGGCCCGCCGGAACAGGCGAAGGATCGGGGCGCCGCCATTCAAGCCTCATTCATCCGCCGCTCGTTTTCCTCCCAAGGATCGGCGTCCGCGCGGCGTCTGAGGGAAAGGCGAGCCGACGAGGGAGAAGTTTGGCATCATGACAACCATCGCGTTGGTGGACGACGATCGCAACATCCTGACCTCCGTGTCGATCGCGCTGGAGTCGGAAGGATATCGGGTGGAGACCTATACAGACGGCGCATCCGCGCTGGAAGGGTTCGGGTCGCGTCCGCCCAATCTGGCCATCCTCGACATCAAGATGCCGCGCATGGATGGCATGGAGCTTCTTCGGCGGTTGCGCCAGAAGACCGACCTGCCCGTGATCTTCCTCACCTCCAAGGACGACGAGATCGACGAGCTGTTCGGGCTCAAGATGGGTGCCGACGACTTCATCCGCAAACCCTTCTCCCAGCGCCTGCTGGTGGAGCGGGTCAAGGCCGTGCTGCGCCGGGCCAGCGCGCGCGAGCAGGCGGGCAACCCCAAGCTCCCCGCGCAGGCCGCGCGCAGCCTCGAGCGCGGCCAGCTCGTGATGGACCAGGAGCGCCACACCTGCACCTGGAAGGGCGAGCCGGTGACGCTCACCGTGACCGAGTTTTTGATCCTCCACAGCCTCGCCCAGCGGCCCGGCGTCGTGAAAAGCCGCGACGCGCTGATGGACTCGGCCTATGACGAGCAGGTCTATGTGGACGACCGCACCATCGACAGCCACATCAAGCGGCTGCGCAAGAAGTTCAAGGCCGTGGATGAGGAGTTCGAGATGATCGAGACGCTGTACGGCGTCGGCTACCGCTTCCGCGAAGCCTGAACGAGAGCCCTCCCCCTTTGGCTGTCGAGGCCGATCACCTTCCCCGGACGCCTGCGGCGCGAGCGGCATCCTCCCCGCGCGCGTCCCGCGTGCTCCTGCCCCCGTTCTGGGGGCGGATCGTCACGCCGTTCCGCCGCTTCGTCGGCCATCACGTCTTTTCGAGCCTGACCCGGCGCATCCTGGTCCTGAACCTGGCGGCGCTCTGCGTGCTGGTGGTCGGCATCCTCTACTTGAACCAGTTCCGCGACGGGCTGATCGAGGCGCGGGTGGAAAGCCTGATGACCCAGGGCGAGATCATCGCCGGCGCCATCGCGGCCTCCGCCACGGTGGAAACCGATTCCATCAGCATCGACCCCGAAAAGCTCCTGGAGCTGCAGGCCGGCGAAAGCCTCGGCCCCGGCACGGACGGGCTCGACAGCCTCGACTTCCCCATCAATCCCGAGATCGTGGCGCCCGTGCTGCGGCGGCTGATCTCGCCCACCCGCACCCGCGCCCGGCTCTACGACCGCGACGCCAACCTGATCCTCGATTCGCGCCACCTTTACTCGCGCGGCCAAATCCTGCGCTTCGACCTGCCGGCGGTAGAAGGCGAGGAGGCCGGCTGGTGGAGCCGGGTCGGGGCCTTCTTCTCCGACCTGTTCCGCCGCACCGACCTGCCGGTCTATCGCGAGCAGCCCGGCGGCAACGGCGCGGCCTTCCCCGAGGTGATGAACGCGCTGACCGGCATGCCTTCCACCGTGGTGCGGGTGAGCGAGCAGGGCGAGCAGATCGTCTCGGTCGCGGTGCCCGTGCAGCGCTTCCGCGCGGTGTTGGGCGTCTTGATGCTGTCCACGCAAGGCGGCGACATCGACAAGATCGTCTCGGCCGAGCGCCGCGCGATCCTTCGCGTCTTCGCGGTGGCCGCGGCCGTCAACGTGGTGCTCTCGCTGATCCTCGCCTCCACCATCGCCAACCCCTTGCGGCGGCTCGCGGCGGCGGCCGTGCGCGTGCGCCGCGGCGTGAAGAGCCGCGAGGAGATCCCCGACTATTCCGACCGGCAGGACGAGATCGGCAACCTGTCGGTGGCCGTGCGCGACATGACCCGGGCGCTCTACGCCCGCATCGAGTCGATCGAAAGCTTCGCCGCCGATGTCAGCCACGAGCTCAAGAACCCGCTCACCTCGCTGCGCTCGGCCGTGGAGACGCTGCCGCTCGCCAAGAACGCGACCTCCCGTGCGCGCCTGCTCGAGATCATCCAGCACGACGTGAAGCGGCTCGATCGGCTGATCACCGACATCTCCGACGCCTCCCGGCTCGACGCGGAGCTGGCCCGCGACGTGGCGGCCGCGATCGATCTCGAACGTTTCGTGGGCGAGCTCGTGGCCGCCTCGCGCGAAACGCCGCGCGGCAAGAAGAAGGTCGCGATCGACCTGAAGGTGCGCAAACAAGCCGGCGGGCCGAAGAGCTTCGCCGTGCTCGGCCATGACGGGCGCATCGGCCAGGTCATCACCAACCTGATCGAGAACGCGCGCTCCTTCGTGCCCGACGAGGGCGGGCGCATCACGCTCGCGCTGGAGCGCCGGGGCAAGTGGGTGGCCTTGTCGGTGGAGGACAACGGGCCGGGCATCCGCGCCGAGAACATCGAGCGCATCTTCGAGCGCTTCTACACCGACCGACCGCCCTCCGAGGCCTTCGGCCAGAATTCCGGCCTGGGGCTTTCGATCAGCCGGCAGATCGTTGAAGCGCATGGCGGCCGGCTTGAGGCCGAGAACATGCCAGGCGAAAAGCCGGGCGAGGTGCGCGGCGCGCGCTTCACCGTGCAATTGCCCGCCGAAAACCGCTGAATGGCGCCGCCGGTCAACATGCATGCCTCGGCCGTTCTGGTCGGCGATCGCGGCGTGCTCGTGATGGGAGCCTCGGGCTCGGGCAAGACGCGGCTCGCGCTTGCGCTTCTGCGCGAGGCGACGGTGCACGGGCGGCTGGGGCGGCTGGTGGCCGACGACCAGGTTCTCCTGTCCGCGGCGCACGGACGGCTGGTGGCAAGCGCGCCCCAAGCGATCGCGGGCCTCTGCGAGATCCGGGGCTTCGGCGTGGCGGCCATCGCCTATGAACCGGCCTGCGTGGTGGATCTGCTGGTGCGCCTCGCGCCCGCGGCCCAGGCGCCGCGAATGGCCGCCGGCCGGCGTGAGACCCTTGCGGGCTGCGCCGTGCCCGTCCTCGAGCTCGCCGAGCGGGACGCGTCCGGCGCGGTGCTCGCGGTGACGGCGCTCCTGTTCGGGGCGGACGCGAACGGCTCGACGTCGGGGAGCATGAGCCTGTCCGAAAAACCGGCGACGCCTCGCTGACGCGGGCCTTCGGTTCGGGATCATGCTTTGGCGCCTGCGGCAAAATGGCGTGAAGGGGTTCCGTTTTGGGCTTGCGCGAAACCTCTTCCCTCGCAAAAGTGCGCTCCCTTGCGCGCTCCGGGCCGGGACGGGCCCTGCGAGACCCTGCGCAAGGCCCGCGCCGCCCTTGCGGGCCGGCGTGGCGCGCAGAGGGCGAGGAACGCCCCCAGTGGAGCCGAAGCGAAGCGAATGATTGGACTCGTGCCATGATCGGGCTCGTGCTTGTGACGCACGGTCGGCTGGCCGAGGAGTTCCGCCTGGCGGCGGAGCATGTGGTCGGCGCCCAATCCCATTTCGAGACGGTGTCGATCGGCGCGGACGACGACATGGAGCAGCGCCGGCAGGACATCGTGGCGGCCGTGGGCCGCGCCGACACGGGCTCGGGCGTGATCATCTTGACCGACATGTTCGGCGGCACTCCCTCCAACCTCGCCATCTCCGTGATGGAGGCGGGACGCGTGGAGGTGATCGCGGGCGTCAACCTGCCCATGCTGATCAAGCTCAGCTCGGCGCGCAAAGGCGACGACATGGCCGCCTCTCTCGAGGCCGCTCAGATGGCGGGGCGCAAATACATCAACGTGGCGAGCCAGGTCCTGAGCGCCCAGGTCCTCGGCGCCAAGTGAGCGGGCACCAAACGAAGGGGCGAACTTGATGAGCGGCGCTGCGGAGCGATTGGACGAGACGCTCACCCGTGAATTCGCGATCGTCAACCAGCGCGGGCTCCATGCGCGGGCTTCGGCCAAATTCGTGCAGCTCGCCGCCGGCTTTCAGTGCGACATCCGGGTGGAGCGCGACGGCATGAGCGTGGGCGGCACCTCGATCATGGGGCTGATGATGCTGGCCGCCGGTCCCGGCACCAGCATCCGCGTGTCGGCGCGCGGACCGGACGCGACCGAGGCGCTCGACCGCATCGAGGCGCTGGTGTCCTGCCGCTTCGGCGAGGACTGCTGAACCGGTCCCCAGAGACTCAGGGCGCCGACGACCCCGGCGGCTTGGTGGCGCTGCCGAAACCGCCTGAGCCTGTCGAAGGGGCGGCGGACGAGCGGGCCTCCCAGAGCCCCTCGGCCATGGTCTGGCCGTCCGCGACCGACAGGGCCGCGGTCCCGCTGCGGGCGGCATCCGCAAGGTCGTCGCGCAAGGAGGCGGCGAAGGGGTCGCCCAGCGCCGCCGCCACGGAGGCCACGGCATAGGCCGCCGTGAGGTCGCGCACCACGCCGCGCCCCTCGAACAGGTCATAGGCCGCCGCGCGCAGCCCGCGGGCGTCGAGCCCGGCGAGGTTCTCTTGCGCAAGCCGCCCGCCGTCGACGCCGGGCAGAAGTCCAAACAGCGCCGCCGCCTCGATCTCGGCGCGGCGCGCCCGCTCGGGACCGATCTCCGCCGTCATGGCGGCAAGCGTCCGGTCCGACACGGACGCGCCGCTGGCCCGGGCCACGAGCAGCGCCGCGAGGAGCTCCGCCCGCTCCTCGCCTTCGAGCGCGGGCAAGGCTCCTTGCCCGAAGGCGGTCGCCAGCGCGCGATAGGCCGCCGGATCGTTTGCGCGGGCGAGCCCGAGCAGCTCCTGCGCGCCCTGCTCCCGGTTCTGCGGCACCCCCTGTCCCGCAATCGCCGCCAAAGCCGCCTCGACGGGACCGGCGGGGGCCGCATCGGCGCCAGGCTGGCCGGGATCGCGCGAGAAGGAGGGGTTCAGCGCCGTGAGCAGCGCCTCATCCAGCACGCCCGTCTGCAGAAGCGCGAGCGGCATGGGCTCGGGCGGCGTGAAGGAGACATGGATCGCGCCGCGCTCGCGCAGAGCCTCCTCCACCAGCCGCGCCCAGCCCAGCGCCTCCTCGCGCAGGGCCTCGCTCGCGCCGCCCGGCAGCCCGTTCAGGAACTCGGTCACCGTCAGAACCGGCATCACGGCCACGCCCTCGACGAGCTGGTCGCCGGTGACGCCGGCGTCTTCGGCGGCCATCGCCGCGGCGAGATCGATCAGCCCGTCGTCGCGATAGGTGATGCCGGCGCGGTGAAGCGTGCCCGTGACCCTCGGCGCCTCGGCGGAAAAGTCGCCGTCCTCGATATCCTCCAGGTCTTCCAGCGGCATCAGGATGTGGAACCCGTCCAGCAGCGCCGTCACCTCGATCAGCCCGGCGCGCGGGAAATCGGCCGTGAGCGCCAGATCCACCGCGCTGCGCGCCTCGTTGAAGCGGAAGCGGAACAGGAGGTCGCCTTTGAGGACGCCGTTCTCCAGCCGTTCCACGGCGCTCCGCAGGGACGGCGGCAGGCCGAGCACGCGCGTGTCGAGCGCGATGTCGGTGAACAGCGTCATTTCCGGCCCGACCCGCACGGAGCCGATCGAAAGGTCGAGCCGCTCGCGCCGAACAACAAGCCCGCTCACCGTGAAGCTGCCTGTGACGGGATCGTAGCCGCGCTGGCGGTAGGTGATCTCGGCCAGGCTGCGGCCGCCCTGCACGGCGAAGTCGAACAGCACGGGCGCGTAAGGCAGGAGCCATTCGGCGAGCACATTGTCGGACGCGAACACCACCGGCTCGTCGGGCGCCGCGGCGGCGGGCCCAGGCATCGCCAAGGCTGCGCCCACAACGAGTGCCGCCCCGAATCGTGCAAGCCTCATGCCTCGTCCCTCCCTGCCGTCTTTGGCGATGGCGCAGAGTGCCGCAGCGGCAATCCTCATTCAAGCGCCGTGAGGCCTGGCGAAGATATAAAGGGATGTTTATATCCGCTTGAGAGGCGGCTGGGGCTCTGCTAGAGCCGGGCCATGCCCGCCCGCCGATCCGTCGGCGCGCCCACTTCCGTCCCGCAATTCTACGGAGCACGCCATGCCGGACCATGCCGATTTCGTTGTCGCTGATCCCTCCCTCGCCGAATGGGGCCGCAAGGAGATCGAGATCGCCGAGACCGAGATGCCGGGCCTGATGGCCTGTCGCGAGGAGTTCGGCGACACGCAGCCGCTCAAGGGCGCGCGCATCTCGGGCTCGCTGCACATGACGATCCAGACTGCCGTGCTCATCGAGACGCTCCAGGCCCTGGGCGCGAAGGTGCGCTGGGTGTCGTGCAACATCTTCTCGACCCAGGACCATGCGGCGGCGGCGATTGCGGCCACGGGCACGCCGGTCTTCGCGGTGAAGGGCGAGTCGCTCGAAGAATACTGGGACTACACCGACCGGCTGTTCCAATGGCCGGACGGCGAGCCCTCCAACATGATCCTCGACGACGGCGGCGACGCCACGATGTACATCCTGACCGGCGCGCGCGCGGAAAACGGCGAGGATGTGCTGAAGAACCCCGGCAGCGAGGAGGAGGAGATCCTGTTCGCGCAGATCAGGAAGCGCATGGCGGCCTCGCCCGGCTTCTTCGCGCGCCAGCGCGCCGCGATCCGCGGCGTGACGGAGGAAACCACGACCGGCGTGAACCGCCTCTACCAGCTCCAGAAGAAGGGCCTGCTGCCCTTCCCCGCGATCAACGTCAACGACAGCGTCACCAAGTCGAAATTCGACAACAAATACGGCTGCAAGGAGAGCCTAGTGGACGGCATCCGCCGCGCCACCGACACCATGATGGCCGGCAAGGTGGCCGTGGTCTGCGGCTATGGCGACGTGGGCAAGGGCTCGGCCGCCTCCCTGCGGGGAGCAGGCGCGCGCGTGAAGGTGACGGAGGCCGACCCGATCTGCGCGCTGCAGGCGGCGATGGACGGCTATGAGGTCACGACGCTGGAGGACGCCGCGCCCACGGCCGACATCGTGATCACCGCCACCGGCAACAAGGACGTGCTGACGCTCGACCACATGCGCGCCATGAAGGACATGGCGATCGTCGGCAATATCGGCCATTTCGACAACGAGATCCAGGTGGCGGGCTTGCGCAACCTGCGCTGGACGAACGTCAAGCCGCAGGTGGACATGATCTCGTTCCCCGACGGCAAGCGGATGATCCTGTTGTCCGAAGGGCGGCTCCTCAACCTGGGCAACGCCACCGGCCACCCCTCCTTCGTGATGAGCGCCTCCTTCACCAACCAGGTGCTCGCCCAGATCGAGCTCTGGACCAAGGGCGGGCAGTACGAGAACAAGGTCTATGTGCTGCCCAAGCACCTCGACGAGCGGGTGGCGCGGCTGCATCTCGACAAGCTCGGCGCGAAGCTCACGGCGCTGTCGTCCGAGCAGGCCGCCTATATCGGCGTGCCGCCGCAGGGGCCGTTCAAGCCCGAGCACTACCGCTACTGACGCTTGATCCCGTGGAATTCCGCGACCCCGAACGTCGCGGGCTTCCGCGACGGGATCGCGCCCGGTCCCGGCGCCTGCCGGGACCGTTGCATATTGGCCACGGTTGGTTTGGCTAAACTCTTTTAACCTTCCCGCGGGATTCTGCCCCGACTATTCTCGACCACGATTCGCGACCAGCTCATCCCGCGGCGGGATGGGCCGGGGGTTGTTGGCGTCGCGGTCGGGTTCAGTTCGAATCAGCGGAGATTTTTTGGAGATGCCGGGAGGTTTCCCGCGCGGCACGGTTCCGGCTGTGCCTGGGGAAAGCGCGGGGGCGCGCACCGAGGGACACGCAGGCGCCGGGTCAAAGACGGCGCGGCCAGCCTTGCGCCGCGTCGCACTCGGCGGCGCAAGCGCGCTTGGGCTGATGGCGGGGGCGATCACGCCGGCCTGGGGTCAGGTCGCGCCCGGACAAGGCGGCGCTCTCGCCGCCGCGGCCTTCGGCGCCTTCGAGGTGATCCAGCTCGCGGTGTTCGCCGGGACCCTGGGGGCGGCGCTGCTTGCGGCGGCCGTGATGATCCGCGAGCGCGCGCGGATCGGGGCGGAGAACAACGGCCTTCGCGCCCGGCTCGCCGACCTCAATGCCAGCCTCGGCCGCGCCGAGGCGCTCCTGAACCTGCGCGACCAGCGCGTGGTGGTCTGGACGGGCGATGGCAGGAAACCCGAGCTTCTGGGGGCGCTGCCGCCGGGCAGCGGCGCGCCGGACGATCGGGCCGGCTTCCTGGCCTTCGGGCGCTGGCTGACGCCGGGCTCGGCCGGGCGCCTCGACCGCGCGGTGTCGAGCCTGCGCGAGAAGGGCGCGGCGTTCGAGCTGGTGGCGGAAAGCCCGTCCGGCAGGCTTTTCGAAGTGCAGGGCAAGCGCAACGCCGCCCATGTCGTGGTGCGCTTCACCTCGCTCAGCGAACGCCAATCGGCGGCGGCCAGGCTGCAATTGGAGAACGCCGAGCTGCGCTCCGAACGGCAAAACCTGTTCGGCCTTCTCGATGCGCTCGACATGCCGTTCTGGCTGCGCGGGGCGGACGGCCGGCTCCGGCACGTGAACCCGGCCTTTGCCCGCGCCGTGGAGGCGTCCGACGCGGCCCTGGCGGTTGCCGCTGGGCGCGAGTTCCTGAGCGCGAGCGCGCGCGAGCAGGTGCTCCGGGCGCAGGAGGCGTCGCCCACCTTCTCCGGCGAGCTGTCCACGGTGATCGGCGGCGACCGAAAACTGTTCGCCGTCACCGACGTGGCCGGCCGGGACGGCTCCGCCGGCTTGGCGGTGGACCGCACCACGCTTGCCGCCCTGCGCGACGAGCTCGACCAGACCCTGCGCAGCCACGCCGACACGCTCGACCGGCTGACGACGGCCGTCGCGATCTTCGACCGCGACCAGAAGCTGCGCTTCTTCAACCAGGCTTTTCAGGCCCTCTGGGGCCTGGACGCGGGCTTTCTCGAAAGCGCGCCCGACAATGCGCTCCTGCTCGACCGCCTGCGCAGCGAGGGCCGCCTCGCCGAGCAGCCGGAATGGCGCCGCTGGAAGGACAACCTCCTGTCCGCCTACCGCGCCGTCGAACCGCAGGAGCATCTTTGGCATCTGCCCGACGGCCGCACCTTGCGCGTGGTGGCGAACCCGCAGCCAACGGGCGGCGCCACCTGGGTGTTCGAGAACCTGACCGAGCGCATCGACCTGGAAAGCCGCTACCGCACGGCGGTGCGGGTGCAGGGCGAGACGCTCGACAACCTGGCCGAGGGCGTGGCGGTGTTCGGCTCCGACGGCCGGGCGCGGCTCTTCAACCCCGCCTTCGCCGCGCTGTGGGGCTTGGGGTCCGACCGCGTGACCACCGGCACCCACATCTCGGCGCTCAAGGGGGAATGCGACGCGGTGGTGCGCGGCGGGGCGGGCATGAGCCCGTGGGCGGATTTCGTCGCCTCCGTCACGGGCTTCGACGAGGAGCGGCGCGACCGGGTCGGGCAGTGCGAGCTCAAATGCGGGAAGGTGCTGCGCTGGGCCACCATCCACCTGCCCAACGGCCAGGTCATGCTCACCTTCGTGGACGTGACCGACACCGTGCAGGTGGAGCGGGCGCTGAAGGAAAAGAACGAGGCGCTGGAAAAGGCCGACCAGCTCAAGAACGATTTCGTCCAGCACGTCTCCTATGAGCTGCGCTCGCCGCTCACCAACATCATCGGCTTCACCGACCTCCTGGCGTTGCCCTCCACCGGCCCGCTGAATGCGCGCCAGCGCGAATATCTCGAACATATCGGCTCGTCCTCGGCCACGCTTCTCACCATCGTCAACGACATTCTCGACCTCGCCACGGTGGATGCGGGCATTATGGAGCTCGATGTCGCCGAGGTGCGCATCCCCGAAACCGTGGAGGCGGCAGCAAACCTGGTGGCCGAGCGCATGGCCGAGCACGGCATCCGCCTGGAGATCGATTTGGGCCACGCCCCCCGCAGCTTCTGGGGCGACGAGATGCGGGTGCGGCAGATCCTCTACAACCTGCTCTCCAACGCCGTGAACTACGCGCCCGAAGGCGGCACGGTAACGCTGTCCTGCCGCCGGACGTCCGAAGGCCTGGCCTTCAGCGTCCATGACGACGGGCCGGGCATGGCGCCCGACGTGCTGGACGCGGTGTTCCGCCGCTTCGAGCGCCACGCGAATGGCGGGCGCCGCCGGGGCGCGGGGCTCGGCCTGTCCGTCGTGAAGAGCTTCGTGGAACTGCATGGCGGCTCCGTGCGCATCGACACCGGCGAGAAGCGCGGCACCACCGTGACCTGCCTGTTCCCCCTGGCGCCGGCCGCCAAACGCGCCGCCGAGTAGCGCCGGTGACGAAAGACATGGCGGAGCGCCGTCTGGACACGGAGGCGGACACGGTCCGGCTCGGCCAGGACCTGGCCGCCGCGGCACGAGCGGGCGACGTTTTCGCACTGCAGGGCGATCTTGGGGCGGGCAAGACATGCCTCGCCCGCGCCTTCCTGCGTGCGCTCCACGACGACCCCGAACTCGAGGTGCCGAGCCCCACCTTCACGCTCGTCCAGGACTATTCCGGCCGCCTGCCCGTCAGCCATTTCGATCTTTACCGCTTAGGCAGCGCCGACGAGCTCGACGAGCTCGGCTTTTCCGAAGCGGTTTCACGCGGGGCCGTGCTGGTGGAATGGCCGGAGCGGGCGCAAGCGAGCTTGCCCCCCGATGCGCTTTGGGTGCGGCTCGAACACGCGCCGGGCAGCGGGCGGCTGGCCCGCCTCGAAGGTGTCGGCGCGCTCGCCGAACGCGCACGGCGCTCGCTCGGGGCGCGCGACTTCCTCCTGCGCCACGGCTGGGGCGATGCCTTTCGTGCGCCGCTCACCGGCGATGCCTCGGCACGCTCCTACGACCTGCTCCGACAGGACGGCGCGCCGCCGAGACTCCTGATGAACGCCCCGCCGCTGGTGCTCGGGCCGCCGGTGCGGGAGGGGCGCGCCTATGCCGAGATCGCCCACACCGCGCGCAGCGTCGACGCCTTCGTCGCCCTGGATGACGTTTTGCGCGCGCAGGGCTTCGCCGCGCCGGAAATCTTCGCCCAGGACCTGGAGAACGGCTTTCTGGTGGTGGAGCATCTCGGGGGCGAGGGCCTGCTTGATGCCGAAGGTCGCCCGATCCCCGAGCGCTACGAGGCGGCCGGGCAGCTTCTGGCCGAGCTTCACCGCCGCCGCTGGACCCCCCTGATCAAAAAGGGGACGGGGGTCACGCATCGCGTGCCGCCCTTCGACCGCGACGCCTTGGCCGTCGAGGCCGAGCTGCTGCTCGACTGGTACGTGCCCTTTGCATCGGGCCAGCCGGCGAGCGACGCCTTGCGCGCCGAATTCGCGGCTCTTTGGGAGCCCCTGTTCGAAACCCTTGGGCGCAGCGAGCAGAGCCTGCTCCTGCGGGATTACCATTCGCCGAACATCATCTGGCGTGGAGAACGAAAAGGGCTGGACCGGCTGGGGTTGATCGATTTCCAGGACGCGCTGATCGGCCCCGCAGCTTACGATGTCGCCTCGCTGGCGATGGATGCGCGGGTGACGGTCTCGCCCGAGCTGCGCGACCGGGTGGTGCGCGCCTATGAAGCCGCCCGGGCGGGCGATCCCTCCTTCAACTCGGAAGCCTTCCGGGAAGCCTTCGCGACCGCGGCGGCGCAACGCAACTCGAAGATCCTGGGCATCTTCGTGCGGCTCGCCCGGCGCGACGGCAAGGAGGGCTATCTGAAACACCTGCCGCGCATCCGCGCCTATCTCGCCGCGGCGCTGGAACATCCCTCGCTCGCCGCCTTGAAGGCCTTTTATCTCCGGCACGGCTTCATCGGAGCGGACGCATGAGCGGCTCAGTGGGGATCGCCCGCGCCATGGTGTTGGCCGCGGGCTTAGGGACCCGCATGCGTCCCATCACGCTTTCCACGCCCAAGCCGCTGGTGGAGGTCGGCGGCAAGGCGCTGATCGACTGGGGGCTCGACGCGCTGGCGGACGCCGGCGTGGCGCTCGCCGTGGTCAACGTCCATCACCTGGCCGACCAGATGGAGCAGCACCTCCAAAGCCGCCGCCGGCCCGAGATCGTGATCTCGGACGAGCGCGGGAAACTGCTCGATTCGGCGGGCGGCGTGGTGAAGGCGCTGCCGATTCTCGGGGACGGACCGTTCCTCATCCTCAATGCCGACACATTCTGGATCGACGGCGCTCAAGACAGCCTTTCCCGGCTTCTTCAGGCTTGGGACGATGCATCCATGGACATCCTCCTGCTCCTGGCCGACCCCCAGAACGCCACCGGACATTCCGGCTCGACCGACTTTCTGCGCGACGCGGAAGGGCGGCTTTCCCGCGCCAAGGGATCGCCCGAGGGGCTGATCTATGCCGGGGCCGGCATCTTCCACCCCCGCATCTTCGCCGGCGCGGAGGCGAAACCCCATTCGCTGAACCTTTATTTCGACCGCGCCATTTCCGAAGGCCGGCTCTATGGTGAGCACATGGACGCGCACTGGATCACCGTGGGCACGCCGGACGCCATCGCTTCGGCCGATGCCGCGGTGGAGGCTGCGCGGGCCCGATGACCGTCGCGCGCCTCTGGACGATCCCGCCGGGCGTGCCCTTCCTGCCCACGCTCGCCCGCACGCTCAGCGAGGGCCGGCTGGTGCCGGGCTTTTGTTTGGGCGACGACCCGCTCGCACTTTCCGACGCCACGATCTTCGTGCCGACCCGCCGCGCCGCGCGAGAGCTGCGCGCGAGCTTCGTCGAGCTTTTCCCCGGCCGGCCCCTCGTGCTTCCCACCATCCGGGCGCTGGGCGAGTTCGACGCCGATGACGCCGACTTTTCGCCTGCGCTCGCCGATGCGGCCCTGCCGCCGCCGATCCCGTCCGTGGACCGGCTGCTTCTGCTCGCCCCCCTGGTGCAGCGCTGGAAGAATTTCCTGCCGGGAAAGATCCGGTCCATGTTCCAGGAGGAGGTGGAGATTCCCGTCTCCTCCGCCGACGCCGTGTGGCTCGCGCGCGATCTCGCCGCGCTCATGGACGAGATCGAGACGGAGGAGACCGACTGGGGCAAGCTCGCCGGGATCGCCGGCGAAGACCTGTCGGGCTGGTGGTCGGTGACGCTCGACTTCCTCGGGATCGTGTCCGCCGCCTGGCCCGAAATCCTCAAGGAAAAAGGCCGCTCCAACCCCGCCGCCCACCGGAACTTGGCTCTCCGCGCGGAGGCCGAGCGGCTGGTGGCGCAGGGCTCGCGCGGGCCCGTCGTGGCCGCGGGCTCGGTGGCCTGCAACCCGGCCACGGCGGCTTTGCTTGGGGCCGTGGCGAACCTGTCCAACGGCGCGGTGGTCCTGCCCGGCCTCGACGGCGGACTCGACGCCCGCTCCTGGGACGTGCTTTGCAGCGAGCGCCCGGAAGTCTCCGTGCTCGGCCATCCGCAATTCGGCCTGGCGAAGATGCTTCGCCGCATGAAGACCGAGCGAGGAGCGGTGGCGGTGCTGGCCGAGGCGCCGGAGGCGTTGGCGCTGCGCGGCCGCGTGCTCAGCGAGGCGCTGCGCCCCGCCGCCACCACCGACGCTTGGGCCGAGCGGCGCGGAGATTTTTCGCAAACGCAAGTCGAGGCGGCCTTTGCGGGCGTCACCCTGGTCGAGGCGGCGCATGAGCGCGACGAGGCGTTGGCCATCGCCATCGCGCTGCGCCAAGCGGTGGGCGACGGGGTGAGTTCCGCCGCGCTCGCCACCGCCGACCGCGCGCTCGCCCGCCGCGTGTCCGCCGAACTGGCCCGCTTCGGCATCCGCGCCGATGACTCGGGCGGCACGCCGCTCACCCGCACCCCGCCGGGCCAGTTGCTGACCGCCATGCTGGAAGCCGTGTTCCGCCCCGGCGACGCGGTCGCGATCCTGTCGCTCATCAAGCACCCGCTTCTGGGGCTTGGGCTGGAGCGGCGGCAGGCGCGGCGGGCGGCCGAGGCCATCGAGCTGCTGGCCTTCCGCGGCGGGGCGGGGCGGCCCGACATCACCGAGATCGCGGCGCATCTCGACAAGCGCCTCCAGGCGCTCGCCGATGACCGGCACAGGCCGTTCTGGCTCGACCGCATGGGCGGCGCGCGCCTGGAGGACGCCGGGGAGCTGGCCCGCCGGTTGGAGGACGCCGTCCGGCCCCTGCTCGCGCTGCGCGGGGAAAAGCTCGTGGCGTTCTCCCGGCTCGTGCTCGCCACCGTCGAGAGCTTCGAGGCGCTGGGCCGCGACGGCGAAGGCGGGCTCGACGCGCTCTACGGCGCGGACGCCGGCCGGGTCATGGCGGCGTTCCTGCGCGAGCTCGTGGCCGCCGAAGCCACCTTCGCGCTCGACCCGGCCGAATGGCCCTCAGCGATCGAGGCGCTGGCCGCCGAGACCGTGGTGCGGCCGCTCGCGCCCGTGGCCGACCGGCGGGTGACGATCTGGGGCCTTCTCGAAGCGCGGCTCCAGCATGTGGATACGCTCGTGCTGGGCGGGCTCAACGAGGGCGCCTGGCCGGTCAAGGCGCAAAGCGACCGCTTCATGTCGCGCTTCATGAAGAGCGGCATCGAGCTGGAGCCGCCGGAAAACCGCATCGGCCTGGCCGCGCATGATTTCCAGATGGCGATGGGGCAACCTCGGGTGCTTCTCACCCGCGCGGCCCGTCAGGGCGACGCGCCGGCCGTCGCCTCACGCTGGCTCCAGCGGCTCACGACCTTTTTGGGGAAGGACGCGGCCCCGCTGAAAGCGCGGGGCGACGAGCTTCTGGCTCTCGCGCGCGGGCTCGACGAGGGGGAACGCATCGCGTTCGAGCCCCGCCCCGCGCCCAAGCCGCCGGTCGAGGCGCGCCCGCGCGACTTCTCCGTCACCGAGATCGAGATTTTGCGCCGCGATCCCTACGCGCTCTACGCCAAGCGCGTGCTCAAGCTGGAGCCGATCGAGCCCCTGATCCGCGAGCCCGGCCCGGCCGAGCGCGGCACGCTGTTCCACCGCATCATGGACCGCTGGACGGCCGAAGGCGGAGACGCCCATGCAGCGGATGCAAGAGGCAAGCTGCTGGCGATCGGCCAAACCTGCTTCGACGAGGCCGACCTGCCCGACGACGTGCGCGCGCTGTGGTGGCCGCGCTTCGAACGCATGACCGACGAGGTGATTTCTTGGGAGCGCGGGCGCGCGCCCGGCGTGGCGAAACGCTTTTCCGAAGTGTCCGCCAGGAAGATCGAGATCGGCGACACCGGCACCACCCTGCGCGGCCGGGCCGACCGCATCGACGTTCTGGCCGATGGAAGGGCGGACATCCTCGACTTCAAGACGGGCTCCAACCCGACCAAAGCCCAGGCGCATTCGCTGCTCGCGCCGCAGATGGCGCTGGAAGGCGCGCTTTTGCGCCGCGGGGCCTTCGAAGAGATCGGCGCGGCCGAGCCCGCCGATCTGCTTTTCGTGCGGCTGAAGCCGGACGGGACGGTGGAGCCTGAATCGATCCTCACGCACAACCGGCAGGCGCGGACGGCCGAAGATCTCTCGCAGGAAGCCTGGGAGCGGCTGGAGCATCTGATCCGCCACTACCAGAACCCGGACGTGGGCTATCTCTCCCGCACGCTTCCCTTCAAGGAGGGCGATGCGTCCGGGCCTTACGACCATCTCGCCCGGGTGCTGGAATGGTCGGCGGGCGGCGGCGAGGGCGAGGAGGCGGACGCATGAACGCGCGCGTCACCGTCCCGCCCGAAACGGAAGCGCAGCAACGCTGGGCGGCCGACCCGAAGAACTCGGTCTGGGTGTCGGCGAATGCCGGCTCGGGCAAGACGCATGTGCTCGCGCTGCGCGTCACGCGGCTCCTTCTGGACGGTACGCCGCCCGCGAAGATCTTGTGCCTGACCTATACGCGGGCGGCAGCAAGCAACATGGCGACGCGCGTGTTCGGTCATCTCGCGGAATGGGCGCTTCTGGACGACGCGACCCTTGCCGAAAAGATCAAGCTTCTGGAAGGCCGCACGCCCGGCCGCGACACGTTGGCTGCCGCGCGAAAACTGTTCGCGGCGGCCTTGGAGACGCCGGGCGGGCTCAAGATTCAGACCATCCACGCCTTTTGCGAGTCGGTGCTCCATCAGTTCCCGCTTGAGGCCAACATCGCGGCACATTTCTCGCTGCTCGACGGCGCGATGGAGGCGGCGCTGTTCGCGCAGTCGCGCCGCGACCTCATCACCGGCATCCAGGCGGAAGCCGCGGACGCAGCGCTGGCCGAGGCCTTCGAGCACGCCTTCGGCTGCGCGGGCGAGCAGGGCTTCGAGGCCCTGCTTCTCGAGATCATGGGAAAGCGCGACGCGCTGCGCTCGTTCATCGACCAGTTGCGCGCGGGCGCAAAACCTTTCGGCGGGCTGCATGGGGCCTTCGGCTTCCTGGGCGAGGAGGGCGCGGCGGCGGTGGCGGGTGGGGTGTGGCCCGACCGCTATTTCTGTGCTGAACTGGCGGATGCCTTTCTCGCGCGCGCCCAGGCTGCAGGAAAGGCCAAGGCGCAGGAGTTCGCCGAGCAGCTCATCGCAGGCTGCCGCGAGGCCGATCCCGCCAAGCGGCTCGATTGCCTGCGCGACGCCTTCCTCACGAAGGCCGGCGAGCCGCTGAAGGTCGGCAATATCGCGTCGAAAGGCGTCGGCGAGCATTTCCCCGGCTTTGCGGAAGAATTCGAGCGCTATGCGGGTGCGATGAAGGCCGCGCTCGACCGGCTGGCGCTGCTGAAAATGCTTGACGGGACAAAGGCCGCGCTCAGGCTCGCCGACCATCTGCTCCACGCTTACGAGCGCACCAAGACCGGCCGCGGCTTTCTCGATTTCAACGACCTCATCACGCGCACGGCGCGCCTGCTCAAGCGCCAGGATGCCGGGCCGTGGGTGCAGTTCAAGCTCGACCAGGGCATCGACCACATCCTGCTCGACGAGGCGCAGGACACGAGCCCCGACCAGTGGGCGGTGGTGCGGCAGCTCGCCGACGAGTTCTTCGCGGGGTCCGGCGCGCGGGAGGGCGTGGCGCGCACCCTGTTCGCGGTGGGCGACGAGAAGCAGTCGATCTACTCCTTCCAGGGGGCCGCGCCGGAGTCGTTCACGGACACGCGCGACCTCTTCGAGACCAAGGCGGCGGCGGCCGACCAGCGCTTCGTGAAGGTGGAGCTGAAATCCTCCTTCCGCTCCACCGCCGACGTGCTGACGGCCGTGGACCACGTCTTCGCGGTCGAGGACACTTGCCGCGGCTTGACCCGCTATCCTGAGCCCATCGGCCACCAGGCCGTGCGGCAGGACCAGGCCGGCTATGTCGAACTCTGGCCTTCGCTCGGGCCCGAGGTCGCCGAGGAGCCCGACGATTGGACGGACGCCATCGACCATGCGCGCGCGCCCGCCGTGCGGCTGGCCGAAAACATCGCCCGGACGGTCAAGCATTGGCTGGAAAGCGGCGATCCTCTCGAGAGCAAGCGCGGTCTCCGAAGGCTGAGAGCGGGCGACGTGATGGTGCTCGTGCGCAAGCGCGACCGCTTCGTGCATGCTCTGGGCCGCGCGCTCAAAGAGAAGGGCATCCCGGTCGCCGGGGCCGACCGCATCCGCCTGCCCGACCACATCGCCGTCAAGGACCTTCTGGCGCTCGGCCAATATCTGCTGCAGCCCGACGACGACCTGTCGCTCGCCGCCGTGCTGCGCTCGCCCATCTTCGGCATGACCGAGGAGCAGTTGTTCGTCCTGGCTCACGGCCGGGACAAGAACCAGTCGCTGGGCCACGCGCTGCGGGGTGGGGCGGGCGGCGATCTGCGGTTCGCCGCGGTGGCCGCCCAGCTCGCGGCCTGGGGCAACGAGGCGGCGTTCAAGCCGGCCTTCGAGTTCTACGCCGCCGTGCTCGGCCGCGACGGCGTGCGGCGCAGGATGGTGGCGCGGCTCGGCCACGAGGCGGGCGAGATCCTCGACGAGTTCCTGAACTTCTGCCTCGCCGCCGAAAAGACCGGCCGGGCGGGGCTGCAGGCCTTTTTGGCGGTCATGGAAAGCGCCGCGCCCGACATCAAGCGGGAGATGGACCAGGGCCGCGACGAGGTCCGCATCATGACGGTGCATGCCGCCAAGGGGCTGGAAGCGCCCGTGGTGTTCCTGGTGGACGGGGGCGCCGCGCCCTTCCATTCCTCTCACATGCCGCGAATGGTGCCGTTCGATCCGCCGTCGGATGGCGCGGGCGCGCGAAAAAAGCCATGGAGCGGCAAGGGCCTGCTTTGGCGCTTCGGCGCGGCGGCGGAGAACGAGTTCTCGCGCAGCTTGGGCGCGCGCATCCGCGAGGCGGCCGACGACGAATATCGCCGCCTGCTTTATGTCGGCATGACGCGGGCCGAGGACCGGCTGGTGGTGTGCGGCTATCACGGCAACGCCAAGACCGGCCCGCGGCCCGACTGCTGGCATGCGCTGGTCAAGCGCGGCCTTGCGGCTCATCTCAAGGAGCATCCCTGCGCGATCACGAATGAGGTGCTGCACCGTTTTCGCATGAGCCCGGAGCGCGCGGCCGTTCTGCTGGCGGAGGAGAAGGCCGCGCCGCGGCCACCCTCGCCCGTGCTCCCGCCCGAGTTGCGCGGCGACCTGCCCGCGCCACCCCCCCTGCCGCGGCCCCTCGCCCCTTCGGGCGCGGTGGCGGCGGTCGAGCCCGAGCCGAACGCGCTGGTGAAGGGCCGCTCGCCGGTGCTCGACGCCGGGACGCCGAGCCTCGCCATCCAGCGGGGCTTGGCGTTCCACAAGCTCTGCGAGATGCTGCCCGGCTTGCCCCTGGCCGAGCGCGGGGCTGCGACCGAACGCTATCTCGCCCGCGTCGGCGTGGCCTGGCCGGCGCGGGAGCGCGAGCTTCTGGCCGAAAAGCTCGCCGCGATCATGGACGACCCGCGTTTTTCGCCGCTCTGGGCGGATTCTTCGCGCGCGGAAGTGGCCGTCGCGGGCGAGCTGACGATCAAGGGCGAGACGCGGTTCGTGTCGGGCAAGATCGACCGCCTCGCGGTGACCGGCAGCCAGGTGCTGATCGTGGACTTCAAGACCAACCGCCCCGCGCCGCAGACGGTCGAGGAGGTGCCCGCCGCCTATCTCGCGCAGTTGGCGCTTTACCGCGCGCTTCTGCGGCCGCTCTATCCCGATCGGGGCGTGGCGGCCCTTCTCGTCTTCACCGAGGGACCGCACGCGATTCCTGTGTCGGAGGAACTCATGGATCGTGTGTTCGCGGGGCTCCAGGGCGCGGTCGCGCCGGCTTGAACCGCCGCAGCAACCCCCCACATCTATTCCTCAACGCAAGAAAGGATTTTCGCCCATGGCCACCGTGAAGGTCGACAAGAGCAATTTCGAGGCTGACGTGCTGCAGTCCGCCCAGCCGGTGGTGGTGGATTTCTGGGCGGAGTGGTGCGGCCCCTGCAAGATGATCGCGCCAGCGCTGGAGGAGATTTCGAACGAGCTTCAGGGCAAGGTGAAGATCGCCAAGCTCAACATCGACGAGAACCAGGAGCTGGCCGCGGCCTTTGGCGTGCGCTCGATCCCGACCCTGATGATGTTCAGGGATGGGCAGGTGGCCGACATCAAGGTCGGCGCGCTTCCGAAGACGGCGCTGTCGCACTGGATCAACTCCAGCGCGGCCTGAGGCGCGAAGGCGCACGAAAGAGAGCATTGTTTCACGTGAAGCCCGGCCGCCGCGCCGGGCTTTTCGTTGTTCGGCGGCCGTCCCTACTCCAGCCGCACGCCCGCCGCCTCCATCCTGTCCAGCATGCGCTGGAGGCTGCCGCTCAGGTCGATCGCCCGGCAGGCGTCGAGCTTCACCGTCACGTCGAAGCCCAGCTTTCGCGCGTCGAGCGCGGAGAAGGCCACGCAGTAGTCGGTGGCGAGGCCCGCCATGGTGAGCGCGTTCAAACCCCGCTCGCGCAGATAGCCGCCGAGCCCGGTTGGCGTGGCGTGGTCGTTCTCGAAGAACGCCGAATAGCTGTCCACCCCCGGCCGGAAACCCTTCCGCACCACAAGCTCGGCGCGGGTCCAGTCGAAGTCGGGGTGGAAGGCCGCGCCCTTCGTGCCCTGCACGCAGTGGTCGGGCCACAAGACCTGCTCGCCGTAAGGCATCTCGATCGTCTCGAACGGCGACTTGCCGTCATGGCTTGAAGCGAAGCTCTTGTGATGGGCAGGGTGCCAGTCCTGGGTCAGGATCACATGCGGGTATTCCTTGGCGAGCTCGTTGACGAGCGGCACGATCCCATCGCCTTCGTTCACGGCGAGCGCGCCGCCGGGGCAGAAATCGTTTTGCAGGTCGATGACGATCAGCGCGCCGGCGGTCATGTCTGCCCTCTCCATCTCTCGGCATTCGCGCCAAGACTCGGGCAGCGGCGGCGCTTTGACAAGCCGGACCCTGCTGGTATCCTTCTTGTCGACGCGATGCCGGCCTGGGGGAGAGGCCGCGGGCAGCCGGGCGGTCCGGCGCCCCTGGGCCCTGGGAGCCCGCCTGATGGCTTATGTTCGGCCTCAAACACTTGACGAGGCGCTCGGCCTGATGGCGAGCGGGCGCTGGACGCAGCTCGCCGGCGGCACGGATGTTTTTCCCGCGCGCGCCGGAAAACCCCTGCCCGACGACGTGCTCGACCTGGGCGCGCTGGGCGAGCTGGAACGCATCGAGGAGCCGCCCGAGTATTGGGCGATCGGCGCGGGCGTCACCTGGGCGGCGATTCAGCGCGCGAAACTGCCGCCGGCTTTTTTTGCGCTGCAGGCCGCCGCGCGCGAGGTGGGCGCAGTTCAGGTCCAGAACCGCGCCACGCTGGGCGGCAATCTGTGCAACGCCTCGCCGGCCGCCGACGGCGTGCCGGCGCTTCTCGTGCTCGACGCGGAGGTGGAGCTTCGCTCGCGCAGCGTCGCGCGCCGGCTGAGGCTTGAAGAGTTCATTCTCGGCAACCGGCGCACGGCGCGCCGGCCTGACGAGCTTCTCACCCGCATCCTGGTGCCCAAAGCTTCGGCTTCAGGCGGCACAGCCTTCCAGAAGCTCGGCGCGCGGCGCTATCTCGTGATCTCGATCGCCATGTGCGCCGCGCGCCTGGCCCTGGACGAGGGCGGCCGGGTGAGCCATGCTGCCGTGGCGGTGGGGGCCTGCTCGCCCGTGGCCCAGCGACTCCCCGCGCTGGAGCGCGACCTTCTGGGCCGCCCGGCGCATCGCGAGGCGCTGGCCGCCCTTCCCGACCCTGCCCGGCACTTCGCGGAACTGTCACCCATCGGCGACGTGCGGGCCGCGGCGAGCTATCGGCGCGTGGCGGCCGCCGAGATCGTGCGCCGCGCCTTGGCCGAGGCGGCAGGCCGGCTCGACGCGCCGTGTTCGGCCGCCGCATGAACGTCGTCCCCGCCTTTCCCGCCGAGATCGAGGTGAACGGCGCGCGCCTAGGCGTCCGGGCCCCGCCCGTCGCGCGTCTTTCGAGCGTGCTGCGCGACGAGCTCGGGCTTTTGGGCACCAAGGTCGGCTGCGACGCGGGCGATTGCGGATCCTGCACGGTGCTGCTCGACGGCGAGCCGGTTTGCGCCTGCCTGGTTCCGCTCGCGCAGGCGACGGGCCGCAAGGTCGAAACGGTGGAGGGGCTGGCACAGGTGCGGCTTTCGGCGCTGCAGGCCTCGTTCCACCATCACGGCGCGGCGCAGTGCGGCATCTGCACGCCGGGTTTTCTCATGGCCGCCTCGGCCCTTCTCGCCAAGAATCCCCGCCCGAGCGAAACGCAGGCGCGGGAGGCACTGGCGGGCGTTCTTTGCCGCTGCACGGGCTATCGGAAAATCCTGCGGGCGGTAACGGAGGCCTGGCGCTTAGATGGCCTGGCTGCCGGTTCGGCGGCCCAGGATTTCGCCTTGCTGGCTCATCCCTCTCCTATCGGCCTGTTCCTCCCGCGGCTGGACGGTGTGGCCAAGGTGACCGGCACTGAAAAGTTCGGCGCGGACGTCCTCATGCCCGGCGCGCTCTTCGTGCGCGCCATACGCTCGCCGCACCATCACGCCCGGTTCCGCTTCGGCGACCTCGACGCGTTCGGGCGGGCGCATCCGGGCCTGGAGCGCGTGTTCACGGCGCGCGACATCCCGGGAGAAAACCGTTTCGGCGTGATCCCGGCCTTCGCCGACCAGCCCGCGCTGGCCGAAAGCGTGGCGCGGTTCCGCGGCGAGGCCGTCGCGCTGGTGGCCGGGGAGCGCCGGGCGGTGGAGGCGCTCGACCTCGAAACCTTCCCCGTCACCTGGGAGAAGCTGCCTGCCCTGCTGGATACCGACGAGGCGGAGGCCGCGCCCGCCCTTCACGCCGAACGGCCCGGCAACCTGCTGGTCCGTGGGCTAGTCGCGCGCGGCGCGCCGGGCACGGCGCTGGCCGAAGCGGCATTTACGGTTGAGGGAGCGCTCGAGACGAGCTTCGTCGAACACGCTTATATCGAGCCCGAGGCGGGCTGCGCCTGGATGGAGGGCGACACGCTCGCCATCGCCGCCTGCACCCAGGCGCCCTTCATGGATCGCGACGAGACGGCCAAGGTGCTGGGGCTTTCGCCTGAGCGGGTCCGTATCATCCCCACCGCCACGGGCGGCGGGTTCGGCTCAAAACTCGACCTCTCCGTCCAGCCTCTCATCGGCCTGGTGGCGCTGCTCACGGGGCGGCCGGCGGCGCTCGCCTTCAGCCGGGCGGAATCCATGATGGCCACGACCAAGCGACACCCCGCGCGGCTGCGCGCCCGGATCGGCGCGGATGCGGACGGGCGGCTGGTCGGCATGGCGTTCGAGGGAAAATTCGACACCGGCGCCTATGCGAGCTGGGGGCCGACGGTGGCCAACCGTGTTCCGGTCCATGCGTCCGGCCCCTACCGGACGCCGCATTATCGCGCCGAAGCCGCGGCCATCCACACGCATGGGCCGGTGGCGGGCGCGTTTCGCGGCTTCGGCGTGCCGCAGGCCGCCGCGCTCGGCGAGACGCTAATGGACCGGCTGGCCGACGCCTGCGGGATGGACGCGCTGGAGTTCCGCCTTCTCAACGCGCTGCGCGACGGCGACCAGACCGTGACGGGCCAGACCTTGTCGGTCGGCGTGGGCGTCCGCGCCTGCCTCGACGCGCTCCGGCCGCACTGGACCCGCGCGCGGGCCGGGGCGGAAGCGTTCAACCAAACGGCCGGCGTGGTCCGGCGCGGCGCGGGCCTCGCCGTGGGCTGGTATGGCTGCGGCAATACGAGCCTGCCGAACCCGTCCACCATCAAGATCGGCTTGACGGCCGAGGGACGGGTCGTGCTCCACCAGGGCGCGGTGGATATCGGCCAGGGTTCCAACACGGCCATTGCGCAGATCGCCTCTGAAGCGCTGGGCCTCCCTTTGGACCGCTTCGGGCTGGTGGGCGCGGACACGGCGCTCACGCCCGACGCGGGAAAAACCTCGGCCTCGCGCCAGACTTTTGTGTCGGGCCGCGCGGCGGAAGCGGCGACAAAGAAGTTGCGCGAAAAAATCCTGCGCTGGGCCAATGTGGGCCAGAATGCCGAGCTTGCGCTGGACGGCGCTTGCCTGGAACTCCGCGAGGGCGACGCCTTCCGCCGGCTCGACCTGGCCGGCATGGCACGGGATGCCGAGGGCTATGTCTTCGCCGCCCAAGCCACGTTCGACCCGCCCACGAGCCCGCTCGACGAGAACGGCCAGGGTGTGCCCTACGCCATGTACGGATTCGGTGCGCAACTAGTCGAGCTCGAAGTGGACACCGCGCTGGGCACGGTGAACCTCCTCAAGGTCACGGCCGCCCATGACGTGGGCCGCGCCGTCAATCCGCTTCTGGCGGAGGGCCAGGTGGAGGGCGGGATCGCGCAGGGCATCGGCATGGCGCTGATGGAGGAATATGTGCCGGGCCGCACCGAGAACCTGCACGACTACCTGATCCCTACGATCGGCGACGTGCCGGAGATCGAGACGATCCTGGTGGAGGTACCCGATCCGATCGGCCCCTTCGGCGCGAAAGGCTTGGGCGAGCACACGCTGATCCCCACCGCGCCGGCGATCCTGAACGCCATCCGCCGCGCCACGGGCGCCGTGCTGACCCGCCTCCCCGCCACGCCCGACCGGGTGCTGGCGGCGCTTCCAACGGCAAGGGCATGAGCGAGGCCGCGGCTTTGGATGCGCCGAAAGACGCCGCCGCGGAAAAAATCCGCTGCGACGCCTGCCCCGTCATGTGCATCATCGCCGAAGGGCGTTCGGGCGCTTGCGACCGCTATGGCAATGTCGGCAGCCGCCTCGTGCGGCTCGATCCGCTGGTGGTGCTGGAGCATGCGCGGGGCGAGGGCGGCGTGGCTGTGGCCTTTGCCGGTGAGCCCTGGGCGGGCGATCTGGCGGGCGGCGGAAAACCCTTCGTGTCGGCGATCGGCGCGGGCACCACCTATCCCGACTACAAGCCCGCGCCCTTTATCGTGTCGCAGGAGGTGGACGGCGTCGATCTCGTCACCGTGGTGACGGAAGGCATCTTCTCGTATTGCGGCGCCAAGGTGAAGATCGACACCGACCGCTTCATCGGCCCGGAAACGGCTTCGGTCCGCGCGGGCGGCGAGGCGATTGGGCATGTCACGACCGGCGAATACGGCTCGCAGATGCTGTCGCTCGGCGGCGTGCATCACCTGACCGGGGGTTCCAAGGCGGAAGGCCGCGCCACCTGCGAGGCGCTGCTCGACCTGTGCAACAAACGGCCCGTGGAGCTGACGGTGGACGGCGGCGCGAACCTGGTGGTCCAGGCCGGCGCGCCGCCCATCATCGACGGGCGCGCGGAAGAACGGATGCGCGTGGGCTGCGGCTCGGCCACCATCGGCATGTTCGCCGCGCAATGGCGGGGCCTGGTGGACGAGGTCGTGGTGGTGGACGACCACATCACGGGCGTCGTGTCCGAGCACCAGGCGGGGAAAGTGCTGGGCTGGGAGAACACCGGCATCAAGATCCTCGGGCGGCGTTCGACGCCCGGCCGCTATTTCAAGGTGTCGGAGCCGGGTGGCGGCTGGGGTGGGACGACAATCTCCGACCCGCTTTCCATCCTGGGCGACTGGAACCCGAAGAACGGCGCGCGGCCGGGCCTCACGCTGCTGATGGTGTCCACGACCGGCGAGCAGTTCGCCTATTACGAGCTGGACGAGAGCTTGCGCCCCGTCGAAAGACCGCTTCCCAAGCGGCTGCTCGCGACCGTCGAGCGCGTCACGGAGAACTGCGAGCCCGCACTCTGCACGATTTTGTTTGTGGGCGGCGCTGGCGGTTCTCTGCGGGCCGGCGTGGTGGACAATCCCGTGAGCCTCACCCGCGCGGTTCACGCGCGCGACGTGCATCTGACGGCCGGCGGCGCGCCGGTCCATGTCTGGCCGGGCGGCGGCATCACCTTCATGGTGGACGTTTCACGGATGCCCGACGGCAGTTTCGGCTCGGTGCCGACGCCCGCGCTGGTGGCGCCCCTCGAGTTCACGCTGCGGCTCGACCGATACCGCGAGCTGGGCGGGCATATGGAAGCGGTGCGGCGCTTGGAAGATGTGCTCATCCACGGTGGCGAGTTTTCGAACCCGCGCCGGCTCGCGCGCTCGGAAAACCCCTGGCCGCTGGGGGGCATGGAGCGCAAGCGGTGAGCGGTCCGCAAGCGCGGCTGCTTCCTGGCGGCCGCCGGCTGCACCTGAGCCACGGGCCGATCGACCTCATCGTCGAGGCATGGGGCCGCCCTGACGAGGTGGAGACCAGCTATCGGCAGGCGGCCGCGCGCTTCCGCACCGTGCTGGACGAGCTCGTGGCCGAGCTGCCGGCCCTCCGCCAGCCCGCAGGCTTGACGCCGCGCGCCTTCCAAGGCTCGACCGCGCAACGCATGGAAGCCGCGGTCGCCCCTCATGCGAGGAAGTTCATCACGCCCATGGCGGCCGTGGCCGGCGCGGTGGCCGACGAGAGCCTTGCGGCGCTGCTGGCTGGGCGGCGGCTCGCCAAGGCCTATGTGAACAATGGCGGCGACGTGGGCCTGCATCTGTCGCCCGGAGAAGGCCTGACGCTGGCGGTCGTCGGCACGGGCGGGCGCGATCGCATTTCGCTCTGCGCGGACCAGCCGTCGCGCGGCGTGGCGACCTCCGGCTGGCCGGGGCGCTCGTTCTCGCTTGGCATCGCCGACGCCGTGACGGTGCTGGCCGCCGATGCGTCATCGGCCGATGCGGCAGCCACCGTGATCGCCAATGCGGTGGACCTGCCCGGCCATCCGGCCGTCAGGCGGCAGGCAGCCTGCGAGATCACGCCCGACAGCGATCTGGGCGAACGGCCGGTGACGCTCGGCGTCGGCGCCTTGTCTGCCGACGAGATCGCCGCCGCGCTCGACGCCGGGCTGCGTGTGGCGGAGGGCTTGCGCCGCCGTGCGCTGATCCATGCGGCGGCGCTGTTCCTGAAGGGCGAGGCGAGGGTTTGCAGATCAGAGATGACCGGCATGGTCATGGGGTCTGCACCGCTGGCGGCAGCACGGCCGTTTCGGAATGGATTCTCGGGTCAAGCCCGAGAATGACGAAGGCAGGGAGGGCTATGGCAATCGCCAGCGTTGGTGGCTGGCTTCTCCACCCATCCAATCGTCATTCTCGGGATTGGCCCGAGAATCCATTCGGCGACATCGACGCGATCACCGATAGGTACAGAACTTGCCTCGCCGGCGGTGCGGATCCGCTACGCCCCGCCCTTGGCCCTCAGCCGCGCGGTGGCGGAAAGATCCACCGCGCCGTCGGGCAGGAGCGCCACGCCCCAAAGCGCCTCGGCCTCAGCGGCCGTGTAGTAACCGAGCCGCACGTCCTCGGCCACCGAAGCGGGGTCGCGCTCGTCGGGAGGGCCGAAGCCGCCGCCGCCCGGCGTGTCCACCGCCACCCGGTCGCCTGTCCCGAGCAAAATGTCCTGCTCCTTGGAGAGGTGTTTGGGCACATGCGTCTCGCCGCCCCTTCGAACGGCGACGCGGTTGGGGGCGCCGTCCTGCCCGCCCAGCGCGCCTTGCGGGCCGAAGCGGCCGTGATCCATCACGAAGGAGGCGCGCGCCTCGCCCCGCAGCAGCTCGACCTCGTAGGAGAGGCCGAAGCCGCCGCGCGCCCGGCCCGCGCCGCCCGAGCCTTCGCGCAGGGCGTAGCGGCGGTAGAGCACGGGAAAGTTCTGCTCCATGATCTCCACGGGCGGCGACTTCGAGATGCCGATGGTGGAGCAGCCATTGGTCAGCCCGTCGCCGCGCGCATGCCCGCCATAGCCGCCGCCCGAGATCTGGTACATCACATAGCCGCGCGCGCGCGCCGGATCGAAGCCGCCCAGCGCGAAATTGCCGCTGGTGCCGGCCGGCGCGGCCGTCACGCGGTCAGGCAAAGCCTGCACGAGGGCCGCGAACACGGCTTCGGCGATGCGCTGGGAGACCTCCGCCGCGCAGCCCGACACGGGCCGCGGGTATTGCGCGTCGAGAAAGGTGCCTTCGATGCCCGTCACCTGGAGCGGCTCGAAGGCGCCCGCCGACAGCGCCACATCGGGGAAGACGTGGCGCACCGCGAGATAGACCGAGGACAAAGTGGTGGCGCGCACGCTGTTCATGGGGCCCAGGCAGGGCGGGCTCGAGCCGGAAAAGTCGAAGCGCAGGTTCTCGCCGTCCTTTTCCACCGCAAGCGCGATGCGGAGCGGCGCATCCACCACGCCGTCGGAATCCACGAAGGCCTGGGCGCGGAACGCGCCGTCGGGCAGCGCCGCGATATGGGCGCGCATGGCGCTTGCGGCGCGCCGGCGCAGCTCGGCGACCGCGTCCTCGACCAGCTCGTCGCCGTAGCGGTCGAGAAGCGCGTGAAGCCGCTCCTCGCCCACGGCGAGCGCCGCCGCCTGCGCACGGATGTCGCCGATGCGCTGGTCGGCCACGCGGATGTTCGATGAGATGATCGAAAAGATCTCCTGATCCATCGCCCCGCGCTTGAAGAGTTTCACCGGCGGCAGGCGCAGGCCTTCCTGCTCGATCGCTGTCGCGGAAGCGGAGAAGCCGCCCGGCACCGCCCCGCCGATATCCGGCCAGTGGCCGGTGTTGGAAAGCCAGCAGAAGAGCTTTTCGCCACGGAAGAAGGGTTTGGCGAAGCGCACGTCCATGAGATGCGTGCCGCCGAGATAGGGATCGTTGACGGCATAGATGTCGCCGGGCTCCGGCGGCGACACCTTGCCTTCCCCGATCATCCGGATCAGCGTGCTTGTGGAGTGCTGCATCACGCCGACAAAGACGGGCAGCCCGCCCAGGCCTTGCGCGATCAGCGCGCCGTCGCTGGCGGCATAGATGCCGTCCGAGCGGTCGTTGGCTTCGGCGATCACGGGCGAGAAGGCCGCGCGGGAGAAGGCCAGGTCCATCTCGTCGCAGATCTGCTGCAGGCTCGCCTGGATCACGGAAAGCGTCAGCGCGTCGATGCCGCTCATGCGTCTTTCCCGACCGTGATGACGAGGTTGCCCCAAGAATCCACTTCCGCCAGATCGCCGATCTCGATGGCGGTCGTAGCGTCCATCTGCTCGATGACGGCCGGGCCGGGGATGCGCGCGCCGATCGGCAGTCTTTCGCGCGCGTAAACCGTTGTCGGGCGAAAGCCGGCGCCGAACCAGGCGAGCCGCGAGCCGGTGCGCGCCCTCTCCAGCGAGGAGGCGCGTGCGTTCGCGTCGAGCAGGCCCGACAGGTCGGGCGGCGGCCGCGCGCCTGTCACGGTGGTCTTCAGGTTCACGAGCACGGCGCGGATTTCGGGCAGCCGCACCTTGAAGCGCCGGAAATACGCCTCCTCGAACAATGCCTGCAGGGCCGCGCGGGAAAGTTCGGGCGAGGGCAGCGGGACCGTGACGAGATGCGTCTGGCCGGCGAACTGCATGTCCGCGCAATGGGAAAAGCTCAGGGCCTGCGTGCCGAGCCCTTCGGCCGCCATCAGCCGCGCCCCCTCCGCGCGGTGGCGCGCGAGCACACCCCGCGCCTCCGCTTCATCGAGCGTCGCCACGGGCTGGTTGAGCGTGTTGGAGAAATCCTGGCGGAAGTCGGCCAGGACGCAGCCCAGCGCGTTGGTGAGACCCGGCCGCGCGGGCACGAGCACCGTGGGCAGCCCGAGGTCGCGCGCGACGGCGCAGGCGTGCAGCGGCCCCGCGCCGCCGAAGGCGAAGAGCACGAAGTCGCGCGGGTCGTGCCCGCGGGCGACCGACACCGAGCGCACGGCGTTCGCCATCTTGAGGTTGCCGAGCCGCAGCACGGCGGCGGCGGCCTGGATGCCGTCGAGCCCGATGCGTCCGCCGATCTTGGCCGCGAACGCCTTTCGCACGGCGTGGACGTCGGCCCGGCCCTGCACGGACAACAGCTTTTCCGGGTCGAGCCGGCCGAGCAGCAGGTTGGCGTCGGTCAGCGTCGGTTCGGTTCCGCCGCGCCCGAAGGCGATCGGGCCGGGTCGGGCGCCGGCGCTTTCCGGGCCCACTTCGAGAAGGCCGGCCGCATTGAGCTTGGCGATGGAGCCGCCGCCCGCCCCCACCGAATGCACGGCCACCATGGGCAGGTGGATGGGCATGGCGTATTCCAGCTCGATCTCGTCGGACGTGCCGGCCTGGCCGTTCACGACCAGCGCCACGTCGGTCGAGGTGCCGCCCATGTCGTAGGTGACGAGATTGGAGAACCCCGCTGTCCGCGCGATGCTTGCCGCTGCGATCACGCCCGAGGCAGGGCCCGACATCACGGTCTTCGCGGCTTCCGCGCCGACCGCGCGGGCGCTCACCGTGCCGCCATTGCCGTTCATCACCAGCAGGTCCCGCTTGAACCCGCGGGCCGAGAGTTCGGCCGAGAGTCTTTGGAGATAACGTTCCATGATCGGGCGCACGGCGCCGTTCACGGCGGCCGTCACGCCGCGCTCGAACTCGCGCGCTTCGGAAAGCAGGGAATGGCCCGTCGTGATGAAGGGGTTCGGCCACGTCTCGGCGGCGATGGCCGCCGCCCGCCGCTCATGCGCAGGGTTGGCGTAGGCGTGGAGGAAGTGGATCACGAGCGACTCACAACCCAGGTCGAGAAGCCGGCGCACGGCATCGCGAACCCCCTTGTCGTCGAGGGGCGCGCGCACCCGGCCCGAGGCCTCCATGCGCTCGTCCACCTCCAGCCGGAGGTCGCGGGGGATCACCGGGCGGAAGCCGCCCATCATGCCATAGGCGTGGGGCCGGGTGCGGCGGCCGAGCTCCAGCACGTCGCGAAAGCCCCGCGTGGTGATGAGGCCCGTTCTGGCGAGCTTTCGCGTCAGCACCGCGTTGGTGGCGGCCGTGGTGCCATGCACGACCCAATCGAGCGCGGCGAGCGGCGCGCCCGACGCTTCCAGCGCGTGGAGGACGCCCTGCGCCGGATCGACGGCGCCGGTGGGCACCTTGGCCAGGCGCACGTGGCCCCCGCCGTCCACGAGCACGAGGTCGGTGAAGGTGCCGCCGACATCGACGCCGGCGGCCCGTTTGGCCCCTTCCGCCCCGCTGTTCTCCATCGCCCCCGGATTCCGCAACCCCGGCCTCAAGCGCCGCCCGCATTTGGAACCGCGTTCCGCCGCGCCGCCTTGCCCTTGGAACAGCTTCTATACTACCCAAAACCCCTGACAAGGCATGGGCTTGCGCCCATGTCATGCGCCAAGAACCCCGGTCTTCCGAGCGTCGCTTTCCAGGTCACGATGTCCCAAAGCCTTGCCCATGCGGCTGCGCCGCAAGCCGCCCGCCCCGCCGCCATGCCTTCGGGTGTCCATGCCGAGCGCGTGGTCGGCGTCGAGCACCACACCGACCGCCTGTTCTCCTTCCGCATCACGCGCCCCGCGAGCTTGCGCTTCCGCTCGGGCGAGTTCGTGATGATCGGCTTGCCCGGGGGCGAGCACGAGGAAAAGCCGCTCTTCCGCGCCTATTCGGTGGCGAGCCCCGCCTGGGACGAGGAGCTCGAATTCTACTCCATCAAGGTGCCGGACGGCCCGTTGACGGGGCGCCTGCAGAAGATCAAGCCGGGCGACACGGTGCTGCTCCGCCCTCGCCCCACGGGCACGCTGGTGATCGACGCGCTGCTGCCGGGCAAGCGGCTCTTCATGCTGTCCACCGGCACGGGGCTTGCACCCTTTGCCAGCATCGTCCGCGATCCCGAGGCCTATGAGAAGTTCGGCGAGCTGATCCTGACCCACACCGCCCGCACCAGAGCCGAGCTCGCCTATGGCGAACGGCTGGCCCAAACCGTGGCGGACGACCCGCTGATCGGCGAATTTTCCACAGGCCGCTTCCGCATCTATCAGTCCACCACGCGCGAGCCGAGCGAGCGCACCGGCCGCATCACCACGCTGATCGAGAGCGGAAAGCTGTTCGCCGATCTGGGCATTGCGCCGTTCGACCCCGAGCACGACCGCATCATGATCTGCGGCTCCGTGGCCATGATCCGCGAGCTGAAGGTCTTGGCCGAACGGCTCGGCTTCGCCGAAGGCTCGCTGAGCCGCCCCGGCACGTTCGTGGTGGAGCGCGCCTTCGTGGGCTGACCATCTGCAGCGGTTCCGGCGCGCCGAAGCTTGCCTCGGGGCGGCCCTCGCGGGTAAGGGAAAAGTGTTTCCCCAGCTTGAGGGCCGCTGCCCATGAAAGCCACGAAGCCTTTGCCCGATGGGGGCCGCGCGCCCGGTGAGGCGCCGCCCGAGGGCCTCCGCGAGATCAATGTGACCGCGTTCGCCGCGCGCCCGGCCCCCGTTCCGGCCGAGGCGCCGACGCACAAGGAAGCCATCGCGAGAAATCCCGGCATGCCGCTCGACTTCGGCATGCTCGAACGCCTGCGCGCCGTGAACCGCTCGGCGCTGGAGCGGCGGGTGACGACTCTCACGAAACGCCGCTCGATCAAGGGCGACAACCAGGCGGCCTGGCTGTTGCGCGCCGTCGCGCTGATGGACTTGACCACGCTGAACAGCCACGACACGCCCGAGCGGGTGCGGCGGCTCTGCGCCAAGGCCGTCAATCCCTTTCGCGCCGACCTGCGCGAGGGCTTAGGCCTGGGCGACGCAAAGATCCGGCCAGCCGCGGTGTGCGTGTACCACCCCTTTGTCGGCACGGCCGTGGAAGCCCTCCAAGGCACGGGCATCCATGTGGCGGCCGTGTCCACCGCCTTTCCGCACGGGCTCTCGCCGCTGGAGACGCGGATTGGGGAAATCCGTGCCTCCGTGGCGGACGGCGCGGACGAGATCGACGTGGTGATCCCGCGCGGGCTCGTCTTCGAAGGCCGCTGGGAAGACCTTTATCGCGAGGTGCGGCTTTTCCGCGAGGCCTGCGGGCCGGCGCATCTCAAAGTCATCCTTGGCACGGGCGACCTTTCAACGCTGCGCGACGTGTTGCTGGCCTCGGCGGTCGCCATGATGGCGGGCGCGGATTTCGTGAAGACGTCCACGGGCAAGGAAAGCGTCAACGCTACCCTGCCGGTGGGGCTCGCCATGGTGCGGGCGATCCGCGCCTACTGGGAGGAAACCGGCTTCATGGTGGGCTTCAAGCCCGCCGGCGGCATTTCCACGGCCAAGTCGAGTCTCGACTGGCTGGTGCTGATGAAGGAGGAGCTCGGCCGCCCCTGGCTGGAGCCCGAACTGTTCCGCTTCGGCGCGTCGAGCCTGTTGACCGACATCGAGCGTCAGCTCGAGCACCATGTGACGGGGCGCTACTCCGCCGCCCATCGCCACGCCATGGCATGAGCCTTCACCCTCCCCATGTGGGGAGAGTCGATCCGCGCAGCGGAGCGAGGAGGGGCGATGCGCCTCCACCTCGCGATCCCCACCCCCAGACCTTCGGTCCGACCCTCCCCACAAGGGAGAGGATAAAAGGAGCACCCCATGAACATCCTCCAGCGCTTCGACGCCATGGATTACGGCCCCGCGCCGGAAAGCCGGAGCGAGGCCGACGCCTGGCTCACGGCCAAGGACTTCGCCTGTTCGCTCTTCATCGACGGCGAATGGCGGGCGGGTGAGAGCGGCAAACGCTTTCCCGTCGAAGACCCCGCGACCGGTGCCGTGCTGGCCGAGGTCTCGGAAGGCGCTGCCCCGGACGTGGACCGCGCCGTGGAGGCCGCCCGCGCCGCACTGCCGGACTGGCAGGCCCGCTCCGGCTTCGAGCGCGCCAAGGCGCTTTACGCGCTGGGCCGCGCGCTGCAGCGCCACGCCCGGCTCTTCGCCGTGCTGGAATCGCTCGATAACGGAAAACCCATCCGCGAAAGCCGCGACATCGACATGCCGCTGGCCGTGCGCCACTTCATCCACCATGCGGGATGGGCGCAGCGGCTTAGCCGCGAGTTCCCGGGCCGGGAGCCCGCCGGCGTGGTCGGCCAGATCATCCCCTGGAACTTTCCGCTGCTGATGCTCGCCTGGAAGGTGGCGCCGGCGCTGGCCACGGGCTGCACGGTGGTGCTGAAGCCCGCCGAGCAGACGCCGCTGACCGCCATCCTCTTCGCCGAGATCCTTTCGCGCGCCGGACTCCCCAAAGGGGTTTTCAACCTCGTCACCGGCGGGCCGGAGGCCGGCCAGGCGATCACGGCGCACGAAAACATCGACAAGATCGCCTTCACCGGCTCGTCCGACGTGGGAAAGATCATCCGCCGCGCGACGGCCGGTTCGGGCAAGAAGCTTTCGCTGGAGCTCGGCGGCAAGTCGGCCTTCATCGTCTTCCAGGACGCCGACCTCGACTCGGCGGTCGAAGGCATGGTGGACGGCATCTGGTTCAACCAGGGCCAGGTCTGCTGCGCGGGCTCGCGCCTGCTCGTCCAGGAAAGCGTGGCCGACGAGCTCATCGCCAAGGTCAAGGCGCGGATGAGCCACCTGCGCCTGGGCTCCCCGCTCGACAAGAACACCGATATCGGCCCGCTCGTCGATCGCGGGCAGCTCGACCGCGTGAAGGGGCTGGTGGCCGAAGGCGCCGTCCAAGGCGCCGCCTGCTGGCAGCCCGACGGCGCGCTTCCGGAATCCGGCTACTATTTTCTCCCGACGCTGGCGGAAAACGTTTCGCCGGCAAACATCCTCGCGCAGGAGGAGGTGTTCGGCCCCGTGCTGGCCGCCATGACGTTCCGCTCGACGGAAGAAGCGGTCGAGCTCGCCAACAACACGCGCTTCGGCTTGGCGGCTTCCGTGTGGAGCGAGAACATCAACGTGGCGCTGCATGTCGCGCCGCAGCTCAAGGCGGGCGTGGTCTGGATCAACGGCACCAACCTGTTCGACGCCTCGGCCGGCTTCGGCGGCTATCGCGAGAGCGGTTTTGGACGCGAGGGCGGCCGCGAGGGACTGGAGGAGTATCTCAAAGACGCGCCGCTGTTGGGGCCAGTCTTGCAGGGTTCACCAACGGCCACGCCGCAGCTTGGGGCATCAGAACCCACGTTGGGCTTCGGCATCGACCGCACGCCAAAACTGTTCATCGGCGGCAAGCAGGTCCGCCCCGATGGGAACTATTCCTACCCGGTCCTTGCCGCCGACGGCGCGCTTGCCGGCGAGGCGGGCTTGGGCAACCGCAAGGATGTCCGCGACGCGGTTGCCGCGGCGCGCAAGGCGACCAGCACCTGGGGGGAGGCGACAGCCTACAACCGCGCCCAGGTGCTCTACTTCTTCGCCGAGAACCTTTCCGCGCGCGCGGAAGAGTTTGCCGTCCGCCTCCGGCTTCTGACTGGCGCGAGCGAGGTGGACGCGCGGGCCGAAGTCGCGGCGTCCGTCGAGCGGCTCTTCGCCTATGGGTCGGCGGCCGACAAGTTCGAGGGCCGGGTGCATCAGCCGCCCATGCGAGCGGTCACGCTGGCGCTGCACGAGCCGGTGGGAACGGTCGGCGTGGTTCTGCCGGACGACGCGCCGCTGCTCGGCTTCGTGTCGCTTGCCGGCGCGGCGCTCGCCATGGGGAACACGGTCGTCGCCGTGCCCTCGGAGCGGCATGCGCTGGTCGCGACCGACCTCCATCAGGTGATCGAAACCTCCGACCTGCCCTCAGGTGCGGTCAACATCGTGACGGGCCGAGCGAAAGAGCTTTGCGGCGTACTGGCCCGTCATGACGACCTCGACGGGCTCTGGGTGGCGGCGGAGAGGCAAGTTTGCGCCGACGCCGAGCGGGAGTCGGTGGGCAACCTCAAGCGCGTGTGGACCAGCGGCGGGAAAACGCTGGACTGGCGCGCGCAAAATTTCGAGGACGCGTTTCTGCGCCGCGCGATCGAGGTGAAGAACGTCTGGGTGCCCTACGGCGACTGACCCAGCGGCTCCGCCGTCCCGGTCCATGATCCTAAACGGAGCATCTGCAACGTTTCAGGATCGTGCGCCCGCGCGGTTCAGGCCGCGAGCAGCGCCTTGAGCTTGACGTCCGGCGCGGCCAGCCGCTCGCGCGGCGGGTGGGCGCGCTTGGCGATCAGCATCTCGGCGAGCCGGATGTCGCGCGCCACCGCGTTGCCCGGCCCGATGCCGCTCGCGGCCACGAGCCTTCCGTCCTCGGCCAGGTGGAACAGGATGAAGGCGTTTTCGCCCGAATCCCTTCGGACGGTTTCGGCGCCTTCGTCGGCAAGCCCCGCCACTTGCAGCCCGAGCTCGTATTGATCGGACCAGAACCAGGGCACGAATTCGTGCCTTTCCTTGCGGCCCAGCATGTTCGTGGCGGCGAGCGCGCCCTGCTCCTGGGCGTTGCGCCAGGATTCGAGCCGCACCTTGCGGCTGCCGTAAAGCGTGAGTGGAAACGAGCAGCAGTCGCCGGCGGCGAAGATGTCGGGGTCCGATGTGTGCAGGTGCTCGTCCGCGGTGATCCCATTACCGATAGCGAGCCCCGCGCTTTCCGCGAGCGCGGTGTTGGGCACGGAGCCGATGCCGATCACCGCCCAATCGGCCTCGATTTGGCTGCCGTCCGCAAGCCTGATGAGCACGGAGGAGGGCGTATCCTCGATGCTTGCGAGCCCCACGCCGCACAGGATGCGGACGTCTTCCGCCTCGTGCCGCGCATGGATGGCGGCGGCGATCTCGGCCGGCACGCCGCGCATGAGGATGCGGGGCTGCGCCTCGATCACCGTCACCGCTGCGCCCAGCCTGCGGGCCGAGGCTGCGAGTTCGAGCCCGATGAAGCCACCGCCGACCACGGCCAGCCGCGCTCCGGGCTTGAGCCGCGAGCGGATCTGGAGCGCGTCGTCATAGGTGCGCAAGGAGAGGCAGCGCCGGCTTTTCTCCGCTAGGGGCAACTGGCGGGGCGAAGCGCCGGTGGCGAGCAGCAGCTTGTCGTAAGGGACGCTCGCGCCGTCTTCCAGCAGGACGGTCTTATTCACCCGGTCGATTGTCCTGGCCCAAGCCGGACTGACCAGCTCGATCCCGGCTTCGGACACGCGCTCAGCGGTGGCGATGCTTTTCAGCGCCGGCGCCTCGTCCAGCATCGCGCCTTTGGACAGCGGCGGGCGCTCGTAAGGAAGGTGCGGCTCCGCCCCGATCAGCGTGACGGCGCCAGAAAAGCCCTGCTCGCGAAGCGAGAAGGCCGCGCGCGCGCCGCATTCGCCCGCGCCGATGATGACGAACCCCGCCTCCGCCAAGGCAAACCTCCCGCCCCTTTGCTCGCGTCAGTCGATCCGGATCATCACGCGCCCGCCTTCGACGCGCGTGGGATAGGTTTTCAGGTTCACGCAGACCGGCGCGCCCCTGGCTTGGCCGGTCTTGTAGTTGAAACGGCCGTTGTGCTTGGGACATTCGATGATGTCGTCCATCACCAGCCCGTCGGAGAGATGCACCTTCTCATGGGTGCAGAGCCCGTCGGTGGCGAAGAACTCGTCGTCCGGCGAGCGGTAGATCGCGAAGGTGCGCCCGCCATGGTCGAAGCGCATCACGTCCTCCTCGTCCACATCGTCGGTCGCGCAGGCATCCACCCAGTCGGCCATGCGAGTTCTCCTCGGATCAGCATTCCTATGGGGCAGGTCAGCGTGACGTCACCCCTCACCGTCTCGCCCCTTCGGGGCGATCCACCTCTCCCCCTCGGGGAGAGGAACCCCCGCCGCAGCCTCGCGCCAGTTCTTCTCCCCAGAGGGGAGAAGGTGGCCGCGAAGCGGCCGGATCAGGGACGAGTGCGGCGCGCCGCACTCGTCCTGCTCCCGTCACTCCGCCGCCGCGGGCATCGCCGGAACGTGGAACTCCTCGCGGTAGGGCTTCGCCGTCGGCGGCAGCTCGCGCTTGAGGAAATAGTCCTCGTAGCGGAGCTGGCGCAGCAGCACGGGCCACATCTCCCTGTAGGCGTGCCAGATCGAAGGGTTGGCGGGCGGCAGGTCGTGCTTGATCAGCTCATGCAGCCGGGGCAGCGCATGGTAGGGCACCATGGGGAACATGTGGTGCTCCACATGGTAGTTCATGTTGAGATAGAGGAACCGGCTGATCGGGTTCATGTAGACGGTGCGCGTGTTGAGCCGGTGGTCGATCACGTTGTCGGCGAGACCTCCGTGCTGCAGCAGGCCAACCATGACCATGTGCCAGGCGCCGTAAAGGCGCGGCAGGCCGATCAGCATCAGCGGCAGCCAGGAGCCCATCCAAACCGCCGCCGCGATCGTGGCGGCGTAGATCGCGATGTGGCCGCGGGCGGCAAGCACCGCCTTGCCCTGCTCCATCTCGGGGATGAAGCTCTTCTCGTCGGGCGAGAGCCTGCCTGATGCGTTCAGCAGCAGCGCCTTCATGGAATAGTAGGCGTCGAAGATGCCGAAGAAGTTGCAGATCAGCCTGAACAGGTCCGGCGGGCGCATCACGGCGATCTCGGCGTCGCGGCCCACGATGATGGTGTCGGTGTGGTGCCGCGCATGGCTCCACCGCCAGGTGACAGGGTTGCGCATCACCATGAAGGAGGCGATGTGATAGACGGCGTCGTTCATCCAGCGCGTCTTGAAGGCGGTGCCGTGGCCCATCTCGTGCCAGCGCGCGTCCGACGACGAGCCGTAGAGCGTGCCGTAGACGAAGAAGAACGGCACGGCCCACCATGTGCCCCAAAAGGCGATGCCGCCGGCGGCCGGGCCGATGATGAGGGCGAACCACAAAAGCGTGTTGCGGATCGCGGGCGCGTCGGAGCGCTGCATCAGCTCCTTCATGGTCTTGCGCGGCACGTCCGTATGGTACCAGTCCGCGGACGCCAAGCCCGTCTCGATCGCCTTGCGGGTGCTCTCGCCCACCAGGCTGTAATCGCGCTTGACCATGCGGGCGCCTTCGGTGGCGGCAATCGTCATGGTGACCTCCCGAGTCGATAGAGCCTGTCCTTCGCCCTGTCATGCCGGACGCAGAGCGGCATTGCGACGCTTATACCGCAGTGGCCGTAAACCCTCAACGATGCTGCAATATTTTCTATCATTTCTATCATTTCCTGCCATAATGCGCGGAAGGCCGACGGTTCGGCCGCATGGGGCAAAACCACGGATATGGCCAAGCGGCCCACTATCGAGCAGTTGGCGCGAGAATCCGGCGTCTCGGTCGCGACCGTCGATCGCGTGCTCAACCGCCGCCTGCCGGTGCGGCCCGAGACGGCCGGCCGGGTGCATGAGGCCGCGCTGCGCATCGGCTTCCACGCCGCCGGCCTGATCGGCCAGAGGCTGAAGGCGGAGGCGACGGAGCATCGCTTCGGCGTCCTCCTGCTTGGCACCGGCTCACAGTTCTACGCCCGGTTCGCGCGCGAGATCGAGGCCGCGGCCCAGGACTTCCGATGCCATTGCCTGATCGACCATGTCTCGCCGCGCGATCCCGCCGACACCGTGGCGAAGCTCGAAGCCATGGCCGCGAAAACCCAGGCCGTGGCACTGGTCGCGCCTGAGCATCCCAGCCTTTCGGCTGCGATGGAGCGGCTCAAGGAGCGTGGGGTGCCGGTCTTCGCGCTTCTTTCGGATTTCGCGCCGGCGGCTCGCCAGGGTTATGTCGGCGTCCACAACGGCAAGGTCGGCCGCACCGCCGCCTGGATGATCGCCAAATGCGCCAGGCGGCCAGGCAAGGTCGCGCTTTTCGTCGGCAATCACCGCTTCCACGGCCACGAATTGCGCGAGATCGGCTTTCGCGCCTTCTTTCGCGAGGAGGCGCCGGATTTTTCCGTGCTCGACACGGTGGTGAACTTCGAGTCGCGCGAGATCACCCATGGGGCGCTGCTCGACCTGCACGCCCGCCATCCCGACCTCGTCGGGGCCTATGTGGCGGGCGGCGGCATGGAAGGGGCGGTGTCGGCGCTCAGAGCAATGGAGGCGGCCTGTCGGCCCGTCACGGTCTGCAACGAGATCACGGCCGACTCGCGCGCCGCGCTCGCGGAAAAGCTCCTCACCATGGTCATCGCCACGCCGCTCGAGCTCCTATGCCGCGAGCTTCTGCCGCTGATGGCGCGGGCGGCGAAAGGGGAGGCGGCCGCGCCGAGCCAGGTGTTTTTGCCGTTCGACATTTATCTGCCTGAGAGCGTGTGAGGGCTGCCCCCACCCCTTTGTGGGGAGGTCGGCCCTGCAAGGGTCGGGTGGGGGTAAAAATCTCCGCGGGAGCGCCGCACCCCCACCCGGCGCGGTTCCCGCGCCGACCTCCCCGCAAGAGGGAGGTGGGGGGCGGTCCTCACCCCCGGCCTGACTCCCGGAGCGGCGGGAAGCGGCCGGACGGCTCCGGAAAATCCTCCTCGGGCTGCCGAGCGACGGCCGTGATCCGCGCCTCCGCCGCGGCGATCGCCTCCGCGCCCTCCAGCACGCGGAAGCTGGCGTCGTAGCGCCGCTCCTCGCCGTGTTCGAGCCAGATCATCTCGCCCCGCTCGCGGGCGGCGAGGTCGCCGAGCACATGATGCGACGAGGGCTCGATGCCGAGCGCATACATGCCGGCCTGGAAATTCTGCCACTGGTAGAGGCAGGGCAGTTGGCTTTTTCGCGTCACGACCTCGAAGCCGAGACCCAGCCGATCGTTGACCAGCGCGACGGCCTGTTCGCCGTTCTCGTCCGCGGCCAGCTCGTGCTGCCAGACCTGCTCCACGAATCTTTCGGCGGGCGCCGGCACGCTGCGGTAGCCCACGCCTTGGGCGCGGTAGCGCTCCCCACCATGCGCGGCCCACACGACGTCGCGGATCGGCGCGAGATAGCGCGAGCCCTCGTCGAGCAGCGGGTAGCCGACATTCACATGGAGGAAGAACATGTGCGGCGTCCGGTAGAAGCCGTGGTTCACCACCCGGTCGGAGATGCGGATATCGACCCCGCCGAGATCGGCCTCGATGCGCCGGTGAAGGTGCAGATCCTCGCCGAAGACCGTGGATTGCCGCACGACGCCTTCGGCCCAGAGCACGCAACGGTTGCCCTCCCAGCGCTCCCCATACCCGGTGAGCTGCGCGGGGATGGCGGAAACGCGGCCATGCAGCGTGTGGGTCACGCTGGGCTTGTAGGGATAGTCGTAGTTGTCGGCCGGCACCACTTGCGGCCCGAGCGTGTGGTCGAGCCCGCAGGTGACGAGCAGGCCCGAGAACGAGCGCACCCAGGAGAGCCCGCCTTCGCTCTCATATTCGTGCAGGCCGGGATGGCGGAAGCCTGTGGGCGAGTGCCAGCCGATGGCCTGCCCCTTGAACTCGCATTCCGCGATGTCGAAGGCGCGATCGACCAGCACGGTGAAGCGGAGCCCCGCGCCCGTGCGGAATTCGAGCATCCGCACCCCGCGCTCGACCCCGTCTGAAAGCGTCATCAGCCGCACGCCGGCCACCTGGGACAGCATCCCCATCCGCTCGCGGACCTGGCGGCGGGAAAGGGTCTGGCCGAACAGCTCTACCATGCCGCAGTCACCTCGCTTGGCAGGGGCCGGCGCGACGCGTCAGTGCGCGACCGCGGCGCGGAGCTCCTGGTCCGACATGCCGGTGATCACCTCTTCCACCTCTTGGACGCTGCTCTTCTTCGGGTCGATGTCGTCGGCCACGATCCGGCCCTGGCGCATCACCACGATGCGGTCCACCACCTGGAAGACGTGGTGGATGTTGTGGGCGATGAAGATGCAGGAATGGCCGGTGTCGCGCGCGTTGCGCACGAAGCGCAGCACGCCTTGCGTCTCGGCCACGCCCAGATTGTTGGTGGGCTCGTCGAGGATGATGAGGTCCGAATGGAAATGCATGGCGCGCGCGATGGCCACCGCTTGGCGCTCGCCGCCCGAAAGCGAGCCGATGGGGGTGGTCGGCGGGATGTTCTTGGAGATGCCGACGCGCTTCAGGAGATCGCGGGCGACCTGCTCCATCGCCGCGTGGTCCATGCGGTTGAGGAAGCGCGGTCCCTTGATGGGCTCGCGGCCGAGGAAGAGGTTGCGGGCGATGGAGAGCTGCGTGACGAGCGCGGAATCCTGGTAGATCGTCTCGATGCCGTTTTGAATGGCGTCCGTCGTGCTCCTGATCTCGACCTTTCGGCCCTTGATGAAGATGTCACCGCTCGTCGGCCGCACGGCGCCCGACAGCACCTTGATCAGCGTGGACTTGCCCGCGCCGTTGTCGCCGAGCAGCCCGACGATCTCGTTGGGGAAGACCTTGAAGGTGACGCCGTCCAGCGCGCGCACGCGGCCGTAATATTTGGCGATGTTCTCCATGCGGATGAGTTCGTCAGCCATCGGTCAGTTGCTCCCCTGATGGCGGCGTTCGAGGCCTGAATGGAGCGCCATCATGCCCAGGATGATGGCGCCGATGAAGATGTTGTAGGCGAGGCCCGGCACGCCGATCATGACGATGCCGTTGCGCATGATGCGCAGGATGAAGATGCCGATCACGGTGCCGATGATGGTGCCGCGGCCGCCGGTCAGCGCCGTGCCGCCGATCACCACCATGGCGATCACTTCGAGCTCGTAGCCCGTGCCGCTGTTGGGATTGGCCGCCGAGGTGCGGATCGAGCTGATGATGCCTGCGAAGGCCGAAAGCGCGGCGGACAGGATGAAGAGCGTGACTTTGGTGCGCGCCACGTTGACGCCGCGGGCCAGCGCCGCGTTGGCGTTGCCGCCCGAAGCCTGGATCCAGTTGCCGAACTTGGTCCGCGTCAGCATGTAGCCCAGGATGGCGGCGGTCAGGACGAACCAGAACAGCGACATGTAGATGCGGAACGGGCCTATGTAGAAGTCACCGACCAGAACAAGCGAAAGCCAGTGGTCGCTCGCGTTCCAGACCCGCTGCGGAAAGCCGTCGGTGATGAACAGCGCCGTGCCGCGCGCGACGAGCAGCATGCCGAGCGTGACCAGGAAGGAGGGGATCTTCAGCCGCGTCACGAACCAGCCGTTCACCCAGCCGATCAGCACCGCGACCCCGATGGCCACGATGAAAGCGATTTCCAGCGGCAGCGAGCCGGCGTTGTAGAGGGTCCACATCACGACCGGCGTGAGGCCGAAGACCGATCCGACGGAGAGATCGAATTCCCCCGAGGTCATGAGCAGCGTCATGGCAAGGGCCACGAGGCCCAGCTCCACCGAGAAGGCCAGCGTGTTCGAGATGTTGAGGGGCGACAGAAAGGACGGGTTGATGGCCGTGAAGACGACGAGCTCGGCGACCAGCAGCACGAGCGGCCCGAATTCGGGCTTGAGGAACAGGCGCTGGAGCATGCTCGCCTTGTGAGCAGCCGGCGGCGACGCGGCGATGGTCATGGGAAGGCTCCGTCGCGCTGAGACAAGAGGGCTGAGCTCGGCTGTGAAGGGACGGCTCCGCGGGCTGCGCAGCCCGCGGAGCCATGGCATGCGAGCGCCTACTGCTTGGGCGCCATCACGTCGGCATAGACCTGCGCGGTGTCCTTTTCGTAGAGCGCGCCGGTGATGACGTCGAACTTCGCGGGAATGCCGTCGCTGGCCATCAGCGCGAGCGAGAGCGCCATGTAGCTGGTCGCCTGCGGGTCCTGCCACATGCCGGCGTTCACGTAGCCTTCCAGCACTTCCGATGTCGTATCGAGGGAGTTGCCCCAGCCGACCACGGGGATTTCGCCGGGCTTCACGCCGACCTGGTCGAAGACGCGCTTGATTGAACCCGTGGCGAGGTCGCCGAGCCCGATGATCGCCTTGATCCGGTCGCGGTTGGCGTTGAGATAATCGCTCATGCGGGTGATCACCTCAGCCTGGTCGAGCGTGGTTTCCGTGACCTCCCAGGTGATGCCGAGCGGCTCGAAGACTTCCTTGATGCCCTTCTCCTCCTCGACGCCGTAGCTCGCGCCGGGGACTTCAACGGGCATCCACACGAAGTCGCCTCCCTTCACCAGGCCCTTGTCCACGAGATACTGCGCCCAGCCGCGGCCCACCGACACGAGATCGGTGCCGACATAGGCGTCGAAGCCTGCGCCGGGGTCCGACGTGTTGAAGTTGATGAGCGGGATGCCCGCGCTCCTCGCCTCGCCAACGATCTCCGTCAGGCTGCCCGGATCGGGGCTCGTGGTGACGATGCCGTCCGCGCCGGCGGCGATGGCCGCGCGCAACGCCTCCTGCTGGGAGGGCACGTCGCCGCTGTGGAACGAGGTGTTGACCTCATGCCCTGTGGACGCCTCCCACTGCTCGGCGCCCTGCAGGAAATAGGTCCAGACCGGATCGGCCGGGCCGCCATGCGAGATCCAGTAGAACGTCTTGGCCTGCGCCGCCGCCGGCAGCGCCAGCGCCATCACCAGGCCGAACAAGAAGAGCTTCAGGTTTTTGAGCATCGTTTTTCCTCCCTTGCGAAGATTCGCCTTTTCCTTGTCCCGGCTGCCGGGGCCGGCCCGGCAGCTTCCGTCCCGGCCTTTCGGGCCGAAATCCTCCGAGACCTCTCAGTGCGTCAGGACCTCCGACAGCCTCACGGTCCGTCCTTCCGCCATCGAGCGGTAGCCGGCTTCGACCAGCGCCATCGTCCTGACATTGTCGGCCACCGAAAGCGCCGGGGCCTCGCCCGTCTTCACGGCGTGCTGGAGCTGCTCCATCACGCCGATGAAGGCGTGCGGGAACCACATCGTGTCCCACTCCGGCGAAACCCATTCGCCGTTCGTGGTCTCGGTCGAGGCGTATCGGAGCGTGGAAGGCTCGCCCTTGGGCCAGCCGATCGTGCCCTTCGCCACGCCCTTGGTGCCGTCCACGCGCCAGCCTATGTGCTGGTCGTCCTGGTAGCCGTCCTGCCTCGGGCCGGACCACACGTCCTCGAGCGACACCGCGAGCACGCCCGAGGGGAAGCGCAGCGTCGAGACGGTGATGCCGTCGGTGTGCGGAAACGTCGTGCGTGGGTCCACCCGCGCCACCGTGGTGATCTCGTCGGGGTCGCCGAACAGGAAGCGCAGCACGTCGAGATGGTGCACGCTCATATTGGCAAGCGTCAGCCGGTCGTAGTCAGCCAGGAAGGGCTGCCAGTGCGGGATGGCGTGCATGTCGATCTCGGCGAACACGACCTCGCCCAGTTCGCCCCGGTCGAGGATCTGCTTGAGCACGCGCATGGCCTGGTCGTAGCGCATGTTCTGGTTGACCGACAGGATCTTGCCCGCGACCTGAGCCTCATCGCGCAGGCGGATCGCTTCGCCCAACGAAAGCGCGAGCGGTTTTTGGGCGAGGATCGCCTTGACGTGCGGCTGGCGGAGCGCGTGCCGGATCAGCGCCGGCTGCTGGTCGGGCGGGAAGGCGAGATCGACGATGGCGACGGCGGAATCCTCGATCAGGCGCTCGGGCGTGTCGTGGACGCGAGGGATGTTCCAGCGTTCCGCCACCTTCCGGGCGTTGGCGACCGTGCGCGACGCGATGGCGGCCACGGGAAAGCCGGCCTGGGCATAGGCCGCGAGATGGCACTCGGCCATGATCATGCCCGCGCCGACCGCGCCGATGGAATAATCGCGGGTGCGAACCGCGACGTCCGGCTCGAAGCGCCTCGCTTCCGCCATTCCGCTCCTCCCCAGCGCCTCCATCCTCCCTGGAAGCTGCGTGAGGATGGTTGATGACTCCTGCGGCAAAGTCAACGGGGTTTGATGCGGGATTCCGAGGCTTCAATCCATCATTTTGATGTGCTAGCCCTCAAGTCCTGGCGTCCGATCGAGGGCGGCCCGGCTTGGGCGCCGGAACGGAGCACATGGCAAGGATGCAGGCGGCTCGGCGATGAACATGCGCTCGACCCTTTCGGATGTCGCCCGCGAAGCCGGCGTTTCCCCCGCCACCGTGGATCGCGTGCTCAACAACCGCTCGGGCGTGCGCTCGCGCACCCGCGAGATCGTCATCGAAACGGCCCAGCGCCTCGGATACATCGCCGACGGCCCGTCGTCTCGCGCGGCGGCCAAGCGCGCGAAGCTCCGGCTCGACTTCGTGCTGCCCATGGGCACGAACAGCTTCATCCGGACGCTCCGGCGCGAGATCGAGCGGCAGGGTGCGGCGCGACCCGATCTCGATGTTCGCATCCAGGCGATCGAAGGCTTCAACCCCGACGGGCTTTCCCGCACGCTGCTCGCCCTCGAGGGGCAGACCCAAGGGGTGGGGCTGATCGCGCTCGATCACCCCACCGTGCGCGAGGCGATCCGCGCGCTGACCGAGGCTGGCGTGAAGGTGGTCACGCTCGCCTCCGACATCCACCATGTGCCGCGCATCGCCTATGTCGGCGTGGACAACCGGCAGGCCGGCCGCCTGGCCGGCTATGTGCTGGGCCGCTTCCTCGGTCGGGAGAAGGATGCCCAAGTCGCGCTGTTCGCGGGCTCGCTGTCCTATCGCGGCCATGAGGAGCGTGAGATGGGGTTCCGCCACATCCTCAGGGAGGAGTTTCCGAACCTGCGCATCGTCGAGCTTCGGGAGATGATGGACGACCGCGAAAAGGCCTTCGCGGAGGCCAGGGCGCTCCTTTCCCGCCACCCCGGCATTTCCGGCATCTACAATATCGGCGCGGGCAATGCGGGCATCGCCCGCGCGCTGGAGGAAAGCGGCAAGGCGGGCGCGGTGGTGCTGATCGGCCACGAGGTGACGGATGACACCAAACCGCTTCTCTTGAACGGCGTCCTGCACGCGGTCATCGACCAGAACCCGCGCGTCGAGGCGCGGGAGGCGCTCAACATCCTGTCCCATGCCTTGCGCGGCCAAGCCTACGCGCCGCACCCGCCGCGGTTGCAGATCGTCTTCAAGGAAAACATCCCCGAGTTCTGACCGAAACGCCTTGAGCCGCGCTTCGCGCTTGACAGCCGCGCCCGCCGGTGGCTTGCCACGGCCGGCCGGCGACATGGACATTTGGATGCGAAGCCAGCCGGCGTTCACGCATGGAGGGTAGGCGCATGGCGGGGCCGGTGGTGGCTTTCATCGGGGCGGGCTCCACGGTGTTCATGAAGAACATCGTGGGCGACGTGCTCCAGCGCCCGGCGCTGGCCGGGGCCGAGATCCGGCTCATGGACATCGATCCCAGGCGGCTGGCCGAAAGCGAGCTGGTCGCGGGAAAGCTCGTTTCGAGCTTGGGCGTGCCGGCGACCGTGCGAAGCTTCGACGACCAGCGCAGGGCGCTCGACGGCGCGCATTTCGTGGTGGTGGCGTTCCAGATCGGCGGCTACGAGCCGGCCACCGTGACCGATTTCGAGGTGCCCAAGCGCTTTGGGCTGCGCCAGACCATCGCCGACACGCTGGGCGTGGGCGGCATCATGCGCGGCCTGCGCACCGTGCCGCATCTCTGGAAGATCTGCGCCGACATGCGCGAGGTCTGCCCGCAGGCGATCCTGCTCCAGTATGTGAACCCCATGGCCATCAACACCTGGGCGATCGCGGAGAAATATCCCGATATCCGGCAGGTGGGCCTCTGCCATTCCGTCCAGGGCACGGCCTGGGAGCTCGCGCGCGACCTCGACGTGCCCGTCGAGGAGATCCGCTACCGGGCGGCCGGCATCAACCACATGGCCTTCTACCTCGCCTTCGAGCATCGCCAGCCCGACGGCTCATACCGCGACCTCTATCCCGACCTGCTGCGCGGCTATCGCGAGGGCCGTTTCCCGAAACCGTCGCATTGGAACGCGCGCTGCCCCAACAAGGTGCGCTACGAGATGTTTTCGCGGCTCGGCTATTTCGTCACGGAGAGTTCGGAGCATTTCGCGGAATACACGCCCTATTTCATCAAGCGCGACCGGCCCGACCTGATTGAGAAATTCGGCGTTCCGCTCGATGAATACCCGAGACGCTGCGTCGAGCAGATCGAGAGCTGGAAAAGCCAAGCGGAGGCGTTCCGGCGCGCCGAGCGCATCGAGGTGTCGCCCTCCAAGGAATACGCCTCGGCGGTTCTCAACTCCGTCTGGACCGGCGAGCCCTCGGTCGTCTACGGCAATGTTCGGAACAATGGGGCGATTACGAGCCTGCCCGAGAACTGCGCCGTCGAGGTGCCGTGCCTCGTGGACGCCTCGGGCATCCAGCCGACGGTGGTGGGCGCGCTGCCGCCGCAGTTGACCGCGCTGATCCGCACCAATCTCAACGTGCAGGAGCTGACCGTCGCGGCGCTGATGACGGAAAAGATCGAGCACATCCATCACGCCGCCATGCTCGACCCGCACACGGCGGCCGAGCTCGACCTCGACCAGATCTGGGCGCTGGTGGACGACCTTCTGGCGGCCCATGGCGATTGGCTGCCGGAATGGGCGCGCCCGGGCAAGCCCCGCCGGGCCGCCTGAGCCGCCTTATCGAGCGCCGGCCAGCGCCGCCTCCACGGTTTCGCGCCTTGGGATCGGCGGCACCGCCCCGAAGCCTTGCGTGGCGAGCGCCGCCGCGCAGGCCGCATAGCGGCCGGCCTTCTGGAGCGACGCTCCTTCCGCGAAGCGCGCGAGGAAAGCGCCGCAGAACGTGTCGCCCGCGCCTGTGGCGTCCACCGGCCGCGCGGGGAAGGGCGGCATCACGATGCGCTGCTCGCCCATGGCCAGAAGCGCGCCTTCGCTGCCCATTTTGAGCGCAACCGCTTCGGGCCCGAGCGACAGGCAGAAGCGGACGATCTCTTCCGGGTCCGAAAGGCCGAACAGGGCCTGCATGTCCTCAAGGCCAGGAAACGCGATGTTCGACAGGCTCATGGCCTGACGCACCAGCGCCGCGGCGCGGGCCGGCGGCCAAAGCCCCGCACGATAATTCGTGTCGAAGGCGACCCGCCGGCCGCTTGTCCCAGCCAGCGCCATCGCCTCGAACACGGCGTCCGCGGCCTGGGCCGAGATGGCCAGGCTGATTCCGCTCGCGAACGCGATCTTTGCGCGCCGGATCGCCTCGCGCGCGGCTTCGTCGAGCCGGTAGGCGCTCGCCGCCGATCCCTTCCGCAAGTAAGTGAAGTGGTGGCCTTGGGCGTCATGCGACACGAAATAGAGCCCGGTCGGCCGCTCGGGATCGACCTGCGCGGCCGAGGCGTCCACGCCCTCGTGCGCCCAGAGCTGGAGGAAGCTCCGGCCCGCGAGGTCGTCGCCCACCGCCGAGAGGAACGCCGTGCGCGCGCCTTGGCGTGCCGCGGCGATCGCCACGTTCGAGGCGTCGCCCCCATGCGCCTCCAGATAGAGGGACGCGCCCTCGTCGCCGGGCCGGCGGTTCAGCTCCAGAAGCGGCTCGCCCAGGCAGGCGAGATCATAGGCAGCATCCACCGGCCCGTTTCCCCTCATATGACGCGGCGCACCGCTTCTCCGCCCGACGGTCGCGTGACGATGGGTTTTCGTTCCTTCGTCCACAACCTGGGCGGCATGGCTTGCGCCCCCGCCATGATCGCATATTCTGCCCTTCCATAAAAACCATCAAGCGAGGAACGCTGATGACGGATTCCACGATCTCACGCCGCAAATTCCTGAAAACCGGCGCGGTGGCCGGCGCCGCCGCGGGCGGCACGCTCGCGGCTCCCGCCGTGCTCGCGCAGTCGCCGATCACCATCAAGATGCAGACTTCATGGCCTGCCTCCGACATCTGGATGGATTTCGCCCGCCAATATATCGAGCGCGTGGAGCGGATGTCGGGCGGGCGGCTCAAATTCGAACTCCTGCCGGCGGGCGCGGTCGTGGGCGCGTTCCAGGTCCTGGACGGCGTGAACGATGGCGTCATCGACGCCGCGCACACCGTGCCGGTCTACTGGTACGGCAAGCACAAGGCCGCCTCGCTTTTCGGCACGGGGCCGGTGTTCGGCGGCAGCGCCACCACCATGCTGGGCTGGTTCCACCAGGGCGGCGGCAAGGATTTCTACCGCGAGCTCACCCAGGACATCATGGGCCTGAACGTGGTCGGCTTCTACGGCTTCCCGATGCCGGCGCAGCCTCTCGGCTGGTTCAAGAACCCCGTCGCTGCGGCGGCTGACGTCAACGGCTTGAAATACCGCACGGTGGGCCTGGCCGCCGACCTCATGCAGAACATGGGCATGAGCGTGGCCCAGCTTCCCGGCGGCGAGATCGTGCCGGCCATGGAGCGCGGGGTGATCGACGCGTTCGAGTTCAACAACCCCTCCTCGGATCTGCGCTTCGGCGCCCAGGACGTGGCCAAGAACTACATGCTGTCGTCCTACCACCAGGCGAGCGAGTCCTTCGAGTTCCTCTTCAACAGGGACGTGTTCGACGACCTGCCCGACGATCTGAAGGCGATCCTCGAATTCGGCGTGGAAGCGGCCAGCACGGCCAACACGGCCTCCGCCCTCAACAACTATTCGGCGGATCTGCAGAAGCTCCAGGCCGAGCATGGCGTGACCGTGCACCGGACCTCCAAGGAGATCCTCGACGCGCAGCTCAAGGCCTGGGACGCCATCATCCCGACGCTGGAAGCCGACGAGTTCATGAAGCGGGTGCTGGACAGCCAGCGTCAGTGGGTCGAGCGCGTCGTCTATTACGAGCTGATGAACCAGCCGGATCTCGCGCTCGCTTATGAGCACTACTTCCCCGGCAAGCTGAAGCTCTGACCGCCGGCGCTCCGGAATGAACGGCCCGGCAGGCCTTGGCCTGCCGGGTTTCCAGAGCGGTTTCGCCTGACGTGAAACCGCTCAAGCCTCCTGAGCCTGTCGAAGGGGCGGCGCGTGAGCGTGCCTTGCGGGCAAAGGAACGGGAGCCGATTCCACGCAAGTGGAAACGGCTCTAGGCCGCGGGAGATGCCATGATCCGCTATATCGGCTTCGCCGACGAGCTTTCCGCGTGGTTCGGAAAGGTCTTCGCCTGGAGCGTCGTGGTGATGACGCTCGGCGTCTCCTACGAGGTCGTGGTGCGCTATCTGTTCAATGCGCCCACGGCCTGGGCCTTCGACCTGAGCTACATGCTCTACGGCACGCTGTTCATGATGGCCGGCGCCTATACGCTTTCGCGCGACGGCCATGTGCGCGGCGACTTCCTTTACCGGCTCTGGAAGCCGCGCACTCAAGCGGCGGTGGAGCTGGTGCTCTACATCTTTTTCTTCTTTCCCGGCGTGACGGCGCTGGTTCTGGCCGGCTGGAAATACGCCGCCCGGAGCTGGGGCTATTGGGAAGTCAGCTCAAACAGCCCCGCGGGCATTCCGATCTTCCAATTCAAGGCGGTGATCGTCGCGGCCGGCATCCTGCTCTTCATCCAGGGCCTCGCCCAGGTGTTCCGCTGCATCCTGTGCCTGCGGACCGGGCAATGGCTGCGGGCCGCGGAAGACGTCGAGGAAACGGAAAAGGTGCTGATGCAGACCAAGACCCTCGACGTGCTCCACCACGGCTCGGAAGCCGTGGACATTCCCTCCCCGCGTAGCGGAGCCTCCTCATGAGCGACCCGATCGTCGCCGTCGGGATGCTCCTGATACTCCTGCTCGCCATCTTTCTTGGATTTCCCGTCGCCTTCACGCTGATGGCGCTCGGCGTGGCCTTCGGCTACTACGCCTATTACGACGCCGACCGCATGTGGCGCGCCTATGACCGGGCGGTGGAAGAGGGCGCAACCGCGGCGACGCTCTGGGAGAGCTGGGCCGGCGGCTTCTTCAACAACCGCATCTTCGACCTTCTCGTCAACCAGACCTATTCCGTCATCTCGAACGACGTTCTGACGGCCATCCCGCTCTTTTTGTTCATGGGCTATGTCGTCGAGCGGGCCAACATCGTGGACCGCCTCTTCACCACCCTTTTCATTGCGACGCGCCGCCTGCCCGGCGCCATGGCGGTCGCAGCCCTCATCACCTGCACGTTGTTCGCCACCGCCACCGGCATCGTCGGCGCGGTGGTGACCTTGATGGGCCTGCTCGCCTTTCCCGCCATGCTCAGGGCGCGCTACGACGTGCGCTACGCCTCGGGCGTGATCTGCGCGGGCGGCACGCTCGGCATCCTGATCCCGCCCTCCATTCTCTTGATCGTCTATGCCGCGACCGCGGGCGTGTCGGTCGTGCGCATGTATGCGGCGGCCCTGCTGCCGGGCCTGATGCTGGCGGGCCTCTACCTCCTTTACGTGGTCGGGCGGGCGATGCTGCAGCCGCAGATCGCGCCCAAGCCCCGAAGCGAGGAGGTCGGCGACCACTCGTTCGGGCAGGTCGTCTGGATGATGATCACCTCCTTCGTGCCCCTCGCCGGGCTGATCCTGGCGGTGCTGGGCGCGATTCTCTTCGGCTTGGCCACGCCGTCGGAGGCCGCGGCGATCGGCGCGCTCGGCGGATTGCTGCTCGCGCTCGCTTATCGCGCGCTCACTTGGGTTCGGCTGAAGGAATCCGTTTACCTGACCGCGCGCACCACCGCGATGGTCTGCTGGCTCTTCGTGGGCTCGGCCACCTTCGCCTCCGTGTTCGCCTATCTCGGCGGCCAGCAGTTGATCAGCGACTTCGTGACCGGGCTCGACATGTCGCCCCTCATGTTCCTGATCCTGGCGCAGGTCATCATCTTCATCCTGGGCTGGCCGCTGGAATGGACGGAGATCATCGTCATCTTCATCCCCATCTTCCTGCCGCTGCTGCCGCATTTCGGGATCGACCCGCTGTTCTTCGGCATCCTGGTGGCGGTGAACCTGCAGACGGCTTTCCTTTCGCCGCCCATGGCGATGTCGGCCTATTACCTGAAGGGGATCTCGCCTCCGCATGTGCAGTTGACCGACATCTTCCGCGGCATGATGCCCTACATGATGATCGTGATCCTCTGCATGGTGCTGATCTATCTCTTCCCCGGCATCGTCTATTCGCTGCCGAACGCGCTCTATGGAGGCTAAGCGAATGCTCCGCTCCCGCCTTCTCGCCGCGCTCGCCCTTGTCGTCTTCATCGGCTTTTTCGGCATCATCTTCGCCTTCGTCCCGCTATGGGATCTCGGCTTCGCCGTTCTGATCGGCGTGGCGCTGGCCGCCTACGACCTCTGGACGCAGCTCAGCCGCTCGCATGCCTCCTGACGGGAGGGCCGCAGGCAGGCGGCGGCCCGTTGCATGAGAGCCTTCTACAGCCGGGCCGCGGACGCCTATTTCGTGGTCGCCACGATGTCGCTGATGGCGATGGCGGTCCTGCTTCTCGCCAGCGCGCTTTGGGACGTCGCCACGACGATCGCCACGGAAGACCGCGTCGGGGGGCTTCTGGACGGCATCGGCCTGCTGATCATCGGCTTCGCCGTGATCGAGACGGCCCGCTTCATCGCCGAGGAGGAACTCTTCAGGGACAAGGAGCTGCGCTCGGCGACCGAGTCCAGGCGGTCGCTTACGAAGTTCATCACCATCGTCGTCATCGCCGCGAGCCTGGAAGCGTTGGTGATGGTCTTCAAGACCAGCCGGACCAGCATCCCGGAGACGATCTACCCGGCCGCGCTGTTCATCGCCTCCATGTCCGCCCTGGTGGCGCTCGGCGCCTATCAGTGGCTGTCCAGCCGCATCAACCATCCCGACAAGCGAGACGAACCCGGCGTGAGCGAAGGATCGGGCGACAAGGCGCCGTGAGTCCGGCATGTCTGTCCGCAGGGCGCTTCTCTTTCGGGGCGCGGAGCTCATCATCTCTCCCGCGGAGCGGAAACGACGGTACCTTTTCGTACCCTCCGTCGTCTTTCGCCTCTTCCGGCGGCGAAAACCCGCCATGATCGGCTTGCTTCAGTTCGCCCAGCTCGACCAGCCTTCTTGTTCCCTCACAAGAACGGGGAGGAAGAGTGAGCCCTGTGAGGAGCCCGGTCGAGCATGAGGCGTTGGGAGGCGCCGAACGCTCCCGGGCTCCCGGGTGCTTTGGGCAGGTTGGTTGCTCGTGAGGCGGCGGCGCGGCTTTCGCCCCGCGAGTTCAACCGGGGAGCGCCGCAAGGCCGGGCGAAGGTCTGCCAAGTCGTTGGGTGGCGTGGTGCCGCTTGCAGGACTCGAACCTGCGACCCCATCATTACGAATGATGTGCTCTACCAACTGAGCTAAAGCGGCATCGGCGAAGGCCTAGAGCCGGCCCGAGCGACAGCGAGGCCATAGCGCCAAAGCCCGGCGAAAACAAGTCGGCAGTGCGGCTTGGCCGTGATTTGCGCCGCGAAGTCTGGCGGCCCTTCCGTCGGTCCGGCCTTCCCACGCCCCGTCGCCAACCCTAGATGGGCGCGCGAAACGCTTTCGAGGGGGCACGCATGCCGATCAACGCCGTCGTATGGGGCGAGAACGTCCATGAGCGGACCAATCCGGCCGTGAGCGCGATCTATTCCCAAGGCATGCACGAGACGATCGCGGCGGCGCTTAACGAGGACGCGCGCATCGCGGCCAGCACGGCCACGCTGGATCAGCCCGAGCACGGCCTGCCCGCGGCGCGGCTCGCCGAGACAGACGTGCTGCTCTGGTGGGGCCATGCCGCCCACAAGAAGGTGTCGGACAAAGTCGTCGAACGGGTCGCGGCGCGGGTCTGGGAGGGCATGGGGCTGGTCGTGCTCCATTCCGGCCATTTCTCGAAAATCTTCAAGCGGCTGATGGGCACGCCCTGCTCGCTCAAATGGCGCGAGGCGGGCGAGCGCGAGCGCATCTGGGCGGTCAACCCCGGTCATCCGATCGCCGAGGGCCTGGGCGAGTGCATCGAGCTCGAACACACGGAAATGTATGGCGAGCCGTTCGCCGTGCCCGAGCCCGATGAAACCGTGTTCGTGACCTGGTACGAGGGCGGGGAGGTCTTTCGTTCCGGCCTCTGCTTCAGGCGGGGCGCGGGAAAGATCTTCTACTTCGCGCCGGGCCATGAGACCTATCCCATCTACCACCATCCCGAGATCCAGAAGGTGCTGCGCAACGCGGTGCGCTGGGCGCACAACCCGCTGCCGGCCTGGCGCGGCGTCGAAAAGGCGCCGAACGTGCCGATCAAGAAGGCCAGGGAACCGCTCGTGCAGAAGGGCGCGCGCCTGCATGGCGACGGCGAGGCCGGTTTTCGCTGATCCGAACCGCGCGACGCGCCGACATCCTCTTGGAACACGCAAAATGAAACGACTGCTTCTGCTTGGCTCGGGCAACATCGCCGGCCGCCATGTCGCCGAGTTCAACGCGCTCGACGACTGCCGGATTGTGGCTTGCGCCGACAGCGTTCCGGGCCGCGCCGAGGGCTTCGCGGCGACGCACGGGCTCGAACACGCTTTCGGCAGCTTGGACGAGGCGGTTCGATGGGGCGGGTTCGACGGCGCCGTCAACGCCACGCCCGACGCCGCGCACAAGCCGACCACGCTCGCGCTGCTTTCCGCCGGCAAGCATGTGTTCTGCGAAAAGCCCTTGGCGCCCAACTTTCCCGATGCGCTCGAGATGACGGAGGCCGCGGAAGCCGCGGGCCTCGTCAACATGGTCAACCTGACCTACCGCAACGCCTCGGCCCTTCAGGTGGCGCGAAGGCTCGTGGCCGAGGGGGCGATCGGCGAATTGAGGCATGTGGAGGCCAGCTACCGGCAGAGCTGGCTCGTCTCCAAGGCCTGGGGCGACTGGCGCACCAACGACACCTGGCTGTGGCGGCTGTCCAAGCGCCACGGCTCCATGGGCGTGCTGGGCGACATCGGCATCCACATCCTGGACTTCGCGACCTATGGCGCGGGCGAGGACCTGACGGAGCTGCGCGCCGACCTGATGACCTACAGCAAGGCCGAAGGGGCGCGGATCGGCGACTATGAGCTCGACGCCAACGACACCTTCGTGATCACCGGCCGGCTGGCGGGCGGCGCGCTGGCGGTGATCACCGCCTCCCGCTACGCCACCGGCTTCGAGAACGACCTGACCCTTTATCTCCACGGCACCAGGGGCGCGCTCAAGGTGGAGGCCACGCATCTCACCTCCCGCCTTTCGGGCTCACTGGGCGAGGACGTCGATGCACACCGTTTCCGGTTCATCCGCACCAAGAAGACCCGGCGCAACGCCCGCGCTTTCGCCGACGCGCTCAACGCCGGCGCGAACGAGGAGCCGTCCTTCCGCCGCGCCGCCGAGCTGCAGCGCGTGCTCGACACGGCGGTGGAAAGCGCGGAGAAGAAGGCAGCGCTGGCGCTCGCGTGAGGGGCGTTCGGCCTATGAGGCGTTCAGCAGCCTCTCCTTCGCCGCCGCGTATTCCCGCTTGAGCCGCGCCACGAGCTCGGCCGCGGGCGCCACGCGGTCCACCGAGCCCACGCCCTGGCCCGCGCCCCAGATGTCGCGCCAGGCCTTGGCGCCGCCCTCGCCGAAATTCGCCTTGGCGAAGTCCATCAGGCTCGGGTCGGCGGAGGGCAGGGCGTCGGGGTCCATGCCGGACGCGCGGATGGAGCCCTTGAGATAGTTGCCGTGGATGCCCGTGAAGAGGTTGGAGTAAACGATGTCGGCGGCCTTCGAGCCGACGATCATTTCCTTGTAGGCGGCGCTCGCGCGTGCCTCCTCGGTTGCGATAAAGGCCGAGCCGACATAGGCGAGGTCCGCTCCGACCGCTTGCGCCGCGAGCACCGCCCCGCCCGTGGCGATGGCGCCCGACAGCAGAAGCGGGCCGTCGAACCATTGCCGAATCTCGGCCACCAGCGCGAAGGGCGACAGCGTGCCGGCATGTCCGCCCGCCCCGGCGGCCACCGCGATCAGCCCGTCCGCGCCCCTCTCGATGGCTTTTCGCGCGTGGCGGTCGTGGATCACGTCGTGCAGCACCACACCGCCGTAAGAATGCACCGCCTGGTTCACCTCCTCTACCGCGCCCAGCGAGGAGATGACGACCGGCACACGGTATTGGACGCAAAGCCGCAGGTCGTGCTCGAGCCGCGTGTTGGAGCGATGCACGATCTGGTTCACGGCGAAGGCCGCCGGCCGGCCGCCGTCCGGGTTGGGCGCCGCCAGCGTCTCCGTCACCTCCGCCAGCCACGCGTCGAGCTGAGACTCGGGCCGGGCGTTGAGGGCGGGAAACGCGCCGATCACGCCGGCCCGGCATTGGGCGATCACCAGCGCGGGATGCGAGATGATGAAGAGCGGCGCGCCTACCACGGGGAGCGCGAGGTTTTCGGTGAGGACGGGAGGAAGCGCCACGAGGACTCCGGGTATCGAGGTGTGCGGGCTCCATAACAGAAGCGCCGCCCGTCACCAACGCGGCCGGGGAAAGGGGCAAGACGTGGAATTCCTTTCCTCATTTACTCTGTGCTAAGCATGGGCGAGGCGCCGCCCGGCGCCGGCCGCGCGTTCTTGGGGGTGAGACGCCGAGGCGATCCACAATGGCAAGCCGGCAGGCTGTCGGCGCGGCGGAGATCTTTGGCTTGGACCCGATCGAGAAAGCCATCCGCAACGCCTTCGCCAAGGGCGAGCCGGGCGACCCCGCCTTCCGCGAGAAAGTCTACCGCTCGGCCTTCAATGCGCTCGACCGCACGCTTGAGGCCAATCCCGGCATCACCGTGGAAAAGGCGATCGCCCGGCGCAAGAGGCTCCAGGCCCAGATCACCGCCATCGAGCAGGAGTTCGTGCCCCCGCCCGTTGCCGTCGAGCGGTTCCCCGCAGCCGACATGCCGCCCACCTCGCCCGACGCAGGCCGCGCGGGTCCGGGCAGGGGCCGTCGCGTCGAGCCCTCGCTCGGCGACGATGTGGATGCGGAGGGTCGGTTCGGCGCATCCCCGCGGCTCGCCGGCGACCCGGCCGAGATCGAGCCTGACCCGGACATGCGCCGCGCGCGAAAACCCCGCCGGGGCTGGGCGGTGTTCTTCGCGATCGCGATGCTTCTGGCGCTGATCGGCATCGGCGCGTGGTGGGCCTACCAGACCGGGCTATTCCTGAGCGCGGAGCAGCGTGACACCTCCGTTCCCAACCCCCCGGTCGAACTCTCGCCGGAGGATTTCTCCCCCGAAGCGCCGCCCGAGGGCCAAGCTTCCGCGCCGCCCCCCTTGGGCGCCACGCCCGTTGCCGACCGCGACTGGATCAACATCTTTTCCGCCGCCGATCTCAGCGCCGTCACCGCGCCCTCGGGCGCGAGCGCCGACGTGCTGCAGGCCGATGGCGAGACGTTCCTCCGCGTGCGCTCGGGCAATGCTGACACGGCCGTGATGTTCGACGTGGGCGAGGGCGTGCTGCAGGGGCTCGCGGGCAGGACGGCCGTGTTCAACATCGTGGCCCGCGTCGAAGGCGAGGGGCAGGAGACGGAGATCGCCGTGGAGTGCGATTTCGGCGAGCTGGGCGACTGCGGCCGCAAGCGCTACGCCGTGGGCCTCACCAGGGCCGAGCACCTGTTCGAGATGGAGTTCCCGCAAGGTCCGCCGGGCGCGGGCGGCACCATCGCCCTCACCTCCGACGTGTCCGGCTCCGGCCGTTCCGTGGACATTTTCGAGATCAAGGTGGCCGCGGCGGAGTAGGCTTGGCACGCTTCCTTCTCCCTTTGTGGGAGAAGGGATGCGCAGCTCACTTGTCCAGGAGCGACTGCAGCGCCTCGATGCGGTCGGCTTCCGCCGGCGGCTTGTCCCAGCGCAGGCGCGAAATGCGGGGAAAGCGCATGGCGACCCCCGACTTGTGGCGCGTAGAGCGGTTCAATCCCTCGAAGGCGACCTCCAGCACGAGGCCGCTCTCTTTGTCCGCTTTCACCGAGCGCACCGGCCCGAAGCGCTCCACCGTGTGGTCGCGCACATATTTGTCGATCTGCTTGAGTTCCGCGTCGGTGAAGCCGAAATACGCTTTGCCCACCGGCACGAGCTCTTCCGCGCCTTCCAGTCCGGTCCAGACCCCGAAGGTGTAGTCGGAATAGAAGCTTGACCGCTTGCCGTGGCCGCGTTGGGCGTACATCAGCACCGCGTCCACCGTGTAGGGATCGCGCTTCCACTTGAACCACGGCCCTTTGGCGCGCCCGGCCATGTAGGGCGCCGACCAGCGCTTCAGCATGACCCCCTCGATCACGGGATGCGGCGGATGGCGGCGAAGATGGTCCACCTCTTGCCAGTTCGAGAACGCAACCAGCGGCGACAGATCGAAGCGAAGCGGATCGGCCCCGCCCAGGAATGTTTCGAGCCGCGCCCGGCGCGTGGCGAACGGAAGCGGGCGCAGGTCTTCCGCGCCGTCCTGGAGCAGGTCGTAGGCCCGCACGAAGACCGGATAGTCCTCCATCACCTTGGCCGAGACGCTTTTGCGGTTAAGCCGCTGCTGGAGGTCGGAGAAGGTGCCCGTGCCGCCGTCCGCCCCCCGCACGAGCAGCTCGCCGTCGAGCGCGGCGTCGAAGCGGATGGCGTCCATCAGGTCGGGAAAGGCGGGGGAAATGTCGTCGCCGGTGCGCGAATACATCCGCTTCACGCCTCCGTCCGACACCACCTGCACGCGGATGCCGTCCCATTTCCACTCTGCGGCGTAATCCTCAGGCGAGAGCCGTTCGAGGTCGTTGTTTTCGACGGCCGTGGACAGCATTACGGGCCGGAACAGCGCGAGATCGGCCTTTTCCGGTTTTTCCCCGCGGCCCTCCACCCAGGCGAACAGGCTCACATAGGGCGGCTTCAGCCCGTGCCAGACCTCCTCCACCTCGTCGACATCGATGCCGCCGAGATCGGCCGCCGCCTGCTTGGCGAGCCGGGCGGAGACGCCGATCCGCAAGCCGCCCGTGACGAGCTTGGTGATGGCGAAGCGCGCGGAGGTGTCGGCCTGGTCGAGGAGCCGCGCGACGATGGGCGGCCCGTCCGAGCGGCTCGCCGTTTGCAAGCGCTCGACCACCTCAGTGAGCGTGGGCGTGCGGTTGGGCCGCAAATGCGTCGGCGTGGGCCAGACGAGCGAAATGGCTTCGGCGAGGTCGCCGACATAGTCGTGGCTGTAGCGGAACAAAACCGGGTCCATGCGCTCTTCGACGAGCGCGCGCAGCATGGCGGGCTTGACGGCGTTGATCGCGAGATCGCCGGTGATGGCGGCGAGCGCAAGCCCGCGGTCGGGGTCTTCCGTGTCGCGGAAATAGTCGGTGAGCAGCTTCAGCTTGCCGTTGCGCGAGGGCGTCAGCACCAGCCGGTCGAGGAGCTCGGCGAAGCGGTTCATGGGCGCATGCCCCGCGCGCGAAGCGCTGCGGTGAGCCGGCTCATGCGAGCGGAAGCGAGCCCAGGCGTCATCACTCCGCCTCATCCTCATAGCCGACCAGATGCAGCGGCTGCGCGGCGATGCCGTTGATCTCGCACCAGCGCACCAGCGCCTCCTCGCGGCCATGCGTGACCCATACCTCCGAGGCCCCCGTGTCGGCGATGGTCTCCGTCAGCTCGTCCCAGTCGGAATGGTCGGAGATGATGAGGGGCAGCTCCACGCCGCGCTGCTTGGCGCGCTGGCGGATGCGCATCCAGCCGCTTGCGAAGGCGGAGACGGGATCGGGGAAGCGCCGCGCCCAGCGGTCGGCGAAGGCCGAGGGCGGCCCGACCACGATGGCACCTGCGAAATCGCCCTTGTTGCCCTTTTCCAACGTGGCGGGCTGCAGGTCGCCCAAACGCACGCCCTCGCGCTCGTAGAAGGCGGAAAGTTTTTGCAGCGCGCCGTGGATGTAGATGGGCTTGTCGTAGCCGGCCTCGCGGATGAGCTTCATCACGCGCTGCGCCTTGCCCAGCGCATAGGCCCCGACCAGATGGGCACGCTCGGGGAACTGCTCCGCCGAGCGCAGGAGCCGCGCGATTTCTTGCGTGTCCGGGGGGTGGCGGAACACGGGCAGGCCGAATGTGGCTTCCGTGATGAAGACATCGCAGGACACCGGCTCGAAAGGCCGGCAGGTCGGGTCGCGGCGGCGCTTGTAGTCGCCCGAGGCCACGATGCGCGTGCCCCCGTGCTCGAGCAGGATCTGCGCCGAGCCCAGCACATGGCCGGCAGGAAAGAACGACACCTTCACGCCGCCTATCTCCACCAAGTCGCCCAGCCTTGCTTCCTGGGTCGTCGCACAAAAATCCTCGCCATAGCGCAGGCCCATGATGGCGAGCGTTTCGCGCGTGGCCATCACATGGGCATGGCCGGAGCGGGCATGGTCGGAATGGCCGTGCGTGATCAGCGCGCGGTCCACGGGCCGGACGGGGTCGATGAAAAAATCGCCGGGCGGGCAATAGAGCCCTTCGGGGCGCGGGTGCAGCAAGTCCTTGGCGCGCATGGGTTCTATATATGTTCTATTGGGCCTGAAGAAAACCTCGCTGCCTGTCGTTACCAGGGCGAGAGAAGCCAGAAGGCCGCGTAGAACAACGCCCAGCCGCCCGCGAAGAGCGATGCGATGGTGCGCTGGCAAAGCCGGCCGCGAAGGGCGGCGCCCAGAAGCGCGAAACCGGCGACCACCACCAGGAAGCGCGGCAGCCGGATCGGCGCGGCGGCCGCCAACCAGGATGGAAGCGTCCATCCCGCATGGGGCGCGGCGGCCGACCAGACCTTGTAGGGTTTTCCGCGGAAAGCCCCGCTCAGCGCGGCGGCGAACCCGCCCGACCGGAGTTCGGCGGCGGCGTCCGCCACAGCATTGGCCGGCACCGCCGGGACAGCCTCGATCACGCGCGCCGCCGCCGCCGGAGCTTGCGCGCTCCAGGCGTAAACGACAGCACCGCCGGCCGCCGCGCCCGCGGTGGCGAAAAGCGCGGCGAGGGCTCCGGCGCACACCCCGCGCCGGAGCGCGGCCCAGGCGATCAGAACGTCCGGCACGATGAAGAACAGCGTCGCTTCCGCCGCGCCCCACAGGAGGGCCGCCGCGCCCAGCCGCCGGCTTGGACGGTCCGCCGGGACGCGCCGCGTCACCTCGAAAGCGTCCGCCCGTCCGCGCCGAAGCGATGCATTTGCGCTGGGTCCGGCGTCAGCCAAAGCCGGTCGCCCGCATGGGCGGGGAACTCGCCAAAGATGCGGACGGTCAACAGCCCGGCCTCCGCCGTGTCGCAGTAAAGATTGGTGTCGGCGCCGAGATGCTCGGCATGGACCACCGCGCCCGCCCAGCGCCCCCTCTCGCGGCTGACGGAAACATGCTCGGGGCGGATGCCGACCATCGCGGCCCCCTCGCCGATGCGCGCGCCTTCGATGAAATTCATCTTCGGCGAGCCGATGAAGCCCGCCACGAACAGGTTGGCCGGACGGTTGTAGAGTTCCATCGGCGCGCCCGCCTGCTCGATCCGGCCCGCGTTCAGCACCACGATCGTGTCGGCGAGCGTCATCGCCTCCACCTGGTCATGGGTGACATAGATCATGGTGGCGTTGAGCTCACGGTGGAGCTTGGCGATCTCCAGCCGCGTGTTGACGCGAAGCGCCGCGTCCAGATTCGAGAGCGGCTCGTCGAACAGGAAAAGCTTCGGGTCGCGCACCAGCGCCCGGCCGATGGCCACCCGCTGCCGTTGCCCGCCCGAAAGCTCCGCCGGCCGGCGCTTGAGATAGGATTCCAACCCCAGCATGGCCGTCGCCTTGGCGATTTGCGCCTCGATCTGGCTGGCGGGCGTGCCGGCCTGCTTGAGGCCGAGCGCCATGTTGTCGCGCACGGTCAAATGCGGGTAGAGCGCATAGGTCTGGAACACCATGGCGATGCCGCGCTTGGCCGGCGCCACCGCGTCCACTCGGGCCCCATCGATGATCACCGCGCCGGCGCTCGCGTCCTCCAGCCCCGCGATGATGCGCAGGAGCGTGGATTTCCCACAGCCCGACGGCCCCACGAAGACGCAGAACGCGCCGTCAGGCACCTCCAGGTCGATGCCCCTGAGGACCTCGGTCGCGCCGAAGTTCTTGCGGATGTTGTGAAGCGACAGCGAACCCATCAGAGCTTCACGGGTTGCCCCGTCTGCACGCTCTCGTCGGCCGCCAAGCACACGGCGAGCGAACGCACGGCGTCCTCCATATGGGAGGAAAGGTCCAAGTCCTCGCGGATGGCCTTGAGCACGAAGGCTTGCTCGCGCTCGCACAGCGCCTGGTGGCCGGGCTCGTCGGCCATGGAGAGGTTCTTGTCGGGCTCGCGGAATTTCCCATCCGGCCCGGTTTCGGCGCGATGCACCCGGATCAGCGAGGTCTTCGAATGCGTGTCGTGGTCGTCGGATTTCGCGCCTTCCGGCATCACGATGGACACGCAGCCGTTGGGCGAGATCACGTCCTTCACGAAAAAGGCCGTTTCCGACATCATCGGCCCCCAGCCCGCCTCGTACCAGCCCACCGAGCCGTCGGCGAACAGCACCTGGAGGTGGCCGTAATTGTACATGTCGGGCGCGATTTCGTCGGTCAGCCGCAGGCCCATGCCGCGCACCTCGACAGGAGCCGCGTCGGTGATCTGGCACATCACGTCGATGTAATGCACGCCGCAATCAACGATTGGGCTGGTGGTCTCCATGAGCCGCTTGTGCACGTCCCAGCTCTTGCCCGAGCTCTGCTGGTTCAAGTTCATGCGGAACACATAGGGGCCGCCGAGCGCCCTCGCCTCCGCGATCAGCCGCATCCAGGAGGGGTGGTGGCGCAGGATGTAGCCGACCACGAGTTTCTTGCCGTTGGCCTTGGCCGCGTCCACCACGCGCCGCGCGTCGGCCACCGTTGTGGCGAGCGGCTTCTCCACGAACACATGCGCGCCCTGCTCCAACGCCATCACGGCATAGTCGGCATGGCTGTCGGAATAGGTGTTGACTGAGACGAGGTCCGGCTTTTCCGCACGCAGCGCCTCTTCATAGGAGCGGCGGATGGGGAAGCCCTCGAGTTCGGCCGGCAGGGCCACGTCCGAACGGTTCACGAGCGCGGCGACGGCGAAGCCCGGGTTCCTGGCATAGGCCAGCGCATGGCTCCTGCCCATATTGCCGAGCCCGGCGACGAGCGTGCGGAGGGGGCTTGAGGTCGGGGCGGCCATTTCGCCGTTCTGATGCGCCAAGGCAGAGGCCTCATGGTTCGGTCAGGGTTGCGATCGGCAGCCCGCCTCGCATGTCGAGCGCACGGCAAGCAAGCTGCCTGCGCGGCGTCGGTTCATGACGCGGCGCAGACCCGACTTAGTGCCAGGGCCGCTTCAAGGATTCAACTGCGCGCATGCTCGCGCGCCGGTGCCAACCGTTAGCCCGGCGCGGTTGCCGCTGTCCTGACAAGTCGGCGGTTCACAGCGGCTTGGTATCTTAATTAACCTTGCTCGCAAGTTTGGCGGCCTGAGTGTAGGCGCTTTTCAGGCTGCGGACCCTGTCGAGCTGGTCGTGCCAGTAGGAACTGCCGCTCGCGGCGGCGAGGCCGGTAATGAACCAGCCAATTTCCCTTGGTACCTCGTAGCCGCCCGGAAGGCGCAGATTGGCCGTCGTGAGGGCAAGGTTCACGGCGTCGAGATTCGCGAGCGCCGCCAAGGAAACGCCGATCACGGCGGCTAACAGGCGAATCACAAAAATCCTGTTGCTTTCCGAGGTGCTCAGCGTCTCGCGCAGGCTCGACACATGCCTGTTCAGTTCATCAAGAACCTTGGCCGGGACGTTGAGCCCTGCGCCGACGAGATCATCTCTCAGCCTTTTCAGCGCTTCGATTCTGTCCGGTCCGATCTTCTTGGTTTGCTCCGCAACCCCGATCAAAGCGGAGATCTTGGCGGCGGCCAAAGAATTGGTCGGCACAAACTCCGACGAGATCTTGAGCGCGTCATCGAGCGACACCTTGCTTTTCAGCCAAGTGAGGCCGACCGACTCCAGGAAACCCCGGAAGCTTTCCAGGATCATCTCGACCGCAGCCGACATGACGAGAAAGAATGCGAACAAGACCGCAATAGCAGTCAGCAAGCCTTCCATCTTCCCCTCCTACGCGCCTCCTCTGGCGCATCCGAAGATTGCAGAGGATTAAGGGAAATTTCAAGCAAAAGATGCAGGGCGGGTTCGCCCGCGGCAGTCATACTGGCAACCACGCGCAACGCTTCGTGATGCCGCCTACTTCACCGCTCCCGCCGTGAGCCCACGGATCAGTTGGCGTGAAAAAATGAGGTAAAGCACGAGCACGGGCAGGATGGCGAGGCTGAGCGCGGCCAAGACCGCGTTCCAGTTGGTCACGAACTGCCCGATGAAGACCTGCGCGCCCAGCGTCACCGTCTTGGTCGCTTCCGACGGCGCGAGGATCAGGGGGAACCAGAGGTCGTTCCAGATCGGGATCATGGTGAACACGGCCACCGTCGCCATGGCCGGCCGTACCAGCGGCAAAACGAGCCGGAAGAAGATGCGGTATTCGGAAAGCCCGTCGATGCGGCCGGCGTTCTTCAGGTCGTCCGACACATTGCGCATGAACTCGCTCAAGATGAAGACGGCAAGCGGCAGACCCTGGGCGGTGTAGACGAGGATCAGGGCGGTCAGCGTGTTGACGAGTCCCGAGGCCACCATGAGCTGGAGGATCGCCACCGTGCCGAGCCGGATGGGGATCATGATGCCCAGCGCAAGATAGAGCCCCATCAGGGTGTTGCCGCGGAAGCGGTATTCGCTGAGCGCGAAGCCCGCCATGGCGCCGAACAGCAGCACCAGGAACAGCGACGCAATGGTCACGATCAGGCTGTTGAGGAAATAGAGCGAAAAGTCGCCCTGGGAGAGGACCGTCGCATAGCCCACGAGGTCGAAGGTTTCGGGTGTGGGCAGAGAGAGGGGCGAGCGGAAGATGGCGTTGCGCGCCTTGAACGAGTTGATGACGACGAGGATGACGGGGAAGAGCGCGATGGCGGTGTAGATGAGGAGCGCCGCATGCGCGGCCGCCGTGCGGGGCCAGGTTTTTTGCGCGGCGCGGGTCATGCAGAGACCTGCCGGATGCGGGCGTGGGCGAACTTCCCTCCGTCTCCCCTACGCTCCGCTTCGAAGAGCCACCTCCCCCCCGTTGAACGGGGGGGAGGATGAGCGCTGAGCCGGCAGGAACCGCCCCCCATCCTCCACCCCTGCAAGGAGGGAAGGTGGCTCGCGAAGCGAGACGGAGGGGAGGGCTGCGCCCGTTTCGGCGTCTTGGAAGCAGGAACAGCCACCGGCCTCAAAACTGATACCTCCTCAGCCGCGTCTGGATGCCGAAGAGGTAGAGGCAAACGCCCGCGAGGATGATGAAGAACATCATGGAGGCGATGGCCGCGCCCATGTTGGGGTCGCCCAACTGGAGCTGGAAGCCGAAGAATGTGCGGTAAAGGAAGGTGCCCAGGATGTCGGTGGAGAAGTTGGGGCCGGCGAGCGCCCCTTGGGCAGCGTAGATCAGGTCGAAGGCGTTGAAGTTGCCGACGAAGGTCAGCACCGAGATGATGCCGATGGAAGGCCAGATCAGCGGCAGCTTGATCTTCCAGAACTGGCTCATGCCGGTGACGCCGTCCATCTCGGCCGCCTCGATCACCTCGTCGGGGATGGAAAGGAGCGCTGCATAGATCAGCATCATCGGGATGCCCACGAACTGCCAGACCGAGATGAGCCCCAGCGTGGTCAGCGCGTATTCCTCCTTGCCGAGCCAGGGCGTGAACCAGGTCTTCAGGCCCACCATGTCCATGAGGTTGGGCGCCACACCCCACAGCGGCGACAGGATCAGCTTCCAGATGAAGCCCACGATCACGAAGGAGAGGATGGTGGGGATGAAGATGGCGGTGCGGTAGAACCCGGCGAAGCGCAGCTTCGGCGTGGACAGGATGGCGGCCAGCGCGACCCCGATCGGGTTCTGGACCAGCATGTGGATCACGAAGAACCAGAAGTTGTTCTTGAGCGCGTTCCAGAAGGTGGCGGCCCAACGCGGGTCGCCCAACAATGTGTGGAAATTGTCGAGCCCCACGAAGTCCGCGCCGCGAAACAGGGCAAGCTGCAGCGTACCGAACAAGGGCAGGATCATCACCAGCGTGTAGACGAGCACCGCCGGCGCCAGGAACACGACGATGTGCCAGCGGGCGGGGCGGCGCACGGGGAGGATTTGGTCGGCCATCCTCCGCTGCCCCCTCTCCTCATGATCGAACGTCAATGCGGACCCCCACTCCGTCTCGGCGCTTCGCGCGATCCACCTCGCCTCCTCAAAAGGGGAGAGGAAGGGCGCGAGTTCTGAGCGTTTGGCGTTTCCTCTCCCCCGTCGACCGGGGGAGAGGTGGTGAGCGAAGCGAACCGGAGTGGGGGTTCGACTTCACTTCAATGCACACGCAGATTGGAGCGACGTGGCCCGCAGGTTCTCACTGCCCCGGCTTGTACCAGCTCTCGAGCCCGGACTGCAGCGCCTTGGCGGCCTCTTCCGGCGTCGTGGTGCCGTTGATAACGTTGGCCGACTGCACCCAGGTCTCGTTTTCCAGGTTCGGCGTCCCGCGCGACAGGATCTGGTAGGTCGAGCGGATGGTCGGCTGGCATTCCTGCCGCCAGGACAGGAATTCCTGTGCGAGCGGGTCTTCGAGCGTCACCGGCGCGTTGGAGAGCGGGAAGAAGCCCGGCAGCGCGTTCGCGTAGATCTCCGCGAATTCGGGCGAGGCCACCCAGGTCAGGAAGGTCTTCGCCGCTTCCTGGTTCGGGCTCTTGGCGTTCAGGCCGATGCCGATGTCGGTGTGGTCGGAGATGTAGCAGGTGTCGCCCGCGTTCTTCACCGGCGGCGGGAAGGCGCCCATCTCGAAATCGGCCTGGGTGTTGAAGACCGAGATCTCCCAGGAGCCGGCCGGGAAGATCGCCGCGCGGCCCAGCGTGAACAGGTTCTGGCTGTCGGGATAGGTCTGCGCCTCGAAGCCGTCGCCGAGATAGTCCTTCCACCGGGCGAGCGCCGCGAAGGGCTCCACCCATTGCGCGTCGGTCAGCTTCTGCTCGCCCTTGATGAGCGCCTGGCGGCCTTCCTCGCCCTTCCAGAAGTTCGGGCCGATGTTCTGGTAGCCCATGGTCGCGGCTTCCCAGAGATCCTTCGTTCCCATTGCCAAGGGGATGTAGGTGCCGTCTTCCTTGATCTTGTCGAGGACGGCGAAGAACTCGGCCTCGGTCTTGGGCTCCTGAAGACCCAACTGCTCGAAGGCGGCCTTGTTGTAGATGAAGCCGTGGATCACTGAGGCCATCGGCACGCAGAAGGTTTTCGAGCCGTCATCCGTCTGCCAGGCCGACTTGGCGACGGGCGAAAAATTCTCCATGCCGGCCAGATCGGTGAGATCGGCAAGATGGCCCTTGTTGAAAAGTTCGAGCGAGGCGTCGAAAGGCCGGCAGGTGATGAGGTCGCCGGCCGAGCCCGCATCGAGCTTGGCGTTCAGCGCCGCGTTGTACTCGGTGGGGGCGGAGGGCGCGAAGGTGACGTTGATGTCGGGGTGCTTGGCCTCGAAGGCGGGAATGAGCTTTTCCTGCCAGATGGCGAGGTCGTCGTTGCGCCAGCTCTCGATGGTCAGCTCGGTTTGCTGCGCGGCGGCCGACCAGACGCCGGCCAGAACCGTGGACGCGCCCAGCGCGGCGAGAAGAAGAGTGCGTTTCATGTGGCTGTCTCCCTGTTGGCGTCGTCAGGCGGGCCGTTCACTCCCTTGGCCCGCCCTCACGCATGGCCAGGAACACTAACAAGAACAATGCCCTTGTCCAGCGAGAGACAAAGCCGAGCGCTTGCTCTTGCGTCAGCGCCGCGCTCGGGGAACAAGGCGGCGCGAGGTGACGGCATGGTGGACAGGCAAGCGGCGGGCTGGATCGTGGGCGTGGACGGCGGCGGCACGGGCTGCCGCGCGGCCGTGGCCGACCGCGCGGGCAAGGTGCTCGGCCGCGGCGTTTCGGGCGCGGCCAACATCATGACGGATTTCGCAGCCGCCCGCGAAAACATCCTGGACTCCGTGCGAAAAGCCTTCGCGGAGGCCGGGCTGCACGAGGCCGGCTGGACGCGGACGGACGCCGTGCTGGGCCTGGCCGGGGTCAATGTGGGCCGGGCCGGCGAACGGCTCCTCCATGCGCTTCCCTTCCGGCGCGCGGGCGTCGAGACGGATGCGCTGATCGCGCTGGAAGGCGCGCTGGGCGATGGGGACGGCGCCATCGGCATCGTCGGCACGGGCACGGCCTTCCTGCGGCGGCGAGCCGGCGCGTTGCGGCCCTCGGGCGGCTGGGGTTTTCGCCTAGGCGATCTGGGGGGCGGCGCGCGGCTCGGCCAGAATTTTCTGGAGGATACCTTGCTGGGCCATGACGGCGTGCGGCCCGGCTCTCCCCTGAGCGAGGCGGTGCTGGCCCGCTTCGGTGGCCCGCAAAAACTGGTGGAATGGGCAGCCGCGGCTCAGCCCAGGGATTTCGCTGGCTTCGCACCCGAGGTTTTCTCGGCCGCGGAAAAGAGCGACGCGCTGGCGCTGCGCGCGCGAGACAAAGCCGTGGCGCATCTCGCCGAGAGCCTTCGCGCGCTGGGCCTGCTGGGAGGCGAGCGCCTGTGCCTGCTCGGTGGCCTGGCGCCGCTAATGGCGCCGCTGCTCCCCGCCGATCTGAGAGCCTTCATCCATCCCGCGCAGGCCGATGCGCTGAGCGGCGCGTTGAGCCTTGCCGTCAAGCGTTTCGGCGGCGGAACACCTGTTTCACGTGTGACGAACCCTTTTGCGGGAGATGCCTTGTGACGGAACCATCGCTGATGCGGCGGGAGGTCGAGGAAGCGCCGGACGCCGTGCGCCGCCTGCTCGACCGCTCGGGGGAGAGCCTGGCGTCCGCCGGCCGCGCGCTCGCCGAACTCGACCCGGTGCTGATCGCGACCGTGGCGCGCGGCTCGTCCGACCACGCGGCGACGCTTCTCAAATATGCCGTGGAGATCGCGGCGGGCGTGCCGGTGGCCTCGGTCGGCCCGTCCGTCGCCTCGATCTATGGCGTGACGCCGAAGCTCGGCCAAGCCGCCGCGATCGCCATCTCGCAATCGGGAAAGAGCCCGGACATCGTCAGCATGGCCGAGGCGGCCGCGCGCGGCGGCGCGCTGACGCTCGCTTTGGTCAACGACCCCTCCTCGCCCTTGGCGAAAGCCGTCCGGCACTCGATCGACATTTGCGCCGGGCCGGAGCGCAGCGTCGCCGCCACCAAGAGCTTCGTGGGCTCCGCCGCGGCAGGGCTCGCGCTGCTGGCGCATTGGCGAGGCGACTGCGACCTCCTCGCCGCGCTGGAAACCCTGCCCGACGCGCTGGAGCGCGCGCTCGGCTGCGACTGGTCCGGGCTGGCGCAGACGCTGGAAGCCGCCGGCTCGGTCTTCGTTCTGGGGCGTGGGCCTGCCTTCGCGATCGCCGGTGAGGCGGCGCTGAAGCTCAAGGAGACCTGCGGGCTGCACGCCGAACCCTTCAGCGCGGCCGAGGTGATGCATGGGCCGCTCGCCATCCTGCGGGAGGGTTTTCCCGTCCTGGCCTTCGCGGCGGAAGACCAGGCGGAGGCCGGCGTGGCGGAAGCCGCCGACGCGCTGGCGGAGAAAGGCGCGGCGGTCTGGGCCACCACAAACCAGGTGAAGGCAGCGCGGGCGCTGCCCGTGGCGCGCGCCGGCCATCCGCTGCTCGATCCTTTGCCGCTGGCGGTTTCCTTCTACCTGATGGCCGAAGGGCTCGCTCGCCGGCGCGGGCTCGATCCCGACTCGCCGCCGCATCTGAAGAAGGTGACGGAGACGCGCTAACGGCCCGCCAAGGGCGCTTGAGCCGGCCCCGCCGGCCGGATCCGGGATCGCGCTTATGCGGGGGGCCTTTCGCCTGGATTGACAAGCACGCGGAGGTTTGGCCCATTGCGGTCAGCCTGAAGCAGACCTGGGAGGCGACGAGGACGCGCGAGGCCGGCCGGTGGCGGCCGTGAGCTTCGCGTCGAAGTCAGCGAGACGATGGCGGCGGAGGCCGCGGCCGGGCCTTGAAGCCCGGTTTCTGAAAACGGGAGGAAATTCATGAGGAAATCTTTGTTGCTCGGCGTCGGCTTGGCCGCGCTGGCATTTGCCGCGCCGGCCAGCGCGCAGCTCAAGTTCGAGCCTGGGGCGGAGGACCGCTTCACCTGGGAGAACTACGAGGAGCTCAAGAAGGTCGATCTGTCCGGCGAGACGCTGACGATCTTCGGCCCCTGGCGCGGCGAGGACGAAGATCTGATCCGCTCGGTGCTCGCCTATTTCCAGGAGGCGACCGGCGCGGATGTGCGCTATTCCTCTTCGGAGAACTACGAGCAGCAGATCGTCATCGACACCCAGGCCGGCAGCCCGCCCAACATCGCGGTCCTGCCGCAGCCCGGCCTGATCCAGGATCTGGCTTCCAAGGGTCTTCTGACCCCGCTTGGGCAGGATGACGCGCAGTTCGTGCGCGAGAACTACGGCGCGGGCGAGTCCTGGGTCGATCTCGGCACGTTCACGGGCGCGGACGGGGAGGAGCATTTCTACGGCTTCCCCTACAAGGCCGACCTGAAGTCGCTGGTCTGGTACGTGCCGGCCAATTTCGAGGAGGCGGGCTACGAGGTTCCCCAGACCTGGGAAGAGCTGATGGCGCTTTCCGACCAGATCGTCGAGGACGGCGGCACGCCCTGGTGCATCGGGCTGGGCTCCGGCGGCGCGACCGGCTGGCCGGCCACCGACTGGATCGAGGACATCATGCTCCGCACCCAGTCGCCCGAAACCTACGACCAGTGGACCTCCAACGAGATTCCCTTCAATGATCCGAAGGTCGTGGAGGCGCTGGAGATCTTCCAGAACATCGCCACGAAGGACGAGTATGTGAGCGGCGGCGCGGCCGCCGTTGCCGCGACGGACTTCCGCGACAGCCCCAAGGGCCTCTTCGACGTGCCGCCGAAGTGCTACATGCACCGCCAGGCGTCCTTCGTGTCGTCCTTCTTTCCCGAGGGCACGGAGCTGGGCACGGATGCCGACTTCTTCTACCTGCCGCCGCTCGCCTCCAAGCCCGAGCTCGGTCAGCCCGTCCTGGGCGCGGGCACCTTCTTCACCATCACCAAGGATTCGAAAGCCGCGCAGGCCTTCATCGACTTCCTGAAGATGCCGCTCGCCCACGAGATCTGGATGGCGCAGTCGGGCCTCCTGACCCCGCTCAAGACGGCCAAGCAGGAGGCCTACGCCAATGACGCGCTGCGCAAGCAGGGCGAGATCCTGACCAACGCCTCCACCTTCCGCTTCGACGGCTCCGACCTGATGCCGGGCAAGGTGGGCGCCGGCTCCTTCTGGACGGGCATGGTCGATCTCGCGGGCGGCAAGCCCGCGGCCGAGGTGGCGGCCGACATCCAGCGGAGCTGGGACGCCGTCAAGTAGCTCTTCGTTCGGCCCGGCCGCGCCGCTCGAGCGCGGCCGGGCCTGTCCCCGGCGCTTGAAGGTCCGCCGGCCCCAGCATCCCCCTCACCAAGAAGGGAAGCCGGCATGGGCTGACACCTGCCGTCGGCTTTGCGCGAGCGAGGGAGGCTCCCGTGACTCAGCAAATCCTGTCCGCGCTGCTCACCGTCGTGCTCGGCGTGGGCGGATGTGTCGCCTATTTCTGGGGCGCCAACCGGCTGCTCGATCTCGCTCTGCCCTCGCGCGGCGTGTCGGGCGAGCGGGCCATCGGCAATCTGCGCCGCCAGGGCCTGATCCGCCCGTGGCTGTTCCTGGGCCCGGCGCTGATCGTGCTGACGATCTACCTGATCTACCCGGTGTTCGAGACCCTGCGCCTGTCCTTCTTCGATCGCGAGGGCGACGACTTCGTGGGCCTCGCCAACTATCGCTGGGCGCTCGGCGACCGCGAGTTTCGGAACTCGATCTTCAACAATTTTCTGTGGCTGCTCGTGGTGCCCGCCGCCTGCACCTTCCTGGGTCTTGTGATCGCCGTGCTGACCGACCGCATCTGGTGGGGCACGATCGCCAAGAGCCTGATCTTCATGCCGCTCGCCATCTCCTTCGTGGGCGCCTCCGTGATCTGGAAGTTCGTCTACGAGTATCGCGGCGACGGCCAGACGCAGATCGGCATCCTGAACGCGGTCGTGCAGGCGCTGGGCGGAGAGCCGCAGGTCTGGATCGCGCTGCCCTTCTGGAACAACTTCTTCCTGATGGCGATCCTGATCTGGATCCAGACGGGCTTCGCCATGGTGATCCTGTCCTCGGCGCTCCGCGGCATCCCGGAGGAGACGATCGAGGCGGCCGTCATCGACGGCGCCAACGGTTTCCAGATCTTCTGGAAGATCATGATCCCCCAGATCTGGGGCACCATCGCGGTCGTCTGGACCACCATCACCATCCTGGTGCTGAAAGTGTTCGACATCGTGCTGACCATGACCAACGGCCAGTGGAACAGCCAGGTGCTCGCCAATCTGATGTTCGACTGGATGTTCCGCGGCGGCGGCGATTTCGGCCGCGGGGCGACCATCGCCATCATCATCATGCTGGCCGTGGTGCCGATCATGATCTGGAACATCCGCCAGGCCAACCGCGAGGGAGGCCCCTGATGGCCGCGTCGGGAAGAACCCGCATCGGCCGGTGGGGCGTCCACCTCGCCGTCCTCGCCATCGCCCTGCTTTGGCTCCTGCCGACGCTCGGCATCCTCGTCACCTCCTTCCGCGACAGGGATCAGATCATCGTGTCCGGGTGGTGGACGGCGCTGAGCGCGTCGGCCGAGACGGGGCGCGGCGAGCTTAAGCCCCCGTCCGAGCAGGTCGAGCGCGACGGGCGCTTCGTGATCGAAGGCAATCTCTTCGCGCAAGGTGAGGAGCGGCAGGTCAACGCCTTCGGCTTCCGCGCGGTCGCGCCCACCGAGTTCGCCGCCGGCGAGACGGCCGAGTTGCGCAATGGCGCGAGCCTGACGATCGAGGAGGACGGCTCCTACGTCTTGTCCTCGGCCACGCCGTTCGAGGGCGAGCGCGCCCAGCGCGTCTATTACGAGGCCGTGCTGCCGCTGCGCTTCACGGACGAGAACTACGAGTCCGTCCTGTTTTCCGAAGGCATCGGCCGCTCCTTCGTGAACTCGCTGACCGTGACCATTCCCGCAACCGTCATCCCCATCCTGGTGGCGGCGTTCGCGGCCTATGCGCTGGCCTGGATGCGATTTCCCGGCCGCGCGCTCCTGATCGCCACCGTGATCGGCTTGCTGGTCGTGCCGCTGCAGATGTCGCTGATCCCGCTGCTCACGCTCTACAATGGCGTGGGCGCGTTCTTCGGCGTGCCGGCGAAGACCTATCTCGGCATCTGGCTCGCCCATACCGGCTTCGGCCTGCCCTTCGCCATCTTCCTCCTGCGCTCCTATATGGCCGGCCTGCCGCGCGAGGTGATGGAATCGGCGCGCATCGACGGAGCGTCCGACTTCGAGATCTTCGTCAAGATCGTGCTGCCGCTCTCGTTCCCCGTGCTGGCGTCCTTCGCCATCTTCCAGTTCCTGTGGGTGTGGAACGACCTGCTCGTCGCGATGGTCTTCCTCGGCTCGGGCTCGAACCAGCTCGTGCTCACGGGCAAGCTCAACGCGCTGTTGGGCTCGCGCGGCGGCGATTGGGAGATCCTCACGGCGTCGGCCTTCGTCACCATCATCGTGCCGCTGATCGTGTTCTTCGCCCTTCAGCGCTATTTCGTGCGCGGCCTGCTCGCCGGCTCGGTCAAGGGCGGGTGAGCGGCGGGCCCGGTGAGTCAGGTCGAAAGGACGGGGATGGGCGAGGGGAAGAGAGCCGCCGGTGACGACTGGTGGCGCGGGGGGGTGATCTACCAGATCTATCCCCGCTCCTTTCAGGACACGAACGGCGACGGCGTGGGCGACCTTCTGGGGATCGCCGCGCGCCTGCCCTATGTGGCGAGCTTGGGCGTGGACGCGATCTGGGTCTCGCCCTTCTTCCGCTCGCCCATGAAGGACTTCGGCTACGACGTCTCGGACTATTGCGACATCGATCCGATCTTCGGCACGCTGCACGACTTCGACCGCATAGTCGCCGAAGCCCACCGGCTCGGCCTCAAGGTGATGATCGACCTCGTGCTCTCCCACACGTCGGACACCCATCCCTGGTTCGCGGAGAGCCGGTCGAGCCGCGCCAATCCCAAGAGCGACTGGTATGTCTGGGCCGATCCCAAGCCTGACGGCACGCCGCCCAACAACTGGCTGTCGATCTTCGGCGGGCCCGCCTGGGAATGGGACACGCGCCGCCTGCAATACTACCTGCATAACTTCCTCGCCGCCCAGCCCGACCTCAACTTCCACAACGCCGACGTTCAGGACGCGGTGCTCGACGTCGTGCGCTTCTGGCTGGAGCGCGGCGTGGACGGCTTTCGCCTCGACACGATCAACTTCTACTTCCATTCGGCCGGGCTTGAGGACAACCCGCCGCTGCCCTCCGCCATGCGCAACGAAGCCCTCGTGCCGGCCGTCAACCCCTACAACCACCAGGACCATCTCCACGACAAGAACCAGCCCGAGAACCTCGTCTTCCTCGAACGCTTCCGGGCGCTGCTCGACCGATACGGCGCGCGCGCGAGCGTGGGCGAAGTGGGTGAGTCCGTCCGCGGCACCGAGCTCATGGCACAGTACACGTCGGGGGATGCGCGCGTGCATATGTGCTACAGCTTCGACCTGCTTTCGTCCGAGCCGCCGACGGGCGCGCGCATCCGCGAGGTCGTCGAAGGCTTCGAGCAGGTCGCGCCCGAGGGCTGGGCCTGCTGGGCTTTTTCCAACCATGACGTGATGCGCCACGCCTCGCGCTGGGGCCGCGCGCACAAGGACCGGACGGGCTTCCTCAAGGCCGCCGCCGCGCTGATCCTGTCCTTGCGCGGCTCGGTCTGCCTGTACCAGGGCGAGGAGCTGGGCCTCACGGAGGCCGATCTCCGCTTCGAGGACCTGGCTGACTCTTACGGCATCCGCTTCTGGCCCGAGTTCAAGGGCCGCGACGGCTGCCGCACGCCCATGGTCTGGGAAGGCGCGGGCGCCCATGGCGGCTTCTCTGACGCGGAAAGAACCTGGCTCCCCGTTCCCGACGAGCATCTGGGCCTCGCGGTGGACCGGCAGGACACGGACGAAAAATCCCTGCTTGGGCACTACCGGCGCTTTCTCGCCTTTCGCGGCAGCCAGCCGGCCTTGCGGAGCGGGAGCCTGCGTTTTCTCCATGCGGACGCCGGCACGGTGGCCTTTTCGCGCCGGCTCGACGGCGAGGAGATCGTCTGCGCCGTCAATCTGAGTGCCGAGCCCGCCACGATCGCGATCGACGAGATGGGCGAACTCGAAGCGCTCGACGGGCACGGCATGGCGGGCGAGCTTGGCGGCAATGGCGTGTTCCTGCCGCGCTATGGAGCTTGGTTCGGGCGCCGCGCGCAACGGAGATAAAGGGGAGAAGAACGATGGCGGAGCTGACGCTCAGGCAAGTGCGAAAGGCCTATGGCGCGGTGGAGATCCTGCACGGCATTGATCTCGACATCGCATCCGGCGAATTCATCGTCTTCGTCGGCCCCTCCGGCTGCGGCAAGTCCACATTGCTGCGCACCATAGCCGGCCTCGAGGAGATCACGAGCGGCACCCTCGCCATCGAGGGGCAGGTGGTCAACGACGTGCCGCCTTCCAAGCGCGGCATCGCTATGGTGTTCCAGTCCTATGCGCTCTACCCGCATATGACGGTTTACGACAACATGGCCTTCGGCATGCGGATCGCCCGAGAGCCCAAGACGGAGATCGACCGCCGCGTGAAGCAGGCGGCCGGCATCCTGCAGCTCACGCCCTACCTCGCGCGCCTGCCCAAGGCGTTGTCGGGCGGCCAGCGCCAGCGCGTGGCGATCGGGCGCGCCATCGTGCGCAACCCGAAAGTCTTCCTGTTCGACGAGCCTTTGTCCAACCTCGACGCGGCGCTGCGCGTGGCCACCCGCATCGAGATCGCCAAGCTCAAGGAGCAGATGGCGAACACCACCATGATCTACGTCACCCACGACCAGGTCGAGGCCATGACGCTCGCCGACCGCATCGTGGTGCTGAAAGACGGCCATGTGGAGCAGGTGGGTTCGCCCATGGAGCTTTACGGCAATCCGGGCAACCTGTTCGTGGCCCAGTTCATCGGCTCGCCCGCCATGAACATCCTGCCGGCCGTGGTCAAGCGCACCGGCGCGACCACGGCCGTGGTCCTGCCCGACGGGCGGCTCGTGGACCTGCCTATCCCCACGCCGGCCGGGACGGCCGAGGCCAAGGTGCATTTCGGGGTTCGGCCCGAGGATCTCCATGTCGCCACCGGCGCGCAAAGCCTGATCGAGGGCCATGTGGATTATGTCGAGCAGTTGGGCGAGGTGCAGCTCGTCTATGTCGATATCGGCCGGCCGGACCAGCCCTTCGTGGTCAAGCTGCCGGGCGCCGCCGGGGTGGCGCGGGGGCAGGCGATCCGGCTCGAGGCCGCGCCCGGCGCCCTCCATCTCTTCGCCGCCGACGGCGTGTCCTTCCGCAACCGGACGGTGGCCGCCGCGGCGGCGGCCTGATCCGGCGTCAACCCGGCGGGGCGGTTTGCTCGCGCGGCCTCTTCAGGTTTGAGAAGGCGAAGGCGGCGAGGAAGGCGAGCGTCAGGCCCACCACGATCGTGGGGGCGGGGGCGCTGTCGAGATAGAAGCTCGCATAGACGCCCCCGAAGCTGACGAGCAGCGCGACAAGGGCCGCCGTCAGCAGCATGCCGTCGATGCGCCGCGTGACGAGGAAGGCGATCGCGCCCGGCCCGATCAGGAGCGCGATGGCGAGGATGATGCCCACCGCCTTGAGCGCGCCCACGATCACGAGCGAGAGCAGGGCGAGCAGCCCGTAATGCAGGAGACGCACATGCAGGCCGATGGCCTTCGCATGGGCCGGATCGAAGGCGTGCAGCGCCAGATCGCGCCGGAAGAGCAGCACGGCGCCCGCGGCGAACAGCGCGATCAGCCCGGTCTCGGCCACGTCGCGCCAGGAAAGGCCCAGAATGTCGCCGAACAGGATATGGTCGAGGTGGAGCTCGGTGGGGGTTGCGGCATAGAGCACGATGCCGAGGGCGAACATGCCGGAAAACACCACGCCCATGACCGTGTCTTCCTTGACTCGGCTGTTCTCCTTCAAGAAGCCCACCGACAGCGCGCAGATCATGCCGGCCGCGAACGCGCCGACCGCCAGCGGCAGGCCGGCGAGGTAAGCCAGCACCACGCCGGGCAGCACGGCATGGCTCACCGCATCGCCCATCAGCGACCAGCCTTTCAGCACCAGCAAACAGGACAACAGGCTCGCCGGCAGCGCCACCAGGAGCGCCATGACGAAGGCCTGCTGCATGAAGGGGAAGGCGAAGGGCGCGAGCGGGTCCGTGAAGGGGTTCATGCGGCGGGCGCTCCGAACCCGGTCCGTGCGCGGCGGCGCGCGGCGAGCATGCCGTGCTTTGGCGCGAAGAAAAACGCCAGCAGGAAGACCAGCGTCTGCAGAACCACGATGATGCCGCCTGTCGCGCCGTCCAGGAAAAAGGAGGCGTAGGCGCCAATAAAGCTCGTGCATGTGCCGATCAGCACGCTGAGGAGGATCAGGCGCCCGAAACGGTCGGTCAGCAGATAGGCGGTCGCGCCGGGCGTCACCACGGTGGCGATCACGAGGAAGGCGCCCACGGTCTGAAGCGCGGCCACGGTCGCAGCAGAGAGCAGCGTGAAGAACACGAGCTTGAGGGCGGCCGTCCTGAGCCCGATTGAGCGGGCGTGGTTCTCGTCGAAGAAGGTGGCCGCCAAGTCGCGCCATTTGAGCGACAGCACGAGGAGCGCAACGGCGGCGATGAGGACGAGCTGGAACGTGTCCTCCGGCGTGACCGCCAAGATGTTACCGAGCGCAATCGTCTGGATGTCCACCGCCGTGGGCTCGAGCGAGACCATGAAGAGGCCGATGCCGAAGAAGGAGGTGAAGATCAGCCCGATGATCGCGTCCTCGCGCAGCTTGGTGCGGGCGTTCAGGAACAGCATGGCCGCCGCCGCCAGGCCACCCGCCAGGAACGCCCCGAAGGCGAAGGGCAGGCCCAGCATATAGGCGCCGGCCACGCCCGGCACGATCGAGTGGGACAGCGCGTCGCCGATCAGCGACCAGCCCTTCAGCATCAGGAAGGCCGAGAGGAAGGCGCAGGTCGCGCCCACCAGCGCGCTGACCCACATGGCGTTGACCATGTAGCCGTAGGCGAAGGGCTCGAGCGCCGCGCTCACGCGGCCGTGTCCTCCGCCTTGGGCGCAGGCTCAGCCGAAGCCTCGCCCCCCTCGCCATAGATGACGAAGGGCCGCTCGTCGTCGGAGAGCACGGTCAGCCGGCGGCGGTCCGCCGCGTCGTCGCGGTGCAGGTCCGCGCCGCCCAGGATGAAGTGGCGCAAGCGCCCGCCGAACGTCCTTTCGAGATTGTCCTGCGTGAACACCTCGGATGTCGTGCCGCTCGCCAGCACCGTCCGGTTGACGAGGATCGCCCGGTCGCAGAACTCCGGCACGCTGCCCAGATTGTGGGTGGAGACCAGCATCACCCGGCCTTCGGCGCGCAACTCGCCCAGGAGGACGATGATCGCCTCCTCCGTGTTGAGGTCCACCCCGGTGAAGGGCTCGTCGAGCAGGATGACTGCTGCGTCCTGCGCGAGCGCCCGGGCCAGGAAGACGCGCTTCCTCTGCCCGCCCGAAAGCTCGCCGATCTGCCTGTCGCGGAACGCCGCCATGCCGACGCGCGCGAGCGCCGCATCCACCATCTCACGGTCGCGGGGCTTGGGGATGCGCAGGAAATTCATGTGGCCGTAGCGGCCCATGAACACCACGTCCTCGACCAGCACCGGGAAGTTCCAGTCCACCTCTTCGGACTGCGGCACATAGGCCACGAGGTTCTTCTTGAGCGCCTCCGCGGCCGGCATTTCGAGGATCGACACGCGGCCCGAGGCGAGCGGCACAAAACCCATGATCGCCTTGAAGAGCGTGGATTTGCCCGAGCCGTTCATGCCCACCAGGGCTGTCGTGCTGCCCTGGGGGAGCGCGAAGGAGGCGCTTTGGATCGCCGTCAGCCCGTTGCGATAGGTGACGGAGACGTTCTCCGCCTGGACGCCAGGAGGCCCGGCCGGGACATGCGCGGAAACATTCAACCGGCCAGCCCCTCGGCGATGGTTTCGGTCGTCACCCGCAGGAGGTCGAGAAAAGTCGGCACCGGCCCGTCTTCCTCGCTCAGCGAATCGACATAAAGAACGCCGCCATATTGGGCGCCGGTCTCGCGCGCGACCTGCTGGGCTGGATCGGGCGACACGGTGGATTCGCTGAACACGGCGGGGACTTGGTTCTCCCGCACCGCGTCGATGACGCGGCGCACCTGCTGGGGCGTGCCCTGGCCGTCGGCGTTGATCGGCCAGAGATAAAGCTCCTTGAGGCCGAAATCGCGCGCCAGATAGGAGAAGGCGCCTTCGCTGGTGACGAGCCAGCGGCGATTCTCGGGAATGGCTTGCAGCGCCGCGCGCATGGGCGCGGCCGCGGCCCGGATCTTCTCGACATAGGCTTGGGCATTGGCCCCATAGGCGGCCGCATTGGCCGGGTCGGCCTCGGAAAAAGCCTTTGCGATGTTCTGGACGTAGACGATCGCGGCTTCCGGCGACATCCAGGCATGCGGGTTGGGCTTGCCTTGATACGATCCTTCGCCGATGCCGATGGGCTCCACGCCGTCCGACACCACGACCGCCGGCACCTCGCTCAGGTTCTCGAAGAAGCGCTCGAACCAGGCTTCGAGGTTGAGCCCGTTCCACAGGATCAAATCGGCGTCCTGCGCTTTCAGGATGTCGCGCGGGGTCGGCTGGTAGTTGTGGATCTCCGCGCCGGGCTTGGTGATGGATTCGACCTGCGCGAGATCGCCGCCGACGTTCCGCGCCATGTCGGCGATCACGGTGAAGGTGGTGACGACCTTCAGCTTCTCCTCCTGCGCATGGGCGCCGGAAGGCAAGCCGCAGAACAACAAGACGCCGAGAAAAGCGCGCCGGGCAAGCCGCATGGAGAAACCTGTCGCTTGTTCCTGGGCCGGCCCCCGCGCGGGCGCGGACCGGCACGAGAAAGGAGATAGCGCTCCTGCTTGCGCGTGTCAATGAAATTGCAAATCATTTGCAAGAGAGGATGCCGGCCGGTTGGCAAGGACGCGACCCCGCGATAGTTCTGTTGCCATGGCAAGCAAGCGGCCGCCGGCCGAACCCGACCCGGAAGCGGTCCTGCGCGAGGCCGGCGTGCGCATCACCCGCCCGCGCCGCCTGATCCTGTCCGTCATGGCCCAGACCGGCGGCCATCCGGACGCGGTCGCCATCTTCAACCGCGTGAACGCGATCGACGCCTCCATTTCGCTCTCGACCGTTTATCGCACCATGAAGCTCCTGGAGAGCCATGGCGCGATCCACCGCCACGCCTTTGGCGGCGGGCCGGCGCGCTTTGAGGGCGCGGGCGGCGACCACCACGACCACCTGATCGACCTCGACACGGGCGAGGTGGTGGAGTTCCGCTCCGACCGCATCGAGGCGCTGCAGCAGGCGATCGCCGAGCAGTTGGGCTATGACATCGTCCATCACCGGCTGGAGCTTTACGGCCGCAAGCGGCGCAAGGGCTGAGGACGCCGAAGCGCGCCCTCATTGACGGCGGGAAGCGCCCCCACTACTGCCGGCCCCACGACTGCCGGAATGAATCTCGGAGGGAGCGCATGGCGGCGATGGCGAAAAAGGCTGACATCGGGCTGTTCGGCCTGGGGGTGATGGGCTCCAACCTGGCGCTCAACATCGCCGAGAACGGCTTTTCCATCGCCGTATACAATCGCGAGCTCGGGCGCATCGACGATTTCTTGAGGGACAGCGGCCCGCTCGCCGGGCGCATCCTGCCGGCCCGCTCCCTTGAGGAGCTTGTCGCCGCCATCGAGCCGCCGCGCGCGATCATCTTGATGATTCCCGCCGGAAAGCCCGTGGACATGCAGATCGCGGCGCTGACCCCGCTTCTGGCGCAGGGCGACGTCATCGTGGATGGCGGCAACAGCGATTTCCGCGACACCGTGCGGCGGGTGGAAAGCCTGAAAGGCACGGGCGTGACCTTGATCGGCATGGGCGTGTCGGGCGGCGAGGAAGGGGCGCGGCGCGGGCCGTCGATGATGGCGGGCGGCGACTTGCAGGCCTTCGCTCGCATCGAGCCGGTCGTCATGAAGATCGCCGCGAAGGCGCGCGACGGCGAGCCTTGCGCGGCCTGGCTCGGGCCGGACGGCGCGGGCCATTTCGTGAAGACGATCCACAACGGCATCGAATATGCCGACATGCAGATGATCGCCGAGATCTACGGCGTTCTTCGCGACGGCGCGGGGCTGGAGCCCGCCCAAATCGCCGGGCACTTCGCCCGCTGGAACGAAGGCCCGCTCGAATCCTATCTCGTGGAGATCACGGCGAAGGTGCTGAAGGCCGTGGACGCCGACACAGGCAAGCCGATGGTGGACATCATCCAGGATCGCGCCGGCCAGAAGGGCACGGGCGTCTGGTCGGCCATCGAAGCGCAGCGGCTGGGCCGGCCGGCCAGCGGCATCGAGGCGGCGGTGGGCGCGCGCGTCCTGTCCTCGCTGAAGGCCGAGCGGATCGAAGCGGCGAAGCTGTTCGGCGAGCCGCGCGGCGCGGGGCTGGCCCCCGAAATCCTGGACGATCTCGAACGCGCGCTCTTCGCGGGCAAGGTGGTGGCCTATGCGCAAGGCTTTTCCGTCATGCAGGCGGCCTCCGACGCCTTCGGCTGGAACCTGCCGCTGCCAACCATCGCGAAGATCTGGCGCGCGGGCTGCATCATCCGCTCGCGCTTCTTGGGCGACATCGCCGACGCCTTCGCCGGCGACCCCGTGCCGAACCTTCTGGTGGCGCCGGCGTTCGCGACTCTCATGCGCGAGGCGCATCCCGCGCTGCGCCGCGTGGTGGCCGCCGCCAGCCTGGCCGAACTGCCGGTCCCAGCATTGTCGGCGGCGCTGGGCTATTTCGACACCTACCGGCAGTCGCGCGGCACGGCCGACCTCATCCAGGGCCAGCGCGACTTCTTTGGCGCGCACGGTTTCGAGCGCATCGACCGCGAAGGCCCGCACCACGGCAAATGGGGCATCGACGAACAGCCCGTCACGCCGGGCTCCACCACCTATTGACGCTGCGCCGCCATCTGCCGGGAACCCTCATGCCCTACGCGCCTGCCGAAACCCGCTACGACACGATGCAGTATCGCCGCTGCGGGCGCTCGGGCCTGAAGCTGCCCGCCGTCTCGCTGGGCCTGTGGCACAATTTCGGGCATGACCGCCCGCATGCGCTGAAGCAGAGCATCTGCCGTCGCGCCTTCGATTTGGGCATCACCCATTTCGACTTGGCCAACAATTACGGTCCTCCGCAGGGCATGGCCGAGGAAGCGTTCGGCGAAATCCTGCGCACCGACTTCCGCGCCCACCGCGACGAGCTCATCATCTCCACCAAGGCGGGCTACGAGATGTGGCCCGGCCCCTATGGCGAGTGGGGGAGCCGCAAATATCTGCTTTCCTCGCTCGACCAGAGCCTCAAGCGCTTAGGCGCCGATTATGTCGACATCTTCTATTCCCACCGCTTCGACCCCGACACGCCGCTCGAAGAGACCTGCGGAGCGCTCGACCATGCCGTGCGCGCGGGAAAAGCGCTCTATGTGGGCATCTCCTCCTACAACTCGAAGCGCACCCGCGAGGCGGCCGAAATCCTCAAGGCGCTCGGCACGCCCTGCGTGATCCACCAGCCCTCCTATTCCATGATCAACCGCTGGGTGGAGGAGGACGGCCTCTTGGACACGCTGGAGAGCTTGGGCATCGGCTCGATCGTCTTCTCGCCGCTCAGCCAGGGCATGCTGACGGACAAATATCTGAACGGCATTCCCGAGGACAGCCGCGCGGCGCAGGGCAAATCGCTGCGCCAGTCCTTTCTCACGGAGGAAAACCTCGGCCGCATCCGCGCGCTGAACGAGATCGCCAGCCGTCGCGGCCAGACGCTGGCGCAGATGGCGATCGCCTGGGTCTTGCGCGGCGGGCGCGTGACGTCAGCGCTGATCGGCGCGAGCCGGCCCGAGCAGGTGGAGGACGCGGTCGGCGCGCTGGCGAAGCTCGACTTCTCCGCCGACGAACTCGCCGAGATCGACCGCCACGCCACCGACGCCAACATCAACCTTTGGGCCAAGTCGGCCGAGCGCGCCGGGCCGCCGCGGAAATAGGGGCATCCCTATTCCGCAGGGCTCGCGCTCAGCGCCGGAACCGCGCCCCGGCCATCGCCTGCCGACGGTCGCGCCGCTCCTTGCGGCGCCGGTCCCGTCGAGAGCCGCGGCACGAGCGGGCCTTCCACGAACACGGTTCGCGCCCGGGAAGGCTTGCCCTTGAGCGCGGTGTCGATCAGCGCCTGCGCCCCGCGCGCGCCCATCTCGTAGTTCGGCAGAACCAGCGACGACAAAGGCGGATGGGAGTAGCGGGCCAGCTCCTGGTCGTCATAACCCAGGATCGACACGTCCACCGGCACGCGCAGGCCCAGCGAATTCGCCGCCTCCACCGCGCCGATCGCCATGAGGTCGTTGCCGCAGAACAACGCGGTCGGCCTTTTGGGCAGTCGCAGGAGATCGAGCGCGCCGGCGTAGCCGCTCGCGGGCAGCCAGTCGCCATTGCGCACCAGGCTTTCGTCGAAGGGCAGGCCATGCGCCGCGAGCGCTTGGGCGTAGCCGTCCAGCCGGTCGGCGGCCGCGTCCATCCACGGCTCGCCGTTGATGAAGCCGATGCGGGTGTGGCCCAGCGAAATCAGGTGCGCGGCGGCGCGCCGGCCGCCCGAAACCTCGGCCGGCAGGATGGAAAGGTGGCGCCTGGGCTCCGTGTAGCAGTTCACCAGCACAAGGGGGACGCCTTCCAGCGCGGGCGGCAGCGCCACGCGCCGGGTGAAGATCGTGGAATAGATGACGCCGATCACCGAGCGGTCGCGCAAGAGCGCCTCCACGGTGGCGGCTTCGAGCTCGGGGTTCGAGCGCGTCACATGGGCGGCCACGAGAACGCCATGCGCGAAGGCCGTGTCGCGCGCGCCGTCGAGGTTCACCACGGGGTGCGGGCTCGTCGAGATCTCATCCACGAGATAGGCGATCGTGGTGCGCTCCCGCACCCCGTTCAGCGCCTTGCGGCGGATGGCGGGCAGGGCGTAACCGATCTGGCGCGCGGCGTCCCACACGCGGGCGCGCGTCTCGGCCGAGATGCGCGACCCCGTCATGTCGTTGAGCACGAGCGACACGCTCGACTGCGACACGCCGGCCATCCGGGCCACGTCCGTCATGGTAGGCCGGCCGCGCCGCCCCTCGACGGGGTTGGCGCTCTCCTGCCTGCCCTCGCTCGCATCCATTTGCCCGAACCCTCCCCCGAAGATTCACTCTTGACTGCTAATATTATTAGCGCAAGGGTCCGGCGCGTGAAGCGGGTTCCACGCTTCCATCGGCTCGCGTGGCGTCGACGGCTCGCGGGAGCTTGGATTTCAGGGAGGAAGAACACTCATGTCGATCATCAACCGCCGCACATTCCTGCTTGCCGCGACCGCTCTCGGCGTGTCCGCCGGCATCGCCTGGGCGCAACTGCCCAAGCTTGAGCAGAAGGACACCTACAAGGTCGGCTTCGCGCAGACCGAGTCCAACAACCCCTGGCGCATCGCCCAGACGCAGAGCATGCAGGATGAGGCCCAGAAGCTCGGCCACCAGCTCGTCTATACGGACGCCGCCGGCTCCGCCGCCAAGCAGGTGGCCGACGTCAACTCCATGATCGCCCAGGGCGTCGACGCGATCTTCCTCGCGCCCCGTGAGGAGAAGCCGCTGATCCCGGCCGTGATGGCCGCGAAGGCCGCCGGCATCCCCGTGATCCTGCTCGACCGCAATGTCGACCAGTCGCTCGCCAAGGCCGGCGAGGACTATGTCACCTTCATCGGCTCGGACTTCATCGAGGAAGGCCGTCGCATCGCCGAGTGGCTGATCGCCAACAATGGCGGCAAGACCAAGATCATCCAGCTCGAAGGCACCACCGGCTCCTCCCCCGCCAACGACCGCAAGAAGGGTTTTGATGACGCGATCAATGCCGCGGGCGGCTTCGAGATCCTGGCCTCCCAGTCCGGCGACTTCGCCCGCGACAAGGGCCGCCAGGTGGCGGAAGCCCTGCTGCAGGCCCATCCCGACGCCAACGTGATCTACGCTCACAATGACGAGATGGCGATGGGCGCGATCGCCGCGCTCGAGGCGGCCGGCAAGAAGCCGGGCGAGGACGTGCTCGTCCTCTCCATCGACGGCGGCAAGGAAGCCGTGCAGGCCGTGGTGGACGGCAAGATCAACGCGGTCGTGGAGTGCAATCCGCGCTTCGGGCCCAAGGCGTTCGAGACGCTCGCCCGCTACGCGGCCGGCGAGGAGATCCCGCCGATGATCATCAACGAGGACAAGTTCTACGACAAGAGCAACGCGGCCGCCGAAGTCGCGAACGCCTACTGAGCGGAAATGAGCACGCCGGCCGGGCTCTTGCGCTCGGCCGGCTCTTCCACAAAGCTGGGCGCAGCATCCGCGGGGAGGCTGCGCCCTTCGCTCGATCAGGACCGAGGTTCTCATGCTCCTGTCCATGACGGACATCGACAAGAGCTTCTCCGGCGTCACCGTGCTGACCCAGGCTTCGCTCCAGGTCGCGCGCGGTGAGGTGATGGCGCTGGTCGGCCAGAACGGGGCCGGCAAATCCACCATGATCAAGATCCTGACCGGCGCCTACCGCCGCGATCGCGGAAGGATCGAGTGGGACGGCCGGGCGGTCGATTTCCATGCGCCTGCGGAAGCGCAAGGCGCGGGCATCGCGCCGATCTATCAGGAGCTGAACCTCGCGCCCCACCGCACGGTGGCCGAAAACATTTTCATGATGCGCGAGCCGAAAAGGTTCGGCTTTGTCGATCGCCGCCGGATGCGCGAGGACGCGAAACAGGTGCTGCGCCGCTTCCGCCTCGACATCGACGTAGACCGCCCCATCGAGGATTTCGGCGCCGCCACCCGCCAGATGGTGGCCATCGCCCGCGGGGTGAGCCAGAACGCCAAGCTCGTGATCATGGACGAGCCGACCTCCTCGCTCGACGAGCGGGAGGTGACGGTGCTCTTCGACACCATCCGCACGCTCAAATCCGACGGCGTGTCCACCATCTTCGTGAGCCACCGCCTGAGCGAGCTCTATGCGATCTGCGACCGCGTCACGATCATGCGCGACGGCCGCACGGTGCATGCCGGTCCCATGCGGGAAATCTCCCGCATTGAGCTCGTGCGGCAGATGCTCGGCCGCGAGCTCACCGCCTTCACCGCCGAAGGCCGTACGCGCGGCCGCAGCGACAATGCGCCCATGTTCCTGGAAGCCGAGAACCTCCAGGCGGGCACCCGCGTGCGCGGCGTGTCGCTGTCCGTCAGACGTGGCGAGATCGCGGGGCTGGCCGGCCTACTCGGCGCGGGCCGCACCGAAACCGCGCGGCTGATCTTCGCCGCCGACGCAAAGGACGGGGGCCAGGTTTGCGTGAACGGTCAGGCCCGGAACTACGCCGAGCCGGCCGATGCGATCGCCGACGGCATCGGCTTCGTCTCGGAGGACCGCAAGGTCGAGGGCATCATCCCCGAGATGAGCGTGCGCGAGAACCTGACGCTCGCCATCCTGCCGCGCCTGAAGAAGGCGGGCATCGTGGACCGGGCCGAGCAGGGCAAGATCGTGGACCGCTACATCAAGGCGCTCAACGTCAAATGCGCCTCGCCCGAGCAGCCGATCCGCGAATTGTCGGGCGGCAACCAGCAGAAGGTCCTGCTCGCGCGCTGGCTTGCGACCTCGCCCAATCTGCTCATCGTGGACGAGCCCACCCGCGGCATCGACGTGGGCGCCAAGGCGGAGATCCTGAAGCTCCTGCGCGGCCTCGCCGACGAGGGCTTGTCGGTGCTGATGATCAGTTCCGAACTGGAGGAGCTGATCGCGGCGGCCGACCACGTCACCGTCCTGTCGGACGGCCGCTCGGTGGTCGATCTTCCCGCCGAGGAACTGAACGAGGCGAGCCTGATGACGGCCATGGCGCATCAGGAGGAGCCGGGCTCGGAAGCCGGGAGGGCCGCATGACGACGATCGGCACGACCACGCCCCAACCGGCCGCGCCTGCGCGCGACCGGGCGGCAGGCCGCGCCGCCGCGCTGCGGTTCCTGAGCCGCTACGGCACGCTGATCGTGTTCGCGCTGCTCGTCCTCTTCAACATCCTGTTCACGCCCAACTTCCTGGAATGGCGGACGCTGCTGCTCAACCTCACCCAGGTGTCCACCGTCGTCATCGTGGCGATGGGCATGACGCTGGTGATCGCCACCGGCGGCATCGACCTTTCCGTCGGCTCGATCATGGCCATCGCCGGCGCGCTCGCGCCCCTGATCTTCCTCGACTCGATCTATCCCATCGAGAGCCAGGGGCTCGCCATCGCGCTGGCTTTCGTCGTGCCCCTGATCGTGGCCGGCTGCTTCGGCTGGTTCAACGGTTTTCTGATCACGCGCTTCAACATCCAGCCCATCGTGGCGACGCTGGTGCTCTTCATCGCCGGCCGCGGCATCGCCCAGACCTTCACCAACAGCCAGCTCCAGACCTTCAACGAGCCCACCTTCCAGTTCATCGGCAAAGGCGCCGTCTTCGGCATCCCCACCCAGGTGCTCGTCATGGCGGTCGTTGTGGCGGCCACCGTCTTTCTCGTGCGCAGCACGGCCCTGGGCAGGCAGATTCTCGCGGTCGGCGGCAATGAAAAGGCCGCCCGCCTTTCGGGCATCAACGCCGCTCGCGTGAAACGGCTCGTCTATGTCGTCTCGGGCGTGCTGGCGGGCCTGTCCGGCCTGATCGTGGTGGCCATCAACAACGCGTCGGACGCCGCCCGCGTGGGCTCGCTCATGGAGCTCGACGCCATCGCCGCCGTCGCCGTCGGCGGCACGCTTCTGTCGGGCGGCCGCGCCAACGTGCTGGGCACCGTGCTCGGCGCCTTCGTGCTGCAGCTCGTCCGCACCACTTTGCTCGCCAACGGCGTGCCGGACGCGGCGGCGCTCGTCGTCAAGGCCGGGCTCATCATCGCCGCGGTGTGGTTGCAGGGCCGCGCCGAGCGGACGGCATAAAGGGGAGGACGTCATGGCGCTTACGGCTTCCTCCTCGCAGCCCGGCCTGCTGAAGATGTTCGCGCCGCGCTCGAACCTCGCGCTGGCCCGCCTCGGCGTGGTCCTGGCGCTGGTCGCGCTCGTCGTGTTCGGCGCGTTGCGCTATGAAGGCTTCGTCTCGGCCTTCAACATCCTCTCCTTCCTCAAATACAATTCCATGTTCGCGCTGATCGCGCTCGGCATGGCCTTCGTGATCATGACCGGCGGCATCGACCTGTCGGTGGGGGCGACGGCGGCCTTGGCCAGCGTGGCGGCGGCGCTGCTCTCGCATTACGGCGCGGTGGCCGGCATTCTGGGCGGCCTTGGCGCGGGCCTCGCCGTGGGTCTCGTCAACGGTGTGGTGATCACGGGCCTGCGCGTCCAACCCTTCATCGCGACGCTCGCCACCATGCTCGCCGCCAGCGGATCGGCGCTTCTGCTCGCGGGCAACCAGTCGGTGTCGATCTCGACCGACAACGCCTTCATGGCGATCGGCCTCAACAATTTCCTGGGCCTGCCCATCCCCGCCTGGATCGCGCTGGTGGCCTATGTGCTGGGTTGGCTCGCGCTGGAGCGCCTGCCCGTTGGCCGGCGCATCCTCGCCATCGGCGACGGCGAGGCGACCGCCAAGCTGATGGGGCTGAAGGTGGAGCGCACGCTTTTGGGCGTCTATCTCTTCTCAGGGCTCATGGCCGGCACGGCGGGCATGGTTTTGGCCGCTTCCAACTTCGCGGGCCAGCCCACCGAGGGCGTGGGCTGGGAGCTGATCGCCATCGCCTCGGTGGTGGTGGGCGGCACGTTGCTCACCGGCGGCGTGGGCTCGGTGGGGGCGACGCTCGCCGGCGCGCTTCTGCTCGGTCTCGTCTTCACCGTCATCAATTTCGAGAACGGCAAGGGCTGGATTTCGCTCTCCTCGTCCTGGCAGCCCGTGATCCGCGGCCTGTTCCTGCTGGCGGTGGTGATCCTGCAGGCCAAGCTCGCGGGGACGCGGCGGGCGGGGTGATGGCGGTTCCCCAGCGAGGGTCCGAGTCCGCGCTACGGAATGGCCGGGCAGTTCTACGTCGCCCTGGGCTGCCACTTGGTTTCGGAATGGATTCTCGGGCTTGACCCGAGACTCCATTCCGTGACTGAGCCGCTGCCGCCCCCCTGTGAGGAAGGAGCGGCGGCAATCCACGTCATCCTCACTGCCGGTAGACCGGCTCCTGCTCATCCAGGATCGCCTTGAGCTCCGAAAGGTGCCGATCGGCCTGACCGGGATAGTTCTCCGTTTCCTCCGCCACCTTTTCCGCGACCGCGTCCGACAGCAGGCGAAGCGGCCGGCCCGTCCACAGCGCCTTGATGTAGGTTTCGGCCGCCCGCTCGAAATAGAACATGCGGTTGAAGGCGTCGGCCACCGTGTCGCCCAAGACGAGCACGCCGTGATTGCCCATTACCATCACCTTGACGCGTGCGTCGGAGAGCAGGTCTGCGCAGCGCTCGCCCTCCTCCTCGAAAGCGAGCCCGCCATAGTGCTCGTCCACGACGTGCCGGTTGAAGAAGATCGCCGTGTTCTGGTCGATGGGCGGCAGGCGCGAATCGGCAAGGCTGGCCAGCACGGTCGCGTGGATGGAATGCACATGCATCACGCAGCGCGCGTGGCGCACATGCCGGTGAATCGCCCCATGCAGGCCCCAGGCGGTGGGATCGGGCGCGTCGGGCCGGTTCATGGTTTCGGGATCGTCGGCGTCGAGCAGAAGCAGGTCGCTCGCCTTGATGCGGGAGAAATGAACCTGGTTGGGGTTCATCAGGAAGCGCCGTCCGCTCTCGTCCACGGCGAGCGAGAAATGGTTGGCCACGGCCTCGTGCATGTTGAGCCGCGCCGTCCAGCGGAACGCGCAGGCCAGATCGACGCGCTCCTCGTAGAAGGGCAGGTTGGTGCGCTCCTCGCGCAAACGGGTGACCGACATCGCTTCCCGAGCTCCTCATCGAACGGATCGAGAGCCAAGCATGGGCCGCCGCGTGGGCTGACGCAAGCGCTCAGGCCGCTGGTGCAAGCCGTCTTTGCCGCTGGTCCAGCATGACCACGGCCACCCCGCTCCCGATGATGAGCGCGATTCCGGCGAGCGCGAGCCCGTTCGGCAGATGCCCGAACACCAAGACGCCGGAGAGGACGGCCCAGAAGCTGAAGAAGTAGTAGAAGGGCGCGACCGCGCCGGCTGGGCCGATGCGGTAGGCCATGAAGATGCAGAGATGGCCGGCGAACAGGAACAGCCCGGCCGCCCCGAGCAGCGCGACATGCCGGGCGGAGGGGACCACCCAGTCCTCCAACAGAAGATGCGCCAGGCCTGCGCCCGCCAGCACCACGGCCGACGCGCCGAAGGCGACCACCATGCCTGGGATCTCAGGGCCGACCCTGCGGCTGGCGAGGTCGCGCGCCGCGCAGAAACCGGCGTTGAGGAGCGCGAGCACGGCATAGACCGAGATGCCGTTCGAGCTGGGCTGCGCCACCAGGATCGCACCGCAGAAGCCCAAGCCCACCAGCGTCAGTCGCCGCCAGCCCAGGCGCTCGCCGAACAGCGCGGACGCGCCGAGCAGCACGAGCAGCGGCGTGACCTGCCCCAGCGCCATGGCGTCGGCGATTCCCATGTTGGCGAGCGCCAGGATGAAGCTCAAGATGGCGAGCAGCTCCAAGCCGTTGCGCAGGAGCACCGCGCGGTCGAGCATCAGCGGGATTCTTCGCGCGTGGCCCAGCGCGAAAAGGATCGGAAAGCCCCAGAGCACGGCCGACACCCCGCGCAGGAAGAGCACCTCGTAGGGCGGCAGGCCCTCGGTGGCGAGCTTCATCAGCGTGTCGTTCACGACATAGGAGGCCGCGGCGAAAATCATCAGCAGCGGACCGTGGAACCGCTGGAGGAAGGAGAGCATGAGCAGCCGGAGGAGCGATGAGAACGGTTGGTGGGGCGGTTGCGAGCCGGACGGGTGGCGAACCGCCGAGCCTCGATGCGCTTTACCCGCTTCTCCCATCGAGAGCAGCCACGAAATCGAGTGAACGCCTGAGCGCCGCGCGCAAGACGTCGAGCGGCAGCGGTGCGGGCTTGCGCCGCGGGTCGGCGCGGCCGGGTCGTTCGAGCCGGAGCGGCAGCTCGATGCCGACCGGCAGATTCTTCGGCAGCTTTTGCCACAGCGCGGGATAGTCGATCGCGCCTTGCCCGAGCGCGGTGAAGCGCCAGTCGGGTCCGTCGGACGCCACGTCCTTGAGATGGAGATGGGCGACGAAAGGCAAAGCGGCTTCAAGATCGCTCTCTGGTCGCTTCGCCTCATGGCTGTAGGTAAAAATGTTGCCGGCGTCGTAATTGAGCCGCACGCGCTCCGAGCCGAGCGCCTCGACCAGCGCCGCCCCATCCACGCCGTTGCTGATCAGGTCGCCGGACCCGTGGCCGGGATTCTCTAGCGCCAGCGTCACGCCGGCCTCCTCGCACAAGGGCAGAACCTCCTCGATGGCCGCTGCGATCAGCGCCCGAAACTTTTGCTGCCCCGCATTGGTGATGAGGATTTTCGCGCCCAGGCTTTGCACAAATTCGATGCGGCGGGTGAGCATCTCCACCGCGTCGGGCAGCGCCAGATCCATATGCGCCGAAACGGCGAGCGCGCCAACACCCTCGCCTTCGATGAGCCGCCGCAGCGCCTGTCCCTTCTCGGGCGAGAACGCCGTCTCGTCGAAGTCCACATAGCCGCGGATGAAGGCGGGCTCGACCCATTTTCCGCCGGCCCGCGCGATCTCGCCGATCCCCTGTTCAAGCGGATAGCCGTCGAACAGGGCGGTGGACACCGAAACGGTCCGCATGCAGGCGTCTCAGACGCCCTTGCCGTAGACGATCAGCTCCGCGGCCTCCCTGACGAGCTTGGGCCGCACCGCCTCGCGCCAGTCGTCGCGGATCACCTTGGATTTGGCGAACCGCATGAGCCTGAGCGCCGCGTCCGACGGCACTTTCGGCGAATAGCCGAACCACATGGCGATCTCGACATTGAGATGCCCGATCAGGAAGTCTTGGGCCGCCTCGCGCGGGATCCCCTGCTTCTCGCACTCGTCCACGGCCTCCACCATGGCGTCCACGAAGGCCATGGCGACCATTTCCGAAAGCCCCGGCTCGAGGATCGCGAGCTGCTCCAGCGTGACGCGATGCGTCCGGGTGACGGGGCTCCACATCGCCTCGCAGATCTCCGCGCCTAAGGCGTAGTGCTCCTCCGGCCCCTGCATCAGCGCGCAGACGATTGCCTGGGGCGCGACGCCGCCATGGTAGTCGGTGCGCTCGGCGCCTTGCGTGGTGGTCGAGAAGATCGGCGGATGGCAGGGATGGCCCACGAAGTAAGTGAGGTCCGGCCGGTCGGTGGGCAGGTCGCCCGCGTAAGGGGCGGCCGCGTCGAGGATCAACAGCATGGTGCCGGGCTTGAGCTTGGGGGACAGCTCCCGCGCCACTTCGCCGATGATGTTGTCGGGCAGGGCCAGCACCACGACCTCGGCTCCTTCGATGCCCTCATCGGTGGAGGCGGCCGGGATGCCCGCCTCGGCCAGCCGCGCGCGCCCCGCCTCACCGATCTCGACCGCGCGCAGGTCATAGCCCGCGTCGAAGAGTTTCTTGGTGATCCGAAAACCCATCTTGCCGCCCGAGCCGAGCACCGCGACCGATGTAGCCATCTTCATAGTTCTCCTTCGGTTCATTGCATGACGTCGATCGCCAGAGAGATGTCATCATACAAGTTCCTCCTCGGGATAGCGCCGCGGGGCTTGCAGTTCAAGCGCCACGTTGAGGTCTGCGCGCTGGCGAATATGATGGCGGTTTACAATGGTATGATGAGTAATTAGCCTACGGCTTCGACCAAAGTCCGAAATGCGGGCCGCCGGGCGCTTCATTCAGGCCCGCGGCGATCGGACCGGCGACAACCAGAGCGGTTCCGCTTCACGCGCAACCGCTGAAGCCCTAGGCTGCGCTTGAGCGTGCCTTCCGGGCGGAAATGAGAGCCGGCTCCACGGCAGTGGAAACGGCTCTCGACCGTGCAACGAACAGGGAGGACTTTGAATGCTACGTCGTTTCGCTCTCGCCGCCGCGCTGGCGGCCGGATTCGCGACCGCCGCCGCTGCTCAGACCGTGATCAAGGCCGGTCATGGCGCGCAGACCGGCCACCCCACCCATCTGGCGCTTGAACGCTTCGCCGAACTCGTCAACGGGAAGACCAATGGCGAAGTGACGGTGGAGGTCTATCCCGACCGCCAACTCGGCGAGGAGCGCGAGATGGTCGAGGGGCTGCAGTTCGGCTCCGTGGACATGGCCGTGGTCTCGACCGGCCCGCTCGTGGCCTTCGTGCCGGAGGTCGCGGTGATCGACCTGCCCTTCCTGTTCGAGAACTCCGAGCATGTCTATCGCACGCTGGACGGCGAGGTGGGCCAGGAACTCCTCGACGCCTTCGAGGCGCGCGGCATCGAGGGCCTCGCCTGGTGGGAGAACGGCTGGCGCCACCTGACCGCCAACAAGAGCATCCAGACCCCGGCCGACCTCGCCGGCCTGAAGCTGCGCACCATGCAGAACCCCGTCCATATTGCCGCCTTCGAGGAGCTCGGCGCAGCGCCCGTGCCGATGGTCTGGGGCGAGGTGTTCACGAGCCTCGGCCAGGGCATCATCGACGCACAGGAGAACCCCATCACGGTGATCGCCACCAACTCGCTTTGGGAGGTGCAGAGTCACCTGATGCTGACCGGCCACGTCTATGGCCCGCATGCCGCGCTCTTCAGCAAGGCGAAGTGGGACAGCCTGTCGCCCGAGCACCAGGCGGCGGTGACGGAAGCCGTGCGCGAGGCCACGACCTACCAGCGCGAGCAGTCGGCGAAGCTCGAAGCCGAGAACCTCGAGAAGCTGAAGCAGAATGGCATGACCGTGGTCGAGGTCGATACCGCGCCTTTCCGCGAAGAGGTCCGCGATCTCGCGGCGAGCCAAGAGAACGTGTCGGCCGAGACGCTGGAGCGTATCGCGGCCCAGGCGCAGCAATGATCGCGCAATGACAGCCGGCCCGCCCCCTTTGCCGGGGCGGGCCCGTTTTTCCCGCCATGCGCGCCCTCCGCACCCTTTGGACCGTCGTCGAGCGCCTCGCGACGGCTCTTCTGATCCTCGGCGTCGCCCTGATGACGGCGGCCTCGCTCGCGCAGGTCTTTTCGCGCTACGTGCTGGGGGATCCGCTGAGCTGGTCGGAGGAGTTCGCGCGCTTCGCCTTCGTGTGGGTCAGCTATCTCGCGGCTTGGCTCGCCTGGAAGCACCGCGCCCACATCGCCGTGGACGCTGTCCAATATCTCGGCAGCCCGGGCCTCAACCGCGCGTCAGCGCTTTTCGTGGAAGCGGCCGTGCTCGCTTTCTGCGTCTATACCTTCTGGACAAACATGACCCTGGTGGGCCTTGCCTGGACGCAGCCCTCGCCTAGCCTCTCGGTGCCCATGGGCCTGGTCTATGTCGGCTACAATGTGATGGCCGCGCTGATCGCGGGCGACATCCTGGTCGGCTGGCTCGCCGGACGTCCCCGCGATGCGGACGAAGCCGTGCCCCCGGCCGGACTCACGGCATGATCACCGTCCTCGCGCTGGGCTTCCTCGCCCTTCTCATCCTCAACGTGCCGGTGTCGTTTGCGCTGATGATCGCCTCGCTGGGTGCGATCCTTTACGGCGGCATCCCGCCCGCGCTTGTCGGCCAGCGGATGACGGCGGCCATCGACAGCTTCATCCTGCTCGCCGTCCCCTTCTTCCTTTTGGCGGGGCAGTTGATGGCGCGCTCAGGGATCGCCCGCGACATCATGGACCTCGCCAATTCCGTGCTCGGCTGGATGCGCGGCGGGCTCGCTCATGCCAGCATCGGCGCGGGCACGCTTATGGGCGGCATGACGGGCTCGGCCGTGGCCGAGGCCTCCTCCATCGGCGGCGCCATGATCCCCGAAATGGTGAGGAACGGCTATGGCCGCGCGTTTGCGGCCGCTGTGGTTGCCTCGGGCTCGCTCATCTCCGTGCTCATCCCGCCCTCCGTGCCGCTCATCATCTTCGGCGTCGTCACCGGCGCGTCGGTGAGCCGGCTGTTCGTGGGCGGCCTCCTGCCGGGCCTTCTGATGGCCGTCGTGCTGATGGTCGTCGTATGGTTGATGGCGGTGCGCGGCGGCTATCCGCGCGGCCCCCGGCCCACGCCGCGCGCCATGCTCAAGGCCCTCAAGGCGAGCCTATGGGGCCTGTTCCTGCCCGTCGTCATCATCGGCTCCATCCGCTACGGCATCGCCACGCCGACCGAGGCCTCGGTGCTCGCCGTGGTCTATGCGGGTTTTGTCGGCTTGGTCGTCTACCGGACCATCCACTTCAAGGATCTGCCCGGCATCGTTTCGGAAGCCGCGGTCACCACCGGCATCGTCATGCTCCTGATCGCCGGCGCCACGCTTTACGGCCTCATCATCACGCGCGAGCAGGTGCCGCAGCAGGCCGCCGCGGCGATCCTGACCATCACCTCGAATCCGGAAATGCTGCTGCTCCTGATCCTGCTCGTCTATCTCGCGGCGGGGACGGTGCTCGATCTGGGCGCGGCCATCATCATCCTCGTGCCGGTGCTCTGGCCCATCACCCAGCAGGCGGGCATCGACCCCATCCATTTCGGCATCGTGACCGTGATGGGGCTCGCGATCGGCCTGGTCACGCCGCCCGTGGGGGCGAGCCTTTTCGTCACCTGCGGCATCGCGCGGGTGAACCTCGTTCAAGGCGCCCGCGCCGTCCTGCCCTTCGTGCTGGCGCTGGTGGCGGTCGTGGTCACCATCATCTTCGTGCCCGAGATCGCGACCTGGCTGCCCTCGCGGATGTGAGGCTCAACCGAACGCCTCCAGCGCGGCGGCGAGCGCCGGACGGGTCTCCGCATATTCCCTCGCGGGCACGCCGGCGCGCGCGCCCTCCCACGCCTCGCGGATGCTGCGGACGCCCGCTTCCGGCCCGTCGGGATGGGCCATGATGCCGCCGCCGGCGCAAAAGATCAGGTCGTCCGAGCCGAGCCGACGGTAGGTTTCCTCCGCCTGCACGGCCGATTGCGCGGACGAGAACACGGGCATGGCCGTCATGGGCGGCGCGGGCGGGGCGAACATCGGCGTCAGGCACTCCTTCGCCGAGGCGATCACGCTGTCGTCCCCCTCGCAGAACTTGTTCTTGAGCCCGTTCACATGCAGGTGGTCGCAGCCCGCGAGCCGCCAGAACTTCTGGTAGGCGCGGTAGCTCATGCCGAGGTCCGGCGAGCGGTCGAACAGGCCCCAGCCCGCGCGGTGGCCGTGGATGGCGACTTCTGCATGCCTGCGGATCTCGGCCACGCCCGAAAGCCCGACCGAGTTCAGGACCAGCATGGCGCAGGTGCCGCCGCGCGCGTGGACCAGGTCGAGATGCCGGCGCATGGCGTCCATGTCGCCGGAAATGTTGGCGGCATACATCGCCTTGCGCCCCGTCCGCTGGGCATGCCGGTCGATCACGTCCGAAACGCGGGAGAATCGCTCGGCGAAGGGCGAATGTGGCGGATCGCCCATCAATTCGTCGTCCTTGACGAAGTCGAGCCCGGCCTGCAGCAGCCGGTCCACGAGCGCGGCGGTGTCCTGTGGCGACAGGCCGACGCTGGGCTTGACGATGGTGCCGATCACGGGGCCTTCGCGCACGCCGGTCAACTCGCGCGTGCCTTTCACGGCGAACTGCGGTCCGGGATAGACCCTGGCGAATTCGGCCGGCAGATGAAGCTCCAAAAGCTTCAGAGCCGAGAACTGGCCGAGCTCGAACAGGTTGCCGAGCACGGTGGACCACACCGTGGGCAGCGAGGTTCCTGTGTTCTCCAGGCTCCAGGACAAGGTCACATGGGCTTGGCGCGGCTTCGCATCGGGCGAAGGCTTTCGCGCGCCGGGCAGGCTGGGTGTCTCGACCTCGCCAAGCTCCTCGATGGCCTCGACGCGAGCGCCGAACCGCGCCAGAAGTTCGGGCGTCTCACCGGGCACGGGACGGAACGTGCCGCTCGACTGCTCGCCCGCCATGGCGGCGGCGGCCTGTTCCAGCGGAAAGGCGGTCTCGATGAGGTAAGTGGCGGTGATTCGATCAGGAGCGTTCACAGGAAGCGGCCGGCGGGAGCGGGTTGACCTTTGGCGCATGGAGATCGCCGGCTCTCACGCCCAGGCAGGCGGCTGATACTGGCCGCGAGCTGAGGCAGGCGATGACCTCCGCGCTTCCGGGAGCATATCGTCTCCGGCAGGTTATGTCATCATATCAGTTCCATGGGATGTGTGCCGCAAGCCTTGCGGCAATCGTCACGGCTCGGCGGCGGCTTCGGGCGTCGCGGCCTCTTCGTTCGCGTGATCTTCGGCAGCCTCCCTACGCGGGGCAGGCGAGGCAGGGCGGGCAAGCTGGCGATAAAGGTCGTTGGCGCGCGTGATGTGTTCGGCCATGGCGCGCGCCGCCCCTTCGGCATCACCGTTGGCGATCGCGCGAAAGATCTTCTCGTGCTCCTCGACGGTCACGCGCTCGGCCCCACGAACGGAAACCAAGTCGCGCTTGAAGCGCTGAAGCCAGTGCAGCATGCCTTTGGTTACGGCCGCCACGATCGCATTGCCGCTCATCTCCGCGATCAGCCCGTGAAAGGCCATGTCGGCGGCGACGAAGCGCGGGCTGTCGCCGCGCGCCTCGCTGAGCTCGCGCAGATGGACCTGGAGCCGGTCGAGCTGGGCGCCGGACGCATTGCGGGTGGCCATGCGAACGAGCCCTGTTTCCAGCCAGAGCCGCGCCTCCTTGAGCTCGTCCAGCCCGCGCGGGGAAGTGGCGAGCAGCATGATCATCGCGGCGGAGATCTGATCCACGATGACCTCGGGCGTAGGCTTGACCACCCGCGCCCGCTCGCCATGGCTGATCTTGATGAGCCCCATCTGCTGGAGCGACAGCATGGCCTCGCGGATGGAAGGCCGGCCGACGCCGATCATCGTCATGAGCTCGCGTTCCGAGGGCAGTTGCGAGCCCGGCGGGAACTCGGCCGACGAGATGGCCGATATCAGCCGGTCGAGCACTTCCTGATAGAGTTTCCGCTTGGCGATCGGCTCCATTCCCGCCCTCGTCTCCGCATATGTCGCCGCACAGACTGCCGTTGTCGGCGCGCTTGTCAAATTCCCCCTTCGCCGGTCGAGCCCTGGCTCGGCCGGCTCGGCATCCCGCAGAGCTGACGTTCCGCTGGCGCGTTGACATTAGTTATGTGATCTCTTAGCGTCCAGGCGCCGTGGCTGCGCGTTCTGCTCCGTTTCCTTTCCGTCTTGGAAGGTGGTGCGGCGACTGAAGCGGGTTCTCTGGGAGGAAGAAACCATGACAATGAACAGGCGTGACTTCACCGTCGGCACGCTGGCCGCCATCGCCGCTTCGAGCGGGCTCACGATGGCCGTCCGTGCGCAGGAGGGCAAAACCATCGCCGTCCTGTTCGACGGCCTTTACTCCGAATTCTGGGTTGCCGGCATCCAGATCATCCGCGACGAGATGAAGAAGCGCGGCTACGAGATCATGGAAGCGATCTCGGATCAGGACGACAACAAGCAGTTCGAGCAGGTGAGGGCGGCGATCGCCCGCAAGGTGGACGGCATCATCATCGTCCAGACCGATTCGAACGCCGTCATCCCCGCCATCCGCGCCGCCAACGAGGCGAACATCCCGATGGTGCATTTCAACCGGCCCCCCGCGGAGTCGGACGCCTATTCGGTCGCCATCCAGGCCGACAACCAGAAGATCGCCCGCGACGCCGTGCTCTACTCGGCGGAAGTTGCCAAGCAGTCCGGCAAGAAGCATCTCGCCGCCATCCTGATCGGCGACCTGGGCGACCCGAACGCCATCCAGCGCCGCGATGGCTTCGAGGAGGCGGTGGCGCAGTATGCCGACACCATCGAGGTGGTGGCCCGCATCCCCACCGAATGGAACGCCGACACGGCCTTCGCCGGCCTCACCAACGCGCTGCAGGCCAACCCCGACATCTCCTTCCTCTTCACCTCGTCCGACTTCCTCCTGCCGCAGATCGAGCAGGCGTTGAAATCGGCCGACAAGTGGCATCCCATCGGCGATGAGAACCACGTCATCTTCACGGGCTTCGACGGTTTTCCGCGCGCTTACGCTCTCATGAAAGACAAGTACATGGACGCCTGCGGCGTGCAGAACCTGTTCTACGAGACCGAGCTCGCCATCCAGGCCATTCTCGACCTGCAGGAAGGCAAGAAGGTTGAGGAGCTCCTGCTCGATCCGGGCTTCGCCATCACCCAGGCCAACCTTGCCGAGAAGCAGGAGGAGATGTGGGGCTACGTGCTTTGGAAGCAGGAGAACCCGGGCTGAGCGGGCATCCTTCGCCCGAAACCTTCGTCCTCCCGGACGGCCGGCCCGCCGAGCTTTATCTGAAGCTGCGGGCCGGCGACCGGAGGGCGTCTCCTCCTCTCCCTCAGGAGGGAGATGGCTCCTGGGGAGCTCGCAGGCGCTCCATCGCGGGGCTTCATCGAAGCCCTCGCATCCTTTCCCCGAACGGGGCATGATCGAGCCCGCCTAACACCCGCTCCCCCGCGCAACCGGAGCCGCTGGCCGCCCATGACCGCCCTGCCGCCCACCACCGCCGAAACGCTGCCGCCTTCGGCGGCGCGCGGTCCACTCGCGCGTTTCGGCCGGCTGCTCCTGTCCGAATATTTCGTGCTCGTGCTCTGCGTGCTCTATGTGGCCGCGATCTATCCGGTCGTGCCGGAGATGCTGACCTGGCAGGTCGCGCAGAACGTGCTCACCGACATGATGCCGCTGCTGGTCGTGGCGATCGGCCAGACCTTCGTGCTGATCGTCGCGGGCATCGATCTGTCCGTCACCGCCATCATCTCCATGTCGGCCGTGGTGGGGGCATCGGTGATGACGGGCACGGGCGGCTATCTGGGCGGCTCGGCGCTCGCCGTTCCCGGCGCGCTCATCGCCATGGGCGCGGTGGGGCTGGGCATCGGCCTGCTGAACGGCTTCGCCGTGGTCACGCTCAACATGCCCTCCTTCATCGTGACGCTCGCCACCCGCATGTTCTTCGCCGGCGCTGCCGTCTGGTACGTCACCTTTCACTCGACCTCGTCGTCCATCGCCAACCTGCCTCCAGGCTTCACCGGCTTCGCGACCGGCTCGCTCTTCGGCGTGCCGTTGACTGTCGTCGTGGCGGCGCTGATCGCGGTCCTTGCCCATGTTCTGCTGTCGCGCACCGAGTTCGGCCGCTGGGTCTACGCGGTCGGCGCCAACCCGCGCGCGGCGCGCGTATCCGGTATCCCCGTCGAGCGCACGATCCTCTCGACCTTCGTCATCAGCGGCGTCTGCGCCTCGGTGGCGGCGGCGATGTATTCCTCGCGCATGCAGACGGGCAGCCCGATCCTGGGCGAGAACATCCTGCTCGACGTGATCGGGGCCGTGGTGATTGGCGGCACCTCGCTGTTCGGCGGCAAGGGCAAGATCGTCTGGACGGTGTTCGGCGTGCTGTTCCTGGTGCTGCTCGACACCTCGCTCAAGCTCTTGGGCGCCTCGCTCTTCCTGATCTACATCATCAAGGGCGGCGTGATCCTGCTCGCCGCTCTGGTCGATGCGCTGCGCAACCGCATCCTGGTGAGCCGGTGATGAGCGACGCCGCCGCCTCCGCGCCGCTCCTTGAGGTCCGCGGCCTTCGCAAAAGCTTTTTCGGCGTCACCGTGCTCCATGACGTGGATTTCGCCATGCGCGCGGGCGAGGCCCTGGGCCTGGTCGGCGAGAACGGCTCGGGCAAGTCCACGAGCATGAACATCCTGGGCGGCGTCCACCGTCCCGACGCCGGCACGATGCTTCTGGAAGGCCGCGCTTATGCGCCCCAGACGCCCAAGGACGCGAGCCGCGCGGGCGTGGCCTTCATCCACCAGGAGCTTAACCTCTTCCCCAACCTCTCGGTCGAGGAGAACCTCTTCGTCGATGCGTTCCCCCGCCGCGGCGTTTTTCCCTTCATCGCCCCTCTGTTCATCGACAGGCGGGCGATCCGGCGCGCGACCGAAGCCGTGCTGCGCGAGGTGGACCTCGCCATCAAGCCCTCCACGCCCGTGGCGAAGCTCAGCCAGGGCGAGCGGCAACTGGTCGAGATCGCCAAGGCGCTCTCGCGGCAGGCGAAGCTCATCATCTTCGACGAGCCCACGACCTCGCTGACGCGGCCGGAGGTCGAGCGGCTGTTCTCGATCATCGCGCGGCTGAAGCGCCGCGGCATCGGCATCATCTATATCAGCCATACGCTCGAGGACGTGCTTCGCGTCTGCGAAACCGTCACCGTTTTGCGCGACGGCCACCATGCCGGCACAGCGCCCGCGGAAACGCTTTCGCTGCAAAAAATCATCAGCCTGATGGTGGGCCGCTCCATCGACCAGATCTTTCCCGCGCGCGGAAAGCCGCCCGGCGCGAAGCCGGCCCTCGAAGTGGAAGGGCTGACGCAGCGCGGCGTGGCCGAAAACATCTCGTTTTCCATTCGCGAGGGCGAGATCGTCGGGCTCGCGGGCCTGATGGGCTCCGGCCGCTCCGAACTCGCCCGCATGATCTTCGGCCTCGACCCCTTCGCGCGGGGAGAGATCCGCGTGAGCGGCGTTCCGCTCACAAACCCCACGCCGGCATCGGCCATGGAGGCCGGCCTCGCCTTCCTGACCGAGGATCGCCGCGGCGAGGGCCTGCTCATGGATTTCTCCGTGGCCGAAAACACCGTTCTCGCCTCGCTCCGCAGCTTGGCCGGAACGCTGGGTTTCATCGACACCCGAAAGGTCAATGAGGTGTCGCGTGAGACCGCGCGCGCCATGCGGCTCTCCACGGACCGCGTCGAGGACACAAGCGCAAAACACCTTTCGGGCGGCAACCAGCAGAAGGTCGTGATCGGCAAATGGCTGCGCCGCCAGCCCAAAGTCTTCATCCTGGACGAGCCGACCCGCGGCATCGACGTGGGCGCCAAGCAGGAAGTCTACCGCATCGTCAACGCGCTCACGGAGCGCGGCAGCGCGGTGCTCCTGATCTCGTCGGAGATCGAGGAGCTGATCGGCCTGTCCGACCGCATCCTCGCGATCTCGAAGGGCGAGATCACCGGCGAGTTCGCGCGAAAGCCCTTCGACCGCGAGGCGATCATGGCCGCCGCGACAAGGCTTGCCGGCCACGAGTCCTTCAGCGCAAAGGCCGCGCCGGAAAGGGTTTCCGCATGAAGCTCGGCAGCCGCGCGCTTCTCCTGATCCTGCAGAACGCGCCCGCCCTCCTCTTCATCCTGCTTTTGATCGTGTTCGGGCTGATGTCCGACCGCTTCTTCGCCTTCAACAATTTCCGCAACATCGTCATCCAGGCCGCGCCCATCGCGATCCTCGCGATCGGCATGACCTTCGTGCTCCTGACCGCCCAGATCGACCTGAGCGTCGGCGCCAGCATGTATCTGACGGCCAGCGTGGCGGCGCTCTACATGGCCGACCTTCCCTGGCCCGTCTCGCTTCTGGCCGTGATCGTCATGGCCGGCGCCGTCGGCGCGGTGAACGGCCTCATTGTCACGCGGCTCGGCATCGCCTCCTTCATCGTCACGCTCGCCACGCTGTTCATCCTGCGCGGGATCGCCATGTGGCTTTCCAACACGCGCACGCTGATGTTCCCCGACGCGATCACCAGCCTCAACCGCGCGAGTTTCCTGGGCGTGCCCTCGGCCATCGCAGGCTTCCTCGTGGTCTTCGCGCTGGCCTGGGCGATCCTCAACCAGACGCCGTTCGGCCGTCAGGTCTATGCCGTGGGCGGCGACCCCGAGTCGGCGCGCAAGGCGGGACTGCCGGTCGGCCGCATCGTGTTCTGGTGCTTCGTCGTGTCGGGCGTCTGCGCCGGTCTCGGCGGCTTCGTGTCGGTGACCCAGATCGGCGCGGTCGGCCCGTCCTATGGCCAACAGGTGGAGTTCTCGGCCATCGCCGCGGCCGTGCTGGGGGGCGTGTCGCTCTTCGGCGGGCGCGGCAGCGTGGTGGGCACCGTGTTCGGCGCGATCCTGATCAAGACCGTCCAGAACGGGCTCAACATCATCAACGCCGACCCTTACATCTACCCGCTCGTCACCGCCGGCATCATCTTCCTGGCGGTGGCTATCGACGGGCTTCGCACCCGCATCGTCGAGCGCATGGAGCGCCGCACCATCCGGCCGCTCGACACCGGCGCCGCCGCGGCGGCCGAGTGAGGGCCGAAACCGTGCTGCAAGGCGCTCTCATCGGCTGCGGCTTCTTCGCCGACATTCATCTTCATGCGTGGAAACGCCTCGAAGGGCAGGGCCGCGCCAGGATCGCGGCGGCCTGCGACCGCGACGAGGGCCGGCTCGAACGGGCCAAGAATCTGTTCGGCATCGAGCGGACCTACACGGACGCGGCCCAGATGTTCGCGGCCGAGACGCTGGACTTCGTGGACATCGCCACGACAGCCGGGAGCCATCGCGCGCTGGTCGAGCTTGCCGCATTCCACCGAGTGCCGGTCATCTGCCAGAAGCCGCTCGCGCCGACTTATCCGGACGCCAAGGTCATCGTCGAGACCTGCGAACAGGCTGGCTTGCCCTTGATGGTGCATGAGAATTTCCGCTGGCAGACTCCCATCCGGGCGGTGCGGCAGGTGATCGATTCCGGCCGCGTGGGTAAGCCTTTCTGGGGTCGGATCAGCTTCCGCTCGGGCCGCGACGTCTTTTCCGCGCAGCCCTATCTCGCGACAGGCGAGCGCTTCATCCTGGAAGATCTGGGCGTCCACGCGCTCGACATCGCCCGCTTCCTCCTGGGCGACGCGGAGCGGCTCTGCGCCACTGTTCAGAGCGTCAACCCGAATATCCGGGGCGAGGACGTCGCCACCGTGCTCCTGCGCCATGAGGGGGGCGCGGCCTGCGTGATGGACTGCTCCTACGCCACAAAGCTGGAGGAAGACCTTTTCCCGCAAACGCTGGTGGAGATCGACGGCACGCAAGGCACGATCCGGCTCGGAAAAGACTTCCGACTGACCGTGACCACGCCCGAGGGCACGGAGCATTCCCAGGTTGCGCCCAACCCGATGCCCTGGACCGAAAGCCCCTGGCACCTCGTGGCCGAAAGCGTGCTGCGCATCCAGGAGCACTGGGTCGATTGCCTGACGTCGGGCCGCGCGCCCGACACTTCGGGGCGGGACAACCTGAAGACCTATGCCCTGGTCGAAGGTGCCTATCGGTCGGCCGCGAGCGGGGACGCGCTCGACCCGCGCGCCCTTGCGGGCAGCGCTTAATGAGGTGGATCGTGCTCGCGAGGGCTTGTTCGTTGCGCATGATCTTGTCCGAGACGTCTGCATCTTCTCGGAATCATGCGTTATGAACCCCTTGCTCGCCTATTACGGCGACGACCTCACCGGCTCTACCGACGTCATGGAGGCGCTGGAGAAGCGCGGCGTACCGACCGTGCTCTTCACGAGGCTGCCCGAATCGGACGTGCTCGCGCGCTTCTCCCAGGCGCAAGCGGTGGGTCTCGCCGGCACGAGCCGCTCCGAAACGCCCGACTGGATGGATCGCGAGCTGCCGAAGATTTTCGAATGGTTGAAGAGCCTCGGGGCTGAACTCAACCACTACAAGGTCTGCTCCACCTTCGATTCAAGCCCGGAACTGGGCTCCATCGGGCGGGCGCTCGACCTGGGCAGCGCCGTCTGGGGACAAGCCTCGACGCCCGTCGTGGTGGGCGCGCCGGAGCTGCGGCGCTGGACAGCGTTCGGCAATCTGTTTGCCGGCTTTCGCGGCGACAATTTCCGCATCGATCGTCATCCCGTGATGAGCCGCCATCCCGTGACGCCGATGGGCGAGGCGGACCTGCGCGTTCATCTGAGCCGGCAAACAAAGAAGGAAATCGGCCTGATCGATCTCGTCACTCTCAAGGGCGGCATATCGGCCCGGGAGGTCGAGGCGGTGTTCGAAAAATTACCCGCCGTGCTGATCGACGTGCTCGACGGCGAGACGCAAGCCGCCGCGGGTCGCCTCTTGTGGGAGCGGCGGGAAAGATCGCCCTTCGTGGTGGGGTCCTCGGGCGTGCAATACGCGCTGACGGCAAAGGGCGCGGGCACGCCGCTGGAGGGGCGCAGCCGTGCTTTCGCGCCGCTCGGCGGATGCGGGCGCATCGCCGCCGTGTCGGGAAGCTGCTCGCCCACCACGGCGCGGCAGATCGCCACTGCGCAAGCGCACGGCTTCGAGGGCGTGATGCTCGACGCCGGCCTTCTCGCCGGCGGCTCGGGGGAGGAGGAGGCGCGTGGGCTGGCCGCCGCCGACAAGGCGCTGGACGCCGGCTTGAGCCCGCTCCTCTACACCGCGCTCGGCGCCGAGACCGCGCCGGGGGCGGGCGGCCAAGGAATCGGCCGCGCGCTGGGCCGCATCCTGGCCGCGCTGATCGCGCGCCACGGCCTGTCGCGCGCCGTGGTGGCCGGCGGCGACACCTCCAGCCACGCCATCGCCGAGCTCGACGTCGTGGCGCTCGAATGCGTCTTCCCCTTGCCCAATGCGGCGGGCTCGCCGCTGTGCCGCGCCCATGGGCCGACCGGAGCGCTCGGGCTGGAACTCGGCTTCAAAGGTGGGCAAGTCGGCGACGACGACTATTTCGTGCTCGCGCGCGACGCCTGACCGCCCGCCCGGCGCAGACCGAAAACATGATCCTGAACCGAAGGTCCGCGTCAGCGAAACGTTGCAAACGGGATCATACGGCCAACCAAGAATCGGAGCACATCGCATGGAGTATCGCCTGCTCGGCCGCTCGGGCCTGAAGGTCTCGGTCCTGACCTTGGGCACCATGACGTTTGGAGGCGAGGGCGTCTTCGCCAAGACCGGCAATACGGGGCTCGATGACGCCCGCCGGCAGATCGATCTCTGCCTCGACGGGGGCGTCAACCTGATCGACACGGCGGACGTCTATTCCACCGGCCGCTCGGAGGAGATCGTCGGCGAGGCGCTCACGGGCAAGCGCGACCGCGTGCTCGTCGCCACCAAGGCGCGCTTTCCCATGAGCGGGGATGTGAACGACCGCGGGCTCTCGCGCCACCACCTGATGCGCGCCTGCGAGGCGAGCCTGAAGCGGCTCCGCACCGATGTGATCGATCTGTACCAGGTGCATGAATGGGACGGCCAGACGCCGCTCGAGGAGACGCTGCGGGCGCTCGACGACCTCGTGCGGCAGGGCAAGGTGCGCTATATCGGCTGCTCGAACTATTCCGCCTGGCACATGATGAAGGGTTTGGGCCTTTCCGACCGGCTGGGCTTGGAGCGCTTCGTGTCCCAGCAGATCCACTACACGCTGGAGGCGCGAGAGGCCGAATACGAGCTGATCCCGGCCGGCCTGGACCAGGGCGTGGGCGTGCTCGTGTGGAGCCCGCTCGCGGGCGGGCTGCTTTCGGGAAAGCACCGGCGCGACCAGGCGGCCCCCGAAGGCTCGCGCCAGCTCGCCGGCTGGACCGAGCCGCCGATCCGCGACGAGGCGCGGCTGTGGCGAATCGTGGACGAGTTGGCTTCGATCGGCGAGGCGCGCGGTGTGTCGGCGGCGCAGGTCGCGCTCGCCTGGACGCTCGGCCGGCCGGGCGTGGCCTCGGTGATCGTCGGCGGGCGGACGGAAGCGCAGATCTCGGACAATCTGGGCGCGGCCGACCTCGCCTTGTCGGCCGAGGAGACGGCGCAGCTGGACGAGGCGAGCGCCCTGCCGATCCTTTACCCCTACTGGCATCAGATGAACACGGCGAGCGACCGGCTGTCGTCGGCCGACCTCTCGCTGCTCGGCCCGGCGCTGGCGAAGGGCCAGTAAAGCAGCTCACCAGCACACATAGCCGCCGTCGGCGAGCACGACCGCGCCCGTCATCAGGCTGGAGGCGTCGGAGGCCAAAAACAGGATGACCGAGGCCACCTCGTCGGGCCGGCCCATGCGGCCCATGGGCGTCGCGCCCACCCAGCGCTCCATGAGATCGGGGCGGCTTTCCGCATAGGTGTTCATTTCGGTCGCGATGTAGGTGGGCGCCACCGCGTTCACCCGCACCCCGCGCGGCGCCCACTCCACGGCCAGCGATCGCGTCAAGTGGTGCACGGCCGCCTTGGAGGCGTTGTAGTTCGCCTGTTCCTGCGGCCGGTTGACGATGAAGCCGGACATGGAGCCGACATTCACGATCGCGCCGGAACCCTGGTCGAGCATGGTCTTGCCGAACGCGCGGCAGCAGCGGAACACGCCATGGAGATTGACGTCCATCACCGTGTGCCACACCTCGTCGCTCATCGTCTCGGCGGGAGCCCAAGACCGGGCGATGCCCGCATTGTTGACGAGCACGTCCACTTGGCCGTGCCGGCCGAGGATGCGGGCATGGGCGGACTCCACGCTTTGGGCGTCCGTCACGTCGAGCCGCTCGGCCTCAATGGAAAACGCCTGGGCGGCAAGCCCATCGGCGGCGCGGCTCGCGGCGTCCCCATCCACGTCGGTCAGCACCACATGGGCGCCGGCTTCCGCCAGCGCTTGCGCCGCGGCAAGCCCGATGCCGCGCGCCGCGCCTGTGACCACGGCAACCCGGCTGTCCAGCCTGAATTTCTCGAGAAACATCGGTCTACCCCGCCCGTGCTGGCAGCGATCATGGTCCGGCGGCGGCGCCCCGTCGAGTCTGTCGGGCAGCGTTTCGCGCCGCCGGCTGGGAACCAAGCCCGGCCCTGCGGATTCTTCGAGCGTCGCCGCCGAATTTGCTCGAACTTGTTGATGCCCCTATGAGTCCGCCGCTTCGCGCCTTTTTCCGCCTGTCCGGGGTCGCCACCCTTCTCCTTTGGCTGATGGGAGCCGCCTGGGCCCAGGAGGATTGGCGGCGTTTCCGGCTGGAGCAGCTCGGCTTCAGCTTCGAAGCGCCGCCCAGCTTCGAGCTCGACGGGAACGCAAGACCCGAGTCGCTCACCTTTTCCGGTCCCAATGGGGCGCGGCTCTCGGTCGGCGGCGCGGTGCTGGACGGCCAGGGCTTCCGGCCTTTGATCGAGGCGCATCTGGAGCAGGATCGGCAGGAGGGGCTCGACGTCACCTACCGCCGCTTCACGCCGCAATGGGTGAGCTATTCCGGCTTCATCGGCGACGCGATCCGGTATGTGCGCTCGATCCGCGTGTGCGGCGACCGCGTGGCGATCTTCGTGGTCGATTACGACCGGGCGGAAAAGCGCGCCTATGACCCCGTGGTCACGCGCATGGTGCGTTCGCTTCGCCAGGACGGATGCTGACCCATCTCCTCCTTCACAGCTCCGTCCGCACCTTCCAAAGCTCGGGAAAGAGCTCCACCTCCAGCATGCGGCGGAGATAGGACACCCCGCCCGTGCCGCCCGTGCCGCGCTTCAAGCCGATGATGCGCTCCACCGTGGTGACGTGGTTGAAGCGCCAGCGGCGGAAATAGTCCTCCAGGTCCACCAGCTTCTCCGCGAGTTCGTAGAGCGCCCAGTGACGGGCGGCGTCCTGGTAGATCGTCTTCCAGGCTTCCAGCACCGCCTGGTTCGGCTCCCGCGAAACCCGCCAGTCGGCGCGGCTCGCGTCCGAGCCGATATCAAAGCCATTGCGGGAAAGGTGCAGAAGCGCCTCGTCGTAGAGGCTCGGCGCGGCGAGGATGTCCTCGAGAAGCCTCACCACCTCGGGCCGGTGGGCATGGGGCTTCAGCATCGCATGGTTGCGGTTGCCGAGCAGGTATTCGACGGCGCGGTACTGATAGGACTGGAAGCCCGAAGACTGGCCGAGCGAGCCGCGGAACTCCGTGTATTCGCTGGGCGTCATGGTGCGCAGCACGTCCCAGGCGCCGTTCAACTGCTCGAAGATGCGCGACACGCGGGAAAGCATCTTGAAGGCGGGTTGGAGCTTGTCAGCCCCGATCGACACCATTGCCGCCCGGATCTCGTGCATCGCGAGCTTCATCCAGAGCTCCGAGGTCTGGTGCTGGATGATGAAGAGCATCTCGTCATGCGCCTCCGACAGAAGCGACTGCGCCCCGAGGATGCGTTCGAGCCCGAGATAGTCGGCATAGGACATGCGGTCGCCAAACGACATTTCCGCGCCCTCGGCGGCCGGGTCGTAAGCTTCCGTCATGTGACCAGGGCCTTCTTGCGGAACTCCTCGCGGTCCCATTCGTGGCGGGAGAGCACGTCCTCGATGATGTCCACGGCCGCCCGCATATCAGCCTCGCCGAGATAGAGCGGCGTGAAGCCGAAGCGCAAATTGTCGGGCGCGCGGAAATCGCCGATCACCCCGCGCTTAATCAGCGCCTGCATGACGGCGTAGCCTTGGCTGTGGCGGAAGGAGACCTGGCTGCCGCGTGCCGCAGGGTCGCGGGGGGAGGCCAGGGTCAGCTCGGGGCAGCGGCGCTCCGCTTCCGTGATGAAGAGTTCGGACAGCGCGATTGAGGCCGCGCGGACGTCGTGGAGGCTGACGCCTTCCCAGGCGTCGAGCGCGGCCTCCAGTGCGGCCATGGCGATCACCGGCGGCGTGCCCACCCGCATCCGCTCGATGCCGCCGCCGGCGCGATAGTCGAGGTCGAAGGCGAAGGGCTCGGCATGGCCCATCCAGCCGGACAGCGCCGGGTGCACGGTGTCGGCATGGCGCTTTGCCACATAGATGAAGGCGGGGCTGCCCGGCCCGCCGTTGAGATATTTGTAGGTGCAGCCCACCGCGAAGTCGGCGTCGGCGCCCGAAACATCGACCGGCAGCGCGCCGGCAGAATGGGCGAGGTCCCACACCGCGAGCGCGCCGGCCTCATGCGCCTTGCTTGTGAGCGCCTTCATGTCGTGGAGCCGACCGGTGCGGTAATCGACCTCGGTCAGCATCAGCACGGCCACGCTCTCGTCGATCGCCGTCTCGACCGCCTCCGGCTCCACGACTTTCAGCTCGTGCCCCTGGCCCAGGGAGCGGATCAGCCCCTGGGCCATGTAGAGGTCCGACGGGAAATTGCCGCTGTCGGACAGCACGACTTTCCGGCCGGGGTTCATCTCCAGCGCCGCGGCCAGCGCCTGGAACACTTTGACCGACAGCGTGTCGCCCATGACGACCGTGCCGGGCTCCGCGCCGATGAGTTTCGCGATGCGGTCGCCGACCAACCGCGGTTGGACGAACCAGCCCGCCGCATTCCAGCCGCGGATGAGAAGCTCGCCCCACTCGTCCTGCATCATCTTCGCCACCCGCGCCTTGGCGGCGACCGGCAAAGGCCCGAGCGAATTGCCGTCGAGATAGATGACACCCTCCGGCAGGTGGAACAGGGTTTTGGTGCGGGAGAAGTCGGTCACGCCCGCGGCTCCACCTTGAGCCGCTCGGCAGCATCACCCCCTCCCCCCAAGGGGGAGGGGGACTTTGCGCCCGAGATGCCGCTGGCGGTGGAGCCGATCCGGGGCCCATTGGCAGCATCGGCGGCGGAGCCACGTTCCCCTCCCCCTTGTGAGGAGGGGGTAGGGGTGGGGGTATGCCGCGCTCGGAGAGACAACGGGAGCGTCACGTCCGGCTCTCCCTCAACCTGAACCGCTGGATCTTTCCGGTCTGCGTCTTGGGCAGCGCCTCGGTGAAGCGAACCGAGCGTGGGTATTTGAAGGGTGCGATCACCGCCTTCACATGGTCCTGCAAAAGCTTCGTCATGAGCTCGCCGGCTTCCGCGCCGTCGGCGAGCACCACATGAGCCTCGACGATCTGCCCGCGTTCGGCGTCGGGCGCGCCGATCACCGCGCATTCCTTCACGGCCGCGTGCGACAGGAGCGCGGCCTCCACCTCCGGCCCCGCGATGTTGTAGCCCGCCGAGACGATCATGTCGTCCGAACGCGCCACGAAGCGGAAGCGACCGTCCTCGTCCTGGCAAAAACTGTCGCCGGTGAGGTTCCAGCCATCCCGCACATAGTCGCGCTGCCGGGCGTCGGCGAGATAGCGGCAGCCCGTCGGCCCGCGCACGGCGAGCTTGCCCACGGCGCCTCGCGGCAACTCGTTCATGTCGTCATCGACGATCCGGGCCTCGTAGCCCGTCACGGGCCGGCCCGTGACGCCTGGGCTCCGGTCGTCGAGCCGGTTGGAGATGAAGATGTGCAGCATTTCCGTCGCGCCGATGCCGTCGAGGATGGGCCGGCCGGTCTTTTGCGTCCACTCCTCATAAACGGGCGCGGGCAGCGTCTCCCCGGCCGACACCGCCACGCGCAGCGACGAGAGGTCAGCGCCCTCATCCATGGCTTTCAGCATCGCGCGGTAAGCGGTGGGGGCGGTGAAGCTGACCGTGGCGCGGTATTTCTCGATGATCTCGATCATGTTGGGCGGCGAGGCGTTTTCGAGCAGCGTGGCCGCCGCCCCGAAGCGCAGCGGAAACACGGCCAATCCGCCCAGGCCGAAGGTGAAAGCGAGCGGCGGCGAGCCCACGAACACGTCCTCGGGCGTGACGCCGAGCACCTCCCTGGCGTAGCCGTCGGCGATGATGAGGATGTCGCGGTGGAAGTGCATGGTGGCCTTGGGCACACCCGTGGTGCCCGAGGTGAAGCCGAGCAGCGCCACGTCGTCGCGGCCCGTTTCCACCGCCGCGAAGCGAACGGGCTTGTCGAGGGCGATCCGGTCGAGCTCGGCGTCGTGGTTGGCCGTGCCGTCGAAGCCCACCACTTGGCGGAGGAAGCGGCTGTCCTTGGCGCAGGCGACGAGCTCGTCCATAAGCCGCGTGTCGCAGAGCGCCAGTCCGATCTCCGCCTTGTCCACGATCTTCTGGAGCTCGCCCGCGCGCAGCATGGGCATGGTGTTGACGACCACCGCGCCCGCCTTGGTGGCGGCCAGCCAGCAGGCGACGGTGGCCGGGTTGTTGGCCGAGCGGATCAGCACCCGGTTGCCGGGCTTGACGCCGTAGGTCTCGACAAGCGCATGGGCGAGCCGGCTCGTCCAGTCGGCCAGTTCCTTGTAGGTGCGGCGGCGGCCGTTGCCGATCAGCGCCGTGCGGTCCCCGAAACCGCGCTCCACCATGCGGTCGGTGAGCTCGACGCCGGCGTTGAGCTTTTCCGGGTAGTCGAAGCCGTCGAGGAGCAGATCGGGCCATTCCTCGAAGGGCGGAAGGTTTTCCCGCGCGAACGCATCGACATGCGCGGACGGTCCCAGCATTCGCAAAAGCCTCCCTGGGGCGGACCGGCGAACGCGCCGCGCCTCCTCAAGGAATGCTGGCACAGGCGACACCCGCTTTCAACGCTCGCGCGGCCCTGTTGCGTGGGCGGTTTCGCCGGGTCAAGGTCGGCCACATAGCATCCAAGCGCATCATGGAGACCGCATGCCAGCCTTCCGCGTGTCCGACTGGGACGGGGCCTACGCCAACGGCGTCAACATTCCCGACAGCGCCCGCTGGCCGGCGGCGTGGGAAGGGCCGGCGGCGAGTTTTCGGCGGGACATGGAAGGCGCCGGCCGGGCGACGCTCGACCTCGCCTACGGGCCGGGCAACCGGAACCGTCTCGACCTCTTCCTGCCCGCGGGCGATCCGAAGGGTCTGGTCGTCTTCGTCCACGGCGGCTACTGGATGCGCTTCGACAAGAGTTTCTGGTCGCATCTGGCGGCCGGCGGCGTGGCGCGCGGCTGGGCGGTGGCGATGCCCTCCTATACGCTCACGCCCGAGATCCGCATCGGCGAAATCGTCCGCGAGGTCGCCCAAGCCATTGCCAAGGCGGCGGAACTGGTTTTAGGCCCGATCCGGTTGACGGGCCATTCCGCCGGCGGTCACCTGGCCTCCCGCATGGTCGCCGAACCCTCGCCTTTGCCGTCCGCCGTTCTCGCTCGTGTCGCCCACACCGTGTCGATCTCGGGCCTGCACGATCTCCGCCCTTTGATGCGGACCGCCATGAACGAGACGCTCAGGATCGATGAAGCGGAGGCGCTGACGGAAAGTCCCGCTTTGCTCCGGCCCGTCGAAGGCGCGCGGCTCACGGCGTGGGTGGGAGCCGCCGAGCGCGCCGAATTCGTGCGGCAGAACGCGCTTCTCGCCAATGTCTGGCGCGGGCTTGGGGCCGAGACGCTGGAAATAGCCGAGCCCGACCGGCACCATTTCAACGTGATCGACGGGCTCGAAGAGCCGGACAGTCCACTGACGAGGGCGCTGTTGGGGGAGTGAAGCTCATTGCTGCCCGTCTGTCGAAAGACAGGGAAGCTTCAAACCCCCTCACCGTCTCGCCCCTTCGCTTGTGCTTCGGGGCGATCCGTCCTGCGCGACGGCGATCGACACCTCGGTGTCGATCGCTGCTCGTCGCTTCGACCCCCACTGCCGCGGGGCGAGGAAAGGTGCCAAGCTTGTGACCGCGGTTCCTCGCCCCCGCTATGCGGGGGAGAGGTGGATCGGCGCGTCAGCGCTGAGACGGTGAGGGGGCTCTTGTCGCTGCGGTAGCGCGGAGAAGGGGAGCACTAGACTACCCCGGCCGCATACATCGGGCCGCCGCGCCAAGCGGGATAGCCGTAGCCGTTGATCATCACGAGATCGATGTCGGAGGCCCGCAGGGCGATGCCCTCGTCGAGCAGTTTTCGCCCTTCCGCGACCATCGCCTCGCTCACGCACGCAACGATCTCGTCCGTGCCGAAGGAGCGGCGTTCGATCCCTTTCTCGCGTGAGGCGTGTTCGATCAGAGTCGTGACTTCGGGGTCCACCTCCCGCCGGCCATCCGCGTAGCGATAGTAGCCTTTGCCCGCCTTCTGGCCAAAGCGCCCGGCCTCGCAGAGCCGGTCGGCGACCACGACATAGCGGTCGGTCGGGTCGCGCGTGGCACCCTGGCGCTTGCGCCGCGCCCAGGAGATTTCGAGGCCGGCCAAGTCGGTCACGGCATAGGAACCCATCGGGAAGCCGAACGCTTCCAGCGCCGCGTCCACCTCATGCGGCAACGCGCCTTCCTCCAGCATGAAGTCGCATTCCCCCCGGTAGGCGGAGAACATGCGGTTGCCGATGAACCCTTCGGTCACGCCGCAGACCACGCCGAGCTTGCCGAGCCGCTTGACCACGGAAAGGCCCGCCGCGAGCACGTCGGGCGCCACGTCCTTCGTCCGCACCACCTCCACCAGCCGCATCACGTTGGCCGGCGAGAAGAAGTGCAGACCGAGAAAGCGGCCGGGGTTTTCCAAGGCCTCGGCCAGCGCATGGACGTCGAGATAGGAGGTGTTGGTGGCGATGATCGCGTCCGGCCGCAGGATGCCGGACAGCGCGGAGAACAGCTCGCGCTTCACGTCGAGATCGTCGAACACGGCCTCGATCACGAGGTCGCAAGAGGCAAGCGCCGCGCGCTCCGCGGCCAAGGCGAGCCGGCCCATGCGGGCGGCCTTTTCGGCCGCGTCGATCCGGCCCGACTTTTCCGCCCGGTCGTAGAGCGCGGCGATTCGCCCGTGGCCGGCTTCGACGGAGGCTTCGTCCCGCTCCACCACCGTGACAGAAAAACCGGCGTCGGCGAGAGCCACGGCAATGCCCGCGCCCATCAGCCCCGCGCCGACCACGCCCACTTGTCTGACCGGTCGCGGCGCGACGCCTTCGAGCCCCGGCACCTTCGCCGCCAGCCGCTCGGCGGAAAAAACATGGCGCAGCGCCTTGGCCTGGTCGGAGCCGACCAGTTCCAGAAATTTTCCCCGCTCCTTCGCCAGCCCTTCTTGAAGGGGCAGGTCGGCGGCGAGCCGCACGAGCCGCGCCGCCGCGCCCAGCGATTTTTGGCCCCGCGCCTTCTTTTCGACCGCCGCCACCTGCGCCTCGACGGTCCCTGCATCGAACGGCGGCACGGGAAGCCGGCCCGTCCGCCGGGGCGGCTTATTCGCGATCTCCCGCGCGAAGGCGACGGCCTCCGCCACCACATCGCTTTCGGCGATGCGGTCGATCGCGCCCAGCTTGAGCGCCTCCGCCGCGCCGATCCGGCGGCCGCTGGAAACCAGCTCGACCGCCGCCGGCACGCCGGCGAGCCGGGGCAGGCGCTGGGTGCCGCCCGCGCCCGGCACGATGCCGAGCTTCACCTCGGGCAGGCCGAGCTGGGCTGCGCGATCCGCGACGCGGGCATGGGCGGCGAGCGCCAGCTCGAACCCCCCCCCCAGGGCCGTGCCATGCAGCGCCGCCACTACGGGTTTGTCAGAGTCCTCGATCGCCTGAACGACATCCGGCAGAAAAGGCTCTTGGGGCGGCTGGCCGAACTCCTTGATGTCCGCGCCGGCCACGAAGGTCTGGCCGCGGCAGGCCAGCACCACGGCTCGAATGGTTTCGTCGGCGTTGGCCTGCGCAAGCCTCTCCACCAAGCCCGCCCGCACGGCCTGCGAGGCGGCGTTCACCGGGGGGTTGTCGATGATGAGGAGGGCGACGCGGTCCTCACGTTCCAGGCTGACGGGCATGGGATCAGTCAGGGATCACGGCCGTCGCCTGGATCTCCACCAGCGCCTCGTCCTCCACGAGACCCGACACCTCCACCACGGCCATGGCCGGGAAATGCCGGCCGAACGTCGCGCGCCAGGCCGCGCCGACGTCCTTGAGCGAGCTTTTATACGCCTGCCGGTCGGTGACGAACCAGGTCATGGTCGTCACATGCTCCGGCCCCGCGCCGGCCTCGGCGAGCACGGCGAGGATGTTGTCCAGCGTCTGGCGCACCTGGCCGGGCAGGTCGTGGTGCTCGAAGCGGCACTGGGCGTTCCAGCCGATCTGCCCGCCCACGAAAACGTGGCGGCCCCGCGCTTCCATGCCGTTCGCATAACCCCTCGGCTTGACCCAGCCGGCGGGCTGGAGCGTTCGGTGCGGCGTGGCTTTGGCTTCGGCCTGGAGACGATCGGTAAGCGTCATGCGTGGAAAATCCGGTCAGTTCGCGAAAGCCTGGATGCCCGTGATCGCGCGACCCAGGATCAGCGCGTGGATATCGTGCGTGCCCTCATAGGTGTTGACGACCTCGAGGTTCACGAGATGCCGCGCGACCGGGTACTCGTCCGAGATGCCGTTGCCGCCCAGCATGTCGCGGGCGGCCCGCGCGATGTCGAGCGCCTTGCCGCAGGAATTGCGCTTCAGGATCGAGGTCAGTTCCACCGGCGGGTGCCCCTCGTCCTTGAGCCGGCCGAGCCGAAGGCAGCCTTGCAGGCCCAGCGCGATGTCGGTCGCCATGTCCGCGAGCTTCTTCTGGATCAACTGGTTGGCGGCGAGCGGCCGGCCGAACTGTTTTCTGTCGAGCACATAAGCGCGCGCCGTCTCATAGCAGCTTTCCGCCGCGCCCAGCGCACCCCAGGAGATGCCGTAGCGCGCGGAATTCAGGCAGGTGAACGGCCCCTTCAGCCCGGAAACGTCGGGCAGCATGTTCTCGGCCGGCACGAACACGTCCTCCATGACGATCTGGCCGGTGACCGAGGCGCGCAGGCCGACCTTGCCGTGGATCACGGGGGCGGAGAGGCCCTTGAAACCCTTCTCCAGGATGAAGCCGCGGATCAGCCCGTCTTCGGTCTTGCCCCAGACCACGAACACATCGGCGATGGGCGAGTTGGAGATCCAGCTCTTTGCGCCGTTGAGCACGAAGCCGCCATCCGCGCGCTTGGCGCGCGTGGCCATGGAGCCGGGGTCGGAGCCGTGGTCGGGCTCGGTCAGGCCGAAGCAGCCGATCTGCTGGCCCGAGATGAGGCCCGGCAGGTATTTGCGCTTCTGCTCCTCGCTGCCGAAGGCGTGGATCGGCAGGATCACGAGCGAGGACTGCACGCTCATCATGGAGCGGTAGCCTGAGTCGATGCGCTCCACCTCGCGCGCGATCAGCCCGTAGGACACGTAGTTGAGACCTGCGCCGCCGTGCTCCTCCGGCACGGTCGGGCCGAGCAGGCCGAGTTCGCCCATTTCGGGAAAGATCGAGGGGTCCGCACGCTCGTGGCGGAAGGCGTCCTGCACGCGCGGGGCGAGCTTGTCCTCGGCATAGGCGCGGGCGGTGTCGCGCACCATGCGCTCCTCTTCGGTCAATTGGACTTCGAGGTTGAAGGGGTCACGCCAGTCGAAGCTGGCCTTGGCGGACGTGTGCATGTTCATGGGCTTGTTCCCGAGACTTGCCGCGCAGCCTTCATGAGCTCGCGGCCGATGATGAGCTTCTGCACCTCCGTCGCGCCTTCGTAAATGCGCAAGGCTCTGATCTCACGGTAAAGGGATTCGGTGATCTCGCCCTTGGCGACCCCGCGACCGCCGAACATCTGCAGCGCCTGGTCGATCACCCATTGGGCGTACTCGGTGGCGAGCATCTTCGCCATCGCCGCATGGCTTGTGGTGGGCAACTTCTGCACGTCGCGCCGCCAAGCCGTTCGGTAGGTGAGCAGCGCGGCCGCGTCGATGGCCGTCGCCATCTCGCCCAACGTGCTTTGGGCGGTGGGCAGGTCGGCGAGCGTGGCTCCAAACATATTTCGCGTTCTCGCATGCGCCACCGCCTCGTCCAGCGCCCGGCGGGCGAAGCCGAGCGCCGCCGCCGCCACGGAGGGACGAAAAATGTCGAGCGTGCGCATGGCGAGCTTGAAGCCCTCGCCGGGCGCGCCGAGAAGTTGGCTCACCGGAATGCGGCATCCCTCGAACCGGATTCTCGCGAGCGGATGCGGCGCGATCACCTCGATGCGCTCGGCGATCGAGAAGCCGGGCGCGTCGGCGAACATGGCGAAAGCCGAGATGCCGCGGGTGCCCGGCGCCTCGCCGGTGCGGGCGAACACGGTGTAGATATCAGCGATGCCGCCATTGGAGATCCAGGTCTTTTCGCCGTCGAGCACGAAATGATCGCCCTCGCGCCGGGCGGCACAGCTCATGGCCGCCACGTCCGAACCGGCCTCGGGCTCGGAGAGCGCGAAACCCGAGATCATCTCGCCCTTCGCCACCTTCGGCAGCACTTGGGCTTTGAGCACGTCTGAGCCAGCCAGGCTGATCGCGCCCGTCCCGAGGCCCTGCATGGCGAAGGCGAAGTCGGCGAGACCCTCGGCATAGGCCAGCGTCTCGCGCATCACGCAAAGGCTGCGGCTGTCGATGTCGTCCGACGCGCCGCCATGAGCCTTGGGCACGCAGTGGCGCAAAAAACCGCCTTCGCCCAGGCGACCCACGAGCGCGCGGCAGGCGGCGTCCACGTCGCCGTGGTCCACCGCGCCCAGCCCGCTGCCGGCGATGAAGCGGTCGAGCGCAGCCGCCGCCTCGCGGTGCTCCTCGCCGAAGAACGGCCACTCCAGATGCTCGCGCGTCGGCATCAGCGCAGGGGTGGGGACGTGCTGGTTCACGGGCTCAGTTCCCCTCGAACTTGGGCTTGCGCTTCTCCGCGAAGGCCTCGAAGGCGCGGGAAAAATCGCCGGTCGCCATGCAGATGGCCTGCGCCTGGGCTTCCGATTCGATGATCTCCTCCAACCCCATGCTCCACTCCTGGTCGAGCATCTTCTTGGTCATGGCGTGGGCGAACCACGGCCCGTCGGCGAGGTTTCTGGCGAAGCGCCGGGCTTCGTCCAGGAGCGATGCGCGATCGTGGAGCGCATTGTAGAAACCCCAGGCAATACCCTCCTGCGCCGTCATCGCCCGGCCGGTGAACAGAAGCTCGGCAGCGCGACCTTGGCCGATGATGCGGGGGAGGATGCCGCAGGCGCCCATGTCCGCGCCCGCCAGCCCCACGCGGGTGAACAGGAAGGCCGTTTTCGCTTCCGGCGTGGCGAGGCGGATGTCGGCGGCCATGGCGAGGATCGCGCCCGCGCCCACGCAGATACCGTCGATTGCCGCGATCACCGGCTGCGGACAGGCGCGGATTTGGCGGACGAGGTCGCCCGTCATCCGCGTAAAGGCGAGCAGGTCCGGCATCGCCATTTTCGTCAGCGGTTCGATGATCTCGAACACGTCGCCACCCGAGGAAAAATTGTTCTCCGCCCCCGTCAGCACGACCGTGCGCACATCGCTTGCCCGGTGCAGCGAACGGAAGAGCTCGCCCAGCTCCTCATAGGAGTCGAAGGTGAGGGGGTTCTTCTTGTCGGGCCGGTTCAGCGTGACGGTCGCCACGCGGCCGTCCGCGTCCGTTTCCCAGCGAAAGTGCTTGGCCGAGAAGGTCTTGAAGGGCCGCTTCTTGGCCTGCATGGCATTCGAGGCTGACATAAGCTCGCTCATCGCCTCATCCTCACCCCGCCATGATCTCGCCGCCGGCCACCGGAATGGCCTGGCCGGTGATGGCCGAGGCGCCCGGCGAGGCGAGCCACAGCACCGCGTCCGCCACTTCCTCCGGCGAGACCAGCCGGCCCTGCGGGTTCGCTTTGGCGAGCGCGGCGCGAGCCTCGTCTTCGCTGCGGCCGGTTTTCTCCATGATGTTCTCGATCGCGCCCTCCAAGAGCGGCGTGTCGGTGAAGCCGGGGCAGACCGCGTTCACCGTCACATCCGTCCGCGCCAGCTCCAGGGCGAGCGCGCGAGAAAATCCGATCACGCCGTGCTTGGCCGCGCAATAGGCGGAAACGTAAGGATAGCCCGTGAGCCCCGCCGTGCTCGCGATGGTGACGATGCGGCCTTTGCCCGCGCGCCGGATCGAGGGGAGGGCGGCTTGGGTGACCGTGAACACGCCGGTCAGGTTGATCGCGAGCACCCTTCCCCAAAGCTCGGCGTCGGTCCGGTCGAAGGGGGCGGACGGCGCCGCGCCCGCGCCGTTCACGAGCACCGCCAACTCGCCGAATTTTTCCCACGCCCGCTCCATCCCGTCCCGCACGGCGTCGGCATCCGTCACGTCGAAGCCGGGAAGCGAAAAACCCACGCCGCCCGCCTGGTCGATCTCGGCGGCCACGGCGTCGAGCGGCTCAGGCCTGCGGCCCGCGAGCGTCACGCGATGGCCTGTCCGAGCGAGCGCCAGGGCAACAGCACGTCCAATGCCGCTGCCCGCGCCCGTGACCAGGGCATGGCGCATGGGTCTAGACCCTCATCGCGAGCGGGCTGCCGCGGCGGCGTCGGCGGCCGCGCGGGCGAGGTTGTTCTCGTATTGCGCGCGCGCCGACAGATACTGCTTGGGCCATTCCTGGCCGCCATAGCCGATCCTGGCCGCCTCGTGCAGCACGAAGGACGGGTCGGCCAGATGCGGCCGCGCCACCGCGCAAAGATCGGCCCGGCCCGCCGCGATGATCGAATTGGCGTGGTCGGCCTCCGAGATCGCGCCGACCGCGATGGTGGGCACGGCGATCTCGTTGCGGATCTTGTCCGACATCGGCGTCTGGTAGAGGCGGCCATAGACCGGGCTGTCGTCCTTGACCACCTGGCCCGACGAGCAGTCGATCATGTCGGCGCCCGCCTCCTTGAACATCCCTGCGAAGATCGCCGCGTCCTCGGGCGTGTTGCCGCCGTCCTTCCAGTCATGGGTCGAGAGGCGCACCGAGGTCGGCCGGTCGCCGCCCCAGGCGCCCAGCATCGCGCGGAAAACCTCGAGCGGAAAGCGCGCGCGGTTCCCGTGACTGCCGCCATACTCGTCCTGGCGGAGGTTGGTGAGCGGCGAAAGGAAGGAGGACAACAGATAGCCGTGCGCGGCGTGCAGTTCCAACATGTCGAAGCCCGCGCGCCGGGCGCGCAGCGTGGCGGCCACGAAGTCGGCCTTCACCCGGTCCATGTCCTCCCGCGTCATCGCGCGGGGAACGGGCGAATGCGGCAGATAGGGGATGGCGGAGGCCGAGATCAGCTCCCAGCCACCCTCCTCGAGCGGCTCGTCGATGCCTTCCCAGGCCACCTTCGTCGCGCCCTTGCGGCCGGCATGGCCGAGCTGGCAGCCGATCTTGGCCGGCGTCTCACGATGCACGAAGTCGACCAACCGCTTGAAGCCCGCCTCCTGTTCGTCGTTCCACAGGCCCAGGCACCCTGGCGTGATGCGGGCGTCGGGCGACACGCAGGTCATTTCGGGGAAGATCAGCGCCGCCCCGCCCATGGCGCGCGCGCCCAGGTGAACCATGTGGAAGTCGTTGGGCGCCCCGTCCACGGCCGAATACATCGCCATGGGAGAGACCACGATGCGGTTTTCGAGCGTCATGCCGCGGAGATGGAAGGGCGTGAACATCGGCGGCGGCACCTTGCCGTTGGGCAAGGGATCGACGCCCGCGCGGCCCGCGAACCAGCGCTCGTAGCCTTCCAGCCAGTCCTTGTCGCGCAGGCGCAGGTTCTCGTGGCTGATGCGCTGCGAGCGCGTGAGCAGCGAATACATGAACTGCTCGGGCTCCAGCCGGTCGGCATAGCGATGGCCCACCACCTCGAACCATTCCATGGCGTTGCGCGCCGCGTTCTGGATGCGCGCCACATCGACCCTTCGCACCTCCTCGTAAGCCCCGAGAACGGCCGGGATCTTTTCCCGCTCGTGGCCGTGGATGTCGAACTGGCGCGTGAGCTCGATCGCGTCGTCGATGGCGAGCTTGGTCCCCGAGCCGATCGCGAAATGCGCGGTGTGGGCGCTGTCGCCCATCAGCACGACATGGCTGTTCCCGTTGAAGAAGCTCCAGGTCTCGCAGATCAACCGGCCGAAATTCAGCCAGGCCGAGCCGCGCTGGTGGCGCGCATTGCTGAGGAGCCGATGGCCGTCCAGCGTTTCCGCGAAAAGCTCCTCGCAGAACGCGATGCCCTCGTCCTGGCTCATCCGGTCGAGTCCGTGCGCCTGGAACACGTCCTCGGTGGTTTCCACGATGAAGGTCGAGGTGTTCTCGTCGAACTTGTAGATATGCGCCTGGAACCAGCCGTGCTCCGTCTTGCGGAAGTCGAAGGTGAAGGCCTCGAAGGCCTTGTCCGTGCCGAGCCAGATATAGCGGTTCGGCCGCTTCAGCATGTCCGGCTTGAAGATGTCGGCATGCTTCATGCGGATTTTCGAGTTCACGCCGTCCGTGGCGATCACGAGGTCGGCGTCCGGGAAGTCGGCGTCGCTTTCGACCTCCTGCTCAAATGTGAGCTCGACGCCCAGCTCCAGGCAGCGGTCCTGCAGAATGTTCAGCATCTTCTTGCGGCCGATGCCCACGAAGCCGTGGCCCGTGGTGCGCAGCCGCCGGCCCTTGAAGATCAGCTCGATGTCGTCCCAGTGGTTGAAGGCATCCTCGATCGTGGCCGCCGTTTCCGGGTCCCACTGCCGCATGGCCTGCATGGTGGCGTCGGAAAACACCACGCCCCAGCCGAACGTGTCGAAGGGCCGGTTGCGCTCGACCACGGTGACGTGGTGCGCGGGGTGCTGCTTCTTCATGAGCAGGGCGAAGTAGAGCCCGGCCGGCCCCCCGCCAACGCAGACGATCCGCATGTCAGGCCTCCTCGCGCGGTTCACCGAGTTTCGAACTTAGCGCGGCGCGCTTCGGCGCCCACTCGAAACAGCAGCGTGCGACGGTGCCGCGCATGGCGGCAATGTAGACGCAAACGAGCAAATTTCAAACTTGAAATTTGATCTCAGCGCGCCTTGCCCAGCGCCGCGCGGATCGACTGCTTGAGCTTGCCGAGCTCCGCCGTCAGCGCCGCGCCCTCGGCTGGGGGAAGTCCGGCGAAGAGCTTCCCGATCCATTCGCTGTGGCGGTCGGCGATCCGGCGGAACTCTCCGCGGCCCCAAACCGTCAGCGCCACGATCTGCACCCGGCGGTCGGAGGCGAGCGGCGTGCGGCTCACATAGCCGGCCTCCACCATGCGCTCGACCATGTCGGTCAGGTTGCCGGGCGACACCATCATGCGCTTGGAGATCTCGCCCAGCACCATGCCGTCCTCCGCCCGCTCGAGCTGGGCCAGAAGATCGAAGCGCGGCAGGGTGAAGTCGAACTCCTGCCGCAGCCGCCGGCGGACCTCGTTCTCCACGAGCGTGGCGCAGGTGAAGAGCCTGAGCCACAGGCGCAGGTCGCCGCCATGCGCGCCCGGCGCCTCCTCGACCTTGGTCTCGGCGTCGAGCCATCCGGCGTCCTCATCGGCTTCCATCGCGCCATGCTCCGGTTCCATCGAAGCGTCACCCTCCGGTCCTGAGCGCCGCAGCATGCCGAGCGCCGGCGCAAGACCGCCGGCCACGGCAAGGCCCCACGCCAGAAGCCCGCGCCTGGACGGCACGACTCATGCCTCCGCTCTCGGCTCCTGTCGGGGCTCGCGCAGCCCCGCCTCTTCCAGGAGCGGCAACACGCGGTCGCAGAAAAAGGGCAGCTCGTGCGTGTAGTTCACGAAGGACAGCGCGATGCCCTCATAGCCCTGTGCGGCGATGGCCGCCATGCCGGCTGCAATCGTTTCGGGCGAGCCCACCAGCGGAAAACTTCCCGCGCCGCCGGCGAAGCGCTGGCGGTAGCGCTCATAAGCCTCGCGGTCGTGGGACTGGGAGAATTCCTTCTTGCCCGCCATATGCGCGTCCACCGCGTCGTGGTCGGCGAGCGTCACGGCATAGCGGTCGTAATAGGCCTGCGCCTCATCATCGGTTGGCCGGCAGACCACATGTGCGACCGTGTAGACGCCGATCGCGCGACCGTAGTTTTGCGCTCGCGCCCGCATGTCCTCGACATGCTTTCCGGCCTCGGCGATCTCGGAGAAGGTGGTGAAGAGGGTGTCGCAATGGGCGGCCGCGAAGTCCCGGCCCGGCCCGCCGAAGGCCGCGTTCATGGTCACGGGGCGCGGGCGCTGGAGGCTGGCGGGCCGGCTCACGGCCTCCGTGAGGCGGTAGTATTCGCCTTCATGCGTAAGGGGCTCGTCGGAGGCGTAGAGCTTTTCCACGATCGCCAGCCATTCGGCGGCCTGGTCATAGCCCTTCTCGACCAAGGACACGCCGAACATGCCGAATTCGCGCGGGTTCCAGCCGCAGACGATGTTGAGCCCGGCGCGCCTGCCCGAGATGTGGTCCACGGTGGCCAACGCCTTGGCCGCGTAGAGCGGATGGACGAGCGGCACATGCACCGTCATGAACAGGCCGATATTTTGCGTGGCCGTCGCCAGTCCCGCCGCCCAGGTGAAGGTCTCGAAGGACCATTCCCGCACCTTGTTCTTGCCCCCGAAGCCGCGCCAGCGCGCGATGGGCAGGAAGAATTCCAAACCCGCCCGATCGGCGATCTGGGCAGCGGAAAGGTTGTCAGCCCATGTAGCCGTCCAGCGCTCGGGCACGTCGGTGATGGCGAGCCCGCCATCGGCGTTCGCGGAGAAGACGCCGAGCTTGAGCCGGTTCGGGCCCTTCAGCGGGTGCGGCATGACCATGTGTCGAAATCCGTGAAGCGAGCGGCACGCTACGAGGGCGGTGGAAGATTGCAAGCCTGCGCCTGCCCGCCCCTAGGCTCTGTCCACCTTTCAGGCTTATGGCTGCGGCGGCAAAAAGCTTGGAGCCACGGGCATGGACGACTTTCGCCAAAACTGCCTGGCGCGAAAACCCCTGGTCGGCACGTTCGCGGCCATCCCGCATCCCGTGGCGGTGGAGGTGACGGCCGCAGCCGGCGCCGACTTCCTGTGCATCGACTGGGAGCACGCCCAGTTTTCCCGCGATGGCGTCGAGAACTTGGTGCGCGCCGCCGATCTCCACCGGGTTCCCGCGCTCGTGCGCGTGCCCGGCCATGCGCCCGAATCGATCGCGGCCGCCCTCGACAGCGGCGCGCGCGGCGTCCTCGTGCCGCGCGTGTCCACGCCCGCGCAGGCGCAGAGCGCCGTGGAGGCCGCGCGCTTTCCCCCGATCGGCAGCCGCGGCGTGGGCCCCGGCCGGGCGGCGGGCTACGGCTACCGCATCCCGGACTATCTCGCTCGCGCCAATGCGGAGGTCGTGCTCGCTCTCCAGGTGGAGACGGCCGAAGGCTTGGCCAATGCCGAGGCCATCGCCGCGACCGAAGGCGCCGACGTGATCTTCGTCGGTCCCGGCGACCTGTCCGTGTCGCTCGGCGCGACGGGGCCGGCCGGCGCCGACCGGCTTGCGGCGGCCATCGAGGCGATCCTCGCGGCGGCGCTGCAGAACGGCAAGGCGGCCGGCATCTTTTGCGCGACCCCCGCCGACGCCGGCCGCTGGGCGGCTGTGGGCGCGAGCTTCTTCATCCTCGCCAGCGACACGATGGTCTTGGGAGCCGGCTTCCGCAGGGAGTTCGAAGCCGCGCGCGACCTGCTCAACGGCTGACGCGCCGACACGCCGATTTCTTTCAGGCTTCAAACTGGTCCTTGCAAGCCGCGGCACTTCGGCTAAGCATTTCACATCCGCAGCCCGGCCCATGCCAGCGCGAAGGTGAGTTCCTTGTCGTTCATGCCGCCCCAGCCCGCGGATTTTTCGGCACGCCATGCCTTCGAGGGCATCCGCGCGCAGATCCGCGACCTGCATACCGAAAACATCGCGAGATTGGCCGTGCGCGCCTTCGAATTGGGCGACGTGATCGCGCTCTGGTATGGCGAAGGCGACATGGTGACGCCCGCCTTCATCCGCGAGGCGGCGAAACAGGCCTTTGACGAGGGGCTGACCTTCTATATCCCCAACATGCGCGGCTACGGCCCGCTCACTGAGGCGCTGTCCGAATATCAGTCGCGCCTGTTCGGAAAACCCTTTCCGGCCGGGCGCACCACGGTCGCCCCGGGCGGCATGCAGGCGCTCTATCTCGCGCTCGAACTGCTCGTCGATGTCGGCACCAACGTCGTCTATGTCGCACCGCAATGGCCCAACATCCACAACGCCATCCACCTGATCGGCGGCGAGCCGCGCCCCTTCCCCTTGCGCTTGGAGGGCGGCTGGCGGCTCGACCTCGACGCGCTCTTCGCCACCTGCGACGCGCGCACCCGCGCGATCTTCCTGTCCACGCCGTCCAACCCCACGGGCTGGACGGCCACGCGCGAGGAGATGCAGGCGCTGCTCGAGTTCAGCCGCCGCACCGGCGTCTGGATCATCTCCGACGAGGTCTATAACCGCCTTTACTTCGAGGGCGAGGCCGCCCCGTCGATCCTGGAGATCGCTGAGGACGGCGACCGGGTGCTTTCCGTCAACAGTTTCTCGAAGGCCTGGGCGATGACGGGCTGGCGGGTCGGCTGGCTCACGCACCCCTCCGGCATCGCCGATCAATTGGGCGCCATGACCCAATACATCAACAGCGGCACGGCCGGACCGCTCCAGGCGGGCGCCGCCGCCGCGCTCCGGGAAGGCGAGCCGCTCGTGCGCGAGATCCGGGAGCGCTGCCGCACCGGCCTCGACTTGGCCTACGAAAAGCTCGGGCAGCTCAACAGCGTCGTCCTGCCCGAAAAACCCAAGGGCGGCATGTACGCCTTCTTCGCGCTGCAAGGCGAAGACGACGCGGGACGCGCCTGCGCGCGCATCCTCGAAGAGGCGCGGGTGGGGCTCGCGCCCGGCCACCTGTTCGGCAGCTCGTCCAAGGCCTTTCTGCGCATGTGCGTGTGCCGCGAGCCCGCGCAGATCCAGGAGGCCCTTGAGCGGATGGCGGCAATCGCGTTGTAATGCCCATCGAGGCCCGGCGGGCAGACCGCGCCGGCCGAGATGTCTACCTAAGAACCAACAGAGGGAACGAACATGAACTTTTCTCGTCGCAGCCTGATCGGCCTGGCCGCAGCGCTCGGGCTCGCCGCCGGCGCCGGCACAAGCCTAGCCCAGGAGACGCTCAATGTCGGCGCCTATCCCACCAACCCGCCCTTCGAGTTCAAGAACGCCCAAGGGCAGTTCGAGGGCTTTGAGGTCGACATCGTCACCGAGGCCGCCAAGCGGGCCGGCCTGACGCCTGAGTTCGCCGACTACGGTTTCCAGGCGCTGTTCTCCGGCATCTCCTCGGGGCGTATCGATGTCGCGATCTCCTCCATCACGATCACGCCCGAGCGCCTGCAGTCGCTCTCCTTCACGCAGCCCTACTACGACTCCGACATGGGCGTCGCCGCCAAGGTGGACAGCGAGGTGAAGGGCTTGGCCGACCTCAAGGAAAAGACGGTGGGCGTGCTGTCGGGATCGACGGGCGACACCTGGGTCAAGGCCAACCAGGAACAGTACGGCATCGGTGAGGTGAAGGGCTACAACACCCAGCAGGAAATGCTGCTCGACCTCAATGCCGGCCGCGTGGACGCGGTGGTCAGCGACATCCCGGGCATGGAGTATTCCTTCACCCAAATGCAGGGGATGGAGGTCAAGGAGCGTATCAAGACGGGCGAGCAATACGCCCTGATGATGGGCAAGGACCACCCGCTGCTGCCCAAGCTCAACGACGCGCTGACCGCCATGAAGAAGGACGGCACGTTGGCGGAGCTTCACAAGAAGTGGTTCGGCACGGATGCGCCCGAGGGCTCCGCCACCGTGACCGAGGCGCCCATTCCCGGCGCCTGATCGGCGCGGCCGCCTCAACAGCTTTCAGCGCCGGCTTCACCGCCGGCGCAGCGTGGCTGGAGCTGTTTCCGCTTGCGGGAAAGAGCTCCGGCTTTTCTTTTGCCCATTGTCCGACGCGGCCGGCTGGCCGTCTCGCCCGAAGGCGTGGCCGTCGCCGCACTCATCCTATGGGGGTCATGGATGTCTCTGCTGGAAACCTTCTTCAACCTCGACGTGCTGGTTTCCAGCTTCCCCGCCCTGATGCGGGGATTCGTCAACACGCTGCTTCTGGGGCTGATGAGCATCGCGATCGGCGTCCCTCTGGGCCTTCTGATCAGTCTGCTCAGGCTGTACGCGCCCAAGCCCGTCCGCGTGCTTTCGGTCATCTATATCGACGTGCTGCGCGCCATGCCCGTGCTCGTGGTGCTGATCCTGATCTACTACGCTCTTCCCTTCGTGGGCATCAGCCTGTCGTCCTGGGTTTCCGCCATCACCGCCTTCTCAATGGTGATGGCCGCCTATTCGGCCGAAGTGTTCCGCTCCGGCATCCAGAGCATCCCGCGCGGCCAGTTCGAGGCGGCGCAGGCGCTCGGCCTCTCCTTTGTCCAGACGCTTCGCAAGGTCATCCTTCCGCAGGCCGTTCGCGTGGTGATCCCGCCCACCACCAGCAACTGCGTGTCCATGTTCAAGGACACCTCGCTGGCCTCCACCGTGGCGCTGCCCGAGCTCTTGAAGCAGGCCAATGACGCGCAGTCGCTTTACGCCAACCCTTCGCCGCTGATCGGCGCGGCCCTGGTCTATGTGATCTTCCTGTGGCCCATGGTGCGGCTGGTCAGCCTGCTCGAACGCCGCTTCCAGGCCGAGAAGGCCCGTTGAGGGGAAGCGCCGAGCCCACGGCTCTCACGGCATGAGCTGGCCGCCGTTCACCTCAATCACCTGCCCGATCACGTAGGGGCTGAGCTGGGCCGAGGCGAGGAAGAGATAGGCGCCCACGCAATCCTCAGCCGTGCCCAGCCGCCCTTGCGGGATCTGCGCCCGCGCCGCCTCCAACTGGGCAGGTGTCGAATAGCGCTCGTGGAAGGGTGTTTCGATCACGCCGGGCGCCACCGCGTTCACGCGGATGCCGTGAGCGATAAGCTCCTTGGCCATGCCTTTCGTGACATTGGATACGAAGGCTTTCGACGCGGCGTAGAGCCCGGCGCCGCCCGAGCCGCCATGGCGCGCCGCGATCGAGCTCGTGTTGATGATGAAGCCGCCCTGGCGCTTCAGGAAGGGGACGGCCGCGCGCGATGCTGCGATCACCGAGCGTGCGTTGAGGTCCATGACGGCGTCATAGTGCTCGTCCGTAAGCTCGGAATAAGGCACCCGGCCCAGCATGCTGCCGGCATTGTTCACGAGCCCGTCGAGCCTGCCGAAATGCGTGGCGGTCTCCTCCACCGCCCGCGCGATCGCTTGTGGGTGCGCGGCGTCGGCACGCACGAGGAACACCGTCCCGCCCGCCTCCCGGATGCGCGCGGCAAGAACCTCGGCCGCCTCTGCGCTCTTGTTGAAGTGGAGCCCGACCAGGCAGCCTTGGGCCGCGAAGGCCTCCGCCAGCGCCGCGCCGATGCCCGTGGACGCGCCGGTGACGAGCACGGCCTTGTCCGCGAGGTCGGGAAACACGGGGCGCTGGGCGGCATCGGGCGAGGGCGTCGTCATGCCTCTGCCTAACCTGCGTGAGGGGAGCCGTCGAGAGGGTCGTGGACGGCGGCCGGACGCGGGGTTGCCTTTCCCGCTCAACCCGTCATGTTCGCTCCCGATGGGCAGGCTCGTCATCGCATCCAACCGCACCGCCGTTCCAGGCCAGCCGCGCGCCGGCGGGCTCGCCGTGGCGCTCGCCGACGCTCTGACCGAGCGCGGCGGCGGGGCCTGGTTCGGCTGGTCCGGCGAGGTCGTGAACCAAGAGGCGACCGGCGTCCGAACCATCCGGGAGGCGGACATCGAGTTCGCGCTCGCCGATCTCACCCGGGCGGAATGTGACGGCTATTATCACGGCTTTGCCAACAAGTCGCTCTGGCCCGTCTTCCACTATCGCATCGACCTGGCGGCTTTCGACGAAAGCGACTTCCAGACCTATGAGGCGGTGAACCGCCGCTTCGGCCGCCTGCTCGCCCATGAGACGCGGCCGGGCGACACGGTGTGGGTCCATGACTACCACTTCCTGCTTCTGGGCGAAGAGATGCGCGCCGCCGGCTGGGAAGGCCCCTTGGGCTTTTTCCTGCACATCCCTTTCCCCGCGCCGGAAGTGCTGATGGCCGTGCCGCAGCACCAGGCCCTGGTGCGCGGCCTCTGCGCCTTCGACCTCGTGGGCTTTCAGGCGGAGCGCGACGTGGCGAATTTTCGGCGCTATCTCGTCGAGCAGGCGGGGGGTGAGCTGCTGGACGACGGGCGACTCTTCGCCTTCGGGCGCGTGCTCGAAGCCGCGGCCTTCCCGATCGGCACGGACCCCGACGATATCAAGCGCCTGGCCGAAGGCGAGGAAGGCCGGGATGCCGCAACCCGTCTGGCGCGCACCATCGCCGACCGGGCGCTGGTGATCGGCGTGGACCGGATGGACTATTCCAAGGGCCTGCCCAACCGCATGGAGGCCTTCGGCCGCCTGCTCGACGAGCATGCGGAACTGCACAACAAGGTGAGCTTCGTGCAGATCGCGCCGCCCTCACGGGAGGCGGTGGAGGCTTATCAGGCGCTGCGGACGGAACTCGATCGGCTGGCGGGTCAGATCAATGGCGACTACGCCGATCTGGACTGGACGCCGATCCGCTATCTCGCCCGGAGCTATTCCCGCGGGGCGCTGGCCGGCATCTACAGGCTGGCGCGGGTGGGTCTCGTCACGCCGCTCTATGACGGCATGAACCTGGTCGCCAAGGAGTTCGTTGCGGCCCAGGAGCCCGACGATCCCGGCGTGCTCGTCCTGTCGGAGTTCGCGGGCGCGGCCGAGCAGATGCGGGAGGCGATCCTCGTCAACCCGCACGACATCGGCGGAATGGCCAGCGCCGTCCACGACGCGCTGGAGATGCCAGTCGAAGAGCGCCGCGAGCGCTGGGAAATCTTGAGACGCGGAATCGCCGAGCAAAGCATCGCCTGGTGGCGCCGCGGCTTCCTCGACGCGCTCGATGCGAGTTTCGCGCGCAAGGCGCGTGAAGAGGGCGCATGAACCTCGGCGATCTGGAAGGGCTCCGCCTCGGTGGAAACGAGGCGCTGTTTCTCGACTTCGACGGCACGCTCGCCGAGATCATTCCCGATCCGGACGCGGTGAAGATCCCGCCGTCCACGGCGGCGGCCCTGGAAAGCCTGGCCGCGTTCCTGGGCGGCGCGGTCGCGCTGATCAGCGGCCGCGACATCCGCGACCTCGCGGCCCGCACCCCCGATACGGTCTGGCGCGCCGGGGGGCACGGCTTGGACGTGGTCGCGCCAAACGCGCCCCTGCCGCCCCCGCGCCCGGCGCCGCCCGACGCCGTGCTGGAGGCGCTGCGGAAAGCTGAGGCCGTTCCCGGCGTCGGGCTCGAGCTCAAGGGGCCGATGGCCGCGCTGCACTATCGGCTCGCGCCGCAAGCGGCGGCGGCCTGCCTCGCCGCGGCGGAGGCAGCCGCGGCGGTGCCCGGCTATGTGGTCCAGGCCGGCAAGATGGTGGTCGAGGTCAAGCCGGCCGAGGCGCACAAGGGCCGCGCGCTTCACCGGCTCAGCGGCCAAGCACCTTTTGGGGGACGCCGGCCGCTGATGCTGGGCGACGACGTCACCGACGAAGACGCGTTCGCGGCGGCCGAAGCGCTTGGCGGCATATCCGTGAAGGTCGGCGAAGGGCCGAGCCGCGCGCGGCTGAGGGCTCCCGGCCCTAGCGCCGTCCGGGCTTGGCTCGACCGGGAAGCGGCGGCCTCCTCCTCCCGGTGAGCGAAGCTCGTTCTAATGGCGCTTTGCCGCGACTGCGCTTTCGCCCGCCTGCGCCGGGGGTTCATCCCCCGGCGGGCACGCCCGCACAGGGAAACTGCGCGATCATCATCTCGAACAGGAGATAGGCGGCCGGCTCAAGCGCGCGGCCCGCGTTCTGCTCGAGATGGGGCTTGAAGTCCTCGACGATGCGTCCCGTCGTGAGATCGGGGGGAAGGCAGAACTTGTCCCCAGCGTAATAGGCTTCGAGGGCGGACCAGCCATCCAGCGCGCCGGCCACGAAGCCCGCGCACCAATCCTTGCTGTCCGCGCATAAGACCCGGGCCTGCTCGGCCGACGCGAACAGGTTCGCGCCCAGCGACGCCGATGGCGCAAGCAGCGCCGCGGCCAAGCAAGCCGCGGCCACGGAGCGGTTTCGCCCGACGCGGAACTGCTCAAGCCCGAAGCTGTGCTTGAGCGCGCCTCCCCGGTGAGGGGCGAGAGCCGATCTCGCGGATGCGGCTCGAGGCAGGCCTGTCGGATGAACGCGCACAGCCGATCATGCCTCTTCCGGTCCGAGAAAACCAGACGTCCCCGGCTCTCCGGCCGCGCGCTGCTGACGTGCTCTTGGTCGAGGGGTCCGTTCTAGCGAAGCACCTGCATCTTCACGGGCGCCACGCCCGAGCCGACCATGCTCAGGGCCTGCGCCGCGCTCCGCGACAGGTCGATGACGCGGCCGCCGGCATAGGGGCCGCGGTCGTTGATGCGCACGACCACCGATTTGCCGTTCTTCTGGTTGGTCACGCGGACCTTGGTGCCGAAGGGCAGGGAGCGATGGGCCGCCGTCAGCTCGTTCATGTTGAAGCGCTCGCCATTGGCGGTCTTCCGGCCATGGAAGCCGGGACCATACCACGATGCCGGGCCAGCCATCACCTTTCCAGAATTGCGGTCCTTCGCCTCAGCAACGCCTGTGAAGGCCATCGAAGCAACAAAGATGTTCATGCAGACGAAAAGACGTGCGGCAAGACGATTGGTCATTGTTCCAAGTTCACCGTGTTGTTGTGGTTCGTTGTGACGGGAGCTTGTCTAAGCCGGAATGTGACCGCACTTGGATGAAAATGGGACGACGAGGCGACGATTTGCGGGCGGGCCATTCGTTCCGCCTGCGTTGATCTGCCGCACCGAATGCAGTGAGCGCCCCTTGGCATCTGAGTTCCCGATCGCGGCCGAGCGCTTGCCAAAAATGGGCTTTTCGCCACGATCCGTCGCGTCGGCACGGAGCGGCGGAGCGGGTGACGGAACGTCAGACGGCGCGCCGGGGCGGCCACCTCAGGCCTGAAAAGCGGCGCGGAGAGCCGGTCCGTGCGGAGCTGAGCATCCCTGAAAGCTGCCTTGCCGCCGCTTTGTGCTCGGAATTGGCGGTCTGCTCTCCCCGGATCAGGGCCGGACGAGACGGCGCATGCGCTCGAAGACGTCCACATCCATTTGCTTGAGGAGATGGATGATGTCGAGCGGCACCCAGTTCTCGCGGATGAGGCCTTCGTGGTGGAGATAAAAATCCATCACGCGCATCTCGACCGGCCGGCCGGTCGGCCCCATCCCCATGAAGCCGCCGCCGGAATGGACGGCGCGCACGCTCGGCCAGCCGGCGGTCGCCGAATATGGGCCGTCGCCGAAGCGGGCGTAGTGGTTGCCGCCTTTGCGGTTGGGGAACGCCTGCCGGAACGGGAGCTGGTGGCAATCAACGAAGCCTGCGAGCCCGCGCGCCGTGCCGATCCCAGCCGGGCCGTACCACATCATGCGGCTGTGCCAGTGCTCCTTCTGCGGCATCGTCAGGAGCCCCTCTCGGCCTGTGCCTCGCGCGTCGTCATGGTCGCCCAGCGTCTTCTGCATGGCGAGCGTCTGAGCGAGGCTCTGGACGGACGTCGCCGGGTCCTGCCCCTCCAGCACGATCCCGTCGCCCGTGAGGGGCGCGGGCCATTGCTCCTCGACGCCCAGGCTCGCCGGCACGGGCCAGACGCCGGCCTGCCGCATGAGGTCGAGCAGGTCGAAAAGCACCGTGCTCCGGATGATCCGGCCTTCCGCCACCTGATGCATCTCGCCGAAGCGGAGATAGGCCGCGCGGCCGGTGGCGGGGATGCCGAGCCAATCGCAGCGGAACGTGCCGCAGAGATGCCCGACGGCGCCCACCAGATCGTGCCCGAAGGATTCGCCCGCGATGAGGATGATCTCGCGCCGCTCCATGTCGGGAAAGGCCTGGAGCAAGGGCCGCCAGACCCGCGCCGCGATCGCCTCCCGCCCGCGCACCTCGTCGAGCGGGTGGGAGCCGCGCCAAACGGCGTCGGCCTGGTAAGCCGCCTCGATCCTGGCGTCTGGCCTTCTCCCTGAAAAGTGGTCCTCCCTGAAGTATGCCCGAGGGGCATTTGGAGGACGTGAGAATGAGCCAGAGGAAGCACAAGCCTGAGGAGATCGTTGCCAAGCTGCGGCAGGTTGACGTGTTGGTGTCGCAGGG
>DASYHP010000079.1:0-28064 GCA_035998495.1 Mesorhizobium sp.
TGTTGCGTGGCTCGCGCCACGCATGCCGTCGGCTCTCTTGCCCCGGATCCAGGCGGCGCTTGCACGCTTTTGCCGTGCGCGCGCCGTCCTCCCCTGGGGCCTGGACCTCACGGGCTCATCGCCCAGCCGGGCCACCGTCGCTCGACCGATCCAGCACCGGCCCGCCTCCCTGAGCACCCGGTATGCATCCCAGGCTTCCCGCAAGACAGGCGAGAGGGAGAGTACGGGAGGGTTCTGGGGACGTGGACGAAAGGGGGCGAGATTTCTGGCGGGGCAGAGCTAAGCGTTTGATCCGGCGCAGAAGAAAGCTTGTGAGCCGGGGAGTTTGTCCACGGGGCGCGCGGGACTGCGCGTGGGGAGGCTCGGCCCCCTGCGCCGCCTTCGGTGAACGGGCGAGGCTCAGGCGCCAAGCCCTCTCGGCCGGCCCGTCGCATCCGGCGCCTCTACCCGCGAACCGCGCTCGAGCGAGGCCACGATGTGCTGGGCGAGCCGCTCCGCAGCCGGGCCGATGCCCGGCGCCGAAAGCAGCGCGATCTCGGTTTCCGCGAGAGGCGGCAGGCCGGCCCCAGCGTCGAGCACGGCGAAATCGGCCGGAACCATGCCGGCGGGCAGAACCGTGACGCCAAGCCCCGCCCGGACCGCGGCCTGCGCGCCCGCCAGAGAGGCGGAGGTGTAGGTGACACGCCAGGACCGCCCGGCGCGATCGAGCGCGCGCATGGCCCGCTTGCGATACACGCAAGGGTGCGGCGACACGACGAGCGGCAGATCCCGCTCAGTCAGGCTGAAGCCGCCGGCGCGCTCGCCCGCGCAGGCCCAGACCAGGGGCTCACGCCAAACCCGCACGCCGTCGGCTGGGCCCATCGGCTCGCGCTTGATGAGGATCAGGTCGAACTCGCCCGCGCGAAAGCGGTCGATCAGGTTCAAAGTCAGGTCGGTCGTGACGTCGAGCACGACTTCGGGATGTCCGCGCGCGAAGGCGGCAAGCACGGCAGCCAGATGGGTGGTGGCAAAGTCCTCCGGCGTGCCGAGCCGCACCAAGCCGCTCATCCTGGGTTCCGTCAGACGCGCCACGGCCTCTTCGGACAAGGCGAGGATGCGCCGCCCGTAGCTCAGCAGCGTTTCGCCCTCGGCCGTGAGCTGGAACAAGCGTGGGGACCGTTCCACCAGCCGGCAGCCGAGCGCATCCTCGAGCCGCTTGAGCTGGAGGCTGACGGTCGGCTGGCTCAGCCGCAGCCGTTCGGCGGCGCGGGAAAGGTTGCCGGCATCGACGGCCGCAACAAAGGTCCGCAGCAGGTCGTGGTCGAGGCGGAGCATGGCGTCACCATTGCAGATCGCAATGGTAGCTAGTGCAACTATTTAGTTCTGCATAGGGCCGGGAAGCGCCATGAGGCTCGGCAACTCACCAAAGGCCTCTTCTTCATGCTCGATCTCGTCGCCGGCAGCCTGCTCTCGCCCGCCATCCTCTGCTTCCTGCTCGGCGGTTTCGCGGCGCTGCTGCGGTCCGACCTCAAACTGCCCGAGCCCGTGTTCGCGGCGCTCGCCCTCTACCTCATGCTGTCGATCGGGCTGAAGGGCGGGGGTGAACTGGCCGAACGGTCGTTTGAGGAGATCGCCGCGCCCGTTGCCGCCGCGCTGGTTCTGGGCTGCGCCATTCCGCTCTGGTGCTATGCGATCCTGCGCCGGTTCATGGGCCTGCCGGTCGCCGATGCCGCGGCACTCGCCGCGCATTACGGCTCGGTGTCGGCGGTCACCTTCGCCGCCGTGACGAGCCTGCTCAGCCAGCAGGGCGTGCCGTTCGAGGGCTATGCCGCGGCGCTCCTCGCCATCATGGAGGTTCCCGGCATCGTCGTGGCGCTCGGCCTGGCCGGGTTGTCGGCGGCGGCGAGCCGCGCGGTCGGGGTGAGCGCCTCCGGCGCGGCCGTGCTCGGCGGTTCCGCGCCGGCCTGGCGGGACTCGTCCGGCCTTTCGGCCGTGCTGTCGCAGGTCCTGTCCTCCAAGAGCATCGTGCTGCTGGCGGGCGGGCTGGCGATCGGAGCGATCGCGGGCAAGGACGGGATCGCGCCCGTGAAGCCCTTCTTCGTCGACCTGTTCGCGGGCGTGCTTTGCCTGTTCCTGCTCGATCTGGGCCGGGTGGCGGCAAGCCACCTCGGCGACTTCAGGCAGGTGGGGCTGAGGCTCGCGGGCTTCGCCATCGCCATGCCGGTGCTGCATGCCGCGCTGGGGATCGCCGCGGCCTGGGCCGCCGGAATGTCGGAAGGGGGCGCCGTGGTGCTCGCCACGCTGGCGGCAAGCGCGTCCTATATCGCCGCGCCGGCAGCCGTGCGGATGGCGCTGCCCGAGGCCAATCCGGGCTACTACCTGACCTGCTCGCTCGCCATCACATTTCCCTTCAACATCGTGGTGGGCATCCCGCTCTACCAGGCGATGGCGGCCAATGTTTACGGCTGAGCGAGCGGGAGCCGGAAAAGAAAAACCCCAGACGTTTCCGTCCGGGGTTTTTCAATTTGGAAGAAGGCCGGTCAGGCCGACTTCTTCTTGTCGTCGTCGATCTCCTCGAAGTCGGCGTCCACCACGTCCGAATCGGGCTTGGCCGCGCCGTCATTGGCGGCTTCGGCCTGGGAGGCCTCGTACATGGCCTGGCCGAGCTTCATCGAGGCCTCGGCGAGCGCTTGCGTCTTCTGCTCGATGACGCTCACATCGTCGCCCTCGATCGCGGTGCGCAGGGCCGTGATGGCGTCGGCGATCGCGTTGCGCTCGGCCTCGCCCACCTTGTCGCCATAGTCCTTGAGCGATTTTTCCGCCGAGTGGACGAGCGCCTCGCCGCTGTTCCTGGCTTCCACCAGCGCGCGCCGCTTCTTGTCGGCCTCGGCGTTCGCTTCAGCGTCCTTGACCATCTTCTCGATGTCGGTGTCAGACAATCCGCCGGAAGCCTGGATGCGAATCTGGTGCTCCTTGCCCGTGCCCTTGTCCTTGGCCGACACGTTGACGATGCCGTTGGCGTCGATGTCGAAGGTGACCTCGATCTGCGGCACGCCGCGCGGCGCGGGCGGGATGCCGACGAGATCGAACTGGCCGAGCAGCTTGTTGTCGGCCGCCATCTCGCGCTCGCCCTGGAAGACCCGGATCGTCACCGCCGACTGGCTGTCCTCGGCCGTCGAGAAGACTTGGCTCTTCTTGGTGGGGATCGTGGTGTTGCGGTCGATCAGGCGCGTGAACACGCCGCCGAGCGTCTCGATGCCGAGGCTGAGCGGGGTCACGTCGAGAAGCAGCACGTCCTTGACGTCGCCCTGCAAGACGCCGGCCTGGATCGCCGCGCCCATCGCCACCACCTCGTCGGGGTTGACGCCCTTGTGCGGCTCCTTGCCGAAGAACTGCTTCACGACCTCTTGGATCTTGGGCATGCGGGTCATGCCGCCGACCAGAACCACCTCATCGATCTCGCCGGCCTTGAGCCCCGCATCCTTCAACGCCGCGCGGCAGGGTTCGACCGTGCGCTGCACGAGGTCGTCAACCAACTGCTCGAACTTGGCGCGGGTCAGCTTCATGGTCAGGTGCTTGGGGCCCGACGCGTCAGCCGTGATGAAGGGCAGGTTGATCTCGGTCTGCGCGCCGGCCGACAGCTCGATCTTGGCCTTCTCCGCGGCTTCCTTCAGGCGCTGCAGCGCCAGCTTGTCGTTGCGCAGGTCGATGCCCTGCTCGCGCTTGAACTCGGTGGCCAGGTATTCGACCAGACGCATGTCGAAGTCCTCGCCGCCGAGGAAGGTGTCGCCATTGGTGGACTTCACCTCGAACACGCCGTCACCGATCTCGAGCACGGAAATGTCGAAGGTGCCGCCGCCCAGGTCATAGACCGCGATCGTCTTGCCTTCCTTCTTGTCGAGGCCGTAGGCGAGCGCCGCAGCCGTCGGCTCGTTGATGATGCGCAGCACTTCGAGCCCGGCGATCTTGCCGGCGTCCTTGGTGGCCTGGCGCTGGGCGTCGTTGAAATAGGCGGGAACGGTGATGACGGCCTTCTCGACCTTCTCGCCGAGATAGGACTCGGCGGTCTCCTTCATCTTCTGAAGGACCATGGCGGAGATCTGCGAGGGCGAATACTTCTTGGCGCCAGCCTCCACCCAGGCGTCGCCGTTGTCGCCCTTGACGATCTTGTAGGGGACGAGCTTCTTGTCCTTCTCCGTCACGGGGTCGTCGAAGCGGCGGCCGATCAGGCGCTTGACCGCGAAGATGGTGTTCTCAGGATTCGTCACCGCCTGGCGCTTGGCCGGCTGGCCGACGAGACGCTCGCCGTCGTTGGAAAAGGCGACGATCGAGGGCGTGGTGCGCGCGCCTTCCGCGTTTTCGATCACTTTCGCGTCCTTGCCGTCCATCACGGCGACGCAGGAATTCGTGGTGCCGAGATCGATGCCGATCACTTTTGCCATTGTTCTCTCCTTTTGGCGGGCTGACAGGACCCCTCAGGCGTTCCGGCGCCAGCCCCCGTTTTGGCTTGGGATAACCCCGCGCGAAAAGTCCCCGCGGGTGGGTCGGCGGCTATATAAGAATGGGCGTTTTGCCGCGCAAGCGTGAGCGGCGCGGGCCCGCGTTGGAAACGCGTTCGCCGGGGCCATATAGGCGCGATGACCACGGCGCACCTTCTTCAAAGCGAGCAAGGCCAACGATTCCGCCGGCGCAACACGCTCCACACCTGGGCGTTGGGCGCGGGCAGCGTGTTGATCCTGGCGGTTTCCGCCTTCGTCTTCGCGGGGTTCGCGGGCGTGGCTTACGCGGTGGTGCTGGGCGGATTCTCCATGTGGGGCCTGCGCAACGCCACCCCCGACATGGTGCTGAAAATGTATCGCGCGGAGCCGGTGGCGCGCGACCGCTTCCCGCTCGGCGTCGAGATGGTGGAGGAACTCGCCCGCCGCGCCGGCTTGGCCCGGCCGCCGACGCTCCATGTGGTGCGCTCGCGGCTGATGAACGCCTTCGCCGTGGGCCGTCGCGACAACGCGGCGATCGCGGTGACGGACGGTCTGGTGCGGCATCTGACGCCGCGCGAGCTTTTGGGGGTGCTGGCGCATGAAATCAGCCACATCGCCCATGATGATCTGCGGGTGATGGCGTTCGCCGACATGGTGTCGCGCTTCACATCCTTCCTGTCGGCCGCCGGCACGTTCTCCGTGCTCTTCAACCTTGTCGGCGTGATGGGCGGATACGCCGCGCCGATCCCCTGGCCGGCCGTGCTGGTGCTCGTGTTCGCGCCCACCATCGGCGGGCTGCTGCAGTTGGGGCTGTCGCGCACGCGCGAGTTCGACGCCGACCTCGGCGCCGCCATGCTGACGGGCGACCCGGAGGGCTTGGCGCTGGCGCTTAACAGGCTCGAACGCGCGCAGGGCCGCTATTGGGAAAGCCTGATGCTGCCGACCTCCCGCGCGCCGGTGCCGTCGGTGTTGAGGAGCCACCCGCCGACGGCGCAGCGGATCGCGCGGCTGGCGGCGCTCGCGGACGGGCGCGGCGCGGGCTTCGGCGAGCCGCCCGCCATGCGGGTGAAGAGGCTGCCGCTGGTGCCGCAGATCCGGCTTCCCGCCGAGGGACCGTGGGGGCGGGGCGTGTTCTCGCCGCTCACGGGCGACGCCTGGGAAGACGGCACGGGCGCTTGCCCGGACGGGCTCTGCCCACCGGCGGAGAAGCCGCGCGTCAGGGTGCGGTCGGGCGGGGTTTATTGGTAGTTTCTGTTGCGGATGACCCCGGAAAGTCTGTGACTTTCCGGGGTCATCCACTCAGACCGTCTCCCACCCGCCGCTTTCGCCGGCGCGAAAAAAGGCGTCGATCACGCGCTGGTTCAGAACCGAGTCTTCGAGGGAGAAGACCGGCACGTCCTCGCCCTGCGCCCGCTGGACGAAGCTTTCGGCCTGAAGCCGGTATTGGCTCGCGCCGGGAAAGCGGAAGACCTGCGCTTCCGTGTGGTTGGCGTTGTGCAGCTCCACGCGGTGATGGTCGTAGAGCCCCGCGTTGAAGGGCGAGGCGACCTCGACGAAACCCTTGTCGCCGTGGAAGACCATGATCTGCCGGGCGGCCATCTGGGTGGAAAGGTAGAAGGAAAGCTCGAAACTGCCGAAATCGGCGCGGTGGCTCGAATAGCGGTCCGTGCCGAAACGGGGGTCTCGCTCGACCGTGCCCTGGACGCGGGATGGCTCCGCCCCCGTCACGAAGCGGGTGGAAACGGTGGGATAGACGCCGATGTCGGGCAGGCCGCCGCCACCGAGTTCGGGGCGGTTGCGCATGTTTTGGGGGTCGGTGTTGAAATAGGTGAAGGCGCCTTGGACGTGGCGCAGGTTTCCGATGGCGCCGCCCTGCACCAGTTCGCGCACCTTCAGCCATTGCGGGTGGTAGGTGACCATGAAGGCTTCCGAGACCAACACGCCGTTGCGATCGCGGGCGGCGATGACGCCCTCGATGTCCTCGGCGCGAAGGGCGAGCGGCTTTTCGACCAGCACATGCTTGCCGGCATCCGCCGCTTTGATCGCCCATTCCACATGCTGGGAGGTCGGGAGCGGGATATAGACGCCGTCCACCTCCGGGGAGGCCAGCAGCGCCTCGTAGGAGCCGAAGGCGAGCTTTGCCCCGAACCGATCAGCGAGCGCGCGGGCTTTCTGCTCGTCGCGGCTGGCGACGGCATGCAGCACGCCATTGGCCGAATCGGCGATGGCGGGGAGCACCTGCTCCCGCCCGATCTTGGCCGTGGACAGAACCCCCCAGCGGAACTTGGTCATTCCTTTCGTCTCTCCTCTTTCGGGCTTGGCGCGATCAACCCCGCAGGACGCCGCCCGTCTCCTTGCCCACGTTCTTCACGATCTGAGCGGCCAGCGCTTCGAAATCCTCGTCGGTCAGCGTCTTTTCCACGGGCTGGATGGAGACCTCGACGGCGACCGACTTCCTGCCTTCGCCGAGGCTTGGGCCTTCGAAGACGTCGAACACGTTGACGGACGTGATGAGCTTGCGGTCGGCGCTTTGGGCCGCGCGCATGATGCGGCCGGCCTCGACGGACGAATCCACCACGAAGGCGAAGTCGCGCTTGACGGCCTGGAAGGGCGAAAGCTCCAGCTTGGGCTTGGTGCGGGTGGGCTTTTGCTTGGGCTCAGGGATCGCGCCGAGAAAAACCTCGAAGCCGACCAGCGGGCCGGACGCGTCCATCGCTTCGAGCACGCGCGGGTGCAGCTCGCCGAAATGACCCAGAACGTTCTTCGGCCCGAGCTTGATCGTGGCCGAGCGGCCGGGGTGATACCAGGCTGGGCCGGGGTTTTCCGTCTGCACCTTGTCGGGCGTGACGCCCAAGGCCTGCAGCACGGCGAGCGCGTCGGCCTTGGCGTCGAAGACCGAGACGGGTTGTTGCGCGCCAGCCCAGGAGCGGCCGGACCCTTCCAGCCGGGCCGTGCCGCGGCGGATGCCGCCGGCCACTCGGCGCTGCGCCTCCGGGGTGTCGCCCTCGTAGGTGCCGGACACTTCAAACAAAGCGACGTCGCCAAAGCCGCGGTCGGCGTTGCGTTGCGCGGCGGCGATGAGGCCGGGCAGCAGCGAGGGCCGCATGTCCGACATGTCGGCGGCGATAGGGTTGGCGAGCTTCAGCGCGGGCTTTCCGCCGCCGAACAGCTTTGCGTGGTCTTCGGGAATGAAGGACCAGGTGACGGCCTCCAGCATGCCGCGCGCGGCGAGGCCGCGGCGCGCAGAGCTTGTGCGGCGCTGGGGAAGCGTCAGCGTGCGGGCGCCGACCGCGCTTTCCCGCGGCAGGGGTTGGGGCGCGATGCGATCCACGCTGGCGAGCCGCATGACTTCCTCCACGAGGTCGGCCATCCCATCCACGTCGGGCCGCCAGGAGGGGACAGTGATATCCACGACATCGCCTTGACCTTGCGGCTGAAAACCGAGGCGGCTGAGGATGCCGAGGCTCTCTTCTGCCGGCAGGTCGAGGCCGGTGAGCCGGCGCACCTCACTCACGGGGAATCGCACGATCCTTGGTTGGAGCGGCTCGTAGTCGACAACGCGCGCCTCGCTGGGCGTGCCGCCGCAGAGGTCCAGCACCATTTTCGTCGCGAGCTCCAGGCCCGGCGCCATCATTTCGGGATCGACGCCGCGCTCGAAGCGGTAGCGCGCATCGGTGCGGATGTTGAGCGCACGGCCCGTGCGGGCGATGTTGAGAGGCTCCCAGAGCGCCGATTCGATCAGCACGTCGGTGGTGTTCTCGTCGCAGCCCGAATGCTCGCCGCCCATGATGCCGGCGATGGATTCGACGCCGTTCTCGTCGGCGATCACGCAGATCTCAGGGTTGAGCGCATAAGTGCGGCCGTCGAGCGCGAGCACCTCCTCGCCTTCCTTCGCGCGGCGGACCACGAGGTCGCCTTTCACCTTTTGCGCGTCGAACACATGCAGCGGCCGGCCGCGGTCGAAGGTGATGTAGTTGGTGATGTCCACGAGCGCGTTGATGGGCCTGAGCCCGATGGCGATGAGCCGCTGCTGGAGCCAGCGCGGGGAGGGGCCGTTCCTGACGCCTGAGACGAGGCGTAGCGCGAAGCCGTGGCAGAGTTTCGGCGTGTCGCCGAAATCGAAGGACACGTTCACGGGGCAGGGATCCTGGCCGGGAACGGGCTCGATAGCAGGCGTCTTGAGCGTGCCGAGACCCGCCGCGGCGAGGTCGCGGGCAATGCCGTGGATGCTGGTGGCGTCCGGCCGGTTGGGCGTGAGATTGACGGTGATCACGGGATCATCGAGCCCGGCGTAAGACGCGAAGCTCTCGCCCACCGGGGCGTCGGCGGGAAGATCGATGATGCCGTCATGCTCGTCGGAAAGCTGGAGCTCGCGCTCCGAGCACATCATGCCGAAGCTCTCGACGCCTCTGATCTTGCCGACTCCAAGCGTGGTGTCGATGCCCGGCACGTAAGCGCCCGGCGCGGCGAAGGCGCCAACGAGCCCGGCCCGCGCGTTGGGCGCGCCGCAGACCACCTGGATGGGTTTTTCGCCCCGGCCGGTATCGACCGTCAGCACCTGGAGCTTGTCGGCCTGCGGGTGACGCTCCGCCGTCAGCACCTTGGCGATGACGAAGGGTTTCAGCGCCGACTTGTCGTCGATCTCCTCCACCTCCAGCCCGATCGCGGTGAGCTTTTCCGTGATCCCGGAGAGGGAGGCGTCGGTGTCGAGATGGTCTTTGAGCCAGGAGAGGGTGAGCTTCATTCTCGGGTTCCGTCAGGTCTCGGCACGCTTGTGCCGGGCAGGCGCGGCAGGCCGTCCTGCATATGCACGAACGGCAGTTGCTGATCGACCCAGGCGTGCAGCGTGGGCGTGAAATGCTCCGGGCGGTCCATGACGCCCAGCATGAAATAGACGAGGCCTTCGAGCCGCTCGTCCGTGTAGGCAATCGGCGAGCCGCAGACGCCGCAGAAGCTGCGCGCGACGGGGCCGTTCTGGAACCGACGCAGCGCCTCGTCCTCCAGCTTCACCTCGTCGGCCCTGAAGCCGACAAAAGCGGAGACCGGCGCGCCGCTGGCGCGGCGGCAGTCCACGCAGTGGCAGAAGCTGACATGGTGCGGCTCGGCGCTGGCCTCGAACTGCACCGCGCCGCAGCGGCAGCCGCCGGCGTGAAGAGGCGAGTTCATGTGCCTGTTTCTTTTTTGCCGCGCTCCCTCAGGAGCATCCTGACTGCGATTTCTCGTTTTCGGAACAGATCGAGGCGATCGAAGTCGGCGATCGCCCTTTCAACTTGATCCACGATCAAGAGCGCGTCCGCGCGGTTGAACTCGGGAGGCCTTGGGCTGTAATCCGCCTCGTGCCGTAGTTCTTGCAGGCGAGAGAACGTTGCCGCGAAGACGATCAACTCAGCCTCAGCGTCGCCACTCTTGGCCGCCTTTTGCAAAGCCTGCTTCGCTTGCAGGTGATCGAGCGCACGGTAAACTTTTAGCCAAGCATCGGTCGTTCGCTTGTTCGCGCCGATCAACTCATCGGCGCAGGTCTGCGCCAATGCATAAAAAGGCGCATAGTAGGCGTCGCTGATCGCACGTCGGATATCGACGTGCCGCGTCCGCTTTCCGGTCGCGGAAAGCCGCCGGCGGGCGGCATCCACCAAAGCCTTCTTCATGACCTTCGCCGAGCCCTAGGCTTCTCGTCAGGATAGAAGTCTTCTTGCGGCTCGTCCGAAGGATAGCGGACCCACACGAGCGGGAACCGCTCGTCGCCAGCCTCCCGCAGTTCAGCCAAGATGTCCCGCGTCAGCCCGGTGACAGTTTCCGGCAGATATTTCGTGGTCGAGGAGTCCAGCGTCACGTCGATCTTGATGACGGGATCGCCATCGTGATCGAAGGCGGATGAGACCTTCACATTCTTCAGGCCGAAATCCTTGAATGCTGCACGGGCAAGCGGCTCCAACCGACTCTGCAGAAGCGCGTCGTCCATCTCTTCAATCTTCATTGAAGGCCTCCCTTTTCACGAGCTCAACCCCCCAAACAGCGTCGGAATGTCGAGTGGCCGGAAACCGTAGTGCTTGAGCCAGCGGACATCCGCGTCGAAGAAGGCGCGCAGGTCCGGCATGCCGTATTTCAGCATGGCGATGCGGTCGATGCCCATGCCCCAGGCGAAGCCTTGGAATTCGTCGGGGTCGAGCCCTCCGGCGCGCAGCACGTTGGGATGGACCATGCCGCAGCCCAGGATCTCCATCCAGTCCGAGCCCTCGCCGAAGCGGACCTCGCCGGGACGGGAGCGGTCGCACTGGATGTCCACCTCAAGGGACGGCTCCGTGAAGGGAAAGAAGCTCGGCCGGAAGCGCATGTTGACCGCAGGCACCTCGAAGAAGGCCTTGCAGAACTCCGTGAGGACCCACTTCATGTTGGCGACATTGGCCGTGCGGTCGATCACGAGCCCCTCCACCTGATGGAACATGGGCGAGTGGGTGGCGTCCGAGTCCTGCCGATAAGTCTTGCCGGGGATCACGATGCGGATGGGCGGCTTCTGCGCCTCCATGGTTCGGATCTGCACGGGCGAGGTGTGGGTGCGCAGCACCTTCCGCTCCCCCTTCTCGTCGGGGGCCAGGAAGAAGGTGTCGTGCATCTCGCGCGCGGGGTGGCCGGGCGGGAAGTTGAGCGCGGTGAAGTTGTAGTAGTCGGTTTCGATGTCCGGCCCCTCGGCGATGGAAAAACCCAGATCGCCGAAGATGGCGGCGATCTCGTCGATGACCTGGCTGATCGGGTGGATGCGGCCCTCCTCCGCCGGCGAGGGGCGGACGGGCAGCGTGACGTCGAGCTTTTCCGTGGCGAGGCGTGCGTCGAGAGCCTTTGCTTGAGCTACTGCATCAGTCTCCTCGGCAGCCAGACGTAGCAAGGCCATCGTTTCCTGGAGTTGAGGTGCAATCTCGGAGCGCACCTCCGGGCTCATCTGCCCGATAACCCTTAGATGCGCATTCGCAACGCTCGACTTTCCCGTGTGCTTGATGCGCACCTTTTCCACTTCATCGGGAGTGGTTGCTCTCTTGATCTCTTCGAGACCGACCGTTCGTACGGCATTATTGGCCTGTCGAAGCTGGTCGACTGTGAGTACCTGTGGTCCGTCGGGAATCGGTACTGTGTAAGTGAAAGTATCGTTGCTCACGGCGTGATTCTCATGCAAGTCAGCCAAAGAAAAACCCGCGCCGGGGACCGGCGCGGGTTCCTTCATGCGTTTGAAGGCGGGCGCGCCGGGCCCTTAAGCCGCAACCGCGCGCTCAAACTCGCCTTGCGTGTGGTTCTTGAGATATTCGAGCGCCGTCTTAGCCTGCGCGACCAGCGCGGCGAAGGCCGCCGGCTCGTGGATGGCGAGGTCGGACAGAACCTTGCGGTCGATCTCCACGCCCGCCTTGTTGAGCCCGTCGATCAGGCGGCCATAGGTCAGGCCGTGCTCGTGGGCGGCGGCGTTGATGCGCTGGATCCACAGCGCGCGGAAATTGCGCTTGCGGTTCTTGCGGTCGCGATAGGCGTATTGCAGCGACTTCTCCACCGCCTGCTTGGCGATGCGGATGGTGTTCTTGCGGCGGCCGTAGAACCCCTTGGCGGCCTGCAGAACCTTCTTGTGCTTGGCGTGGGCGGCGACGCCGCGCTTCACTCGTGCCATGATCTGATCTCCTTACAAATCCAACGGTTCCGCCCGGCTCAAATGCCGTTGGGCAGAAAGTTCTTGATGACCTTGCGGGCGTCGGGCTCCGCGAGCGTCATCGTTCCCCGCGCGTCGCGGATGAACTTGTTGGACCGCTTGATCATGCCGTGGCGCTTGCCGGCGGCCTGCGCCAGCACCTTGCCGGTGCCGGTGATCTTGAACCGTTTCTTGGCCGAAGACTTCGTCTTCATCTTGGGCATTTCGCTTCTCCGTTCTTTTTGTCGCTCACGGCCGTGTCGCGCCTTGCGGCGCGGGCCTCCGCGAGGGCGGGCCATCAGGCCCGACGCGCGGTCGCGCTTGCCTCGCTTTCGCTCGGTTGGGCGCTTCTTCTTGAGCTTTTGTCAGCATCAAGAACCGCCACGGCATGCCCTGCCGGGCGGTTCGAACCGGCGCGCTATACAGAAATGCCGACCAAAGCGCAACCGCATGACGGCGGGAAAGGCTTTTCTCCGGTCGCCTGATCCGCCATGGAGCGAGAACACGGAGAATGATCCACATATGGCGGAAATCGAAAGCCGGGCTGCCCAGGACGGCGCGAGGGATCGGCGCAAGCTCGTGGTGCTCGGCTCCACCGGCTCCATCGGCAGGAACACGCTCGACGTGATCCGCCACATGGGCGGGCGGGAGCGCTTCGAGGTGCTGGCTGTTACCGGCATGGGCAACACCGAACTGCTCGCGGCGCAAGCGGTGGAGGCGGGGGCGAGGTTGGCGGTCACGGCCGACCCCCCGCGTTATGGCGAATTGAAGGAGCGGCTTGCCGGCACCAGCGTCGAGGCGGCGGCCGGGCCGACGCCGCTTTGCGAGGCCGCAAGCATGGGCGCTGACTGGGTGATGGCGGGCATCGTTGGCGTGGCAGGCCTCCAACCCACGCTCGCCGCGGCGCGCACAGGGGCCGTGATCGCGCTCGCCAACAAGGAGTGCCTGGTGAGCGCGGGCAGGCTCTTCATGGCCGAGGTGGAGCGGGCCGGCGGAACGCTGCTGCCCGTGGACAGCGAGCACAACGCGATCTTTCAGGTGCTCGACAGAACCCAACCGGAGGCCGTGGAGCGCATCATCCTGACGGCCTCAGGCGGGCCGTTCCGCGACTGGTCGCTGGACAAGATGCGCGACGTGACGCCGGCCCAGGCCGCCGCCCACCCCAACTGGTCCATGGGCCAGAAGATCTCCATCGACAGCGCGAGCCTCTTCAACAAGGCGCTGGAGATGATCGAGGCCGACCTTTTGTTCGGCGCGCCGGGGCGGTCCTTGGAGGTGGTGATCCACCCGCAATCCGTGATCCACTCCATGGTGGGCTATCGCGACGGCTCGGTGCTGGCACAGTTGGGCAGCCCCGACATGCGCACGGCAATCGGCTACGCGCTGGGTTGGCCCGAGCGGCCGGATCTGCCCGTGGAGCGGCTCGATTTTTCGCGAGTGTCGCGGCTCGACTTTTCCCCGCCCGACGAGGCGCGCTTCCCGGCATTGCGCCTCGCGCGCGAGGCGATCCATCATGGCGGGCTCGCGGGCGCGGTGCTGAACGGCGCCAAGGAGGCGGCGCTGGAGGCCTTCATCGCCGGCAGCATGAATTTCCTGCAAATCGCCGAGGCGGTGGAGGCCGCGATGGCAAAGCTCCTGCCCAGCCTGCCGCGGGAGTTTGGCCTTGATGACGTGTTCGAAGCGGACGGTCGGGCGCGCCGTGCCGTGGCGGCACAACTTGAAAGACGTCTCTAGGCTTGCAACTTTCCGACAAAGCCCCAGCGTGCCGTCGGGTGGACGACAACAAGGCCTCCGGGAAAGGGACCATGAAGCAAAGCGGCGCCGAAGGAGATGGAGGAGCCTCCCCATCTCAACTGATTGACGCCAAGATCGAGGCGTTGGCTGATTGGCGGGGCGACACGCTCGCCCGGCTCCGCGACATCATCAGGCAAGCCGACGTGGCTGTGGTCGAGGCCGTGAAGTGGAGAAAGCCGTCGAACCCGTCAGGCGTCCCGGTGTGGGAGCACGCCGGCATTCTCTGCACCGGCGACGCCTTCAAGGACAAGGTGAAGTTGACCTTCGCCAAGGGCGCTTTGCTGCCGGATCCATCGGGCCTGTTCAACGCGAGCCTCGGGGGCAACGCCATGCGCGCCATCGACGTCCATGAGGGCGACGAGATCAACGTCGAGGCGCTCAAGGCGCTCATCCGAGCGGCCGTGGCGCTGAACACGTCGAAGCAAGCGCCCGCCCGCCCCTCCCGCTCCCCGGCCAAGCCGAAAAGCGACTGACGGGCAAAGGCAGGCCTTCGGCTGATCGGCGCTCGTGTCGAACAGCCCGCGAACTTCGGTGCTCACAGGGATGAAAGCGGCGGAACCCTGCGCCCGCCTCGCTGTGGGCGCAGGGCCGAAAAACCTATTTCGGCGACAGCACCATCATCATCTGGCGGCCTTCGAGCTTGGGCTCGGCCTCCACCTTGGCGATCGGGGCCACCTCTTCGCGGACCTTGTTCAGAAGCTGCATGCCCAGTTCCATATGCGCCATCTCGCGGCCGCGGAAGCGCAGCGTCAGCTTGACCTTGTCGCCCTCTTCGAAGAACCGCCGCACCGCCCGCATCTTCACCTCGTAATCGTGGTCGTCGATGTTGGGGCGCATCTTGATCTCCTTGATCTCGATGACCTTCTGGTTCTTGCGCGCTTCGGCCGCCTTTTTCTGGTTGGCGTATTTGAGCTTGCCCAGATCGAGGATCTTGCAGACCGGCGGCTGGGCGTTGGGCGAGATCTCGACCAAATCGAGCCCGGCCTCTTCAGCCAAAAGCAGCGCGGTGTTGATGTCCACCTCGCCTTGGTTGGCGCCTGACGCGTCGATCAACTGGACGCGGGGAACGCGGATGTCGCGGTTCGAACGGGGGCCCTCCTTCACGGGGGCGGTGGACTTGAACGGTCTGCGAATGGTCGTGAACTCCTTGGTTGCGCAATGCCCCTGCGTCAGGCGATCGATTCTCATGCCGCTGGAGACGGCAAAGTCAATAGCATGACGGCGCGAGGAAATCACCGGGGCAGATAAGGGTTCCCGGCGCCGATTGCGAGAGGCCTTTCCGGCGCGCCGCCGGCCGGCCCTGGCATGCGGCCGGGCGCTGTGCCACAAGGCGCGCCGGCCCCCCAACCGCCGCCCGTCCGGCGGCTTCCTTTCGCTGCAGCAGCCGTATGCCCGAAGACGATCCTCCACTTCCCGCGCCTGAAATGCTCGACATCGGCGAGGCAGCCATCGCGGTGCGCCGCCAGGCCGGCGCCGCGCCGGGCCTGTTCTGGCTCGGCGGCTACCGCTCCGACATGCGCGGCACCAAGGCCGAGGCGCTGGCCGGCTGGGCAAAGGAGCAGGGGCTCGCCTTCACCCGCTTCGACTATTCCGGCCACGGCGAGTCGGGCGGCAGCTACGCCGAAGGCACGATCTCGCGCTGGCTGAATGAGGCCGAAACCGTGTTCGAGCGCCGCGCGGAAGGGCCGCAAGTCCTGGTGGGCTCGTCCATGGGCGCGTGGATCGCGCTTCGCCTGCTGCAAACGCTCGGGGGAGAGCGGAGCAGAGTGAAAGGACTGCTCCTGATCGCGCCCGCGCCGGACTTCACGAACGACCTCATCGAGCCGGGCCTCACGGACGAGGAGCGGCGCGACCTCGAAGCCAAAGGCCGGGTGGAACGGCCGACGCCCTACGGCCCGGAGCCCGATATTTTCACGCGCGAACTCATCGAGGACGGGCGCAGGAATCGGGTGCTGACCGGCCCGCTCGACACGTTCTGTCCCGTCCATATCCTCCAGGGCACGGCGGACAAGGACGTTCCCGCCTCGCACGCGCTGAAGCTCGCCGCGCACCTGCCCAAGGACGAACTCACGCTGACGCTGGTGCCGGGCGGCGACCACCGCCTGTCGCGGCCCGAGGACATCTCGCTCCTCCTGCGGACCGCCGAAAGCTTGGTCGAGCTGGCGAAGGCCGAAAGCTGACCGATGCGCCTTTCGGTTCCCGCGTCGGCGGTCGTCGCGGCCGTGGTCGGCTTCGGCGGCACGCTGGCGCTGATCCTGGCTGCGGCCGACGCGATCGGCGCGAGCCCCGGAGAGCAGGCGAGCCTGGTCGCGGCGACCTGCCTCGCGATCGCCGTCGAGACCCTGTTCCTGTCGGGCTGGACGCGGCAGCCGGTCGTGGCGGCCTATTCGACGCCGGGCGCGGCGCTTCTCGCAGCCAGCGCCGGCTATGGCATGAACGAGGCCGTGGGTGCCTTTTTGCTGACGGCGCTCGCGCTTGTCCTCACCGGCGCGTTCCGCCCGCTGACCAGGCTGATCGCGCGCATCCCCACCTCCGTGGCCTCCGGCATGCTGGCGGGCATCCTGCTCGGCTTCACGCTCGACGCCGCGCGCACCGCGCCGCTCGACCCTGTTCTCATTCTGCCGCTGGTGCTCCTGTTCTTCGCCTTCCGGCTGTTGAACCCCGCGCTTTCCGTTTTGGCCGTGCTGGTGGGCGGCGTGGCGGGGGCGATTCTCCTGGACCGCCTCACGGGACCACTGCCGCCGCCGCAACTCTCCGCGGTCACGCTGATCGGTCCCGAATTCTCGCTCAGCGCCACGCTCGGGCTGGCGGTGCCGATCTACCTCGTGACCATGGCGTCCCAGAACCTTTCCGGGTTGGCCGTGCTGCGGGCGGCGGGCTACGATCCGCCGCCGGGCCTGTTGATCGGCGTCACGGGTCTGGTCTCGCTCGTCACCGCGCCGTTCGGCGCGCTCACCACCAATCTCGCCGCGATCTCGGCGGCGATCTGCACGGGGCCGGACGCCCATCCCGACCCGCGCGCGCGCTGGATGACGGGTCCGTTCTATGCCCTGACCTATGCCCTGTTCGCGCTGTTCGGCGCTTCGCTCGTGGCGCTCTTCGCCGCCTTGCCGCAAAGCCTGATCGTGCTCGTGGCGGGGCTCGCGCTGCTCGCGCCCTTCACCAACGCGCTGGTCCTGGCGCTCAAGGACGAGAACGAGCGCGTGGCCGCGGTGACCGCGCTGGCCGTGACCGCGTCAGGTGTTTCGGGCTTCGGCGTCGGCGCAGCCTTCTGGGGGCTGATGGCGGGCTTGGGCGTGATCGGCCTGGGACGTCTGAAGAAGAGAACCTGACGGGTTGGGCCGCCCGTTCGATTTCCCGGCCTCTATTCTTGAATCGCCATAATGTTTTTCCCATGTCGGATGGAGCGCAGAAAAGTGCTGCGTCCTTTCAAGGGAAGGATTTTTCGACGATGACCTCCACCGCCCTGATCCGCCCGGCTTGGACGCCGGCCACGATCGCACTCACCGTGATCGGCTTCATGGTGTTCTGGCCGCTCGGCTTCGCCATGCTGGCCTATGTTCTGTGGGGCGACCGCCTCAACGGTTTCAAGCGCGACGTGAATCGCGCAACCGACGGCATGTGGGCCCGCTGCAAGCCGCGCGGCTTCGCCCGCTCCCGGCCCTGGTCGGCGACCGGCAATGTCGCCTTCGACGATTGGCGCCAGAAGGAATTGGAGCGCCTGGACGAGGAGCGCCGCAAGCTCGACGAGATGTATGAGGAGTTCGACTCTTACGCCCGCGAACTGCGCCGCGCCAAGGACCAGGAGGAGTTCGACCGCTTCATGGCCGCGCGGACGAATGCCCAGACGGACACCAAGCCGAACAACGGCGACGCGCTGCTCGACGGCTGAACGCCTGATCCGAGCTGATTTCTTCTGAAGCGCCGCGGGGGCAACCCTGCGGCGCTTTTTTGCGCGCGGTTCATCCACCGTTGGGGTCGAATCGCCTATTTCTGCTGCGATGCCGTTTCTCCCGAAATTCCGATCCGCACGACTGCCCGCGCTGGAAGAGCGCGAGCACGAGGTCGCAGGCCGCAGGCTGAGCTTGAAGCTCGTCCGCAACGCGCGGGCCACCCGGCTGACGCTCCGGATCGAGCGCGGCGGGGCGGGCCTGCGCGTGACCGTGCCGCCCAAAACGCCCACGTCGGAGGTCGATCGCTTCCTGCTCCGTCAGCGGGGCTGGCTCGAAGCGCGTGTGCAAAAACTGCCGGAGAACCCTCTGGTGCGCCCCGGCGCGAAGCTGCCGGTCCGCGGGCTTCCGCACCTCATCGTTCACGAGGGCGGGCGCGGAACGGTGTCGCTTCGCCAAGGCGCTGGCGGTCCCGAGATCGTGGTGCATGGCGACATCCGCTTCCTGCCGCGCCGGCTCGCCGACTTCCTCAAAGACGAGGCGAAGAAGGAGCTTTCCATCCTGGTCGCCCGCCATGCGGCGGCGGTGGGCCGAAAACCCCAGGCGGTCCGCTTTCGCGATACGGTTTCGCGCTGGGGCTCCTGCACGGCAGGCGGCACGCTTTCCTTTTCCTGGCGCATCATGATGGCCCCGCCGGCCGTGATCGACTACCTCGCCGCGCATGAGGTGGCGCATCTCAAGGAGATGAACCACGGCGAAAAGTTCTGGACGCTGTGCCACGAATTGTGCCCCAGGACCGACGAGGCGAAGGCTTGGCTCAAGCGCAACGGCGCGGCGCTTCAGGCTATCGGGTTCGGGTGAGGGCGCCGCCCTCGACTCCGCCTTTTTTCCATGCGAAGGCCGGGGCATGCCGCTCGACATCAAAATCTGCGGACTGAAGACCATCGACGCCGTCGAGGCCGCGCTCGACGGCGGAGCGACGCATCTGGGCTTCATCTTCTTCCCGAAAAGCCCGCGGCATGTGGAGCCCGCTCAGGCCGCTCTCCTGCGCGACGATGTGGGCGGGCGGGCAAAGATCGCGGCCGTGACAGTGGACGCCGACGATGCGGCGCTCGATGAGATCGTGGCGGCGGTGCGACCCGATCTCTTGCAGTTGCACGGGATGGAGACGCCCGAGCGCGTCGCCGAGGTGAAGGCCCGGTACGGGTTGCCGGTGATGAAGGCCTTTTCGCTGCGCGAGGCAGCCGATCTTCACCGGGTGGACGCCTATCGCAGCGTCGCCGACCACCTGCTCTTCGACGCCAAGCCACCGGCGGGCGCGCTCCTGCCGGGCGGCAATGGCGTCGTCTTCGACTGGACGATCCTGGCCGGCTACGGAGGACCATTCTTCCTGTCGGGTGGGCTCCAGGCCGGCAATGTGGGCGAGGCGCTGCGCGTGACCCGGCCCATGGGCCTGGACATCTCCTCGGGTGTCGAACGCGCGCCGGGCGTCAAGGATATCAGCCTGATCGAACAATTCTTCCGGGCGGTGCGGACGGCCCAAGCCGCCTCGCTCGCCGCCTGACCTGTCGCAGAGACCAGTGGAATGAACAGCCCTGTTTCCCCCAACTCCTTCCGCACCGGCCCCGACGAGGCCGGCATGTTCGGCACGTTCGGCGGCCGCTTCGTGGCCGAAACGTTGATGCCGCTGATCCTCGACCTCGAACGGCACTGGAAGGAGGCGCAAGCCGATCCCGAATTCCGCCGCGAGCTGGACCATCTCAACACGCATTACACCGGCCGGCCAAGCCCGCTCTATTATGCCGAGCGGCTGACCGAGCATCTTCGCGGGGTGGCGGCCTCCCAAGGCAAAAAGGGCGGCGCGAAGATCTATTTCAAGCGCGACGAGCTCAACCACACGGGCTCGCACAAGATCAACAATTGCCTGGGCCAGATTCTTCTGGCCAAGCGCATGGGCAAGACGCGCATCATCGCCGAGACGGGCGCCGGCCAGCACGGCGTGGCCTCGGCCACCGTGTCGGCGCGCTTCGGCTTCCCTTGCGTGATCTATATGGGCGCGACCGACGTGGAGCGCCAAGCCCCGAATGTCTTCCGCATGAAGCTGTTGGGCGCGGAAGTCCGCCCTGTGACGTCCGGCCATGCCACGCTCAAGGACGCCATGAACGAAGCTCTTCGGGACTGGGTGACCAATGTCGAGGACACCTATTACCTCATCGGCACGGCCGCCGGCCCGCACCCCTATCCGGAGATCGTGCGGGAGCTGCAATCCGTGATCGGCAAGGAGGTGCGCGAGCAGATGCTTGCGGCCGAAGGGCGGCTGCCCGATCTGCTGGTCGCGGCGGTGGGCGGCGGCTCGAACGCCATCGGCCTGTTCCACCCCTTTTTGGACGACCGCGAGGTGGGGATCGTGGGCGTCGAGGCGGGCGGCCGTGGGCTCGACGGCGAGGAGCACTGCGCCTCAATCACCGCGGGAAAACCCGGCGTGCTGCACGGCAACCGCACTTATCTCCTCCAGAACGGCGACGGGCAGATCCTCGAGGGCCATTCGATCTCGGCGGGCCTCGATTATCCCGGCATCGGCCCGGAGCATTCCTGGCTCAAGGACGCCGGCCGCGTGGATTATGTGCCGATCCTCGATAAGGAGGCGCTTGATGCCTTCCAGCTTTTGACGCGCGTGGAGGGCATCATCCCGGCCTTGGAGCCCGCCCATGCGCTCGCTGAAGTGGTCAAGCGCGCGCCAAACATGGGGCAGGACCAGATCATCGTGATGAACCTCTGCGGCCGCGGCGACAAGGACGTGTTCACGGCCGCACGGCATTTGGGCGTGGAGCTCTGAGCCATGACCACCCGCATCGACCGCCGCTTCGCCCAGCTCAAAGGGGAGAACCGGCCTGCGCTCGTCACCTATTTCATGGCGGGCGACCCGGACTATGAGACGGCTCTTTCGATCATGCGAGCGTTGCCCGGCGCGGGCGCGGACGTGATCGAGCTCGGCCTGCCCTTCTCCGACCCCATGGCAGACGGGCCGGCGATCCAGGCGGCGGGCTTGCGGGCGCTGAAGAATGGGCAAACGCTGATGCGGACGCTTCAGATGGCGCAGGCGTTCCGGCGGGAGGACGACGACACGCCGCTCGTGATGATGGGTTACTACAACCCGATCTACGTCTATGGCGTGGAGCGCTTCCTGGACGATGCGAACGCCGCGGGCATTGACGGGCTGATCGTGGTGGACCTGCCCCCCGAAATGGACGAGGAGCTCTGCCTGCCCGCCTTACGAAAAGGGCTGAACTTCATCCGGCTCGCCACGCCCACCACCGACGACCGCCGCCTGCCCACCGTGCTCTCCAACACGAGCGGATTCGTCTACTACGTGTCCATGACCGGCATCACGGGCGCGAGCCTTCCCGACACGACCAAGGTCGGGGCGGCGGTCACGCGCATCAAGCGGCACACCGAACTGCCGGTCTGCGTGGGCTTCGGCGTCAAGACGGCCGCGCATGCCGAGGCCATCGGGCGATCGGCCGACGGCGTGGTGGTGGGCACGGCGATCGTCAACGCCGTGGCGGGCTCGCTCTCGGTGGAGGGCAAGGCGGGGCCCGAGACGGTGAGCCGCGTAACGGCGCTGGTGGAAGACCTCGCCCGCGGCGTGCGCGTGGCGCGAAGCGCGCCCGCGCTTGCGGAAAGCCGCTGACGCGCATACCTCGTCGGGAAGCCGTCCGAAGCTCTGGAGTCCGGCATGAACTGGATCACCTCTTACGTCCGCCCGAAGATCAGCTCGATGCTGGGACGGCGGGACCTTCCGGAAAACCTCTGGATCAAGGATCCGGAATCCGGCGAGATGGTGTTCCACAAGGAGCTGGAGGAGAACCAGTATGTGGTGCCCTCCTCGGGCCACCACATGAAGATCTCCGCCCGCGAGCGGCTGCGCTTCTTCTTCGACGCTGGGTCGTATGAGACGCTCGAGAACCCGCGTGTGGGCGTCGATCCCTTACGCTTCCGCGACGAGAAGCGGTATGTGGACCGCCTGCGCGACGCGCGCGCCAAGACCGGCATGGAGGACGCGGTGCTGAACGGCATGGGCGCGGTGGAGGGCGTGGAAGTGCTCGCCACCGTGCAGGACTTCGCCTTCATGGGCGGATCCTTGGGCATGGCCGCGGGCGAGGCCATCATCCAGGGCTTCGAGACGGCGATGCGCCGGCGGCTGCCGCTGGTGCTGTTCGCGGCGTCGGGCGGCGCGCGCATGCAGGAAGGAATCCTCTCGCTGATGCAGCTCCCCCGCACCACGGTCGCGGTGGACCGGCTCAAGGAGGCGGGGCTGCCATACATTGTGGTGCTGACCAACCCCACCACCGGCGGCGTGACGGCCTCATACGCCATGCTGGGCGACGTGCACATCGCCGAGCCGGGCGCGCTGATCGGCTTCGCCGGCCCGCGCGTCATCGAGCAGACCATCCGCGAAAAACTGCCCGAAGGCTTCCAGCGCGCCGAATATCTCATGGAGCACGGCATGGTGGACATGGTGGTGTCGCGCCTCGAACTGCGCTCCACCATCGCGCGCCTGCTCCGGCTGATGCTGAAGCGCCCCGCGCCCGAAACACCCGCCGAGGACGCGACGCCTCCTGTCGCGGAGCCGCCGGACGAAGCGCGGCCGGCGGCGTAAATCTTCGGGCGATGAACGCGCCCTTCGCAAGGCCCCCCATGCCCGACCAGAGCAAGGCCGCAAAGGCCATCGATCGCCTGATGGGGCTCCACCCCAAGGGCTTCGACCTGTCGCTCACTCGCATCCAGCGGCTGTTGGGCGTGCTCAACAACCCGCAGGACCGGCTGCCGCCCGTGATCCATGTGGCGGGCACCAACGGCAAGGGCTCGGCCGCGGCCTTCTGCCGGGCGATCCTGGAAAGCATGGGGCTCGCCGTCCATGTCCACACCTCGCCGCATCTCGTCGCGTGGCGCGAGCGCTACCGCATCGGCACGCCCTCGGGCGGGCGGCTCGTGGAGGATGACGTGTTCGCGGACGCCATCGAACGGGTGGCGGCGGCGAACGGGGGCGAGCCGATCACGGTCTTCGAAATCCTGACCGCCGTCTCCTTCGTGCTGTTCGCCGAGCATCCGGCGGACGCCTGCGTGATCGAGGTGGGGCTCGGCGGGCGCTTCGACGCCACCAATGTGGTGAAGCAGCCGGCGGTGTCGCTGATCATGCCCGTCAGCCTCGACCACGAGAGCTATCTGGGCGACCGGGTGGAGCTGATCGCGGCCGAAAAGGCGGGCATCATCAAGCCAAACTGCCCCGTGGTGATCGGCCAGCAGGAAAGCGAGACCGCGCTCGAAGTGATGGTGGACGCCGCCGACCGGCTGGACGCGCCGGCCTTCATCTATTCCCAGGATTTCTGGGGCTTTCGCGAGAACGGTCGCCTCGTCTATCAGGACGAGGAGGGGCTGATCGACCTCTCCCCGCCCAAGCTCGCGGGCCGGCACCAGTTCGCCAACGCGGCGGCCGCGATCGCCGCCGTCAAGGCGGCCGGCTTCTCGCCGACCATTGCCGAGCTCGACCGCGCCATGACCCGCGTGGACTGGCCCGGCCGCATGCAGCGGCTTGTCGCGGGGTCGCTGGTCGAGCTCGCGCCGGAGGGCTCCGAGATCTGGCTCGACGGCGGCCACAACCCCGGCGCGGGCGCGGTGATCGCCGAAAGCCTGGCCGAGCAGGAGGAGCGCTTTCCCCGCCCGCTGTTCATCATCGCCGGGATGATCTCGACCAAGGACCAGACCGGCTTCTTCCGCGCCTTCCAGGGCCTGGCGCGGCATGTCTTCACCGTGCCCGTGAGCCAGAGCGAGGCGGGCGTGGACCCCGCAGAACTCGCAATCCGCGCGCAGGACGCGGGCCTGTCGGCCGAGCCGGTGGCGAGCGTCGCCAACGCGCTGAATCTGCTTCGCGACACCTGGGACGCGCGGGAAATCCCGCCGCGAATCCTCATCGCCGGCTCGCTTTACCTCGCGGGCGCGGTGCTGGACGAGAACGGCACGCCGCCGGCGTGAGGGCCGGCCGTCTGCGCTCGTCAGGAGGTGTCGGGGTTTTCCAGCGCCTGGGCGGCGAGGCTGTGGGCGTCCCGGAGGATCTCGTGGACCGCGTGGCCGGATCGCGCGCTTGAGCCCGGCGGCCGGCCGGGCCTGAGCGGCCAGACGCGCCCGCGCCGGCCGGCGCTTTGCGGCGCCTTCGCGCCCGCCCCCGCCCGCCGCGCCTGCCAGCGCGCGAAGCGTTTTGCGTGGCCCTCCAGATCGTCCAGCGCGCGGCCGAGCGCCGCCAACCGCAAGGCGAGGCGCGCGGCGTCGAGTGTGTCGTCGGGCCCGAGCGGCGGGCGGTTCTTCGACAAACGCGCGGGCGGGATCGCGTGCGGGGCGCTCCAGCCGGGAAGGCAGAGGCGCGGGACCCCGCTCGGCCTCCGCTTGGCGCCGCGGCTGCGGGGCAGCGGATCGAAGAGGGGCAGCGTGGCTGTGGCAGGCACCCTTCGAGGGGCGCTTGAGGTAGCGTCCGGCTGAAGCTGGGGCGGCATCCAGATGCCGGTGGCAACCCCGCCCATGGGGCCGGGACGCCCGCCCTTCGACAAGCTCTCAGGAGGCGGCTTGGGCTTTTGCCGGCGCGGGGGCGGCAAGGTCACGCCCCGCGCGGCCATGATGACCAGCCGCCGAGCGGCGGCCTCGGCTGGGCGCAGCAGGCGAAGCACGGCGCGGTGAAGGTGGCGGGGGAGGGTGGGTCGGAACTCGGACCCTACCTCCCCCTTGTGGGGAGGTCGGCCGTCGTCAGACGGCCGGGTGGGGGTCGTTGGCAGGTTCTCACCCCCACCCGACGCGTCGCGTCGACCTCCCCACAAGGGGGAGGTAAGGGCGCTCACCTCAACCAGCCCGGCCATGGCGACGAGCGCGGCCAGCACGCGCTTCAGCGCGTCGCGGTTCCGCTCGATGGCATAGTTCCAGTCCATTCCCGCCCCCACACGAATCAAGGCGGCGGGATTGTCACTCGGCGCGGGGAGGGCGTGGATGAACTTGGCGCGGGTTTTTTGGCAGGCGGAGCTAAGTGGCTGATCCGGCTGCAAAGAAGCTGGCGGGGCCAAAGAAATCTATCCACGATTTGCGGGCGTTCGACCACCTGCCCTTGCCACGGGCGCTGTCACCGGGCATATTCCCGGCGACAGGGGAAGATCGTCATGGCTGAGGCATCCCGCAGACGCGCCACGCAGAGCTATCGCGACCGCCTGGGCGCGCGGGGGATGGCTCGTTTCGAGGTGCTGGGGCTCGACCGCGACCGCGACCTGATCCGCGCTTTGGCCCGCCGGCTGGCGGAGGAGGGGCCGGAGGCCCAGGCGCTCCGCGCCACGGTCGGCCAGAGTCTCGGCGGCGCGTCGCCTAAGAAGGGCAGCATCCTTGCGGCGCTGCGGCGCTCGCCGCTGGTCGGCGCGGACATTTCCTTTGAGCGTCCGCGCAACACCGGCCGCGCGGTCGATCTGTGACGCGTTTTCTGCTCGACACCAACATCGTCAGTGAACTGGTCAAGCCTCGACCGTCCGAGCCGCTGCTGCGCTGGATGGCCGATCAGGCCGACGAGGACCTGTTCATCGCCTCGCTGACCCTAGCGGAAATCCGGCGCGGCGTTCTGGAAAAGCCGGCGGGCCGAAAGCGCGACCAGCTCGAAGCGTGGTTTGCCGGCCCGGAAGGACCGCCCGCGCTGTTCGCGGGCCGCATCCTGGCCTTCGACGACCGCAGCGCGCTCATCTGGGCCGGGTTGATGGCCGAAGGCACGGCAAAGGGGCAACCCCGGAGCGCGCTCGACACCATCATCGCCGCGGTTGCGATGGCGAACGGCTGTGTGGTGGTAACGGCGAATGAGAAGGACTTTCGGGGTGTGAAGGTGCTCAACCCTTCAGCGGCAGCGAGCCAATAATAAGCTCAAGCAGGACGCCAACGAGGATTACCATCACAGCACGAGCATCACTTAACCGCAGAGGTAACTGGCGTAGCCTCAAACAGATCAGAGGATGGCTGTGTGACCGTAGCCACAGGGCGCTCCGAAATGATAAAGCGAGCATCCTCCCACTGTACATCGAACTGGTCGAGCTTGGTGGCAAGCCGGCGTGTAGAGGCCGCAGAACGAAGAGCCTCAAGTGCAGTTCTTTCGTCCGTTCCCGTACCGATCAGCCTGCCGCCAGTGAGGGTTAGGTAGGCGAACAGCCAGCCTATGAAAATAGTGGCGAGTTTCGTTACAGTTGATGTTTCAAGGGCAACGGGTATGCAGGAAGCAAGTGCGAGCCGGACCGCGCCGAGTTTCCTTAGTCGTCGTCTCTTGGCCAGATCCTTCGCAACCTCTTCACTTAGAGCCTCGACAGCATCTCGATCCTCTTGCAGTTTTGCGTCGAGCCTCGCAGCAGCCGCACTTTGCTTGTTTTCAGCGGCTTGCAACTGCTCCTTGGCTTTATCGAGTTGTTTTCGGCCCTGAGCTCTTGCTTCCTTCACTGCTGTTTCACCCTTTCTTCTTTCCTCATCTAGATGAGGATGCAGCATCTCCTCGAATAGAAGGGGAAGATTCTCTGCCGTGACGACGTTGGAAGCACCAAGCGTTTTGTCCATGAGAGCCTGTGCGCTGCGATCCTGAGAGACCAACAGATCGAGTTGCCGGGCCTTTTCCTCATCGCCAAGCGCGTCAGTCAGACGCTTTGCGGCCTCGACGACGCCGGGACGTAAGGCCAGTACGCGTTCACAGCTTGCCAGCAGCATGCGTTTCGGAACGTTGAGATCACTCGCCCCCATACCGGTGCGTAGCCACATGGCAGTTGCAAGAACACGGCGATGTATTACGGGCGGCACCATTCCACCCGGAAGGCGTCCAAGCTCGGCACACTTTCTTTGTGCGAGTTGAGCAAGTAGTCCATTCCTCGTCAGGACTATGAAGCTTGACTTGAAAAGATCACGGTCATGCTTGCCACGCCGCTGACGCATGACAAACGTAGTGATGTTTGCGTCGTGGTCACGTGCATGAGGATTTTCTGCATACCGCAAAGCGGCATAAATCTCGGAGCGATCTTCGAGAGTGAAATACTGATGCTCCGACGGCGTCTGTTCAAGAGTTCGTTGCGCGAGCTTTACTCCATGTTTGTCGAGAATGGGAACTGGGTCTTGCGCGACTTGTACGACATAATCTCTCAACACCTCTTTACGGATCATAGCTTGAGCTGTTGGTCCGGTGGGCCGCGTGTTGCGCAACACAGCCTGAAGGCTCTTCTTCATTTCTTCGGTGCTTTGGCCGAATATCCTTACTGAGGCGCCAATACGTATCAATTCGGCAACGACCGGCGCAGTATTTTCGCGAGCAGCCCTGCCCGACACGCCCAAGAGTTCAAGTGCCACGGGCGCATCGAGGTAAACCACGAGGTTGGTCTCATCGATCGCGGTGATAGGTTTAACGAAATCCTGAACAACCTCGGTCAGCAAGCCTATCGAAGCTATCCTGGCCAGAACTTCGGCAGAATTCTTGTCAGTTTGTAGAGCGTGTTGAACGAACCGAGCGGACAGGAACTGCTCCTCATCCCGCAGCGAGGTCGTCGCCGGCACGTCGACATACTGACGCAGTTTGCCAGAAGCGTCTGTCTTCGTTCCGAACTTAAAATCTAAGTTCTTCTCACTGAAAGCCTCTACATAGAGAAGCCACTCTACAAGTATATCTTCGAACTCCTCAACCGTTCTGGGAATTGTGGTCAGCGGTGAAAGAGACTCAGAGAATTTCTTGAACTGAGTTGCAATAGCTCGTAGCTCTGCCTCTACGGTCGAGGCGGTCGGAGGCTCTGCGCCTCCGTCGGCCATATGGATGGTGTAGGTGGTATCTTTGGAGCCCGGGATGTCAGCAACAATCCATCCGGCAGAACGGAAGTGCGGAACGAACGCCTCGACAAGGTCAGTGTTGAAATTCCACTTGTATGTTTCGCGGACGGTTTTGGATATCTCGTCCGGGTTTAGGCGCTGGCCATCTCTCTCCCTTAGAATGGGGTCAAAGAAGGGTAGTAGTCGTTCCAGTACATCTCCTGAACCGTGGCCCAGTCCCGAAAGTGCCCCGTATATGCGAACTGCGGATCTGGTAAGAGTCCGACTCGAAACTCATGCTGAGCTTGCCAGTCGGCGAGTGAGCAGCAGGACCGAGGCGGCGTAGAGGAAGGCTCGGGCGGAGTTGATCGTGCCTTCGAAGTCCTTGGCGAGGCGTCGGCTGCGGTTGATCCAGGC
>DASYHP010000084.1:0-3563 GCA_035998495.1 Mesorhizobium sp.
CATTCCACAGTCGCCGTAGCGCTTGCGGGCCACGATCTTGGCGTTGGCGGAGGGCCGCTCGCGCATGTTGAGCCGGTCATCTGTGCGCACGTTCACTACGCAGTGCTCTTCGCCTTGCACCACAGGATCGGCCGCAGCCGCCCCTACCAGCCAAACCACCCCGAGCGCGGTCAGCGCGCCACGCAGAATCCAAGCCATCATCGTCTCCTCCCTACCGAAGCTTACCTACCGCAGGCCTCATGAACCCAACTTGTATGGCTCGGCCTACGGATTTCTCCTTCGCCGAGCATCTACGCTCGCAGGTGATAGGTGCCAATTTACCGTTTGTTCCGGATGTTCCTGCAAGTCTCCGAATGAACAAGACTTCTGAGCCCCGGAATGCCCGATCAGAACCAGGCCCGCCAATCTGACGAGTTGTGGCGAGTAGCACTTGAACGTGCTGGGCTTGGCGTCTGGGATTGGGACCTTCGGACGGGCAACTGCTTCTACTCGCCAAGCTGGGCACGCATGCTTGGCTACAAAGAAGGCGAGTTGCCAGCGGACAGCGATCTGTGGGTCAAGCTCACGCATCCCGAGGATCGCGAGCGTGCCATCGAGAGCGGCGACCGCCATATTGCGGGGCTGACTGAGCGGATCGAGACCGAACTTCGGCTCAGGCACAAGGATGGGCACTGGGTCTGGGTTCTTGACCGTGGCGGTGTGATCGAGCGCGATCAAGACGGTAAGCCACTACGCGTCATTGGCGTGCAGACCGACATTTCCAGGCAGAAGGCGGCGGAACAGCAGATTGAGGAGGTCAACGCGCGCTTCCGCCTTGCGTTGGCCGCGAGCGGCATCGGCCTCTGGCATCACGATGTCGGCTCCAAGATCAGCGTTTGGGATGCCAAGACGCGGGAACTCTACGGCGTCGGTGGCAACGAGGAGAGCGTTCCGGAGTCACTTTGGGCAAGTTTCCTTCATCCAGAAGATGGGGACCGCGCCATTCAGGCCCATGAGGCTGCAGCTTCCAGCGGGGAGGTCACTTCCATCCGCTATCGCATCGTGCGTCGGGATGGCGAGGTCCGCCACGTTGAGACGTTTGCAAAACTTGTCGCCGATCCACAGTCACAAGGGCGCCTGGTCGGCACGACACGCGACGTGACAGATGAGCAGCGTCGGCAAGAGGAACTCCTCCATGCGGCGAGGCACGATGCGCTCACAGGGCTGCTCAATCGCTCCGCCTTCGATGAGGTGCTGAAGCACGGGACTGAAAATGCGGACTGCCGGCCCTTCGCCGTCCTCTATGTTGACCTCGACTACTTCAAGGCCCTGAACGACTCCGCTGGGCACGCGGTGGGCGACGCCGCTCTCAAGACCGTCGCTACGGGCATTCGCAGTTGCCTTCCTCCTTCCTCGTTCGCTGCTCGGCTTGGTGGCGATGAGTTCGCTATCCTTCTGCCGGTCGGAGAGGCACTGGAGGACGAGGCTTCAGTTGTCGCTGAAGCGATACTGTCGTCTATACGGGAAACCGATTTCGGTTTCGGCACGCGTTCCCAGAAACTAGCCGCGAGCATCGGCATCGCTCTCGTGAATACCGCAGCCACCTCAGCTGCGGATGCACTGGGCCGCGCCGATGATGCTTGCTACGCCGCCAAGGCGGCGGGACGAAACCGCTGCTCGACTTTCTCCAGCATTGTGACCGTTTCCACTTCCGGACTTACGGCAGCGCGCTTGGCCGGCGAGGTCACTGAGGCGATGGAAAACGGGTGCCTCCTCTTGTTCGGCCAGGAGATCTGGCCTCTCTGTGACCAGTCCAAAACGCCGTGGGGCGTCGAAGTGCTTGCAAGATTGCAGAGCAGGGACGGGCAAATCATTCCGCCGACCGCGTTCATTCCAGCTGCCGAACGCTTCGGCGTGGCCGCCCGACTTGACCGCTACATCATCCGCTCAGCTCTGAGCGCTTTCGGTGGAAGCGCGGCAGAACGTCGAGGCACTATGCTGGGCCTTAACTTGTCTGCGCAATCACTCAGTGACCCTGGCCTGTGGGACTATGTTGACAACTGGATCGAAGCGTCTGGAGTGACACCCTCGTGTGTTGTGTTCGAGATCACTGAGTCTGCGGCGATCACGAACTTCGACGCAGCAGAGCGGTTCGTGAGGCGCGCGCGCGAGGGCGGCTGCCGGGTAAGCCTTGACGACTTCGGTGCTGGCTTGAGCTCGTTTGACTATCTGCGCCGTTTCCCGATCGACAGCATCAAGATCAACGGCTCCTTCATCCAGAACATGGCGGCCAGCAGGTTTGATCGTGAGATCGTCAGCGCGATCACGGGTGTGGCTAAGAGCCTGGGCTATGCGACAGTCGCCGAAAAGATCGAGTCCGCCGAAGTGCTCACCATTCTCGAAGACATGGGCGTGACACTGGGCCAAGGCTTTTTCCTACACAAGCCGGAGCCGCTTGAGGCTGTGCTCTGTCGGATCGATAAACAGAAGCTTGCATCTTCTGCGGCTGCTTAACAGCGGCTGCGACGCAGGCCCCGGGCATAATCCCGTCGCCCCGGAACCCTGTCCAGAGCCCCACCTCCGCCACTCGCCTAAGCTCTGGTCCATGTCGCAACGTGCGCACCCGACAGGATCCGAAGCTGTGACTTTACGCAGCTCTACGAGGAGCCTTGCACCTCAAGTCTCGCCACAGAACCACCACTTGGACAGGGTCGTCCTAACGCACCGTAAGTCCTACTCGAAAAACCTGAATTGAAGCTCGTGGATTCGGGTTGGTTGTAGCCGACCAGCGGGAGCGAGCATGGCGGGCCTGTTTTTTGTGAGCTAGCTGGACAGATTTTAGCGCACCGAGACTGTCGCGCGGTAGATCCTGAAGAATGAACGCAGCATGAGGGCGGCCAAGACTGCTCGGCTTCGAGCTCTCCGTGAGCAGCTAACGGCAGCAGCTCAGATGTCGCACTGCGCCAGCGAACAGGCGTCGGCCTGAGCCTAACCCCCGACGGGCTAGACCAGCGGCGCGGTGGCAAAACGGTGTGAACCCGCGCCGCCAGCCCCTTGCCTGCATCGGCGAGCATCAACAAAGCTTAAGGCAGATGGTTCCGCATCCGGCAACGGCGGCTACGGATCCAGTGAGATCCCCAAAAAGGAGCCGAGGGCAGAACCTGCCGCTGATCCCACACCAAAACCCGTTGCTGGATCGAGCATCATGATGATGCTAGCGCCACCTCCGAAAAGCCCACCAAAGAGCCCGCCGACGAGCATGCCCGTCAGCAGGAAGACTGCGTCCACCCGCATGCCAATCACCCAGAGCTGAATGTGAGCCCCTCTAACGCGACGGGATCAAAGTAGTTGCTAAGGCAGCAGCGTTGGTGGCACAGTAAATGATCGATGGCTGGGGAGCCAGCCCGCGGGAACTCTCCTCATTGTGAGCATGCCGCCGCAGACGGACCGGAACGTCCCTCGGCATGGGAGCTTATCGGGCGACGTCACAGCTCCCGAGGAGACCCCAATGTCCGACAAAGACCTCAAGGCCTTGTTTCTCCACCAGCTCAAGGACACCTACTTCGCCGAGCAGGCGATCCTGA
>DASYHP010000088.1:0-3303 GCA_035998495.1 Mesorhizobium sp.
GCCGCGGCAATCGGCTGAGAGGGCTTGGCCGGCGGACAAGGTGGAGGGGAGATCTGTGGAGGTTCTCGTCCCCTCGCCCGCAACGCTGGAGCCCAATGTTTGCAAGGGGTTGAGCAACTTGCGGCGTCTATCCGAATTGCAACCGGACGGTGCCGATCCTGGACGGCAAGGCGGCCAGATCATTGCCGGAGGCGGCCGGATTTGGGCTGTGAAACGCCTCGGGCAAAACGAAGTGCCCCCCATCGTTTCCGAAGTGCCCCGGCCTCTCGCTGCCATGGACCGCTGAAGAGCCGGGCACCCCTCGGAAGCTCCTAGTTGCTGTTCACCGGATCAGCAAACGGCGCTCCAGGTTCGCACACGTAGAACAGCGCCATCCGCGTTGGCGTGTCACCCGTGTTGTGGCCAGTCATTCTGACGCCAGCCGGCTCCACAAAGGCCTGCCCCGCTCCAATCGCGATGGGTTCTCTCCCATCCAGCGCCAAGGTGAACGTGCCCTCGGTGACAAACACGGTGACGGGAAACCGATGCGAGTGATGGGGCGTGACATCGCCGGGGAGCAGCGTGGCGAAGAGCACGCGCACCTCCTGCTGTGGCAACTGCGGCATGCCCCGGACCACCTCGCGATGAAGTGGGGTGAGCTTTGCCATTCCACTGTCTTGGGCGCTTCGTGTCACGCCGACGGTCAGGCCCGCGGTCATGGTCTCGACGGTGCTTGTCTCGTGCATGTCGTCCTCCTCGTCTCATGGGCAAGAGGCTAGGCGGACGTCACCAGTGGAGACAGCAGAGAGTTTGCATAAGCTCGTGCAGGAATGCATAACTCCCAGCATGTTCGACTGGAGCGACCTGCGTCACCTCATTGCGGTCTCCCGCCATGGCAGCACGCGCGCTGCCGCGAAGGCGCTAGGCGTGAACCAGTCCACGGTTCACCGCAGGATTATTGAGCTCGAGAGCCGCATTGGGCTCTCGTTGGTGAAGCGTCACCCCACGGGCTATCGGATGTCGGAGCTGGGAGAGGCGCTCATCGACTCCGTGCTGGCCGTTGAGAGCGCCGTGGTTGTGCTCGAACGTCAGGTGCTGGCGCTCAAGAACGACCTCAGGGGCGTGATCCGCCTGACCTGTCCCGAGCCGACCGTCGCCCGCATCGTGGCGTCCGGCCTGCTCAACCGGTTCTATGAGCGCTACCCGGACCTTTCGGTCGAGTTCGTCACCAGCGACCGCTACCTCGACATCGCCAAAGGAGAGGCCGACGTCGCATTCATGCGATGATCGGCTTTGACGGCATCATGCAGAACCATCGCGCAGCGAAGTGGCTCCTCGTCGCGGTGCCGAATGCCCGGGTGGTCAGTCGCAACAGCAGCATGCTGGGCACGCTGTCAGCCGTGAAGGCAGGCATTGGCATCGCACCGCTGCCCACCACGCTGGGTGACGCGGAGGAGATGCTTGTTCAGGTCCTGCCTCCGGTGAGCGAGTTGACCCGGAGCTGGTACGTGCTGACCCACCCGGACCTCCGCAAGACACTTCGCATCGCGGCTTTCGTCGATCATCTGATGGACGATATCCCGGCCCTCAGGACCGTCCTGATCGGGTAGCTGGTGCCCGTGCTCGTGCCCCTGCGCAAACAAACCGGAGGGAGCGCAATCCTGTCAGGCTGACGGGCTGGTGTGCCCTACGCGACCTGAGGTTGGTCACAACAGCCGAGGCTCTGCGGTCCGAAGGCTGCGAAACCCCTCGGGCAAAACGAAGTGCTCCCTCATCATCTCCGAAGTGCCCCGTGCTGGTCGGGCATGAACCGGCCCGCGCGCACGGCACCTTGCCCGGTGCGTCAAGCTCGCCGGGAGTGAGGACCTCCTGCTAAGCATCTCCCACGATCACGGTCACCGTGCCCGTTCCCTTGCAGGTGGGGCATGGCTCGCCCTCCACCTCTCCTGATCCCACACAGTTCGGGCACAGGTTCTCGGCTGATTGCTTGCCGCCTGGCTCCGTCTCGTCGCCAGGCTTTCGGTTATCTGACATGTGTCAGTCCTTCCGGGGAGCAGGAGGTGCCTGGCAACACGCAAGGCGCCCAGCCATCCCAGGGGAAGAGTGCCTGCCGCGCGGTTCTCAGTCGTCCTCCACCTGGCCGTTCTCGACCTCTCCTGCATCGTCATCACCGCAGCCGGCCAGCGTGAAGGGCGCGGAAAGCGCCAGAAGCAAGGCAATGATCCGGGCAAGCGACATTGTGAGTTCCTCCTGTTGCGCGAGCAAGAACTGGAGCAGGCTCTGAGATTGGCCAGCCCGCAAAGTCACACATGTGGCGCTTTGAAGAAGTCCCACCTGCAACGAAGCCTCCCCTTTTTGAGTTGATCGCCACCATGTGCATGTGCGGCTCAGCTCACTGTGGGTCGGGATCGGGTGCTGGCCTCAGCCGGCGCAGGGCCCTGCAACTGATCGGCGCTGCCGCGGTCGTGCCAAGCTTGAGCGGGTGCGAGCGTCTCGCCCCCTATATCGTTTCCGAAGGAACGATCGAGGAGCTTGGGCTTCAGACCTGGGCTAGGCTGCTTCAGCGGACGCCCATCGTGACGGATGCCAGCCTGCAGCAGCAGGTGGCCGAGGTCGCAAGCCGTTTGATCATGGCCAGCGGCGGCAACCCCGAGCAGTGGGAAGTGAGGGTGTTTGCTCAGCCGGAGGTCAACGCCTTCGTGCTGCCCGGGCGCAAGATCGGCGTGATGGAAGGCATGCTCCAGGTGGCGGCCAGCGAAGGCGAGCTTGCAGCCGTGATTGGGCATGAGATCGGCCACCTGGAGGCCGAGCACCCTCACGAGCGGCTGGCGGCCGAGACGCTGTGGCAATGGGCCTTGCGGCTGATCAGCTTCCTGCTGCAGATCAACGAGGTGGAGTTCGCACGCGAGATCGCGGCGATCTTGGGCGTGGGCGTCGAGTTCGGCGTGGTCAGGCCCTATGGGCGTGCACAGGAGCTTGAAGCCGATCGCCTCGGGCTCTTCACCATGGCCAAGGCAGGCTACGATCCTCGTCAGGCTGCCGAGCTATGGCGGCGCATGGACGAGCGCAGCAGTGGGCCACCAGCCATTCTGTCCACCCATCCCGCCCCGCGCGATCGCATCGAAGCCATCGAGGCGCTGATTGCCGAGATGGAGAAGGGAACGGCTGGGGCGTGACGGCAATGTTGAGCAACGGACGCTGCGGACCGTCTACCGCCGCCTGCTCCCTGCGGGCGTGACCTCGGCACGAACTACGATAACCGCTCCTCGCCACCAGCAGCATGCCGTTCTCGATGAGAGGCGGCCCTGCCCCTTGCACGCCTGC
>DASYHP010000091.1:0-9638 GCA_035998495.1 Mesorhizobium sp.
GAAGCTGCGCGCGGCTATGCCGCCGACGGGTGGCCGGGGTCCACATGAGGCTGTCCAGACTGGCTTCGACAACCGTCCGGAACCATACCTCGCCCCGGCCATCCACCCCCGCCACCGAGTTTCAAGACAGCCTCTAAGGGCTGCCATCGCAGCGACGCCCCGGCGCTGAGGCGAATCGCGCCCTGCTTTGGCTGCGAGCCGATTGCGGCCTGGAGGAGAGACGATCGCTCCTCCAGGCGAGCCGGAAGGTTGCGCATAGCCGCGCCGAACAGACCTCACAAAACCCCTCGCCAGGGGGGAGCCGTCCACGCAGTCCGCAAAGCAAAACGCTCTGCGCCGCGCCGGTCCGCAACTCGGCTTCAGCCGCCTTTCCTCTTCGATCCGGACCGCTTGCCGGGGGAGCCTGCCGGCATCCCGATCACCACGCGGACGCGATCCGGATTGGAGGCCTTGACTCGCTTGAAGGGAAGCCCAGCCTCTTCCGACTTCTTTCGGCTGGGCTTCCGCAGCGAGACGTCCGGCGATTTCGCGGCCAGCGCCCGGGTGGCGAGCTTCGGGCAGGCCGCCTCGAACGGCATCTTCGCCGAAATCGGCAGCGACTTGAGCTGGTTTTTCTTGCTCACCCATTGCTCGGCCGAGTGGCCCGTGATCCAGAGCACATAGTCCTGCGTTTCGAGCGGCAAGCCCGAGTTTCCCGCAAGCCAGCTTTGGACCCGGTCCGGACCGGCATTGTAGGCGGCCGCGGCCAAGCCCAGGCTGCCGAATCGCGCTCTCAGGTCCGAAAGCAGGTGGGCCGACGCGGCAAGGGCGGGCGCGGGGTCGAACGGGTCGGCAAGGCCCCGCTCGGAGGCGGTGGCAGGCATGAACTGCGCAATCCCCTGAGCACCCTTGGGGCTGACCACGGATGGATTGAACAGGCTCTCCTTCCAGATCAGTCGGGCAAGGAACGAGGCCGGCAGGCCGCGCCTGGAGGCCTCCTCCTGGATCACCCGGCAGGTGTCTTCCGCGAAGCGGTGAGGTCGTATCCTCTCAGATCCCGCGTCTCCTTCAGTGGAGGCAAAAGCCTTCCCGGCTCCAGCCGACAGCCATGCGCCGATGAGCAGCATGGCAGCCAGTCGCGCTGGCGCCCGCAAAACGAACCTGTTCAAAATCCGACTCCACATGTCCCAGTGCTTGCGGCCGTTCATCTGGATGGCTCTGCCGAACATGGTTGGATCAAGTCCGAACCGGGCAGGACCTCGGTTCCCGGTTCGTGCGCCCGCACAAGCGCAGCGCCGATGGCCCGGTGCTCGCCTTCGGCGGCATCGGAGCCGAGGGCTTCAGGCCTACGGCCGGCCCCTGTCGGTGAAAATTGTGGCCACAGGAGGTCAAGAAGGGTCGTCAACCCCGTCCCGCTGACCACATCCGCGTGAGCCGTTCCTGCCAGCAGGGCGGCGGCCGCCGCTCCGCGAGCGCGGGCTCATCACAGTTCCGGCGCGACCCATGCGCCCTCCTGCAGGCTGCGAAGGACTTCATGCAGGCCCTTGAAGGGCCAGTACCAGTGCATGAAGCCATAAGAGAACAGGAGCGACGGCGGGATTGAAAGCGCCGCCAGCACCTGGATCGCCCGAGCCTGGAGCCCGGCGCTCTCTTGCGAAGGGTGGTTCGCCGGTCGCCGGTCGAGGACGAAATAGGCCGCGGCGCTCGTCAAGAGCGCCAGCGCGTTCCAGCGCAGCACGTCCCAACCCAGGCCGTGCATGATCAAAGGCGAAAGTCCTGCGCCCGCCGTCAGGCAGGCCGCAAGCGTCCGGCGCCAGGCCGGCGCAACCGATGAAAGGCGCAGCCACGCGGCCCATGCGAACAGCGCGACGAGCGGCAGGATCTCGAAGGCCGTGGAGACCTGCCGCATCAGGAAGTCGCGCTCGGAAAACAGCCCTGCCATGATCTCGAGATTCGCTTGGGAGGAGCGCTCGAAGACCAGGAAGAAGTCGGGCCGGACGGGGAAGTCGGTTCTCGATGCGACAAACTCCTGCAGGTGCAGCGCCTGCTGGGGATCGAGCGGCGGCCGGAGCGCCAGCGCCAGAACGATGGAGAGCGCAGGGACGGCAAGAAGCGCAACGAGCATGAGGCGGCCGACGGCGCGCCTGAGGGATGCCGCGCGCTCGATCGCGGCGAGCGCCACCGGAAGCAGGGTCAGCGGCAGGAACACGAAAAGGTACATCTCGTGGACCAGAACGCCCAGGCAACCGCCCAGCAGCGCCGCGAATGGCCGGGCGCCCGGCGGGAGGCACAGGACCGCGAGCGCCATGGCGCCGAGCAGGAGGTCGAAATAGCCGACAAGATGCGCGAAACAGGCCATGGCGAAACTGGCGGAAAAGGCGAGGGCGAGCAGCGAAGAGGTCCGATCGCCGAAGACGCGGAAGCGCCAGCAGAACGTCGCCAAGGCGGCGAGGAACGCGAGCAGGCCGCCCGCCGAAACGCCGACGAACACCTCGTAACGGCCGATCTCCAAACCCAGCCAGCGGCCGATCTGGCCGAAAAGCCCTCGCTTGATCACGCCAAGCGAATAGTCGATCTGCGCCTGGGTGGCCGCCCAGTTGCTGGGCGGGCGCACCCCTTTCGCGACATTGAAGATCGCCAGACAGAGCGCGGCTGCCGCCCAGGCTGGCGCCGTCTTCCGGAAGGAGTGCTCGGGCATCGAGATTCGAGCCTGCCGAGAGGCGATACGCCGGCCAGAAGACATCCGGAGCCATGATGTTCCGACCGGCCGGTGCGCCGGTCGGTCGGCCGCGGCCGCCAAGACGCGGCAGCCGAGCGCGAGATCGGCTCCTCAAAGAGCAACTTGACAACTTTACAACTTAACAATAAACAGGAAAGAACATTAAATCTGGTCGGTCCAGACGAACCCCATGACCTTCTCCCGCTTCGCAACCCGCCTCAACTCCTTCGGCTCGGCGCCCCACCTCTTCTGGCCCGATCTCGCGGGGAAGCCGACGATGATGCAGATGGTGCAAAGAGCCGCGACCGCACGGGGCCTGACGGATCTCGACCTGAACTTCCCTGATCACGTCGGAGGCGAGCCCGAGGCGCTCGCGCGGCGCATCGGCGACCTCGGCCTGTCGGTCAACGGCCTCGCCATGCGCTACTACACGAACCCCGCCTTCAAGCTTGGCGCCTTCACGCATCCCGACGCGGCCGTGAGGCAAGACGCCATCGAGCTCACCAAGCGCGGCATCGACGCGGCCCGCGCCATGGGCGCCGACCTCATGACGATCTGGCTCGGCCAGGACGGCTTCGACTACAATTTCCAGCTCGACTACGCCCAGGCCTGGGACTGGGAGATCGCCGGGATCCGCGCCGTCGCCGAGCACGATCCGGGCTGCCGCATCAGCATCGAATACAAGCCGGACGAGCCGCGCGCCCATAGCCTGCTGCGCGACGCCGCCACCACGCTTCTCGCCATCACCGAGGCGGGCTCCCCCAATCTCGGCGTGACCATCGACTTCGCGCACGCCCTTTACGCCGGCGAGCAGCCGGCCTTCGTGGCGCATCTCATTCATCATCGCAGCAAGCTCTTCGGCGTCCATCTCAACGACGGCTACGGCAAGCGCGACGACGGCCTTATGGTGGGCGCGGTGCACCTGCGCGAGACGCTCGAACTGCTGCGCCAGATCCGGCGCGACGGCTATGACGGCGCCCTTTACTTCGACACCTTCCCCGACGCCAGCGGGCTCGATCCGGTGGCCGAGTGCGAGCTGAACATCGCCACCGTCCGCCGCCTGCTCGCGGTCGCCGACCGGCTCGACGGCGACAACCGGCTGGGGGAGGCGCTGGCGCGGCAGGACGCCGTGGCCGCTCAAGGAATCGTCAACGAGGCCCTGATCGGGGCCTGATCGAGGATCGCGCGCCGGGCCGCGGCCCGTCCGGCATCCAATGGAGGAAACCGAGATGTTTCGCATCAAGATGCTCGCGGCCGGCTGCGCTTTGGCCCTGACGGCGGGCCTGGCCCAGGCGCAGGATCTTCCGCCCCTGAACTCGGACACGGAAGCCGACCGCATCGACTGGTCGCAGCTCCAGAGCACGTTGGGCGACGTTCCGGCGGCCCCCGAGGGCGCCCGCGTCGGCGGCGTTTCGAAGACGCTGACCAACGAGTACTGGCGCAGCCTCGGCGAGGGCTACCAGGCCTATGCCGACCAGGCGGGCGTCGAGGTCGTCTACCAGGCCGCGCAGAGCGAGGGCGACCAGCTCGGCCAGCTCTCCATCGCCGAGAACCTCATCTCGCAGGGCTTCAACGCCCTTCTCTTCTCGCCGCAAACCGATTCCAACCTTCAGCCGGCCGTCGAAAGCGCCGAGGCGCAAGGGATTCCCGTCATCAACGTCAACGACGCGGTGATCCCCAGTGCCAAGCACTATGTCGGCAACGTGCAGCGCGACAACGGCGTGCGCGTCGCCCAATGGTTCCTGCAAAACCGCCCCGACGGCGGCAAGGTCGCCGTCATCGAGGGCCAGGCGGGTGTCTTCGCCGCCGGCCAGCGCACCAAGGGCTTCACCGAGACGATCACCGAGGGCGGCAAGTTCACGGTCGTCGCCAGCGTTCCCGGCAATTGGGACCGCCAGCTCGCCTATGACACGGCCGCGACCATCCTTCAGCAGAACCCGGACCTTGTCGGTTTCTACGCCAACAATGACGGCATGGCGCTCGGCGTGGTCGAGGCCGTCAAGGCCGCGGGGCTTCAGGACCAGGTGGTGGTGTTCGGCACCGATGGCATCTCGGACGCCTATGCCTCGATCCGCGCGGGAGAGCTGACTGGCACGGTCGACTCCTTCCCCGTCCTGACCGGCGAGGTCGCCATGGAAGTCGCCCTGCGCCTGCTCGGCAAGCAGGACCTGCCCCGCGTCGTCTCGACCCCGCAGGCCCTCATCACGAAGGAGAATGTGGAGAGCTTCGCCGTGACGGGGGACGAGCTGCGCCAGGTCCTGCTGTCGCAACCCGCCGAATGATGGACAGGCGGGCCCGGCGGCCAAGCGCCGCCGGGCCCGACGCTCTTCGGTCCCGTTGCTCCTGGGAAGGGAGTGATTGCAAATGAACTCGGCCATCGACCGCCTCAGGCTGGTCAATATCGGCAAGAGCTTCGGACCCGTGCGCGCGCTCGACGGCGTCGACATGGAGGTGAGGCGGGGCGCCGTGCATGGCCTGCTCGGCGAGAACGGCGCGGGCAAGTCCACGCTCCTGCGCATCCTTTCGGGCGTCTTCGAGCCTTCCTCGGGCCATATCGAGATCGATGGGGTGCGTCATGCCGGACGCGGGCCGGTGGCCGCCCGCCGCGCCGGTATCGCCATGATCCACCAGGAGCTTCAGCACGTTCCCGAGCTCACGGTGGCGCAGAACATGTTCCTGGGCCATCCGCTGAAGGCGGCCGGGGGCCTCCTCGTCGCCCGGCGCAGGCAGGAAGAGGCGGCGGCCAAGGCGCTCGCGCCGCTCGACCCGGCGATCGACCCGGCCGCGCCGATCCGCATCCTCAAGGTGGCCCAGCGCCAGATCGTGGAAATCGCCCGCGCGCTGATGGAGGACGCCAAGGTGCTCGCGATGGACGAGCCGACCTCGAGCCTCACGCCGGCCGAGTTCGACCGCCTTGCCCTGCTCATCGCCGAACTCGCGGCGAAGGGCGTCTCGGTTATCTACGTCTCACACAAGATGGACGAGGTGTTTCGGGTCTGCGAGACCGCCACGATCCTTCGGGACGGGCGCAAGGTCGCCGATGTCGTGCTGAGGGAGACGAACGAAGCCGCCGTGATCGCGCGGATGGTCGGACGCGAACTGGCGAGCGCCGAACACAAGAGCTTCGCCAGGGACGAGATCGTCCTCGACGTCTCGGGCCTGTCGCGCGGCGCGGCCGTGCGGGACGCGAGCCTGCGCTTGCGCCGCGGCGAGGTGCTCGGCATCTCCGGCCTGGTCGGCGCAGGCCGCACGGAGCTCCTGCGCCTGATCGCCGGCGTGGACCGGCCGGAGGCCGGCGAGATCCGGGTGGAGGGCCGGCCGCTCAAGCTCGGCGATCCGCGCGCGGCCATCGCCGCCGGCCTCGGCCTCCTGCCGGAGGAACGCAAGCGCGAAGGCATCGTCGCGCGCCGCTCGGTGCGCAGCAATATCGGCCTTTCCTCCATGCGCCGGTTCTCGCGGCTGGGCCTCGTCCGTCGGCGGGCGCTCGCCCAGGAGAGCGAATCGCTCATGCGCGACCTGAAGCTCAGGCCTCTCGCCATCGAGCGGCCCATCGGGCAGTTTTCCGGCGGCAATCAGCAGAAGGCCATCATCGGGCGCTGGATCGCCGCCGGCGCCCGCATCCTCCTCTTCGACGAACCGACGCGCGGCATCGACGTCGGCGCCAAGGCCGAGATCTACACGCTCATCGAGGGGCTGGCCGCTGAAGGCCGCTCGGTGATCGTCGTTTCCTCCGAGTTGCCCGAGATCCTGCGGGTCGCCGACCGCGTCGTCGTCATGCGCGAGGGGCGGATCGCGGGCGTGCTCGACCGCGAAAACCTGAGCGAGGAGGCGCTCGTCGCGCTCGCCGTCCCGCAATCCTCGTCGCCCCCCGTCTCCCCGTCCGTTGCAAGGTCCTAAGCCATGTCGGCCACCAATGGCATCGCCGCCCCTTCCCGCCGTGCCCTCAACCTCAGCTTCGGCCTGCGGGACGCCGGCACGCTTGTCGGGCTCGTCGCGATCTTCGTCGTGTTCTCGGTTCTGACGCCGAACTTCCTGACCGAGCAGAACCTCTTGAACATCCTCCAGCAGTCCTCGATCAATGCCTGCGTCGCGCTCGGCATGACGTTGGTCATCATCGCGGGCGGCATCGACCTGTCCGTTGGACCGACCGCGGCCATCGCGGCGGTGGCCGCGGCGGCCCTGATGGCGGCCGGCGCGCCCATCGCGCTGGCCATTCCCGTCGCGCTCCTGTTCGGCATGGCGGCCGGCGCCCTCAACGGCGTTCTCGTCGCCTATGGCGGGCTTCAGCCCTTCATCGTGACGCTCGGCACCTTGTCGCTCTATCGGGCCTCCGCGCTGATCTACACCGGCGGCAACCCGATCTTCGGGATCCCGCCGGAGTTCCGCGGCCTGTTCAACTCCTCCGTGCTCGGCGTTCCGAGCCCGGTGGTGATCGTCGCCGTGCTCGCGCTCGTGGTCTGGGTCGTGCTCAACAAGACGCCGCTCGGCGAGTATTTCCTTGCCGTCGGCGGCAACGAGGAGGCCTCCCTCATCGCGGGCGTGCCCGTTGCCATGACGAAGATCGCGAGCTATGTCATCTCCGGCGGGCTCGCCGCCGTCGCCGGCCTGATCCTCGTCGGCCGCTTGGGCGCGGCCGATCCGACGCTCGGCAACCTGTGGGAGCTCGACGCCATCGCCGCGGCCGCCATTGGCGGGGCGTCGCTGATGGGCGGCAAGGGCTCCATCGTCGGCACGCTGCTCGGCGCCATCATCCTGGGCAGCCTGCGCAACGGCCTGACGCTGCTGAACGTCCAGGCCTTCTATCAACTTCTGGCCACCGGCCTTATCATTCTCGTCGCCATGCTGATCGACAGGGCGACGAGGGGCCGGGAATGAACATCTCCTTCAGCGATCCCAGGACGGTGGGGCCGCGCATCCGCATGATGATGCCCCACCTCACGCCCCTGGAAAGCCGGGTCGTGGACACCATCCTGGGGCGCCGGGACTTCGACGAGACGACCTCCCTGAAGACGGTCGCGGACGATGCCGGGGTCTCGGAGGCGATGATCGTCAAGATCGCCAAGAAGCTCGGCTTCTCCGGTTTCAAGGATTTTCGCGCGGGGCTGGCCGGCTACAACCGGCTGCCGACGGCGGAACTCCATCAGGAGCTCTCGCCCGACGACACCGGCGTGGAGATCGCGCAGAAAGTCTTCCGGACCTCCATCCACGCGCTGGAGGAAACGCTTTCCATCCTCGATCCGGAGGCTTTCGAACGGGCCGCCGACCTCATCTTCAATGCGCGCCAGCGTGACTTTTACGGGATCGGCGGCTCGGCGCAGATCGCCCGCGACGTCGCCCACAAATTCCTGCGGATCGGCATTCGGACGAGCGTCTTCGACGACGCGCATATGATGCTGATGTCGGCCGCCCTGCTCGGGGATGGCGACGTCGCGATCGGCGTCTCGCATTCGGGGACGACGACCGCCGTGATCGAGCCGCTGGAGCTCGCGCGGCGCCGGGGAGCCCGCACCATCGCGCTCACCAACTACGCGACCTCGCCGCTCGCCTCGATCGCGGACGTCGTCCTCTGCTCGACGGCGCAGGGCTCGCCTTTGCTTGGCGAGAACGCGGCCGCGCGCATCGCCCAACTGATCCTCTTCGACGCCGTCTTCGTGGCCGTCGCGCAGCGTGACCTCAAGGCGGCCGAACGCAACCTCGCCGCCACCATGGGCGCCGTCACCACCAAGCGGCGCACGACATGACCGCTTCGGAGAAGCCTGTCGTTGTCGTGGTCGGCAGCCTCCACTACGACATCATGGTCGATGCGCCGCACCGGCCGCGCAAGGGCGAGACCGTCACGGGCTCGGCTTGGCGCCCGAAATTCGGCGGCAAGGGCGGCAACCAGGCCGTGGCGGCGGCAAAGGCCGGCTCGGCCGTCCGCATGGCCGGCGCGGTGGGCGACGACGACTTCGGACGATTCCTTCTGGCGGCCCTCGCGGCAGGGGGGATCGACGCCTCTCATGTCGCCCGCCTGCCCGGCGTGGGATCGGGCATGAGCGTCGCGATCTCGGATGCGGGCGGCGATTACGGCGCCGTGATCGTTTCGGGCGCGAACCTGCGCGCCGACCCCGCCGCCTTCGCCGAGCCGGGCTTCTGGCGCGACGCCCGAGCCCTGATCCTCCAGAACGAGGCGCCGGAGCGGCTCAACATCGCGGCCGCCCGCGCGGCGAGAGCGGCAGGCGCAAGGGTCTGCCTCAACGCCGCGCCCTATCGGCCGCTGTCCGACGAACTGGCCGGGCTCGTCGATCTCCTGGTGGTCAACGCGATCGAGGCTGAACAACTGGGCGGCTCGGCTGTGACCGACCTCGCTTCGGCTGCCCGGGCGGCGGAGCTGCTCTGTGGGAGGTTTCCTTGGGTGGTCGTCACCGCGGGCGGCGAGGGCGTGGCTGGAAGCCGGCGCAGGGAGCCCCCCACGACGCTGGCCGCCCTTCCCGTAACGCTCGTCAGCACCCATGGCGCGGGCGACGTGCTCGTCGGCGCGCTTGTCGCTTCGCTTGCCGCGGGCCACGCCTTCGCCGAGTGCCTCGAATCGGCCAATGCCGCCGCCGCCGCCCACGTCTCCAAGCGGGCAGGCTGATCGCTTCGAGCGCCGCGAGCACGTCTCCGAAACGGGATCGTCAAGGAGCGGCCGGGCGGGAAGACACGGCGGCGAAGGGGCGCCTGTCGCAACGCGACGGCGAAGCCCCGGGCCGCGCGGGGCGGGGAAACCGACCGGAGGCGTTATGAGCGGCTCCCATCATCGTGAGCACGATGCAAGGCGCGGACCGGAACGTCCCTCGGCATGGGAGCTTATCGGGCGACGTCACAGCTCCCGAGGAGACCCCAATGTCCGACAAAGACCTCAAGGCCTTGTTTCTCCACCAGCTCAAGGACACCTACTTCGCCGAGCAGGCGATCCTGA
>DASYHP010000085.1:0-138146 GCA_035998495.1 Mesorhizobium sp.
GAGATGGTGATGCCGGGCGACAATGTGACGGTGGATGTGGAGCTGATCGTGCCCATCGCCATGGAGGAGCGCCTGCGCTTCGCCATCCGCGAAGGCGGAAGAACCGTCGGCGCAGGCATCGTCGCAAGCATCGTCGAGTAACAGCCAGGACATTGGTCCGAGCAGGCGCGGGGAGGGAACCTGCCCGCCCCGCTGCCGGCCGGAGCAAGGACAGATAAGATGAACGGACAAAATATCCGCATCCGCCTGAAAGCGTTCGACCACCGCGTGCTCGACGCTTCCACGCGCGAGATCGTTTCGACGGCCAAGCGCACCGGCGCGAATGTCCGCGGGCCGATCCCGCTGCCGACCCGCATCGAGAAGTTCACGGTGAACCGCTCGCCGCATATCGACAAGAAGAGCCGCGAGCAGTTCGAGATGCGCACGCACAAGCGCCTGCTCGACATTGTGGACCCCACGCCGCAGACCGTCGACGCGCTGATGAAGCTCGACCTGGCGGCAGGCGTGGACGTCGAGATCAAGCTCTGACGAGCGACACCCAAGAGCCTGCAGGGCGAATGCCGGGGCTCCTCTGAAGGAAGATGAACCAATGCGTTCAGGTGTTATCGCACAGAAGGTCGGGATGACCCGCATCTACAACGATGCCGGCGAGCATGTGCCCGTGACCGTTCTGCGCATGGAGAACTGCCAGGTCGTGGCCCAGCGCACGGAAGAGAAGAACGGCTACACCGCCGTTCAGCTCGGCGTGGGCCTGGCCAAGGTGAAGAACGTGACCAAGCCGCTGCGCGGTCATTTCGCTGCCGCGTCGGTGGAGCCAAAGGCCAAGGTCGCCGAGTTCCGCGTGTCGTCCGACAACCTCATCGACGTGGGCGCGGAGATCACCGTGGACCATTTCGTGCCCGGCCAGAAGGTGGACGTCACCGGCACCACGCAGGGCAAGGGTTTCCAGGGCGTCATCAAGCGCCACAATTTCGGCGGCGGCCGCGCGACCCACGGCAACTCGGTGTCGCACCGCACGCACGGCTCGACCGGCCAGCGCCAGGACCCGGGCAAGGTGTTCAAGGGCAAGAAGATGGCCGGCCATATGGGCCAGACCCGCGTGACCACGCAGAATGTGGAGGTGGTCTCCACCGACGCCGGCCGCGGCCTGATCCTGATCCGCGGCGCCGTTCCCGGCTCCAAGGGAGCGTGGATCCTGGTGCGCGACGCCGCCAAGGCGCCGCTGCCTGAGAATGCGCCCAAGCCGGCGGCGATCCGCGCCGCTGCCGCTCCGGCCGCCGAGGCGGCGCCTGCCACCGAAGGGGCTGAGTGATGGACCTGAACGTAACCACTCTCGCCGGCGAGAATGCCGGCACCCTGACCCTCAAGGACGAGATCTTCGGCCTTGAGCCGCGCGAGGACATCCTGCAGCGCGTCGTGCGCTGGCAGTTGGCCAAGCGCCAGCAGGGCACGCATCAGGCCAAGGGCCGCGCCGACGTCAACCGCACCGGCGCCAAGATGTACAAGCAGAAGGGCACGGGCCGCGCCCGCCACCATTCGGCGCGCGCCCCGCAGTTCCGCGGCGGCGGCAAGGCGCACGGGCCGGTGGCGCGCAGCCACGAGCACGCCCTGCCCAAGAAGGTGCGCGCGCTGGGGCTTAAGCTCGCGCTTTCGGCCAAGGCTCGCGGCTCGCAGATCGTCGTGGTCGATGATCTGGCGCTGGCTGACGCCAAGACCAAGGCGCTGGTCCAGAGCCTGGCCTCGCTCGGCCTGACCAACGCGCTGGTGATCGGCGGCGCCGAGCTCGACCAGAACTTCAAGCGGGCGGCCACCAACATCCCCAACATCGACGTGCTGCCGGTTCAGGGCATCAACGTTTACGACATTCTGCGCCGCGGCACGCTGGTCCTGTCCAAGGCGGCCGTCCAGGCGCTTGAGGAGAGGTTCAATGGCTGATCTGCGCCACTATGACGTGATCGTCAGCCCGGCGATCACCGAGAAGTCCACCTACGCGTCCGAGCGCAACCAGATGGTCTTCAACGTCGCCAAGAAGGCGACTAAGCCCGAGATCAAGGCGGCGATCGAGGCCCTGTTCAACGTCAAGGTCACGTCCGTGAACACGCTCGTGCGCAAGGGCAAGGTCAAGCGTTTCCGCGGCACCGTCGGCCGCCAGAGCGATGTGAAGAAGGCGGTGGTCACGCTTGCGGACGGCCACTCCATCGACATCGCGACCGGCCTTTAGGAACAGGCGGCGAGGACAACAGCAATGGCACTCAAGAGCTTCAATCCGATCACGCCCAGCCAACGTCAGTTGGTGATCGTCGATCGCTCCGGCCTGCACAAGGGCAAGCCCGTGAAGGGCCTGACCGAGGGCCTGACCTCGTCGGGCGGCCGCAACAACTATGGCCGCGTGACGGCGCGCTTCATCGGCGGCGGCCACAAGCGCACCTACCGCATTATTGACTTCAGGCGCCGCAAGATGGACGTCTCCGCGACCGTCGAGCGCCTGGAATACGATCCCAATCGCACCGCCTTCATCGCGCTGGTGCGCTATGACGACGGCGAGCTCAGCTACATCATCGCGCCCCAGCGCCTGTCGCCGGGCGACAAGGTCGTCTCGGGCCAGAGCGTGGACGTGAAGCCGGGCAACGCGATGCCGCTTAGCGCCATGCCGGTCGGCACCATCGTCCACAATGTCGAGCTGAAGCCCGGCAAAGGCGGCCAGATGGCGCGTTCGGCTGGTTCCTACGCGCAGCTCGTCGGCCGCGACCAGGGCATGGCGATCCTGCGCTTGAATTCGGGCGAGCAGCGTCTCGTGCATGGCTCCTGCTTCGGCACGGTGGGCGCGGTGTCCAACCCCGACCACGGCAACATCAATCTGGGCAAGGCGGGCCGCTCGCGCTGGCTCGGCCGCCGGCCGCACAATCGCGGCGTGGCCATGAACCCTGTCGATCACCCGCATGGCGGCGGCGAAGGCCGTACCTCCGGCGGCCGCCACCCGGTGACGCCGTGGGGCAAGCCGACCAAGGGCAAGAAGACGCGGTCCAACAAGGCGACCGACAAGTTCATCATGCGCTCGCGCCATGCGCGCAAGAGCTAAGGAGTAACTGACGTGTCCCGTTCAGTTTGGAAGGGCCCGTTCGTTGACGGGTATATCCTGAAGAAGGCCGACAAGGTCCGCGAAGGCGGCCGCAACGAGGTCATCAAGATGTGGAGCCGCCGCTCCACCATCCTGCCCCAGTTCGTGGGCCTGACCTTCGGGGTCTACAACGGCCAGAAGCACATCCCCGTTTCCGTGAGCGAGGAAATGGTCGGGCACAAGTTCGGCGAGTTCTCGCCGACCCGCACCTATTACGGCCACGGCGCGGACAAGAAGGCGAAGAGGAAGTAACGATGGGCAAGCCCAAGGCTCCGCGCCGTTTGGCGGACAACGAGGCGCGCGCCGTGCTGCGCACGATCCGCGTCAGCCCGCAGAAGCTCAACCTCGTCGCCGCGCTGATCCGCGGCAAGAAGGTCAACGCCGCGCTGAACGATCTCGAATTCTCGCGCAAGCGCATCGCCGGCACCGTCAGGAAGACGCTGCAGTCGGCCATTGCGAACGCCGAGAACAATCACGATCTGGACGTGGACGCGCTGGTGGTCGCCGAAGCCTATGTCGGCAAGTCGCTCGTGATGAAGCGCTTCCATGCCCGCGGGCGTGGCCGGGCCAGCCGCATCGAGAAGCCGTTCTCGCATCTGACCATCGTCGTGCGCGAGACCCAAGACAATGTGGAGGCCGCATAATGGGCCAGAAAGTCAATCCGATCGGCCTGCGCCTGGGCATCAACCGCACCTGGGACTCGCGCTGGTACGCCAACACTGGCGAGTACGGCAGGCTTCTGCATGAGGACATCCGCATCCGCGAATACCTCATGAAGGAGCTGAAGCAGGCGGCGGTGTCCAAGATCGTAATCGAGCGCCCGCACAAGAAGTGCCGCGTCACGATCCATGCCGCGCGTCCTGGTCTCATCATTGGCAAGAAGGGTGCCGACATCGAGAAGCTCCGCAAGAAGCTGACCGAGATGACCAAGTCCGAGACGCATCTCAACATTGTCGAGGTGCGCAAGCCCGAGATCGACGCGACGCTCGTCGCGCAGTCGATCGCCCAGCAGCTCGAGCGCCGCATCGCCTTCCGCCGCGCCATGAAGCGCGCGGTGCAGTCGGCCATGCGTCTGGGCGCGGAGGGCATCCGCATCAACTGCTCGGGCCGTCTGGGCGGCGCCGAGATCGCCCGGCTCGAATGGTACCGCGAAGGCCGCGTGCCGCTGCACACGCTGCGCGCCGACGTGGACTACGGCACCGCCGAGGCGCAGACGGCCTATGGCATCTGCGGCGTGAAGGTTTGGGTGTTCAAGGGCGAGATCCTCGAGCACGACCCGATGGCGTCCGAGCGCCGCGCGACGGAGGGCGACCAGCCCACGACCCGGCGCCGCGAGCGCGAGGCGGCCTGACGGGCGCAAGAGACTGGAGAGTAGAAGATGCTGCAACCGAAGCGCACGAAGTTCCGCAAACAGTTCAAGGGCCGCATCCACGGCTTGGCCAAGGGCGGCACCAACCTGGATTTCGGCGCCTTCGGCTTGAAGGCTCTGGAGCCCAACCGCGTCACCGCGCGCGAGATCGAGGCGGCCCGCCGCGCGATCACGCGTGAGATGAAGCGCGAGGGCCGGGTCTGGATCCGCGTGTTCCCCGACGTTCCCGTGACCGCCAAGCCCACCGAAGTCCGCATGGGCAAGGGCAAGGGCGCGGTGGAGTATTGGGCGGCCCGCGTGAAGCCGGGCCGGGTCATGTTCGAGATCGACGGCGTGTCCGAGGCGATCGCGCGCGAGGCGCTGCGGCTTGGCGCGGCCAAGCTGTCGGTCAAGACGCGCTTCATGCAACGCATCGCGGAGTGAGTGAGATGAAGGCTTCCGACGTCCGGGCCAAGACGCCCGACCAGCTCGGCGACGACCTCGCCGCGCTCAAGAAGGAGCAGTTCAACCTGCGCTTCCAGAAGGCCACCGGCCAGTTGGAGAAGACCGCGCGGGTGAAGCAGATCCGCCGCGACATTGCGCGCATCAAGACCATCGCGGCCGAGAAATCGGCCGCCAACAAGGCGTAAGGACGAAACGATGCCGAAGCGCGTGCTGCAGGGCACTGTCGTCAGCGACAAGAACGAGAAGACCGTGGTGGTCAAGGTGGAGCGGCGCTTCACCCACCCCGTGATGAAGAAGACCGTGCGCATGACCAAGAACTACAAGGCGCACGACGAGGGCAACGCCTGCAAGGTGGGCGATCAGGTGTTCATCCAGGAGTCGCGTCCGATCTCCAAGGACAAGCACTGGGTCGTGATCACCGAGGCCCAGGCGCAATAAGGACCGTGGACGGGGCGCCAAGCCCGGCTCCACATAGAAGAGAAGGCGGCCTGTATATGATTCAGATGCAGACTAACCTGGATGTGGCGGACAATTCCGGCGCCCGTAGGGTCATGTGCATCAAGGTGCTCGGCGGCTCGAAGCGGAAATACGCGTCCGTGGGCGACATCATCGTGGTGTCGATCAAGGAAGCGATCCCGCGCGGCCGCGTGAAGAAGGGCGACGTGATGAAGGCGGTCGTGGTGCGCACGGCCAAGGACATCCGCCGCCCCGACGGCAGCGTGATCCGCTTCGACAACAATGCGGCCGTGCTGGTGGACAACAAGCGCGAGCCGGTCGGCACGCGCATCTTCGGCCCGGTTCCGCGCGAGCTTCGCGCAAAGAACCATATGAAGATCGTGTCGCTCGCGCCTGAAGTGCTGTGAAGGACATCGTGTGATGCAGAAGATCCGCAAGGGCGACAACGTCATCGTGCTCGCCGGCAAGGACAAGGGCCGGACGGGCGAGGTGCTGCGCGTGATGCCAAAGGATGACAAGGCACTCGTGCGCGGGATCAACCAGGTTCGCCGCCATCAGCGGCAGACCCAATCGCAGGAAGGGGGCATCATCACCAAGGAAGCCCCAATCCATCTTTCCAATCTCGCCGTGACCGATGGGAGCGGCAAACCCACCCGTGTCGGCTTCGAGGTGCGTGACGGCAAGAAGGTCCGCATCGCCAAGACCACGGGGGAGGTGATCAATGGCTGAAGCAGCGTATCAACCCCGCCTGAAGGCGGTCTACAACGAGACCGTCAAGCCCAAGCTCGTCGAGCAGTTCAAGTATGCGAACGAGTTCGAGGTGCCGAGGCTCGACAAGATCGTGCTCAACATGGGCGTTGGCGAAGCCACGGGCGACTCGAAGAAGCCCACGGTCGCCGCCGAGGATCTGAGCCTGATCGCCGGCCAAAAGGCCGTCATCACGCGCGCCCGCAACTCGATCGCCGGCTTCAAGGTGCGCGAGAACATGCCCATCGGCGCCAAGGTGACGCTTCGCCGCGAGCGCATGTACGAGTTCCTGGATCGTCTGGTGACGATCGCGCTCCCCCGGGTGCGCGACTTCCGGGGCCTCAATCCCAAGAGCTTCGATGGCCGCGGCAATTACGCCATGGGCATCAAGGAGCACATCGTGTTCCCCGAGATCAACTACGACAAGGTCGACGAGATCTGGGGCATGGACGTCATCGTTTGCACGACCGCCAAGACGGACGACGAAGCGCGGGCTCTCTTGACCGCCTTCAACTTCCCCTTCCGGCAGTAACGGCAGCGAGCAAAGGAAACCGCAATGGCAAAGACCAGCTCGGTCGAGAAGAACAACCGCCGCCGCAAGCTCGCCGCGCGCTTCGCTAACAAGCGCGCCGAACTCAAGGCCGTGGTCATGAACCAGGATCTCCCCATCGAGGAGCGCTTCCGCGCCCAGCTCAAGCTGGCCGCGCTGCCGCGCAACTCGGCGGCCAACCGCATCCGCAATCGCTGCGAGGTGACGGGCCGTCCGCGCGCCTATTACCGCAAGCTCAAGATGAGCCGCATCGCCTTGCGCGAGCTTGGCAATCTCGGGGTGATCCCCGGGCTCGTGAAGTCGAGCTGGTAAGGAGGACGAGCGATGTCCCTGAGCGATCCCCTCGGCGATATGCTGACCCGCATCCGCAACGCCTATGGCCGCAAGAAGACGAGCGTTTCGACGCCCGCTTCCACCCTGCGCGTGCGCGTGCTCGATGTGCTGAAGTCGGAAGGCTATATCCGCGATTACGCCCAAGTCGATCACGAGAACGGCAAGTCCGAGATCGAAATCGAGCTGAAATACTATGACGGCGCGCCGGTGATCCGAGAGATCGCCCGCGTGTCGAAGCCCGGCCGCCGCGTCTATGTGTCGGTCAAGTCGATTCCACAGGTCGCCAACGGCCTCGGCATCTCGATCCTGTCCACGCCCAAGGGCGTGATGGCGGACCACGAGGCGCGCGAGCAGAATGTTGGCGGCGAGGTGCTCTGCCAGGTCTTCTGACCTGGCGGGCTCCCCAACAGGACGAGGACAAGAGAATGTCTCGTATCGGCAAGAAGCCCGTGGCCGTGCCGCAGGGCGTGACCGCGGACGTAAGCGGCCAGACCGTCACGGCCAAAGGGCCCAAGGGCGAGCTGCGCTTCGTCGTCAATGACGACGTGATCGTCAGCATGGAGAACGGCGAGATCGCCGTTCAGCCGCGCGACGAAAGCAAGCAAGCGCGCTCCAAATGGGGCATGTCCCGCACGCAGATCGTCAATATCCTGCAGGGCGTGAAGGATGGCTTCGAGAAGCGCTTGGAGATTTCCGGCGTCGGCTATCGCGCGACCATGCAGGGCAAGAACCTGCAGCTTGCGCTGGGCTACAGCCACGATGTGGTCTACGAGACGCCCCAGGGCGTCACGATCGCCGTGCCGCGGCCGGTGGAAATCGTGGTGAGCGGCATCGACAAGCAGCAGGTCGGCCAGGTCGCCGCAGAGATCCGCGAGTTCCGCGGGCCTGAGCCCTACAAGGGCAAGGGCGTGAAATATGCGGGCGAGCGCATCGTCCGCAAAGAAGGCAAGAAGAAGTAACGCCGCGCGTCGAGGCTCTGGGCGAGACTGGCCCAGGGTTCGGCGGCGAAGCGAAGGACAGGCACCATGGCTTCCACCAAGAAGGACAGCACCCAGCGTCGCGCGCAGCGCGTCCGCCGGCAGATCAAGAAGGTCGCGGGCGACCGGCCGCGGCTTTCGGTCTACCGTTCGTCCAAGAACATCTACGCCCAGGTCATCGACGACACTCAGGGTCGCACCCTGGCCGCCGCCTCCACGCTCGAAGGGGCATTGAAGGGCGACTTGAAGACGGGTGCGGATCAGGCGGCGGCTGCCGCCGTCGGCCGGCTGATCGCCGAGCGCGCCACGCAGGCCGGCGTCAAAGACGTGGTGTTCGATCGCGGCCCCTACATCTTCCATGGCCGCGTGAAGGCCTTGGCCGATGCCGCGCGCGAGGGCGGCCTGAACTTCTAAACCTCCTTCTTCCCGTTGGCGGGGAGAAGGCGCCCCGAAGGGGCGGATGAGGGGCGGCGAGAACCTCTCCGAACTGCCCCTCACCCTTATCCTCTCCCCGTGAACGGGGAGAGGGGGTCACGAACGCAGGAGCTCGCTATCCGAGTTCCGCAACTGCAGGCGTGACGCAGAGCCGGTCCGGTCCACGAAGGGTCCGGACCTCACTTGAACCCGTGCTGTCCGGAAAAGAACAAGGAACAGGATCATGGCACAAGAGCGCAGGGACGGCGGCCGCGACCGCGGTGGCCGCGAAGAGCGTGACGACGGCTTCGTCGACAAGCTCGTTCACATCAACCGCGTCGCCAAGGTGGTGAAGGGCGGGCGTCGCTTCGGCTTCGCGGCCCTCGTCGTCGTCGGCGACCAGAAGGGCCGCGTCGGCTTCGGCCATGGCAAGGCGCGCGAGGTGCCGGAGGCGATCCGCAAGGCGACCGAGTCCGCCAAGCGCGAGATGATCTTCGTGCCGCTGCGCTCGGGCCGCACGCTGCACCACGACGTCGAAGGCAGGCATGGCGCAGGAAGGGTTCTCCTCCGCGCGGCCAAGCCCGGCACGGGCATCATCGCCGGCGGCCCGATGCGCGCCGTGTTCGAGACCTTGGGCATGCACGACGTCGTCGCGAAGTCCATGGGCTCGTCGAACCCCTACAACATGGTTCGCGCCACCTTCGACGCGCTGAAGAGCCAGGTCCATCCCAAGGACGTGGCGGCGGCGCGGGGCCTGAAATACGCCACGCTCCAGGCGCGCCGCGGCTCGGCCGTGGCGTCGGAAGAGCAGGCGGCTTGAGGCGAGGAGCGCGAGACATGGCTCAGCAAGGCAAGACCCTCACCGTCGAGCAGATCGGCAGCCCCATTCGCCGCGAGAAGTCGCAGCGGGCCACCCTGATCGGCCTCGGCCTGAACAAGATCCGCCGCCGCCGGACGCTCGAGGACACGCCGTCGGTGCGTGGCATGATCGCCACCGTGCAGCACCTCGTCCGCGTCGTGGACGAGGCTTAGACCGCGCGAGCGCGAGGAGTACCTAAGCATGAAACTCAACGAATTGCGCGACAACGAAGGCGCGACGCACTCCAGGAAGCGCGTGGGACGCGGCATCGGCTCCGGCAAGGGCAAGACCGCGGGGCGCGGCGTGAAGGGCCAGAAGGCGCGCTCGGGCGTGTCCATCAACGGCTTTGAGGGCGGCCAGATGCCGCTCTACCGCCGCCTGCCCAAGCGCGGCTTCACCAACATCTTCGCCAAGGACTACAACGAGGTGTCGCTGCGCCGCCTCCAGCAGGCGGTGGATGCGGGCAAGCTCGACGCAGCCCAGCCCGTGACAGTCGAGAGCCTCGTGGCGGCCGGCGTGATCCGCCGCGCCAAGGACGGCGTGCGGATCCTCGGCGATGGCGAGCTGACCGCCCGCCTCAACCTCGACGTGGCCGGCGCGTCCCGGTCGGCGGTCGAGAAGGTTCAGGCCGCCGGCGGCACGGTGACGCTGCCGCAGGCCGTCGAGCCGGAAGCGGCCTCGGCCGAGTAGCCCTTCCACGCGGCGCCCCGTCTTGGGGCGCTGCTTGCATCGGGGAAAGCCCAGGCCTATCTCGTGGCACGGCTCGCCTGCGCCCTCCCTCCGGGTCGGCCTGAGCCGGCGGAGTTTTTTTCATGGCATCTGCTGCAGAGCAACTTGCGTCCAACCTGAACTTTGCAGCCTTCGCCAAGGCCGAGGACCTTAAGAAGCGCATCTGGTTCACGCTGGGCGCGCTGCTCGTCTATCGGGTCGGCACCTATATCCCGCTTCCCGGCATCAACCCGGACGCCTTCGCCCAGGCCTTCACGCAGCAGAGCGGCGGGGTGCTCGGCATCTTCAACATGTTCGCGGGCGGCGCGGTCGAGCGCATGGCGATCTTCGCGCTCGGCATCATGCCCTACATCTCCGCCTCGATCATCATGCAGTTGATGACCTCGGTGATTCCCTCGCTCGAAGCCCTGAAGAAGGAAGGCGAGCAGGGCCGCAAGGTCATCAACCAGTACACGCGCTACGGCACGGTGCTGCTCGCCATCGTGCAGGCCTACGGCATCTCCGTGGGGCTCGAGAGCGGCAACGGCATCGTCACTGATCCCGGCTGGTTCTTCCGCATCTCCACCGTCATCACGCTGGTCGGCGGGACCATGTTCCTGATGTGGCTGGGCGAGCAGATCACGGCGCGGGGCATCGGCAACGGCATCTCGCTCATCATCTTCGCCGGCATCGTGGCGGGCCTGCCGTCCGCCATCAGCGGCACGCTGGAGCTCGGCCGCACGGGCGCGCTGTCCACGACGATCATCCTCGCCATCATCGTGCTCGCGATCGCCGTGATCGCCTTCATCGTCTTCTTCGAGCGCGCCCAGCGCCGTCTGTTGATCCAGTATCCAAAGCGGCAGGTCGGCAACCGCATGTTCCAGGGCGACACCTCGCACCTGCCGCTGAAGCTCAACACCGCCGGCGTGATCCCGCCGATCTTCGCCTCGTCGCTCTTGGTGCTGCCCGCGACCATGGCCGGCTTCTCCTCGGCCGAAACCCTGCCGGGCTGGGCCAACAGTGTGCTGGCGGCGCTTGGCCATGGCCAGCCGCTCTATATGGCGCTCTATGCCGGCATGATCGTGTTCTTCGCCTTTTTCTACACGGCGATCGTGTTCAACCCGAAGGACACGGCGGACCAGCTCAAGAAGCATTCGGGCTTCATCCCCGGCTACCGTCCCGGCGAACGCACGGCCGAGTATATCGACTACGTGCTCACCCGCATCACCGTGGTCGGCGCGATCTATCTCGTGATCGTCTGCCTGATCCCCGAGTTCCTGATCTCGGCCACCGGCGTGCCCTTCTATCTCGGCGGCACCTCGTTGCTGATCGTGGTGAGCGTCACGCTCGACACGGTCGCGCAGATCCAGGGCCATCTGATCGCGCACCAGTATGAGGGCCTGATCAAGAAGTCGAAGCTGCGCGGGGGCAAGAGGACGCGATGAGAGTGATTCTGCTCGGGCCGCCGGGCGCGGGGAAGGGGACGCAGTCGCAGCGTCTGGTCGAGAAATACGGCATTCCGCAGCTTTCCACGGGCGACATGCTGCGCGCCGCGGTGAAGGCGGGAACCGAGGTCGGCCGGCGGGCCAAGGCGGTGATGGACGCGGGCGAGCTCGTCTCGGACGGCATCGTCAACGCCATCGTGGCGGAACGGATCGCCGAGCCCGACTGCGCGGATGGCTTCATCCTCGACGGCTTTCCCCGCACGCTGGCGCAGGCCGACGCGACCGAAGCCATGCTCGCCGAGCGTGGGTCGAAACTCGACGCGGCGATCGAGCTGGTCGTTGACGACAAGGCGCTGATCGGCCGCATCGCCAAGCGGGCGGAGGAAGCCCGCGTCGCCGGCCAGCCGGTGCGCAAGGACGACACGCCGGAGGTGTTCGAGGAGCGGCTGCGCGAATATTACAAGAAGACCGCGCCGCTGATCGGCTACTATCACGCCAAGGGCCTGCTCACGCAGATCGACGGCATGAAGTCCATCGACGAGGTGACGAGCGAGGTCGAGCGCCTGCTGTCGGGCTTCAGGGCTCCGGCGCAAGCGTTGGCCGGCTGAATCCTCAACAATCGGTTGACTTTTCGCGGCTCTTCCCCTAAGGGCCGCTGTCTTCCGTTCAAGCCGCCAGCCCTGGGCCCGCGAGGGACCGCTAAGCTTTGGCAAAGAACAACCCGCAAGGGCCGGCCTCCACCGGACGCGGGCACAACCCAAGCGCCGGTTCTTGGCCGGCCCACATGGAGAAAACGAGCATGGCCCGTATCGCCGGCGTCAACATTCCGACCAACAAGCGCGTCGTGATCGCGCTTCAATATATTCACGGCATCGGCAAGAAGTTCTCCCAGGAGATCGTGGACAAGGTCGGCATCCCGGCCGATCGCCGCGTGAACCAGCTCACCGACGCCGAGGTGCTGCAGATCCGCGAAGCCATCGACCGTGACTACCAGGTCGAGGGCGACCTGCGCCGCGAAGTGTCCATGAACATCAAGCGGCTGATGGACCTCGGCTCCTATCGCGGCCTGCGCCACCGCCGTTCGCTGCCCGTCCGCGGCCAGCGCACCCACACGAACGCCCGCACCCGCAAGGGTCCGGCCAAGGCGATCGCTGGGAAGAAGAAGTAATCGGGGCAGTAGGATTTAGGCAGTAGGCAGTAGGTCTGAATTCTAGTGCCTATTAGCTACTGCCTACTGCCTCCTGGTGTAGCCGCTGGCGTTACGGCGGCGTAGAGATCAAGAACAAGGACTGACCACATATGGCCAAGGAAGCCACGCGCGTTCGCCGCCGCGAGCGCAAGAACATCTCGTCGGGCACCGCGCATGTGAGCTCGACCTTCAACAACACCATGATCACCATCACCGACGCGCAGGGCAATGCTATCGCCTGGTCGTCGGCGGGCGCGCAAGGGTTCAAGGGTTCGCGCAAGTCCACGCCCTTCGCGGCTCAGGTCGCGGCCGAGGACGTGGCGCGCAAGGCCCAGGAGCATGGCATGCGTACCCTTGAGGTCGAGGTGTCCGGCCCCGGCTCTGGCCGCGAGTCGGCGCTGCGCGCCTTGCAGGCGGCCGGCTTCACCATTACCTCTATCCGCGACGTGACCCCCATCCCGCACAACGGATGCCGTCCGCGCAAGAAGCGCCGCGTCTAAGGACATATCGACATCCGCGCCGCCCGGGCTCCTCGCGAGCCCGCAGGCGGCGTTTCCCATCGGCCGTCACGATTGGATGGTGGCGGCGAAAGGAGAATACCTCATGATCCAGAAGAACTGGCAGGAGCTGATCAAGCCCAACCGGATCGAGTTCCAAAGCAAGCGCAAGAGCCTCACCACGCTCGTGGCCGAGCCGCTCGAGCGCGGCTTTGGCCTCACCCTCGGCAACGCGCTGCGCCGCGTGCTGCTCTCTTCCCTTCGCGGCGCGTCCGTGACGGCAGTGCAGATCGACGGCGTCCTGCATGAATTCTCGTCCATCGCCGGCGTGCGCGAGGACGTGACCGACATCGTGCTCAACATCAAGGAGATCGCCATCCGCATGGAAGGCGACGGGCCCAAGCGCATGGTCGTGCGCAAGCAGGGCCCCGGCGCGGTGACGGCTGGCGACATCCAGACCGTGGGCGACGTCGAGATCCTCAACCCCGACCATGTGATCTGCACGCTCGACGAGGGCGCGGAGATCCGCATGGAGTTCACCGTCAACACCGGCAAGGGCTATGTGCCAGCCGACCGCAATCGCGCCGAGGATGCGCCGATCGGTCTGATCCCGGTGGACAGCCTCTATTCGCCCGTCAAGAAGGTCTCCTACAAGGTCGAGAACACCCGTGAGGGCCAGGTGCTCGACTACGACAAGCTGATCATGACCATCGAGACCAACGGCTCGATCTCGGGCGAGGACGCGGTGGCCTTCGCCGCGCGCATCCTGCAGGACCAGCTCGGCCTGTTCGTCAACTTCGACGAGCCGCAGAGGGACCAGCCGATCGAGCAGGGCGTGGAGCTCGCCTTCAACCCGGCGCTGCTCAAGAAGGTGGACGAGCTGGAGCTTTCCGTCCGCTCGGCCAACTGCCTGAAGAACGACAACATCGTCTATATCGGCGATCTCATCCAGAAGACCGAAGCCGAGATGCTGCGCACCCCGAACTTCGGCCGCAAGTCGCTGAACGAGATCAAGGAGGTTCTCGCCTCCATGGGCCTGCATCTGGGCATGGAAGTGCCGGACTGGCCGCCGGAGAACATCGACGATCTGGCCAAGCGCTACGAAGACCAGTATTGAGCCGCGCGAGCGGATCGAGCATGACGCCGAACCGAAGGTCCGCGCAGCGATAAGTTGCGGACTTTTCGGATCGGATCATGCTCCGAAGAGACAAACCAAGCGGGCGCCGTGACGCTCGGCAGGAACTGAACGGAGTTTAGACCATGCGTCATGGAAAGAGGGGCCGGCGGCTGAACCGTTCGGCAAGCCACCGCAAGGCGATGTTCGCCAACCTGGCGGCCTCGCTGATCGAGCACGAGCAGATCGTCACCACGCTGCCCAAGGCCAAGGACCTGCGGCCGATCGTGGAGAAGCTGGTCACGCTCGGTAAGCGCGGCGACCTCCACGCCCGCCGCCAGGCGATCGCCCAGATCCGGAACGAGACGGTGGTGCGCCGCCTGTTTGATACGGTTGCGCCCCGCTATGCGGAGCGCAACGGCGGCTATCTCCGCATCATGAAGGCGGGCTTCCGTTATGGCGACGACGCGGCGCTCGCGGTGATCGAGTTCGTGGACCGCGATCCGACCGCCAGGGGCGCGGCCGACCGCGAGCGCAACGAGGCCGAGGCCGCCGAGGAGCAGCAGGCCGCGTGATCGCCGTGCTCCATCCCTCGACGTAAAGAAGGGGCCTTTTGGGCCCCTTTTTGTTTGCGCGCTCTTGTTCCGCCGCGGAGGGCGCCATGTTTGCCGCCGCCGTTCGCCACTCGGGTCAACCAGAGTTGACCCGCCTGCGGCGCGCCGGCTTCTTGCTTTCCCTTCTCTTCCTCAGCAGTTTGCCGCCATGCCGCTCCACATGCTGAAACTCTGCGTCGGCTGCGACAGTGTCGAAGACCTCGAAAGCTGGATCGAAGAGCGTCTCGCCGCGCGGCGAGACGCCGGCGAGCCCGCCGAGCAGTTCCACACGACCCGCATGGTGCCGATCCGCCGCGACGAGCTGCTGGACGGCGGCTCGCTGTTCTGGGTCATCAAAGGGACCATCCAGTGCCGCCAGCGGCTCCTGGACATCCGCCCCTTCACCGACGGCCAGGGCGTCGGCCGCTGCCATCTCATCCTGGACCCCTTGGTCGTCCGCACGGATTACCATCCCAAGCGCCCGTTCCAGGGCTGGCGCTATCTCAAGCACGCGGAAGCGCCGCGCGACGTGGCGGCGGACAGGGCGGGGCTCCTGGCCATGCCGGCGCAGCTTCGGCGCGAGCTCTCCGAACTGGGGCTGCTCTGATGGCGGGGATTCTGGCCGCGATCCTCGGGCTCGGGCTCGCGGCGCTGGTCCTGCGGGCCTTCCTTCAGGCGGAACCCGCCTCGCTCGCCCGCCTGCTGCATCTATCCCTTCCCGTCGCCCTCGGCGCCTTGGGCGCGGCGCTCCTGCTTCTGGGCAGGCCGGGCCTTGGCCTTGCCCTGCTTTCGGGGGCGGGCGCGTGGCTTCTCCTGAGGCGAAAACCCGCCCGCCGCCGCGCGGCCTTGGCCCACCGAGCGGTGGTGCGCACCGCGGCATTGGAGGTCGAGCTCGATTCCAAGGCGCGCACCGTCGACGGCTTGGTGCTCGCCGGCCGCTTCGAAGGCGAAACCCTGGAGCGGCTCGACCTGGAGCAGCTTCGGCTCCTGCGGCGCGAACTCCGGTCGGATCCCGAAAGCGTGCGGCTAATCGAGGCGTATCTTGATGGCCGGTTTCCCGTTTGGCGCGAAGACGCGTAGGCGCACATCCGTCCTGGGGAAGGAGTTGCGCCAGGTGCGGGCGCCGTGGCTCAGGAGCAGGCCGACCAGCTCCTTCGTGCGGAGGCCGGACCCGCCGCGGCCCATTTCCGCCAGGCGCTTCGCCGCCTGCTGGAGCGCGGGAGCATTGCCGTCGCCTTTTTGGCGCGATTCGCGGCGCGCGCTCGTGAAGCTCACGACATCCTTTTCTCCGAACACGGCTGAACTCCTTCGACGCAACGAACTTCCGGGAGACGAGGAAAGGGGCCTGCTATTGCTGCACGGCGTAGCAGGCGATCTTCTTCTTTTTGAGCGCGCCGCAGGCGTCCCAGGCCGCGGCCTTGCTGTCGAAGCCGCCGAACCGGGCGCGGTAATAGGTCGTGCCGTCCTTCTCAAAAGGCACCGTGAACGGGGAGGCGGAGGCCAGGACGTCGCCGGCCTTGCTGCCGGTCAGCGCCAGCACCGCCCTGGCGGCTGTCTCGCTGGGCGAGGACGCGACCTGCACGACCCAGCCGGACGGGCCGATGGCGGCCGTCTCGATGGGGTCCAAGGCGGCCGGCGCGGGCTTGGCTTTGGGCGCCGCATAGGCCTGAACCTCGACATCCCGCGCGAAGCGGTCGGCGTTCGGCCCCCCATTGTCTTCGCCCACGGCCGCGGCCACCACTTCCTGCATGGGGCGGCTCGCCGGCGTCGGGACCGTCGCCTCGCTTACCTCGGCAAAGGCTGCCGCGGCCTGGACCGTTTCCTTTGCTGAGGCGATCAGCGGTTCGCCACCGCGCCTGGACGCCTTCGGCAGATATGTCTTGATGAGCTCGGCCATGTGGTCGTCGCGCGAGCGGCCGCTCTTGCCGCCCATGACCACCGCCACGACCTTGCGGTCGCCGTCCGTCACCGAGCTCACGAGGTTGTAGCCCGAGGCGCGGATATAGCCCGTCTTGATGCCGTCCACGCCCTTGATGCGGCCGAGCAGCTTGTTGTGGTTGGCGAGCCGCTGCTTGCCGAACTTGAAGGAGCGCGTGGAGAAGTAGGAGTAGTATTGTGGGAAGTGCTCGCGCAGCGCGATGCCCAGCGTGGCCATGTCGCGCGCGGTGGTGCGCTGGGCGTCGTCCGGCAGGCCCGAGGCGTTGCGGAACGCGGTGCTGCTCATGCCGAGCTGGCGGGCCTTCGCCGTCATCATGCGGGCGAATTGCGGCTCGGAGCCGCCGACCGTCTCGCCCAGGGCGCATGCCGCGTCGTTGGCGGACTTCGTGACCAGCGCCAGGATCGCCTGCTCGGTCGTCACGGAGCGGCCCGCGCCGATGCCGAGCTTGGTCGGCGGCTTGGCGGCGCAGGTCTTCGAGAACACCACCTTGGCGCTCCGGGACATCTTCCCCGCCTTCATGGCCTCAAAGGTCATGTAGAGCGTCATCATCTTGGTCAGCGAGGCGGGATAGCGCGGCGCGTCCGCGCTGGACTCGAAGAGCGTCTTGCCCGAGTTCGCGTCCACCACGATGGCCGCGTATTTCGAGTTCGCCTGGGCGGGAGCCGCCGATAAGGTGACCGCGGCTGCGGTCACGAGGGCGGGGAGGGAGGAAACGACGCGCATGGTCTTCCATGCGGCAACGGCCAACGCTTGACGCACTGAGGAACCCTTCTTCCAATGTCGGTGGTCGATTTCGGGCGGCATGCAGGCCAGGGACTGCATTCTCCGAGGTTAGGGGTGCGGCGTTACCAATCCGTTTATGGTTAGGAGACCGTTCACCGCCGCACCCGCATTTGACGGGCGGGAATCGGGCCATTCTGGGCCGCTCAGCGGTGACCAAGCGGCACGTTCCGATCACAAGGGAGGGAAGCCCTGTTCAACTGCCCAAGGGGCATATTGTGCGCCGCCGAGAAGGCCTTACAATCCCTCTGAAGACGCCTACATGACGGCGGGCTAGGGTTGAATGGAGAGCGAAGGATTTCAGGCGTGTCTAGGGGCGGGATGGCCCGGAACGGGCTCATGACGCGGATGCAGGCCGAGGACGGCAAAGGGAATGGCACGGGCCGCGGAACCGCGGTCATCACGCGCACCAAGACGCGCACCAAGAAGCCGAGCCTCTACCGCGTCCTGATCCTGAACGACGACTACACTCCCATGGAGTTCGTCGTTCACGTGCTTGAGCGCTTCTTCCAGAAGGACCGGGAAGCGGCCACCCGGATCATGCTGCATGTGCATAACCACGGCGTGGGCGAGTGCGGCGTTTACTCTTACGAAGTGGCGGAAACCAAGGTCTCCCAGGTCATGGATTTCGCACGGCAAAATCAGCATCCGCTGCAATGCGTGATGGAAAAGAAGTGAGGTTTCGATGCCTGCATTTTCACCTGGGCTGGAGAAGGCGCTGCATCAGGCGCTGACGCTGGCGAACGAACGCCATCACGAATATGCGACGCTCGAGCATCTGCTCCTGGCCCTGATCGACGACAACGACGCCGCCGCGGTCATGCGGGCCTGCAACGTGGACCTCAACCAGCTCCGCCGCACGGTCCTCACTTATATCGACGCCGAGCTCGACAACCTCGTCACCGGCTATGATGAGGACTCCAAGCCGACCGCCGGCTTCCAGCGCGTGATCCAGCGCGCGGTGATCCACGTGCAGTCCTCGGGGCGCGAGGAGGTGTCGGGTGCCAACGTGCTGGTCGCGATCTTCGCCGAGCGCGAGAGCCATGCCGCCTACTTCCTCCAGGAACAGCAGATGACCCGCTACGACGCGGTCAACTACATCAGCCATGGCATCGCCAAGCGCCCCGGCGCGGCCGAGACGCGCCCGCCGCGCGGCGCGGAGGAGGAGCAGGGCCCCGGCTCCGAGACGGAGGAGACCTCCAAGAAGAAGCAGCAGGATGCGCTGACGGCCTACTGCGTGGACCTCAACCAGAAGGCCAGGAACGGGCGCATCGACCCCTTGATCGGGCGCGAGAACGAGATCAACCGCACCATCCAGGTGCTGTGCCGCCGCTCCAAGAACAACCCGCTCTATGTGGGCGACCCCGGCGTGGGCAAGACGGCCATCGCCGAGGGCCTGGCCAAGCGCATCGTCGAAGGCGACGTGCCGAAGGTGCTGGCCAACGCCACCATCTTCGCGCTCGACATGGGCACGCTGCTCGCCGGCACACGTTATCGCGGCGACTTCGAGGAGCGTCTGAAGCAGGTCGTCAAGGAGCTGGAGGATTTCCCCGGCGCGGTCCTGTTCATCGACGAGATCCACACTGTGATCGGCGCGGGCGCCACGAGCGGAGGGGCGATGGATGCCTCGAACCTGCTGAAGCCCGCGCTCTCCTCGGGCGCGATCCGCTGCATCGGCTCGACCACCTACAAGGAGTTCCGCCAGTTCTTTGAGAAGGACCGCGCCTTGGTGCGCCGCTTCCAGAAGATCGACGTGAACGAGCCGACGGTCGATGACGCCATCGCGATCATGAAGGGCCTCAAGCCCTATTTCGAGGAGTTCCACAAGGTCCGCTACACGTCCGACGCCATCAAGGCGGCGGTGGAGCTTTCCGCGCGCTACATCAACGACCGCAAGCTGCCGGACAAGGCGATCGACGTGATCGATGAGACCGGCGCCTCGCAGATGCTTCTGCCCGAGGCCAAGCGGAAGAAGACGATCAGCGTCAAGGAGATCGAGGCCACCATCGCCACCATGGCCCGCATCCCGCCTAAGACCGTCTCGGCCGACGACGAGCAGGTGCTCGCCAATCTGGAGCAGGAGCTGAAGCGCGTGGTCTATGGCCAGGACACGGCCATCACGGCGCTGTCCTCGGCCATCAAGCTGGCGCGGGCCGGCCTGCGCGAGCCCGAGAAGCCGATCGGCTGCTACCTGTTCTCAGGCCCTACCGGCGTCGGCAAGACGGAAGTGGCCAAGCAGTTGTCGACGTCGCTCGGCGTCGAACTCCTGCGCTTCGACATGTCGGAATACATGGAGCGCCACACGGTTTCCCGCCTGATCGGCGCGCCTCCCGGCTATGTCGGCTTCGATCAGGGCGGGTTGCTGACCGACGGCGTCGATCAGCATCCGCACTGCGTGCTGCTCCTGGACGAGGTGGAGAAGGCCCATCCGGACCTCTTCAACATCCTCCTGCAGGTAATGGACCACGGCAAGCTGACGGATCACAACGGCAAGCAGATCGACTTCCGCAACGTGATCCTCATCATGACCACGAATGCGGGGGCGTCCGAGATGCAGCGGGCGGCCATCGGCTTCGGCTCCTCCAAGCGCGAGGGCGACGACGTGGAGGCGATCAACCGCCTGTTCACGCCCGAGTTCCGCAACCGCCTGGACGCCATCATCCCCTTCGGCGCGCTGCCCGTGCCGGTAATCCATCAGGTCGTCCAAAAGTTCGTGCTGCAGCTTGAGGCGCAGTTGGCCGACCGCGGCGTGACCTTCGACCTCGCGCCGGAGGCGATCGCCTGGCTCGCCGACAAGGGCTATGACGAGCGCATGGGCGCGCGGCCGCTTGGCCGCGTGATCCAGGAGCACATCAAGAAGCCGCTGGCCGAAGAAGTGCTGTTCGGCAAGCTCAAGAAGGGCGGCACCGTCAAGGTGACGGTCGAGAAGAAGGAGACCGGCGAGACCGGCCTGAAGCTCGACGCCGTTCCCGGCGAGGTTCCGGTGAAGCCCAAGAAGGAGGATCCGGAAGAGCTCGGCGGCGAGCCCAAGCCGCGCAAAGCCTCGGCCAAGCGCGCCGCGCCCAAATCCAAGCCCGAGGAGCCCAACGGCAAGGATGGAGGCAAGCGCAGCCTCGTGCCGCAACTCCCGCGACGGGGCTGATCCAACGCTTGAAAAGGGGCGGCCGGCGCGAGCGGGCCGCCCCTTTTCCGTTCAGGGACGCGGCAGCCCGAAAAGGCGATCGATCTCCCGCCGCATTGTGCTAAGCGGCCGGCCGATGTCCGAGCCGACCGATGCCCCACCCCCGAGCGGAAGCGCGTCCTGGTGCCTGAAAGGCGTCCGGGCCGCCATCTCCATTCCCGGCCTGATCCTCGCCAGCGCCTTCATCGGGTTCGCCGGGCTCGCGCGGGAGGCAGGGCTCACGCTGGCGCAAACCGTTTTCATGACCGGCATCGTCTGGGCCTTGCCGGCCAAGGTCGTGCTGGTGGGCTCGATCATCGCCGGCAACTCGCTGCCGGCCGCGGCCTTCGCGGTGGCGCTCTCCTCCATCCGGCTCACGCCCATGGTGGTGGCGCTCGTGCCCGAACTGCGCGGGCCGCAGACGCGAAGGATCACGCTCTATCTCCTATCGCACTTCGTCGCCGTCACCTCCTGGGTGCTGGCCATGGAGCGGCTCAGAACCGTGCCGCGCGAGATGCGCACCGCCTACTATCTCGGCCTGGGCGGCACGCTCGTTCTCCTCAACATGGCCGTGGTGGCCGTGGTCTTCCTTATCGCCGGCCGCCTGCCGCCGCTCGTCTCGGCCGGGCTGTTCTTTCTGACGCCGATCTATTTCCTGACCTCGCTCTGGGGCTCCGCGCGCGAGACGGCCGGGAATGTCGCCATGATCCTCGGTCTCGTGTTGGGGCCGGTGGCGCATATCCTCCTGCCGGAGTTCGACCTCGTCGCCTCCGGCCTGACGGGCGGGCTGCTCGCCTATGGCTTTCATCTGCTCGCCAAGCGCCGTCGGGGCGCGGCATGACCTTCTCCAGCCTCGACACTTGGTGGTGGCCCTATCTCTTCATCCTGCTCGCGGGGTGGCTCGCCACCGACGCCTGGCGCTTTCTCGGCGTCTATCTCGGCGGGCGCGTGTCCGAAACGTCCGAGACGCTGGTGCTCGTCCGCTGTGTCGCCACCGCGCTGGTCGCCTCCGTCATCGCGAGCCTGATCGTCTTCCCCTCGGGCGCTCTGGCCGCCGCGCCGCTCGCCTTGCGCCTCGGTTCGGCTGCCGCGGGTTTCTGCGCCTATCGGCTCGCGGGCAAACGCGTCATCGTCGGCATCCTCGTGGCCGAGCTGGCGCTCGCGGCCGGATGGCAATTGTGGCCGAACGGAAGCGCGCCATGAGCGGCGTCACAAACCTTCTCACCCTGCTGCGGAACATGCGCCCGGTGCTGCACCCGGACGAGTTCTGCTTCTGCACGCTGCCCGGCGACGATCTCGCCGCCTGCCTCGCTCTCAACCCGCTTGGCGTCTTCCGCGAGGCCGAGGGCCTCTCGCTGATCCTCTCGCGGAAGACCGCCGAACACGCCGGGCTCGCCTGCTCGTCGCCCATGCGGGCGATCACGCTTTCCGTCCACTCCAGCCTCGAAGCCGTGGGCCTCACGGCGGCCGTGGCGGCCAAGCTGACGGAGAAGGGCATCAGCGCCAACGTCGTGGCGGCCTATCATCACGACCACGTCTTCGTGCCGGCGGCGAGGGCGGACGACGCGCTCGCCGCGCTTGTATCGTTACAGATCGGCAGTTAGCGTCAACTATTACGCGCTCAGAAAACTCCGCTCACCCCATCGCAGCCCTGATCTTCTCCGCGTTCGCGGCCAAAATCTCTGGCTTCTCCATCGGCCCGCCCGGCGGCTTCAACGCCACGCCGTCATGTCGCGGGATCACGTGGAAATGCAGATGGAACACCACTTGCCCGCCCGCCTCCTCGTTGAACTGCTGGATCGTCACGCCGTCCGCGTCGAACGCCTTCACCGCGGCGTGCGCCACGCGCCGCACGGTGCGGATCACGGCGGCCAGGCTGTCTTCCTCGATGTCGAGGATGTTGCGCGCCGGCGTCTTGGGGATGATGAGGCAGTGGCCTGGCTCGCGCGGCATGACGTCCATGAAGGCCAGCGTCTGCTCATCCTCGTAGATCCTGTGCGCCGGCAGTTCGCCGCGCAGGATTTTCGCGAAGACGTTGTTTTGGTCGTAGTCAGCCATCCTGTTCTCCCTCCGCGTCGGCGTGCCCGCCATCCTTCCGGAACGGCGCGTGCTCGTCATAATAGGCCCCGGCCGCAGCCACCTGCCGGCGCTCGCGCCTGAGATAGTCGCCGATCGCCGCCCGCAGGCCGGGATGGGCGATGTAATGCGCGGAAAGCGTCTCCACGGGCCGGTAGCCGCGCGCCAGCTTGTGCTCCCCTTGCGCGCCGGCCTCTACCACCTTGAGCCCGCGCGCGATCGCGAAGTCGATGGCCTGATGGTAGCAGACCTCGAAATGCAGGAAGGGGTGGTCCTCGATGCAGCCCCAGTTGCGGCCGAACAGCGTGTCCGAGCCGATGAAGTTGATCGCGCCCGCGATGTAGCGCCCGTTGCGCTTGGCCATCACGAGCAGCACGTCCTCGGCCATGCGCTCGCCGATCAGCGAGAAGAACTTGCGGTTCAGATAGGGCCGGCCCCATTTGTGGCCGCCCGTGTCCATATAGAAGGTGAAGAAGTCGTCCCAAACCCTTTCCGTCAGATCGCTTCCCGTCAGCCAGTCGATCGTGATGCCGGCGGCGAGCGCCTCGCGGCGCTCCTTCTTCAGCGCCTTGCGCTTGCGTGAGGCCAGCGTGGCGAGAAAGTCGTCATAGGCAAAAAAGCCCTCGTTGAAGAAGTGGAACTGCTGGTCGGTCCGGCGCAGGAAGCCGGCATCTTCCAGCGCCGCCATGTCGTCCTGCCGCGCAAACGTCACATGCGCCGAGGATACGCCGAGCCGCTCCGTCACCGCCTTGAGCCCGGCGGCGAGCAGCGGCCGCGCATCCTCCGCGGCGGCCAGCAGGCGCGGGCCCGTGGCCGGGGTGAAGGGGATCGAGCATTGCAGCTTGGGGTAATAATCGCCGCCCGCCTGCTCGAACGCGCTCGCCCAGCCGTGGTCGAAGACATATTCGCCCTGGCTGTGGGACTTCAGATAACAAGGCACGGCGCCGAGCAGCGCGCCGTCCGCCGCTTCGAGCCTGACATGATGGCCTTGCCAGCCCGTGCGCGGTACGGCGCAGCCCGAATCCTCCAGGCTGGTCAGGAAGGCGTAGGACAGGAAGGGGTTGTAGCCCTGCGCGCTCCCCTTCGTGGTCCCGCCCAGGCTGTCCCACTCCTCGCGGGTGAACGCGCCGATGCTCGCGGCCACGCGCAACACGCGGCTTGCCTCGGCGGCGACCTCAGCCAAGGCGGCGCGCCTCCGGCAGGAAACCCTCGAAGGTCATCTGGTCGGCATGGGAAAAGGTGCGCTCGACACCCGTCTGGTCCCGCACCGTCCAGGTGATGACGGGCAGGCCGAGCCTTTCGCGCACGAAGGCGACGAAGCGGTTCGGCAATGCCGCGACCTCGTAGGAAACAAAGGCGAGCTCATGCGCCAGCATGGAGAAATGCGCCTCGATCAGCGCCTCCGTCTCGCCCCAGGCGGTCAGCCCGCCGGGGATGCCCGGCGCGGCATCGCGGAACCGGCGGACCAGCCAATGGTCGAAGGACATGATGGCCGCCGGCCCGGAATAGCGCGCCAGGAGCCGGCCCACGGCCTCGACCAGCCCCTCGTCATGGCCGGCAATCCCCTTGAGCTCCACCACCAGCGGCGCCTTGCCGTCCACGCGCGCGAGCATGTCCTCGAGCGTCGGCACACGGTCCTCCGTGCCGCCCACGCGCAGCGCCGCAAGCTCCGCCGCCGTCCGCTGCCACACGAAGCCGTCCTCCCCCGTCAGGCGCTTGAGCGTGTCGTCGTGGAAGACGACCGGCATGCCGTCGCTCGACAGATGCACGTCGCATTCAATGGCGAAGCCACCCGCCGCCGCGCGGTCGAAGGCGGAAAGCGTGTTCTCCCAGCACAGGCGGTTGCCGTCATGCAGGCCGCGATGGGCGATGGGCCGTTCCGTCAGCCATGAAAGGTCTTTCATCGCGGCGTCAGGCGCTCTCGATCTCGAACACGGCCTCGACCTCCACCGGCGCGTCGAGCGGCAGCGCCGCCGTGCCCACGGCCGAGCGCGCGTGCTTGCCCTTCTCGCCCAGGATCGCGACGATGAGGTTGGACGCGCCGTTGGCGACCAGATGCTGCTCGGTGAACCCCGGTGCGGAGGCCACGAACACGGTGAGCTTCACCACCCGGCCGACCTTCTCCAGGCTTCCGGCGGCCGCCTGCGCGATCGCGAGCAGGTTGACTGCGCAGAGCCGGGCGGCGACCTGCCCGCCGACCGTGTCCACGTCCGCGCCCAGCTTGCCGGTCAGCGCGAGCTTGCCGTCCACCAGCGGCAGTTGGCCGGCCGTGAAGACGAGGTTGCCGGAGCGCATGAAGGGCAGATAATTGGCCGCCGGCGGCGCCACTTGCGGAAGCGTGATGCCTTCCTGTTCGAGCCGCGATTGGATGCTGTCCGTCATGTCCGCCTGTTCTCCCATCGTCCGATATGTTCCGGGCGCATGGCGCGCGTTTTCGCCTCGCTTCCGCCATCACGATACGTATGGTGGCGAAGACGCCTCGGCCATCCCCACGCACCGGAACGCATCATGACCTTTTCGCGGCTCGCCCTTCTGGCCTTTTCCTGCGCGGGCGCATTTCCCGCGCTGGCCGCGACGCCGCTCGCACCGCACCGCGCGGTCTATGACCTTGCGCTCGACGAGGCAACCGACCGCTCCGGCATCACCGGCATCCAGGGGCGCATGGTCTATGAGTTCAATGGCGATCCTTGCGAAGGCTATACGGTGACATTCCGTTTCGTGACCCAGATCAGCACGAACGAGGTGTCGCGGCTGACGGACCAGCAGACCACCACCTTCGAGGGCGGCGATGGCCGCTCCTTCAACTTCGTCACCAAATCCTTCGTGGATCAGAATCTCGACAAGGAGCTGAAGGGCACGGCGACCCTGGGCGCGGACGGTCTGGACGTGGAGGTCGAGAAGCCGGAACCGCAAAGCCATGATCTCGCCGTCACGCAATTCCCGACCCAGCACCTCAAGGAGCTGATCGATCGCGCCAAGAAGGGTGAGAGCTTTTACGAGACCACGCTGTTCGACGGTTCCGAGGACGCCGACAAGGTGATGACCACCACCGTGGTGGTTGGCAAGCCCAAGCCGGTGGAGGCGTCCGACCCGGAGGCCTCGGTGCTCGACGGCCTGGCGAAGGACCAGGTGTGGCCTGTGGACATCGCCTATTTCGACCTGAAGGGCGATGAGGGCGAGGAGACCCCGGAATACCGCATCAGCTTCAAGCTGCACGAGAACGGGCTCACGCGCGACCTCGTGATGGACTATGGCGACTTCTCCATGCGCGGCAAGCTGGTGGATCTTTCGCTGTTCGACAGGGACAAGGGCTCCTGCCCGGCGCAGTAGGGGCGTAGCCGCTGCTGATCCTCCCCCATTCATGGGGGAGGGGGACCGCCGGAGGCGGTGGAGGGGGCCTCGGGAAGAGGCCGGAACGCACCCATCCTGGCGCATGGCCGCAAGCCGTCCTGACTCGCCGCGCCCCACGGACGAGTTTTCCGCCCCGCAAACTTTCTTCTGTGCCGGATCAGGCACTTAGCCTAGTGCTGCAAAAAAGTTCATGCACGTTTGTCCACGTCCCTCCGCCCTCCCTTACTCTCGTCAGTTCCTTCTTGCGGGAAGCCTGGGTCATGAACCGGGTGCCAGGGAGAGGGCCGGTGCTGGATCGGTTGTGCAAACGGTGGTTCGGCTGGGCGATGAGCCCCCAGGTCCAGGCCCGATGGGCACGTTGGGTGAGGGTCTTGAAAGAGACAGCCACAACGTGACACGCCCCTCCAGAGCAAGACCACCGACGGGGCGCGGGTGACCGCGTCATATAAGTTGTTTCGGGAGGCACGGCCCCGCGCCCCGCTTCCCGGACTGTTTTCTGACAATGGCCAGACGCAGGCAAATGCGGGCGTGGCGACGATGGTGCTTGTCCGGCGCGAACTTATGCCTGCGAACCGGCGTCCCGCGAAAAAATCTTCTTTGCAAAGCGCCATGCCCGCCGCCATGAAGGAGCGCCTGCGAGAGAAGGGGAAGGAAAAATGGACCAGCGCCAGCCGGGGTTCGAGACGCTCGCCATCCACGCCGGGGCAAAGCCCGATCCGGCCACTGGCGCGCGCATCACACCGATCTACCAGACCACGTCCTACGTCTTCGAGGATGCCGACCACGCGGCCTCGCTGTTCGGCCTGAAGGCCTTCGGCAACATCTATACCCGCATCATGAATCCCACCCAGGCCGTGCTGGAGGAGCGCGTGGCCGCGCTCGAAGGCGGCACGGCCGCGCTGGCGGCGGCCTCGGGCCACGCGGCGCAGCTCATCGCCTTCCAGACATTGATGCAGCCCGGCGACAACTTCGTGGCCGCCAACCGGCTCTATGGCGGCTCGATCAATCAGTTCGGCCACGCCTTTAAGAGCTTCGGCTGGGAGGTGCGCTGGGCCGACGTGTTCGACATCGAGACTTTCGAGCGAGCAATCGACGAGCGCACGCGGGCGATCTTCGTCGAGAGCTTGGCGAACCCCGGCGGCATCTTCGTGGACCTCGAGGCGATCGCCGAGGTCGCCCGCCGGCACCACCTGCCCTTCATCGTCGATAACACGCTGGCGAGCCCCTATCTCGTGCGGCCCATTGAGCACGGGGCAGACATCGTGATCCACTCGCTGACAAAATTCATCAGCGGTCACGGCAACTCCATGGGCGGCATCCTGGTGGACGGCGGCACCTTCGACTGGTCCAAGAACGGCAACTACCCCACGCTGTCGGTGCCACGGGCCGAATATGGCGGCATCGTGCTCCACGAGACCTTCGGCAACTTCGCCTTCGCCATCGCCGCCCGCGTGCTCGGGCTTCGCGATCTCGGACCGGCGATCGCGCCGATGAACGCTTTTCTGATCCTGACCGGTGTCGAAACACTGCCGCTTCGCATGCAGCGCCACTGCGACAACGCGCAGAAGGTCGCGGAATGGCTGTCGGGGCACGAGAAGGTTGAGTGGGTCTCCTACGCCGGATTGCCGTCGGATCCCAACCACGCGCTGCAGCGGAAATACGCGCCCAAGGGCGCGGGCGCGGTCTTCACCTTCGGCCTCAAGGGCGGCTATGACGCCGGCGTGCGCTTCGTGGAGGGGCTGGAACTCTTCTCCCATCTCGCCAATGTCGGCGACACGCGCAGCCTCGTGATCCATCCCGCCTCCACCACGCACCGCCAATTGAGCGACGAGCAGCGCGTCGCCGCCGGCGCGGGGCCCGAGGTGATCCGGCTCTCCGTGGGCATCGAGGAGGTGGGCGACATCATCGCCGACCTCGATCAGGCGCTGGCCAAGGCGTGAGGTGATGGCGGCGCTGTTCCTGCCCCTGCGCACCGATGGTGTGGAAGCGGAGGTCGGCGCGCCCCCGCCCGACCGCGTGATCGCAGGCGACCCGCGCTTCACCACCTGGAACCTTGAGGAGCGCGACGGGCTCTATGCCGGGGTCTGGGAGGCCACGCCCGGCAAGTGGCGGATTTTCTACGACGAGTGGGAGTTCTGCCATATCCTCTCAGGCGTCTCGGTCGTCGCGGAGGAGGGCGGCAAAGAGCATCGCGTCGCCGCCGGCGACAGCTTCGTGCTGCGCCCCGGCTTCAGGGGCACCTGGGAGGTGATCGAGACCACAAGGAAGGAGTATGTGATCCGGCTCTGAGCGGCGTCACCACTCGACCGTCAGCCGTTCGAGGCCGTGGAAATGGTAGGTGTCGCGGTAGCGCGGCTCCTCGATCATCCGCAAATTCGGCAGGCGCTCGAACAGCACCTGAAGTGCGACCTGAAGTTCCAGCCGGGCGAGCGGCGCGCCGATGCAGAAATGGATGCCCGCGCCGAAGGACAGGTTCTTCTGGTCGGGCCGCGAGGAGTCGAATCGGCAAGGCTCGGCGAAGGCTCGGGGATCGTTGTTGGCGGCTGCGAGGAGCAGCCCCACCTGCTCGCCGGGCTTCAGCGTCACGCCCGGCGCGAGCTCGACCGGCTCATAAGCATAGCGGGTAAACATGTGCAGCGGCGCGTCCCAGCGCAGGCATTCCTCGACCGTGGCCGTCGTCGCCTCGGGCGTGGCGAAAAAGCGGCCGGCATCTCCGCCCTGCATAAGAATCGCTCGCACGGCGTTGCCGATCTGATGCACGGTCGCCTCGTGGCCGGCATTCAAGAGCAGGATGGCCGAGGACACGAGCTCGTCCTCGGTGAGCCGGTCGCCGTCCGCTTGCGCCGAGACCAGCACGCTCAACAGGTCGTCGCCCGGCCGGGCGCGCCGCTTGCTGGCCTCGGCGCGGATGAAGGCGGCGAATGCCTGGGCCGAGGCGTCGGCGCGCTCCTCCACCGCGCGCGTAGGCCGGTGCATGTACATGCGAACCATGTCGTTCGACCACGCCACGAGCTGCGGCCCGCTCTCGTCGGGCAGCCCCATCATGCGCGCGATCACCGTGGCGGGAAGGGGCGTGGCGAAGGCCGGGATCAGGTCGGCTTGGCCTTGGCTCTCCAGCCCGTCGACCAGCCCGTGCGCCAGCGCCTCGATCTCGGGCCGCAGCCGCTCCACCTGCCGCGACACGAAGGCGCGGTTGACCAGCGCGCGCAGCCGCGTGTGCGCGGGCGGCTCCAGCTCCAGCATGGAGCCGGCCTCGACCAGGTCGAATCCGGCGAGATGGGCGCGGTAGCCGGATGCCGAGACGCTGGCCGAATAGCCGCCCGGCCGTTCGCGTCCGAATCGCTTGTCGCGCAGGAGGCGGTTCACGTCCTCGAACCCGGCCAGGCACCAAAGCCCGTAGTCGCGCCAGAAGAAGACGGGGGCGTTCGCGTGCAGGAAGCCGTAGGCTCGATAGGGATCCTGCACGAAATCGGGATCGCGCGGGCTGAGCTGGAGCGAGCGGCTTTCAGCCTGGAACCGAAGCGTGTCGTCGCGAAGCATTGCAAGGGACATGGGGAAGGTTTAGCGCATCGGGTTATCGCCCGAAACGGGTGCCCGGCCCAACCGGCCCGCCGTCATCTGCCAGCCTTGCACAAGGTGGAAGGGGCATCCTATCTAACGGGCAACGCTTCCCGCTGATTCCTCGGCACGCATGCCGCGGAAGCGTTTCTCCCGAGAAAGGCAGTCCGATGAAGGATCCCGTCGAACGTTACATGAACCTCGTTCCCATGGTGGTCGAGCAGACCAACCGTGGCGAGCGCGCCTATGACATCTTCTCGCGCCTGCTGAAGGAACGCATCATCTTCATCACCGGCCCGGTGGAAGACGGCATGGCGACGCTTGTCTGCGCGCAGCTCCTGTTCCTCGAGGCCGAGAACCCGAAAAAGGAGATCGCGCTCTACATCAACTCGCCCGGCGGCGTGGTGACGTCGGGCATGGCGATCTACGACACCATGCAGTTCATCAAGCCGGCCGTGTCCACGCTCTGCACGGGGCAGGCGGCCTCCATGGGTTCGCTCCTGCTTTGCGCCGGCCACAAGGACATGCGCTTCGCCACACCGAACGCTCGCATCATGGTGCACCAGCCCTCGGGCGGCTTCTCCGGGCAGGCGTCCGATATCGAGCGCCACGCCCAGGATATCATCAAGCTCAAGCGCCGCCTGAACGAGGTCTATGTCAAGCACACCGGCAAGGACTACGAGACCATCGAGCGCACGCTTGACCGCGACCACTTCATGACGGCGGACGAGGCGCGCGACTTTGGGCTGGTGGACAGGGTGATCACATCGCGTGAGGCGATGGAGCAGGCGGTCGCGGCAAGCTGACGAGAGGTCAGTGGAACAAGCGGGGCATGACGGGAATTTGACGAAAGCTGCGGTATTTCGGTCACATTCCGCTGTTCCCTCACGGTCGGGGCCTGCTTACGTTAAGCCTGTGTTGAGCATGAGTTGGATAGCGTCGGGCGAGCGGTCCGCCAGCGCCGTCGCCCAGGTTGGGCTCAGGTCCGGTGTGGGGCGCGCTTCTCCGCCAGTCTGCGGCGTGGCGCGGTAGGGAAATTCAGCCTGGGGCCTTTGCGGCTTCGGGCTTGGGCAAGGACTTAAAGGAATGAGCAAGGTCGGCAACACGGGCGGCGACAGCAAGAACACGCTTTACTGCTCGTTCTGCGGCAAGAGCCAGCATGAGGTGCGCAAGCTGATCGCCGGGCCAACGGTGTTCATCTGCGACGAATGCGTCGAGCTTTGCATGGACATCATCCGCGAGGAGAACAAGACGTCCATGGTGAAGTCGCGGGAGGGCGTGCCCACCCCGCAGGAGATCCTCAAGGTTCTGGACGACTATGTGATCGGCCAGCCCTATGCCAAGCGCGTGCTGTCGGTGGCCGTCCACAACCACTACAAGCGCCTGGCGCATGCCGGCAAGAACAACGATGTCGAGCTGGCGAAGTCCAACATCCTGCTGATCGGCCCGACCGGCTGTGGCAAGACGCTGCTCGCCCAGACGCTCGCGCGCATCATCGACGTGCCCTTCACTATGGCCGACGCGACCACGCTCACCGAGGCGGGCTATGTCGGCGAGGACGTCGAGAACATCATCCTCAAGCTCCTGCAGTCGGCCGACTACAATGTCGAGCGGGCGCAGCGCGGCATCGTCTATATTGACGAGATCGACAAGATCAGCCGCAAGTCGGACAACCCCTCGATCACCCGCGACGTGTCGGGCGAGGGCGTCCAGCAGGCGCTTCTTAAGATCATGGAAGGCACGGTGGCCTCCGTCCCGCCGCAGGGGGGGCGCAAGCATCCGCAGCAGGAGTTCCTGCAGGTGGACACGGCCAACATCCTCTTCATCTGCGGCGGCGCCTTCGCGGGCCTCGACAAGATCATCTCCGACCGCGGCCGCAAGACCTCGATCGGCTTTTCGGCCACCGTCGCCTCGCCGGAAGACCGCCGCACGGGCGATCTGTTCCGACAGGTCGAGCCCGAGGACTTGCTCAAGTTCGGCCTGATCCCGGAATTCGTCGGCCGCCTGCCGGTGCTCGCCACCCTCGAGGACCTGGACGAGCCCGCGCTGATCCAGATCCTGACGGAGCCCAAGAACGCGCTCGTCAAGCAGTATCAGCGGCTCTTCGAGATGGAGAATGTGGACCTGACCTTCCACGAGAACGCGTTGTCCGCGATCGCCAAGCGCGCCATCGAGCGCAAGACCGGCGCGCGGGGCCTGCGCTCCATCATGGAGGCGATTCTGCTCGACACCATGTTCGAGCTGCCGGCGCTGGAGGGCGTCCAGGAGGTCGTGATCTCCGAGGAAGTCGTCAACGGCAAGGCGCGGCCGCTCTACATCTATGCCGAGCGCGAAAAGGAGAAAGGCAGCGCAACTGCCTGACCGAGCAGGGCTTCACAGCCCTGTGACGCTCTTGATCTCGACCTTCGGCGCCTCCACCTAATGGGCGTGGGGGCGCCTCGGTTTTCGCGCTTGAATGATGTTGGTTCTGCCGGCCGCAAAGGCGGAACGGCGCGCTGCCCATGGTCAAGAGCTGCAGCCGGCTCGCTCCGGGCGGCTGCGGCATGAAAGGTTGAACAATGACCAGTTCCCAAAGGTCTTCCGACACCCAGGCTTTCGCGGTTCTCCCGCTCCGCGATATCGTGGTGTTCCCGCACATGATCGTGCCGCTCTTCGTGGGGCGCGAGAAGTCGATCCGGGCGTTGGAAGAAGTCATGAGCGCCGAGAAGCAGATCCTTCTCGCGACCCAGATGAACGCCGCCGACGACGATCCGGCGCCGGACGCCATCTACGACATCGGCACGCTCGCCAACGTGCTTCAGCTTCTCAAGCTGCCCGACGGCACGGTGAAGGTGCTCGTCGAGGGCGCAGACCGTGCGCGCATCACGAGCTTCACCGGCCGGTCCGAATTCCACGAGGCCGAAGCCGAGATTCTCGAGGAGCCCGCCGAGGACGAGGTCGAGATCGAGGCCCTGGCGCGCTCGGTCGTGTCGGATTTCGAGAACTATGTGAAGCTCAACAAGAAGATTTCGCCCGAGGTTGTCGGCGCGGCCAGCCAGATCGACGACTATTCCAAGCTGGCCGACACCATCGCCTCGCATCTCGCGATCAAGATTCCCGAAAAGCAGGAGATGCTCGCCACGCTGTCCGTCAAGGACCGCCTGGAGAAGGCCATGGGCTACATGGAGTCGGAGATCTCCGTGCTCCAGGTGGAGAAGCGCATCCGCTCCCGCGTGAAGCGCCAGATGGAGAAGACCCAGCGCGAGTACTACCTCAACGAGCAGATGAAGGCGATCCAGAAGGAGCTCGGCGAGGGCGAGGACGGCCGCGACGAGGCCGCCGAGATCGAGGCGCGCATCAAGAAGACCAAGCTCTCCAAGGAAGCGCGCGAAAAGGCGGATGCCGAGCTCAAGAAGCTGCGTTCGATGTCGCCGATGTCGGCCGAGTCGACTGTGGTGCGCAACTATCTCGACTGGCTGCTCTCGCTGCCGTGGGGCAAGGCTTCCAAGGTTTCGCAGAACCTGGATTTCGCGCAGGAAGTGCTCGACGCCGATCACTTCGGCCTGGACAAGGTCAAGGACCGGATCGTCGAATATCTCGCGGTGCAGAGCCGCCAGCGCAAGCTGAAGGGACCGATCCTCTGCCTCGTCGGCCCGCCCGGCGTGGGCAAGACCTCGCTCGGCAAGTCGATCGCCAAGGCCACGGGCCGCGAGTTCATCCGCATGGCGCTCGGCGGCGTCCGCGACGAGGCCGAGATTCGCGGCCACCGCCGGACCTATATCGGCTCGATGCCCGGCAAGGTCATCCAGTCGATGAAGAAGGCCAAGAAGTCCAACCCGCTCTTCCTGCTCGACGAGATCGACAAGATGGGCATGGACTTCCGCGGCGACCCGTCTTCGGCGCTCCTGGAGGTGCTCGACCCCGAGCAGAACTCGTCCTTCATGGACCACTATCTCGAGGTTGAGTACGATCTGTCGAGCGTGATGTTCGTCACCACGGCGAACACGCTGAACATCCCGCCCGCGCTGATGGACCGGATGGAGATCATCCGCATCGCCGGCTACACCGAGGACGAGAAGGTGGAGATCGCCAAGCGGCATCTCATGCCCAAGGTGGTGCGCGACCACGCGCTCCAGCCGCAGGAGTTCTCGGTCACGGAAGAGGCCATCCGGGAGGTGATCCGCACCTACACCCGCGAAGCGGGCGTGCGTAGCCTGGAGCGCGAGCTCATGAAGCTCGGGCGCAAGGCCGTCACGGAGATCCTGCGGACCAAGGTGAAGTCTGTGGAGATCACGCCGGCCAACCTCGCCGACTATCTCGGCGTGCCGAAGTTCCGCTTCGGCCAAGCCGAGGGCGAGGACCAGGTGGGCGTGGTCACGGGCCTGGCCTGGACGGAGGTCGGCGGCGAGCTGTTGACCGTCGAAGGCGTCATGATGCCCGGCAAGGGCCGCATGACGGTGACCGGCAACTTGAAGGACGTGATGAAGGAGTCGATCTCAGCCGCTGCCTCCTATGTGCGGTCGCGCGCGGTTGATTTCGGCATCGAGCCCCCCGTCTTCGAGAAGCGGGACATCCACGTCCACGTGCCCGAAGGGGCGACGCCCAAGGACGGTCCGTCCGCCGGCACGGCGATGGCCACCGCCATCGTGTCGGTGCTGACGGGCATCCCCGTCCGCAAGGACGTGGCGATGACGGGTGAGATCACGCTGCGCGGCCGCGTGCTGCCGATCGGCGGTCTCAAGGAGAAGCTGCTGGCCGCGCTTCGCGGCGGCATCAAGAAGGTGCTGATCCCCGAGGAGAACGCCAAGGACTTGGCGGACATCCCGGAAAACGTGAAGAGCGGGCTGGAGATCGTGCCGGTCAGCCGCGTTGGCGAGGTGCTGCGTCACGCGCTGGTGCGGATGCCGGAACCGATCGAGTGGGTGGAACCGGTCAATGCGCCAGTCGCCACGCCGGAGCTGATCGACGAAGGCGCCGGCACGTCGCTGGCCCACTGAGCGGCGCATCCAGCGGTCATCAACGAAGCCGGGCCTTTGGCCCGGCTTTTTTGCGCGCATTGCTTGCGTTGCGTTTCTGTCACTTCGCCTGATGTTCCGGCGGTTTGCGGCTTGGCAATCTTCCGCCCTGCCTCTACAGGTCCGATTTACGCCGGCTCCGGGCCGGCTATTGGCCGCAAGGCCTGGAGTCGAGGACTGGAACAGGGGAGAAGGGATGAACAAGAACGAATTCGTGGCGGCCGTCGCCGAAGCTTCGGGACTGGAGAAGGGTCAAGCCAACAAGGCCGTCGAGGCGATGGTGCAGGTCATCACCAACGAACTGAAGACCGGCGGCGACATCCGCATCGTCGGCTTCGGCAATTTCTCGGTGTCCAAGCGCGCCGCGAGCACGGGCCGCAACCCGCAGACGGGCGCCGCCGTCAACATTCCCGAGCGCACCGTGCCGAAGTTCACGGCCGGAAAGGGCCTGCGCGACTCGGTCAACGGCTGAGGAATCATTTTCGATGGGGAAGCCAGGAAGCCGGGCCGATGGTCCGGCTTTCTTTTTGTTCGCTACGCGGCTGGCGCGGGGGCGAATCCCCAATGGGAGGCCCAGGCTTGTGGTGGGCGATGACGGACTCGAACCGCCGGCATCTTCGGTGTAAACGAAGCGCTCTACCAACTGAGCTAATCGCCCGCTCAGGCCGGCTGTGGTCTAGGCACTTCCCGCGCGGCGCGCAACTTTTTTCGCCGCTCGGCGGGTTCCGACGGGCGGCGGGAGACCTGTTGGAAGTCGGCGAAGGGAATGCGCGAGTCGCGCTTGACAGCGCTCCGGCAAGCCCTTAACTCACCGGCCACAAGCCGAGGCCGTCACCGCTTCGGTGAGGTGCGCGGGTGTAGCTCAGTCGGTTAGAGTGCCGGCCTGTCACGCCGGAGGTCGCGGGTTCGAGCCCCGTCACTCGCGCCACTCTTTTCCAGCCCATTCATGTGAGCGTGGCAGTCAAGCGGCACCGCATCGTCCCAAGCCCGCCGCGACGGGCTCGGGAGGGCATGGCGTCGATCGACGGCTAAGCGGCTTTGGCGCGACGGGGCGCGGACCGTGCTTTAGCGGTCTTGCTCTTGGCGATCTTGCCGCTCACGGCGGTGAGCACGGCGCTCGCATCGTGGAGCGCGGCCTGCGCGACCTCGCGTTCGGCCATGCGCCAGTGTTCATCGGCGCAACCTTCGACGCATCCGTTCTGCTCCCAGATCTGGTGAGCGCGGGCGCGGATTCTCTGCTCAAGGTTCGGCAACATCCTGATCTCTCCTTTGCCGCCAGGCTTCAGATGGCAAAGAAGGGGTAAATCGAAGTGGTAAACGAATGACTAATCCGGGCTGGAGCGCGCCGCCGCGTCATCCTGCTTGCGCGATCGACTCGGTCAATGCCGGTGCGAGATCACCCCGCGGCTCGACCGCGATTCCGGAAAGTTTGAGCCATGACGCCAGCTCGCGCAGCTCGGCTGCGAGTTCCACAGGCGTTTCAGCAGGCGCTCCCGGCTCCTGGTGAGCCGCCAGGACGCGCAAAACACCTGCCGGGCGGTCGGCCTTGAGATCGACGCGCGCGGCCATGCGGTCGCCGAGCAGGAAAGGCAGCACGTAATAGCCGAACTGCCGCTTGTGCGCGGGCGTGTAGATCTCGATCCGGTAGCGGAAATCGAAGAGGCGCTCAGTGCGGGCGCGCTCCCATACGAGGGGATCGAAGGGCGACAGCAGCGCGCGCGCCGAGATCTTTCGGGGCTGCCGGGCGTCGCGATGCAGAAAGGCGGGCTGCGGCCAACCCCTTACCGTAACGGGAACCAGCGTGCCGTCTTCCACCAGTTCCTCCACCCGGCCCTTCATGTCTTCGGGCGAAAGCCGGAAATAGTCGCGCAGGCAGTGACGGGTGCCCACGCCGAGCGCGCGGGCGGCCTCGGCGATCAGAGCGCGATGCGCCTCGCGCGGCTCCGGAACGGGCGCGACGAGAATGGCGGGTGGAAAGACGCGCTCCGGCAGGTCGTAGAGGCGCTCGAAATTGCGCCGCGCCGCCGTGGTGACCCTTCCCGCCCAAAACAGCCATTCCAGCGCCTTCTTCTCGTCGCTCCAGCCCCACCAGCCGCCGGCGCCTGTTTTGCCGCCGGCGTTCCGGAAATCGGAGGTGGCGAGCGGCCCGCGGCGCGCCACCTCCTGGAAGACCTGTTCCACGAAAGCGCGCCGTTCGCGCCCGAACTGGGCCAAGCCGCCATAGATGCCGCGGCCGTCCGCCGCGCGCGCCATGCGCCATTGCAGGAGCGGCCAGAACCGGAGCGGCAGGAGCGACGCCTCATGCGCCCAATATTCGAAGAACAGCCTGCCTCGACCCAGACAGGCTCGGTCCAGCAGGTCTTGGCCATAGGATCCCAGCCGGGAAAACAGCGGCATATAATGGGCACGGGCCAGCACGTTCACTGAGTCGATCTGGAGGAGGTTCAGCCGGTCCACGGTGAGCGCCACATGCCGCCTTTGCACCGCGCCGGCAGGGCGCGGCCGTGCAAGTCCTTGAGCAGCGAGCGCGACGCGGCGGGCGGCGGAAAGCGAGAGGTGTTCGGGCATGGCGCCGTTCTGACACGCTGCCGTCCCGAAAACAAAGCTCCGTTGCCGCGTAGAATGCTTCTTTGCCGCAGCCAAAATCGCGGTGCCGCCGGTGTTTCACTGCCTCGCTTCGCCTATATCTTGGGCACGGGCAGGGGGGATGCGCGGCAGCTTCCGTCGCGGACCCCTGATGCGCTTCTTGCGTGTTCGGGGGGGCTGCGATAACGCTCCCCGCGTCGCCGGCGGCGGCGTTGGCGCGGATGGCCGCCCAAACCCTCGCCTGTCTTTTTGGTGTCAGCACGGCCGCTTGGCCGGGACCGGGACGCATGGACGCGCTTCTTTATTCCTACATGCCGATCATCATCTTCATGGGCGTGGCGCTGGTGATCGTGCTGGCGCTCATGGTCGCGCCGTTCCTCTTGGCCTACCGGAACCCCGACCCGGAGAAGCTCTCCGCCTACGAATGCGGGTTCAACGCCTTCGAGGATGCCCGCATGAAGTTCGACGTGCGGTTTTACCTCGTCGCGATCCTGTTCATCATCTTCGACCTGGAGGTCGCCTTTCTGTTCCCCTGGGCGGTGTCCTTCGGTGAAGTGGGCTGGATCGGCTTCTGGTCGATGATGGCGTTCCTCGGCGTGCTGACCATCGGCTTCATCTATGAATGGAAGAAGGGAGCGCTGGAATGGGATTGAATGACGCTTCCGCGACCCTGGTCGCCCCCCGGCCGAAGGGCATCATCGATCCGAACACCGGCCGGCCCGTGGGCGAGAACGACCCGACCTTTCAGGACATCAACGCCGAGCTGAGCGACAAGGGCTTTCTCGTCACGTCCTCGGAGGCGCTGGTCACCTGGGCGCGCCAGGGCTCGCTGATGTGGATGACCTTCGGCCTCGCCTGCTGCGCGGTCGAGATGATGCACATGTCCATGCCGCGCTACGACGCCGAGCGCTTCGGCATCGCGCCGCGCGCGAGCCCGCGCCAGTCGGACGTGATCATCGTGGCCGGAACCCTGACCAACAAGATGGCGCCGGCTTTCCGCAAGGTCTATGACCAGATGCCGGAGCCGCGCTACGTCATCTCCATGGGCTCCTGCGCGAACGGCGGCGGCTATTATCATTACAGCTATTCGGTGGTTCGCGGCTGCGACCGCATCATCCCCGTGGACATCTACGTGCCGGGCTGCCCGCCCACGGCCGAGGCGCTGCTCTACGGCGTGCTGCTGTTGCAGAAGAAGATCCGCCGCACCGGCACGATCGAACGGTGAGGGATGCAGCTTCGAGAACGGGAGGCTCACAAGTGAGCAAGACGTTGGACGAACTCGCCACCTATGTCCGCGAGCGCCTGGGCGAGAAGGTCGAGGACGCGCATGTCGCCACCGGCGAGATGACGCTGCTCGTGCCGGCGGAGCAGATTGTCGATGTGATAACCTTCCTGAAGCGCGACGAGCAATGCCGGTTCTTCTGCTTCATCGACATCTGCGGGGTGGATTATCCCAGCCGCCCGAAGCGGTTCGACGTGGTTTATCACCTTCTTTCGCCACGCCTGAACCATCGCGTGCGGGTGAAGGTGCAGACGGACGAGGATACGCCGGTGCCGAGCGTCACGGGCGTGTTCCGCGGCGCGGACTGGTTCGAGCGCGAGGCCTACGACCTCTTCGGCATCCTGTTCTCGGGCCATCCCGATCTCCGCCGCATCCTCACCGACTACGGGTTCGAGGGGCATCCGCTCCGCAAGGACTTCCCGCTCACCGGTTTTGTCGAAGTGCGCTACGACGATGAGGCCAAGCGGGTGGTCTATGAGCCTCTGGAGCTGAGGCAGGAGCTCCGCAACTTCGATTTCCTCTCGCCTTGGGAAGGCACGGACTACGTGCTGCCGGGCGACGAGAAGACCAAGCAGTAACGCCGATGGCTGAAACCAACGTCCGCAACTTCAACATCAATTTCGGCCCGCAGCACCCGGCGGCGCACGGTGTTCTGCGCCTCGTGCTGGAACTCGACGGCGAGGTGGTCGAGCGCGTCGATCCGCATATCGGCCTGCTCCATCGCGGCACCGAGAAGCTCGCGGAGGCGAAGACCTATCTGCAGGTGTTGCCCTATTTTGACCGGCTCGATTATGTCGCGCCCATGTGCCAGGAGCATGCCTGGTGCCTGGCGATCGAGCGGCTGATGGAGGTCGAGGTGCCGCGCCGCGGACAGTTGATCCGCGTGCTCTACTCCGAGATCAGCCGCATCCTGTCGCATCTCCTGAACATCACCACCCAAGCCATGGATGTGGGCGCGCTGACGCCGCCGCTCTGGGGCTTCGAGGAGCGCGAGAAGCTGATGGGCTTCTACGAGCGCGCATCCGGCGCGCGCCTGCACGCGTCCTATTTCCGTCCGGGCGGCGTCCATCAGGACCTGCCAGAGAAGCTGGTCGAGGACATCGGCAACTGGATCGATCCGTTCCTGAAGACCGTTTCCGACCTTGACGAGCTTCTGACGGAGAACCGCATCTTCAAGCAGCGCAATGTCGATATCGGCTTGATCTCGCTGGAGGACTGCTGGGACTTCGGCTTCTCGGGCGTGATGGTTCGCGGCTCCGGCGCGCCGTGGGACTTGCGCAAAAGTCAGCCCTACGAGTGCTACGCGGAGATGGATTTCGACATCCCCGTGGGCAAGAACGGCGACTGCTATGACCGTTATCTCATCCGCATGGAGGAGATGCGCCAGTCCGCGCGGATCATGCGGCAATGCGTGGAGAAGCTCTCGGGGCCGGACAAGATTGGGCCGGTGTCGAACCTCGACGGCAAGGTCGTTCCGCCCAAGCGCGCGCAGATGAAGCGCTCGATGGAGGCGCTGATCCATCACTTCAAGCTCTACACCGAGGGCTTCCGCGTGCCGGCGGGTGAGGTCTATGCCGCGGTCGAGGCGCCGAAGGGCGAGTTCGGCGTCTATCTCGTGTCGGATGGCACCAACAAGCCCTATCGCGTGAAATGCCGCGCGCCGGGCTTCGCCCATCTCCAGGCCATGGACTACATGTGCAAGGGCCATATGCTGGCCGATGTGTCGGCCGTGCTCGGCTCCCTGGACATCGTGTTCGGCGAGGTGGATCGCTGATGTCCGTCCGCCGCCTCGCAGAACCGTCGATCCAGCCGCCGAGCTTCGCTTTTTCGCCCGAGAACGTGGAATGGGTGGAGCGCACGATCCAGAAATACCCGGAAGGCCGGCAGCAGTCGGCCGTGATCCCACTCCTCATGAAGGCGCAGGATCAGGAAGGCTGGGTCTCGAAGTCCGCCATTGAGCATGTCGCCGAGCGCCTCGGCATGGCTTACATCCGGGTGCTCGAAGTCGCGACCTTCTACACCCAGTTCCAGTTGAAGCCGATGGGCTCTCGCGCCCATGTGCAGGTCTGCGGCACCACGCCTTGCGCGCTGCGCGGCGCGGAGGCGCTGATGGATGTCTGCCGCCGCAAGATCCATCACGAGCAGTTCCACACCAACCCCGCGGGCACGCTGTCCTGGGAAGAGGTGGAATGCCTCGGCGCCTGCGTGAACGCGCCCATGATCATGGTCTTCAAGGACACTTATGAGGATTTGACGCCCGAACGCCTGGGCGAGATCATCGACGCCTTCGAGCGCGGCGAGGGCGCAAGCGTCCCGGTCGGGCCCCAGAACGGCCGCTTCGTTTCGACGCCGATCTCCGGGCAGAAGGTTCTGCTCGACGAGGAGGCGATCATCGCTGCGGCCCGTGCGAGCAGCGGCCCCGCTCCCGAAGAGCCGCCCGCGAACATCGACCAGACCATGGTGCCGCCTTCGACTGCCGGACGGCCCGAAACGGCGACGCCGGACACCAACGCCGCGTTGAAATCGCCTTCGCCCGTGAAGGTGGATATCGCCGAGGAGAGGGCGGTCAGCGCGGAGCCGCCGCCGCACGACGAGAAGGCCGCCGACATGGCCGAGCCGCATGTCGAGGGCGAGGGCAAGGAACGCGCGCGCCACCAGGAACCGAAAGGCGACCCGGCCTTCAAGGCACCCGAACTGCACAAAGGCGAGCCGCAGGGCCCGAACGAGAAGCGTGAGCCGGGCTCCGTCCGCTTCCCCGAAGGCGCGCCGATGCCCGAAGGCAAGGGCGCGGCCGATGGCAGCTCCCAGCGCGGCGAGCCCAAGCCCGACGGCGTGAGCGGCAAGAGCGGAGCGGAATGATGCTTCAGGACAAGGACCGCATCTTCACCAACATCTACGGGCGCTTCGACAGTTCGCTGGCCGGCGCCATGCGCCGCGGCGCGTGGGATGGCACGGACCAGATCCTCGCCAAGGGCCGCGACTGGATCATCAACGAGGTCAAGGCGTCGGGCCTGCGCGGCCGCGGCGGCGCGGGCTTTCCGACCGGTCTCAAATGGTCGTTCATGCCCAAGAGTAGCGATGGCCGCCCGAGCTATCTCGTGGTCAATGCCGACGAATCCGAGCCCGGCTCCTGCAAGGATCGCGAGATCCTGCGCCACGACCCGCACACACTGGTCGAAGGCTGCCTGATCGCGGGCTTTGCCATGAACGCGGTGGCCGCCTACATCTATGTGCGCGGCGAATATGTGCGCGAGCGCGAGGCGCTGGAGCGCGCGATCCAGGAGGCTTATGACGCCAAGCTGATCGGCAAGAACAACAGCTCGGGTTACGACTTCGACATCTACGTCCACCACGGCGCGGGCGCCTATGTCTGCGGCGAGGAGACGGCGCTGCTCGAAAGCCTGGAAGGCAAGAAGGGCCTGCCGCGGCTGAAGCCGCCGTTCCCCGCCAATGTGGGCCTCTATGGCTGCCCGACGACGGTGAACAATGTCGAATCGATCGCCGTCGCGCCGACCATCCTGCGGCGCGGGGCGTCCTGGTTCTCCTCCTTCGGACGGCCCAACAACACCGGCACGAAGCTCTTCAACATCTCAGGCCACGTCAACGAGCCCTGCACGGTGGAGGAGGCGATGTCGATCCCGTTCCGCGAACTGGTCGAGAAGCATTGCGGCGGCATCCGTGGCGGCTGGGACAACCTGCTGTGTGTGATCCCCGGCGGCTCCTCGGTGCCGCTGGTGCCGGCCGAGCAGATCATCGACGCGGCCATGGACTTCGACACGCTGCGCGACCTGAAGTCGGGCCTGGGGACAGCGGCCGTGATCGTCATGGACAAGTCCACCGACATCGTGAAGGCGATCGCCCGGCTCAGCTATTTCTACAAGCACGAGTCCTGCGGCCAGTGCACGCCGTGCCGCGAGGGCACGGGCTGGATGTGGCGCGTCATGGAGCGGCTGGTGCGCGGCGAGGCGCAGAAGCGCGAGATCGACATGCTGCTCGACGTGACCAAGCAGGTGGAGGGCCACACGATCTGCGCGCTGGGCGACGCGGCCGCCTGGCCGATCCAGGGCCTGATGCGCCACTTCCGCCCCGAAGTGGAGCGCCGCATCGACGAGTTCTCCCGCAATGCCCACCGCGCCGAGCCGGTGCTCCAGGCAGCGGAATAGGATAGTACGGCGATGGCTGAGGCCGTCGCGCTGATGGATGAACGATGGCCAAACTCAAAATCGACGGGCGCGAGCTCGAGGTTCCCGACCACTACACGCTTCTCCAGGCCGCCGAGGAGGCGGGCGCGGAAATTCCGCGCTTCTGCTACCACGAGCGCCTGTCCATTGCCGGCAACTGCCGCATGTGCCTGGTCGAGGTGAAGGGCGGGCCGCCCAAGCCGCAGGCCTCCTGCGCGCTTGGCGTGAAGGACCTGCGCCCTGGCCCGAACGGCGAGCCGCCGGAAGTCTTCACCAACACCCCCATGGTGAAGAAGGCCCGCGAAGGCGTGATGGAGTTCCTGCTCATCAACCATCCCCTCGATTGCCCGATCTGCGACCAGGGCGGCGAGTGCGACCTGCAGGACCAAGCCATGGCGTTCGGCGTGGACTCGTCGCGCTACCAGGAGAACAAGCGGGCGGTCGAGGACAAATATATCGGCCCGCTCGTGAAGACGATCATGAACCGCTGCATCCACTGCACGCGGTGCGTGCGCTTCTCGACGGAGGTGGCCGGCGTCTCCGAGCTTGGCCTGATCGGCCGTGGCGAGGACGCGGAGATCACCACCTATCTCGAACAGGCCATGACCTCGGAGCTGCAGGGCAACGTCATCGACCTCTGCCCCGTCGGCGCGCTGACCTCGCGGCCCTACGCCTTCCAGGCTCGGCCCTGGGAGCTGGTGAAGACCGAATCCATCGACGTCATGGACGCGCTCGGCTCGGCCATTCGCGTGGACACGCGTGGGCGTGAGGTCATGCGGATCATGCCGCGCGTGAACGAGGCGATCAACGAGGAGTGGATCTCCGACAAGACACGCTTCGTGTGGGACGGCTTGCGCACCCAGCGCCTCGACCGCGCTTATGTGCGGAAGAACGGCAAGCTCCAGCCTGCCACCTGGAGCGAGGCATTTGCCGCCGTTCGCGCCGCCGTCTCGGCGACCACGGGCGATCGGATCGGGGCGATCGCCGGTGACCTGGCGACGGTCGAGGAGATGTTCGCACTGAAGATGCTCTTGCAGTCGCTCGGCTCGCAGAACCTGGACTGCCGGCAGGAGGGCGCGGCGCTCGATCCGTCGCTGGGCCGGGCCAGCTACATCTTCAATCCGACCATCGAGGGCATTGAGCAGGCGGACGCAATCCTCATCATCGGCAGCAATCCTCGCGTGGAAGCGTCCGTGCTCAACGCGCGCATCCGCAAGCGCTGGCGCATGGGCGATCTGCCCATCGGCGTCATCGGCGAGCGGGCCGATTTGCGCTACGACCACGAGTATTTGGGCGCAGGCGCCGACTCGCTCGCCGAGCTCGTGGCCGGACGGGGCGAGTTCATCGAGAAGCTCCGCAGCGCCAAGCACCCGCTCATCCTCGTGGGGCAGGGCGCATTGCGAGGCCAGGGCGGCGCGAACGTGCTCGCCGCCGCGGCCCGGCTCGCCGTGGACGTGGGCGCGGTCGGGCCCGAGTGGAACGGGTTCGCGGTGCTCCACATCGCCGCCTCGCGCGTGGGCGGGCTCGACATTGGCTTCGTGCCAGGCCCGAACGGCCGGTCGGCTCTTGGGATGCTGACGGATATCGACGTCCTGTTCCTTTTGGGCGCGGACGAGTTCGACGTGAACGCCGCACGCGGCCTCGTCGTCTATATCGGCACGCACGGCGACGCGGGCGCGCACCGGGCCGACGTCATCCTTCCGGCTGCGACCTATGCGGAGAAGTCGGGCACCTATGTGAACACCGAGGGCCGCGTGCAGCAGACCATGCGCGCGGGCTTCGCGCCTGGCGAGGCGCGCGAGGACTGGGCTATCCTGCGGGCGCTGTCCGACGTGCTCGGCAAGCGGCTGCCCTTCGATTCACTCAGCCAGTTGCGGGCGCGGCTCAATGCCGATCACCCGCACATGGCGCATGTCGATGAGGTCGCCCCCGGCGACGCCAGCGACATCGCGCGGCTGGCGGAGCGGGCCGAGCCTTTGGCCGGCGGCGCTGCTTTCCTGTCGCCGATCGTCGATTTCTACCTCACCAACCCGATCGCCCGCGCCTCGGCCGTCATGGCCGAGTGCTCCGCCCTGGCGAAGGGCAAGTTCCTTCAGGCTGCCGAGTAGTTCGTCATGGAAGGCTTCTTTTCAACCTATATCCTGCCGGCGCTGATCGTGCTGCTCCAATCGGCGGTGCTGCTCGTCACGCTGCTGATCTTCGTGGCCTATCTGCTTTATGCCGACCGCAAGGTCTGGGCGGCGGTGCAGTTGCGCCGCGGGCCCAACGTAGTCGGCCCGTTCGGCCTGCTGCAGTCCTTTGCGGACCTGCTCAAATTCGTGTTCAAGGAGCCGGTGATCCCGGCCGGCGCCAACAAGGTCGTGTTCCTGCTGGCGCCGGTCGTGGCGGCGCTTCTGGCGCTCTCGGCATGGGCCGTGATCCCGGTCGATGCGGGATGGGTGATCGCCGACATCAATGTCGGCCTGCTCTTCATCTTCGCGATCTCCTCGCTCGAGGTCTATGGCGTGATCATGGGCGGCTGGGCCTCGAACTCCAAATACCCGTTCCTCGGCGCGCTGCGCTCGGCGGCGCAGATGGTGTCCTACGAGGTCTCGATCGGCTTCGTGATCATCACGGTGCTGCTCTGTGTCGGCTCGCTCAACCTGACGGATATCGTGCTGTCACAGACCGATGGGATCGGCACACGCCTCGGTCTGCCGAACACGCTGCTCGATTGGCACTGGCTGCCGCTTTTCCCGATGTTCATCATCTTCTTCATTTCGATCCTGGCGGAGACCAACCGTCCTCCCTTCGATCTGGTGGAGGCTGAGTCGGAACTCGTGGCCGGCCACATGATCGAATACTCGTCCACGCCCTTCCTGCTCTTCTTCCTGGGCGAGTATGTCGCGATCGTGCTGCTTTGCGCGCTGACCACCATCCTGTTTCTCGGAGGCTGGCTGCCGCCCTTCAACTTCGCGCCCTTCACCTGGATTCCGGGCGTCGTTTGGTTCGTGCTGAAGGTTTCGCTGCTCTTCTTCATGTTCGCGCTGGTGAAGAGCTTCGTGCCGCGTTACCGCTATGACCAGTTGATGCGCTTGGGTTGGAAGGTGTTCCTCCCCATATCCTTGGCGGCGGTGGTCGTCGTGGCCGCCTTCCTGAAGATCACGGGCCTGTCGGCCTGATGAGTGTCGCCGCCATCGGCGCGTTCGTCGGGCTGGTTCTGGCGCTGGCGGAACTGGTGTTTCTTCGCGCCCTGGCGGGCCGCGTCGATCTGCCGGAGACGCGAAGAGTTCTGCATGTGGTAGGCGCGACTCAGATCGTGCTCTTTCCCGTCCTGGGCTGGTTCCTGGCCCCGCTCGCATTCGGAGATTAGCGCCATGTCCGCGCTTGCCCAGGCCGCCAAGGCCCTGCTTCTCAAGGAGTTCGTCGGCGCCATCGGCTTGTCCATGCGCCAGTTCTTCGCGCCCAAGCACACCATCAACTATCCCCACGAGAAGCTGCCTTTGAGCCCTCGCTTTCGTGGCGAGCACGCGCTTCGCCGCTATCCCAATGGCGAGGAGCGCTGCATCGCCTGCAAGCTCTGCGAGGCGGTGTGTCCCGCACAGGCCATCACCATCGAGGCCGGCCCGCGCCGCAACGACGGCACGCGCCGCACGGTTCGCTACGACATCGACATGGTGAAATGCATCTACTGCGGCTTCTGCCAGGAAGCCTGCCCGGTGGACGCCATCGTGGAAGGACCGAACTTCGAGTTCTCCACCGAAACGCGCGAGGAGCTCTACTACAACAAGGAGAAGCTTCTCGCGAACGGCGACCGCTGGGAGCGCGAGATCGCGCGCAATCTGGCGCTGGATGCGCCCTACCGCTGATTTCGCCGCGGTGGACGCGGGCAAATCGCTCGACTAGAGCGAGTTCCGCTCGAACGGAACTGGTTCCATTTGGGTGAAACTCGCTCTAAGGGGAGCGCGGGCTTGCGCCGCCTCAGGCCGGCAAGGGCTTCAAAGCAACCGAGGTTGACATGCTGACCGGCTTGGCGGCGGCCTTCTTCTATCTCTTCGCCTTTGTGGCGGTGGGCTCGGCCTTCATGGTGATCGCCGCGCGCAATCCCGTGCATTCCGTGCTCTTCCTGATTCTGACCTTCGTCAACGCGGCGGGCCTGTTCCTCCTCACGGGGGCCGAGTTCCTGGCCATGATCCTGCTCGTGGTCTATGTGGGCGCGGTCGCCGTGCTGTTCCTGTTCGTCGTGATGATGCTCGACGTGGACTTCGCGGCGTTGAAAAGCGGCGCGCTGCAATACGCGCCGGTCGGCGCGCTGGTCGGCATCATCCTGGCCGCGGAGCTCGCCGTCGTGCTGGGCGGCTACGCCTTTGCCCCTGAGCTTGCCGTCACCGTGGCGCAGCCCACGCCGTCCGTGGTCGAGCGCGCCAACACGGCCGCATTGGGCGACATCCTCTACACGGACTACCTGCTCGCCTTCCAGATGGCCGGCATGATCCTGCTCGTGGCGATGATCGGCGCCATTGTGCTCACGCTGCGCCACAGGCCGGGCGTGAAGCGGCAGGACATCCCCCGGCAGGTGGCGCGCACGCCGGCGACCGCCATCGAGGTGCGCAAGGTCAAGACGGGCGAGGGCGTATAATGAGCGTCGGCATCGGGCACTTCCTCACCGTCTCGGCCATCCTGTTCACGCTCGGCGTGTTCGGCATCTTCTTGAACCGGAAGAACGTCATCGTCATCCTGATGTCGATCGAGCTCATCCTGCTCGCCGTGAACTTGAACTTCGTGGCTTTCTCCGCCGCGCTTGGTGACCTCACGGGCCAGGTCTTCGCGTTGTTCGTGCTCACGGTCGCGGCCGCGGAGGCCGCCATCGGTCTCGCCATCCTGGTGGTGTTCTTCCGCAATCGCGGGTCGATCGCCGTCGAAGACGTCAACATGATGAAGGGCTGACATGTATCAGGCCATCGTCCTCCTGCCGCTGGTCGGCTTCTTCGTGGTCGGCATTTTCGGCAACCGCCTCGGCCCGCGCCCCTCCGAGCTCATCACCTCGGGCCTTCTGATCGTGGCGGCCGCCTTGTCCTGGGTGGCCTTCGTCCAGGTGGCGCTGGGCGATGTGGAGGCGTTTACCGTGCCGGTCGCCCGCTTCATCGAGGTCGGCTCGCTCCAGGCCGACTGGGCGCTGCGCATCGACACCTTGACCGTCGTCATGCTGGTGGTGGTCAACACCGTGTCGGCGCTCGTGCATGTCTATTCCATCGGCTACATGCATGACGACCCGCACCGGCCGCGCTTCTTCGCCTATCTGTCGCTCTTCACCTTCGCGATGCTCGCGCTAGTGACGGCCGACAACCTCATCCAGATGTTCTTCGGCTGGGAGGGCGTGGGCCTCGCCTCCTATCTCCTGATCGGCTTCTGGTATCAGAAGCCCTCGGCGAACGCGGCGGCCATCAAAGCCTTTGTCGTCAACCGTGTCGGCGACTTCGGCTTCGCGCTGGGCATCTTCGGCGTGTACCTGCTTTTCGGCTCGGTGGACTTCGATGTGATCTTCGCCGGCGCGGCCGCCATGGGCCAGGCGATCGAAGGCGCCGCCCCCGCGTCGCCCGTGGCCTTCAACTTCCTGGGCTACGCTTTGCCTCCGGCGTCGGCGCTGACTGTTGTCTGCCTGCTGCTCTTCATGGGCGCGATGGGCAAGTCGGCGCAGGTGCCGCTTCACACCTGGTTGCCTGACGCCATGGAGGGTCCGACGCCCGTTTCCGCGCTGATCCACGCCGCCACCATGGTCACGGCCGGCGTGTTCATGCTGGCGCGCCTGTCGCCTGTCTTCGAGCACTCACAGACCGCGCTTACGGTCGTCACGCTGATCGGTGCGATCACCGCCTTCTACGCTGCCACCGTCGGTCTCGTGCAGAACGACATCAAGCGGGTGATCGCCTATTCGACCTGCTCGCAGTTGGGCTACATGTTCGTGGCGCTTGGCCTGGGCTTCTACAGCGCCGCGATCTTCCACCTCTTCACCCACGCCTTCTTCAAAGCGCTGCTCTTCCTCGGCTCCGGTTCGGTGATCCATGCCGTCTCGGGCGAGCAGGACATGCGCAACATGGGTGGCCTCAGGCGGCTGATCCCGACGACCTACTGGATGATGATCATCGGCACGCTGGCGCTGACGGCGGTCGGCATCCCCGGCACGGTGATCGGCATGGCCGGCTTCTTCTCTAAGGACGCCATTATCGAGGGAGCCTTCGTCGGCCATAACGCGGTGGCGGGCCTCGCCTTCGCGCTTCTGGTGATCGCGGCTGCGCTCACCTCCTTCTACTCCTGGCGGCTGATCTTCCTGACCTTCCACGGGCAGCCCCGCGCGAGCCACGAGGTCATGCACCACGTCCATGAATCGCCCATGATCATGCTCGTGCCGCTCTTCATCCTCGCTTTCGGCTCCATCGCCGCAGGCGCGCTGTTCGAGCCCTTCTTCATCGGCCACGAATACGGTGAGTTCTGGAAGGGCGCGCTCTTCACCCTTCCGGACAACCACATGGTCGAAGAGTTCCACCACGTGCCGCTCTGGGTGGCATGGAGCCCGCTGATCGCCACCGTGATCGGCTTCCTGATGGCCTACCACTTCTACATCCGTTCTCCCGCAACGCCCGCGCGCTGGGCCGAGACGAACCGCGGCCTCTACCGCTTCCTTCTCAACAAGTGGTATTTCGACGAACTCTACGACTTCCTGTTCGTCCGCCCCGCCAAGGCGCTGGGCCGCTTTCTCTGGATTCGCGGCGACGGCACGATCATCGATGGGCTCGGGCCCGACGGCATCGCCGCGCGTGTGCAGGACGTCTCGCGCGGCGTGGTGCGGATCCAGACCGGCTATCTCTACCACTACGCCTTCGTCATGCTCATCGGCGTGGCAGCCATCATCACCTGGATGATGGTCGGGAATAGCTTCTGATGACCGACTGGCCCATTCTATCGACCATCACCTTCCTGCCGCTCGTCGGCGCGGCGCTGATCCTGTTCATCCGGGAGGACAGCGAAAGCGCGCGGCGCAACATACGCGCGATCACGCTTTGGACGACGATCGCGGTCTTCATCCTCTCGCTCGTGCTCTGGGCCGGTTTCGACGAAACGAATCCGAGCTTCCAATTCGTTGAAAGGCTCGGCTGGCTGGACGCCGGCATCTCCTACCATATGGGTGTGGATGGCATTTCCCTGCTGTTCGTGGTGCTCACTGCCTTCCTGATGCCGATCTGCATCCTGGCGAGCTGGGAAACCATCGAGCACCGCGTGAAGGCCTATATGGTGGCCTTTCTCATCCTGGAGACCATGGTCATCGGCGTCTTCTGCGCGCTGGATCTGGTGCTCTTCTATGTGTTCTTCGAGGCTGGACTCATCCCGATGTTCATCATCATCGGCGTGTGGGGCGGCGCGCGGCGCGTCTATGCCAGCTTCAAGTTCTTCCTTTACACGTTGGCGGGCTCGGTGCTGATGCTGCTCGCCATCATGGCGATGTACTGGAACGCTGGCACCACCGACATTCCGACGCTCCTCGCCCACGGCTTCCCGCCTCAGATGCAGACCTGGCTGTGGCTGGCCTTCTTCGCTTCCTTCGCCGTGAAGATGCCGATGTGGCCCGTTCATACCTGGTTGCCCGATGCCCATGTCGAGGCGCCCACAGCCGGCTCCGTGATCCTGGCGGGCATCCTGCTCAAGCTCGGCGGCTACGGCTTTCTGCGCTTCTCGCTGCCGATGTTCCCGAACGCGTCCGAGTTCTTCGCGCCGCTCGTCTTCGCGCTGTCCGTCGTCGCCATCATCTACACCTCGCTGGTGGCGCTCATGCAGCAGGACATGAAGAAGCTGATCGCTTACTCGTCGGTGGCGCATATGGGCTTCGTCACCATGGGCATCTTCGCGCTCAACAATGAGGGCGTGCAGGGCGCCATCTTCCTGATGCTCTCCCACGGCCTCGTGTCGGGCGCGCTCTTCCTCTGCGTGGGCGTGGTCTATGACCGGCTGCACACCCGCGAGATCGCCGCCTATGGCGGGCTCGTGAACAACATGCCGAAATACGCCGTCGCCTTCATGGTGTTCACGATGGCCAATGTCGGCCTGCCCGGCACATCCGGCTTCGTGGGCGAGTTCCTGACCCTGATGGGCGCGTTCCGCGCCAACACCTGGGTGGCGTTCCTGGCGACCACCGGCATCGTCCTGTCGGCAGCTTATGCGCTCTGGCTCTACCGCAAAGTGATCTGGGGCGCGCTCACCAAGGAAAACCTGAAGAGCATGTTCGACCTGACCCCGCGGGAGCAGGCGATCATCTACCCGCTGGTGGCGCTCGTCATCATCTTCGGTATCTATCCCTCGCCCGTCTTTGACGTGACCTCGGCCTCGGTCTCCGCGCTTCTGGAAGACGTGAGCGCCTCGCTCGAAGCCGCGCCCCAGGCGCCCGTCAACGCCGCGCTGGCCAACTGAGAACAGCTTTCCGCCATGCCGCTCGCCCTTGAAGCCAGCTTCTCCCTCGCCGCACCGGAAGTGTTCCTCGCCATCGCCGCGATGGGCCTGCTGATGTTGGGCGTATTCACGTCAGCGCGCTCCACGATCCTTGTGACCGCGCTTGCCGTCGTGGCGCTACTCGTCACGGCGCTCTGGGTGGGAGCCTTCGCAGACGATGGCCCGGCTTTCGGCGGCGGATTCATCAGCGACGGCTTTGGCCGTTTCGCCAAGGTGCTGGCTTTGATCGGCTCCGCCGCGGCGCTCGTGATGTCCACCGGCTACGCGAAGGTGGAGAAGTTCGACAGCTTCGAGTTCCCCGTGCTCATTATGCTGTCCACGCTCGGCATGATGCTGATGATCTCGGCCGGCGATATGCTCACGCTTTATCTCGGCCTGGAGCTGCAGTCGCTCGCGATGTACGTGCTCGCGGCCTACGATCGCGACAATGTCCGCTCGACTGAGTCGGGCCTTAAGTTCTTTGTGCTTGGCGCGCTTTCCTCAGGCATGCTGCTCTACGGCATCAGCCTGGTTTACGGCTACACCGGCAACACGAGCTTCGCCGCGATCGCCCAGGCGCTCTCCGCCGAAGGGCGGCAGCTCGGCTTGGTGTTCGGTCTCGTCTTCGTTCTGGCGGGCTTGGCCTTCAAGCTCTCGGCCGTGCCATTCCATATGTGGACGCCCGACGTTTATGAGGGCGCGCCGACGCCTGTGACCACCTTCATGGCCGCCGCGCCCAAAATGGCGGCCATCGCGCTCACCACGCGCGTCGCGATCGACGCCTTCCAGCCGATCGCGGCCGACTGGATACAGATCGTCGTCTTCGTCTCCATCGCCTCCATGGCGCTGGGCTCGTTCGCGGCCATCGGCCAGCGCAACATCAAGCGCCTGATGGCCTATTCCTCGATCGGGCATATGGGCTTCGTGCTGGTGGGCCTCGCCGCCAACAGCCCCGAAGGCGTTCGCGGCGTGGCGCTCTACATGCTCATTTATCTCGTGATGACCTTAGGCTCCTTCGCCTTCATCCTATCGATGCGCCGCCAGACGGGATATGTCGAGAACGTGGACGACCTCTCAGGTCTGGCCTCCACGCATCCCGTCATGGCGACCGTGATGACGATCCTGATGTTCTCGCTGGCGGGCATCCCCCCCATGGCCGGCTTCTGGGCGAAGTGGTACGTCTTCCTGGCTGCCATCGATGCCGGGCTCTACGGCCTCGCCATCATCGGCGTGCTGACCTCCGTGGTGAGCGCCTACTATTATCTGCGCATCGTGAAAGTCATGTGGTTCGACGAGCCGGTCGGGCGTTTCCTGCCGATGTCGGCCGAGTTGCGTGTGGTGCTGGGCCTGTCGGGCGCCTTCATCCTCTTCTATGTGTTCTTCGGCGGGCCACTCGGGCGAGTCGCGCAGGCGGCGGCGCAGACCCTTTTCTAGATGCCTTTCACCCTTTCGGACGACGCGCTCGCGGCGGGCTACCGGCTGGAGGCTTACGATACCGTCGGCTCCACCAATGCGCTGGCGCTGGAGCGCGCCCGTTCCGGTGATTCAGGCCCGCTCTGGATCGCCGCGCTGGCGCAGTCGGAAGGGCGGGGTCGCCGAGGAAGGGCTTGGTCGAGCCCGCACGGCAATCTCGCCGCGTCGCTTCTCCTGACGCTCTCGGAGCCCCGCTGGGCCGCCACGCTCGGCTTCGTGGCGGGGGTGGCGCTCTCCGATGCGTTCGCGTCCGTCCTGCCGCACCACCCGGTGCGTGTGGGCCTGGATGGCGGCGGGACGAGTGGCGAGGGGCGCTTCGCTCTCAAATGGCCCAACGACGTTTTGGCGGACGGCGTCAAGCTCGCCGGCATCCTGCTGGAGTCGGGCGTTCTCCCGAACGGCCGGTTGGCGGTGACGGTCGGCATCGGCGTGAACGTGGCCGCCCATCCTTCCGACCTGCCTTACCCCGCCACGTCTCTGCGCGCGCTGGGCTCGGAGGTGAGCGCGCCCTATCTGTTCCGCGAACTCAGCCGGACCTGGGCCGCTCGCGCGGCCGAGTGGGACGGAGGCAGGGGGCTGGAACGCATTCGCCGCGCCTGGCTTCAACGTGCCGCCGGCCTGGGCAGCGAGATCGCCGTGAAGCTGGAGTCCGGCCTGATGCGGGGCGTGTTTCAGGCCATCGACGAGGATTGCCGGCTGGTCCTGCGGGACCGTGCGGGCCAGGAGTTCCGCATCGCCGCCGGCGATGTGCATTTCGGGGCGGTCGCCACGTCCGGCGCCGGCTGATCGGAGAATTGTGGATGGCATTGGAAGAACAGGCGGAACTCGTCTTCTTGCCGCTTGGCGGCGTCGGCGAGATCGGGATGAATTTCGCCCTTTATGGCTATGGCCCGGCGCATGCCCGCGAGTGGATCATCGTCGATTGCGGCGTGACCTTCCCGGACGCGAGCCTTCCCGGCGTCGATCTAGTGATGGCCGACACGAGCTTCATCGAGGAGCGCCGCAGCGCCTTGCGCGGCATCGTGATCACCCACGCTCATGAGGATCACTACGGCGCCCTGATCGATCTATGGCCGCGGCTCGGCTGCCCGGTCTGGATGACGCCCTTCTCTGCCGGCCTCCTGGAGGCCAAGCGCGGTTCGGAACGGGGCGCGCCGGCCATTCCGATCCAGATCTATAAAGCCGGGGATCGATTCCAGGTCGGACCTTTCGCTATTGAGGCCGTGCCGGTGGCGCATTCCATTCCCGAGCCCATGGCGCTCGTCCTGAGCACGGCCTCCGGCAGCGTTCTTCACACGGGCGACTGGCGCATCGACCCCGAGCCGGAGCTCGGGCCCCCGACGGACGAGGCGCGGCTGCGCGCGCTCGGGGAGGCGGGGCTCGAGGCCATCATCTGCGACTCCACCAACGCGCTGCGGGAAGGCCAATCGCCCTCCGAGCAGGAGGTCGGCCGCGGGCTGCGCGAGGTGATCCGGGCGGCGCAGGGCCGCGTGGCCGTGACCACGTTCTCGTCCAATGTCGGCCGCATCCGTTCCATCGCCGAGGCCGCCCGCGATTGTGGCCGCCAAGTGCTGCTGATGGGCCGCTCGATCAAGCGGGTGGTGGACGTGGCCACCGGACTCGGGATGATGGACGGCCTGCCCGACTTCCTGTCCGAGGAGGAGTACGGCTTCATCCCGCGGCAGAACATGGTCATCATCTGCACGGGAAGCCAGGGCGAGGATCGGGCGGTGCTGGCCAAGCTCGCGCGCGACGAGCTGAAATCGGTGGCGCTGGCGGCCGGCGACGCCGTGGTGTTCTCCTCGCGCGTGATCCCCGGCAACGAAAAGGGCATCCTTGAGATCAAGAACCGCCTGATCGACCGCGGCGTTCGCATCGTCGAGGATGGCGACGCCCTGGTGCATGTGTCGGGCCACCCTCGCCGCGGCGAACTCAGGCGGATGTATGAGTGGACGCGGCCGCGGGTGGCGGTTCCCGTTCACGGCGAGGCGGCGCACCTGACGGCCCATGCCGAACTGGCGCGCGCCGCCGGCGTGCCGGAGGTCGCCCGCGTGCGCAACGGCGACATGCTGCGCATCCTGCCCGGCCCGGCGGCGGTGATCGACCAAGTGCGGGTTGGTCGGTTGCTGAAGGACGGCCTGCTCTTGGGCGACGAGGAATCGACAGGCGTGGCCGAGCGGCGGCGTCTCTCCTTCGCGGGCCATGTGGTGCTCAACATCGTGCTCGACGATCGCAGCGAGCTCGCGGGCGACCCCGATATCGTTTTGGCCGGCGTGGCGCTTCGCACCCGCGAGGGCGAATCGATGGAGGACATCCTCCTGGACGAGGCGGTCGGCGCCTTCGAGAGCATCCCCAAGGCACGACGCAAGGATCTCGACCTCGTGTCGGATGCGGTCCGGCGGGCCGTCCGGGCGGCGGCGGCCAATGTCTGGGGCAAGAAGCCCGTCATCACCGTTTTCGTGACGCGCTGAGGTTTGGATGATCGGCCGGCTCAACCACGTCGCGATCGCGGTGCCGGACCTCGGAGAGGCCGCGGCGCGCTATCGCGACGTGCTGGGTGCGAAGGTCAGTCCCCGCCAAGAACTGCCAGAGCACGGCGTGGTGGTCGTCTTCATCGACCTGGGCAATTCAAAGGTGGAACTGCTCGAGCCGCTGGGTGAAGAATCGCCCATAGCGAATTTTCTGGAGCGCAACCCCGCCGGCGGCGTCCATCATCTATGCTTCGAGGTGCCGGATATCCGTGCTGCGCGAGACCGCCTGCTGGACGAAGGGGCCTGGATCTTGGGCGGCGGCGAACCCAAGATCGGCGCGCATGGCAAGCCCGTTCTCTTCCTTCACCCGAAGGATTTCTCCGGCACGTTGATCGAGCTGGAACAGGCGTGAACGCGGCAAGCTGTACGAAATGAGCTGGGTCACATTCATTGCGGTCGGGTTCGTCGTCTGGTGGGTGGTCATCTTCGCCGCCCTGCCGTTCGGCTTGCGGACGCAGGACGACAAGGACGAGGTGACGCTCGGAACCGTTTCCAGCGCGCCGCACGGGCCTCACATCCTCAAGGTCGTTATCCGCGCCACCCTCATCACCGCCGCGATCATGGGCGCCTATTACTATCTCTCAACCGAGTGGGGCATCGGGATCGACAGCATCCCGCGCATCGTGCCCGAGCTCAGCCAACAGCGCTGAGATCCGCCCAAAAAAAATGCAAGGCCGGAGGCCTTGCAATTAAACGCGTCCGATCCTTTTCCGGTGTCCGGCGGCAGCGAGAAACCGCGCCCGGATCGCATCCTCCCAAGACTTTGACCGCGTACGGAAGCGGATTGAAGCTCCGCCCCTTTTTTGTGTCGGGGACCTTAGCTCGCGCTGGGGCACATGTCACGAGATTTTTTGCACGGAAACAAGCAGTTGAGGATGTCTTTGCATAAGGCAGAGGCACGCAATGCCTGCTTCTTGAACAAAGCGGGAGCCGGAGGGCCGGCTTTGCATGTCGGACTGAAATCGTTATGAAGCGCGGGTCTCGCGCGGCGCTCCCAGCCGCCTTCCTCATCCCGGTTGCTGTCGGTTCTCCATGCGTTTGTCGCGCTACTTCCTGCCCATCCTGAAGGAAACGCCCCGCGAAGCGGAGATCGTCTCGCACCGGCTGATGCTGCGCGCCGGCATGATTCGCCAGCAGGCGGCAGGCAGCTTCACTTGGCTGCCTCTGGGCAAGCGGGTGCTCGACAAGGTGTGCCGGATCGTCCGCGAGGAGCAGGATCGCGCCGGCGCCCTCGAGATCCTGATGCCGACCATCCAGTCCGCCGAGCTGTGGCGCGAAAGCGGGCGCTACGAGGCTTACGGCAAGGAGATGCTGCGCCTCAAGGACCGGCACGAGCGCGACATGCTCTTCGGGCCCACCAACGAGGAGATGGTGACGGAGATCTTCCGCGCCTATGTGAAGTCCTATCGCGAGCTGCCGCTCAACCTTTACCACATCCAGTGGAAGTTCCGCGACGAGGTGCGGCCCCGCTTCGGCGTGATGCGCAGCAGGGAGTTCCTGATGAAGGACGCCTATTCCTTCGATCTCGATTACGAGGCCGCGCGCGCGGCCTACAACCGCATGTTCGTGTCCTATCTCCGCACCTTCGCCCGCATGGGCCTGCAGGCCATCCCCATGCGTGCCGAGACAGGACCCATCGGCGGCGATTTGAGCCACGAGTTCATCATCCTGGCCGACACCGGCGAGAGCCAGGTGTTCTGCCAACGCGACTATCTCAGCCTCCCCGTTCCGGGCGAGGACACGGACTTCAACGACAACGCGGCCATCGGGTCCATCGTGCAGCAATGGACCGCGCCCTACGCCGCGACGGACGAGATGCACGACGAGGCGGCGTGGTCCGGCATCCCGGAGGACCAGAGGCTGGCCGCCCGCGGCATCGAGGTCGGCCATATCTTCCACTTCGGCGAGAAATACTCGAAGGCCATGGGCGCCAAGGTGACGGGCCCCGACGGGCGCGAGCATTTCGTCTCCATGGGTTCCTACGGCATCGGGCCGAGCCGGCTGATCGCCGCCATCATCGAGGCGAGCCACGATGAGAACGGCATCGTCTGGCCGGCATCCGTCGCACCCTTCGACGTGGCGCTCATCAACATGAAGCCCGGCGACGAGGCCTGCGACCGGATCTGCGGCGAGCTCGACACCGCCCTCACGCGCGCCGGGCTCGACGTGCTTCACGACGACACCGACGCGCGGGCCGGCGCGAAGTTCGCCACGGCCGACCTGATCGGACTGCCCTGGCAGGCGATCGTCGGGCCGCGGGCCGCTGCGGCCGGCGAGGTCGAACTCAAGAACCGCCGCACGGGCGAGCGCGAAACGCTGCCGGCAACGCAACTCGTCGGGCGGCTGAGCGCAGCGCGATGAACGCCACAGTGCGTCCTCTCGATGGGGCAAAACCCTTTTCCGCCTTCGAGCGCATGGTGGCCTGGCGCTATCTGCGAGCCAAGCGCAAGGAGGCGGTCATCTCGGTGATCGCCTCGATCTCCTTCGTCGGCATCATGCTGGGCGTGGCCACGCTCATCACAGTGATGGCCGTGATGAACGGCTTCCGGTCGGAACTGCTCACGCGCATCCTCGGCATCAACGGCCATCTCATCGTCCAGCCGATCGATACGCCCTTCGACGACTATGCTGCCCTGGCCGAGCGCATCAATGCGCTCGACGGCGTTCGCCTGGCCGTGCCGATGGTGGAAGGCCAGGTGCTCGCCTCGGGCGCGACGGGGCCAGGCGCCGGCGCGCTGGTGCGCGGCATCCGCGGCGAGGATCTCGGCCGCATGGCGCTGGTCGGCAACAACATCCGCCAGGGCTCCCTGGTGGGCTTCGACGAGAGCGAATCGGTGGCGATCGGCAGCCGCATGGCCGAGAACCTCGGGCTGTCGCTCGGCGACATCATCACGCTGATCTCGCCCGAAGGCGACGTGACGCCACTCGGCACCACGCCCCGCATCAAGGGCTATCCGGTCTCCGCGATCTTCGAGATCGGCATGTCGGAATACGACGCCTCGATCATCTTCATGCCGCTCGCCGAGGCGCAGCTCTACTTCAACTCCGAGGGCCGGGCCCAGACGATGGAGATCTTCATCGACGATCCCGACGACGTCGACGCGGTGAAGGCGCCGGTGGAAGAGGCGGCGCAGCGCCCGCTCTATCTGCAGGACTGGCGGCAGCGGAACCAGACCTTCTTCTCCGCGCTCCAGGTCGAGCGCAACGTCATGTTCATGATCCTGACGCTGATCGTGCTGGTGGCGGCGCTGAACATCATCTCCGGCCTCATCATGCTCGTGAAGGACAAGGGCCGCGACATCGCGGTGCTGCGCACGATCGGCGCGTCGCGCTCCGCCGTCATGCGCATCTTCATGATGACGGGCGCTGCCATCGGCGTCACGGGGACGCTCGCGGGCGTGGCGCTGGGCCTGTTGCTCTGCCTCAATGTCGAGTCGATCCGCCAATTCTTTTCCTGGCTGTCGGGCACGACGATCTTCAACCCGGAACTCTACTTCCTCAGCCAATTGCCGGCCGAGATGGACGTGAGCGAGACGGTTTCCGTGATCCTCATGGCGCTCGTGCTCTCCTTTCTCGCCACGCTGTTTCCCGCCTGGCGCGCCGCCAAGCTCGATCCGGTCGAAGCCCTGAGGTATGAGTGATGGCCGAGGCCGTGCTCGAGCTTCACGGCGTCGAACGTCACTACCAGCAGGGCTCCAACAAGCTCACGATTCTCAGCGGCGCCGACTTTCGCCTGAACCGCGGAGAGATGGTGGCGCTCGTGGCGCCATCGGGAACAGGCAAATCGACCCTGCTGCACACGGCCGGCTTGCTGGAGCGGCCGGACGCGGGCGAGGTGATCCTGGCGGGCCGCGCCTGCGGCAAACTCGGCGACGACGAGCGCACGGCGATCCGGCGCAACGACGTCGGCTTCGTGTACCAGTTCCACCACCTCCTGCCAGAATTCTCGGCGCTGGAGAACGTGATGATGCCGCAGCTCGTGCGCGGGCTGCCGCGCAAGGAAGCTGTCGGCCGCGCCGCCCAGCTCCTGGATTATCTCGGCGTCGGACCCCGCAGCCACCACCGGCCCGCCGAACTCTCCGGCGGCGAGCAGCAGCGCGTGGCGATCGCGCGCGCCGTGGCCAACGCCCCCATCCTGCTCCTGGCGGACGAACCTACCGGCAACCTCGATCCCGGCACGGCGGCCTATGTCTTCGACGCGCTGGCGGCCCTCGTGCGGCAGTCGGGCCTGGCGGCGCTTATCGCCACGCACAATCATGAGCTTGCCGGCCGCATGGACCGCCGGGTCACGCTTCAGCAGGGCCGGATCGCTCCGCTCTGAGAACGGGTGAGTCCGGCCGTTGGTCCGAAGCGGGTCCGCCAAACCCCGCCGCCTCGGCAGCATTTCACGCCTATCGTTCACCTCGAGGTGGGGATCAGAGCGCTCCGATCCACATGGCTGCCGCCACAAGGAAGGTGCTCATGCAGGCCAGCGACACCACGTCTTGGATCAGATCAGTCATCTACCCCTCCGAAGTTCCTAACATGTTCGCATAATGTATCCGATTTGTTCTGAGATCAAGTGACCATCCGCTAGCTATGCGGCGGCACGCGCGCTTTGCTGAACGCGGAGTTAATGGCGGCTTGGCATGACTTGGCATACAGAGAGGATGCGTGACGAGGCGGCCGAGGGCGCCAAGCGGCGTTTCAGCCGGACAAGCCGGCTTGGTCAGGAGCGCCTTCGGGCCGGTCGGCGGGGCTCGCAGACCCGAGCACCTCGCGAAAAGCCTGGAGCAGCGCCGCATCCGCGTCAGGCATGGTCACGGGCAGGCCGAGATCGACAAGGCTGGTGACGCCAAACGCGCGCACCCCGCAGGGCACGATCCCGGTGAAGTGGGAGAGCTCCGGCTCGACGTTCAGCGCGATCCCGTGCAAGCTGACCCAGCGCTTGAGGCGGATGCCAATGGCCGCGATCTTGTCCTCCGCCATCCGGCCGTCGGGCAGCGGGGATTTTTCCGGCCGGGTCACCCAGACTCCCACGCGGTCCTCGCGGCGCTCGCCCTTGACGTTGAAGCGGTCCAGCGCGTGGATGATCCATTCCTCCAGGGCCGCTACGAGCGCCCGCACGTCCTGGCGTCGCCGCTTGAGGTCGAGCATCACATAGGCCACGCGTTGGCCGGGACCGTGATAGGTGTACTGCCCGCCGCGTCCCGTGGCGAAGACGGGAAAGCGCGCGGGCGCGATCAGATCCTGCGGCCGCGCGCTGGTCCCGGCCGTGTAGAGGGGAGGATGCTCGACGAGCCAGACGAGCTCGTCGGCCTCGCCGTCGGCGATGCGCGCGGCGCGCGCCTCCATGAAGGCGACCGCGTCCTCGTAGCCGACCAGGCCCGGTTCTACCCGCCATTCCGCCGGCGGGCTCCCGACGCGCGGGTGAAACGAGACGGCGATCTCGGCCCGAGGCAGGGCGGCTTGGTTCATGGCGGGGATATGGACATTCGCGTCGCCGGAATCCAGCGCCGCCTCGGCCGACGAGCCCGCCCCGACCTTCGCCCGACGCACCTCGCGCTTGCACGGGGCGAGGCTTGCTGCTACATGCGGCGCGCCGGCCGAGAGGCCGGGTTTCCCCTGACGTGCGGTCGTGGCGGAATTGGTAGACGCGCAGCGTTGAGGTCGCTGTGGGGCAACCCGTGGAAGTTCGAGTCTTCTCGACCGCACCATCCTTCTCCCGCTTTCGAACATCTTCTGGTGACCGATCGTCTCGGGCGTCGCCGCGACGGCGCGGCGCCATTGCGCGTGGCGTCCGGGTGGTGTTGAAGACGCCGCATGAACTGAGCCCAGACATCCCACGAGTCGAGGGGAGGCGCCCTTGGAGAGCCGCGACCATCATTGGCCCCAGGCGAGCGCCGGCGACGCGCGGCCGTCCGACATCTATGATGAGGACGGCGCGGTCCAGGCCTCCTTCCTCGCCCATCTCGGCGCGGTGGTGGCCGACCGCGACACGGTCACGCTCAAGGAGGACATCGGCCGCCTGCACCCATCCGAGCTGGGCGACGTTCTGGAATCGCTCCTGCCCGAGCAGCGCCGCCAGCTCGTGGAGTTGTTGGGCTCCGACTTTGACTTCGAGGCGCTGACCGAGGTCGATGAGGCGATCCGGCTCGAGATTGTCGAGAACCTGCCCAACGAGCAGATCGCGCAGGCCGTCACGCTGCTCGATTCGGACGACGCCGTCTATATCCTGGAGGACTTGGAGAAGGAGGATCAGGACGAGATCCTCGCTCAGCTCCCGTTCACGGAACGCATCCGGCTGCGCCGGGCGCTGGACTACCCCGAAGATTCCGCCGGCCGGCGCATGCAGACGGAGTTCGTGGCGGTGCCGCCGTTCTGGACGGTGGGCCAGACCATCGACTACATGCGGGACGACAAGAACCTTCCCGACCATTTCACCCAGATCTTCGTGATCGACCCGAGCTTCAAGCTCAAGGGCGCGGTCGATCTCGACCGCGTTTTGCGCTCCCAGCGCAGCGTGAAGATCGATCAGGTGATGCACGAGACGCGCCACGCCATCCCCGCGACCATGGACCAGGAGGAGGCGGCGCAGCTCTTCGAGCAGTACAACCTGCTCTCGGCCGCCGTGGTGGACGAGAACGAGCGACTGGTGGGCGTTCTCACCATCGACGACGTGGTGGACGTGATCCAGGAGGAGGCCGAGGAGGACATCCTGCGCCTGGGCGGCGTGGGCGACGAGGAGCTGTCGGATAGCGTGCTGACGACGAGCCGGCTGCGTGTGCCGTGGCTTCTCGTGAACCTCGTCACCGCCTTCCTGTCGGCGGCGGTGATCGGCCTCTTCGACGCGACCATCGAGCAGATGGTGGCGCTCGCGGCGCTGATGCCCATCGTGGCCTCGCTCGGCGGCAACGCCGCCACCCAGACCATGACGGTGACGGTGCGCGCGCTCGCCACCCGCGACCTCGACATCCGCAATGCCGGCCGCGTCATCCGCCGCGAGGTGTCGGTGGGCTTCCTCAACGGCGCCGTGATCGCGCTCGTCGTCGGCGTCGCGGTGGCCCTGCTCTACGCCAACGCGCATCTCGGGCTGGTGATCGCCAGCGCCATGATCATCAACATGGTCTCGGCGGCGGCCGGCGGCATCATGATCCCCCTGGTGCTCGACCGGCTGGGCGCGGACCCCGCGATCTCGTCCTCCATCTTCACGACCATGATCACCGACGTGATCGGCTTCTTCGCCTTTCTGGGTTTGGCGTCATGGTGGTTCGGGATCGGAGGGTGAAGGGGTAAGCGGTCGTTGGATCAGCCGCTCGGCGTCGTATCCGCCTTGCCCTTCACCGTCTCGGCGCTAACGCGCCGATCCACCTCTCCCCAGGAGCAGAGAGGAACCGCGGCCGCAAGGTGAGCGCCTTTCCTCTCCCCACAGGAGAGAGGTGGCGACCCGGAGCCAAAGCGAAGGGGAGGCGGTGAGAGGCGGCGATTGGCTGCGCCTTTCGTGCAGGCGCGTTTCTTCCTCGCCACGCCCGCTTTCGCGTCTGGCCCTTGCCCCGGAGCATCCCTCTCATTGAGGAGCATCGGGAAGCCGGCGCATGGCGCTTGCCTTCCGAAACACTGATTGCATGGCTTGCGCCATGCGCCGGTCGGTGGTCTTGCCCGGGAGTTGTCGCGGGGTCTGCACGGGGCCTGTGCTGTTGGCTTGGCGTGTTGCCACACCTTGGGCAAGAACACCGGCCCAGCCGGCACGCGGGCCTCGCTGGCGGGCCTGGATCTGGGGCTCATCACCCAGCCGGGCCACCGCAGCCCGACCGATCCAGCACCCATCCGCTTCGCTCCTACCTTCGCGCGTCCTCGGTTCATGAACCCGCCTTCCCGTGAAGAAGCAAGGGCAGAGTAAGGGAGGGCTGAGGGGAGGGGGACAACAGCACCAAAGAAAAAATTGCTGCCTTGAGCCGCCAGATGGCGTCAGCCCAGGCGGAGCAAGGGATTGGACCCGCGATTTTCTGCAGCGGGAAGACGTGGGCGCCGGAATTGGTCCACGTCCGACGCCTTCGATTCGCCGATTCGCGCCGGCTCCTGCGCGATCCGCATAGGATCGAGCCAAACGCAAACGGCCGCCCCAGTGACAGGACGGCCGCTGCAAGGATAAGGGGCCGAATCAGACCGAGTAATACATGTCGAACTCGACGGGGTGCGGCGTCATCTCGAAGCGCATGACCTCGGCCATCTTCAGCTCGATATAGGCGTCGATCTGGTCGTCGTCGAACACGCCGCCAGCCTTCAGGAAGCCGCGGTCGGCGTCGAGGCTCTGGAGCGCTTCCCGGAGCGATCCGCAGACGGTCGGGATCTCCTTCAACTCGTGCGGCGGCAGGTCGTAGAGGTCCTTGTCCATAGGCTGGCCGGGATGGATCTTGTTCTTGATGCCGTCCAGGCCCGCCATCAGCAGCGCCGCGAATCCAAGATAGGGGTTCGCGCCCGGATCGGGGAAGCGAACCTCCACGCGCTTGGACTTCGGCGAGTTGCCGAAGGGGATGCGGCAGGAGGCCGAGCGGTTGCGCGCGGAATAGGCGAGCAGCACCGGCGCCTCATAGCCCGGAACCAGCCGCTTGTAGGAGTTGGTCAGCGGGTTGGTGAAGGCGTTGACCGCCTTGGCGTGCTTGATGACGCCGCCGATGAAGAAGAGGCAGGTTTCGGAAAGGCCGGCATATTCGTTGCCGGCAAAGGTCGGCTTGCCGTCCCGCCAGATGGACATGTGCACATGCATGCCCGAGCCGTTGTCGCCATAGACGGGTTTGGGCATGAAGGTGGCCGTCTTGCCGTAGGCGTTGGCGACCTGATGCACGACATATTTGTAGATCTGCATCTTGTCGGCGTTGCGCACCAGCGTGTCGAACTTGAGCCCCAGCTCGTGCTGCGCGGCCGCCACCTCGTGATGGTGCTTCTCCACGACCACGCCCATTTCGGTGAGCACCGTCAGCATCTCCGAACGCATGTCCTGCGAGCTATCGATCGGCGGCACGGGGAAGTAGCCCCCTTTCACGCGCGGACGGTGGCCGAGATTGCCCGTCTCGTAGTCGGTGTCGTCGTTGGACGGCAGTTCGGACGAGTCGAGGCGAAAGCCCGTGTTGTAGGGATCGGCCTTGTAGCGCACGTCGTCGAAGATGAAGAACTCGGCCTCGGGGCCGACATAGATGGCGTCGCCGATGCCTTCGGACTTCACATAGGCTTCCGCCTTCTTGGCGGTGCCGCGCGGGTCGCGGTTGTAGGGCTCGCCCGAGATGGGATCGAGGATGTCGCACACCACCACCATGGTGCTTTGCGCGAAGAAGGTGTCCATGTGGACGGTCGCCGTGTCGGGCATCAGCACCATGTCGGACTCGTTGATGGCCTTCCAGCCGCCGATGGAGGAGCCGTCGAACATGACGCCGTCGGTGAACATGTCCTCGTCCACGGCCACCACGTCCATGGTCACGTGCTGAAGCTTGCCGCGCGGGTCGGTGAAGCGCAGGTCAACGAACTTCACGTCGTTGTCCTTGATCTGCTTCATGATGTCTGCGGGTGTCGTCATTTCCAGTCTTTCCCTGTTGGATTCAGTCCCACTTGCCGGCTGACGCCGTCGGTTCGCCGCATGATCTCATCCGAAAAGCCTGCGACTTTTCGGGACCATGCGGTCAGATCGCGTCGAGTCCGGTTTCCCCCGTGCGGATCCGCACGACTTCCTCGATGTTCGAGACGAAGATCTTGCCGTCGCCGATGCGGCCGGTCTGGGCAGCCCTGCGGATGGCTTCGACCGCGCCTTCCACGGCCTCATCGGCCAGAACCAGCTCGATCTTCACCTTGGGCAGGAAGTCCACGACATATTCGGCCCCGCGATAGAGCTCGGTATGGCCCTTCTGGCGGCCGAAACCCTTGGCCTCCGTGACCGTGATGCCTTGAAGGCCGGCCTCCTGAAGCGCCTCCTTCACCTCATCGAGCTTGAAGGGCTTGATGATCGCCTCGATCTTCTTCATGCGGCTTGGCGTCCCCACCTCGTGGCTGCGGGTTTTTGATCCCGTCTCGCCCTGATGTAAGCAGGAAGCGTGCCAGTTGGCCGGACCGTGCTGGTGGATCTCGCCTGCCGCAGCGTCGAAGAGGCCGTCTGAGCGCCCTTTTCGTGAGCAGCGGGACGATGGGCTGCGGCTCGCCGACCGGCTGTCGCTCATCTTGCGCTCACGAAATGGGCGAAATGCTCAAAATCCAGGCAGATGATGACTGGCGGAACGCGGCCGCCGCCCCTTCGTTGAGCGGAACCGCAAAGGAGAGACGCATGGCCGAGTTCAAGAAGGGTGATCACGTGGCCTGGAACACCTCGCAGGGTGAGACCACGGGCACAGTGGTGCGCAAGCAGACCTCCGACACCCAGATCAAAAGCCACGAGGTGAAGGCGTCCAGGGACGACCCGCAGTATATCGTCAAAAGCAACAAGAGCGGCGCCCAGGCCGCGCACAAGCCCGAAGCGCTCAAGAAGGCTTGAGGCAAGGGGGAGCATGGACGCGCGGTTCGCCATCCTGTCCACGGCCGAGATGGCGCAGGCAGACCGGCGCGCGGCCGAAACGCTAGGCGGCAGCACATGGCCGCTGATGCTGGCTGCCGGCCAGGCGGTGGCGCGGCGGGCGTCGGCGCTTTTCCCCGCAGAGCAGGCTATCCATGTGCTGTGCGGCCCCGGCAACAATGGCGGCGACGGCTTTGTGGCGGCGGCCGAGCTCAGCGCGGCGGGGCGCGCCGTGCGGCTTTGGGCTCTGGGCCAGCCGACCACGCCGGACGCAAGACGCGCGGCGGAGTGCTGGCGCGACGAGGTCGAGGCGCTCGCGGACTTCCCTTCCTGTAGCGATGCAGGCGCCGTCATCGACGCGCTGTTCGGCGCGGGGCTGCGCAAGCCACTGGAGGGCGCCGCGGCCGCGGCGGCCGAAGCCGTGGCGAAAAAGGGCGCGCGGGTGCTCGCGGTGGACCTCCCGTCCGGCCTCGACGGCAACACCGGCCGGCCGCTTGGCCCGGTGTTCCAGGCCGCCCACACCGTGACGTTCGCGCGAAGGAAGCCGGCGCATGTGCTTTATCCCGGCCGCGCGCTTTGCGGTGCGGTTGAAGTCGCCGACATCGGCATTTCCGACGAGGTGATCGCTTCATTGGAGCCGGCGCTCTTCGAGAACGACCTCGAGCTGTGGCGCAATTTGTTGCCCTGGCCGGAGGCGGACACGCACAAGTACAGCCGTGGCCATGCCGCCGTGTTCTCCGGCGGCCCGACGGCTACCGGCGCGGCCCGGCTTGCGGCGCTTGCCGCCGCCCGCGCCGGGGCAGGGGCGGTGACGATGCTGTCGCCCTCGTCTGCGCTCTTGGTCCATGCGACTCACCTGACCTCGATCATGCTGCGGCGGGTGGAGACGGGTGAGGAACTTCGCGCCTTCCGGGAGGCGTCGCGCGCCCGTGCCTATGTGCTCGGCCCCGGCTTCGGCGGCCTGGAGCCGGCGAGGGCGTTCGCGCTGGCGCTGCTGGGCAGCACTGGCTCTCCGACTGAACCGTCACAGGCCACCGACGATTTGCCCGGCGTGGTGCTCGACGCTGACGGCATCACGGCATTTCGGGATGACCCACGGGTGCTTTTCCAGGCTGCGGCCGGCCCGGTGCGGCTGGTGCTGACGCCGCATGAGGGCGAGTTCGCGCGGCTGCTCCCCGATCTCGCGCCAGAGGTTTTCGGCTCCAAGATCGAGCGGGCGCGGGAAGCCGCCCGGCGCGCGAATGCCGTGGTCGTGCTCAAGGGGCCGGACACGGCGGTCGCCGCGCCGCACGGGCAGGCCGTGGTGAACACCAACGCCACGCCCTTTCTCGCCACTGCCGGCTCCGGCGATGTGCTCGCCGGCCTGATCGGCGGGCTGCTCGCGCAAGGGATGCCGGTGTTCGAGGCGGCCTGCGCTGGGGCGTGGCTCCACGCGGAGGCAGGATCGCGCTTCGGGCCGGGGCTGATGGCCGAGGACCTGCCCGGCCTCTTGCCGGGCGTGCTGGCCGAGCTTGCGCCGGCCTCGCACCGGCCGAGCGCCCAGCGGCCCGCGCGGGAAACCCAGCGGTCCAGCTCCTCGGGCGCGTAGGCGGTCGGAATGTGGTCCTCGCCGTTCTGCAGCCTGGCATAGTCGAGCTGGCGCTTTTTCGGCAGGGCGTCGGGATAGAACGTGCCCTCCCAGGGCAGATAAGTCCGCCCGCCCATCCCGGCGCGAATCGTTGCCGACCGCATCGTTTCGTCCCCCGCGTCGCGCGGCGATGATGCGTCCGCCCCGCGCAACCGTCCACCCGGTCCTTGCCAGGCTCCTGACAGCAGGGATCGCGGCCAGACGGCGGCATGCCGCCCAGGTCCATTCCCGTTTCCCCGTCAGGCGAAGGCGGGCGCGCGTCAGGACGTGTCGGGGCTTTCCACAACCCGGAAGGCCAGGGCGTGCGTGTCGCTCAGGATGTCGTGCACCGCGTGAACAGGCCGGGAGGCCGAGCCGGGCGGGCGGCCTGGGCGCAGCGGCGACAGCCGGCGCACACGCCCGGAACCCGAGGCTTGCGTCTCCGGTGCGCCCGGGGCGTCCGCCGCCCGCATCCGCCACCGCGCAAAACGCCTCGCCTCGCGCGGAAGATCGTCGAGTACCGAGGCCAGCGGCTCCAGCCGCAGGGCGAGCCGCACGGCGTCGATGGCGTCGTCGGGCGCGAGCGGCCGGCGGCCCTTCGACTGACGCTCAGGAGGCACGGGAAGCGGCCGGCTCAAGCCTGGAACGGAGATGCGCGGCACGCCGCTCGCCGCCTTTCGCCTGCGGCCGCCCCATCGGTGCAAGGGATCGAAGAGGGGCAGGGCGCATCTTTCCGCGCGCCATGCCCCGCGGCCCGCCGGGCGCGGCAGGTGGGGCGGCATCAGGATGCCGGTGCCGACGCCGGGGCGCAAGGTCGGCGGCTTCGGCTTCGGCTTGCGCGGGCGTGAGCGCGGCAGCGCCACCACCAGGCCGCGCGCGGCCACGATGACCAGCCGCCGCACGGCGGATTCGGCGGGGCGCAGGAGCCGCAGCACGGCGCGGTGGAGATGCCGCGGCAAAGTGGGGCGGGCGCCGCTGGCGAGCAGGACGGCCAGCCCGGCCATGGCGACGAGCGCGGCCAGCACGCGCTTCAGCGCCTCACGGTTCCGCTCGATCGCATAATCCCAGTCCATCTCCGCCTCCAGCGAATCAAGCCGGACGCATTGTGGGGCGGCTGACGGAGAGGTGGATGAACGGACGGCGTTTTCGCAGGGTCGAGGCAATCCGTGGCGTGGCCCGCGCGATCAGGCCGGAACGTATGTCAGCCGGATCACGTCACCGTCGATCCGGTCGCTGGCGACGAAGCGGAGCGGCGGCCGGGGGCCGGCGAAGAAGGGTGCGCCGCCGCCGAGCACGACCGGGTGGAGGTAGAGCCGGTACTCATCGATCAGCCCAAGCTCCGTCAGGCTCCCCGCCAGAACCGGGCCGGCGACGGCGATCTCGCCGGCAAGCTCATCCTTCAGCCTGCGGACCTCCGCCTCCAGGTCGTCCCGCAGGAGGGTGGCGTTGGGGCCGACACTTTCCAGCGAGCGCGAAAAGACCCATTTGGGCTGGCGGCGCCAGGCCGCGGCGAAGTCGTGGTGATCTGCGCCCCAGTCGGGCTGGTCTTCGTCCCAATAGTGCATCAACTCGTAGACACGGGGGCCATAGATGCTGCCCGAAAGCCCGCGCACATGCTCGATCCAGTGGCGGAAGAGGGTCGGGCTCGGCCCGAATTTGTCGTGATCGACATAGCCGTCCAGCGACGTGTTCATTCCGAAAACGAGTTTTGCCATGGACCACCCTCACGCCGGCGGGATGAAGGGCTGCGAGATTTCCCCGAAGACCGGCATCGCTTCCAGCGTCGCGCAGTGGGCGGAAAGCGCGGGGAAGTCGGCCATCGGGATGAGGCCGGGGTGGGAGTCGACCGCGTGGCGCAGGGCGCACGCCACGGCGATGTCGGCATGGGTGATGCGGTCGCCGAACCAGAAGGGGTTTTCTTTCCGCGACGCCCGGTCAGCTTCCAGCGCTGCAATCGTGCCGAGAATCTGGGCGCGGCAGCGGGCGATCCAGAGGTCCGAGGCTTTCTCGTGCAGCTGCTGTTCGTAGAACAGGCTGACGGCCTTTTCGGCGAGCCCGGTCGCGAGCGCCGCGAGTTTCAGCGCCTGCCGCCGGGCCGGCTCCTGCCTCGGGAACATCGCCCGCTCGGGGGGTACGAGACTGTCCATGTGGTCGATGATGCTGCCGCTTTCGATCAGCACCTCGCCGCTGTCGAGCACGAGCGTGGGCACGCGGGTGAGCGGGTTGAATTCCCTGATCTTCTCGGCATCGGAAAACACCGACCACGGCCGATGCTCGAACGGGATGCCGTAAAGCCTCAGCGCAATGCCGACGCGGCGCACGAAGGAGGAGTCGTATTGGCCGATAAGGATCATCCTAGGCTCACAACGCGGAAATCATGCGACTCAGAGACGTCCAGAAGGTTTGGCCAAGCTTCGCGCGAAGTGCAATCCGGGACATCGCACTCCGTTAAGCATAGAAAGCGCGGCCCGGAACCGCGCGCCTCCGGCCGCGATTGGTCGGCATCGCGAACCAACCGGGAGACCATCATGCTTCATCGAGCCGCCTGGGCGTTCTCCGCCCTGCTCGCCGCCTGCATTCCCCTCGCGGGCGCGACCGCAGCTTCGGCCGGGACCGGCCAGGACGTGGTGATCGTCGAGGTTCGGCGCGGGGTGCCCTGGTACGACCAGCCGCCTTATGCCGGAACGGCCAAGGGCCACTACTACCGCCACCACACGCACCACATTCCCGCCTATCCCGGCGTGATCTCCGGCTATCCCGTCCCGATCTACAGGACCGACAATCCCCTGAGCACGCGCTTGCTTGTGCGGCCTGCTGCCTCACGCCTGTCGGCGCACATCGCCTGGTGCCAAGCGCACTACCGATCCTACAGCGCGGCCACGGACACGTTCCAGCCCTACCACGGCCCACGCCGGCGCTGCGCGTCACCCTATCGGTAAGGCGGCCCGGACGCTGCCGCTTTCGATCAGCACCTCGCCGCTGTCGAGCACCTATGCGGGTGAGCGGGTCGAACGCCCTGATCCTGTCGCCAACCGCGACTCACGGCCGATGCTCGAACGGAATGCCGTAAAGCCGCAGCGCAATGCCGACGCGGCGGACGAAGGAGGAGTCATATTGGCCGATGAGGATCATGGTGCGATGCTGGTCAAACCGCGGGGGGATTGCGCTGTGACCATGCGCGAGCCCCAAGAGCCTGTCCACCTGGACGAATTTTGCCGGGCCGAGATCGAATGCCGCACGAGGACGAGGGCTATTGTCTCGCTGGACGCTAGGGAGCCCTGGCGACCGATCTGCTTGTGTCGCGTGGGGTCACGGTCTGGTTCAGCGAGAAGGACGTAATCCTCGGCACGCCGTTGCTCCGCGAAATCGACAAGGGACTGGCAATCTCGCGAGTGGGAATCGTTTTGGTGACGACGGCGTTTTTGGACCGCATCCGGGGCGCGGGCATTGCCGAAAAGGAGCTATCAGCCCTTCTGGCGCGCGACCAGCTTGTGCCGATCGTACACGACACCACGTATGAAGCTCTCCGCGACATCAGCCCTCTGCTCGGCTCGCGAAGCGGCCTGAGCACTAAGGAGAATTCGATGGCAGACGTTGCGACGAAGCTCGCGGAGCTGGTTGCACCCTAGCTCAATTGGCGGGTAGGGGCGTCCGCCAGCCTGATGCCGTCCTCCTTCAGTTCGCCGGAGCCATAATCGGATACTCGCGACCTGCCCTTGGCAAGTAGCTCGCTGATCCGGTGAGCAATGCCCTCCATCACTCCGCCGCTTCGCGCTCCACCCGCGGCCGGCGCTCCAGCAGTTCCTTCAGGAACCGGCCGGTGTAGCTGCGCTTCTCGCACATAATGTCCTTCGGCCGGCCTTCGGCCACCAGCTCGCCGCCGCCGTCGCCGCCTTCGGGGCCGAGGTCGAGAATCCAGTCGGCGGTCTTAATGACCTCCAGATTGTGCTCGATGACGACGACCGTGTTGCCCTGGTCCACCAACTCGTGCAGCACTTCGAGCAGCTTCGCCACGTCGTGGAAGTGCAGGCCGGTGGTGGGCTCGTCGAGGATGTAGAGCGTCTTGCCCGTGGCCTTGCGGGACAGCTCCTTGGCGAGCTTGATGCGCTGCGCCTCGCCGCCCGACAGCGTGTTGGCCTGCTGGCCGATATGGATGTAGCCCAGGCCCACTTTGTTGAGCGTGCGCAGCTTGTCGCGCACGGCGGGGACGGCCGAGAAGAAGTCGCAGCCTTCCTCGACCGTCATGTCGAGCACGTCGGCGATGCTTTTGCCCTTGAAGGTGACGTCCAGCGTCTCGCGGTTGTAGCGCTTGCCGTGGCAGACGTCGCAGGTGACGAAGACGTCGGGCAGAAAGTGCATCTCGATCTTGATGACGCCGTCGCCCTGGCAGGCCTCGCAGCGGCCGCCCTTGACGTTGAAGGAAAAGCGGCCCGGCCCGTAGCCGCGCGCCTTGGCCTCGGGCAGGCCGGCGAACCAGTCGCGGATGGGGGTGAAGGCGCCGGTATAGGTGGCGGGGTTGGAGCGCGGCGTGCGGCCGATGGGGGACTGGTCGATGTCGATGACCTTGTCGAGGAATTCGAGGCCCTCGATGCGGTCGTGCTCGGCGGGGTGCTCGCGCGAGCCCATGATGCGGCGCGAGGCGGATTTGAACAAAGTCTCGATCAGGAAGGTGGACTTGCCGCCGCCCGACACGCCGGTGACGGCGGTGAAGGTGCCGAGGGGAATGTCGGCCGAGACGTTCTTGAGGTTGTTGCCGCGCGCGCCCACCACCTTGAGCACACGGTTCTTCTTGATGGCGCGCGGCGCGGGCGGGGCGGGGATGGCGAGCGCGCCGGAAAGATAGCGGCCGGTGATGGAGGCGGGGTTCGCCATGATCTCCGCCGGCGTGCCGCGCGCGATGATCTCGCCGCCATGGATGCCGGCGGCGGGGCCGATATCCACGACGTAATCGGCGGCGAGGATGGCGTCCTCGTCGTGCTCCACCACGATGACAGTGTTGCCGAGGTCGCGCAGGTGTTTCAGCGTGGCAAGCAGCCGGTCGTTGTCGCGCTGGTGCAGGCCGATGGAGGGCTCGTCGAGCACATAAAGCACGCCGGTGAGGCCCGAGCCGATCTGGCTGGCGAGGCGGATGCGCTGCGATTCGCCGCCCGACAGCGTGCCCGAGCCGCGGGCGAGCGTGAGATAGTCGAGGCCGACATCGTTCAAGAAGCGCAGGCGCTCGCGGATCTCCTTGAGGATGCGCACCGCGATCTCGTTCTGCTTCTCGTTGAGCGAGCCGGGGAGGGCGGAGAACCACGCGTCGGCGGCGCGGATGGACAGCGCGGAGCATTCGCCGATGTGGCGGCCGGCCACCTTCACGGCCAGCGACTCGGGCTTGAGGCGGAAGCCGTTGCAGGCGGGGCAGGGCGTGGCCGACATGAAGCGCTCGATCTCCTCGCGCATCCAGGCCGACTCGGTCTCCTTCCAGCGGCGCTGGAGGTTGGGGATCACGCCCTCGAAGGTTTTCGTGGTGCGGTAGGAGCGCAGGCCGTCATTGTATTGGAAGGTCGCCTCGCGCTTGCCCGTGCCGTAGAGGATCGCCTGCTTGCCCTCTTCGGGGATGTCCCTGAAGCGGTCGGCGAGCTTGAAGCCGTAGACGGCGCCGAGGCCCTCCAGCGTTTGGTTATAATAAGGCGAGGTGGAGCGCGCCCAGGGGGCGACGGCGCCGTTGCGCAGCGTGAGGTTCTCGTCGGGCACGATCAGGCCGGGGTCGATCGCCTGCTGGCTGCCCAGGCCGTCGCAGGTGGGGCAGGCGCCGAACGGGTTGTTGAAGGAGAACAGCCGCGGCTCGATCTCGGGAATGGTGAAGCCGGAATAGGGGCAGGCGAATTTTTCGGAGAACAGCAGCCGCTCATGCGTGTCGTTCTTCGATTTGTTGGCGCTTTCGCCGGACAGTTCCTCGGGCGGCAGCGGCTTGTCCGCGAACTCGGCGACGGCGATCCCGTCGGCGAGCTTGAGGCAGGTCTCGATCGAATCGGCCAGCCGCGCGCCGAGATCGGGCCGCACCGCGACGCGGTCCACCACCACGTCGATGTCGTGCTTGTATTTCTTGTCGAGCGAGGGCGCTTCGCCGATCTCGTGGAAGACGCCGTCGATCTTGACGCGCTGGAAGCCCTTCTTCTGGAGTTCGGCCAGCTCCTTCTTGAACTCGCCTTTGCGGCCGCGCGCGATGGGCGCCATGATGTAAAGCCGCGTGCCTTCGGGCAGCGCCAGCACCCGGTCCACCATCTGGCTGACCGTCTGGCTTTCGATGGGCAGGCCGGTGACGGGCGAGTAGGGCACGCCGACCCGCGCCCAGAGCAGGCGCATGTAGTCGTAGATCTCGGTGACGGTGCCGACCGTCGAGCGCGGGTTCTTCGAGGTGGTCTTCTGCTCGATGGAGATGGCGGGCGACAGCCCGTCGATCTGATCGACGTCGGGCTTCTGCATCATCTCCAGGAACTGGCGGGCATAGGCCGACAGCGACTCGACATAGCGGCGCTGGCCCTCGGCGTAGATCGTGTCGAAGGCGAGCGACGACTTGCCGGAGCCGGACAGGCCCGTCATCACGATCAGCGAATCGCGCGGCAGGTCGAGATCGACGTTTTTGAGGTTGTGCTCCCGCGCGCCGCGGATGGACAGGAACTTGTGGTCAGGCATGGCGTCTCGGCGGGCGGGTTCATGCCCCGCCGGCAGGCGGGCGCAGGGGAAGCTGCATGTGGGGCGTGCGGCGGTTGATACCAGAACCGGGCAGGAGAACGCAACGGAAACAAACCCTGCTCCTGCCAAGAGCGGACAGTCCCCTTCGTTCACGAAAGCGCGACCGGCGGCTGGACCGCGTTGACAGGACCGGCCGTGAGAGGCACGCTCCGAGTCGTTCCGTTCCGTTGCGTCAGCGTCAGAAGCCGATGAAGTGGAGGCTGCGAGATGCCGCGGCCGTTTCGGCTGGCGAAGCGGGACGCGAAGAGGTCAATTTGTCAGGGAGCGAGGCATGACTCCACCGGACAGTTCGATCAGGCTCCGCGCTCAATAGCGGAGCCGCGGCGGCAAGAAGGCCCGAAGCGGGCTGACACGGGCCGCCGATCCCCATGAAAATCAGAGACTGAAGTCGGATCTTCGGCGTCATGCCGAGACGCATCCGAAAACAGGCGCCGGCCGCACCGGCATGGGAATGTCCCATGAGCCCCGCCCACTCGCAAAGGCGGGGCTTCGCTTTTGGATGCGGCGTCTTTTCGCCCTCCCTTCGGCATGGAACCCTTCGAGGCTTCGGTCCTTCTGCGCGGGACAGGTTTCGAGAGGACAGAACCCATGATGAAGTCCGTCATCGCCGGCGCGGCGGCGCTCCTGCTTGCCGCCCCCGCGGCGTACGCCCAAACGGAAGTGCCGCTGCCCGCGCCGCCGCCCGCCGCGCCGGCGACCCAGGCCGAGCCTTCGCTTGATCCTGCAGCCGGAGCCGATGCGGCGGCGCTCGATGCCCCAGAAGCCAGCGTCGAGGTCTCGCTCGGCCGTCCCGAGGTCAAGGAGCAGGTCGCGCAGGCGATGGGGGTGACGACCGTGGACGTGCCGCTCACCATCCGCGTGACGCTCGACGTGGCGCGGGAGGTCTGCGGGCAGGAAGTGTTCGACTCTACCACCGACACCAACCGGAGCTGCACCGCCACCCATTTCGCGCCGACGCTGGTCGATGCCGCGCGCGAGGGGCTGCGGACGCAGGCCGACGAGCTTGGTCTGGAGCAGCCGGCGCAGTAGAAGCTGCTATGCGGCCTCGTGCCTGCGCGTGTCGTAGACGTGATCGACAAGGCCCCAGGCCTTGGCCTCCTCGGCCGTCATGAAGTGGTCGCGGTCGAGCGTGCGCTCCACGTCTTCAATTCCGCGGCCGCAATGCTCGGCGTAAAGCTCGGCCATGCGCCGCTTGGTCCTGAGAATGTCCTCGGCGTGGCGCTCGATGTCGGAGGCCTTGCCCTGGAAGCCGCCCGAGGGCTGGTGGAGCAGGATGCGGCAGTTGGGGAGCGCGATGCGCCGGCCCGGCGTGCCGGCCATGAGCAGGAAGGACGCCATCGAGGCGGCGAAGCCCATGCAGACGGTGGACACGGGGCAGCTCACATAGCGCATGGTGTCGTAGATCGCGAAGCCGGACGTCACCACGCCGCCGGGCGAGTTGATGTAGAGCGCGATCTCCTTTTTCGGATCGTCGGATTCCAGCGAAAGCAACTGCGCGCAGACCAGCGCCGCCATGCCGTCCTCGATCGGGCCGTTGATGAAGATGATGCGCTCGCGCAGGAGCCGCGAGAAGATGTCGAAGGCGCGTTCGCCGCGGCTCGACTGCTCGATCACCATGGGCACGAGATTGTTCATGGGGCATGGGTCCTTGTGCGGGCGCGCCGTCAGGCGGCGAGGCGGAGCAGGGGGCGGTTGGAGTTGGCCGGCGTCGGGCGAGGCGCGGTCCAAGCGGACCCGGCAAGGGCGACAGGCGCGAGCGATCCGGCCGAGTGAACGAGCTTGAGCCGCGTGCCGCCGGACGCATTCGGGGCAATCGAGAAGGTGACGACGCCATCGAGCGCGCCGTCGCGCCAGCGATAGCTCACGCGCCATCCGGGCTCGGTGTCGAGCAGGCTGCACTCTGTGTCTTCTTCGTCGCCGTCGACCTGAGAGGGATTAGGGCGGAGCCAGCGCGCGACCAGCTCCGGTTCGGTCAGCGCGCGCCAAACCTTCGCCGGCGGCTCGGCCAACTCATATTCCTGCTCAAGCGCCTGCGTTTCCGCCATCATGGCTCCATGTCCTTCAGCACGTCCCTGAGCTTTTCGATGCGCTCCGGCCAGAAGGCCGCATAGCGCTCCATCCAATCGGCGAGCGGGGCGAGGCCGCCCGGCTCGGCGCGGTAGAGGGCGAAGCGGCCCTGCCGGCGCTCGCGCACCAGGCCGGCCTGCCGGAGCACCGCGAGGTGTTGCGAAATGGCGGGCTGGGAGACCGGCAGCTCGGCGCGGAGCTCCGTCACGCTCATCTCTCGCCCTGCAAGGCGCTCGAACACCTGCCGCCTCGTCGGGTCAGCCAGCGCGCGGAAGAGGTCGGGTTCGGTCATCCGTTGAGATAAGCAGAGACTTATTGGATAAGCAAGCGCTTATTTTGGTTCGGCAGAGGGCAATAAGCGCCGTGCGGTTCCGCCGCTGCCTGAGTTCCAGCCACGCTCGCCCATCCGCTTTGACGCAAAGCGGGCCTTTTCGTCGGAGGGGAATCCCGGCTTGGGCGCCGCCTGCGTCGTGTTCAGGCCTTCTGCAGTGCGAGGCGCACGCCGAGGCCAACCAGGATGGCCCCGCCGATCTGCTGAACGAGGCGCTGCACGCGGCTTGATTGCCGCATCCGCGTCACCACCAGACCTGCCAAGCACACGAACACGATCTCTGCAGCGGAAAACAGAACGTTGATGGCGACGCCGAGGATGAGGAGCTGCAGCCAGAGCGGGAATGCGGCCGACGCATCCACGAATTGCGGCAGGAAGGCGAAGAAGAAGATCGCTGTCTTTGGGTTGAGCACTTCAACGACAATGCTCTCAAGGAAAGCGCGGCGCCCCGATTTGGCGACCACGCCTGACACGTCGCCCTCGCGGGCCGGCTTCGCGCGAAAGAGCGAGACGCCCAGCCAGATCAGGTAGATCGCCCCAGCCGTCTTCACGGCGAGATAAAGCCAGGGGATCGCATGGAAGAGAGCCGAAAGGCCGGCCGCGGCCGCCATGATATGGACGTAGCAACCGACATGGATGCCCAGCGCCGACATGAGCCCCGACCGACGCCCGCCGGCCATGGTCTGCGCCGCCGCATAAAGCATCGACGGCCCGGGGATGAACGCAAACACGGCCGAAGTCAGAAAGAAGGTGATGAGGATGTCGGTGGAGGGCATGCTATCGCTCCGATGCCGCCGGGCGCTGTTCCGCATGCCCGATGGCTGAGGAAGCGCTACCTGCTCTGATGCTCCTGCGTCAACACCACGGCCCGACGCCCGGGGGCAGACCACCACTGACCTGCCGGATTGGTTTTTCTCCGCTTGCAAGGCCTTGGATCGGACACTGCCGCCCTGCGGGGCAGCTTGACCGGTTGGACTCGCGAGTTTAGAACAAAACATGAACTTGAGCCTGTGGATAGCGGCAGCGTGCGGCCTGCGGGGGAGGCGCATGGCCGGATTTGGTGTAAGACGGTTCTGGTTTCGGTGTGAGCGTGGAGCGGTGCGATGGCCGGCAGCGTCAACAAGGTGATTTTGGTGGGCAATCTGGGACGCGATCCGGAGGTGCGGCGGCTGAACTCCGGCGATCCAGTGGTGAACTTCAGCGTCGCCACGTCCGAGACCTGGCGCGACAAGGGCTCCGGCGAGCGGCGGGAAAAGACCGAGTGGCACAACGTCGTGATCTTCAACGACAATCTCGCCAAGGTCGCGGAGCAGTACCTGAAGAAGGGCATGAAGGTTTACATCGAAGGCCAGCTCCAGACCCGCAAGTATCAGGACAAGGACGGCAACGAGCGGCAGACCACCGAGGTGGTGCTGCAAAAATTCCGCGGCGAGTTGCAGATGCTGGACGCCCGCGGCCAGGGCGGCGGCGAGGTGGCCGATTACGGCGGCGGCGGGGGCTCGCGCCGGGGCGGCGGCGACTTCGGCCAGTCCGGCCCGAATGAAGACTTCGGCGGCGGAGCAGGGGGCGGGCGCGGCGGTTTCGGCGGAGGCCGGGGCGGCGGCGGCGGCGGCTCGCGCGATCTCGACGACGACATCCCGTTCTGAACCGACAGGGCTCGCTCTGCCCGGCAGCCGCGGCGCGCCGGTTCCGTGGCTGCCGGCCCGTTGGGTTCGTCCCGCGGCGACGGCGTGTTCATCGGCGCCGATGCGTGACTGAAGCGCCGAGCCTCGCACCCGCCGATCGGAAAAAACTTCTCCGATCGCGAAGCAAGTCGCCGCTTTCGTTGCTTTCCCGGTGGCGGGCCGAAGGATAGACAGCGCTCCATCTCCTCGGATCGCCTCCATGCCTCGCCGCCTGCTTCCACTCGTCGCCCGCCACGAGCCGCGTGCTCCGCTTGCCGCGCATCTCAAGTCGGGGATGGGCGCGCTCGTCGCCACGACGGCGGTTGGCGCGCTCGCGTCCGCCACGGGCATGCCGCTGCTGATCGCGCCGCTCGGCGCGACCGCCGTGCTCCTTTTCGCCCAGCCCGCCAGCCCGCTGGCGCAGCCGGCAAACGTCTTCGGCGGTTATCTTCTGGCGGCGCTTCTGGCGGCGCTGGTCATCCCGCTCGGGCCTGCCGCCTGGTGGGCGGCCACGGCGGCGGTGGGTCTGGCGATCGGGCTGATGTCGCTCCTTCGCGTCACCCATCCGCCCGCGGGCGCGATTCCGCTGGTCGCGCTCGGCGCGCCGCTGCCGCCGCTCACCCTGCTGGCTGTCGTCCTGGTCGGCAGCGCCAGCCTCGTGACCATCGCGTTCCTGCATCATCGCGTGCCGCCGCGCTCGGAATATCCGCGCCGGCTCGGCTAGGCTGCCATCAGCGCCTTCACGCCGTCCGCCACGAACTGCACGGCGAGCGCCGCCAGGATGAGGCCCAGCAGGCGCGTGAGGATCGAGCGGCCGGTCTGGCCCAGGAAGCGGTCCACGCGCTCGGCCAGGATCAGGACGACCCAGGTGATGGCGACAACCAGCGCGAGGATGGCGACCAGCGCGAGCTTGCCCGCGCCGCCGCCCAGCGAGCCCGACAGGAGAACGGTGGCCGAGATCGCGCCGGGCCCGGCAAGGAGCGGGACGGCGAGCGGGAAGGCGGCGATGTCGTGGATGGTGTCGCGCGTGACCGCCGCGTCGGCGCTCTTTTCCTTGCGTTCGTTCCTGCGCTCGAACACCATCTCGAAGGCGATGAAGAAGAGCAGCAGCCCGCCCGCGACGCGAAAGGCCGGCAAGGTGATGCCGAGAGCCCCCAGGATCGCCGCGCCCGCCAGCGCGAACAGCGCCAGCACCGCGAAGGCGATGACGCCGGCGCGGGTCGAGACCTGACGCCGCTCCTCGCGCGACATGCCGCGCGTGAGCGCCAGGAACAGGGGTGCGAGCCCCGGCGGATCAACCGTGACGAGAAGCGTCACGAAGGCGTTGAAGAGGGCGTCGAGGTTCGGCATGGCGGACTCGCGGGGCAGGGTCATGACTAGCCCGTGCCGCAACCGGCCGCCAGAGACGCCGGCGCCTGGGAAAAATTCTCATCCGCCGCTGCGCTCCGAACCTCTATGTCGTTGATGTTGCGGCGAAAGCCGCCTCCCAGGCCAGGGGTTTGGCATTGGATCGGCGCGCCGAGTTCCTATATGTAGGACGTTGATTCTCCCCGTCCGAGTGTTTTCCCTTGAACGAACTTTCCCCGCCGGCCGGTCCGTCCGGCATCGAACCCATTTCCATCATCGAGGAGATGCAGCGCTCCTATCTCGATTACGCGATGAGCGTGATCGTCAGCCGCGCGCTGCCCGATGTGCGCGACGGCCTCAAGCCGGTGCATCGCCGCATCCTCTACGCGTCGCACGAGAGCGGCTATCACTGGAACCGCAAGTTCGTGAAGTCGGCCAAGCCGGTGGCGGACGTGATGGGCAACTACCACCCACACGGCGACGCCTCGATCTACGACGCGCTCGTGCGCATGGCGCAGGACTGGTCCATGCGCGTGCCGCTGATCGATGGCCAGGGCAATTTCGGCTCGATCGACAACGACCCGCCCGCGGCCATGCGCTACACGGAGGCGCGTCTCACCAAGGTCGCGCATGAGCTGCTCGAGGACATCGACAAGGACACCGTCGAGTTCCAGGAAACCTATGACGCGGCGCGCCAGGAGCCGAAAGTCCTGCCGGCGCGCTTCCCCAACCTGCTCGTCAACGGCTCGGGCGGCATCGCCGTCGGCATGGCGACCAACATCCCGCCGCACAACCTTTCCGAGGTGGTGGACGGCTGCATCGCGCTCATCGACAACCCGGCGATCGACTTGGCGGAGCTGATGGAGATCATCCCCGGCCCGGATTTCCCGACCGGCGGCTTGATCATGGGCCGCTCGGGCGTCTTCAGCGCCTATTCCACGGGCCGCGGCTCGATCACCATGCGGAGCCGCGTGAACATCGAACCGCTGCGCGGCGACCGCGAGGCCATCATCATCACCGAAGTGCCGTACCAGGTGAACAAGGCGGCGATGATCGACAAGATGGCCGATCTCGTGCGCGAGAAGCGCGTCGAGGGCATCTCCGACATCCGCGACGAGAGCGACCGGCAGGGTTATCGCGTGGTGATCGAGCTGAAGCGCGACGCCAACGCGGAGGTGATCCTCAACCAGCTCTACCGCTACACGCCGCTGCAGACCTCGTTCGGCGCGAACGTGGTGGCGCTGAACGGCGGCCGGCCCGAAGTGCTGACGCTGCTCGACATGCTGCGCGCCTTCGTCGCCTTCCGCGAGGAGGTCGTCAGCCGCCGCACGAAGTTCCTGCTGCGCAAGGCGCGCGAGCGCGCCCACATCCTGGTGGGCCTGGCGATCGCCGTGGCCAATATCGACGAGGTGATCCGCACGATCCGGCAGGCGCCCGACCCGCAGAGCGCGCGCGAACGCCTCATGGACCGGCGCTGGCCGGCTTCCGATGTCGAGAGCCTGATCCTGCTCATCGACGATCCGCGCCACCGCATCAACGAGGACGGCACCTACCATCTCTCGGAGGAGCAGGCGCGCGCCATCCTCGAACTGCGCCTGCAGCGGCTCACCGCGCTCGGGCGCGACGAGATCGCCGACGAGCTCAACAAGATCGGCGCGGAGATCGCCGACTATCTCGACATCCTGTCGTCGCGCGCCCGCATCCAGACCATCGTCAAGGACGAGCTGGCCGCCGTGCGCGACGAGTTCGGCACGCCGCGCCGCACCGAGATCGTGGACGCCGGCTTCGACATGGACGACGAGGACCTGATCAGCCGCGAGGACATGGTCGTCACCGTCACGCATCAGGGCTACATCAAGCGCGTGCCGCTTTCGATCTACCGCGCGCAGAACCGCGGCGGCAAAGGCCGCTCGGGCATGGCGACCAAGGACGAGGATTTCGTCACGCGCCTGTTCGTGGCGAGCACGCACACGCCGATCCTGTTCTTCTCGTCCAACGGCAAGGTCTACAAGGAGAAGGTCTGGAAGCTGCCGATCGGCACGCCGCAGAGCAAGGGCAAGTTTTTGCGCAACTTGCTTCCGCTGCAGCAGGACGAGCGCATCACGACCATCATGCCGCTGCCCGAGGACGAGGCGCAGTGGGAAAAGCTCGACGTGATGTTCGCGACCACGCGCGGCACGGTGCGGCGCAACAAGCTGTCCGACTTCGCCCAGGTGAACCGCGCTGGCAAGATCGCCATGAAGCTGGAGGACGAGGGCGACGCGATCCTGGCGGTGGAAACCTGCACGGAACACGACGATGTGCTGCTGACTGCGGCTTCCGGCCAATGCATCCGCTTCTCCGTGGCCGACGTTCGGGTGTTCAAGGGCCGGGACTCGCAGGGGGTTCGGGGCATCGCGCTGGCGGATGGCGACCACGCCATCTCCATGACGATCCTGGAGCATGTCGATGCGACGCCGGGCGAGCGCGGCGCCTATCTGAAGCGCGCCATCGGCGAGCGCCGCATCCAGTCGCTGGAGGGCGACATCCCGGCCGACGACGTCGAAGAGGTGTCGCTGACCAACGAGGATGCAGAAGAGATCGCCGAACTGTCGGACGAGCGCTTCGCGTTCCTGAAGGCGCACGAGCAGTTCGTCCTGACGGTCACGGAGAACGGCTTCGGAAAACGCTCGTCATCCTACGACTTCCGCCTGACCAACCGTGGTGGAAAGGGCATCAGGGCGACCGATGTTTCCCGCGCCAAGGAGATCGGCCGGCTGGTGGCGGCGTTCCCCGTCGAGCACGAGGATCAGGTGATGATGGTTTCCGACGGCGGACAGGTGATCCGCATGCCGGTGGACGACATTCGTCTGGCGAGCCGCGCGACCAAAGGCGTGCGGGTCTTCAAGACGGCGGATGGGGAAAAGGTGGTCTCGGTGGAGCGGATCAGCGATCCGGCCGAGCAGACCACAGGCGAGTGACGAAAGAAGCGCCCCGGACGGGGCGTTTTCTTTTCAGGCTGGACTCAGCGGCGCGAACCGAAGCGATGCATGCGATCGCGGCGGGCCTCGACCTTCACGCGCTGGGCTTCCTGGTGGAGGCCGAACACGGTCGCGATCAGCATCGCGATCATCATGGCGGCGGCAAGCAAGTAGATCAGCATGGCGTCAAACTCCTCGGCCCTGCAACGAGGTATGATGCATATTGGTTGCACGGCCGATTTGTGGCGACTCCATCACATTTGTGTTGAACTCGACTAAAGATCGCGAGCGTACCGAAAGGCGTGCCCGCGGTCATTTTGGGACGGGTTTGCCTTGAGGGCGCAGGCCCGCTAGAAGCCGCCGCGATGAGCGCCCGCATCGCCCTTTATCCCGGCTCCTTCGATCCGCCCACGCTCGGCCATCTGGACGTGCTGGCCGGCGGGCTCGCGCTGGCCGATTCGGTGGTGGTCGCCATCGGCGTCCATGCCGAGAAGAAGGCGCTGTTCTCCTTCGAGGAGCGCAAGGCGTTGGTCGAGGCCGCGGCGCGGGATCGGCTGGGCGCGCAAGCGGACCGCGTGTCGGTGATCGCGTTCCGCAACCTGACGGTCCAAGCGGCGCGCGCCGCCGGCGCGACGCTCATGCTCCGCGGCCTGCGCAGCGCCACCGACCTCGACTACGAGATGCAGTTGGCCGGCATGAATTTGGGTCTGGCGCCGGACATCCGCACCATCTTGGTGCCGGCGAGCCCTTTGGCGCGCCCCATCACCGCCACGCTGGTGCGGCAGATCGCAAGCATGGGCGGCGACGTGTCGCCCTTCGTTCCGGCCCTTGTCGCCGACGCGCTCAAGGCCAAGTTTGACCCTCAGAAAAACAGGGAAGCCAATTCATGATCCTGAAGAAGATCCTCGCCGCGGCGAGCCTCGCCTTCGGCCTCGCCATGCTGCCGGCCGCCGCCGCCGAGCCCGAGAACACGCTGATCCTGACCCTTGGGGAAGGCGACGTGACCATCGCGCTCCGACCCGATCTTGCGCCCCAGCATGTGGAGCGGATCAAGGAACTGACGCGCGAGGGCGCTTACGACAACGTCGCCTTCCACCGCGTGATCGACGGCTTCATGGCGCAGACCGGCGACGTGGAATATGGCGACCTCGCGGACGGCTACGTCGCGGAAGCCGCCGGCACGGGCGGCTCGGACAAGCCGGACCTTGCCGCCGAATTCTCGAACGAGCCCTTCGTGCGCGGCACGGTCGGCATGGCGCGGGCGCAGAGCCCCGACTCCGCCAACTCGCAGTTCTTCATCATGTTCGCGCCCGCGCCCTCGCTCGACGGGCAGTACACCGTGGTCGGCAATGTCGAGGGCGGCATGGAGTTCGTGGACGGGATCAAGAAGGGCGCTGAAGCCGAGAACGGCGCCGTCGCAGAGCCCGACCGCATCGTCAAGGCGCGCATCGCCGCCGACGGCAACCAGTAAGGAACCAAAACTGTGGCTGACATCAAGGATCCCGAGAACACGCTCGTCATGGAGACCACCAAGGGCAGGGTGGTGATCGAGCTTCTGCCCGATCTCGCGCCGGGCCATGTGGCCCGCATCAAGGAGCTGGCGCGCGAGGGCGCCTATGACGGCGTTGTGTTCCACCGCGTGATCGAAGGCTTCATGGCCCAGACCGGCGACGTGCAGTTCGGCAAAAAGGGCGGGGGCTTCAACCCGAACCGCGCCGGCCAGGGCGGCTCGGACAAGCCCGACCTCAAGGCCGAGTTCTCCAACATGAACCACGCGCGCGGCACCTGCTCCATGGCGCGGGCGCAGAACCCCAACTCAGCCAATTCGCAGTTCTTCATCTGCTTCGACGACGCCGCCTTCCTCAACCGGCAATACACCGTGTGGGGGCAGGTGATCGAGGGCATGGAGAATGTGGACCAGATCAAGCGCGGCGAGCCCGCGAAGGATCCGGATTCCATCACGTCCATGCGGGTCGCCGCCGACCTCGCCGCGTAAGCGAGCCGTGACGGCCGCCGCCTGGTCGCTGCTCGGCGTGCTGGCCGGCGCGCTGCTCGCGCTCCAGGCGCCCATCAACGCGCAGCTCGGGCGCGGCTTGGGGCTGCCCATCGCGGCCGCGGCGGTGTCCTTCGTCGCCGGGGCCGTGTTCCTGTCGCTCGCCACGCTCGCCTTCGCCAGAATGGAGGGCGCGGCGATCGACTGGCGCGCCCCTTCGCCCTGGCTCTTCGCGGCGGGCGGCCTGCTCGGCGGAACCTATGTCACGATCGCGGTGCTGCTCGTGCCGCGCATCGGGGCCGCGGCCCTCATGGCCTTCCTGATCGCCGGCCAATTGGTCGCCGGCATCCTGCTCGACCGGCTGGGATTCCTCGATTTGGCGGTGCGCGAGATCACGCTGGGGCGGGTTGCCGGGGCGGTCCTGCTGCTGGCCGGCGCTCTTCTCATCCGTCTCACCTGATGCGCGTCTCGCTCTTCGACTTCGACCTGCCCGAGGACCGGATCGCGCTCAGGCCCGCCGAACCTCGGGATTCGGCGCGGCTTCTCCTGGTGCAACCGGGAGAAGCGCCGACCGACCACGTGGTGCGCGACCTGCCCTCGCTGCTTCTGCCGGGCGATGTCGTGGTGTTCAACGACACGAAGGTCATTCCGGCGCAACTCTCGGGCCTCCGCACGAGAGGCGACGCGGTGGCGCAGGTGGACGCCACGCTCCACATGCGGACAGCGCCGGACCAGTGGCTCGCCTTTGTGCGGCCGGCCAAGCGGCTCGCGGAGGGCGACCGCATCCGCTTCGGCCACGGCGAGAACGCCTGCCTGCTCGGCGCGCTGGACGCGACCGTGCTGGAGCGGCGCGAGGGCGGCGAGGTGCTGCTCGGGTTCGATCTCGCCGGAGCGTTCCTGGACGAAGCCTTGCAGGCCGTCGGGCATATTCCGCTGCCGCCTTACATCGCCTCCAAGCGCGCGGAGGACGAGCGGGATCGGCGGGACTACCAGACGACCTATGCGCGGGAGGAGGGCGCCGTGGCCGCGCCCACGGCCGGCCTCCACTTCACGCCCGAACTGCTCGACGCGCTCGACGCCCGCGGGGTGGAGCGCCGCTTCGTGACGCTGCACGTCGGCGCGGGCACGTTCCTGCCGGTAAAGGCGGAGGACACGGCCGGGCACAAGATGCATGCCGAGACCGGCCACATCTCGCCGGACGTGGCGGCGGCGGTCACGCGGGCGAGACGCGAGGGCCGCAGGATCGTCGCCGTCGGCACGACGTCGTTGCGGCTGCTCGAAAGCGCCGCGGCTGAGGATGGTGAGGTCTGCGCCTGGTCCGGCCCGACCGACATCTTCATCACACCTGGCTATCGCTTCCGGGCCGTGGACCTCTTGATGACCAACTTCCACCTGCCGCGCTCGACGCTGTTCATGCTGGTGTCGGCCTTTTCGGGGCTGGAGACCATGCACGCGGCCTACCGCCACGCCACCGAGAACGGCTACCGCTTCTATTCCTACGGCGATGCGAGCCTGCTGCATCGCGCTTCGGAGCCGACCGCGTGAGTGCGTCAGAAAAATTCACCTTCCGCGTTCTTGCCACCGACGGCGCGGCGCGGCACGGCGAGATTTCCATGCCGCGCGGGACCGTCCGCACGCCGGCCTTCATGCCCGTGGGCACGGGCGGCACGGTAAAGGCCATGACCATGGACCAGGTGCGCGAGCTTGGTTCAGACATCATCCTGGGCAACACCTATCATCTGATGCTGCGGCCCGGCGCGGAGCGCGTGGCGCGCCTGGGCGGGCTCCACCACTTCGCGCGCTGGCCGCACCCGATCCTGACCGACTCCGGCGGCTTCCAGGTGATGTCACTCTCCGCGCTGCGCAAGCTCGACGAGCGCGGCGTCACCTTCCGCAGCCATCTGGACGGCTCGATCCACGAGATGACGCCCGAGCGCTCCATCGAGATCCAGGGTTTTCTGGGCTCCGACATCCAGATGCAGCTCGACGAGCTTGTGGCGCTGCCGGCCGAGCCGCAGGCGATCGAGACGGCGATGGAGCGATCGGTGCGCTGGGCGGAACGCTGCAAGGCCGCCTTCGGCGAGCAGCCGGGCAAGGCCATGTTCGGCATCGTGCAGGGCGGCGACAGCCCCGAGCTGCGCGTGCGCTCGGCGAGGGCGCTGCGCGCGCTCGACCTCAAGGGCTATGCCGTGGGCGGGCTGGCGGTCGGCGAGCCGCAGGACGTGATGCTCCGGATGCTGGAGATCACCTGTCCGGAGCTGCCGGCCGAGAAGCCGCGTTACCTGATGGGCGTGGGCACGCCCGACGACATCCTCAAAAGCGTGGCGCGCGGCATCGACATGGTCGACTGCGTGATGCCCACCCGCGCGGGCCGCCACGGGCTCGCCTTCACGCGGCGCGGGAAAGTGAACCTCAAGAACGCGCGGCATGCCGAAGACCCGCGCCCGCTGGACGAGGAGAGCGACTGCCCTGCGAGCCGCGACTACTCGCGCGCCTATCTCCACCACCTCGTGCGCTCCGAAGAGCTATTGGGGGCCATGCTGCTGACCTGGAACAACCTCGCCTATTACCAGTCGCTGATGGCCAACATCCGCGCGGCGATCGAGGCCGGCCGGATGGCGGAACGCTCGGCGGAGATCAGCGAGGCGTGGGCGAGGGGGGATTTGCCGCCAGTTGGGTGAGCCCCTCCTTCTCCCACTAGAGGAGAAGGAGAGGGCTCACACCGCCAGGGATTTCGCCGCGCGCAGGCTCACGCCCGTGATGCGGAAGACGCCGTCGGGCTGGAGCTCCAGCCGGTAGCTCGCCTCGTAATCCTTGCCGTCCGGGCCGGTGATCGTCACCTGCTGCACAACCGTCGTGGGGCTCGGCTCTTCCGTTGCGCCGAAGCCGTAGCTCTGGGGCTTGTGGATCGGCGCATAGCCCTGCTGGACCATGCCCATGAAGATCTCGGGGCTGGGAAAGATCTGCTTGATGTTGGGCGCGGCATAGGAGTAGGCGAGCGCCCCGTCGCCGGCCTGGAACGCCTTGAGCTGGCTGTCGATGGTCTGCTGGGCGGCCCTGACCTCCGCCTCGCCCGCGAGCGCGCCGGCGGCCGCGGAAACGAGGAAGGCAAGCGCGAGTGCGAAGCGTCGCATGAAGAATCCTCCGGCGGGCCGGGGCTGGCCGATGCCCGGCTCTCTTCGGGATACGTGACGCAGCGTCGCGCAGTTTCAACGCTCCCGCCGATTTTGCCGGCGAATCTGGTTCGGCTCCTTTGCCGCACTGCGAAAGCACCGCTTGAACCCGCTTGCATTTTGCGCGCCGCATTCAAATGGGCGGCATGGGAGAGCGCGGTTGACGGCGTTTGACGAGATGCGGCCCCAGGCCGAGGGCTTGCGGAAACCCTATGAAGCCTATGATCGCTGGCTCAAGGCGCAAGATCCCGAACGGCTCCGCCAGAAGACCCGCGACGCCGAGCAGGTGTTCCGCAAGACGGGCATCACCTTCGCCGTCTATGGCGAGGAGGAGGCATCCGAGCGGCTGATCCCCTTCGACATCGTTCCCCGCATCATCTCGGGCGCGGAATGGCGGCTGCTCGCGCGAGGAATCGAGCAGCGCGTGCAGGCGATCAACGCCTTTCTCGACGACATCTACCACCGGCAGGAAATCCTTCGCGCCGGCCGCGTGCCGCGCGATCTGATCGCCCGCAACGAGGCGTTCGTGCCGGAGATGATCGGCGTGCGGCCGCCCGCGGGCGTCTACACCCACATCATCGGCATCGACATCGTGCGGACCGGCGAGAACGAGTTCTTCGTGCTGGAGGACAACGCCCGCACGCCGTCGGGCGTGTCCTACATGCTCGAGGACCGCGAAACCATGATGCAGCTCTTTCCCGAGCTGTTCCGGCGCATCAAGGTCCGGCCGGTCGAGAACTATCCGCAGCTCCTGCGCCAGTCGCTCGCCGCGACCAAGCCGGACAGCGCGCCCGACAACCCGACGGTCGCCGTGCTGACGCCCGGCTCCTACAACTCGGCCTATTTCGAGCACGCCTTTCTGGCCGACCAGATGGGCGTGCAGCTCGTGGAGGGCCACGACCTGCGCGTGGTGGACGGGCATGTCGCCATGCGGACCACCCAGGGCTATAAGCAGATCGACGTGCTTTACCGGCGCGTGGACGACGCCTTCCTCGACCCGCTGACCTACCGGCGCGATTCCACGCTCGGCGTGCCCGGCATCATGGACGTCTATCGCGCGGGCAATGTCACCATCGCCAACGCGCCGGGCACGGGGATCGCCGACGACAAGGCGATCTATTCCTTTATGCCCGAGATCATCGAGTTCTATACCGGCCGCAAACCGATCCTCGGCAATGTGCCGACCTGGCGCTGCGCGGAGCCCGACAGCCACGCCTATGTGCAGGAGAACCTAGCCGACCTCGTGGTGAAGGAGGTCCACGGCTCCGGCGGCTACGGAATGCTGGTCGGCCCGGCCGCCACCAGGGCGGAATGCGAGGCCTTCTCGAAAAAGCTCGCCGCCCGGCCCGGCAACTACATCGCGCAGCCGACGCTTTCGCTTTCCACCTGCCCGACCTTCACCGACGACGGCCTCGCCCCCAGACACGTGGACTTGCGGCCGTTCGTTCTTGTCTCTGATCGTATCCGGCTCGTGCCCGGAGGCCTTACGCGCGTCGCCCTCAAGGAAGGATCGCTCGTGGTCAACTCCAGCCAAGGCGGCGGCACCAAGGACACCTGGGTGTTGGACGACTGATGCTGCTTGGCCGCACCGCACAGGGCCTGTTCTGGATGATGCGCTACATCGAGCGCGCGGAGAACATGGCGCGGCTCGTGGACGCCGGCCTGCGCATGGCGCTCACCCGGACATCCTCGTCGGCGGAGGAATGGTCGTCCGTCGTGGTGAGCGCAGGCGCCGAACAGGCCTTTCGGGCGAAGCACGGCGAGTTTTCGGCGGCCAGCGTGTCGGATTTCCTTCTGCGGGACACGGCCAACCCCTCCAGCGCCATGTCGGCCATCGAGACGGCGCGCGGCAACGCCCGCATGGTGCGAACCGCGCTCACCCGCGAGACCTGGGAAAGCATCAACGAGGCCTGGATGCTGCTCAAGCGCATGCTGGCCGGCACAATCGACGAGAGCGAGCTGCCCAAACTGCTGGACGCGGTCAAGCGCGAGACGGCGCTGATCCGCGGCGCCTTCCACGGCACCATGCTGCGCAACGAGATCTTCGACTTCTGCCAGCTCGGCACCTTCATCGAGCGCGCCGACAACACGGCCCGCATCCTCGACGTGAAATATTACGTGCTCCTGCCGTCCGTGTCCTGGGTGGGCTCCAGCCTCGACAACCACCAGTGGGAATCGATCCTGCGCTCGGTGGCCGCGCACCGTTCCTACCGCTGGGTCTATGACGCCGATTATCGGCCCAGCCAGATCGCCGACTACCTGATCCTCAACGGGCGTATGCCGCGCTCGCTCGCCTTCTGCTACCGCAACCTCGTGGAGAATCTCGGCTTCCTCGCCGAGGACTATGGCGAGCGGCACCCCTGCCACGACACCGCAAGCAGGACGCTGCGAACGCTCCAGGTGGGCTCGATCCGCGACATCTTCGACCAGGGCCTGCACGAGTTCCTGCTCGACTTCATCCGCGACAACAGCCGGCTCGGCGAGCAGCTCGCCGCCGATTACCGTTTCTCCTGACCGACGGCCGAGCCTTGCGCCTCAAGATCACCCACCGCACCGAATACCGCTACGACGAGCCCGTCACCTACGCCTTGCAGCGGCTCCGGCTCATGCCTGTGAGCGGCCCGACGCAGACTGTTCTCAACTGGACGCTGCTCGTGGCCGGCGCCAAGGAGGAGGTGCGCTTTTCCGATCAATTCGGCAACGAGACGCGCCTCCTGAGCGTGGAAGGCGCGCCGCAGGCCATCGCGGTCGAGGCCAGCGGCGAGGTGGCGACGCGCGACACGGCCGGCGTGTTCGGGCCGCACAGCGGCTTCGCGCCCCTGTGGCTGTTCGAGCACCACACGGAACTGACCGCGCCCGGCGCGGCGGTGCGAAGCCTCGCCGACGCCGTCGGACCCGGCGAACCGATCCCGCGGCTCCACCAGTTGATGGCGTTGCTCGGAGCGCGCGTCCGCTATGTTTCCGGCGCGACCGACAGCGCCACGCCGGCGGAAGTCGCGCTGCAAGCCGGGCAGGGGGTTTGCCAGGACCACACCCACATCTTCGTCGCGGCGGCGCGGCTGCTCGGCTTTCCCGCGCGCTATGTCAGCGGCTACCTCAAGATGGCCGAGGTCGAGCAGGCGGCGAGCCATGCCTGGGCCGAGGCCCATGTGCCCTCGCTCGGCTGGGTGGCCTTCGACGCGGCGAACGGGATCTCGCCCGACGACGGCTATGTGCGGGTGGCGGCCGGCCGCGACTATCGGGACGCCATGCCCGTCTCCGGAATCAGGCTGGGGCAAGCCGCCGAGCATCTTGCGGTGCGCATCACGGTGGAGCAGTAATCGGCTCGCGCGGGACGGGGGCGCGCCTTCGCATGACCTATTGTGTGGGCCTCAAGATCGATAGCGGCCTGGTGTTCATGTCGGACACCCGCACCAATGCGGGCATCGACAACATCTCCACCTTCCGCAAGATGCATGTCTGGGAGGAGCCGGGCGAGCGCGTCATCGTGATGATGTCGGCGGGCAATCTCGCCACCACCCAGGCCGTGGTGAGCCTTCTGGACGAGCGGTCGAAGGCGCCCAAGGAGCGGGCGCTGTCGCTTCTTCAAACGCCGTCCATGTACCAGACGGCCCGGCTGGTGGGGAACACGGTGAAGGAGGTCATCGCGAGCGCGACGCTCGGCGGCCAGCGGGCGGATTCGTTCCACGCCTCCTTCATCCTCGGCGGCCAGATCCTCGGCAGCGAGCCGCGGCTCTTCATGGTCTATCCCGAAGGAAACTTCATCGAATCGACCGAGGACACGCCCTTCTTCCAGATCGGCGAGACGAAATATGGCAAGCCCATCATCGTGCGGGCCTATGAGCGCGCCATGAGCTTCGCCGAAACGGCCAAGCTCCTCATGGTGTCCTTCGACTCGACGCTGAAGTCCAACCTCTCGGTCGGCCTGCCGCTGGACCTCGCCTTCTATGAACGCGACGCGCTCCGGCTGACGTTCCGCAGGCGGATCGCCCAGGACGATGCCTATTTCCGCCGGATCTCGGAGGGCTGGTCGGACGCCCTGAAGAACGCGTTCAAGAGCCTGCCCGACTTCGAGAGCTGAGCGGCTGCAGCCGTTTCCACTTACGTGGAACCGGCTCTCGTCTTTTTTGCCCGGAAGGCACGCTCAAGCGCCGCGCGGGCTTGAGCGGTTCCACCTTAGGCGAAACCGCTCCAAAGAAAAACCCGCGCTCGGAAGAGCGCGGGTTCCTCCTTGCCGTCCCTGCGGGAGGGATCAGCTATAGGGCGAGTAGCACTGGCGACGCGGGCCGTTATAGGGCTGGAACGTGTTGTCCGAAGCCCGGTAGGACCGGTAGCGGTTGTAGCACCACTCGATATGCGCGTTGCTGCTACCCTCGATGATGACGGTGCGCGGCTGGCTGGCGATGGCGCCCGTGATCACGGCACCGGCGATGAAGGCCGCGGCCGGGAACCAGAAGTCGCCGTGGCGACGGTAACCCCGACGGTAGTCGCGATAGCCGCGATAGCCCTTGTAGTAGTAGTTGTCGCCGCGACGGATGATGTCGCGCTGACGCCCCTCGACGCGGGCCTCACGGCGATCGAGCCGACGCTCGCGGTTCTCGAGGCGCTCCAGGCGACGCTCCTGGCGCGGGGTCAGGTCGTCCTGATCGCGCAGATCGTCAATGCGATCCTCGACGCGATCCTCGCGGCGCTCGATCCGGTCGTCGCGGCGCTCGAGACGACGCAGGCGGCGGATCTCACGGTTGGTCAACTGAACCTGGTGCAGGTCGGCCGGCGCATCGAACGCCAGCGGGACGGCCACGGGCGCGGCCGACACGGGGGCGATGCTGGTTGCGGTCATGGCGACCGCAAGGCCGCTCGCGCAAAGCGCGGAAAGCAGCTTCTTCATTGTATTCTCCTCTCGGAAAACGCTGAGGTGTGTCTTGTCCCTTGTGCCGCCGGAACGGCTGTCTTGTGCGATGGTTCCGCAAAAGGGATCATCCGTTTGGAAACATGACCCTTCTCACGGCATGGTGATCGGCCGTGAACGATAGCTTCGGGGCTGACTCGACGTCATGCAAACCGTCGCACCCGGCTTCAGCTTGACCGCGGGGGGCCAGCCCCATAAGTTCCGCCCGGCCGAGAGGGCGCGTAGCTCAGTTGGTTAGAGCATCTGACTTTTAATCAGAGGGTCATGGGTTCGAGTCCCATCGCGCTCACCACCCTCCGGCCTGGAAACCCTCCTCGGAGAGCCGCGGCACCGCATGGCCATCGACGTCGGTCTGTTGAGCGCGGCGGGCGCGGGCGCGCTGTCCTTCCTGTCGCCTTGCGTGCTGCCGCTCGTGCCGCCCTATCTCTGCTACATGGCCGGCGTGTCGGTGGAGGAGTTCCGCGCCATCGAGGGCCGGCGTGGCGAGGCGGCGCAGGCTTTGGTGGGATCGGCCTTCGCCTTCGTGCTGGGATTCTCCACCGTGTTCGTGGCGCTGGGCGCGGGCGCGTCCACGATCGGGCGCCTGCTGCGGGAGTGGCAGAATCCGCTCGCGATGGCGGCGGGCGTCTTCATCATCCTGATGGGCCTGAACTTCCTCGGCGTGCTGCGCATCCCCTTCCTGTCGCGCGAGGCGCGATTCCAGGCGAGAGGTCGGCCGTCGAGCGCGACCGCCGCCTATGTGATGGGACTCGCCTTCGCCTTCGGCTGGACGCCCTGCATCGGCCCGGTGCTCGGGCCGATCCTGACGCTGGCCGGCGGGCGCGAAACGGTGGGTGAGGGCGCGCTTCTGCTCGCCGCCTATTCGCTGGGCCTCGGCATCCCGTTTCTCGCCGCCGCGCTGTTCTCCGGCGCCTTCATGCGCTTCGCCGGAGCGTTCCGCGCGCATTTGGGCGGCGTGGAGAAGGCCATCGGCGTGCTGCTCGTGCTTGCCGGCGTGTTCTTCCTGACCGGCGGCACGGCCACGGCCTCCTACTGGCTCCTCGAAACCTTTCCCGCGCTCGGCCAACTCGGCTGATGGCAGTTGGAAGGCACGGGTCGGGATGGTAGAAGCCCGGCTTTTCCTCGGGGGCTCCGCTTGACCGACTCACGCAAGGCGATCGCCGTCATCCTGGCCGCGGGCGAAGGCACGCGCATGAAGAGCGCGTTGCCCAAGGTGCTCCACAAGGTCGCCGGACTGCCCATGGCCGCGCATGTCGCGCGCGCCGCCTTGAAATCGGGCGTCGAGCGGCTGGCCCTGGTGGTCGGCCACGGCGCGGACGAGGTTCGGAAGGCGGCAAGCTCCTTCGCGCCCGAGGCGGACATCTTCACCCAAAACGAGCGCCTGGGCACGGCGCATGCCGTGCTCGCCGCCCGCGAAGCGCTGAGCCGCGAGCCGGCCGACGTGCTCGTGCTGTTCGGTGACACGCCGCTGATCACGCCCGACGTGCTGCGCCGGGCGCGCGAAGCCGTGGGGCAAGGGGCAGCGATCGCCGTGCTCGGCTTCCGCACGGACCGGCCGGCCGGTTATGGAAGGCTGATCGAGAAGGACGGTGCGCTGGTCGCCATCCGCGAGGACAAGGACTGCTCGCCCGAGGAGCACGCCATCACCTTCTGCAATGGCGGCGTCATGGCGATCGACGGGACGCTCGCGCTCGACCTGCTCGACAGCGTGGGGAACGAGAACGCCAAGGGCGAATACTACCTGACCGATCTCGTTGAACTCGCCACCGCGCGCGGCCGCCGCGCCGTGGCTGTGGAAGCCGCGTTCGAGGACGTGCTCGGCATCAACAACCGCGTGGAACTGGCCGAGGCGGAAGCCATCTGGCAGCGCCGCCGGCGGCGGACGGCCATGCTCGACGGCGCCACGCTGATCGCGCCCGAAACGGTGTTCTTCTCCCATGACACCGTGCTGGAGCCCGACGTGCTGGTGGAGCCGAATGTGTGGTTCGGCCCCGGCGTCCATGTCGCCCGCGGGGCAAAGATCCACGCCTTCTCGCATCTCGAAGGCGCGCGCGTGGGCGCGAACTGCGATGTCGGCCCGTTCGCCCGGCTCAGGCCCGGCACGGACCTGCGCGAGAAAGCCAAGGTCGGCAATTTCTGCGAGGTCAAGCAGGCGGTCGTGGAAGCCGGCGCTAAGGTCAACCACCTGACCTATATCGGCGACGCCTGGATCGGGGCCGGCGCCAATATCGGCGCGGGCACCATCACCTGCAACTATGACGGCTTTTCCAAATTCGTGACCGAGATCGGCGAGAACGCCTTTGTCGGCTCGAACTCGGCGCTGGTCGCGCCCGTCAGCATCGGCGCGGGCGCCTATGTCGCCTCGGGCAGCGTCATCACGGAGGATGTGGAGGCCGACGCGCTCGCCTTCGGCCGCGCGCGGCAGTCGACGCTGCCGGGGCGGGGCAAGGCGCTGCGCGACAAGCTCGCGGCGGCGAAGGCCGCCAAGAAATAGCCGTGTTCAATTTGCGATTGATACGAAACGCAATCGAAATTGAATTGGGGGAAGCTCCGCTCCGCCGTTAATGGCGGCGGGACAGCAGCAGTCGGGGAAAACGGCATGTGCGGAATTGTCGGCATCGTGAGCCATGCGCCGGTGGCGCCCCTGATCGTGGACGCGCTGAAGCGGCTCGAATACCGGGGCTATGACTCGGCGGGGGTCGCCACCATCGAGGACGGCGAGCTTCAGCGGCGGCGCGCCGAAGGCAAGCTCATCAACCTCGAGCGGCGGCTGCGCGCCGAGCCGCTCGACGGCACCATCGGCATCGGCCACACCCGCTGGGCGACGCATGGCGTGCCCAACGAAACCAACGCCCACCCGCATTTCTCCAACGGGGTGGCGATCGTGCACAACGGCATCATCGAGAATTTTTCCGACCTGCGCGCCGAGTTGATGGCGGACGGCTACGAGTTCGCCTCGCAGACCGACACGGAGGTCGTGGCGCATCTCGTCGCCCGCGAGATGGCGCAGGGTGCTGCGCCAGTCGAAGCCGCGCACCGCGCGCTGAAGCGGCTCGAAGGCGCGTTCGCGCTCGCCATCATGTTCAAGGGCGACGCGGACCTGATCGTCGCGGCCCGCAACGGCCCGCCGCTCGCGGTCGGCCATGGCGAGGGCGAGATGTTCGTGGGCTCCGACGCGATTGCGTTGGCCCCCTTCACGAACTCGATCACCTATCTGGAGGACGGCGACTGGGCCGTGATCCGCCGCAACGAGATCGCGATCTTCGACATTGAGGGCGCGCCCGTCACGCGCAAGCGCCAGCAGTCGATCGGCACGAGCTTCCTCGTGGACAAGGGCAATCACCGGCACTTCATGGAAAAGGAGATTCATGAGCAGCCCGAGGTGATCTCGCACACGCTGGCCCATTATCTCGACTTCACCACCAACGAGACGCGCAAGACCGAGCTGCCCTTCGATTTCGCTAGGATCGACCGGCTGTCGATCGCGGCCTGCGGCACGGCTTTCCTGGCGGGCTCGGTCGGCAAATACTGGTTCGAGCGCCTCGCCAAGCTGCCGGTGGACATCGATATCGCCTCTGAGTTCCGCTACCGCGAGATGCCGATCTCCATGCGCTCGGCCGCCATGTTCGTCTCGCAGTCCGGCGAAACGGCCGACACGCTGGCCTCGCTGCGCTACTGCCGCAAGGCGGGCGTGCCGATCGCGTCCATCGTCAACGTGCGGGAATCCACCATCGCCCGCGAGTCCGACGGCATCATGCCGACCTTGGCGGGGCCGGAGATCGGCGTGGCCTCCACGAAAGCCTTTACCTGCCAGCTTTCGGTGCTCGCCTCGCTCGCCGTGCGCGCGGCCGTGGCGCGCGGCGCGGTGGATGCGGACGGCGAGCGCCAGCTCGTGCGGCAACTGGCCGAGGCGCCGCGGATCGCGAGCCAGGTGCTGAAGCTCGCGCCGCAGGTGGAAGCGGTGGCGCGCGAACTCTCGCACCACCGCCACGTGCTCTATCTCGGCCGCCACACCAATTACCCGCTCGCCATGGAAGGGGCGCTCAAGCTCAAGGAGATCTCCTATATCCATGCCGAAGGCTATGCGGCGGGCGAGCTCAAGCACGGGCCGATCGCGCTGATCGACGAGAGCATGCCCGTGATCGTGATCGCGCCGCATGACCGCATCTTCGAGAAGACGGTCTCGAACATGCAGGAAGTGGCCGCGCGCGGCGGCCGCATCATCCTGTTCACCGACGCCAAGGGCGCGGCGCAGGCTTCGGTGAAGACGACGCAGACCATCGTCCTGCCGGACATGCCGGAAATCGTGGCGCCGATCGTCTATGCCCTGCCCATCCAGATGCTGGCCTATTTCACCGCCGTCTTCATGGGCACGGACGTCGATCAGCCGCGCAACCTCGCGAAGTCGGTCACGGTGGAGTGAGCCATTCGCGGCGGGTTGTTGCCGCTTCGCGGGACCATTAAGGAAGCGAGGGGGCGCACAAGAACCCGTTTCGCTGACCCGGTGGCATGACCCGACTTCGCAACTACTTCCTCGCCGGCGTGGTCGTGACCGCCCCGCTCGCGATCACGACATATCTGGCCTGGACGGTGGTCGCGTGGTTCGACTCCTGGGTCAAACCCTATATCCCCGCGCGATTCAGCCCCGACAACTACCTGCCCTTCGCGGTGCCCGGCTTCGGGCTGATCGTGGCCGTGGTGCTCATCACCTTCATCGGCTTCCTGGCGGCGAACTTCATCGGCCGCACGGTCTTCGGCGTCGGCGAGAAGCTGCTCGACCGCACGCCGCTGGTGCGCAACGTGTATCGGGGCTTGAAGCAGATCTTCGAGACGGTTCTCGCCAACCGGGCGGAGCTGTTCAACCAGGTCGCGCTGTTCGAGTATCCGCGCAAGGGCGCGTGGTCGATCGTTTTCATCGCCAAACAGGCCGAAAGCGAGATCAATGCGGCGCTCGAGCCGCGCCACGGGCAGACCGTGGCGGTGTTCCGGCCGATCACGCCCAATGTGACGACCGGCTACCTGCTCTATGTCTCGCCCGACGACCTGATCCCGCTGAAGATGTCGGTGGAGGACGCGGCAAAGCTCCTGATCTCGGCGGGGCTGGTGGGGCCGGCGCATGACGCGGTGGTGGAGCGGCTGATGGATCAGGCGAGGCGGGAGGGGGAGCAAGGGCTGCCGCCGGCCGCTTAGCTGCGAGCTGCCCTCCTCTCCCCGCTTGCGGGGTCGGAGCGACGAGCAGCGATCGACACAGAGGTGTCGATCGCCGTCGCGCAGGGATGCCAACAGGCAGGTGAGGGGCGGCGCAGCCGATTGAGGTTTGGCGCTGCCCCTCATCCGTCACTTCGTGACACCTTCTCCCCGTCAACGGGGAGAAGGAGGCTAGTCACCCCGCATCCAGCAGCCGCACGGCTTCGTCGCGCCCGAACAGGTAAAGCAACAGGCGCAGCGCCTTGCCGCGGTCGGTGGAGAGCTCCGGGTCGCGCGAGAGCGCGAGCCGCGCCTCGTCGCGCGCCAACGCCAGAAGGTCGCCATGGATGTCGAGGCGCGCCATCTGGAAGCCCGGCATGCCGGACTGCCGGGTTCCCAGAACCTCGCCTTCGCCTCGGAGCTTGAGGTCTTCCTCGGCGATGACGAAGCCATCTTCGGTTTCCCGCATCACGGAGAGCCGGCGCTTGGCGGTCTCGCCCAGCGGCTCCTTGTAGAGGAGCACGCAGGAGGAATCGGCAGATCCGCGCCCCACGCGGCCGCGCAACTGGTGGAGTTGGGCGAGGCCGAAGCGCTCGGCGTGCTCGATCACCATGATCGTGGCGTCGGGCACGTCCACGCCGACCTCGATCACGGTGGTGGCGACAAGCAGGCGCGTCTCGCCCGCCTTGAAGCGGCGCATGGCCTCGTCCTTTTCCACGCCCTTCATGCGGCCGTGGACCAGGCCGACGCGGCTGGGGAAGGTTCGCTGAAGGTCGTCGTAACGGTCCTCGGCGGCGGTCAGGTCCACCTCCTCCGACTCTTCCACGAGCGGGCAGATCCAATAGACTTTTTGGCCCTCCGCCACCGCCTCGCGGATGCGTGCGACGAGATCGCCCAACCGCTCCATCGGGAGCGTCACGGTGCGGATCGGGCGACGGCCGGCAGGCTTTTCCGTGAGCCGCGAGACCTCCATGTCGCCGAAGGCGGTCAGGACGAGCGTGCGCGGGATGGGGGTGGCCGTCATGACCAGCATGTCGGGCGCCTCGCCCTTCTCGTTCATGGCGAGGCGCTGATGGACGCCGAAGCGATGCTGCTCGTCCACGATGGCGAGGCCGAGATCGCGAAAGCTGACGGCTTCCTGGAACAGCGCGTGGGTGCCGACCACCATGTGGATGTCGCCGCGTTCGAGGCCCGCCAGGGTCTCGGCGCGGGCGCGGCCCTGCTCGCGGCCCGAAAGGATCGCGAGCCGCAGCCCGGCTTTTTCCGCGAGCGGCGCGAGCGTGGAGAAGTGCTGCCTCGCGAGGATTTCGGTGGGAGCCATGAGCGCCGACTGCCGGCCGGCCTCGGCCGCTCGCGCCATGGAAAGCAGCGCCACCACCGTCTTGCCCGCGCCGACATCGCCCTGCAGCAGGCGCAGCATGCGGGTGGGCGCGGCGAGGTCGCCGTTGATCTCGCGCAGCGCCTGCTCCTGCGCGCCCGTGAGCGAGTAGGGCAGGGCGGCGCGGATGGCGTTCACCAGCCGCCCGTCGCCGCGGGCGGGGCGGCCGCCCAGGCGTCGGGTGCGGCCGCGAACCAGCCCCAGCGAGAGCTGGCCGGCCAACAACTCGTCAAAGGCGAGACGCTTCCAGGCCGCGCCGTTCGGGTCGGCGTCGAGGACGTCCTGGGGATGGTGCAGCCGGTCGAGCGCGGCGCGGAACGGCTCGAAGGTCTGCGCGACCACGGCTTCCGCGCTGATCCATTCCGGCAGCGCGGGCACCCGTTCAACGGCCTGGTCGATGGCCCGGCGCAGCACTTTGGCGGAAAGCCCCGCCGTCATGCGGTAAACCGGCTCGACCAGCGGCAGCCTGGCGGCTTCCTCGGCGCGCGCGATGTGGTCGGGATGCACCATAGTGGGGCGGCCGTTGAACCACTCCATGCGGCCGCTCACCACCACCTTCTCGCCCACCGGCATGAGCTTTTCGAGCCACTGCGGCTGCGCGCGGAAGAAGGTCAGCGCGATCTCGCCGGTCTCGTCATGGGCGAACACGCGGTAGGGAGAATTGCTCTTGCCGGGCGGCGGGGCCTGGTGGCGGTCGATGCGCACGTCGAGCGTGACGATCGCGCCTTCGGGTGCCAACGCGATGCCCGGCCGCAGGCGGCGGTCGATGACGGAAAAGGGCGGCGTGAAGAGGAGGTCCGAGACGCGGGCGTGGCGGCCGCCGAGATCGGCCGACACCACTTTGTCGATGAGGGCGGCCACCTTCTCGCCCACGCCCGAAAGCGAGGTGACGGGCGCGAAGAGCGGGTCGAGGAGGGAAGGGCGCATTGGAGTGGACGTTAGGAGGTGAGGAGGCGGCTGCAAAGCCACGGCCGGCTTTGTCCTCCCATTGCATTGCCGAAGCGTTTGCGCCAGGAACGCACCATGAACGAACCCGCGGCCCCTGATAGCCTCGACCCCCGCCGCCGGCGCGCGCTGTTCCGCTCCTGGCACCGCGGCACGCGGGAGATGGACTTGATCCTCGGCCCGTTCGCTGACGCGCATCTCGCCGGGTTGACCGCTGACGAGCTCGCCCAATATGAGGCTCTGCTCGAACAGCCCGACACCGACTTCTACCAGTGGATCACCGGCGAGCGGGCCGCGCCGCCGGAGGTTGAGGGGGCGTTGTTCCAGCGAATCCGCGCCTTTGCCCGCTCCTGAAAAAATGCCCGACAAGACAAGCCTGCTTCCCCCAATCGGCCTTCACAAGGCGCGGCCCGGCATCTCGGTCGTGGACGAGGTGGCGGACGGCTATGTCGCCATGGCGCTGGCGAAAGCGGCCGGCGAGCTCGCGCCTGACGGGCCGGTCGTGTTCGTGGCGCGGGACGGGCAGCGCCTGCCGCAGATCCGCGACGTGCTGGCCTTCGCCGCGCCGGAACTGCCGGTGCTCGAACTCTATGCCTGGGATTCCCTGCCTTACGACCGCGTGTCGCCGAGCGCGGAAACCGCCGCGCGGCGGCTCGATGCGCTCTCCGGCATCATCGCGTTGCGCAAGAACCCGCACCGGGCGGTGATCCTGACCACGGCCAATGCGGTGCTCCAGCGCGTGCCGCCGGCCCAGACGATTCAAGCGCAGAGCTTCCGCGCGCGGGCCGGCAACCAGGTGGACATGAACGCGCTGGTGGCAAAGCTGGAGGGGGCGGGCTTCGAGCGCGTCGCGACCGTGCGGGAGGTGGGCGACTATGCCGTGCGCGGCGGCATCCTCGACCTTTGGGCGCCCGGCGCGCCAGAGCCGCTGCGGCTCGATTTCTTCGGCGACACGCTGGAATCGGTCCGCGCGTTCGACCCCGCCACCCAGCGCACCACGGGCAGCCGCGACGCCGTGCAGCTCGGGGCCATGAGCGAGGTGACGCTGACGCCCGATGCGATCGCCCGCTTCCGGCGCTCCTACATCGAAGCCTTCGGTGCGCCGTCGCGCGACGACGCGCTCTACGCCGCGATCTCCGAGGGCCGCCGCTTCGCCGGCATGGAGCACTGGCTGCCCTTCTTCTACGACCACCTCGAAACGCTGTTCGACATGTTCCCCGACGCGCCGCTGGTCTTCGACCATCTCGCGCGCGAGGCGATGGGCGAGCGCTGGAAGCTGATCGAGGACCATTATGACGCCCGCCTGCGCCAGCCGGGCGCCGCGGCCGGCGAGGCGGTGCCATACAAGCCCGTGCCGCCCAAGCAGATGTTTCTGGAGCCGGCCGAGGTCACGTCGGCGGCCGAAAGCCGCGTGTCGGTCGAGTTCAGCGCCTTCGGCGCGCCGGAGACGGAAGCGCGAAAAGTGTTCCATGCCGGCGCGCGAGCCGGCCGCGGCTTCGAGGCCGAACGCGCCGACCCCAACGCCAACGTGTTCGAGCGCGCCGTGGAGCATGTGGCCGACCTCCGCGCCAAGGGCCGCAAAGTCTTGCTCGCCGGCTGGACGGAAGGCTCGGCCGACCGGCTCGGCCAGATCCTCGGCGAGCATGGGCTGGGCGGTCTCAAGCGCGTCGGCTCGATTGCCGAGCTGGAGAAGCTCGGCCGCGGCGAGGCGGGCCTGGGCGTGCTGCCCGTCGAGGCCGGCTTCGAGACGGACGGCCTCGCGGTGGTCGCCGAGCAGGACATCTTGGGCGACCGACTCGTGCGGCGCAAGCGCAAGCGGTCCGCCGCCAACTTCATCGCGGAAGTGTCGTCGCTCGCCGCGGGCGACATCGTGGTGCATGCCGATCACGGCATCGGCCGCTTCGTGGGGCTGAAGACCATCCAGGCGCTCGGCGCGCCGCATGACTGCCTGGAAATCCGCTATGCCGGCGAGGACCGGCTGTTTCTGCCCGTCGAGAACATCGATCTCCTGTCGCGCTACGGCTCGGATGCGGCCGAAGCCACGCTCGACCGGCTGGGCGGCGGCGCATGGCAGGCGCGCAAAGCCAAGCTCAAGAAGAAGCTCCTGGAAATGGCGGGCGGGCTCATCCGGCTCGCCGCCGAGCGGCAGATGCGCGACGCGCCCGCCCTGCACCCGCCCGAAGGGCTTTATGGCGAGTTCGCGGCGCGCTTCCCCTATGACGAGACGGACGACCAGCAGAACGCGATCGACGCCGTGGTCGAGGACCTGGCCGCCGGCCGGCCCATGGACCGGCTGATCTGCGGCGATGTCGGCTTCGGCAAGACGGAAGTGGCGCTGCGCGCCGCCTTTGTGACGGCGATGGAGGGGTTTCAGGTGGCGGTCGTGGTGCCCACCACGCTGCTCGCCCGCCAGCACTTCAAGACCTTTTCCGAACGATTCTCAGGTCTGCCCGTCAAGGTGCGGCAGGCGTCCCGGCTCGTCCCGGCCAAGGACTTGGCCGACACCAAGAAGGGCTTGGCCGAGGGCACGGTGGAGATCGTGGTCGGCACCCACGCGCTGCTCGGCAAGGGCGTCACCTTCAAGAATCTCGGCCTGCTCATCGTGGACGAGGAGCAGCATTTCGGCGTCAAGCACAAGGAGCGGCTCAAGGAGCTGAGGACGGACGTGCATGTGCTGACGCTTTCGGCCACGCCGATTCCGCGCACGCTCCAACTCGCGCTCACCGGCGTGCGAGAACTGTCGCTGATCGCCACGCCGCCCGTGGACCGCATGGCGGTGCGCACCTTCATCTCGCCCTTCGACCCGCTCGTCGTGCGCGAGACCCTTTTGCGCGAGCGCTACCGGGGAGGGCAAAGCTTCTATGTCGTGCCGCGCATCAGTGACCTGGACGATGTGCGGACGTTCCTTTCCGAGCAGGTGCCGGAGCTGAAGGTCGCGACCGCGCACGGCCAGATGGCGGCCGGCGAGCTCGACGACATCATGAACGCCTTCTATGACGGCCAGTACGACGTGCTGCTCTCCACCACCATCGTGGAGTCGGGCCTGGACGTGCCCACGGCCAACACGCTGGTCGTGCATCGCGCCGACATGTTCGGCCTGGCGCAGCTCTACCAGCTTCGCGGTCGCGTGGGGCGCTCCAAGGTGCGCGCCTATGCGCTGATGACGCTGCCGCCAGCCAAGACCCTGACGCAGGGCGCGGAACGGCGGCTCAAAGTGCTGCAATCGCTGGACTCGCTCGGCGCCGGCTTCCAGCTCGCCAGCCACGACCTCGACATCCGCGGCGCGGGCAACCTGTTGGGCGAAGAGCAGTCCGGCCACATCAAGGAGGTCGGCTTCGAGCTCTACCAGCAGATGCTGGAGGAGGCCGTGGCCGAGCTGCGCGGCGCGGTCGAGGCGACGGACACCGGCTGGTCGCCGCAGATCGCGGTCGGCACGGCGGTCATGATCCCGGAGGCCTATGTGCCCGACCTGCAGCTCCGCCTGAGCCTCTACCGCCGGCTGGGCGAGTTTGAATCGGCCGAGGAGATCGACAGTTTCGGCGCGGAGCTCGTGGACCGCTTTGGGCCGCTGCCCGAAGAGGTCGAGCACCTCTTGAAGATCGTCTTCATCAAGGCGCTGTGCCGGCAGGCGAACGTGGAAAAACTCGACGCCGGACCGAAGGGCGTGGTCGTGCAGTTCCGCAAGCGCGAGTTCGCGAACCCGGTGGGCCTCGTGCGCTATATCGGCGAGCAGGGCTCGATGGCGAAAATCCGCGAGGATCAGAGCGTGGTCTTCATGCGCGACTGGCCGACGGCGGAGAAACGCCTGTCGGGCGCGGCGGTGGTGATGACGCAACTGGCAAGGCTGGCGGCGGGGCAGGCGAAGGCGGCGTAGCCTTCTGTTTCGGTCGCTTCCGAAGACACGGTCTGCGACGAGCTTCCTCATCCGCCTCTTTGGAGCGCCTTCCGCTGAAGGCGAGAACGAGCTTACAGAAGGCACGGCTAAAGCCGGCTTCATAACCGAAGGGGAACGCAATGGTGAAGAACACGATCTGCCTCTGGTACGACAAGGACGCCGAGGCTGCTGCTCGCTTCTACGCCGAGACCTTTCCCGACAGCGCGGTCAGTGCCGTCCACCGTGCGCCCAGCGACTACCCGTCCGGCAAGGCGGGCGATGTGCTGACAGTCGAATTCACAGTCGCCGGCGTGCATTGTCTCGGCCTCAACGGCGGCCCCGCGTTCAAGCACAACGAGGCGTTCTCGTTCCAGATCGCCACCGATGATCAGGAGGAGACCGACCGCTACTGGAACGCCATTGTCGGCAACGGCGGGCAGGAGAGCGCGTGCGGCTGGTGCAAGGACAGGTGGGGCATCTCCTGGCAGATCACGCCGCGTGTGCTGACAGACGCGCTAGCGGCCGGTGGCGCCGAAGCAAAGCGCGCGTTCGATGCGATGATGGATATGAAGAAGATCGACGTCGCTGCGATCGAGGCGGCGCGGCGCGGCTGACGCCGCCGACTCACGGGACCATCATCAGCGTTACTCCGCCGCCTCGGCTCCCATCCGGGCCACCTGATCGATCGCCTGCGCCAGCGCTTCCGCTTCCTGCGCGCCCGAGACGGCGTAGCGCCCGGCCAGGATGAAGCAGGGCACGCCTGTCACGCCCATGCGCGAGAAGTTGACAGCTTCTTCGCGCACCGTCTCGCGGTCTTCGTCGCTCAAGAGCCGTGCGCGCCAGTTCTCGTCGGGCAGGCCCGCGGCTATGGCGGCGTCGGCCAGAACATTCGCGTCGCCAATGTCCTGCCCTTGCTCGAAATAGCGGGAGAAGAGCTCAGCCGCGAGATCGTTCTGCGCCGGCGTCCCGTGCGCACTGGCCCAGCGGATCAGCCGGTGGGCGTCGATCGTGTTCGGCGAGCGGCTGATGCGTTCGAAGTGGAAGTCGATGCCCTCCCGCGCGCCCAGCTCGTTCAGCCGCTCATGCGCCGCCGCGAGCCGTTCGGCCGAGCCGAACTTGGCCAGCATGTATTCCCGGCGGTCGAGCCCGCCCGGCGGAATCGTCGGATCGAGCTGGAACGGCCGCCAGCGCACGTCCACGTCGATGTCGGCGCCGACTTGGCCCAACGCGCGGCCGAGCCGCCGCTGTCCGACGAAGCACCAGGGGCAGACCACATCGGAAACGACATCGACGGTGACGGCGGGCATGGGATGCCTTCTCAGGGCTCGTGCCACCAGGTCATGAGCTGGTAGCCGTAGATGGGCGTCTTATCTGGACGCTTGATGCGGCTCCAATGCGCGAGCCACTGCTCGGGCAGATAATAGAGCGGCACGACATAGGATCCGCTCATCAGGATGCGATCGAAGGCGCGCACGGCGTCCACGAAGTCAGGGCGGCCGCGCGCGACGAGCATGGCCTGGATCATGGCGTCGATCGCCGGATCAGCCGCGCCGGCATAGTTGAACGTGCCCGGCCCGTCCCTTGTGGCCGATCCCCAGCGCCCCACCTGCTCGACGCCGGGCGACAGCGAGGAGGTGTACAGGAAGGAGATCACGTCGAAGTCGTAGTTCGTCAGCCGCTGCTGGTATTGTGCTGAATCGACCATGCGCAGCGACACGTCGATGCCGAGCCGCCCCAGCGTGGCGGCCCAGGCGGTGGCCAACTGCTCCGAATCGCGGCCCTTGAGCATGATCTCGAAGGCGAGCGGCTTGCCATCCGGCCCGACCAGCCGCCCGTCCTCCATGCGGAAGCCGGCGGCCTTCAGCTTCTCGAAGCCCCTGCGCAGGAACTCGCGGTCGCGGCCCGAGCCGTTGGACTGCGGCGGCTGCCATCCACCCTCCAGGATCTCCGGCGTCACCGCATCGGGGAAAGGGGTCAGCAACGCCCGCTCGCCGGGGCTCGCCGGGCGGCCATGGGAGGACAGTTCGGAATTGTCCCAAAAGCTTTTCGTCCGCACATAGGCGCCCGACAGCAGGCTGCGGTTCACCCATTCGAAGTCAAACAGGCTGGCGAGCGCCTCGCGCACCGCGCGGTCCCGGAATTGCGGCCGGCGCGTGTTCATCACGAAGCCGAACATGCCAGAGGGGAGCTGCGTCTTGAACGTCTCCTGCACCACGTCCCCGCGGCGCGCGGCGGGGAAGCCGTATTGCCCCAGCCAACGGCCGCTGGAGGTCTCGATGAAGACGTCCACCAGCCCCGTCTTGAAGGCCTCGAACATGGCGTTCTCGTCGCCGAAATAGACGACGCGGATCTCGTCGTAATTGTCGAAGCCGCGCTTGGAGGGGATATCCTTGGCCCAGTAGTCGGGATTGCGGCGCAGGGTCACGCTTTCGCCGGGCCGCACGTTTTCGACGCGATAGGGGCCGCTGCCCAGGATCGGCGTCAGCGTGGATTTGTCGAAGTTCTCGCGGTCGATGGCGTGCTCGGGCAGCACGGGCATGAGGCCCAGGATGAGCGGCAGCTCGCGGTCGGGCTGCTTGAAGGTGAAGCGCACGCCGCGCTCGCCGACCTTTTCCATGCGTTCGATCTTCTTGGCCGTGGAGCCGTAGCGCGGCAGGCCTTTGTCGCGCAGGAGCTCCACCGTGAAGATCACGTCCTCCGGGCGGATCGGCCTGCCGTCGGAGAATTTCGCGCGCGGGTCGATGGTGAACTCGACGAAGGAGCGGGCGTCGTCCGTCTCCACGCTTTCGGCCACCAGCGGGTAGAGCGTGAAGGGCTCGTCGTTCGAGCGCAGCATCAGGCTGTCAAAGGTGTTGTAGCCGAAGATGAGGTCAAGCAGGCCCCGCGCGCCGCTGCCTTGCACGATGAAGGGGTTCACGCTGTTGAACGTGCCGGTCCAGCCATAGGTGACGCGGCCGCCTTTGGGCGCGTCCGGGTTCACATAGGAAAAGTGCTGGAAGTCCGGGGGCAGGGCGGGTTCGCCATGCATGGCGATGCCGTGCTTCGGCTCGGCGGACGCCGCTGACGCGAACGCGCAGATTGCGATGAGGATGAAAGTGCGGGTAAGGAAACGCAGCATTGACCGGCTTTTGGGGGACTCGATTCGCTGGCCTTTATGATGGGCGCGGTCCGCGGCGGCAATGCGGCGCGGCGCTTAGCGCACCAAGCTTCCGAGGCAAGGGCCAGTCATCCTGTTGCCTCATTTTTGAGAGAGGCACCGCCTCGACGCGGCGCGACCGCCGGCCACGAACCCCGAGGGAAAATAGCACGATGACGACCAAAACCGCCTTGGCGCTGCGCGCGCTGCCCGTCCTGGCCGGCGCCTTTGGGCTGATGGCGTTCGGCGCCGCGCCGGCCGCCGCTCAGCAACAGCAGGTGCCCCAAGGCTGGTTCAAGGCCTGCACCAATCAGAACGAGACCGACATCTGCAATGTGCAGAACATCACCACGGCCAGCACCGGCCAGCTCGTCACGGGCATCAGCCTGATCGAGCTCAAGGGCAAGGTGAACCGCAAGGTGTTCCAGGTCACGGTGCCGTCCGGCCGCCTGGTGCCTCCGGGCATCGGCCTGCAGGTGGACGGCGGCAAGGCCCAGAAGCTCGACTACATCATCTGCTTCCCCGACCGCTGCATCGCCGAGGTCCAGCTTTCCGATCAGCTCGTGAGCTCCTTCAAGAAGGGCACCGAGCTGACGCTGACTTCCGTGAACTTCCAGAACCAGCCGAACCCCATCAAGGTGTCGCTCAAGGGCTTCACCGGCGCTTTCGACGGCGCGCCGCTCCAGCAGGCCGACCTGGAGGACCGCCAGAAGAAGCTCCAGGAGTTCGTGAACAAGAACAACAACGACTTCGCCAAGAAGCTCAAGGAAGAGCAGGACAAGGCGAAGGCGGTCAGCAACTAAGCGGGCCTTGGCCTGAGCCGAAACAGGGGCCGCGCCTTGGGCGCGGCCCCTTTTTATTGTGGCGTCCCGGTCAGTGCCGGGCGTGGTCCTTCGGCCGGTACTGGCCGTCCGGCAGCCGGTCGAACATCTCCCCCAATTGCGGGTGCCGCACCGGCTCGCCCGAACTGTCCTCGAGCAGGTTCTGCTCGGACACATAGGCAATGTATTCGGTTTCCGCGTTCTCCGCGAGAAGGTGGTAGAAGGGCTGGTCCTTGCGCGGCCGCACCTCGGCGGGGATTGCGTCGTACCATTCCTCCGTGTTGTTGAACTCGGGATCGACGTCGAAGATCACCCCCCGGAAGGGGAAGATCCGGTGACGGACCACCTGGCCGATCCGAAACTTGGCCGTTCTCATTTCCTGCGCCACCAAACTGTCTGGCTCCCTATGTGAGGGCCGGGCGCGCGGAAGGCAACCGCGCCTTGACCCGCGGCCGAGCGACGTTAGAGCGGAGCGGACGAGCAGCGGCGGCGGGGAAGCATGGCCGACATCCTGGGTCTGGTTCTTCCGTTCTTCGGGCTGATCTTTTCGGGCGTCCTCCTGGCCAGGCTGATGCGCCTGCCCATCGAGGCGCTGGGCTGGATGAACGCCTTCATCCTTTACCTCGCCCTGCCCGCGCTGTTCATCCAGCTCCTCGCCAGGACGCCCTTCGAGCGGCTGGCCGAGGGCGCGTTCATCCTGGGCTCGGTCCTTTCGACCTTCGTGGTGTTCGTGCTGGGCTTCGCCTTCTCCGCGCTTTTCATGCGCGACGGCGTGCCCTCCGCCGCCATGCGCGGCCTCGCCTCAGCCTATGGCAATATCGGCTATATGGGGCCGGGCTTGGCGCTGGTCGCGCTTGGACCCGAAGCGGCGGTGCCGGTCGCGCTGATCTTCTGCTTCGAGAACGTCATGCATTTCACGCTCGCGCCGCTTCTGATGGCGGCGGGCGGCGCCGAACGCGCGTCCCTGCCGAAACTGGCGCTCGGGGTCGTCTCGAAGATCGTGCTGCATCCCTTCGTGCTGGCCACGATGGTCGGCGTGGGCGCCGCCTATCTGGAGCTGCGGTTCCCCGTGGCCGTGGACCGCTACATCGACCTCCTGGCGCGGGGCGCCGCGCCTTGCGCGCTGTTCGCGATGGGCGTGACGCTCGCGCTCCGGCCCTTCGGCCGCGCGCCCGTCGAGCTCCTGCCCATCGCGCTCCTCAAGCTGATCGTCCACCCGGCGCTGGTCTACCTCGTGCTGGGCTGGATCGGGTCCTTCGACCCGTCCTGGGTGTTCACGGCCGTGCTGCTCGCGGCCCTGCCGACGGCCACCAACGTCTTTGTGATCGCCAACCAGTATGGCGTCTGGACCGAACGCGCGTCGGCGGCGATCCTGCTCACCACCTGCGCGTCGGTGCTGACGCTGACGCTGCTGATCTATGCCGCCAAGTCAGGGATGCTGCCGCCCGACCCGTTCCCGTAAATTATCCAGCAGGCCGGGAAGGCCCGAGCCGGGCGCCATGCCTTCGCGCATCGCCAAGGCCCGAAGCGGGGGGACCGCGTTGAGGGCGGCGAGCCCCGCGCCGCGCAGCATCTGCAGAGGCAGGAAGCTCGACAGCAGCGAGCCGTTGAGAAGCGCGACCGCTGCGCCGCGAATCGCGACATCCGCCCGTCGCGCGCGGTCGTAGCGCGCGAGAAACGCCTCCGAACCGGGGTCTTCGCGGTGAAGCCTCGCCAGGGCGACGAGGTCGGCGACGTCGCGCAGGCCGAGGTTCAGCCCCTGCGCGCCGATGGGCGGCATCACATGGCCAGCTTCGCCGAGCAGCGCCACGCGGCGCGCGCCGAACCTTTCCGCCGTCGCGCTGGAAAGCGGAAAAACCTGCCGGCCGGGCTCGACCGTCACCTGGCCCAGCATGGACTGCATCTTCGCCTCGACCGCGAGCCCGAGCGCGGCGTCATCAAGGCCGAGGAGGCGTTCGGCTTCGCTGGGCCGCGTCACCCAGACCAGGCTGGAGCGCCGTCCCGGCAGCGGCACCTGCGTGAACGGACCCTGCTCAGTGTGGAATTCCGTCGAGGTGAAGCCGTGGTCGCGGCTATGGGCGAAGGCCAGCACGAGCGCGCTTTGCGGCAGCGCGCGCGAGCGGGCCGCGATGCCCGCCGCCGTCCGCGCGGGGGAGTTCCGCCCGTCGGCGGCGGCCACCAGCCTGGTTTCGAGATGCGTGCCGTCCGCGAACCCCGCGCGGGCGGAAAGGCCGTCGAGCCGCCAGCCTTCCACCAGAGCCTCGCGCCAAGTGACGCTTGGCTCGGCCTCGATCGCCCCGGCCAGCGCGGCGGCCAGCGCGCCGTTCGGGATGTTCCAGCCGAAACTGTCCAGCCCCGCCTCCCGCGCCTTGAAGCTGGCGGGCGGGGCGCGGAACAGCCGGTTCGTGATGTCGATGATGCGCATTTCGCGCAAGGGCGCGGCGTGGCGCTCGATTTTCGCGCGGACACCCAGCCGGTCCAAGAAGTCCAGGCCGGGCGCCATGATGGCGGTCGTGCGCCGGTCGGTTCCGTTCGGCTTCGGGCCGGCGAGCGCCACGCGAAAGCCGGCGCGGGCGAGCGCGAGTGCGGCGGCGAGGCCGACCAGCCCCGTGCCGGCGACGATCACGTCCGTGTTGCTCTTCATCGCCGCCACCGGATCCGCACGCTTCTCGCTTGGGTATATGCGGCCCGCTGGCGCGATCAATCGCAAGCGGCTATTGGTCGCGAGCGCGAGCAGGCCGCTGTTGTGAGCAACCGTGGCGCGCGCTTGTTTCCAGGGAACCTTCGTGGGTATCATCAGGACATGTCGGGTGGCGCACATGGCGACGGGGCGCGACACGCAGCTTCTCCGTCCGAGGCGGGCGAAGCTGCGGGGCGCATGGCTTCTCTGCGCAGGCGCACCGGGTTCCAGGCGCCCGTGGTGAAGCCCAAGAAAGTCACGGCCCCGCAAGCCAAGGCGTTCTCCGTCCATCTCCTGACGGCGTCCGGCTCGTTCCTGGCCTTCCTGTCGCTGGTCGCCGCGAGCGAGCAGCGCTGGACGGCGATGTTCTTCTGGCTGGGCCTGGCGCTGTTCGTCGATGGGATCGACGGCCCCATTGCCCGCCGGCTTCAGGTCAAGGAGATCCTGCCGACCTGGTCGGGCGACGTGCTCGACAACGTGATCGACTATGTGACCTATGTGCTCATTCCCGCCTTCGCGCTCTACCAGCGCGGCTTCATGGGGGAGGGGCTGTCCTTTCTGTCCGCCGCCATCATCGTCGTGTCGAGCGCGATCTACTACGCCGACACCGGCATGAAGACCAAGGAGAACTTCTTCAAAGGGTTCCCGGTGGTCTGGAACATGGTGGTGTTCACGCTCTTCGTCATCGAACCCGGCGAGTGGGTGTCGTTCGCCGTGGTGGTGGTCGCCGGCCTGATGACCTTCGTGCCCATGTACTTCATCCATCCCGTGCGGGTGGAGCGCCTTCGCGGCCTCAATCTGACGGTCACGCTGGCATGGTGCGCGCTGGCCGGCATCGCGCTGCTCCAAGACATGCACGCGCACCCCGTCGTCCGCACCGCCATCGCCGCCGTGGGCCTCTATCTCTTCTTCATCGGAGGCGTCATGCAGCTCTTCCCCCGGCTGGGCGCGAAGGACAAGCCGGCGTGACCCGCGCCATCGTCATCCACGAGCATGGCGGGCCGGACGTCCTGCGCTGGGAAGACCACGATCCTGGCCGGCCGGAGCCGGGCCAAGCGCTGATCCGGCACACGGCGGTGGGCCTCAACTTCATCGACGTCTACTACCGCACCGGCCTTTACCCCGCGCCCGCCGGCCTGCCGCTGGTGCCGGGCAGCGAGGCCGCCGGCGTGGTCGAGGCGGTGGGGGAGGGCGTCGATCGGCTGAAGCCCGGCCAGCGCGTCGCCTATACGGGCCGCGTCGGCGCCTATGCCGAACGGCGCGTGATCGCCGCCGACCAGTTGGTGCCGCTGCCCGACGCCATCCCGGACGAGACGGCGGCGGCCATCATGCTCAAGGGCATGACGGCCGAATACCTCCTGCGCCGCACCTTCCGGGCGGATGCCGGCCACACCGTGCTGTTCCATGCCGCCGCGGGCGGCGTGGGCCTGATCTTCGGCCAATGGGCGAAGCATCTCGGGGTGACGGCGATCGGCACGGCCGGCTCGCCCGAGAAGGTCGAACTCGCCCGCCGGCACGGCTACGCCCATGTGATCGACTATTCCCGCGAGGATTTCGTGGCCCGCCTGCGCGAGATCACCGACGGCCGCATGTGCGACGTGGTCTATGACGCGATCGGCAAGGACACGTTCCCGGCCTCGCTGGACGCGCTGAAGCCGCGCGGGCTTTTCGTGAGCTTCGGCCAGTCCTCCGGCCCCATCCCGCCCTTCAGCATGGGACTGCTCGCGCAGAAGGGCTCGCTCTTCGCCACGCGGCCGACGCTCTTCACCTACAACGCGTCGCGCGAAGATTTGGAAGCCTCGGCCGCGGCATTGTTCGACGTGGTGGGGAAAGGCGCGGTCAAGGTCGCCATCGGCCAGCGCCACCCGCTTTCGGAGGCCGCGAAGGCCCAGGCCGACCTCGAAGCGCGGCGCACCACGGGCGCGACGGTCCTGATGCCGTGACGGGCAAACAAGTGTGAGCAGGCCGGATAGCGCCCGGATCGGCCTTGAGTTTTGCCGGGAAATCCTGATGCTCCTTCAAGCAAGGCGTGAAACCGCCTGAATTCGCGCCATTTCCGACGCGCACTGTTCCTGGAGCGGCTTTTGGATCCGAGGCCCGAACACCATCAGTCCCGCGCCTTACTCGATGTTCGCGGCCTGACCAAGATGTTCGGCGAGTTGCGCGCCTGCGACCGCATCGACTTGGGCGTCGCCTCCGGCGAGATCCACGCGCTTCTGGGCGAGAACGGCGCGGGCAAGTCCACGCTCGTCAAGATGCTGTTCGGCTCGCTGGAGCCGACCGCCGGCGCCATCTTCTGGAAGGGCCGGCCGGTGCGCATCACGAGCCCCGCCGAGGCGCGGCGCTTGGGGCTGGGCATGGTCTTCCAGCACTTCTCCCTTGTCGAGGCGTTGACGGCGGCCGAAAACATCGCGCTGTCGCTGCCCCCGGACACGCCGCTGCGCGCGGTGGCGAGCCGGGCCAAGGCGCTGTCGGAGGCCTATGGGCTCCCTCTCGACCCGTCCGCTCTGGTGGGCGATCTTTCCGTGGGCGAGCGACAGCGCATCGAGATCATCCGCTGCCTGCTGCTCGAACCCGAGCTCGTGATCCTCGACGAGCCGACATCCGTGCTGACGCCGCAGGAGGCCGAGCGGCTGTTCGACACGCTGCGGCGGCTCAAGGGCGAGGGCAAGTCGATCCTCTACATCTCCCATCGGCTGAGCGAGGTGCAGCAGCTCTGCGACACCGCGACCGTGCTGCGCCACGGCAAGGTGGTGGCCCGCTGCGACCCGCGGGGGGAAACGCCCGCCACGCTCGCGCGCATGATGGTGGGCGCGGAGGTGGCCGCCGTTTCGCGCGCGCCGCTCGCCTCGGTCGCGCAAGGCGCGCCGCTGCTGGAGGTTCGTGATCTCAGCCGCGAGCCCGCGACGCCCTTTTCCGTTCGGCTCAAGGGCATCCGCCTGGCGGTCACCGCCGGCGAGGTGGTGGGCGTCGCGGGCGTCGCGGGCAACGGGCAGACGGAGCTTTTCGAATCGCTTTCCGGCGAGCATCGGCAGGATGCGGCCTCGCTCGTGCGCATCGCCGGCGAGGATGCCGGGCGCATGGGCATTTCCGGCCGCCGCCGGCTGGGCGCGGGTTTCGTGCCGGAGGAGCGGCTGGGGCATGGCGCGGCCCCCCGGCTGCTCTTGTCCGAGAACCTGCTCCTGTCGCGCCACGCCACCGACGCGCGGCAGTTCCTGGGCGGTGGTGGGGTTATCCGGCGCGGCGCCGTGGCGGCCGCCGCGCGCCGCATCTCGGAGCTGATGGACGTGCGCAAGGGCGCGCCCGACCCTGAAGCCGCCTCGCTCTCGGGCGGCAACCTCCAGAAATTCATCATCGGGCGCGAGCTCGACCGCAAGCCGCGCGTGCTCGTCGTCAACCAGCCGACCTGGGGCGTGGACGCGGGCGCGGCGAGCCGCATCCGCAACGCGCTGGTGGAGCTGGCCCGGTCGGGCTCCGCCGTGCTCGTCATCAGCCAGGATCTCGACGAGCTCTTCGAGATCAGCGACCGCATCGCCGTGATGCATGACGGCACGCTCTCCGAGCCGCTGCCGCGTGGCGAGGCCACCTATGAGAAGGTCGGCCTGTTGATGGGCGGGGCGAGCCCATCGCACCACACGCTGCACCGGGAGATGGTGGCGTGACGCGTCTGGAGCTCGTCAAGCGGCCGCAGCACTCCGTGCTGTTCAGCGCGCTCTCGCCATTTCTGGCCTTCGCGCTGACGGTGGTGGCCGGCGCGCTGCTTTTCGCCGCGCTGGGCGCCGATCCCGCCACGGCGCTCTACGCCTATTTCGTGGAGCCGCTGAGGGAAGTCTGGTCGCTGCATGAGCTGGCGGTCAAGGCCGCGCCGCTCATCCTGATCGCGGTGGGCCTGTGCGTCTGTTTCCAGTCCAACAACTGGAACATCGGCGCGGAGGGCCAGTTCACGATCGGCGCCATCACGGGCTCGGCGATCCCGATCCTGCTGCCTGAGTTCCAGGGGATCGCCGTCCTGCCGCTGATGCTGCTGTTCGGCGCGCTGGGCGGAGCGCTCTACGCCGGCATCCCGGCGCTTCTCAAGGCGCGGTTCAACACCAACGAGATCCTGACCAGCCTGATGCTGGTCTATGTCGCCCAGCTCTTCCTAGATTGGCTGGTGCGCGGGCCTTGGCGCGACCCCGCCGCGATGAACTTCCCGCAGGCGCCGCGCTTCGCCCCTGATGCGGTGCTGCCCGAGATGTTCCCGGATTCGGGCCGCGCGCATTGGGGCTTCGTGCTGGCGCTGGTGGCCGCCGTGCTCGTGTGGTTCATGTTAGCCAAGACCCTGCGCGGCTTCCAGGTTCGGGTGATCGGCCAAAGCCCGCGAGCAGGGCGCTTCGCGGGCTTCAGCCTGCGCCAAAACATCTTCTTCGCCTTTCTCTTGTCGGGCGCGCTGGCCGGGCTGGCGGGAATCGCCGAAGTGTCGGGCGCCATCGGCCGCCTGCAGCCGTCGATCTCCCCCGGCTACGGGTTCGCCGCGATCATCGTGGCCTTCCTGGGCCGGCTGAACCCGCTCGGGGCCGTCGCGGCCGGGCTGGTGCTGGCGCTGACCTATATCGGCGGCGAGGCCCTGCCGTCCTACGGGCTGAGCGAACGGGCGGTGCGCGCCTTCCAGGGCATCCTGCTCTTCTTCGTGCTGGCCTGCGACACCCTCATCCACTATCGCGTGCGCGTGGTGCGGCCGGCCGCAGCCGCGCCGGATCAAGTCTCGCCCGCCGCGCAGCCGGAGCTTTCCCATGGGCATGGCTGAAGCGATCCTCATCGCGGTCGCTACCGCCGCCACGCCCCTTCTGCTGGCGGCCATCGGCGAGCTCGTGGTCGAGCGCTCGGGCGTTCTCAACCTGGGCGTCGAGGGCATGATGCTGATGGGAGCGGTGTGCGGCTTCGGCGCGGCGCTGCTCACGGGCTCGCCCTGGATGGGCGCGCTGGCCGGGATTCTGGCCGGCGTGCTGTTCTCCCTGATCTTCGGCGTGCTCGCGCTGACGCTGGTCACGAACCAGGTCGCCACTGGCCTGGCGCTGACCCTTCTCGGCATCGGCGCGTCCGGCATGGTCGGCGAGGCCTTTATCGGCCTGCCCGGCGTGAAGCTTCAGCCGATCTCGGTTCCCGGCCTGGTTGACCTGCCGTTTGGCCGCTTCCTGTTCAGCCAGGACCCGCTCTTCTACATCTCGCTCCTGCTTGTCGCGGGCGTGGCGTGGTTCCTGTTCCGCACCCGCGCGGGCCTCACCTTGCGCTCGGTGGGCGACAACCACGGATCGGCGCATGCGCTGGGCATCGACGTCGTGCGCCTGCGCTATCTCGCCGTCATGTTCGGCGGCGGCTGCGCGGGTCTCGCCGGCGCGCATCTGTCGCTCGTCTACACAACCCAATGGATCGAGAACATGACGGCGGGCCGCGGCTGGATCGCGTTGGCGCTGGTCGTGTTCGCCTCCTGGCGGCCGTGGCGGCTGCTTTTGAGCGCCTACCTGTTCGGCGCCGTTTCCATCGGCCAGCTTCACGCGCAGGCCTTCGGAATTTCGGTGCCCTCGCAGTTCCTTTCCGCGCTGCCCTATCTGGCGACGATCCTCGTTCTCGTTCTAATCTCCCGCAACAGGCGTCTGACCATGATCAACACGCCGGCTTCGCTCGGCCAGGCCTTTGTGCCGGACCGCTGATCCGCAAGGCCGGAGGGGTGCTGACATCTTGAATGAGATCAGGCATGACAACGGCTTAGGGACGGAACGCCCAACAAACTTCAACAGGGGAAAACGATGCTGAAACGTATATTCCTGACCTTGGCGGCCACGGCGGCCGTGGCCGCCATGACCGCCGCGCCGAGCCTGGCGCAGGAGGAGAAGACGAAGGCCTGCTTCGTCTATGTCGGCCCGGTCGGCGACTTCGGATGGTCCTACCAGCACCACCAGGGCGCGCTCGCGATGCAGCAGGCGCTCGGCGGCGAGGAAAAGGTGGAGATCGACTACCGCGAAAGCGTGCCGGAAGGCGCGGACGCCGAGCGCGTGCTCGAGCGCTTCGCCCGCGACGGGTGCGACATCATCTTCACCACATCCTTCGGCTACATGGACGCGACCAACGCTGTAGCCGCCAAGTTCCCGGACGTGAAGTTCGAGCACGCCACCGGCTTCCGCCGCGACCACCCGAATGTCGCGACCTACAATTCCCGCTTCTACGAGGGCCGCTATATCCAGGGCCAGATCGCGGCCAAGCTCTCCGAAAAGGGCGTGGCCGGCTACATCGCCTCCTTCCCGATCCCCGAAGTGGTGATGGGCATCAATGCCTTCATGCTGGGCGCGCAGTCGGTCAACCCCGAGTTCGACGTGAAGGTCGTGTGGGCGAACACGTGGTTTGACCCGGCCAAGGAGGCCGACGCCGCCAAGGCGCTGATCGACCAGGGCGCCGACATCATCACCCAGCACACCGACTCCACCGCGCCCATGCAGGTCGCCGCCGAACGCGGCATCAAGGCCTTCGGCCAAGCCTCCGACATGATCAATTTCGGGCCGCAGACGCAGCTCACCTCGATCGTGGACGAGTGGGGGCCGTATTACACGGAGCGCGTCAAGGCGGTGATGGACGGCACCTGGGCTCAGCACGACGTCTGGGGCGGCATGGCCGAGGGCCATGTCGTGATGGCGCCCTACATGAACATGCCCGACGATGTGAAGAAGCTCGCCGCGGAGACCGAGGCCAAGATCAAGGACAAGACCTTCCATCCCTTCACCGGCCCTGTCGCGCGCCAGGACGGCTCGGAATGGCTGAAGCAGGGCCAGACGGCGGACGACGCCACGCTGCTCGGCATGAACTTCTACGTGCAGGGCATCGACGATCAGCTTCCGCAGTGAGGCTGGGTGTTCGGCTGAAATGGAAAGGGCGCCTCCGGGCGCCCTTTTTGCTTCAGCTTACACCACCGTCCCGTGCAAGTCGTAAGCGTCGGCGCGGTCGATCTTGACTGTCACGATGTCGCCCTGGCGCAGCGGGCGGCGCGACACGAGGTGAACCACGCCGTCGATCTCCGGCGCGTCGTATTTCGTGCGGCCCTTGCCGGCCATGCCCTCGGCCACGTCCACCAGCACGGGAAGCCTCTTGCCGATCTTCTTCTGCAAAAGCGCGGCCGACACCTTCTGCTGGCGCGCCATGAAGCGGTGCCAGCGCGCTTCCTTCACCTCGGCCGGCACCTCGGGCAATCCCATCTCGTTGGCGCGCGCGCCGCGCACCGGCTCGAACTTGAAGCAGCCGGCGCGGTCGATCTTCGCCTGATCCAGCCACTCCAGCAGGGTGGCGAAGTCCTCCTCCGTCTCGCCGGGAAAGCCGACGATGAAGGTGGAGCGGATCGCGAGCTCGGGGCAGATCTCGCGCCAGCGTCGGATGCGCTCCAGGGTCTTCTCGCCATGAGCCGGGCGGCGCATGTTCTTCAGCACCGCGGGCGAGGCGTGCTGGAAGGGGATGTCGAGATAGGGCAGCACCTTGCCCTCCGCCATCAGCGGGATCACCTCGTCCACATGCGGGTAGGGATAGACGTAGTGGAGCCGCACCCAGATGCCGAGTTCGCCCAGCTCCCGCGCGAGGTCTACGAACTTGGCCCGGACCTCACGATCCTTCCAGAGGCTTGTCGCGTAGCCCGTGTCCACGCCATAGGCGCTCGTGTCCTGCGACACGACGAGAAGTTCCTTGACGCCCGCTTTGGCCAGCCGCTCGGCCTCACGCAACACGTCGGCGGCGGGGCGAGAGGCGAGGTCGCCGCGCAGGGACGGGATGATGCAGAAGGTGCAGCGATGATTGCAGCCCTCTGAAATCTTCAGATAGGCGTAGTGGCGCGGCGTGAGCTTCACGCCCTGCGGCGGCACGAGGTCGAGGAACGGGTCGTGCGCAGGCGGTGCGGCCTCATGCACGGCCGTCATCACGCTCTCATAGGCCTGCGGGCCTGTGATCGCGAGCACGTTGGGGTGCTTCTCGCGGATCGCGTCGGGCTCCGCGCCGAGGCAGCCCGTGACGATCACCTTGCCGTTCTCCTTGAGCGCCGCGCCGATCGCCTGGAGCGACTCGTCGCGCGCGGAATCGAGGAAGCCGCAGGTGTTCACCACCACGAGATCGGCGCCGTCGTGCTTGCGCGCGATCTCGTAGCCCTCGGCGCGCAGCCGCGTGATGATGCGCTCGGAATCGACCAGCGCCTTGGGGCAGCCCAGGCTTACGAAGCTCACGCGCGGAGCGGACATCGGCGGTTTCTCATGAAAATGGAAAGGCCGCGTCTGCCGCGGCCTCCAGTGTTCCAACTTCGAATTGAAGGCGCTCGGATCGTGCGAGCCGCGCCCTCAACCCGGCGCGTAGATGGCGAGCGGCTCGCGGAAACGCAAGCCTCAATGCGCCGCTTCGCCGTGCCCGCCGAACCAGCCGCTCAGGAAGCCGAACTGCTCGGGGTACTGGTCCACGGCGCCGTCCAGGATCATCTTGATCGCGACATAGAGGATGATGACCAAGCCGACATAGGCGATCCAGCGATAGCGGTGGAGCAGCCGGGCGATGAAGGTCGCGGCGAAGCCCATCAGTGCGATCGACAGCGCCAGCCCGAAGATCAGCACATAGGGATGCTCCATGGCCGCGCCGGCCACCGCCAGCACGTTGTCGAGTGACATGGAGACGTCGGCGATCACGATCTGCCAGGCGGCCTGGGCGAAGGTCTTGCGTGGCGCGGAGCCTGCGATCCGGCCGCTTCCATCGAGATCGGCATTGGCCAGCGCCTCGGTGGCTGAATGCTCCTCCTGATGCCCCCCGCGCAGCTCGCGCCACATCTTCCAACAAACATAAAGCAGCAGCAGGCCGCCGGCGATCAGGAGGAACGGGCCGATCTGAAGAAGCCAAGTGGTGATCAGCGCGAAGCCGATGCGCATCAGCGTCGCGGCGATGATGCCCACGAGAATGGCTCTTTGCCGCTGGTCGGCCGGGAGGCCGGCGGCGGCCAGGCCGATCACGATGGCATTGTCGCCAGCCAGGACGAGATCGATGGCGATGACTTGCAAGAGAGCGGCAAACGCGTCGCCCGAGAAGAATTCCATGCGGTGCCGATCTCTGTTGCTGGGTCACGCGCCCCTACGCGGGCACGCCGCAGGCGTCAAGCGGAGCAGCCGCCTCCGTTCCGTTCGAGCAGGGGGCATCAAAGAAAAAGCCGGCCATTGCTGGCCGGCTTGTAATGGAGACGGGTCCGAGGGGGGTGGGGGACGACCCGTCTGGCAGCAAGAATGCGCGACGGAGACACTGGTTCCGCCTGCTTGCGAAAAAATCCGCTCGCGCCGGATTTTTCTCGTGTTGCGACCAGAGTTGATGAAGCTCCGACGCAGCCCGTGAAACTTTTTGCGTCGCGAAAAGTTGTGTGTGGAGCCCTTTCCAAGCTCCCGGCCGCATCCGCTGCCAACACGTACTGTCCCGTTCCCGGGGGAGGGGGCGGGCACGCCTGTCAATTTGTCTTTCGTTCCGGAGCGCCCATGCTGGATGCCACGAAATCGAGCGCCGTCCACTCTCCCTCCTTCGGCAAGCTCACCCCCGTTCCCGATCTTCCTCCTCCCTTGATCTGTTTCTCCCATTTGCGGTGGGATTTCGTCCTGCAGCGGCCGCAGCACCTCATGCAGCGCTTCTCGCGCGAGCGGCAGGTCTTCTTCTTCGAGGAGTTCATCCCGACGGATCATCATCTGCCTTATCTCGAGTTCCACCCGTTCGAAGGCACGAGCGTGGTGGCGCTGCGCCCCCGCGTGCCTCGCGATTGGGATGAGCCGCGCCGCAAGGCGGCGCTGTCGAAGCTGCTCGACATGCTGATCCAGCTCCATTGCCGCCAGAAGCCGGTTCTGTGGTTCTACACGCCCATGATGTACGCCTTCGCCCGGCATGTGGACGCCGCCGCCGTGGTGTATGACTGCATGGACGAGCTCGCGAATTTCCGCTTCGCCCCGGCCCGCCTGAAGGAGGTGGAGGCGCAGCTCATCGACGAGGCCGATGCGGTGTTCACCGGCGGTCACAGCCTCTACGAGGCCAAGGCGCATCTGCACGACAACATCCATCCCTTCCCCTCGAGCGTGGACGCCAAGCATTTCGGCGCCGCGCGCAGCGTGCTGGCCGATCCTGAGGACCAAGCCGCCATCCCGCACCCGCGGTTCGGCTTCTACGGCGTGATCGACGAGCGGCTCGACCTCGACCTCCTGGCGTCCGCCGCCGAGGCGCGGCCCGACTGGTCGTTCGTGATGATCGGCCCGGTCGTGAAGATCGAGGACGCCAAGCTGCCCAAGCTGCCCAACATCTTCTATCTCGGGCAGAAGGACTACGCCTCGCTGCCGGCCTATGTCGCGGGCTGGGACGTAGCCATGATGCCTTTCGCCATCAACGAGGCGACCCGGTTCATCTCGCCCACCAAGACGCCGGAGTATCTCGCCGCGGGCCGGCCGGTGATCTCCACCCTGATCACCGACGTGAAGCGCCACTATGGCGGCCTCAACGGCGTGCGGATCGTGTCCGACGCCGAAGCCTTCGTGGCGGCGGCCGAGCAAGCGCTGGAGATGGTCAAGTCGCCGCAATCCTGGCTGCCACAGGTGGACGCCGTGCTGGCCGAGCTTTCCTGGGACACGACCTTCTCCCGCATGGACGCGCTGGTGCGAGAAGCCGCGACGCGCAACGCCGCCGACCTGTCTCCCGTCACGCCTTCCCGGCCGGCGATCCGCCGCCCGAACGGCGCGAGGCCCTACGACTACCTGATCGTCGGCTGCGGCTTCGCGGGCTCGGTGCTGGCCGAGCGGCTGGCCAGCGGCATGGGCAAGCGCGTGATGATGGTGGACCGCCGGCCGCACATCGCGGGCAACGCCTATGACCACTTCGACGCGGCGGGCGTGCTCGTCCACAAATACGGCCCGCACATCTTCCACACCAACAGCGAGGACGTGTTCGACTACCTGTCGCGCTTCACCCAGTGGCGGCCCTACGAGCACCGCGTGCTCGCCTCGGTGCGTGACAATCTCCTGCCGATGCCGATCAACCGCACCACGCTGAACGGCCTCTATGGGCTCGACCTCAGGGACGACGAGGACGCCGCCCGCTTCCTCGCCAGCCGCGCGGAGCCGGTGCCGGAGATCCGCACCTCGAAGGACGTGGTGATCAGCCAGGTCGGCACGGACCTCTACGAGACCTTCTTCCAGGGCTATACCCGCAAGCAGTGGGGGCTGGACCCGTCGGAGCTCGACAAGTCCGTGACGGCGCGGGTGCCGACGCGCGTCAACACGGACGACCGCTACTTTCTGGATAAGTTCCAGGCGATGCCGCTGCACGGTTTCACGCGCATGTTCGAGAACATGCTCGACCACGACAACATCGCCATCGAACTCGGGACGGACTTTGCCGATCTGCGCAAGGACGCCGTCGCCACACACACCGTGTTCACGGGGCCGATCGACGAGTTCTTCGGCCACCGCTTCGGCAAGCTCCCGTATCGCAGCCTGGAGTTCAAGCACGAGACCCTCGACCAGCGGCGCTTCCAGCCGGTGGCCGTGGTGAACTACCCCAACGAGCAGGTCGCCTACACCCGCATCACCGAGTACAAGCACCTGACGGGGCAGGTTCACCCCAAGACGAGCCTCACCTACGAGTTCTCGCGCTCCGACGGCGATCCCTACTACCCGATCCCGCGGCCGGAGAACCAGGCGCTGTTCAAGCGCTACGAGGCGCTGGCCAACGAGACGTCCGACGTGACCTTCCTCGGTCGGCTCGGCACCTACCGCTACTACAACATGGACCAGGTCGTCGGTCAGGCGCTCGCCACCTATCGCCGGATCGAGTCGCGCCAGGCTCAAGTGGCGGCGCCGCAGAAGTCGGTCGTCGGCGCATAAGCCGGCGGGCAACGCGGGCAGGGAACATTCCCGCGCCGCAGCGGTTGCAGGAGCGGTCCGGTCCCCGCCGGACGGCAAAGTCGACAAAGTCCGTCGCCGCGCGCGGCGACGGCGGGGGAACTCGAAATCGAGCCAGCCTGCCCGCGCTTACGGGCGGGCTCCTGCCGTCGCCGTCGGGCGGGGCGGCCCTTTCACGGGCGGATCGTTGATGGGTTCTGGGTATGACGTCTGTCGAAGGCATGCAGGTCACGCGGATACTTTTCGTATTCGCCGAATTGGGGATTGGGGGGGAAGAAGCGGAGCTCAAGCTCCTCGCCAGGCATCTGGACGCAAGCCGCTATAGGCTGGATGCGGTCGGCTGCTTTCACCGCGAGGGAACACCGTTTCGGACGCATGACGAACTGGAGGCGTTGGGCGTGTCCGTGGACCGGACGCCCTATGGGCTCTCGTTCGACGAGACCGTCGCCTATCTCGCGCGCAAGCTGCCGGCCTATGACATCGTCGTGTCGTGCCAGAACGTGGCTGACATCTATCCCGCGCTCGAGCGGCTTCATCTGCGGCCCGCCTTGATCGAGCACGGCCGCAGCGTGGATGAGGCGCTGGCCGGCCCGAAGCACTTCACCCAGCGCTATGTGGCGCTCGGCCGCAAGATCCGCGAGGCCGCCGCAGGCCGCATGACGGACCGGGCGCGGCATGCCGTCGAAATCGCTCCCATGGCGGAGCCGAACGAGGTCTCGCCGGTGCGGCGCGCCCGCATCCGGCAGGCCTTGGGTCTTGCGCCGGACCAGCCGGTGATCGGCTGCGTGTCGGTGCTGGCGCCGGAACGCCATCTCGAAGACTTCGTCGAGGCGGCGGCGCTGGTCGGGCGCGGCCGCCCGGAGGCGCGCTTCGTGCTGGTCGGCGGACCGGACGCCGCGTCGCCGCACCATGGCGATCGCCTCAGGGCTCTGGCGGCTGAGAAGGGCTTGGCGGACGCCATGATCCTGCTGGGGGATCGCCCGGACTGCCGCGACCTCATCGCGGCGTTCGACATCCTGGTTGCGATCCCAGGGCGGGAGGGAATGCGGCACGCCATGGTGGAAGCCGGCGCCGCAGGCGTTGCGGTCGTCGCCTCCAGCGCCAGCGGCGCGAAGGACTGGATCACGGACGGCGCGCAGGGTTTGATCGTGCCGTCAGCCGCGCCGCCGGTCGCGGCGGACGCGGTGGCCAGGCTGATCGACGATTCTGCGCTGCGCCGCCGCCTGGGCCGCGCCTTCCACCATCGCGTGCTGGAGCACCATGCGGCGTCGGTGCTGGCGCGCCGTTGGGAAGCGCTCTTCGAGTCCGTGTCGGCGGAGCGCAGGGTGGCCCCCGTCCAGCCGAGCTTGTTCCGAAGCTTCTTCCAGGGCGGATTCGAGTGTTCGACCCACCGGCGCCGCACGCCGGACGGGTTTCGGCGCTTGGACATCATCCAGGCGATCGGCCACGATGAGAACATCGAGCAGGACTACGGCCACCTTCGGAAGCACGGCGTCGCGACCGTTCGCGACGGGCTGCGCTGGCACCTGATCGAACGCGCGCCCGGGCGCTATGACTGGTCGAGCTTCCTGCCGATGCTCCAGGCCGCCCGGCGGAGCGGGACGCAAGTCATCTGGGACGTCATGCATTACGGCTGGCCGGACGACATCGACATCTGGCGGCCCGAATTCGTCACGCGCTTCGCCCGCTTCGCGCGGGAGGCGGCTCGAATCGTCCGCTCGGAGACCGACGGCCCGGCCTTCTATTGCCCCGTGAATGAGATCTCCTTCCTGGCGTGGGGCGGAGGCGAGGTGGGCTACATGAACCCGCACGCCCATGGGCGCGGCTTCGAGCTGAAAGTTCAGTTGGTCAGGGCTTCGGTCGCGGCCATGAACGAGATCCTGTCCGTCGATCCGGACGCTCGCTTCGTGCATTGCGACCCTGCGGTCAACATCCTGAGGAACCCCGACCGTCCCCATGAGCATGAGGATGCCGACCACTACCACGAGCTTCAGTTCCAGAGCTGGGAGATGCTGGCCGGCCGCATCTGGCCGCAACTCGGCGGCAGCCCCCGGCACCTGGATGTGCTCGGCGTCAACTACTACCACAACAACCAGTGGTTCCATCACGGCGGAGCGATCGACATCGGCCATCCCCTCTACAAGCCGTTCAGCCGCATCCTCGTCGAGCTCTATGCCCGGTTCGGGCGGCCCATCCTGATCGCCGAGACCGGCATCGAGGCCGAGCGCCGGCCGAGCTGGCTGCGCTATATCGGCTCGGAAGTGCGGCGCGCGATCGAGGCGGGCGTCCCTGTTCAAGGGATCTGCCTTTACCCGATCGCCAACCACCCCGGCTGGGACGACGATCGCGACTGTCCCAACGGCCTGTTCTCAGCCCAGGTGTCGGCGGGGCGTCGGCAGGTGCATGAACCGCTCGCGGCCGAGCTCGCGAACCAGCAGCAGGAATTCCGCCGCTTCTGGGAGGAGGATGCCGTTCCGGCCGAGCATCGCCTCGCGCGAGCCGGGTAGCGCACGATCCCGAAAGGTCGCGGACTTTTCGGACACGATCATTCCGCGAGACGAAGGGTTGCAGAGCACGATCGCCTCAATCGGAAGCGATCGTGCTCAACCTTCTATCCCTCGACCTTGGTCTCGGGGCGATCGTCGCCCCGCGCGTTCTCGATGCGCCAGCGATATTGCTCATCCTCGTATTGGATGTCGCCGCCATCGCCGGCCAGGCGCTGCTCGCTCGCGGCGCGATCCGCTGCGGCCCGCGCTTCGTCATGGGTGTCGAATGTTTCGGAGAAGGTGTCGCCGACCTTGTAGGCCCACCCGCCATTGTGCTCGACGACTTCATAGACCACCTGGGTCATGCGCTTCTCCCGATATGCCGACGCGATGCGGCCCGGGCTTGGGCCGCCGATCAGTGCGTGCAACGGCGAGCCTCCGCCCGATGTTCCCCGCCGGCATATGCCCGATGTGACGCCGCCTCGTTCCCTAGCTCGCGCGCCGCCCAGCCCATTCCCAGCGCATCTGGGGGAGGTAGTTGCGCACGCCGCGATCGTTGAGCGCGTAATCATCGAAGGGCCGCGGCGGGATGCCGGCCGACCCGATCTCGCCCTTGGCGAGGGCCGCGTAGATCTCCGACAGCTCGCACGGTCGCCGCTCGAAGGACGGGTCGAGCGAATAGATGCCCTGCGGGTCGACGTTGCGGCGCGCCTCGCGCACCAGCGAGTCCCAATCCGTGGAGTCGATATAGGGATACCAGCAGAAGCCCCGGAACGGCAGGCCGAGCGGCTCCAGCCGCTTCTGCAGCTCCTCGCACTGCTCGACCATGTATTTGAGCCAACTGGTGCGGCTGTCGATGGACGCCCGCAGATTGGTCTCGCCCAGCATCACGGGGCAACGGTAGCGTTCCGCATATTCGAGCGCCACCGACGCGAAGCCGCGCACCTCGTGCCGCGCCCGGCGGCCGTCCCGCGCCCAGGCCAGTTCGCTGTGGGAGTAGTAGTCCAGCCCGAGCACGTCCACGCGGGCGGGATGCTCCGCAAACCAGGCGAGGTCCGCCTCGCCGACGCCATGTCCGGTGAAGTAGCCGTGGAGCGGATGATCGCGACCCACCCGGCCGAGCATCAGGTCAAGCAGGGAAAAGCGCATGTCGTTGCCATGCGCGGCATGGGCCTCGGACTCCGGGTCGAGCGCGGTATGCGCCTCGCAGGATTCGGTATGCAGGAACTCCATGTCCGGCCGGATGCGGGTGAGCCGTTCGGTGGCCTCGCAGATGGCCCGGGCCACGTTGCGCAGCATCGGCACGAAATGCTGCGGCCCCTCGCGGTACGGGTGCCAGATCGCCACGCTGCCGCAGAACCAGGCCGTGACATAGGGCTCGTTGATGATCGTGTAGCGCCGCACGGCGGGGTAGCGCCGCGCGAAGGCCTCGATGAAGGCGAGGTAATGCGGCACGAAGGCCTCATCGGCGAAGCCGCCCGCGAGCCAGTCCGGGAAGCTGGTGTGATGCAGCGGGTCGGCGATCACATCCAGGCCGAACGTCTGGGCGCAGGCCAGATAGGCGTCGGTCCAGCGCCAGTCGTAGGAACTCTTCTCACGCTCGATGTGGTGCCAGGGGATGCAGGCGCGGAAGGCGCCGATCCCGTCCTTCACCAGAAGCTCGAAATCCTCGCGATAGCGCGTCGCGTGCTCAGTCGTGTCGAGCACGTCCTGGCCGGTGCCGAAGATGTAGGTTCCTTCGAAGCCCGTCACGAAGGGGAACAAGGCGGATCGGGGTTCGGCTGGCGCTTGATCCTCGGTCGGCGGCACGGTGTTCTCCACGTCTGACGGCGCGTGGCGCCGCTCGCCCTTCAGGGCCATTACAGCGGGAAACCGGCGGGCGCGGCCGCGCCCCGCCGGTTTCGATCAACATTCCCCGTCGCGTGTCGTTCCCGCTGCCGCTCACTCGGCGGCGGCGGGCGGCACCGGCATGGGCGGCGTGCCGTAGAGCCGCGGGTCCACCATGCCGAGCTGGCCGGTGTCGTCCGACATCGGCTGCGGATTCTCGAGATAAGTGAACTCGCCCCGGCCGTCCGGGGCCGGGCCCTGGGCCCACCGGCCCTGGGCGCTTTCCGTGCCGTCCGAGCAGTTCCAGAACTGATAGGCCACCTCGCGCTTCTCAAGCTCGGTGGGGAAGTTCATCGGCGCCGGCGTCCTGTCGAGCCCGTCCTCCTCCAGTTCCCGGATCGCCGCCAGCCACTGGTTCTGGTGCATGGTGTCGCGCGCGATCATGAAGGAGAGCATGTCGCGCACGCCACGATCTTCGGTGAGATTGTAGAGCCGCGAGACCTGCAGCCGGCCTTGGCTCTCCGCCGTCACGTTGAAGCGGAAGTCGGCCAAGAGGTTGCCGCTGGCGATCGTGTATTTCGCGTTCCAGGGATAGCCGACGCTGTCGGCGGGCATCGCGCCCGAGCCGCTCACAATGGCGTGCTGCGGATTCATGCCGGCGATGATCGCATCCTCGACACGCGAACCGCCGAGCACCGCGCCCACCACCGAGTTCTTGGCGGCGTCTTCCTGCGCCTCCACGGGCGAGCTTTCGAGGAGGCGGGCGATCATGGTCGCCAGCATCTCGACATGGGCGATCTCCTCGGTGCCGATGTCCATCAGCATGTCCTTGTATTTCTGCGGACCGCGGCAATTCCAGCCTTGGAAGAGGTAGGTCATCATGACGCTGATCTCGCCCCATTGGCCGCCCAGGGGCTCCTGCAGCATCTTCGCGAAGACCGGGTCGGGCCGCTCGGGCTTGGCATTGTATTGGAAGCGCTTCGTGTGGAAGAACATCGGTGGGCTCCTGTTGGTTGGCCCGGCGTGAACCGGCGCTGCCCTCAACGGTTCCCGCGAAACGGGCCAAAGGACGCGGCGTGTTGATCTATGTTACTTGCGCTGACCGCGCGGTTCAGCCTGCGGGCTAAGTTGATGATCCGGCATGTGAAATAAGCGACGTTGCATTCACCTGCGGATACGAAGAAGGCCGGTCTTTCAACCGGCCTTCAAGCTTGGCGGGAGATCGGTGAACTACATGTTGCCCATGGCCTGAGCATCTTCGAGATGCTCGCTGACGATGGGCACCGCGCGCTCCGCCACTTCCTTCAGGGGCTCGCTCTCGCCGTTCTCCGCGTAGGAGGAATGAAGGGCCACGGCCTCCTGATGCGCCATCACCTGCGCTTCGATATAGGCCGCGTCGAACTCGGCGCCCGAGGCGTTGCCGAGCTGCTCAAGCATGGTGGCATGCTTCTCCATCATGGCGCTGGGAACCTCGACCTGCTCCTGGCGAGCCGCCGCGGCGAGCTGAGCGGAGGTCTGGTCGTGATCGGCCACCATCTCCTGGGCGAACTGCTTGACGGCGTCCGATTGGCCCTTCTCCAGGGCGATCTGGCTGGACTGGATCTCGAACATGTCGGAGCTCGCGGCCATGGCGACATAGTCCTGGGCGGACATGGCCGCGTCCTGAGCGAGTGCGGCGGGGGAGGCGAAGGCCAGCATGGCCATGGCCACCGGGGCGTGGAAAAGTTTCATGGGGACAATCCTCTGATGTCTCGCGCCGCGTCGATTGCGTGCGCTGAGCCCGCCAACGCGATGCCTACGTGTCGGTTGCACGCCGCGGCGACCATCTGCCGCCCGCGTTAACCGATGTTATTCCGTCGCCCGAAGAAGCGGGGACGGGGCGGGGAGCCGGCGCTCGGGGCGGAACCACCGCGGCCGAGGCGGGTTTTGCTGCGTCGCAACATCCGCTTGCTTTTCAGGAGGCGCGCCATGCCGCCCACAGCTTCGCCACGCGCTCGCCTGCCGGGCCGCCCCTCGCTTGGGAAGAGACACGGGAACTGGGCCGAACAGCTCCAGTCTCCGGCCGGTCTGGCCAGCGCCGCGGCTCTGGCCTTGGGCGCCGCGGCCGTCTTCAACTGGCGGGCGGCCCGGGCAGCGGAGCGTCGCAATCCGCCGCTCGGCCGGTTCCTCCAAGTGGCCGGCGTGCGCCTGCATTATCTGGAGAAAGGCGAGGGCGAGCCGCTCGTCCTGCTGCACGGCAATGGCAGCATGGTCCAGGACTGGGCGACGAGCGGGGTGATCGACGGCTTGGCGCCCCGGCATCGCGTGATCGCCTTCGACCGTCCAGGCTACGGCCACAGCGCGCGGCCCCGCGACAGGCTCTGGACCCCCGAAGCGCAGGCCGATCTCCTGGCGCAGGCGCTCACGCGGCTGGGCGTCTCACAAGCGGTCGTGGTCGGCCACTCCTGGGGGGCAATGGTCGCCGCGGCGTTCGCGCAGCGGCATCCTGAACGGGTTGGGCAACTGGTGCTCTTGTCCGGCTACTACTTTCCAAGCGTCCGGCTGGATGTGGCGCTGTTGTCGGGGCCGGCCGTGCCGGTTGTCGGCGATCTCGCGCGCCACACCGTGGCCCCACTCCTCACGCGGCTCATCTGGCCCTTGCTGATGCGAAAGATTTTCGGGCCGCGGAAGGTGCCGGAGAAGTTCAACGGATTTCCGCGCGAGATGGTGTGGCGGCCCAAGCAGATCCGCGCCAGCTCGGAGGAGACGGCGCTGATGATCCCCGCAGCGTTCCGTCTCCGCAAAGGGTATGGCGGGCTCGCCATGCCCGTGACCATCGTGGCCGGCGAGGACGACCGCGTCGTCAGCATCGACCGGCAGTCGGCTAGGCTTCACGCCATGGTCCCGCGCAGCCGGTTCCACCGGGTGCGGAACCATGGCCATATGGTGCATCAGACCGCGACGAAGGACGTTCTCGCCGCGATCATGGATGGGATGCGGGCCGAGCCGTTTTGAGCCCGTAGCGGCCCGCCGGCGTCATTCCTCACATGGTCGCGGTGAAGTAGAAGATGTGGGTGCCCACTTTGCCCGTGCGCTTCAGCTTGCGGGACCAGTCCGGCTCCACATAGTCGGCATGGTAATGCGTGGACTGCTCGAGCACGCTGCGCTTTTCGCGGCACGCGTCGTTGCAGTTCAGCACCTCCTTGGCGATCTTCGTCGCCCGGCGGAAGGCGCGAGACTCCGTCACCACGTCCGGCTGCCCGTCGCAGGCGAAGGAGAACTGGCAGGCGTTCTTCATGTGGTCATTCTGATAGACCACGCCACAGGCGCTTTTGGGATAATGCGGGTTGGCGACCCTGTTCAGGATCACGTCGGCGACCAGCTTCTGGCCGGTGGAGGGCTCGCCGCGCGCCTCGAAATAGACGGCCTTGGCGAGGCACTCGATCTCTTTGGTGTAAGTCCGAAACTCCGGCAGCTTTGCCGCCGTCTTTCCTTTGTCGCAGGCCCAAGCCGGTGCAGTGGCGATGGTGAGAGCGACACAGAAAATGCTGGTCGCCGCGCGCGCTGCCGTGCTGAAAGAAGCCAAAACCCCACCTCGTTGTTGTTTTTGGTGAGGCGGGCTTTTGCTGAAGGAATGCGGCGCGAATGCGCAGCTCCTGCGGCAAGAGAGTGGTAATGCGTAGGCAGGCTTTCGGTTCCGGAGGTGGTGAAATTTTTTCTGCTGGACCCTTGGACCGCAGCGGCTATCTGCTCACGCCAGCATGATCGAGACGCTCCGGACCCTCTATGAGGGCGACACGGCCGAGGCCTACCGCTTCCGCTACGGCCTTCTCGTCTTCGACATCGCCACGGTGGCGTTCATCATCGGCACTTCCTTCATGGAGCGCAATCGCTTCCTTGAATTGATCGACGCCGTGTTCGGCGTCACCATCGCGCTGGACCTGGTCGCGCGCTTCTTCATCAGCCGCCAGAGATGGCAGGAACTCGCGCGGCTGAGCACCTGGACGGACATCGTGGCGGTCGCCTCGTTCCTCGCGCCTATCGCCGGCGAGGGCGGCGGCTTCCTGCGCGTCCTGAGAACACTGCGGCTCCTGCGGACCTATCACATGGCTCGCATGTTGCGCCGCGACAGCCGTTTCTTCCGTCGGAACGAGGAAGCGATCAGCGCCGCCCTCAACCTGACGGTGTTCCTGTTCGTCATGACGGCGCTCGTTTACGAAACGCAGCACTGGTCCAACCCCGACATCGGCAACTACGCCGACGCGCTCTATTTCACCGTCACGGCGCTCACCACCACCGGCTTCGGCGACATCACCTTGCCCGGCACGACCGGGCGGATGATCTCCGTCGTCATCATGATCTTCGGCGTGACGCTGTTCCTGCGCTTGGCCCAGGTGCTCTTCCGCCCCTACAAGGTGCGCTTCCGCTGCTGGCAGTGCGGCTTGATGCGTCACGAACCGGATGCGGTCCACTGCAAGGCGTGCGGGGCGATCCTCAACATTCCCGACGAGGGGCGGGACTGAGCGTCTGGGCGGAGCAGGGAACCTGGGCCGGCAACAGGCGTTGCAGCCGCATGCGACCGACCCTTGTGACGCCGCTCGCCCTGCTGGCGCTTTGTGCCGCCGCTCACGCCCACGACGTGCGCCTGAGCGACGGCTCGCCTTTCGAGCATGACTGCCACAGCGCTTATTTCGCCGGAACCGCGCCGCGCAACGTGTCCGTCACAGTGCCGCAGGTCTTCGATTGCGAAAAGGCGACCTGGCCCGACATCCCCGCGAGCTGCCTCGCTCAACCGCCTGTCCTGACGGCCAGCGCCGGCTGACGCCCGCCGAGCCGCGGCTTGCGAAGGCCGCCCAAGGCCTCTTGCATGGGGCGATGGCCCCACCCATATGAGGTCTATCCCAGCGGACAGAGTTGGACTTCGAGACGGCGGGCGTCACCGCCGGCCTCGCTGGGGCGCGGTCAGGACGGATGGACTCCGGCTGCGCCCTGCGCCGCGCTCGCCTGACCATGCGAGCGCCCGTCTGGGATCCGGATCAGCCCCCGCCCGTAGCCGGCGCGGCGTGAGATGCGTCGGCATCCACGCCCGTTCGCCCCGGAGCGGGGGCTTGCCTTTCAGGCGAGCGGTTTGCCGCTGGAGCGCCGTCCGGAACCGGCGTCGCCGGTCCGTGTTCTTTCTGCGCAAAGAGGAGCGCGCGCATGAACGACAAGGCTCGAAAAGCGTCGGTTCCTGGCCCCGCCATCGCCGATGAGGATCCCGACCAGAGCCCGATGGACGGGCTCGCCACAGGGCTTGGACCCGCCCAGCCCATGGATGTGGACCAGGTCGAGAAGGACCGGGCGAAATCCACCGGCCCCCGCACCGACGAACTGCGCAAGCCGCAGTCCCGCTAGCTCCTGCTCGGCCGCCCGACTCTGCCGGGCGGCTCACGGGCCGGAAGGTCTTCGCTCAGATCGGGCCTAGCCGCGGAACAGCGACAGGATCGACTGGCTGTTGCCGTTGGCGATGGACAGCGCCTGGATGCCCAACTGCTGCTGCACCTGAAGCGCCTGGAGCCTTGTGGACTCCTTGTTCATGTCGGCGTCCACGAGCTGGCCCACGCCGCGGTCGATGGAGTCCATCAGGCTCTGCGTGAAGGTCTTCTGCAGGTTGATCTGCGACTTGGCCGTGCCGAGCGTGGTGGCGGCGTTCGTCATCTCCTTCAGCACCGCATCCACCTTGGCTGACATGGCGCCGATCACCGCGTCGGTGACGCCGGATGCGGTGATGTCGAGGTTGTGGATCGACTTGGTGACCGCGACGGTCGCCGCCGCGTCGGCGGTGGTGGCGGCGGTCGCAGCCGCTGTCTTCGCGTCCGTGTCGGTGTCGCCGGCGAGCACCCGCGCATAGAGGGTGGTCTCGTAGGCGTTCTGCGCCGCGGCCGAGCTGTAGATGGCGGTTTCGCGGTCGAGCAGGCCGTCATTCTTCACCGCGGCGGGCGTGCCGGCGTCGAAGAGCTTCACGAGCTCCACGTCGAGGTCGATCGTGCCGAGCGACACCGTGCCGCTCGGCGATCGGTTGAACGCCGACACGATCTTGAGATCCACCTGCACTGCGTCCGCCGTGCCCGCGGCCGCCCCCGCCGCCGTCTTGTCGGAAAGAACCGACAGCAGGTTGGTGCCGGAGAAGGTGGCTGCGTCCGCGAACGACTTCACCTGGTTCTGCAGGGACGTGATCTCAGTCTGGATCTTGGCCTTGTCCGCCGCCGTGGCGCCCGTCGCGGCCACGAGCTTCACCTTGATCTCGTTGATCGTGTCGATGGCCTTGTTCATGCCGGTATAGGCGGTGTCCACCTTGGCCGCGCCCAGCCCGAGGCTGTCCTGGACGGTCGAGAGCGCCTTGAAGTCGGAGCGCATGGTGGTGGCGATCGACCAGTAGGCGGCGTTGTCGGCGGCTTCGGCCACGCGCAGGCCCGTCGAGATGCGGGTCTGGGTGACCGAAAGCGCCTTGTTGGTGGCGCTGAGGCTTTGCAGCGCCGTCAGCGCCTGGGCATTGGTGTTGATGCTCGAAGCCATCGGGGAACTCTTTTGCACGCGTGAAAACGAACATGCCGGCGGTCGCGGCGCGACGGAGCGGCGTCATGCCATGACCGCCCTGGGGAAGATCATTCCGCTGCGGACAAGCAATCGCAGAACGGAGTCACCAAAGCGCGAAGAAACATGGTTAACCGAAGATGCGTGGCCGGCGCCGCGCCGCCGGATCGGGAACGGCCGGGTCGCCTTCGCGTTAAGGATGCAAGGAGCCCGGTCATGCCGCGATATGCTTGTTCCTATGTCAGCGATGGCATCCTGCGCTCGGCCGTGATCCGGGCCGGTTCGCTGCCGGAAGCGGTCGAGAGGATGGAGCGCCTGCCCTGGGCCGAGGGGTGCGGGCCGGCGGGACGTCCCAGGCGCCTGCCCGACCGGACCACCGTCAACCTCCTCGCGGCCCTGTCGCTGTTCGGCGTCGCGCTCGCGGCCTCGTCGGCGCTTGTCGGCCTGCCCGGCGAGATCCTCCTTTCGGAACTCGTTCCCTGGACGTTGCGGGGCTGAGGTCCAGGCTCCCGGACCGGCCCCTCGTTCGAGGTGCCGACGCCGGCGTATTCTCGATGGACTGGCGGAGGGAGTGTCCGTCGAACTGGTGTTTCCCTCTGTTTCCCGGCGTCCACCTGCGTCCATCGAAAACGAGGGGTTAGAGGTTCTAGCCGTCTTCCTTTGACTCCCGTCGTATGCCATTATCGCGCTTCTACGTTAGGGTCGAAGTTAGGGACTCACCATGGCCCGGGCGCTCAACAAGCTGACAGACACCGCCTGCAAAGCAGCCGTTGCGACTGGGCTGCTGGGCGATGGCGGTGGGCTTTATCTCAACGTCAAACCGACCGGGGCGAAGTCATGGGCCTTCATCTGGCGCGACGGTGCGAAGCGCCGCGAGATGGGTTTGGGCGCATACCCTGCCGTAAAGCTCGCTCGTGCTCGGGCCCTGGCCGCCGACTGCCGAACAGCGGTGGCTGAGGGTCGCGACCCGATAGCCGAACGGCGCAAGGAAGAGGAGCCCACCTTCGACGAGTGCGCGGCGAAGTTTCTCGACTCCATGGAAGGGCAGTGGCGCAACGCCAAGCACCGGGCGCAATGGCGCATGACGCTTGATGTGTATGCGGGCAACCTCAGCAAGGTGAAGGTTTCCAAAGTCAGCACCGCCGACGTGCTCGCCGTGCTTACGCCAATTTGGAAGGACAAGCCGGAGACGGCCTCACGCCTGCGCGGGCGCATCGAACGGGTGCTCGACTTTGCCAAGGCGCGCGGCTGGCGCTCAGGCGAGAACCCCGCACTCTGGCGTGGGCACCTGAAGAACGTCCTTCCCGCCCGCCAGAAGCTCACGCGTGGGCACCACGCGGCCATGCCTTACCGCGATGTTCCTGCATTCATGGAACGGCTGCGCGAGGCGGACACCTTGGCGGCGCGTGCCCTGGAGCTTGTGATCCTGACCGCCACGCGCTCGGGCGAGGCGCTCAACGCCTCCTGGAGCGAGTTCGACCTGGACAGCGCCCTCTGGGTCATTCCTGCTCACCGTATGAAGGCCGGCAAGGAACACCGGGTTCCCCTTTCCGCTTCGGCGCTGGCGCTTCTCAAGGGGCTGCACGAGGTCCGCACGTCGCCACATGTGTTCCCCAGCCTCAAGCCGACCGGGGAAGGCAAGCTGCCGAAGCCTCTGTCCAACATGGCCATGGAGATGCTGTTACGGCGCATGAAGGCGGACGTGACGGTCCATGGCTTCCGTTCGGCTTTCCGGGACTGGGCAGGCGACGAAACCCACTTCCCGCGCGACGTTGCTGAACAGGCCTTAGCGCACCGCGTGGGTGATGCCACCGAACAGTCCTACCGGCGGGCCGACGCGCTGGAGAAGCGACGGCAGCTAATGGCAGCATGGGCTCATTGGTGCGAAAATTTGCCGGTCCAGAACGTGGTCGCACTCCGCGGGGCTTGAGCGTCTGGCCGGAACCTGCTGCCCCACAAGTGGCTCCTATTCGTCCAGTCCTAGCAACTTGATCAGCTCGTTGAACTCCGCCTGTTGGGCTTCTTTCCGTGCGAAGCGCGTGTCCGGTCGATCTGGGTACGACCTAAGCCGGAAGGTGTTTGGTGCGACACGTTCGAAAAGGTTCGGCTTCTCCTGGCTGTAGTCAGCAGCTTCAGCGCAAAAAGTGTTGAGCGTCCGCACGATGGTGTTCTTAGGGTTTTGGATTTCCCACCGCTGGACGGCCTTAACAATCTTGTCGACGTGCGCAGTCCCGCGCGGCTCCTTCATAAGAACCGCTATGCAGGCGTCTAGCCACGGCAGCTGCGGGTAGGTCCGCGCCATCGCCACCTCCGTACTGAATTAGGTCGGAGCAGATAACCAGCCTCACTCCGGCTCGTCAAATACGCGTCGGCCAACTCGCATGGCTGAACAAAATGTGAACGTTTGCCTGTGAATTGGTGGTGCGACCGGTCCGTCCGGGTGCGCGGTCTCATGTCTCCTGTAGTATACTCTCGACCAGTTGAAATGCACGTGGCCGAAAGGATACTGAGGTGGCGGTTTCCGACAACAAGGGTGCTCTCACGGTCAATGAGTTCTGCTCCTGGGCGAGTATCAGTAGAGCCAAGTTTTACCGTGAGGTGACGGAGGGCCGTATCCGAGTGCGGAAGATCGGCCGCAAGTCCGTGGTGATTGTTACCGAAGCGCGATCATGGCTTGAGAACCTCCCCGTTGGAGGGTCCGCCGATGTCTCTTGAGGACCCGCCAGCCGATCAGCTGTCGGGCGAGGAGCCAATGGCAGACGCCGCCACGAAGGCTCGGACAAGAAAGGGCGCGAATGCTGGGTTCTTTGCCGTTGACCGGCGAGCTTGGGCCTTTGCTTGCGATCGAGGCCTGCTCCCTGCCGCCGCTTATCTCGTGCAGGCCTGCGGCACTGGCGGCGACAATCGAACAACGCGATGGTCAGCAAACGCGGTAGAAACCTATACCGGCGCGAGCCGGGGCAGGGCATCGGCGGCCGTCAAAGACCTAGTAACCTGCGGGTTGTCGCGGTTGACCGAGGCTGGCACCCGGCCGCGCTACCATCTCTCGCCCGCGCACCAAGTTCCAGGCTGTGAGGGGCATCGTCCCGCGCTTACATCCCTAGAGCAATTTGCGCTCACCGCGCTTGAGGCAGGAGCGGAAAAGCTTTCACCTGAACGGATAGCTGCGCTTGAGGGGGAGAGCGCTTATATGGGCGGCCTGCGCCTTGTAGCGAAGGGCTACGCTCAAAACCTGAAAGGCGGACGGTTCCAGTTGCTCACCTTCGATGCGAGCAAGGCTGCAGAACCAGACTGGATCTGGCTTCCCAACACAATCGTGACGGGTGCGGCTGGGGAGACGCCGCCACTCGCGCTGCTTCGGGCGGCGCAAAGCGTGGCTGCGCTCAGGTTGTTCGTGAACCTCTACGGTGCACACAGCTTGGCAGAGAACGGCGGCATCCACTGGAAACAGCTTCGCCGAACCTACTCTCGCCATAAGGTCGGCGAGCGAGGCGAGTTCATTGTTTGGGGCTTTCAGGCAAAGCTCTCGGAGGCTTGGGCCAGCGCTCCGTTTGTTGCACCCCACCTCACAGGAAAGATGGAGTCCTTCGAAGAAGAGGACGGCACAATAAAGCAGCGCGACGCTGGCTGGACCGGCTTTTGGGAGGCCGAGAACGTCCTGATCAATTTGGGTCTGTTAGAGGTAGTGGGGCATGTCATCGAAGCCGACACCGATACCGCGGAGGTGCTGCATCCCTATGCAGTTGGCAACGGCGAGCCGGTGGAGCGCGCTTTGGCTGAAATCGCGCATCTAGCAGGCGAGGCGCTGGTGACGCCTGGGCAGGCCGAATGGGCGGCTGGCTATGGGCTGTGGCTTTTGCCTGTGGCCAAAGGCTTGCTTCCCAACGTGGCTCTAGTGGGTATTCCCCGGCTGAAATACCGACCGCGAACAAAGGCGACGGCAGCATGGTTCGCAAGGCACCGCGAATGGGTGGAGTGGCAAGATCGATACCTGGCGATCGCGACCAAAGCCACTGCCGACCTGCAACATCAAGGGAAAATCAAGGTGGTATCAAGGTGAGATCAAAGAGACTTCAAAGAACCTACTAGCACGCATTCCATCCCCTTCGGGGATGGCGCACGCGGGAAGGCGAATGAATGGAGCGGAGCCATGAAGCAGGAATTGTCGCGCGTTGACCGCTACCTTCCGAAGACGCTGCTGACGGGGGCCGGCAGGTTGAGGAGCGGAGCCGCTGAAGTTGCCCGACAAATGCCCGCGCGGCTCGATCTGGCCCGTGTGGAGACGTTGGTCGGCGGATGCAAGCTCTACACGTTGCGCCAGATGCTTGCAGGGAACCGGCCGCGCTCGAACACGACGTTCTAAAGAGCCCCGGAGAGGCACGCAGCGGCATGGCTGTTCCAGCGAAATCAAAGGCGTTGACGTCTTACAGCGTGAAGGGCAAGGACGGCAAAGAGGTCGAGCTGGACATTCCAACCGCCTTCATTTCGGGCGTGGCGGATCATCTGCCCTTCGCATCCGAGCTTCTGAACCAAGCCATAAACCTGGGATCGAAGGGCTCCAAGATCGACAAGGGCGGCAGCGACGCCATCATGGCGGCGGTCGCCGGCATCGCGCCGCAGGACACGGTGGAGACCATGCTGGCCCTGCAGATGACAGCCGTTCACAACGCCACCCTGACGTTCGCCCGCAGGCTCGCGCATGTGGACACCATCCAGCAGCAGGACAGCGCCGCGCGGGCCTTCAACCAGCTCGCACGCACGTTTGCCACCCAGGTGGAGGCACTCAAGCGCTACCGCACCGGTGGCGAGCAGAAGGTAACGGTCCAGCACGTCACGGTGAACGAGGGCGGGCAGGCCATCGTGGGCAAC
>DASYHP010000099.1:0-64171 GCA_035998495.1 Mesorhizobium sp.
CCCAGATCCAGGCCCGCCAGCGAGGCCCGCGGGCCGGCAGGGCCGGTGTTCTTGCCCAAGGTGTGGCAACACGCCAAGCCAACAGCACAGGCCCCGTGCAGACCCCGCGACAACTCCCGGGCAAGACCACCGACCGGCGCACGGCCGCGAGCCACGCAATCAGTGTTTCGGAAGGCAAGCGCCATGCGCCGGCTTCCCGATGCTCCTCAATGAGAGGGATGCTCCGGGGCAATGGCCAGACGCGAGAGAGGGCGTGGCGAGGAAGAAACGCGCGCAGATGCGCCCTCAAGCCACTCCATCGGCGGCGGTCTCTCTCGACGGCCACAGCTCCACCCGGCCGAAGCCGGGCACGAGGATCGCTGGGCGGGCGAAGTCGAGGCCCGCCACAAGGCCGATGAAATGCAGCTCGATGCCGCTGGTCCAGCCGACTGAGAAGCCGGCGAGGCCGTGCAGCGTGGCGTGGAAATCCCAGTTCCGGCTGTCCCACCAGAGGGAGGCGACGCCCTCGGCGAAGTCGCGCCCGAGCGCGTTGGGCGGCATCCGCGCCCCAAGCTCGGGCACCGCCCTCACGACATGGGCGACGAAGCTGTTGGAGTTCGGGCCCGGCCAGATCCGATAGTCGCCGGAACGGGAATAGGGATAGTCGCGGATCGCCTGCTCGACTACCGGGATCAGCCGCTCCGCCCTTTCGCCGGTCACGACATGCACGATCACCGGCTCGTTCGAATACCAGCGGCCGTCCGCGGCATGGGCGTTGCGGCGGATGGGTGAGCCCCAGCCGACCTTGTCGTAGCGGACGTAAGGCGCATTGCCCTTCTCCTTCAGCACGATCCAGCTATGCACGGCGAAAGCGCCCTTGAGCCCGCCCGTGCGCGCCGCCATCACATAGATCGCCGCGTCGCCGGCCTCCTTCGCCACCGGAAGCACGCCGCTCGCCGACCAGTCGGCCGAGCGCCACGAGTTCGGGCGATCCTGCAACACCCACCAGCCGAGCGTCAGGAGCGCAGGCAGAACGAAAACGACGAACAGGAACAGCAGGATGCGCAGGCCGATCAGCATCAGCGACGGAAACCTTTTGCGGTTGCGTGGGAGCACGGTCTATGTGGCCTCGAACGGCGGCCGGCGCAATGCGGCGCGCAAGCACGAATGCTGGAAAGAATGAACCCGATCCTGGTGGAAGTTTGGCGAGGGCTGCATGTGGAAAGCGCGCACCGCGGCGCGGTCTTCGCCTGCGACGCCGAGGGCAGGGCGTTGTTTGAGGTGGGCGATGTCGAGCGGCCGGTCTTTCCCCGCTCCGCCGTCAAGGCGATCCAGGCGCTGCCGCTGGTCGAAAGCGGCGCGGCCGACGCGTACGGCTTCGGCGACAGGGAACTAGCCCTGGCCTGCGCATCGCATTCAGGCGAGGAGGCGCATGTGGCGCTCGCCGCCGCCATGTTGGAGCGCGCCGGATTGGCCGGCGAGGCGCTCGAATGCGGCGTGCATTGGCCGGGCGGCGAGGCGGGCCATCAGCTCGCCCTGCGGGGCGGAAAGCCGACCGCGCTCCACAACAACTGCTCGGGCAAGCATTCAGGTTTTCTCTGCGCTTGCCGGCACTCCGGCATGACGCATCCCGGCTATGTCAGGGCGGAGCATCCTATCCAGCGCGAGATCGCGGCCTGCCTGGAGGCCGTGACCGGAGCGCCCCACGGCGGGCAGAATCGCGGTGTGGACGGCTGCTCGATTCCGACCTATGCCGTGCCGCTCAAGAGCCTAGCGCTCGGCTTCGCCCGCATGGCGGCGGGCAAGGGCATGGGCGCAACGCGTGCCGCCGCGGCGCGTCAGCTCCTGCAGGCCTGCATGGCGGAGCCCTTTCTTGTGGCCGGCACGGGCCGCGCCGACACGCGGCTCATGGAGCTTGGGGGAGGTCGGGTGTTCACCAAGACCGGCGCGGAGGGCGTTTATTGCGCGGCCCTGCCCGAGCTCGGAATCGGCATTGCCCTCAAATGCGACGATGGGGCGAGCCGGGCGGCGGAGGCCATGGTGGCGGCCATGTTGGCGAAGCTGTTGCCGAAAAGCGACGAGCTGGCTGACCGGCTCCGCCGCTTCGCCCGGCCGGCGCTCAAGAACTGGAACAAGGCCGTGGTCGGCGAGATCAGGCCGGCCGGGCCGCTGGCCTAAACGGCTCGGTTGCGCTCGATGAGGAGATTTGGGAAGGCGGCGGCTCCCGTCGCCGCAAGGTCCTCTGTTACCTTCTCGCCCCAGCGGTGGCCGACGACTGCGCCGCCGGGCGCTTCGGAGACGAGGTTGCCGCTGATGACGGCCGAACCCGCGCCTTCGACCACCGTCACGCCGACGCCGATGCCGGTACGCCGGATCACGTTGCCGGTCGCCGTCACATTGCGCATGAAGGCCCCCCAGCCGATGTTCAAGCCATAGGCAGGCGCGTCCTCCACCACGTTTCCCGTCACGCTCGTGTCGGCCTCGATGCTGATGCCGATGCCGAAGCCGGCGGACTCCGCGGGGTAGGGGCCGTCCAGCGACAGGTTGCGCACAAGATTGCCCGAGCAGGTGGCGAGCCGCCCGCCTTGGTCGAGGTTGGCGATCGAGATGCCGTTCGCAGCAAAGTCCACGATGTTGCCCGCGATCACCGCGCCCTCGAAGGAGAACTCGGAGTAGATGGCCGTCTCGCCCGAGCGCAGGCAGGTGTTCTGCGCGATCAGGGCATTGCCCGAGCCGTTGGCGCGGATCGCGGAAAAGGCGCAGTCCGCGACCTGGTTGCCGGTGACCTGCACGCCGCCGGCGCGAAACAGGTTGATGCCGTTGCCGTTTTGTCCGGTGCCGCCGTTTCGCGCGCCGATGCGTTCCACCCGGTTGCCGGAGATGATCGTGCCGTCCTCCGCCGGCTGCCAGCGATGAACGAGGATGCCGCCATTGCCGCAATCGGTCACGGTGTTGCCGGCGATCGTCAGCCCAGCCGATTCGGCGGCAAAGATGCCGCTGTCCGCCGCGCCCGAGAAGGTCGAGCGCTCGACGCGGCCAGCGACGCCCTCCAGCGCGAGCGCGTTGCGGCTGGAGCCGATCAACACGCAGTCGTCGAGGCGAACCACGCCCACGCGGCGCAGGTCGATCAGCCCTTGCGCCTGGTCGGCCAGCCAGCGGTTCGCGCCGTCGATCACGAGGCCGGACAGCTCGAAGCGCTCGACCTCGTGCCCGCCGAGGAAGAGATAGCCGTCGCCGCCATAGACGATGCGCGTGGCGCCGGGCACGCCCTGGAGGCGCACGGCGCGCGGCAGCTCCAGGTTGGACAGCACATAGACGCCGGGCGGCAGGAACATCGGCATGTTCCGGTCCGCCGCTTCCGCCAGCATCCGGCTGAAAGCGCGACCGCTCTCGTCCGATGTGCCGGGCTGCACCCCCCACTCGCCCGCATCGATGGAGCCGCGCGTGGCCGCCAACTCGACGCCGCGCCGCTGCGCGGCCTCAGCCGGGAAGGGCAGGGCGAGGCTCAGCGCGCTCACGCCCGCGCTCGCTTTCAGGAATCCACGCCTGTTCAGCATCGGCACACCTCCAACCGCTTTGCGCTTGGAGGAGCAAGCGTCGTGCCGCTTTGCCGGCGTGGTCCAAAGGGGTAGGCTCGCCCGCATGAGCCGGGCATTCACGAAAGAGGACGAGGGCGGCGACGCGCTGGGCGGCATCGGCGAGCGGCCGATCAGCTCGCACCGCAACCTCGTCACGCGGTGCGGCCTCGAAAAGCTCGAAGCGGAGATCGCCCGCTTGCGCGACGAACTCGCCCGAATAGGCCCGAGCACCGACCGCGAGCGCTTTGCGCTTCTCTCGCGCGACCTACGCTATTGGACGGCGAGGCGCGAAACGGCCGAAATCGTCATGCCCGACTGGAATAGCGAGGTGATCCGCTTCGGCATGCGCGTCTCGGTCGAAGACGAAGACGGTGTGCGCAAAACCTGGACCATTGTCGGCGAGGACGAGGCCGACGCGGCCTGTGGCACCGTCAGCCATGTTTCGCCGCTCGCCCAGGCGCTGTTCGGCAAGCGCGTGGGCGAGGCGGCGATCGTGAACGGGAAGGCGTGGGAGGTGGTCGCGATTGGCGTGGAAGAGTGAGGCGCCAGCGCGACGCGAGAAAGCCAGCTCCCCTACGATATCGAGAGAGTTCGATATGCGCCGTGGTATTTCTTCATCCGCTCACGCGCAACTTCGAGTTGGCGACGGAACTCTTCGGTCCCGTTTGGGGGAGCGTCCTCATCACTGGCGAGTGCGGTAAGAGCTTCCTTGTGATCTTCCATGATCCGTCGCGCTATTGCCAACTGCGCTGCAATCTCCGGCTTCTCTTCACTCATGATCTCGCTACCTCTCGGCGAGAAACGTAACACGATCCGTGCCACGTTCAATCCGCAAGCAACCGATCCAGCAGCCGTTCCGCCGCTTCCGGAATCATCGTGCCCGGCGGGAAAATCTCGGCCGCGCCGGCTTGGCGCAGCGCGTCGAAATCGTCGGGCGGGATCACGCCGCCCACCACGATCAGCGCGTCATGGAGGCCACGCTCGACTAGGGCGTGCTTGAGTTCGGGGACCAGCGTGAGATGACCGGCAGCGAGCGAGGATACGCCGACGATGTTCACGGCGTGCTCGGCGGCCAACTCCGCCACCTCTTCGGGCGTCTGGAACATGGCGCCCACCACCACCTCGAAGCCGAGATCACCGAAAGCGGTGGCGACCACCTTCTGGCCGCGGTCGTGCCCGTCCTGTCCCATTTTGGCCACCAGGACACGGGGCTTGGCGCCGCGCGCGCGCTCGAAGGCCGCCACCTTCTCCGCCACACGGTCCACGGCAGGATGCTCGCCGACCGCCTTGCGGTAGACGCCGGAGATGGTCTCCACGCTCGCGGCGTGGCGACCGAAGACCTTTTCGAGCGCAAACGAGATTTCGCCCACCGTGGCATGCGCACGCGCGGCCCGCACGGCGAACTCCAGGAGGTTGCCGCCGCTTCGCGCGGCCTCCGTCAGCGCATCGAGCGCGGTCTCCACGTCTGTAACGTTGCGGGTGCCCTTGAGCTGCTGCAGCTTGGCGAGCTGGCGGGCGCGGACGGCGGCGTTGTCGATTCTGAGCACCTCCACGTCCTGCTCACGTTCGGCGCGGAAGCTGTTGACGCCGACCAGCGCCTGCTCGCCGGAATCAATGCGGGCTTGGGTGCGCGCCGCGGCCTCCTCGATGCGCCGCTTGGGCAGGCCCTGCTCGATGGCCGCCGCCATGCCGCCGAAGCTTTCGACCTCCTCGATATGGGACATGGCGCGGGCGGCGAGGTCATGCGTCAGCCGCTCCACGAAGGTCGAGCCGCCCCACGGGTCGATCACCCGGCGGGTGGGGACTTCATCGCGCAGGATGAGCTGGGTGTTGCGGGCGATGCGCGCGGAGCGTTCGGAGGGCAGCGCCAACGCCTCGTCGAACGAGTTGGTGTGCAGCGACTGCGTGCCGCCCTGGATGGCGGCCATCGCCTCCAGCGTGGTGCGGATGATGTTGGTCATCGGATCCTGCGCGGTCAGCGACCAGCCCGAGGTCTGGGTGTGAGCGCGCAGCGCGAGCGAGCGCGGGTCCTTCGGCCTAAACAGCCTCTGCATCAGCTCGGCCCACAGCATCCGGGCGGCGCGCTGCTTAGCGACTTCCATGAAGAAGTTCATGCCTGCGTTCCAGAAGAAGGACAGGCGAGGGGCGAAGCTGTCGATATCGAGCCCGGCCGCGACGCCCGCGCGCGCGTATTCGACCCCGTCCGCCAGCGTGTAGGCGAGCTCCAGGTCGACGGTCGCCCCCGCTTCCTGGATATGGTAGCCCGAGATGGAGATGGAATTGAACTTCGGCATCCGCCGCGCAGTGTAGGCGATGATGTCGGACACGATCCGCATGGAGGGTTTGGGCGGGTAGATATAGGTGTTGCGGACCATGAACTCCTTGAGGATGTCGTTCTGGATGGTGCCGCTCAGCTTCTGCTCCGAAACGCCCTGCTCCTCGGCCGCCACGATGAACAGCGCCATGATCGGCAGCACGGCCCCGTTCATGGTCATGGACACGCTCATCTCGTCGAGCGGGATGCCCTCGAAGAGCTGGCGCATGTCGAGGACGGAGTCGATCGCCACCCCCGCCATGCCGACGTCACCTGCCACACGGGGGTGGTCGCTGTCATAGCCGCGGTGGGTGGCGAGGTCGAAGGCGACCGAAAGCCCCTTCTGGCCGGCGGCGAGATTGGCGCGGTAGAAGCGGTTCGACTCTTCGGACGTGGAGAAGCCGGCATATTGGCGCACGGTCCAGGGTTGGACGACATGCATGGTGGGGTAGGGACCGCGCAGGAACGGCGGCCGGCCGGGAAAGCTGTCGAGATAGGGCAGGCCGGCGAGGTCAGCCTCGCCATAGCGGCGCTTGAGGGTGATGCTTTCCGCCGTCTCCAGCGCGGCCACATCCGCCTCGGCCGGCGGCGCCGCGGGCTTGCGCCAGGGCATGGCGCGGAAGTCCGGGATCATTGCGAAGCTTCCTCGACGGCGGCATTGAGCGGGACGGGCAGGAGCGGTTCGCAGACCGCAACGCCTTCCGCTTGCGAGCGGCCACGGGGACTTGCGTTCAGAACCGCCACCGCGCGTTCCTCCTTCAAGGCATGATGCGTCGTGCCGATGATGATGCGCTCGCCGTCTCGCACGGCTTTTTCGCGTCGCTCCCGAGCTTCGCGGATGCGCGCTTGGAAGGCTCCCGCTTCGAGGCTGCGCAGGATGCCGCCTTCGCCCTCAATGCGGCGGAACTCATCCCAAGCCGTCTCGCAGAGCCGGTCAGTCAAGGCCTCGATCGCGCCGGCGCCGCTGGCGGGATCCTGCACGGAGCCGAGATGCGCTTCCTGCGCGAGCACCAGCGCGGTGTTGCGCGCGAGCCGGCGGGCGAATGGGTCGGGCAGCCCACGGGGCAGGGTGTGCGGCAGGAGGGACAAGGAATCCGCCCCGCCGGCGATCGCTGTGAACGCCGCCACCGTGTTGCGTACGATGTTGGTTTCGGGATCTTTCCGCGTGAGCATGCGCCGCGAGGTCTCCGCGTGAATGGCGACAGGCTCCACCTCCAGCCCGCAGCTCTCGGCCAGCCGTGCCCACAGCACTCGGGTGGCGCGAAGCTTCGCCAAGCCGAGCAACTGGTCCTGGTCCACGCTCAGCGCGAAGCCGATATGCGGCGCGGCATAGACGAGCGGCTGACGGGCCTCCTCGAACATCCGGAGATACGAAAGGGCGGAGGACAGGATCGCGCCGAGCTCCTGGGCCTCCGTCGCGCCGGCCTCATGGAAGACGCGGCCGTCCGCTTCGAGCAGGACGCCCGGCGCGCCCAAGGCGAAGTAATGGGCGAGCGAGGGCGGCAGCGACGCTTCGAGCGCCTCGATGGACATCTTGAGCCGGCCCGTGCCGCCGAAGATGGCGGCCGGATCGATGCCGAAGGACAGCTCCAGCCTGGCTGGATCGACACGCGCCTTGCCCAGCAGCATCAAGAGCCACTCCGCGCTTTGCCGGCTCGAAGGGTGAGCATCGACACGCAGGACGATCCGCCCCAGCGGGATGCCGTCCAGAACCTGCTGAAGCGCCTTGAGCGAGGCGGCGAGGCCGAACCCATGCGCCGTGGGCGCGCCCGCGAAGACGAGCGCAAGACCGTCCGCTCCTTCGGCAAGCTCTCGATGCGCCTGGGCGTTGGCCCGCGCCGGGTCGGGGTCGTCCATCCGGCCAAGCAAGGCGGGGCGGGCGCGCTTTCCCCGCCAGACCGCCGCATCCGGGCGACGCGGCGCGAGCGGCTCGATGGGGATGCCATCGTCGGTGAACGACCGCAGCGCCTCGTCGAGGGGTTGTCCCTTCAACGCCCTTTCGGCCGCGGCGCGCCATTGCTCGCGGCTCGCTTCCGGGAAAACCGGACGGCTCTCTCGTCTTTCTTCGCTCATCCGCCTCGGCCGCATTTCCGCATCGTGGCAAGATTAGGGCGCGCGGTGCTGCGCCGCAACGCGGATGCCGCGCCATGTCGCAACAAACCCATTGTAGCCCCGCCTCCACTTCCGCCGACGGGCCGCCCCGGCTAGGAAGGCGCATCAGGAGAGGCCAAGCGGAATGACGGCTGACAGTGATCGCATCTTCGTCGGCGCGAGCCGAAAGCCGGATGACGGCTACCAGGGGCCGGAGGAGCTCCTGCTGAAATACGCTAACCGCCACGGCCTGGTCACGGGCGCGACCGGCACGGGCAAGACGGTGACGCTGCAGGTGCTGGCCGAGGGCTTCTCCAATGCGGGGGTGCCGGTGTTCTGCGCCGACATCAAGGGCGACCTGTCGGGCATCGCTTCCATGGGCGAGCCCGACGAAGCGCTGAGACGACGGGCCGAAGAGATCCGGCTGGAGCCCTACGAACCCCAGGAATTCCCTGTCATCTTCTGGGATCTGTTCGGCGAGAAGGGACACCGCATCCGGGCAACCGTCTCCGAGATGGGGCCGCTGCTGCTGGCGCGCCTCCTCGACATGTCGGAGGCGCAGGAGGGCGTCATCAACATCGCCTTCAAGCTGGCCGACGAGGAAGGGCTCCTGCTCCTCGACCTCAAGGACCTGCAGGCGCTGCTGCAGGAGATGAGCGGCCGCGAGAAGGAGATTTCGGCCCGCTACGGCTTCGTGTCGCGCTCCTCCATCGGGGCGATCCAGCGGGCGCTGCTCGTGCTCGAGAACCAGGGCGGGCACGAGTTCTTCGGCGAGCCGGCGCTGCGCATCGCCGATCTCATGCGCACGACGCCGGACGGTCGGGGCGCGGTCAACGTGCTCGCCGCCGACCGGCTGATGATGAACCCGCGGCTCTACGCCACCTTTCTGCTCTGGCTCCTGTCCGAGCTGTTCGAGGAACTGCCGGAGGTGGGCGACCCTGAGAGGCCGCGGCTCGTGTTCTTCTTCGACGAGGCGCATCTTCTGTTCAGCGAGGCGCCGAAGGTGCTGGTCGAGCGCGTGGAGCAGGTGGTGCGCCTGATCCGCTCCAAGGGCGTGGGCGTCTATTTCGTGACGCAGAACCCGCTCGACGTGCCGGAAACCGTGCTCGCCCAGCTCGGCAACCGCTTCCAGCACGCGCTGCGCGCCTACACCCCGCGCGAGCAGAAGGCGGTGCGCACGGCCGCCGAAACCTTCCGTCCGAACTCGGACTTCGACTGCGCGGAGGCGATCACGCAGTTGGGCGTGGGCGAGGCGCTGGTGTCCACGTTGGGCGAAAAGGCCGTGCCGTCGGTGGTCCAGCGCACGCTGATCCGCCCGCCTTCGTCGCAGCTGGGGCCGGTCACGGACGCCGAACGGCAGGCGATCGTGGCGCAAAGCCCGGTGGCCGGCCTCTACGAAGAGACGGTGGATCGCGATTCGGCTTACGAAATGCTGGCGCGCCGGGCGGAGGACGAGCAGGAAAGGGAGGCGCAGGCCTCCAGCCGGGGTGGCGCCCGGACCCGCTGGACGCTGCCGGATTTCGATGGCGGCAAGGCAGGGCCTTGGGGCAGCCGGCCGGTAGATGACGACGAGCGGCGCTCCCGGCGCGACGACGATGATGATGACGATGACGACCGCCCGACCACCCGCCGCCGCTCGTCCGTGCCGCGTGCCTCCAATCGGCAGACGGTGGCGGAGGCCGCCATCAAGTCGGTCGTGCGCTCCGCAGGCTCATCGCTCGGGCGCGCGTTAGTGCGTGGGATTCTCGGTGGTCTGAAACGGGGGTTTTGAAGGCGACGTTCGTCCTTCGAGCCTCTGCACGTGGTTTATCGAGGCTTCGTAGAGAGCACCTCAGGACGAGGGCGCGGCCGGCAGCTTGGCCATCACTTCACGGCCCTGTCGCCCCTCACCGCTTCGGGCTAGAGCCCTCGGCACCTTGCGGCCCTCCGCATGGCGCGGGCGCCGGAGCTGAAACGGTCCGGCGCCATCGCGCAGGCGGTCAGACCTGTCCGACGCCGGCGCCCACCACCTTGATCGGCGTGCCATTGGGAACGCGATCATAGAGGTCGATCACGTCCTGGTTCATCATCCGCACGCAGCCCGACGACACCGAGCGGCCGATGGACTGCCACTCCGGCGAGCCGTGGACGCGGTAAAGCGTGTCCTCGCCGTTCTGGAAGATGTAGAGCGCGCGCGCGCCGAGCGGGTTGTCGAGCCCGCCGGGCATGCCGCCATTGTCCACGCTCCACTTTTCAAGGCTCGGATCGCGCGCGATCATCTCCGCCGGCGGCGTCCATTTGGGCCAGCGCTGCTTCCACTGGATCACGCCCTGGCCCGACCATTCGAAGCCCGCCCGGCCCAAACCCACGCCATAGCGGATCGCCTGGCCGCCAGGTCGCGTGAAGTAGAGGAAGTGCTGGCTGGTATCGACCACGACCGTACCCGGCGCCTCGCCGGTCGGATCGTCCACGACCTGGCGGTAGAAGCGGGGGTCGATCTGGTCGAAGGGTATGGCGGGGATCGCGAAGCCGTCGTCCACCACCGGGCCATACATCAGCGCCGGATCGTCGAAGCCGGTATAGACCTCGGCGGGCTCGACAGCGACCGGCTCGATCACGCGAACCGAGCGGGACGTGGTGCAGGCCGACAGCGCGGCCGAGCCCAGGAGCGCGGAGGACAGCGAAAGAAAGCGCCGGCGCGAGACCGCGCGGGAAGACAAAAACAGATCAGACATGGAACCCCACAAACGGACGCGGCGAACGGAACAGGCAAGCAATGTAGCCGCGCATCTGAGAACAGTGACGTTAAGGCTCGATAAGAGTTCCGTTTCCGGCCGAAACGTGGCCGATGTGTTGCTTTCCGGCAACAGCAGGAACCTTCTCCAGCCGAGACCTTCAAATCTCGGCGGCGAGCGCGTCCAGCGAGGGCAGGATCAGAGCCGGCGGGCAATCCCGATACTCGTCCGGCCGGTTGTCGCGGTTGATCCACACCGCGCGAAAGCCGAAACGCGCGGCGCCCGCCACGTCCCAGCGGTTGGACGACTGGAAGGACACCGCGTCGGGATAGAGCCGCCAGCCGGTGGCGACCGCGTCATAGACGGAAGGGTCGGGCTTGTAGCGCTTCACCGCGTCCACGGAGAAGATCTCGTCGAGAACGCCGTCGAGCGCCGACGCGCGAACGGCGGCCTCTAGCATGGCCGGCGAGCCGTTCGACAGCACCGCCAGCCTGGCGCCGGCGGATTTGAGGTCGCGCAGGACATGCGGCGCCTCCGGGTAGCAGTCGATGTTCCAGTAGGCGTCGAGAAGGCCGGCCCGCACCCCGCGGTCCATCTGGGGCATGGCGTCGAAGGCGAAGTCCAGCGCGTCCTCGGTCAGCCGCCAGAAATCAGCATAGGCGCCGGCGAGCGAGCGGACCCAGGAGTATTCCAACTGCTTGGCGCGCCACAGCGCGGAGAAGGCTGGACCGTCGGGCCCGAGCTTGCCGGCGTGGCGCCGCACGGCCGCATGCACGTCGAACAGCGTGCCGTAGGCGTCGAAAACATAGGCGGCGAAGCGCATGGCGGGCTGTCCCAACGAGTGGGAACCCGCTAGCAGGTTGACGCCATACCCGGAAGTGCTGTCCAAGACGCGAAGAACCAGGGAACCGACATGACGCTCGCCACAGCAGCCCAAAGCCTGACCTGGACCTTCGTGGACGGCGACTGGCACGAGGGCAATGTGGCGGTCGTGGGTCCGCGCAGCCATGCGATGTGGCTGGGCTCCAGCGTGTTCGACGGCGCGCGCTGGTTCGAGGGCGTGGCGCCCGACCTCGACCGGCATTCGGCGCGCGTCAACGCCTCCGCCCGCGCGCTTGGGCTCGAACCCACCATGAGCGGCGAGGAGATCGCGGGTCTCACGCGGGACGGGCTGAAGAAATTCGACGGCAAGACGGCGGTCTATGTCCGGCCCATGTATTGGGCCGAGCATGGCGGCTATATGGGCGTGCCCGCCGACCCGACCTCCACTCGCTTCTGCCTTTGCCTTTACGAGTCGCCCATGATCCCGCCTTCGGGATTTTCGGTGGGCGTTTCGCCCTTCCGGCGGCCCACGATCGAGACCATGCCGACCGACGCCAAGGCGGGCTGCCTTTATCCCAACAATGCGCGGGCGATCCTGGAGGCCAAGCGGCGCGGCTTCGACAATGCGCTGGTACTCGATATGCTGGGCAATGTCGCGGAGACGGGGACCTCCAACATCTTCCTCGTCAAGGGCGGGCATGTGTTCACGCCGGCGCCGAACGGTACGTTTCTGTCGGGCATCACTCGCTCCCGGGTGATCCAGCTCCTGGCCGACTACGGCTTCAAAACCACGGAGAAGGCGCTGTCGGTGCGCGACTTCCTGGAGGCGGACGAAGTGTTCTCCAGCGGCAATCACTCCAAGGTGGTGCCGGTGATTCGGGTCGAGGACCGCGACCTGCAGCCTGGCCCGGTCGGCCGCAAGGCGCGCGAGCTCTATTGGGAATGGGCGCATTCGGCGGCCTGAGCCGCAAAACGCCGGGAAGGCGGCGGCAACAGGTGCTCGGCCGCGTGAACCATTGCCGGCCCCCGCGCGAAAGCCTATCTCGCGCAACGTCGGCGCGAGGCGTTTTGCGCCAGCCGGGCGTCTGGTTTGCGCGTGATCCGGCTCGAACCGTCCGCACCATTCGGGATCGTGCTTAAGAGGAGAGGAAGATGGCCTTCACACTGCCTGAACTGCCCTATGACTACGAAGCCCTGCAGCCCTTTATGTCGCGGGAAACGCTGGAGTTCCATCACGACAAGCACCACAAGGCCTATGTGGACAACGGCAACAAGCTGGCCGCCGAGGCCGGCATGGACGGCCTGCCGCTCGAAGAGGTGGTGAAGCAGTCCTTCGGCAAGAACCAAGGCCTCTTCAACAACGCCGGCCAGCACTACAACCACGTCCACTTCTGGCAGTGGATGAAAAAGGGCGGCGGCGGCAACAAGCTGCCCGGACGCCTCGCCCAAGCCTTCGACAGCGATCTCGGCGGCTACGACAAGTTCCGCGCCGACTTCATCAACGCCGGCACCACGCAGTTCGGCTCGGGCTGGGCCTGGGTGGCGGTGAAGGACGGCAAGCTCCAGATCACCAAGACGCCGAACGGCGAGAACCCGCTGGTGCATGGCGGCACGCCGATCCTCGGCGTCGATGTGTGGGAGCATTCCTACTATATCGACTACCGCAACGCGCGGCCGAAATATCTGGAAGCCTTCGTGGACAACCTCATCGACTGGGACCATGTCCTTGAAATGTATGAGCAGGCGACGCGCTGACATCAGCGTCCGAATGGGTTTCCGAAGGGGCGCGCGGCGCCCCTTCTTCTTTGGGTCAGGGCTCTTTGCAGGATCGCGATTCCATGCTTCCTTGACCGAGGTGTCGTGGCCGGGGACGCGGGCCGCCACCCTTGATCTCTTGTCCGAAGCCACCGGAGCCCGCCTCATGAAGAAAACCATCCTCTGCCTTTCCGCGCTCGCCGCCGGCGTGTCGCTGGCCTTCGCAGGCCCTGTCGAGGACCGCGAAGCGCTGATGAAGGAGCGCGCCGGCCTCATGCGCCAGATCTCGCCCATGGCAAAGGGCGAGGAGGCGTTCGACGCCGCCAAGGCGCAGCAGATTCTCGATCAGCTCGCCGAAAATGCGAGGCCCGGCGCAGCCGACGAGCTGTTCCCGGAAGGCACGCAGGAAGGCACGGAGGCCTCGCCTGCGATCTGGGAGGATTTCGCGGCGTTCGAAGCCGCCTGGGAGAAGTATGCGGCCGACACCGCGGCGGCCGCGGCGAGCAAGCCGCAGGACCAGGCCGCGCTGGCCGCCGCGGTCGGGCAGATCGGGGCCAATTGCGGCTCCTGCCACCAGCCTTTCCGCATCAGCAACAACTGACGGGCGCGAGGCATGCGCGGCTGGGCCAAGCTGGGACTGGGTCTGGCCGCGCTCGCAGCGGCAGGGGCGGCGGTCGGCTGGGTGCTGACCGCGCCCGACCCTTTGAGCGCCGCGGAGATCGCCGCGCTGCCCCAGGGCGACGCTGCGCGGGGCCAACGCATCTTCCATGCGGGGGGCTGCGCCTCCTGCCACGCCGCGCCGAAGTCGGTCGGAGAGGCGCGGCTCCAGTTGCCGGGCGGCGTGCGGCTGGAGACCGACTTCGGCGCCTTCGTCGCGCCCAACATCTCGCCGCACCTGATCGACGGGATCGGGAACTGGAGCGCGGGCGACCTCGCCAACGCCATGCTCAGGGGCGTGTCGCCGGACGGATTGCACTACTTTCCGGCCTTTCCCTACACGTCCTATGCGCGGATGGCGCCCGGCGACATCGCCGACCTGCATGCCTATCTGATGACTCTGCCGCCCGTGGAGGGCCGCGCTCCGCCGCATGAGGTAAGCTTTCCCTTCAACGTCCGCCGCGGCCTGGGGCTGTGGAAGCGGCTCTTCCTGTCGCCCGAGCCGGTGGTCGCGCTGGCCGCGGACGCGCCGGAGCCGGTGGCGCTCGGGCGCTATCTCGTGGAGGGGCCCGGTCATTGCGGCGAGTGCCACACGCCCCGCAACCCGATCGGTGGGCTCGACAAGGGCCAGTGGCTGGCCGGGGCGAGGGCGGCCGAGGGGCAGGGCAAGGTGCCCAACATCACGTCGCACGAGCAGGGCATCGGCGGGTGGTCGGAGGGCGAGATCGTGGAACTGCTGACCACCGGCTTCACGCCGGAGTTCGACTCGGTGGGCGGCGCCATGGCGGACGTGGTGGCGAACACGTCTCAGCTCCGGCCCGAGGATCGGGCGGCGATCGCGGCTTATCTGAAAGCAGTTCCGGCGCACCCGGACGGCTACCAGCCGACGCAGACCCAGGTCGCGCCGACGCAGGAAGGCGGTTAGCGGTCGCCCAGCATCTCGAAGCCGCCGGGGAAGAACGCGCCATAGTCGCAGGTCAGCTCCTCGTCCGGCTGGATGTCGCGCAGCGCGACGTGAAGCTGCTCGTCGGACACGTCGCAGTTGGGTTCGTCGGCGTGATTCATGTAGCGGGCGTCGTCCGCCTCGAACAGGATGAAGCCGGGATGGGCGCGGGACGGGTAGGCGTAGCGATCGAGATAATCCTTCACCGTGCCGGTCTCGCTTTCCCACTGCTCGACCGCGATGAGCCGGTCATAGGCCGGGCGGAGCTCCCAAACTACCGCGCCGCGCGCAATGAAGCGCCGGGCGAAAAGCCCGATGCCTTGGATGGCGGAACGATCGATATAGGTTTCGACGAGGAGCATGGCTGCGTGTTTTCGCTATGAGTCGGGTTGGCGGGCCGAGGCGTCCTAAGGCCGATCGCGACGGGTGAACAGGGCCAGTCGCGGGAGACGCGGGCGCGCTCTGGATCAGTGCTGGCCTGTCCTGTATAGAGCCCGCGTCGCCCGGCGCGGAGCCGGGCGGCGACATCTGTATGGTGGGCTCGAAAATGAAGAAGTGGTCTCCGGATTCGTGGCGCGGCAAGCCGATCAGCCAGGTTCCGGACTATCCGGACCAGGCGGCGCTCAAGGACACGGAGTCGCGGTTGGCGAGCTTCCCGCCTCTGGTTTTCGCGGGTGAAGCCCGGAAGCTCAAGAAGCAGCTCGCCGGCGTGGCCGCGGGCGAGGGCTTCCTGCTTCAGGGCGGCGACTGCGCGGAAAGCTTCGCCGAACACGGCGCTGACAACATCCGCGACTTCTTCCGCGTGTTCCTGCAGATGGCCGTCGTGCTGACCTTCGCCGGCTCGCAGCCCGTGGTGAAGGTCGGCCGCATCGCCGGTCAGTTCGCCAAGCCGCGCTCCTCAGGCGTGGAAACCAAGGGCGAGGTGACGCTGCCGTCCTATCGCGGCGACATCATCAACGGCATCGAGTTCGACGAGCGCTCGCGCACGCCCGACCCCGCGCGCCAGGAGATGGCCTACCGGCAGTCGGCGGCGACGCTGAACCTGCTGCGCGCCTTCGCGCAGGGCGGCTATGCGAGCCTGGAGAACGTGCATCAGTGGATGCTGGGCTTCGTGTCCGACAGCCCGCAGGGCGAGCGCTACGAGGCGCTGGCCAACCGCATCACCGAAACCATGGACTTCATGCGCGCGGTGGGCATCACCTCGGAAACGAATTACGCACTACGCGAGACCGACTTCTACACGAGCCATGAGGCGTTGCTGCTCGGCTACGAGCAGGCGATGACGCGCGTGGATTCCACGAGCGGCGACTGGTACGCGACCTCGGGCCACATGATCTGGATTGGCGACCGCACCCGCCAGCCCGACGGCGCGCATGTCGAATATTGCCGCGGCATCAGGAACCCGCTCGGCCTCAAATGCGGGCCGTCGCTGACGCCGGACGGCTTGCTGGCGCTGATCGACGCGCTCGACCCCGAGAACGAGCCGGGCCGGCTCACGCTGATCGCGCGCTTCGGCTACGATCACGTGGAAGAGCACCTGCCCAAGCTCGTGCGGGCGGTGCAGCGCGAGGGGCGCAACGTGGTGTGGTCCTGCGACCCCATGCACGGCAACACGATCACGGCGGCGGGTTACAAGACGCGGCCGTTCGACCGCATCCTGCGCGAGGTGGAGAGCTTCTTCGCCGTGCATCGCGCCGAGGGCACGCATCCCGGCGGCATCCATGTCGAGATGACGGGCAAGAACGTCACGGAATGCACGGGCGGGGCGCGGGCCATCCGCGACGAGGAGCTGCAGGACCGCTACCACACGCATTGCGACCCGCGGCTCAACGCCGACCAGGCGCTGGAACTGGCCTTCCTGGTGTCTGGGCTCTTGAAGCGCGAGCAGGCGGAGAACAGCCGCCGCAAGGTCGCCGCCGCGGAGTAGGGGCGAAGCCTTGCCGAGCGTTGACGTGGGCCGCCGCGGCCCGCGTCAGTCCTTCCGATACAGCATCCAGTTCTTGGAGGCGCGCTGCTGCTCGGATAGCGCCGAATGCCGCGTCACGCGGTTGCGGCCGTTCACCTTGGAGCGGTAGAGCGCCCGATCAGCCTTGGCGTAGAGATCGTCCGGGCCTTCCGCCTCGGAGGCCATGCAAAGGCCGACCGACACCGTGACCGGGTTGCAGACCGCGCCCACATAGTGACCGAGCGCCGTCTGCTCCACCGCCGCGCGGACCCGCTCGGCGATCTCCTCAGCCGCGTCCTCGCTGCGGCCTTCCACGATGATGGCGAACTCCTCGCCGCCCGTACGGGCCAAAAACATCTCGCCGTCCGTCGATGCGCGGAACACGCCGGCGATGATCTGGATGACCTTGTCGCCCGCGGGATGGCCGAAGCGGTCGTTGACATCCTTGAAGCGGTCGATGTCCGCGATGATGAGCGACTTGAACATCACGCCGCTCGCCGTGTCGTAGATCCGCGTCAGCTCCTTGTCGAAGGCGCGCCGGTTGGCGATCTGGGTGAGCGGGTCGGTGTCGGCGAGCTTCTTGTATTCCTCCAGCTTCGACTTGACGCTTTCCAGTTCGGCGGATTTGTCGCCGAGCGCCTGCGCCGTCTCCCGGCCGCGCTCGATGGTGGACGAGGTCGCCACCGTGATGACGTTGAGAACCTTCTGGAAAAGCTCGCGGCTCACATTGTTGCGCGCGGCCAAGCCATCGGAGGATCGGTGGAGGATTTCGCCGAAACGCTCCAAATGGCTCCGTTCAGCGCGCAGGAGAGAGGCCACCTCCTCCAACTCGCAGGCGACGATCGACCGGGCGCTGTCGACGATGCTGAGGCCGTGATGATGCGCGAAGAAGCGCTGCCCGATCTCGTCGAGCTGCTCCTGCGTCGGGTGGTGGGGCAGCGACACCACGGCCAGGCTCAGCTCGTGATTGGTGCCGGCAAGCGCCTCGTAAAAGATTTCATAGTTGCGCGGAAGGCCGGCGACGCCGAACTGGCGCATGGTGGCGACAACGGTCGCCGCAAGGTCCGACACCCTTTCGGGCTGCTGCGCGCTGCTGGCAGGCTGCATTGTCGCCATCGATCCTTGCACCGCCCGGCGCCGCCCATGGAGCGCCGCTCGGCCTCACGCCACCGCAAATCGAAGGCGGACGCTACGATCCACCGCCTCCATTCCGCAAGGTAGCCATCCGGCGGCTAAAGTTCTCTTAAGGCTGGACCCTTTACGCAAAACAGTCGTGAACACCGCGCGAACGACCCTCGACGAAAGCGGCTCGCCTTGGCGACAAGGCGAAATCTGCGCTCGGCCCTATTGCCGGGCGGTTCGAGGATCGTATCTTGCCGCGCGAGCGTGATCGTTTGGGGCAGGCGCAGGAATGGACATCCGACATACCGGCCGCTGCCTATGCGGCGCCGTCACCTTCCGGACGCAAGGCGAACTGCGGGACGTCATCTATTGCCACTGCTCGCAATGCCGGCGGCAGACCGGCCACTTCTATGCGGCGACCAATGTCGCCGACGACCGGCTGGAAGTGGCCGGCGCAGAGAACGTCACCTGGTTCAGCGCCTCGGCCTCCGCGCGGCGCGGCTTCTGCCGCACCTGTGGCTCGGCCTTGTTCTGGAAGCCCGTGGACGGCGACTACACGTCGATATTGGCCGGATCGTTCGATACCCCTTCCGGCCTCGAGGGAAAGCGCCACATCTTCGTCGCGGACAAGGGCGATTATTACGAGCTGGACGACCGGCTCCCTAAATTCCCCGCCTCCGGGTCCTGAATTTCGACGGAAACGAACCGTGCTCAGACTGATCCACGCCACGCAACATTCCGCCCGCGCCTTTGGGCGCCTCCTGCGGAGTGAAACGGCCTTCCAGCAGGAAATGGCGCTCCTGGCCTTCGCGCTTCCTCTGGCTTGGCTCCTGGCCGATACCTGGCACGGCTACGCCATCCTGATCGGCTCGGTGCTCTTCCTGATAATGGTCGAAATCCTGAACACGGCAGTGGAAGCCGCCTGCAATGCCGTTTCGCGGGAGTTCCGGCCGGAAATCCAGCTCGCCAAGGACTGCGGCTCGCTTGCCGTCGCCTTCGCGATCTTCCTGGCGGGCGGGGTCTGGCTTTTCTTTCTGCTCGACTGGTGGCACGGCGCGCCGATCTGAGCGTCACGCCCAATATCACGAGCCTGCATGCTGCGCTTTCTGCTGGAGAACCCCCGCTGGGTTTTCGGAGGTTTTCTTCTCACCTTCTGCTCCTCCTTCGGGCAAACCTTCTTCATCTCGCTTTCCGCCGGCGACATCCGGCAGGAGTTCGGGCTGAGCCATGGCGCCTGGGGCGCCCTCTACATGCTCGCCACGATCGGCAGCGCGCTTTCCCTGCCCAAGTTCGGTCAGATCGTCGACAAGCGCAGCGTGCAATCGGTGTCACTGCTCACGATTCCCGTCCTGGCCGTGGCGGCGGCGGCCATGGCGTTCGCGCAGAACGTCGCCATGCTCCTTCTGGCGATCTATCTCCTGCGCCTGTTCGGGCAGGGAATGATGACCCACATCGCGCTTACCGCGATGGGCCGGTGGTTCTCCGCGCAAAGAGGCAAGGCGGTCTCCCTGGTCGTCCTCGGCCAGAACGCCGGAGAAGCCCTGTTTCCGCTGGCCTTCGTTTCGGGCGCGGCCATTCTCGGCTGGCGCAATGCTTGGCTCGCCGGAGCCGCGCTGCTCGTTCTGCTCGCCCTTCCCGCCGTGGCGGGCCTTCTTGCGGTCGAGCGCGCGCCGCGCTCCTCCGATCCCCGGCCCAAGCAGGAAGGCGGACGTGACTGGACGCGCGCCGAGGTGCTGCGCGACGGCGCCTTCTACCTTCTGCTCCTGGGGGTCTTGGCGCCTCCCTTTATCGGCACGGTCGTGTTCTTTCACCAGATCTATCTCGCCGAACTGCGAGGCTGGCCGGTGGGGCTGATCGCAACCGCCTTTCCCGTCATGGCGGTGCTGACGGCCTCCTTCGCGCTCATCTCCGGCCAGCTCATCGACCGCTACTCGGCCGTGTCGCTGCTGCCGAGCTTTCTTCTGCCGCTTGGTCTCGCCTGCCTGGTGATCGCCTTCGTGCCGGACCGCTGGGCGGTATTCGCGTTCATGGCCCTGCTCGGCATGTCCTGGGGCTTCTCCTCCACGCTCTTCGGCGCCGTCTGGCCCGAGATCTACGGAATCAGGCATCTGGGCGCGATCCGATCATCGATCGTGGCCGTCATGGTGTTGGCCACCGCGCTGGGACCGGGCCTGACCGGGGCGCTGATCGACCTTGGCGTCAGCTACCCGGCGCAGATCGCCGTGATGGGCCTCTATTGCCTGGTGGTATCGGGAGTCCTGCTCGTGGCGTCGCGCCGCATCCGGACGCGCCTTGCGCTTGCCACAACGGGCGGCTAACGCGCCCGCATGACTGTGACCGTACGTTTCGCCCCGTCTCCGACGGGCCGCATCCACATCGGCAATGCGCGGACCGCTCTCTTCAACTGGCTGTTCGCCCTGCAAAATCGCGGCCGCTTCATCCAGCGCTTCGACGACACGGACGCGGCGCGCTCCACGCAAGGGTTCGCCGACGGCATCCTCTACGACCTCCACTGGCTGGGCGTCTTCCCCGACGCCGTGGAATACCAGTCGCGGCGAATGGAGCGCTACGAGGCCGCCGCCGAGAGGCTGAAGGCGGCCAGGCTTCTCTACCCCTGCTACGAGACGGCCGAGGAGCTGGAGCTGCGGCGCAAGATCAAGCTCTCGCGCGGGCTGCCCCCCGTCTATGGCCGCGAGGCGCTGAAGCTGACGGGGGCCGAGCGCGAGGCCTTCGAGGCGGAAGGGCGCCGGCCGCATTGGCGCTTCCTCCTGCCCAATTTTTCCGGCGACCCGTTCGAGCCGCAGCGCGCCGAGGTGGCGTGGAGCGACATGGTGCGGGGCGAGCAGAGCGTGGACCTCGCCTCCGTGTCCGACCCGGTGCTGGTGCGCGGCGACGGCACCTTTCTCTACACATTGCCGTCGGTGGTGGACGACATCGAAATGGGCATCACCCATGTGATCCGCGGCGACGACCATGTGACCAATGCCGGCGTGCAGATCGCGCTGTTCAAGGCGCTCGGCGCGAAACCGCCGCATTTCGCCCACCACAACCTCCTGGTCGCCGCGAGCGGCGAGGAGCTTTCCAAGCGCACCGGCTCGCTCTCGGTCGCCGCCCTGCGCGAGCAGGGCTTCGAGCCCATGGCCATCGCCTCGCTGGCCGTGCTGATCGGCACGGCGGAAAGCGTGTCCGCCGCGCCCACGCTCCAGGCGCTCGCGGAGCGGTTCGACCTCGGCGCCACGTCGAAGTCGGCGGCCAAGTTCGATCCGGCCGACCTCTTCGCGCTCAACCGCGCGCTCCTGCGCGAGACGCCGTTCGCGGAGGTGGAAGGGCGGCTGACGGCGCTCGGCGTCACGGGGCCGGACGCCGAGCCGTTCTGGCGGGCGGTGCGCGGCAACGTCACGACGCTCGACGAGGTGGCGGACTGGTGGCGCATCGTGAAAGCGGGCCCGGCCGAAGGCGAGGAACTGACGGGCGAGGACCGCATGTTCGCGCGCGACGCCTTCGAGCTCCTGCCGGACGAGCCGTTCGACCGCGACACCTGGAAGGCCTGGACGGAACAGGTCAGGCAGGCGACCGGTCGCAAGGGCAAGGCGCTGTTCCTGCCGCTCAGGGTCGCCCTGACAGGCCGCTCGTCCGGGCCGGAACTGGCCGATCTCCTGCCGCTTCTGGGCCGGGAAGGGGCCTTGGCCCGGCGGCCCTGACGCTTCGCCGCCCGTCAGGCGGTGCCCGTCAGACCCTGCCGAAGCTGATCCTCGGCTTGCCGCTTGTGCTGCGCCTCCACCACCGCCAGCGCCGTCATGTTGACGATGCCGCGCGAGGTGACGGAGGGCGTAAGGATGTGGGCGGGCTTGTCGGTCCCGAGCAGGATGGGGCCGACATGCAGCGCATCCAGCATCTGCTTGGCCGTGTTGAGCGCGATATTGGCCGAGTCGAGGTTGGGGAAGACGAGCAGGTTGGCCTCGCCCTTGAGCCTGGACAGCGGATAGACGCGCTGCCGCAGGGCTTCCGAAAGTGCGGAGTCGCCATGCATTTCGCCGTCGCTTTCGAGATCGGGCGCGAGGCGCTTCAGGATCGCCGCCGCTTCCCGCATCTTGAGCGCGGAGGGTGAGTCCCGCGAGCCGAAATTGGAATGCGAGAGCAGCGCCGCCTTGGGCTCGATGCCGAAGCGGCGGATTTCCTCGGCGGCGAGCACCGTCATTTCCGCGATCTCGGCGGCGGCGGGATCGACCGAGACATAGGTGTCCGTGAAGAAGGTCGCGCCGCGCTGGGAGATCAGCATGGAGAGCGCGGAAAGGTCGCGATCGCGAACGCCGGGGCGCGGGCCGATGACGAGGGAAACGAGGCGCAGGTGGCGCTCGAAGCGGCCTTCGAGGCCGCAGATCATGGCGTCGGTGTCGCCGCGCTTGAGGGCGAGGGCGGCGATCACCGTGGAGTCCGTGCGCACCATGGTCCGCGCCGCTTCCTGGGTGACGCCGCGCCGGCCGGCGAGCTCGATCAGGAGCTCGACATAGGCGCGGTAGCGCGGGTCGTCCTCGGGGTTGATGAGCTCGAAATCCGCGCCCGGCCTGATCCTGAGCCCGTACCGCTTGAGCCGGACCTCCACCACATGTGGCCGCCCGACGAGGATCGGCTGGGCGATGCCTTCCTCCAGCACCACCTGTGCGGCGCGAAGCGAGCGTTCGTCCTCGCCATCGGCGTAAAGCACGCGCATGCCGCCGGCCGCCTTGGCCGCGGAGAAGACCGGCTTCATCACGAGGCCCGAGCGGAACACGAAACGGTTGAGCCGGTCGATATAGGCGTCCATCTCCTCGATGGGCCGGGCCGCCACGCCGCTTTCCGCGGCGGCTCTCGCGACGGCCGGAGCGATGCGCAGGATCAGCCGCGGGTCGAAGGGCGAGGGGATCAGGAAGTCGGGGCCGAAGGTCGGCGTCTCGCCGGAATATGCGCGGGCGGCCACGTCCGAGGGTTCCTCACGCGCGAGCGCCGCGATGGCGCGCACGGCGGCCATCTTCATCTCCTCGTTAATGGCGCGCGCGCCGCAGTCGAGCGCGCCGCGGAAGATGTAGGGGAAGCAAAGGACGTTGTTGACCTGGTTGGGGAAGTCCGAGCGGCCCGTGCAGATCATGGCGTCGGGCCGGGCCGCGCGGGCCAGTTCCGGCATGATCTCGGGCACCGGGTTGGCGAGGGCCATGACGAGCGGCTTCTCCGCCATATGCGCGAGCAGCTCGGGCTTGAGCACGCCGGCCGCCGAGAGCCCCAGAAAGACGTCCGCGCCGCCGATCACGTCGGCGAGCGTGCGCGCGTCGGTGTCCTTCACATAGGGGTCTTTCCAGCGGTCCATCTCGTCGACGCGGCCGCGATAGGCGACGCCGAAGCGGTCGGTGACGAAGATGTTCTCGATGCGCGCGCCAAGCGAAACCAGGAGGTTCAGGCAGGCGATAGCCGCGGCGCCCGCGCCCGACGTGACGATCTTCACGTCCTCGATGCGCTTGCCCGCCCATTCCAGCGCGTTGAGCACGGCGGCGGCCACGATGATGGCGGTGCCGTGCTGGTCGTCGTGGAACACGGGGATGCCCATGCGGGCCTTCAACTGCTCCTCGACCTCGAAGCATTCGGGCGCTTTGATGTCCTCGAGATTGATGCCGCCGAAGGTGGGCTCCAGCGCCGCCACCGTCTCCACCATCTGCGGGATAGCGGGGGCGTCGATCTCGATGTCGAAGACGTCGATGCCGGCGAACTTCTTGAAGAGGACGGCCTTGCCCTCCATCACGGGTTTAGAAGCGAGCGGGCCGATATTGCCGAGGCCCAGCACGGCCGAGCCGTTGGACACCACGCCGACGAGGTTCGCGCGGCCGGTGTAGAGCGCGGCGGCCTCCGGCTTGTCGCGGATGGCGAGGCAGGGCGCGGCCACGCCCGGCGAATAGGCCAGCGCCAGGTCGCGCTGGTTGCCGAGCGGCTTGGTGGCTTGGATCTCCAGCTTGCCGGGCCTGGGGTGGCGGTGGAAGAACAGCGCGGCCTCGTCGAGGTCCGACGGCGGCTCCTTGGCTTCGCTCATGCGCGTGGTCTCGTCAGAAGGCGCTGGGATAGAGCCCGCCGTCGATGCGGAGGTTCTGCCCCGTGATGTAGCCGGCATGGGCCGAGCAGAGGAAGGCACAGGCTTGGCCGAACTCGTCGGGTGTGCCCAGGCGCTTGGCCGGGATGTCGGCCGAGAGCCGCGCGCGCCGCTCTTCCTCGGTCTCACCGGTCGGGGCCGGGCCGCCGCGCAGGCGGTCGGTGTCGAGCTTGCCCGGAAGCAGGTTGTTGATCGTGACGTTGCGCGCGGCGACTTCCTTGGCGATTCCGTTCAGGAAGGAGGTCAGCCCCGCGCGCGCCGCCGAGGACAGGTCGAGGCCCGCGATCGGCACATAAACGGAAAGCGAGGTGATATTGACGATGCGCCCGAACCCGCGCTCTGCCATGCCGTCGATCACCGATTTCACCAGCTCGAACGGCGTCACCATGTTCCCGATCACGCCCCGCAGAATAGCCTCGCGGTCGAGTTCGCGGAAATCGCGGCGCGGTGGGCCGCCATTGTTGTTCACGAGGATGTCGGGGTTCGGCGCGGCGGCGAGCAAGGCCTCCTGAATGGCGGGCTGGGAAACATCGCCGGGCACTTCCGCGACGTTCACGCCCCAGCGCTCGCGGATGTCCTGTGCCGTGCGGGTGAGCACGTCCGCGTCGCGGCCGTTGAGCACGAGGTCGCAGCCGGCTTGGGCCAATGCCCGCGCGCAGCCCGCGCCCAGGCCGCGGCTCGAGGCGCAGACGATAGCCTTCCGTCCCTTGATGCCGAGATCCATGACTCCTCCCTTTCGCGTCACTTAGACCGGGCGGCGCGCCGTGGGCAACCTTTGCAGGAGCGGCGACTTGAGTGGTGTTTCACCGTCCAGCCGTGCCATAGCGGCCGCGCGTCCCTGAACCGGCTTCTTCCCATGCGGCAAAGCCCGACCTCTGTTTCTGTCGGCGTGTCCGCGCCGCGCCTGTTCCAGACGCGCCTCGCCGTGCTCTTCGCGGCGCTTTCCGTCTCAGCGGGGGTCTTCCTGCCTTATTTCCCGCTCTGGCTCGAGACGGTCGGGCTGACGCCGGCCGAGATCGCGATGGTGCTCGGCGCGCCGATGTTCCTGCGTGTGCTGACGACGCCCGTTCTGTCGAGCTGGGCCGATCGCGCCAGCGACCGGGCGACGGTTCTGGCGCTCGTGATCCCTGTGTCGCTGCTCCTGTCGCTGGGCTTCTTCCTCCCGCCAACTTACGCGCTGCTCCTCCTGCTCTCGCTCGGGCTGGCGGTGGTCTGGCCGGTGCAGACGACGCTCGCCGATTCGATCGCGTTGTCCGGCGTGCGACGGTTCGGGGCCGATTATTCGCGCATGCGGGTCTGGGGTTCGATCTCCTTCCTGCTCGCGAACTTCGCCGGGGGAATCGTTCTCGCCCGAAGCGGGGCCGGTTCGGTGCCGCTGATGTTCTCGGCGAGCCTGCTCGCTTGCTTTCTCGCTTCGTTCCTGGTGCCGCGCGTCGGTCCGCCCCAGGCGCAACGCACGCATGAGCCGGCCGTGCCCATCATGCGCCGGCGCCGGCTCATGCTGTTCCTGACCGCGACCGGGTTCTTCCATGCCAGCCACGGCTTTCTCTGGGCCTTCGCGTCGATCTACTGGAAGAGCCTCGGCATCGACGACACGACCATCGGGGCGCTTTGGGCCTTCAGCGTGGTTGCGGAAACGGCGCTGTTCTTCGCCTTTCCCCGCTGGCTGGCGCATCTCGGCGCGGTCCGGATGGCAAGCATCGCCGGGGCGGCGAGCGTGATCCGCTGGTGCCTCTTCCCGATGATCTGGCCGCTCGGATGGAGCTTGGCCGGCTTCTTCGCCGTCCAGGCGCTTCATGCCCTGTCCACGGGGCTCCTCATCCTGGCGATCCAGAAGATGATCGCCGAAAGCGTGCCCGAGTCGCAGACGGGCGCGGCGCAGGGCCTGCACTATTTCACGAGCGGCTTCGGAATGGCCGCGGCCACGGTGGCCTCGGGTCCGCTCTACGCGACCTTCGGGGCCAACGGGTTCCTGGCGATGGCCGGCGTCGCCGGTCTGGGCCTTGTCTTCGCCGTGCTCGCGGCGCGCTCAGCCCCATAGCTCCGGCGCGGGCGGATGAACGAGGCTGCCTTCGTAGCGTAGGCCGGGCTCGCGGTCGCGGGCGAGCAGCAGCGGCCCGTCGAGATCGACCCATTCCGCGCCCTGCGCGAGCAGCACGGCCGGCGCCATGGCGAGCGAGGTGCCCACCATGCAGCCCACCATGATCCGCAGGCCGAGTTCTTCCGCCGCCCGCCTGAGCGATAGGCCGGCCGTGAGCCCCCCGGTCTTGTCGAGTTTGATGTTCACGGCGTCGTAGAGCCGCCGCAGGCGCGGCAGGTCGTCGGGGCCGTGGACGCTCTCGTCCGCGCAGACCGGAACGGGGTGGGGAATGTCGGCCAGCAGATCGTCTTTTCCCGCGGGCAAGGGCTGCTCCACCAGGGCGACGTTGCATGCGGCGGCCGCGGCAAGGTTCGCCTCCAGCATTGCCTCGCCCCAGCCCTCGTTGGCGTCCACGATCAACGCGGCGTTCGGCGCGGCTTCCCGCACGGCGCGCATCCGCTCGGGATCGCCTTGCGCGCCGAGCTTGATCTTGAGGAATGGGCGGCCCGCGTGCCTGCGCGCCTCCGCCGCCATGAGTTCGGGCGCGCCGAGCGAGAGCGTATAGGCCGTGGTCACGGGGGCCGGGACGGCGAGGCCCGCGAGCGCCCAGGCACACTCTCCCGCCCGTTTGGCCTCCAGATCCCAGAGCGCGCAGTCCACGGCGTTGCGCGCCGCCCCCTGCGGCATCAGCGCAAGCAGCTCCTGCCGGCCTGCGCCGCGCTCAAGTTCCGGCCGCACCGCCTCAATGGCGTCACGAACGCTCTCCATGGTCTCGCCATAGCGCTTGTAGGGCACGCATTCCCCCCGACCCGCAACGTCGCCACCTGAGATGGTGCAAGTCAGGACGGCCGCTTCGGTCTTCGAGCCGCGCGAGATGGTGAAGGCGCCGGCGATCGGAAAAGCTTCGGCTCGGACGGTCAGGCGGCGGGACATGGATCGGCTCGTGCGGTGATAGGCCGGCGGCGGTCAAGCTGTTCGTGACAGGCTGCCGGCGGCGGTCTAAAAGGATTGTTCGAGTTCCCCTGAGTTCCATGTCCACCATCGCCGCCGACGACGCAAGCTTCCCCAGCGAGCACTTGAGCCCCGCTGCGGATGCGACACCGCGCATCCTCGTTCAAGACGAGGACGGTTTTGCGCGCGCGGCGCTTTCCGGCGTCTGGACGACACGCACGGTCGGCGTCGTGGACGCCGAGATGCGGGCGCTGGGGGAGAGCGCCGACCGGCCTCTGCTGCTCGATCTGTCCGGCGTGGCCAAGATGGACACGGCCGGGGCCTGGGTGGTGGAGCGGCTGGCCGCCACGCTCGAAGGGCAGGGAGTGCAGGTCCGGACCGATGGCGGCAGCCAGGCCGTGATGACCCTGCTCGATGCGGTCGGCCACACCGCGCACAACCGCGAAGCGATCGAAAAGCGCGAGCGCGGGAGCGTCGTCACGAACTTCCTGGAAGCCGTCGGGCGCGGCGTGTTCTCGATACGCGAAGATCTGGTGTCTTCCCTCAATGTGCTTGGCGCGACGGTGCGTGGGGCGCAGACCAAGGCCGGCCGGGGACACGCCGTCAACATCACCTCCATCTTCCACCACATGGACCGCATGGGCGTGGGCGCCATCCCCGTCGTCACGCTGATGTCGGCCATCGTGGGCGCGATCGTGGCCCAGCAGGGCGCCTTCCAGCTCCGCTGGTTCGGGGCCGAGATCTTCGTGGTGGACCTCGTCGGCATCCTGGTCCTGCGCGAGCTCGGCGTGTTGATGACGGCCATCATGATCGCCGGCCGCTCGGGCAGCGCGATCACCGCCGAGATCGGCTCCATGAAGATGCGCGAGGAAGTGGACGCGCTGACGGTGATCGGGCTGAACCCGGTCGGCGTCCTGGTGTTTCCGCGTCTCGTGGCGCTGGTGCTGGCGGTTCCGCTGCTCACCGTCTTCGCGAACTTCGCGGCCTTGGGCGGCGCGATCCTCGTCACCTATCTCTATTCCGGCATCTCGCCGGAAACCTTCATCGACCGGCTCCGATCCGCGATCGACCTGACAAGCATCTTCGCCGGGCTCATCAAGGCGCCGTTCATGGCACTCATCATCGGCATCGTCGCGGCCGTGGAGGGCATGAAGGTGGGCGGCAGCGCCGAGTCGCTCGGCGCGCGCGTGACGGCCTCAGTGGTTAAGGCGATCTTCGTGGTGGTGATCGTGGACGGCCTGTTCGCCATCTTCTATGCGGCGATCGACTTCTGATGGCGGCCTCGGACACCATCACGCGCCACGCGCCGCCCGTGTTTGCGGGCGATCCGCACGAGGTCGTCATCGAGGTGCGCGACGTGACCGTCGCCTTCGGCGACAGGATCGTGCTCGAAAACCTGTCCATGGACATCCGCCGCGGCGAAATCCTGGGTTTCGTGGGGGCGTCGGGCACCGGCAAGTCCGTGCTTCTGCGCACGATCCTGGGCCTCAACAAGCGGCGGTCGGGCACGGTCCGCATCTTCGGCGTGGATGTGGACGGGGCGGCCGAAGAGGAGAAGATGCGGGTCGATATGCGGCTCGGCGTCCTGTTCCAGCACGGGGCGCTGTTCTCCGCGCTCACCGTGATGGAGAACGTGCAGGTGCCGATGCGAGAATATCTGGACCTGCCCAAGGCGCTGATGGACGAACTCGCCATCCTCAAGATCGAGCTTGTCGGATTGCCGCGCGACGCGGCGACGAAGTTCCCTTCGGAACTCTCCGGCGGCATGATCAAGCGCGCCGCGCTCGCCCGCGCGCTGGCGCTCGACCCGGACATCGTGTTCCTGGACGAGCCGACCTCGGGCCTCGACCCCATCGGCGCGGCCGACTTCGACGAGCTCGTCGCCAAGCTGCGCGACACCATGGGGCTGACCGTCTACATGGTGACCCACGACCTCGACAGCCTGTTCTCCGTCTGCGACCGGGTGGCCGTTCTCGGTCGCAAGACCGTCATGATCGAAGGCACGATCGAAGACATGCTCGCGAGCGATGAGCCGTGGGTGAGATCCTATTTCCGGGGCAAGCGCGCGCGGTTGATCGACACCTCAGCACACCACGTCGAGGGCTGACGAATGGAAACTAAGGCCAACTATCTCGTGGTCGGCATCTTCACGCTTTTCGCCGTGCTGGCCGCCTTCGGCTTCGTGTACTGGACAGCCGCGATCGGCGACCAGGGGGACATCGCGACGCTCAGGGTCCGCATCCCAGGCTCCGCCTCGGGACTGGCGCGCGGCAGTCAGGTGCTGTTCAACGGCGTGCCCGTGGGCACGGTGCGGCGCGTCTATATCGACGTGCAGAACCCGGCCGCGGCCATCGCCGACACGGAGGTGGATCGGCTGACGCCCGTCACCGAGTCCACGCAGGCCGATATCGGCATCGCCGGCCTGACCGGCCAGGCCAATATCGAACTCAAAGGGAGCAGTCTGCAGGAGAAGAACCTGCTCGACGCCGCGGAGGCCGAAGGCACGGTGGCCGAGATCACCGCGCGGCCGTCCGCGGTGACCAACCTGCTTCAAACCGCGCAGGACATCTTCGAGCGCACCGACCGGACGCTGGTGCGGATCGAAGGTTTCGTCTCCGAGGTGCAGGGACCGCTCGCTCAGACCGTGCGCAACACGGAACAGTTCTCCGCCGCCCTGGCCGAGAACGCCGACGGCATCGACGGTTTCCTGCAAAGCGTTTCTTCGCTTTCCGACGAGCTGGCGGGCGCGTCCGCCAAGCTCGACGGCACGCTTGCCGCCGCCGAGGGGCTCCTGAACGCGGTGAACCGGGAGCAGGTCGGCCAGATCGTCGCCAATGTGGAAAGCTTCACCAACGACCTGCGCGAGAGTGGGCAGAACCTCGACCGCATCGCAGCCGAGGCGCAAAGCACGGTGCAGTCCTTCCGCGGCATCGCCGAGCAGGGCCAAGCATCTCTCGCGCGCGTCGATCAGCTCATCGCGGGCGTGGACCCCGAGGCCATCCGCAACACGGTGGCCAATGTGGAGCAGGCCACCAGCACGGCCAACAGCGCCATCACCGTGTTCCGTGACGCCGGCCAGACCGCGAACAATGTGCTGACCGAGGCCCAGAAGGTGGTGAACGCGGTCGCCGGCCGCACCGAGGACGTGAACCAGATCATCACCGACGCGCAGCAGCTCGCCGGGCGGCTCAACCAGACCTCCGTGCGGGTGGAGGGGGTGATCGGACGGGTGGACGAGCTTCTGAGTTCCGAGAGGACCGAAACGCTGGTCGCCGACGCCTCGGCCACCTTGCGCTCGTTCCGCGACACGGCCGAGTCGGTGAGCCGCATCGTGACCTCGCCGGAGGTGCAGGGCCTAGTCGGGCGCGCCAGCGAGACGCTTGCGACCTTCCAGAACACGGCTCGGACGATCAACCAGGTGGTCTCGTCGCCCGAGGCGCAGAGCCTTGTGACGGACGCCAGCGCGGCGCTCCAGTCGGTCCGCAACTCGGCGCAGCGGGTGGAGGAAATCGTTTCGGCGCCCGAGGTGCAGGGGCTGGTGAGCTCGGCCGAAGAGACGCTGGCGAGCTTCCGCGCCGCCGCGCGCACGGTCAACGACTTCGTGGCCTCGCCCGAAACGGAGGGCCTGATCCAAACCGCGAACGCCGCGCTGCTTTCGATCCGCGACGGGGCGCAGTCGGTCAACCGAATTGTGTCGACCACCGACTTCCAGGGCCTGACCCGGACCGCGAGCGAGGCGTTGACCGCGTTCCGCGACACGGCGCGCACGGTCAACGAGACCGTGGCTTCGCCCGAAGCGCAGGGCCTCGTCACCACGGCCAGCGCGGCGCTCAACTCGTTCCGCGACAGCGCCGAATCGATCAACCGGCTCGTCACCTCGGAGGAGACGCAGGGCCTGGTGAACACGGCGAGCGCCGCCCTCAATTCGTTCCGCACCTCGGCGGAGTCGATCGAGAAGATCGCCACCTCGCCGGAGGTCCAGTCGGTCTTGACAACGGCCGGCGAGACGCTGAACTCGTTCCGGCAGACGGCGGAAACCGTCAACGCCCTGTTCGCCTCGCCCGAAGCGCAGGGCATCCTCACGGAGGCCAGCCAGACGATCGCCGCCTTCCGCGGCGTGGCCGACACGCTGAACGCCCGCATCGGACCGATCGCCGACAACCTCACGCAGTTCTCCGAGCGGGGGCTGGAAGGCGTGACGGAGTTCGTGCGCAGCGCGCAGCGTTCCGTCACCCGCATCGAGCAGGCCGTCACCGACTTCGAGCGCAACCCCCAACGGGTGCTTTCGGGCGGCGAAGGAGAGGTGCGCAAACACAACGGTCGCAACCGCAGATGAGGGCTGGCCTCTCCGCGCCGTTGACAAGGCGCGGAGCCGCCGCCAAGGGAGTTTCGGGGACCGGAAACGAGGCCGACGGCGCTTCAGCCTTCGGCAGGAGATGGGGCGGGGCGTGCGCGTGAGGCTTTTTCGTTTGTCCGCAGCCGCCCTTGTCCTTTTCGCCGCGGGCTGCGCGGCCCTGCCCGGCGGGGGGCCTGACCCGCTCGACACCTTCGAGCTCAGCGCCCCACGGGCGCCGGAGCGGCCTGCGCGCGGCGGCACGCAGATCCTGATCGCCGAGCCCACCGCGCTCAAAGCCATCGACACGCAGAACATCGTGGTCGCGCCGACGCCCGCCAGCATCGAGTATCTGGCCGGCGCGCAATGGGCCGATCGGCTGCCGCGCGTGGTGCAGGATGGGCTCGTCGAGACCTTCCAGAACCTGGGCGGGTTCGCCGGCGTCGGTAAGCCGGGGCAAGGGCTCGCCATCGACTACCAAGTGATCGTGGACATCCGCTCCTTCGAGGTGCGGGTGAACGGCACGGCCACGGCCAATGTGGTGTTCTCCGTCAAGCTGCTCAACGACCGCAACGGACAGGTGCGCGCCGCCCGCGACTTCCAGGCCACCGCGCCCGTCGCCGGCGCAGGCAACGAGGCTTACGTGGCTGGGCTCGACGCAGCGTTCCGCCAAGTGGCGGGCGAGATCGTGGACTGGACGCGCGAGAGGGTGTGAGGCCGCACGGCGCCGGCCGATCATGCATTCTCGTCGCCACGCCCGGTATTCTTGTCATCGGCTCGAATCAGGCGCGGGGTTCGGGCCGCGCCGCCGCGAGCCGGCCAACCTCCTTGCGTTGACTTTGACGTAAGCTGCGCGAGAATCCCAACTCCACAGCGTGCGGGCGGCTATGCGCGAGTATTTCACGATCACCGAACTCACCCGGGAGTTCGACGTCTCCACGCGGACCCTGCGGTTCTACGAGGACGAAGGCCTGCTGCACCCCGTGCGCCGCGGGCGGACGCGGCTGTTCCGTCCGGCCGACCGCCACCTGCTCCGCCAGATCCTGCGCGGCAAGCGGCTGGGCTTCTCGATCTCCGAGATCCGCGAGATCATCCAGATGTACAAGGAGCCGCCGGGCGAGGTGGGACAGCTCAAGCTGATGATCCGCCGCATCGACCAAAAGCGGGAAGAGCTCCGGCAGAAGCGGCGCGATCTGGAGGAAACGCTGGCGGAACTCGACCATGCGGAGGAGGCTTGCGTCGAGCGGCTGGCGGAACTCGGCGTGAAGACCTGAGACAAGTCTTCCAAGCATAAGACTATCCGGAAAGTCCGCAACTTTGCGCTGACGCGGACCTTCGGTTCGGGGTCATGCTTAGATCCAGCGCCGCACGCGCTTTCGGTAGTCGCGAAACGCCTTGCCGAAGCGCGCTTCGAGGTGCCGCTCCTCCGGCTCGATGGCGAGCTTCTGCGTGGCGAAAGCGGCGAGCGGAGCGAGAAGCATGAGCCAGGCAATGCCGAAGATCAGGCCGATGCCGAGCAGGAACAGCGTGTTGCCGACATAGATGGGATTGCGCGTGACAGCGAAGGGGCCGCCTGTCACGAGATGCGTGCTGCCCTTGTGCGGCAGGATCGTGGTTTTCTCGCGCGACAGCGTGCGAAAGGCGAGCACGTCGAGGAGCACGCCCGCCCCGACCGCCAGGACGCCGACCGCCACCAGGATGTCGGCGAAGGGCCGGCTGAACCAGGGCAGCGGCACGAGCGCGTGGAGCACGACGCCGAGCGCCAGCGCCCCAAGATAGATCAAGGGCGGCCAGGGAACGCGGCTCGGCCGGTCAAGGCTGGCCCTCAGGGCCGGCTCCGAACTCGGCTTCGGCGGAGCAGAAGCCGGCTGTTTCCCGGACGCGCGACTGCGTATTGACATCGTTGGCTCCCTCCATCACCGAACCGAGAATGCCGCCGGTTTGCAATTCACTCAACATGCAGACGCAATAGCGCGCGCAGAAGTCGCCGTCGCGGGCCGGGACGCAGCTCGCCTCGCAGGCGCGCAGGAAGCTCGCGTCGGGTTGACGGGTGGGCGGCGGGACGATGAGCGAGAACAGGAACAGGAGACCGATCAGCGCGGGCTGGTGGAGGAGGTAGACGGCGAGGCTGTGCCGTCCGGCGAAGGCCAGCGGGCCGGCGGCTCGCGGCGCGGGCACGCCGGCAAGGCGATTGAGCCAGCCGGCATGCGCGGCAAGCTTCGCCCCCGCCATGCCGAGAAGCACCACGCCGAACCAGGGAAACAGCGGGACGTAATCGTTGGAGCGCGGATTGGCCGTCGAGAGCCCCAGCCACCAAAAGGCGGGATGGTTGAGGGCATCATGACGCAGGAAGAACAGGGCGGCGAAGAAGAGGGCGGCCCCGGCGAGGAGAGCGGCGGCGGGCCAGCGCAGGAACAGGATGCCCAAAAGGCTCGCCACCGCGATCTGATGCAGGATCCCGAAGAAGATGAAGGACTCGGGCGTCGCGACATAGGTCGCAGCCGAGATCAGCGCCGCGGCGCCGGCGACGGTCGCCCAGCGCCGCCAGAAACCCTGCCAGCGGACGCCGCGCCCATGCGCCAGCACGAGGCTGACGCCGACCAGGAACAGGAAGCTGGAGGCGATCGCGCGGGCGAACAGCTTCCAGCCGCCTTGGGCGGTCATGCCGGGTTCGGCATAGCCGAAGAACTCCATATCCCAGGCGAAGTGGTAGATCGCCATGGCGACGAGGGCAGCCCCGCGGCCCACGTCGATCCAGGGGATGCGCCGGGAGGCGGGCGCGAGGGCGGGGATGACCATGCGCCTGCTATGGAGAAGGCGGTTTGGTTTGTCCAACTCGCGCGGGACTGCGGACGATCAGGCGGCCGCCGTCTGCAACCGTGCGACGGGCGTTTCGCGGATCGGCCAATGCACCACGGCCGCGAAGACGCCCAGCGCCACGCTCAGCCACCACACCCCGTCATAGGAGCCGAGCCGGTCATAGAGAACGCCGCCCAGCCACACGCCCAGGAACGAGCCGATCTGGTGCGACAGGAAGACGAGCCCGCCCAACATGCCGAGATGCCTGGTGCCGAACATCACCGCCACCAAGCCGTTGGTCGGCGGCACGGTGGACAGCCAGAGCAAGCCGATCACCACGGAGAAGACCACCACGCTCGTGGGCGTCTGCGGCAGGAGCAAGAACAGCGTGACGGTGACGGAACGGGCGAGATAGATGAACGCGAGCAGCACCGGCTTCGGGTATCGCTGGCCGAGCATGCCCGCCGCCAGCGAGCCGATGATGTTGAAAAAGCCGATCAGGGCGAGCGCGATCACGGCGTAGCTCGGCGCGATGCCGAGATCGCCGAGGTAAGCGGGGAAATGCGCGGTGATGAAGGCGACCTGGAAGCCGCAGACGAAGAAGCCCGAAACCAGCAAGAGATAGGAGCGGTGGCGCGTGGCCTCCGCGAGCGCCTGGCCGGCGGTCTGCTGGATGCCTTGCTGCAGGGCCGCGCCGGAGGACGAATTGCCGGCCAGCGGAATGGCGAGCACGGGGATCACGAGCATGAAGGCGGCCATGATGACCAGCGTGTCGGACCAGCCGAAGGCGTTGATCATGCCCTGGCTCAGGGGCGCGAACAGGAACATGCCGGCCGAACCAGCCGCCGTGCCGAGGCCGAACACGAAGGAGCGCTGCTCAGCGGACACACGGCGGGCGAAGGCCGCCAGCACGATGCTGAAGGAGCCCGCCGCAATGCCCATGCCCATCAGCACGCCGCCGCCCAGATGCAGCCAGACGGGTGCTGCGGCATAGGCCATCATCAGGAGGCCGAGCGCGTAAAGCATGCCGCCGCCGGCCAGCACGCGCCAGGTGCCGAAGCGGTCGGCCAACGCGCCGAACACCGGCTGGCCGAAACCCCAGAACAGGTTCTGAAGCGCCATGGCGAGGCCGAAGGTGGTGCGGTCCCAGCCGGTATCCGCCAGCATGGGAAGCTGGAAGAAGCCCATCGCGGAGCGCGGGCCGAAGGTGAGCGCGGCGACCACGCAGCCACAGGCGATGACCGCCCAGGGCAGGGCGGCGCGGGCAGGTGCGGCGGCATGGCTCATGGCAAGCTCCGAAGCAATCGCCGACGCTTACTCCCTCTCGCCGGCCGGTGGGAAATCAAAAGCGTTGATCGAGACATTCGCGGTGTTTCGGGGCGCTCCGGGCCAAACGAGGGCGCGCCGCGGCTTGTCACAATTCGGCCCCAAAGGCCAAGCGAAAGCGGGTTGCCTCCTGGCGCATGTCGGGCTCGGTGGGCGGAGCTTCGCACGGGCATGAGCCAAGCCAGAATGTCGGCGCCGAACGCGCCGGCGACCACCACGATCCGACCGGGGACGCCCGCCGACCTCGACGCGATCGTGGCGCTCGAACAGGCGGCGTTCGCGACGGACCGGATTTCCCGCCGCTCCTTCGCCCGCCTCCTGGGGCGGCCGAGCGCCGCGGTTCTCGTGGCCGAGCGCGGCCGAATGCTGCTGGGCTGCGCGGTGGTGCTGTTTCGCGCTTTCTCGCGCCGGGCGCGTCTCTATTCCCTGGCGGTCGCGCCGGCTGTCGCGGGGCAGGGGATCGGCGGGCGGCTTTTGGGAGCGGCCGAAGACGCGGCGATCGAGAAGGGATGCGTCTCGCTCGGGCTCGAGGTCAGGGCCGACAACCGCGCCGCGCTGGGCCTCTACCAGCGCCGGGACTATCGTCTGATCGGCCGCACCGAGGACTATTATTCCGACGGCGCCGCGGCCCTGCACTTCCTGAAATTCTTGGCGGCCGCGTGAAACAATCCGACTTTGCGGGATCGGCCCGTCCATGACCTGGGTCATCATCACCGGGCGGCCGAACGATCTCGGCCAGGTGGACACGCCGCACAAGGTCATCACCAGCCGGGATTACCTGACGCATCCCGCGCTGTTCCGCGGGCAGCGGCCCAAGGTCATCAACCTGTCCAACAACTACAGCTACCAGAGCCGGGGCTACTACGCGTCGCTTCTGGCGAGCTCACGCGGGCACAAGGTGATCCCCACGGTCGAAACCATGATCGACCTGTCGGAACGCAAGCTCTACGAAGCGGCGCTGCCCGAGCTGGAGCAGGCGCTGAACAAGTGCCGAAAAGACCTCGGCGGCGGGATGCCGCCCAAGGTGCGGGTGTTCTTCGGCTTCGCGCCGTCGAAGGCCTTGGACCGCTTCGCCAAGCTCTTGTTCGACTGGTTCCGCGCGCCGGCGCTGGAGGTGGCGATCCGCGATGCCGACGGCTGGGCGTCGATCCGCAAGATCGCCTTGCTGCCGTTGGCGCGCATGGAAGGCGAGGATCGCGCGCGCTTCCTGGAAGGCCTGGACCTCTATACGAGCCGGCAATGGCGGGACAGCCGAGCGCGCACGCCGGCGCGCTACACCTTCGCGACGCTGGTGGACCCGCAGGAGGCCATGCCGCCCTCCGAGATCGCCTCGCTGCGCCATTGGGCCAAGATCGCGGAGAAGATGGGCGTGGAGGTGGAGCCCATCGGCAGGAGGGACTTGGCCAAGCTCGCCAACTACGACGCGCTGTTCATCCGCGAGACCACCTCGATCTCGAACCACACCTACCGCTTCGCCCGCCGCGCGCAGCAGGAGGGCATGCCGGTGATCGACGATCCGCTGTCGATGATCCGCTGCACCAACAAGGTCTATCTCCATGAGCTGATGCGGACCCACAAGGTGCCGGTGCCGCAGACCGTGGTGATCGCGAGCCCCGCCGATCTGGAGGCGGCGGCCGATCGGCTGGGCTTCCCCATGGTCGTGAAGATCCCCGACGGCGCGTTCTCACGCGGCGTGAAGAAGGCGGAGAACCTCGGGGAACTGCGCGCGCTCGCTGAAAAATGGCTGCAGGACTCCGACCTGCTGATCGCGCAGGAATTCATCCCCACTTCCTATGACTGGCGCGTGGGCGTGCTCGGCGGCCAGCCTCTGTTCGCCGTGCAGTACCTGATGGCGAAGAAGCACTGGCAGATCGTCAACCACGACCGCAACGGCAAGCCGGACCAGGGCGGCGTCAAGGCGTTCACACTGCAGAACGCGCCGGCCTGCGTGATCGACACGGCGGTGCGGGCGGCGCGCTGCATCGGCGACGGGCTTTACGGCGTCGATCTCAAGGAGACCGACAAAGGCGTCCACGTCATCGAGGTCAACGACAACCCGAATCTCGACCACGGCTACGAGGACATCGGCGAGAAGGACGAGGTCTGGGTGAAGCTCACCCAGTGGTTCCTCGACCGGCTGGAGCGGGCCGGGCGCTGACCCGCTCCCGTTCGATGTCGGCGAAGCGGAGCAGGAAGTCGGCCTGCACCTCCTCGGCCGGGCGGGGGGCGAGGTCGAACCGCTCGATCGCCAGGCCGTTGGGGCGACCGAAAAAGGCCGCGGCCTCGCGGTGCGAAAAGCCGGCCAGCGCCGTGGCTTCGAGATAGGCGGCGACCTGATCGGCGCGCTTGATCCGCGCGATCAGCCGGGCGTCAGGCTTGATTGGCAGCGAGAAGCGGAGATGCACGGCGTCCATCAGCCGCTGTTCGACGGCCTTGTAGCCGCCGCCCACCACCGCCTTGAAAGGCGAGATCATGTCGCCGACGACATATTCCGGCGCGTCGTGGAGCAGGGCGGCCAGCCGCATGTCGGGCGCGGCGGGGCTCGGGACCAGGACGCAGAAGATGTCCTCCACCAGGAGCGAATGCTGGGCGACGGAGAAGGCGTGCGCGCCGCTGGTCTGGCCGTTCCAGCGCGCCACGCGCGCAAGCCCGTGGGCGATGTCGCCGATCTCGATGTCGAGCGGCGAGGGGTCGAGAAGGTCGAGCCGCCGGCCCGACAGCATGCGCTGCCAGGCGCGCGGCTGCGCGTCACCCTTGGGCGGCATCAGGCGCTTTCGGTCGCGGTCTGGCCGGGCGCGGGAAGGGTGAATGTCGCGCCCGGCGGGATGGCGACCGTGACCGGCACGTCGCCGGCCAGCACGGGCGCGCCTTGCGCCAGTGCATCGGCCAGCCGGTCGATGCGCAGAATGGCGAGGCCTGCGCTGCCCGCCACTGTGCCGAGCGCGCCGATTGGCCTGCCCGAGGCCGTGATGTCCGCGCCGGTGGGCGGCAGATCGCACTCACCCGAAAGGATCATCACGCGCCGGCGCGCGGTGCCGCGATGCTGCATGCGCGACACGACCTCCTGGCCGACATAGCAGCCTTTGCGGAAGCCGACGCCGCCGTTTTGGTCGAGGAGCATGTCGTGCGGAAAGGCGTCGCCCAAAGCAAAGTCCGTCCCGCTCTCGGCGACGCCGGCCTCGATGCGGAGCGCGCGCCAGGCGGCGAGGTCGGATGGCGCGGGCTCCGCACCGTAGCGGCGGACGACATGCCACTCGGCGGGGAAGCGCGTGTCGCGCAATGCGTCCGTTACTGAAGCGTCGCCCCAGGACACGGCGGCGACGCCATTGGGAAGCTGCGAAATCTCCACCTTGGCCCGCAGCCTGTAGAGGAGGAGGCGGCGCGAAAAGTCCAGCGTCATGTCGGCGCGCGTATCCAATCGGAACGCGCCGGAATGCTCACGCGACACAAGGAAGTCGAACAAGATCTTTCCCTGCGGCGACAGAAGCGCGCCGGCGCGCAGCTCGCCTTCCCGCAGAGAGTCCAGGTCGGTCGTGATGAGGTTCTGCAGGAAATGCTCGGCGTCCTGCCCCGAAACGGACAGGCTGGCGCGGTCGGGCAGGACGGCGGTGTGCGCGGACATTTTCGGTCTTCGGCTTGCTGGCAGGCTCCGCCAAAACTATGCGTCGTGCGGCGCCGCGACAAGGCGGGACGACGAGGAGGGCGCATGGCCGAGAGTTTCGACCTGATCCTGCGCGGTGGCACGGTCGTAAATCAATCTGGCGTAGGTGCCCGCGACATCGGCGTGCGGGAGGGTCGCATCGCCGCCATCGGGAGCTTGGCGCACGCGGATGCCGGGGAGATCGTGGACTGCGCGGGCCTGCATCTCCTGCCCGGCGTGATCGACACCCAGGTGCATTTCCGGGAGCCGGGCGCCGAGCACAAGGAAGACCTGCAAAGCGGCTCGCTCGCGGCCGTGCTGGGCGGCGTCACGACGGTGTTCGAGATGCCCAACACCAACCCGCCCACCACGAGCGAAGCGGCGCTTGCCGACAAGCTCAGGCGCGCGAGCGGGCGCATGCATTGCGATTTCGCCTTCTGGGTCGGCGGCACGCGCGAGAACGCGCATCTCGTAGGCGATCTGGAGCGGCTGCCGGGCGCGGCCGGCATCAAGGTCTTCATGGGCTCCTCCACCGGCGACCTGCTCGTGGAGGACGACGAGGGTGTGCTGGCGATTCTGGTGAACACGCGCCGCCGCGCGGCCTTCCATTCGGAGGACGAGTTCCGCCTGCGCGAGCGGCTGGCGTTTCGAATCGGGGGCGATCCGGCCTCGCACCACGTCTGGCGCGACGCGGAGGCCGCGCTCGCCTCGACGCGCCGGCTCGTCGGCCTCGCGCGGCGCGCCGGCGCGCGCATCCACGTGCTGCACATCTCGACCGCCGAGGAGATCGACTTCCTGGCCGGGCACAAGGATGTGGCGAGCGCCGAAGCCACGCCGCACCATCTGACGCTTTCGGCGGACGATTACCCCCGCCTCGGCACGCGACTCCAGATGAACCCGCCGGTGCGGGACACCCCTCACCGTGAGGGTGTCTGGCGCGGGGTGCAGGGCGGCGTGATCGACATCCTGGGCTCCGACCATGCGCCGCACACCCTGGACGAAAAGGCGAAACCCTATCCGCAGTCGCCCTCCGGGATGCCCGGCGTGCAGACGCTGGTGCCGGTGATGCTCGACCATGTGGTGAAGGGCCGGCTCAGCCTCGAACGCTTCGTGGACCTGACCAGCGCGGGCCCGGCGCGGCTGTTCGGCATGGCGCGGAAGGGCCGGCTGGCCGTGGGTTTCGACGCGGACATGACCGTGGTGGACCTGAAGCGACGCGAGACGATCTCCGACGCGCAAGCCGGCTCCAAGGCGGGCTGGACGCCCTATCACGGCATGAGCGTCACGGGCTGGCCGGTGGGCGCTGTCGTGCGCGGCCGGCGCGTGATGTGGGACGGGGAGCTTCTTGCCGGCGGCGTGGGCCAGCCGGCGCTCTTTCACGAGGCTTTGCCGAAGGCCTGAGCCTCAGTCTCCGGCCACGAAGAAGGCCCAGCGGCCCTCCGGGTCGATGCCGACGCGGTAGAAATTATAGGCTCCGAAGTTCTGCATCTCCTCGAGATCACCCGAGGTCACGAGCTTGAACAGCTCCACCCGCTGGCGCGCGTCGAGCCGGTCGAGCGGCACGGCGAAGAAATAGGGCCAGACATAGACCTCTTCCGGCTTGCCGGGATGCAGATGGGCATAGCCGGCGGACAGCACCTCTTCGAGGATCGCCAGCAGCTCATAGCCCTCGCCGTCCCCAGAACTCTTGCGCAGATAGTCGATGACGTCGCCCTCGACCTCGCCGAGCGAGAGCTGTGTCGGCTCCTCGCCGCCGCTGATCAGCGCGCGCAAGCCTTCGATATCGCCGGACTTGGCGGCCTCGACCAGCAAGCCGTGCATGCGGCGCACGGGCTCCGGCAGCATGGAAAGGTCGTAGGAGATTTCCGGGAGCGGCCCGTTGTCGAGAATGCCCGTCTCGTCGGCCTCCTCGGCCGAGCCGTCGCCAGGCTCCGCCGCCGCATCGGGCGATGCCTCGCTGCCCGGCACCGACGGGGCGTCGGGCGCGAGGATCCGAGGCTCTTCGCCGCCTTCTTCGGGCGCTGCGCCGTCTTCCGGGGCAGGGCTGGTCAATGGCGGCGGGAGCTCCTCGCGCTGGATCTCGCTGAGCGCCCAGGCCGGGCTTGCCCACAAGGCCGCTGCAAGGGCCGCAGCCGCCGAAAGCCGACCACAGGCCGACCGCCGGCCGCAAACCTCTCCGCTGTCGTCTCTGCCGAACGTCATCGCGGCTCCGAGGCTGGCAAGCGTCAGGCTAGCCCCCGCTTCCGGCCAGACGCGGCTAATGACGACACTTGGCGGGCTCGAAGTCGCCGGCCACCACCATCTCGCGCATGCGGTCGAGCAGCGCCAGCGCGGCTTCCTCGCCATTGTTGCGCAAAAGCTCGCCGAAGGCGGTCGTCAGTGCCGCCTCGGCGATGATCTCCGGCTCGATGCCTGCGGAAAGCCCTTCCGCCCAGGCCTCATTGTGGCTCTCCACGGCGGTGAGGCGCTTTTCCTCGCGGACGAGCGCGTCGATGTCCCTGAGACCCTGCTCCATGACCATCATCCCCACATGCGCGGCCCATTGATTCGGGCCAGTTCGAGTCATCCGTTTAAGGTCCGGTTAAGTTTGTCTAGCATGCTTGCGCCGGTCTGGAAGGTTCGGTTCTCAACAAAAGTTAACCGTTGCTTAATTGCCGTAGCGGGTCATCACCGTGCGCGAGAGCGTCTCGCCCTCCTTGCGGTAGAGCGCGATCGCGGCGGTCGCCGAGGGCGTGCAGGTCGAATAGGTCCGGGCGAAAGCGCGAAAACCGTCGTTGAAGCTCGCAATGAAGCGCTCCCGGCGTTCGGGGACCGGATTCTCCGCGGCGAGCAGTGTCTCCATCTCCTTGCGCCAGTCGGCTTCGGCCGTTCCGCAGAGATTCTCCAGGAAGTGCAGCGAGCCCAAGATCTCGGCCAGCCGCAACAGGCCCGGCTCGAAGGGCGCGTCGGTGGCCCGGCTGGGCGCCGCCGCGGTCAGTTGCGCGGCAAGGACGAGAGAGAGGAAGGCGGCCTGCATGGGGATGAGTTTCAGCACCTGTATTTGTCCGAGATGAGGCGCGGCGCCTGAACCGGCCGTGAACGTTTGGCCGGTCCGACCGGATACTGCCCCTAGCCGAGGATTTCGGAGGCGACCTCGAACACGAAGTGCGCGAGAGGAAGCGAGGCCATCTCGTCCAGCGTGTAGAAGCCGGCCTCGGCGGCATCGTCCTGCGCCAGCGGCACGCCGTCCGCTCCGCCGCACCGAAAGACGGTGAGCTGGAACGCAGGCCAGGAGGGGTCGCTCTCGCCGGGCAGGAGCACGGTGCGCAAGGCCGTCACCTCGCCCGCCAGGAGCCCGGTCTCCTCGAAGAGCTCGCGCCGCGCGGCCGCCTCCAGCGTTTCGCCGGGCTCCACACGTCCGCCGGGGAACGCGTAGAGTCCCAGGGACGGCCCGCGACCCCGCTTCACGAGCAGGAGGGCGTCGCCTCGCCTCAGCGCGACCGACACAGCGGCGACGGGAGCGGTGACGGCCGTCACCGCTGAGGACGGCTGCCGAGCGCCGACGCTCAGGCCGCCTTCTTCTCCGATTTCGCGTTGTCGTCTTTCTTGGCCGCGCAGAGCAGGGCGGCCACGAGCGCCGCCGGCCCAATGGCCCGGTATTGCGTGGCGAGTGCGGCGGTTTCCCGCTTCGTTTGTTCGGCTTCGCTGGGTTGGCGCGTCATGAAAGGAAATCCCCGGTGTTCGTCCCTGGCATCAGCGGATGTCGCCGGATTCGGTCGGAAAAAAGGCCGGGGCCGAGCGTCGCGTTCACAACTGCCCGTGCATGGTTAACGAAGCGTGTGCGCGAGGTGGGACGCGCCCGCCCCTTGACGGTTTCCGAGCGGCAGGGAATAACGCCTGCCCATGAGAATGCGCCCCGCAGCTTCCGGCATCTGCATTATCGGCTAGCACAACGGCTGGCCCGGACGTTCTCGCCTCCATGACGGAACAGGTTTTCGGGGTCAGCCAGGCGGCTGGCGCGGGCGGCGCGCGCGACCTCGATGAACTTGGCCCTGTCTGGACCGAACATGAGCGACACCGTTCCCACCCTGCATCTTTACAACACGCTCGCGCGTGAGAAGCAGGCCTTCGTTCCGATCGACCCCCAGAACGTGCGGATGTATGTCTGCGGACCCACCGTCTATGACTTCGCGCATATCGGCAATGCGCGGCCCGCCATCGTGTTCGACGTGCTGTTCCGCCTGCTGCGCCACCTCCACGGGCCGGAGCGCGTCACATATGTCCGCAACATCACGGACGTGGACGACAAGATCAACGCGCGCGCCGCGCGCGACTTCCCCGGCTTGGCCCTCAACGAGGCGATCCGTCGCGTGACCGAGACGACGGCGCGGCAATACCGCGAGGACATGCGGGCGCTGGGTTGCCTCGATCCCACCGTCGAGCCGCGCGCCACCGATTTCGTTCTGCCGCGGCCGGACGGCAAGGCCGACATGGCGAGCCTGATCCAGGCTCTGATCGACCGCGGCCACGCCTATGCCGTGGAAGGCGAAATCTTGTTCGATGTGTCCTCCATGCCGGATTATGGCGCGCTGTCGCGCCGGCCGCTCGACCAGCAGCAGGCCGGGGCACGGGTGGCCGTGGAGGCGCACAAAAGGAACCCCGCGGATTTCGTGCTGTGGAAGGGCTCGACCGAGCAGGAGCCAGGCTGGGACGCGGTGTTCCGCGTCGAGGGGCGGGAACTCGCGATCCGGGGCCGCCCCGGGTGGCACATCGAATGCTCGGCGATGTCGGCGGCGCATTTGGGCGAGGTGTTCGACATCCATGGCGGCGGGCTCGACCTGATCTTCCCGCACCACGAGAACGAGATCGCCCAGTCGCGCTGCGCGCACGGCACGCCGGTGATGGCCAATACTTGGATGCACAACGGCTTCCTTCAGGTGGAAGGCCGTAAGATGTCGAAGAGCGAGGGCAACTTCTTCACCGTGGCCGAGCTCCTGCACGAGGAGAAGTTCGGCGGCCGCAAATGGCCGGGCGAGGTGCTGCGGCTCGCCATGCTGATGACGCACTATCGCGAGCCGATCGATTTTTCCGTGCGGCGGTTGGAGGAGGCGGAAAGGACGCTGAGCGATTGGAAGTATGCAATGTGGTATGCAGGACTTTCATGGGAGAATGACAATGAGACGTATTGCGAAGCGATGTCTCCATCGGACGTTGTGGTAGAAGCGCTCTGCAATGATCTGAACTTCTCTGAGGCGCTACCTGAGCTGCACCGTCTATCAAAGAGTCGGAACATCTTCGATGGACATACAGTCTTCGCCTCGCTGAAGTGGCTCGGCCTGGTAAACTATGAAGATATGCGGCGTTGGGAGAGTTACCAGGAGAGCGCGATAGTCACACTCGCCTCCAACCTCAACGTCGGTTCGCTTCGTGAGATCATCGACAGGCGTCTTGCCTACATCCGCGAAAAGAACTGGATTGAGGCGGATCGCATCCGCGATGAGTTACTGGCCCAGGGTATACAACTCAAGGACGGCAAGGACCCTGCCACCGGCGAGCGCGTGACGACCTGGGAGGTGAAGACATGAGCCTCGACAATCGACCGATCTACTCCGGCGGGTGCCAGTGCGGCGCGGTGCGCTTTCGGGTGGAAGGCGCGCTGGGGCGGCCCTCTGTCTGTCACTGCCGCATGTGCCAGAAGGCGTTCGGCAGCTTCTATGCGCCGCTCGTCGGCATGCGCCAGGCGAAGCTTGCCTGGACGCGCGGCGAACCCAAGCGCTTCCAGTCGTCGAACCACGTGAAGCGCGGCTTCTGCGCGCACTGCGGCACGCCGCTAACCTATGAGTCGCCCGACGGGGTGGCGCTCGCCATCGGCGCCTTCGACGATCCGTCGTCGCTCGCGCCCAGAATCCAGTGGGGCATCGAGGAGAAGCTGCCTTACGTGGACGAGATTCCCGCCCAGCCCGGCGAGGAGACGATGGCGGACATCGAGAACTCCCAATTCCTCGCCACCCTGGTCTCCTTCCAGCATCCGGACCACGACACGGAAGAGTGGCCGCCGAAGGAGAGGGGATCGTGATGAGGGACGCGCGTGGGCTTTACCCCGAGTCCGAGCCCTTCGCGAGCGGCATGCTCGACATGGGCGATGGCCACCAGGTTTATTGGGAGCGCTGCGGTACGCCGGGCGCGAAACCCGCCGTGTTCCTGCACGGGGGCCCAGGCGGCGGCATCATGCCCAAATACCGGCGGCTGTTCGACCCCGCGCGCTACGATGTGCTGCTGTTCGACCAGCGCGGCTGCGGGCGCTCGACGCCTCATGCCTCGCTCGAGGCGAACACGACATGGCATCTCGTGGCCGACATCGAGCGGCTGCGCGCGATGATGGGTGTCGAGCGCTGGCTGGTGTTCGGCGGCTCCTGGGGCTCGACGCTGGCGCTCGCCTATGCCGAGACGCACCCGGAGCGGGTCAGCGAGCTGATCGTTCGCGGCGTCTATACGCTGACGAAAGCCGAGCTCGACTGGTACTATCGGTTCGGCGTGTCGGAGATGTTCCCCGACAAGTGGGAGCGGTTCCTCGCGCCCATCCCGGAAGCCGAGCGGGGCGACCTCATGCAGGCCTATCGCCGGCTGCTGACCGGCGAGGATAAGGCCAAGCAGATCGAGGCCGCGCTGGCCTGGAGCACCTGGGAAGGGGAGACGATCACGCTCGTGCCCGAACCGGAGGTCAGCGGCAAGTTCGGCGAGCCGGAATTCGCGATCGCCTTTGCGCGCATCGAGAACCACTTCTTCGTGCATCGCGGCTGGCTGGACGAGGGGCAGCTCGTCCGTGACGCGGTGAAGCTCAGGGGCATCCCCGGCCTGATCGTGCATGGCCGCTACGACATGCCGTGCCCGTTGCGCTATGCCTGGGAGCTGAGCCGGGTGTGGACGGACGCGGAGTTCCACATCGTGGAGGGCGCGGGCCATGCCTTTTCCGAGCCGGGCATCCAGGAGCGCCTGCTTGAGGCGACGGATCGGTTTGCAGGTAGCGGGCGATGAGCCGCGAGCGCCTCTTCCTCTTCGACACCACCCTGCGCGATGGGCAGCAGACGCCGGGCATCGACTTTTCGCTGGACGACAAGCTCGCGATCGCCGCCATGCTGGACGAGCTGGGCGTGGACTATGTCGAGGGCGGCTATCCCGGCGCGAACCCGACCGACACAGAATTCTTTAGAGAGAAGCGGACGCGGCGCGCAAAATTCGTTGCGTTCGGCATGACGAAGCGCGCGGGCGTCTCGGCTTCCAACGACCCGGGCCTGAACGCGCTTCTGCGCGCCCAAGCCGACGCGGTCTGCTTCGTGGCCAAGAGCTGGGATTTCCACGTGCGCGTCGCGCTCGGCTGCACGGAGGAGGAAAACCTCGACGCCATCCGTGCTTCCGTCGAGGCGGCAAAGGCGGCGGGCAGGGAGGCCATGGTCGATTGCGAGCATTTCTTCGACGGCTTCAAGGCGAACCCGGACTATGCGCTGGCCTGCGCCAGGACGGCGATGGAGGCCGGCGCGCGCTGGGTGGTGCTGTGCGACACGAACGGCGGCACGCTGCCGGCCGAGGCGCGGGAGATCGTGGGCCAGGTGATCGCTTCGGGCCTGCCGGGAGCCCGGCTCGGCATCCATGCCCACGACGACACGGGGCAGGCGGTGGCCAACTCGCTGGCCGCGGTCGAGGCCGGCGTGCGCCAGATCCAGGGCACGCTGAACGGCATCGGCGAACGCTGCGGCAATGCCGACCTCGTGTCGATCATCCCGACGCTGCTGCTCAAGCCGGCCTATGCCGAGCGGTTCGAGACGGGGGTTTCGCCCGCGGCGTTGGAAGGGCTCACGCGCCTGTCGCGCGGCTTTGACGAGCTTTTGAACCGCGCGCCGGAGCCGCAGTCGCCCTATGTCGGCCAGTCCGCCTTCGCGACCAAGGCGGGCATCCACGCCTCGGCCATCGCCAAGGCGCCCGCGACCTACGAGCATGTGCCGCCCGAAGCCGTGGGCAACCGGCGCAAGGTGATGGTGTCCGACCAGGGCGGCAAGGCCAATTTCATCGCCGAGCTGAAACGCCGCGGCATCGCGATCCCCGCGCAGGACGGGCGGCTCGACGCGCTGGTGGCGCTCGTCAAGGAGCGCGAGGCGCAGGGCTATGCCTATGAGGGCGCGGATGCGAGCTTCGAGCTGCTCGCGCGCCGGACGCTCCAGACGGTGCCGGAGTTCTTCCGCGTCACCAGCTTCCGCTGCATGGTGGAGCGCCGCCACGACGCCAACGGCGCGCTCAAGACCGTGTCGGAGGCCATCGTCAAGGTGACAGTAGACGGCGAAGAGAAGATGTCGGTCGCCGAAGGCCATGGCCCGGTGAACGCGCTCGACCTCGCGCTGCGCAAGGATTTGGGAAAGTTCCAAAACGAGATCGCCGACCTGAGGCTCGTGGACTACAAGGTGCGCATCCTCAATGGTGGCTCCGAAGCGGTGACGCGCGTCCTCATCGAGAGCCATGACGACACGGGCGCGCGCTGGCGCACGGTGGGCGTGTCCGACAACATCATCGACGCCTCGTTCGAGGCGATGATGGACTCGATCGTCTACAAGCTGATGAAGAACCGCGACATGGCCGGCCAGATCGCGGCCGAATAGTTTTGCTGATGCGATCATCAGCAAAGTGAATTGGCACGCCGCGGCCCGCGCCTCCACATCGCGCCGACGGCAATCAGGAATCCCCCATGGCGGACATCGCGGCCTCTCCGGCGCCGGCCATTTCCGACGCGGACGCACGAAGAGGCTTCTTCTTCGCGCTTTCGGCCTATCTCACCTGGGGCCTGCTGCCCTTCTACCTGAAAGCGGTGGCGCATATCCCCGCGGCGGAGGTGGTCGCGCAACGCACCCTCTGGTCGCTCCCCGTGGCCGGCGCGGTGCTCCTGTGGCTGGGCCGGACAGGTGACATCGGCAAGGTGCTGAGAAGCCCGCGCAAGCTCGCGATGGCCTGCCTGACGGCGACCATCCTTTCGATCAACTGGGGCATCTATGTCTGGGCCATCGCCACGGGCCGGACCATGGAAGGCGCGCTCGGCTATTACATCAACCCGTTATGGAGCGTGTTCCTCGCGTCAGTGGTGCTCGGGGAGAAGCTGGACAGGCCCAAACTGGCGGCGATCGGCTTGGCCGCGCTCGCCGTCGCCGTCCTTGGCTGGGAGGCCGGCGGGCTGCCCTGGATTTCACTGAGCCTCGCCTTCACCTGGGGGTTCTATGCCCTCTTCAAGAAGACGCTGCCGATCGGCCCCAATCAGGGCTTCTTCGTCGAAGTTCTGCTCTTGAGCGTGCCTGCGCTCGCCTATCTGGTGTGGCTCGAATCCTCGGGGCAGGGGCATTTCGTCGGCGTCGACTGGAGCGACATGGGTCTGCTGATGCTGTCGGGACCGGCCACGGCCGTGCCGCTGATCCTTTACGGCAACGGTGCGAAGCTGCTGAAACTCTCCACCATCGGCGTGATGCAGTATATCGCGCCGACCATCGTGTTCCTGATCGCGGTGTTCGTTTTCCGCGAGCCGTTCTCCGTGGGCCGGGCGGCGGCTTTCGCGCTGATCTGGGCCGCGCTCGCGGTGTTCACGTGGTCGATCCTGCGCGAGCGAGGGGCGGAAAGGACATAGGGCGTCCGCCGCCGCCACGCCCCTTCGGCCAGACGCGGCCCAGCCCGGCTACATCTTCTCGATGACGCCCGGCACGCCATCGCTGGGCTCGGCCGTGACAGAGGCCGCCACCATGATGGCCGGAACGATGCCGCCGGGATCGTCCACCACGAGCGGCTGCACGCGGTGGCCGGTGTGGATGAAGCCCTCGTCGCGCATGTGGTCGAGAAGCGCCAGCATCGGATTCCAGAAGCCCTCGAGATTGGCGAAGACGATGGGTTTGCGGTGGTGGCCGAGCTGGCCCCAGGTCATGATCTCAATGATCTCTTCCAGCGTGCCGATGCCGCCGGGCAGGGCCACGAAGGCGTCGGAGCGCTCGAACATGGCGTGCTTGCGCTCGTGCATGTTCTCGGTGACGACCAGCTCGTCGAGCTTCTGGAGCGCGGTCTCGGTCGCCTCCTTGTCGATCAGGAAGCGCGGGATGATGCCCGTCACCTTGCCGCCGGCCTGGATGGCGCCGTTGGCGACCGCGCCCATGATGCCTTTGGTGCCGCCGCCATAGACGAGCCGCAAACCTGCGCGAGCAAGGCTGCGGCCCAAATGCGCGCCGGCTTCCGCGTAAAGGGGGCGTTCGCCGGGCGAAGAGCCGCAATACACGCAAACGGACCGAATCGAATTCATGAAACTCATTGGGGATGGCGTTCGTAGCTCGTCAACCCCGACCGGCGTTTTTGTTGTGGCAGCACGTAAAACACGCTACAGCGGCCCTTGGGTCAGGATTGACGGCGATGGCGTTTAACCCTTTGAAGGTCTTCCTGTTTGTGGTCGGGGGGACCGCGGCCGCCACGGCCGCCGCGCTTGTGGTAGGCGCCCTTCCGCCGGACCCGCAGGAGATCACCGCATCCGCGCCTGGCGCGCCAGCCTCCGAAGCCGCGCCGGCTGCCCCGATCGCCGGCGACACGACGGTTGCGGCAGCGCCGCCCGCGGCGGCTTCGACCCAAGCGAGCGCGCCTCAACCGTTGCCGGCACCGCCCGCCGGCAATGCCGATGCGCCAGTCGCCGCGGCAACCGCGCCGCAGAGCGTGCCGACCGCCGCGGGCGACGGCGAAACGGCTGGCGAGCCCGGGGAAAGCGAAACCGAACAGGCCGCCCTCGCGCCCCAACCGGACGCGGATGCCGCGGCAGGCGCTTCGGCGGCGGGAACGGCCGAGGGCGAGGTGCAGGCGCCGCCCGCGCCCTTGCCGGAGAGCCCGGCCGCGCCGACCTCCCCAAGCCCGGCGGCCGATGGGCCGCTCCCGCCCAGCTTCCACGTTCTGCGCGTGGAGCCCGACGGCTCGACGGTTGTGGCGGGCCAAGCCGTGCCCGACGCCGAAGTGGAACTGATGCTGGGCGAGGAGTCGCTGGGCAGGGCGACCGCCGGCGCGAACGGCGACTTCGCCATCGTGCTCGACCAGCCGCTGCCGCCGGGCGACCATCAGATCACGCTCAAAGCCATCCCGCCGGACGGCGAGCCTGTCAGCTCCGTGCAGACCGCCATCGTTTCGGTTCCCGCCGGCGGCGACGGCCAGGTGCTCGCCATGGTGGAGGAGCCGGGCCAGCCCAGCAAGCTTCTCACGGTGCCCGAGGCTGTCGAGGCTGGTTCGGGCAGCGGGGTGGCGGCGTCGTCGCCCGGCCAGCCAAGCAACGGCGCTTCCACAGCCGGGGCTCCGGCTGGGTCTCCGGCTCAAGACATAGCGGGAGCTGGCGAGGCAGACCCGGCCAACCCGGCCGAGCCGGGCGATGTTGCATCGGCAGCTCAGGAGCCCGTGCAAGCTCCCACCCCGGACCAGCCCGTCGAATTGGCGAACCCACCGAACGCGGAGCAGCCCGCCAATGTGAGCGAAGCAGCGCCGGTCGATGGCGCTTCGCCGCCGGGTGGAGACGAGCAACAGGACGCTGCGGCCGCCGCTGCTGAACCCGTTGAGGGTGCTGCGCCTACGGAGCCGAACGCGCCGGGATCGGCGGGCGAAGATCAGGTTGCTCTGGCCGTGCCCGACGAAGAGGCGGCGGAGCCTTCCGCGCCGGCCGCAGCGTCCGGCGTCGCCGTGCAGGCGGTGGAGATCGAAGGCGACAAGGTGTTCGTGGCGGGCATGGGCGAGCCGGGCTCGATCGTGCGCGTCTATGTCGGCGCGATCTATCTGGGCGAAACCCAGGCCTCGCCGGACGGCCAGTTTCTGGTCGAAGCGAAACAGGACATCCCGGTCGGCGAGCATGTCGTTCGGGCGGACGTGATCGACAGCACGGGCGAGGTGATCGCGCGGGCGGCCGTGCCGTTCGACCGCGAGCCCGGCGAGGCGGTCGCCGCCGTCGCGCCGGGACTTCAGGAGCCCACTGCGCCGGGCGGCGAGGCGGCTGACGAGACCGAGGTGGCCGCCGCGCCAACCACCCCTGCATCCCCCGGTGCTCCCGCGCCGGTGGACACGGGAGCCGCGGCCACGCCAGGAGACGAGCAGGACGCGGCCGACATTAACGCTGGGGATTCGGCTTCCCCGCCGGCCGATGTCGCGCCCGGCGATGTTGGGGCGGGTCAGGCCGATGCAGCCGATCCTGGCGAGGCCGGAGCTGGCGAGCAGATCGTGGCCGGTGGCCCGGGTGGCGCTTCGGAAGAGCAAGCAGGGGCCGCGCCGATGCCTCCGGCCGGCGGCGACAGCGCCGGGCCGACAGCGCCCGCCACGACGGACGACGCGGCGCAAGGCACCGCCGGGGGTCCGGCCGAAGTTGGCGAAGCGCTCCCCGCGCCCAGCGGAGAGGCAGCGCCTCCCGCGAGCCCCGCGCCGGCTCCGGACGACGCCGCGACGGACAGCGCGCAAGCCGGTGCAGAGCCGCCATCGGCACCGACGGATGACGGAAACGCTCCTGCCGAAGTCGCGGTTTCGGAACCATCGCCGGCCGGCAGCGCCGATGCGCCGGCGGATGCGGCGGTTCCCGCGCCCGGCGGAGAAGCATCAGCGGCCGCAGCGGAGTCGCCGGACGACGCGAGCGCTCCGGTATCGGACGAAGGCGCAAGCGTGGCGCAGGTCGAACCGCCGGCAGGCGAGGGGCCGGCTGCCGCAGCGGAGTCGCCGGATGACGCGAGCGCTTCGGCATCGGACGAGGCCACAAGCGTGACGCAAGCCGATCTGCCGGCAGGCGAGGGGTCGGCAGCGGCTTCGGGGCAAGGCGATGTGAGCGCTTCCGCTCCGGCGGCGGCTGCGCCGGACGTCCCGCAAGATGAGCAACAGGCTGCGGCTTCGGACGAATCTTCGGTCTCGGGCGGCGGCACGTCGCAGCCCGAAGCGTCGGCGCCGGACGCGGCCGTTGCGTCGGGGGACGCCCCTGCCGGCTCCGCCGACGGCGTCGCCGGGGAGCAGCCTGGCGATGCGGTTGCAGCGCCAGGCGACCAGCCGACAGACCTCGCAGCCGCGCCGGCCGGTTCACGCCCCGACACGCCGGATGGCCCGCAAGCGCAAGCGCCAGCGGGGCAGGAGGACGCCACGCAGCCTGGTCAGCCGGCGGCAGGCGGCGAGGATGTGGCCGCCGCCGAGCCTCCGATCACGGCGGAAGCCTCGGAACCGGGCGCGGCAGGAGCGAATGACGAGACGCCGGCATCGGGAGAAGCCGGCGTCGCCGCGGCCCCCGGCACCGGGGAGTCGGGCACGGCCGCAAGCGCCGGGTCGGGCGAGTCCCAGGAGACCGTTGTGGCCGCCGCGCCCACCCAGGCGGATGGCTCCGCTCCCGGTTCGGTCCCCGAGACCGGCGCGCCTGACGACGGGGCTGCCGGGCAACAGGCGGCGGTCGCGGGTGCGGGAAGCGAAGCCAGCGAGGCTCCCGGCACGACGACCAGTGATGACACGCAAGCGCCGGTGGAGGCCGCGGCGGCGGGCACGGCCGCCGCCGGGGAGGACGCCGAAGGCGAGGTCGCCCTCGCGCCGAAGCTGGAAAGCGTCAGCGGTTCGGTGATCATCCGGCGCGGCGATTCGCTGTGGCGCATCTCCCGCCGGGTCTATGGCCGCGGCGTGCGCTACTCCACCATCTACCTCGCCAACCAGGAGCAGATCCGCGACCCCGACCTGATCTGGCCGGGGCAGATTTTCACGGTGCCGAAAAAGTCGGTGGACGGCGCGCCGGCCGACCTCGAAGCGATCGGCGATCGGGCGGAAGCGCCGGACGGATCGTCGCCGAACTGAAAGGAAATCGGCTTCGGCCGTTGCCGAACAGGTATCCATCGTTTATCGACGATGAACGATGGATACCAATGCAATGCAACATTGCGGTTCAGACCGCGGCTCCCATGAACTGGCGCGCGGCCTCGCCGCGCTCGGCCATCCCCGACGCATCGAGATCCTCGCCTATCTGGCGGAGCGCCGCGCCTGCTGCTGCAAGGAGGTGGTGGAGCGGATCGACCTCGCCCAGTCCACCGTGTCGCAGCATCTGAAGGTGCTGGTCGAAGCCGGCCTGGTGCGCTGTTGCCCCGACCGGCAGCGCTCGGTCTATGCCGTGGACGAAGCGGCGCTGGCTAAGTTGTCCGCCGGCCTGGCCGACCTGCAGAAGCGCGTCGGCGCCTGAGAGTCCTACCATATGGCCGAAAAAACCGTTTCCGCCGAGACCGGCGCGACCCTTCGGACGCTGCGCAATCTCTGGACCTATATGTGGCCGGCCGACCGGCCGGACCTCAAATGGCGCGTCGTCTGGGCAACCGTGTTCCTGGTGGTCGCCAAGCTGACGCTCGTGGCCGTGCCCTACTTCTTCAAATGGGCGACGGACGCGCTGGCGAACGAGCCCGAAGGCCTGCCGCCTTTGCCGCCGGTCCTGCTCGCGCCGGTGGCGCTGGTGCTCGCCTACAATGTGGTCCGGATCACGCAGTGGGGCTTCAACCAATTGCGCGACGCGCTGTTCGCCCGCGTGGGCCAGCACGCGGTGCGGCAACTCGCCTTCAAGACCTTCGTCCACATGCACGACCTATCGCTGCGTTTCCATCTGGAGCGCCGCACGGGCGGGCTGTCGCGCATCATCGAGCGCGGCACCAAGGGCATCGAGACCATCGTGCGCTTCACGATCCTCAACACCGCGCCCACCGTGCTGGAGTTCGCGCTGGTCGCCATCATCTTCGCCGTCGCCTATGGGTGGGAATATGTGGCGATCGTGGCGGTAACGGTGTGGCTCTACACCTGGTTCACGATCCGCGCGAGCGACTGGCGCATCGTCATCCGCAAGGAGATGAACGATTCCGACACCGACGCCAACACCAAGGCGATCGACTCGCTGCTCAACTTCGAAACGGTCAAATACTTCAACAACGAGCGCATGGAGGCCGAGCGCTTCGACCGCTCCATGGCGCGCTACGAGGCGGCGGCCACCAAGGGTTGGACCTCGTTGGGCTGGCTCAATTTCGGCCAGGGGTTCATCTTCGGCCTGGGCATGACGGCGGCCATGGTGCTCTCCGCCCTTGAGGTGCAGCGGGGCACGCAGACCATCGGCGACTTCGTTTTCATCAACACCATGCTGATGCAGCTCTCCGTACCCCTCAACTTCATCGGCTTCATCTATCGCGAGGTGCGCCAGGGGCTGACCGACATCGAGCAGATGTTCGACCTTCTCGACGTGCCGCAGGAGGTCACCGACCGCGCGAGCGCCAAGCCGCTCGACGTGACGAAAGGCGGCGTGGCGTTCCGCGACGTCCGCTTCGCCTACGACCCGGCGCGACCGATCCTGAAAGGTATCAGCTTCGAGGTGCCGCCGGGTAAGACGGTGGCGATCGTCGGGCCGTCTGGCGCGGGCAAATCGACGATCTCGCGGCTCCTGTTCCGCTTCTACGACATCCAGAAGGGGGCCATCCTCATCGACGGGCAGGACGTTCGCGACGTGACGCAGGAAAGCTTGCGGAAAGCCATCGGCATGGTGCCGCAGGACACGGTGCTCTTCAACGACACGATCGCCTACAACGTCCGTTACGGGCGCATCGGGGCAAGCGAGGAGGAGGTGCGGCGCGCGGCCGAGATGGCGCAGATCGCCGACTTCATCGATCGCCTGCCAGACGGATTCCGCACCATGGTGGGCGAGCGGGGCCTGAAGCTTTCGGGCGGCGAGAAGCAGCGCGTGGCGATCGCGCGCACGCTTCTGAAGGCCCCGCCGATCCTGATCCTGGACGAGGCGACCTCGGCGCTCGACACCCACACCGAGCAGGAGATCCAGGCAGCGCTCGACCTGGCGAGCCGCGGGCGCACGACCATCGTCATCGCGCACCGGCTGTCCACCGTGATCCGAGCGGACGAGATCATCGTGCTCAGGGACGGCGAGATCGTCGAGCGCGGCACGCATGGCGAGCTGCTCGACCGCGACGGGCTTTATGCCTCCATGTGGCAACGCCAGCGCGAGGCGACGGAAGCCGAGGAGCGGCTGCGCACTGCGCGTGAGAACGACAGCCAAGGATTCGTGGTGCGCAAGCGTCCCGCCGATCTGGCCGCGGAATAGGCCCTTGCGGCCTCTTTGCGTTGCGATGCAAGCGCGGGGGCTCTAAAGACCGCAGGCGCAAGAACCGATCTGGGTGAAATGAGCCTCGCCAGCACCATCAGAAAGACCTTCGTGCCGATCCATCGGGAGGGCTGGCCCTTCATCGCGGGTTTCGCGGTGATCGCTATCGTCCTGGGGCTGATCTCGTCGGTTCTCTTCTGGCTGGGCGTGATCCTCACGGCGTGGTGCGCCTATTTCTTCCGCGATCCCATTCGCATCACGCCCACCGACGACCGCTTCGCGATCAGCCCCGCCGATGGGATCGTGAGCTTCGTCGGGCCGGCCACCCCGCCGCGCGAGCTGGAACTGAGCGGCGAGATGCTGCGCATCTCCGTCTTTCTCGACGTGTTCTCCGTGCATGTGAACCGCGCGCCGGTGGGCGGCCGCATTTCACGCATCGAGTACAGGCCCGGAAAATTCCTCAACGCCGATCTCGACAAGTCGAGCGCGGCGAACGAGCGCAACGGGCTCGTGCTGGAAAGCCCGCATGGTCCGGTCGGCGTCGTGCAGGTGGCGGGGCTGGTCGCCCGGCGCATCCTGTGCTGGCCTCGGGCTGGCGACGCGATCGGCGTGGGCGAACGCTTCGGCCTGATCCGCTTCGGCTCGCGGCTCGACGTCTATCTGCCCCTCGACGCGGCCGCGCCCCGCGTGGCGGTGGGCCAGACGGCGGTCGCCGGCGAAACGATCATCGCCGAGTTCGGCGCGTCCGGCGGCCTGCCGCTGGTCCGGGTGGGGTGAGGCTTCGATGATCGCCCCGTTCCAGCCCTTTGAGCCGCATGGGCGCGGCGGCCCGCGCATCCGCGAAATCCCCATGCGGATGCTCTTGCCTAACCTCGTCACGGTGCTGGCGATCTGCGCCGGGTTGTCGGGCGTGCGGCTCGCCTTCGAGCACCGTTTCGAGCCCGCCGTGGTGATGGTGCTCGTCGCTGCCTTTCTGGACGGCATCGACGGGCGGCTCGCGCGCATGCTCAAGGCCACCTCGCGCTTCGGCGCGCAGATGGACAGCCTAGCCGACATCGTGAATTTCGGCGTGGCGCCTGCGCTCGTGCTCTACGCCTTCCTGCTCGACCGCGTGGGGCCGCCGGGCTGGATCGCCGCGCTGCTCTTCGCCATCGCCTGTGGGCTGCGGCTCGCGCGGTTCAACGTGCTCGACGAGGATGAGGAGCGCAAGAGCGCCTGGGAGTCGGAGTATTTTGTCGGCGTTCCGGCGCCGGCCGGGGCAGGGCTCGTGCTGCTGCCGGTTTATCTGAACTTCGCCGGCTTCTTCGAACCCAACCGCGCTTACGCCTATATCGCGACCGCCTTCACGGTGCTGGTGGCCTTCCTGCTGGTCAGCCGGCTGCCGATCTGGTCGGGCAAGACGTTCAACGTGCGGGGCGAGAACGCGCTGCCCGCCATCCTGATCGCGGCGTTCTATGTCATCCTGCTGGTCATGTATCCCTGGTGGACGCTGAGCTTGTCGGCGCTGGCCTATCTCGTGTTCCTGCCGCTGAGCGCGCGCGCCTATTCGCGGCGCGCCCTGCGCGAGAACGGCGCGGCGGCCGATGCTTACTCCGGGTGACGGTAGGTGACCCAGCGCTCGTGCTTGGCCTGGTAGATCATTCCGGTCCGGGTGAGTTCAGGGCTCGCCATGCCGAGGAACCGGGCGGCGATCTCCGACGGGTGCGGCAAGGTCTCGGGGTTCTCGCCGGGAACGGCCTGGGCGCGCATGGCCGTGCGGGTCGCGCCGGGATCGGCGGCGTTCACGCGGAGCGGCAGGCTCTTCGTCTCGTCCGCCCAGGAGCGCACCAACGCCTCCACCGCCGCCTTGGACGCGGCATAGGGTGCCCAGAAGGCGCGGGCGGAGTGGGCGGCGTTGGATGAGACGACCACGGCACGCCCGGCGTCCGAGCGGCGCAGCAGCGGATCGACCGAGCGGATCAAGCGCCATGTGGCGGTGACGTTCACCGTCATCACGCGCTCGAACACCTTCGCCTCGACATGCCCGATCGGCGCGATGACGCCGAGGATCGCGGCATTGGCGTAGAGGATGTCGAGCTTGCCCCAGCGCTCGTTGATGACGCCGCCGAGCCGGTCGATGCCGGGCATGTCGGCCAAGTCGAGCGGCACCAGCGTCGACTGACCGCCCGCCGACTTGATCTCGTCATCGAGCTCCTCAAGCCCGCCCACCGTGCGAGCCACAGCGATCACATGCGCGCCGGCTGCCGCGAGATGCTTGGCGAGAAAGTAGCCGATGCCGCGCGACGCGCCGGTGACGAGAGCCAAGCGGCCGGAGAGGTCGAAGGGAGGGGTCATGGTCGCCTGTTTCCGTGCGTCGGTCGCATCTGTCACCCCCCTCTGCCCTGCCGGGCATCTCTCCCACAAGGGGGGAGATTAGATGTGGCAAGCACCACACCTATTCTGCGACGCTGGTGACGAGCGAAGGCCGAGCGGCCGGCTGATCTCCCCCCTTGTGGGAGAGATGCCCAACAGGGCAGAAGGGGGCGTGAAGAAGCGCAGTTCCTGCTGCTTCGAAGTGGGGTGGACGCGATAGCCTGGATCATCCTCATTCTCGCCGGCCTGTTCGAGGTCGGCTGGGCTGTGGGCCTGAAATACACCGAAGGCTTCACGCGGCTGTGGCCCAGCGTGGCGACGATCGCGGCCATGGTGGTCAGCCTGGGTCTGCTTGGCTTAGCCCTGCGGAGCCTGCCGCTCGGCACGGCCTATGCGATCTGGACGGGCGTCGGCACCGTGGGAACGGTGATCCTCGGCATTTTCCTGTTCGGCGAATCGGCCGATTTCGCGCGGCTGGCGAGCATCGGCCTGATCGTGGCCGGCATTGTGTCGCTGAAGCTCATCACGCCGTGAAACCTTAGGCCTCGGCATCCAAGAACGAGCTTCGGACGAACCCGACGAGCTCTGTCGCCCCCTTGCGTTCCAGCGGAACAAAGATAGTCGCATCGCCACCCCTGGTCTTCAGGACCAGGTAGTCAGGTCCGCCCTTTCGTGGTCGCCTGACCTGACAGTGCAGGAGATCGGTGCCGAATGGGGTTTCTATCTCCTTCTCGGCGACCACCTTGTCCAGCAACAGTCCGGCAACCAACTTCCTTGTCGCTTTGAACGGGCCCCACATTCGGAAGCTCCAAGACTTCGCCAAGCACTGTCGCTAACTTCCCGCTGCGAGCAGGCTCAGCGTCCGCACATTGTCCGTGGCGTCGTGGTCGGCAAGCCGCGTGGGATACTCGCCCGTGAAGCAGGCGTCACAGAACTGGGGCTGGTCCGAGTTCCGGCCGGGCTCCCCCACCGCCCGGTAGAGGCCATCGAGCGACACGAAGGCCAAGCTGTCCACGCGCAAGAACTCGCTCATCTCCTCGACCGACATGCGGGAGGCGAGCAGCTTGGCCTTTTCCGGCGTGTCCACGCCGTAGAAGCAGGACGCGCGGGTGGGCGGGGAGGCGATCCGCATGTGGATCTCGCGCGCGCCGGCGTCGCGCACCATCTGCACGATCTTCTGGCTCGTCGTGCCGCGCACGATTGAGTCGTCCACCAGCACGACGCGCCTGCCCTCCATGATGCGGCGATTGGCGTTGTGCTTGAGCTTCACGCCCATGTGGCGGATCGAGTCGCCGGGCTGGATGAAGGTGCGGCCGACATAGTGATTGCGGATGATGCCGAGCTCGAAGGGAAGTCCCGCGCCCTGCGCGTAGCCGATGGCCGCCGGCACGCCCGAATCCGGCACCGGGACCACGATGTCGGCGTCCACCGGGCTTTCATGCGCGAGCTCCACACCGATGCGCTTGCGCGCGTCATAGACGTTGCGGCCCTCGATCAGGGAGTCGGGACGCGAGAAATAGACATACTCGAACACGCAGAAGCGCGTCTTCACCGGCTCAAAGGGGAAGCGGCTCTCGATGCCGCGATGGGTGACGATCACCATCTCGCCGGGCTTCACGTCGCGCACGAAGCGCGCGCCGATGATGTCGAGCGCGCAGGTCTCGGAGGCCAGGATGTATGCGCCATCGAGATCGCCCAGCACCAAGGGGCGGATGCCGAGCGGGTCGCGGCAGCCGATCATCTTCTTGGCCGTCAGCGCCACGAGGCTGTAGGCGCCTTCCACCTGCCGCACGGCGTCCGTGAAGCGGGCGACGATGTCGCGCTCCTTGCTGTGCGCGACGAGGTGAAGCAGCGTTTCGGTGTCGGAGGTCGAGGAGAAGATCGCGCCTTCCTGCTGAAGACGGCGTTGCACGGTCATGGCGTTGGTGAGATTGCCATTGTGCGCGATGGCGATGCCGCCCTCGGCCAGTTCCGCGAAGAGCGGCTGGACATTGCGCAGGCCTGCGCCGCCCGTCGTGGCGTAGCGTGTGTGGCCCACGGCGCGCGTGCCCTGGAGCCGGTCGATGACGTCGCGCCTGGTGAAGGCGTCCGAGATCAGACCGACATGCCGCTCGACATGGAACTGCGAGCCGTCGAACGACACGATGCCTGCCGCCTCCTGGCCGCGATGCTGGAGCGCGTGCAGCCCGAGCGTGACGATGGCGGCCGCGTCCTGCCGGCCGAAAATGCCGAACACGCCGCACTCGTCATGGAAGTGGTCGTCGGCCTCAGCGGCGACGGGGAGGACGTCGGACATGGCGCGGCCTCGTTGCGAAAGCCAGAAGATAGGAGCCGCGAACCTCGTCCGCCAGCCTCACTCCGCCGGCGGTGCGGGCTCCGGGGGTGGGGCGGCGTCCGGATCGACCGGCGTCGCATCGGGCGGCACGACGTCGGCCGGTGGGCTTTCGGCCGGCGCTTCCGCGCCGCCCTCGCCGGGGGAGATCTGATCGAAGATCGACTGCTGCGGGTCGTCGGGCAGGAAGCCCTCGATCCACTGCCCGACCGACTCCAGGAGCGGACGGGACTTGGCTTCCGTGACCCAGACCGGCGGGTTCTCGCCCACGAGCCAGTCGAAGAACAGCAGCGCCACGGCGACCACGATCACGCCGCGCGCGACGCCGTAAAGGAAGCCGAGCGTCCGGTCGAGCGCGCCCACGCGGCTGTCGATGATGAAGTCGGCGATCTTCATCGTAATCAGTGTGACGACGATGAGCGCCACCACGAACACGACCGCCGCGGCCGCCACGAGCGCGACTTCCTCGTTGTCGATATAAGGCTGCACATAGGGCAGCACGAAGGGGTAGAAGGTGAAGGCCGCGAAGGCGGCCGCGATCCAGGAGGCGATGGAGAGGATTTCGCGCGAGGCGCCGCGCACCATGGCGAGCAGCGCCGACACCAGCGTGAAGCCGATCAGGATTCCGTCGAGCAAGGTGATCGGCATGTCTTGGACTGTTCCCCTCGATCCGGTCAGGCCGGCTCGTCTTCGCTGGACTCCCGCCGGAGCCTGGAGCCGGCGATGCGCGTCACCAGATCGGCGAGCATTTTTGGCTGGAATGCATTGAAGCCGTTTCCCGCCGCTTCCTCGCTTCCGGCCGGCATCACCGCTTGTCCGAAACCGAGTTTTTCGGCTTCTTTGAGGCGCTGCGGCGCATGCGCGACCGGCCGGACGGCGCCCGACAGGCTGATCTCGCCGAAATAAACGCAATCGGCGGGCAGGGCAAGGCCGGTGAGCGACGACACCAGCGCCGCGGCCACCGCGAGGTCGGCGGCCGGCTCACCTATGCGGTAGCCGCCCGCGACGTTGAGATAAACGTCGTGGACGCCGAAGCGCACCCCGCAATGGGCCTCGAGCACGGCGAGGATCATGGCGAGCCGCGCGCCGTCCCAGCCGACCACGGCGCGGCGCGGCGTGCCGAGCGAAGAGGGCGCCACCAGCGCCTGCACTTCGACCAGCACGGGCCGCGTGCCCTCCATGCCGGCGAAGACGGCTGCGCCCGGCGCCTTGTCGTGCCGCTCGCCCAGGAACAGTTCGGAGGGGTTCGGCACCTCGCGCAGACCCTTGTCGGACATCTCGAAGACGCCGATCTCATCGGTCGGGCCGAAGCGGTTCTTCACCGTGCGCAGGATGCGGAAATGATGGCCGCCTTCGCCTTCGAAATAGAGCACGCCGTCCACCATGTGCTCGACCACGCGGGGGCCGGCGATCTGCCCCTCCTTGGTGACGTGGCCGACCAGCACGATGGCCGCGCCCGAACCCTTGGCGAAACGGATCATGTTCTGGGCCGAGGCGCGCACCTGGGTGACGGTGCCGGGCGCAGACTCGGCCATGTCGGTCCAGAGCGTCTGGATCGAGTCGAGAATCACCAGGTCCGGCCGCCTGCCGTCGCCAAGGGTGGCGATGATGTCCTCGACATTGGTTTCGGCGGCGAGCTCGACCGGCGCTTGGGCGACGCCGAGCCGCTGCGCGCGCAGCCGCACCTGCGCGACAGCCTCCTCGCCCGAGACATAGACGACGCGGTGGCCCTTAGCCGCCAACGCCGCGGCCGCTTGCATGAGGAGCGTCGACTTGCCGATGCCGGGGTCGCCTCCGACGAGCAGCGCCGAGCCCGGCACGAAGCCGCCGCCCGTGGCGCGGTCGAGCTCCGTGATGCCGGTGGCGATGCGCGGGGCGTCCTCAATCTCGCCGGAGAGCGAGGCGAGGGCGACCGGCCGGCCTTTTCGCGCCGCGCGCATGGAGGCAGGGCCCGCGCCGACGCCGCCTGAGGTTCCTTCCTCGACCAGCGTGTTCCACGCGCCGCAGGCGTCGCACTTGCCCGCCCAGCGCTGATGGACCGTGCCGCAGTTCTGGCAGATGAATTGGATGCGGGGTTTAGCCACGGAACCTCGCCCCCACGAGGGGAGGGTGGCTGCAAAGCGGCCGGGTGGGCTCGGCGGAAGCCGTGCCCAAAGTGTTCTTTGGGTCGTCGCGCCCTGCGCCTGCAACCCCACCCGGCAGGCCTGCGGCCTGCCACCCTCCCCTCAAGGGGGAGGGGTAGGCAGCGCTCATCCTACTCATACCGCTCCGGCAATCTCGCATCCTCCGCCAGGTCGAAGAAGCGCGTGAACTCGCCCTGGAAGCCCAGGCCCACCGTGCCCGTGGGGCCGTGGCGCTGCTTGGCGATGATGCATTCCGCCTTGCCGCGGGCGTCGTTCATCTCGGTTTCCCATTTGATGTATTCCTCGGTGCCGGGCTTGGGCTCGCGGTTCTTGAGGTAATATTCCTCGCGATACACGAAGAGCACCACGTCGGCGTCCTGCTCGATCGAGCCCGATTCGCGGAGATCGGAAAGCTGCGGGCGCTTGTCGTCGCGGTTTTCCACCTGACGAGAGAGCTGCGACAGCGCGATGATGGGCACGGCCAACTCCTTGGCGAGCGCCTTCAATCCGGTGGTGATCTCCGTCACCTCCTGCACGCGGTTCTGCGAAGCCTTCGCCGAGGAGCCCTGCATGAGCTGGATGTAGTCGATCACGATGACGTCGAGCCCGCGCTGGCGTTTCAGCCGCCGCGCCCGCGCTGCGAGCTGGGCGATGGAGATGCCGCCGGTCTGGTCGATGAAGAGCGGGATCTTCTGCATCATCTGCGAGCAGGCGACGAGCTTTTCGAAATCCGCCTCGGTGATCTCGCCGCGGCGAATCTTCGAGGAGGGGATTTCCGTCTGTTCCGAGATGATGCGGGTGGCCAACTGCTCGGACGACATTTCGAGGCTGAAGAAGCCGATCACGCCGCCATTCGCCGCCTTGAAGGAGCCGTCGGCCTGCTGCACGGGCTCGTAGGCGTTGGCGATGTTGAAGGCGATGTTGGTGGCGAGCGAGGTCTTGCCCATGCCGGGACGGCCGGCGAGCACGATCAGGTCGGAGGGCTGGAGCCCGCCCATGCGCCGGTCGAGGTCGCGCAACCCCGTGGCGATGCCCGACAGGCCGCCGTCGCGCATATAGGCGGCGTTGGCCATGTCGATGGCGATCTTCACGGCATCCGTGAAGCTTTCGAAGCCGCCGTCATAGCGGCCGGTCTCGGCGAGTTCGAACAGCCGGCGCTCGGCCGTCTCGATCTGGTCCTGCGGCGACGAGTCCACCGGCGCGTCATAGGCGACGTTGACCATCTCCTCGCCCACCGTGATGAGCGCCCGGCGCGTGGCGAGGTCGTAGATGGCGCGCCCATAATCGGCGGCGTTGATGACGGTGACGGCCTCGGCCGCGAGCCGCGCCATGTATTGCGCGAAGGTGAGGTCGCCCACCTTCTCGTCGGCGGGAAGAAAGGTCTTCATGGTCACGGGATTGGCGACCTTGCCCATCCGGATCAGCTCGCCCGCGACCTCGTAGATCCTGCGGTGCAAAGGCTCGAAGAAGTGATTCGGCTTCAGGAAATCCGAGACGCGGTAGAAGGCATCGTTGTTGACGAGGACCGCGCCGAGCAGCGCCTGCTCGGCCTCCATGTTGTTGGGCGCCTCGCGATAGAGCGGGGTTTCCACAAGGCCTAGTTTTCGAGCCGCTTCCGCCATGGTCTGCTTTCGTCCCTTCGCCCTTCGCTGGCCGCGTCTCGCCGCGCCTGACCAGCGAAGCCTATCTACCGGCGGCTGGCTAACGAGCCCTTGCCGACCGCTGGTTCACGAGATTCCCGCTGTTCACAGTGCGCCGCGGGAGCCGGCTTGCGAGCATGCGAGAATCATGATGAGGCCTATACCAGAACGCAGAACAAAACAAGAACTAAGGTGTTCCGCACACGCCCTCTCTCGTGTCTGGCCATTGCCCCGGAGCATCCCTCTCATTGAGGAGCATCGGGAAGCCGGCGCATGGCGCTTGCCTTCCGAAACACTGATTGCGTGGCTCGCGGCCATGCGCCGGTCGGTGGTCTTGCCCGGGAGTTGTCGCGGGGTCTGCACGGGGCCTGTGCTGTTGGCTTGGCGTGTTGCCACACCTTGGGCAAGAACACCGGCCCTGCCGGCCCGCGGGCCTCGCTGGCGGGCCTGGATCTGGG
>DASYHP010000022.1:0-58369 GCA_035998495.1 Mesorhizobium sp.
CACTTGTCAAAGAACAGACATCCCAAAAAGGACGTCAAACAACCCACACCCAAATAGCGCAGGCAAAACCAAACCAGGCCACAAAACCCTCACAGGCCCCATAACCCGAACAGAGGTCGCATCAATGCGGCGCTCTTGAAAAAAACGGGGCAGGCAAAGGAGAAAAAAACTCCGCCGCCAGCGGCGCGCCGCCCTCGTTGTGAGGCGTATATAGTGGCGGCCTCCGCGCCCTGTCAACCAGCTTTCTAACTTTTTTGAAGTTTTTGCGACGCCGCAGCGTCAGCATCCAACTCCACCGGCACACCGGCGCCGCTCCGCTTCCGGAGGCGCCGACATCGTCCCGCCGTCCGGCTTAGATGGGAACGATCCGGCACGGGATCAAGCCCTCCCAGGATCTTTGCCGCCGCATCGAGGAACCGAACCGGCCGGCTGTTTCGGCTCCGGCCCGCCAATTCGGGCCAGGCCTCATATGGGTTGTTGGGGCAGCCGTTCAAGCGCGACGAGCGTCCTATGGACCGGCCTCTGTGATAGGGTCGAGCGAGCGCCTCAGCCCCCCAGCAGCTTCAGGTTCGCGTCGACCAGTTTGGTGTCCGTCATGCCGGCCTTGGCTTCCGCGAGGAGCTGGCGCGCCTTTTCCTTGTCGCCGCGCAGGAGCTGGGAATAACCCATATTGTTGACGACCTCCGGCCGCCGCCCGGCCTTCTTCAGAAGCTCCTGGTAGGCGCGGTCCGCCAGATCGAAGCGCCCGAGCCGGTCGTAAGCTGCGGCGAGCCCCATCCAGGCCTCCGCGTCGTCAGGCTTCAACTCGGTCGCCTTGCGAAAATGCTTTTCGGCCAGGCCGTAATTGCCGCCGCGGAACTGCGCCTTTCCAACATCGCGATGGCTTTTGTCCAAAGCGCCGCTCGTCGGCGCGAGCGCGCGGCTTCCCTCCAGTCCCGCCGTGCCGGACGCGCAGCCCGCAACGAGCAGAAGGCCGGCGAGGACGAAAAAGGTTGAGGGAGAAGGCATGCGCGTCATGGCGGGATCCCAAGCGCGACGAGGATGCCGCGCATTGCCCATGATGGCCCTGACCCCTTGAGAATCCGGCTTCGGAATGAAGCGAAAGCAGGCGGCCGGGAAAACCAAACGTTAGGAGCCGATCCGGTCCGACCTACTCGCCGCCCATCATGGTGACGATCACGGGGATGACGGCGATCATCATCACCACGGGCAGGATGCAGACCGTCACCGGCACCGACATCTTGGCGGGCAGGGAATGCGCCTTTTCCTCGGCGACTGACATCCGCTTGTGCCGCATCTCGTCCGAAAAGACCCGCAGCGCGCCCGAAAGGCTCGTGCCGAGTTCCTTGGACTGCTGGAGCAGGGTGGCGAAGGCGCGCACCTCGTCAAGGCTCAACCGGTCGGCCAGCCCTTTCAGCGCATCTTCCAGGCCGCGGCCCGCGCGCAGCTCGAGCGACACCATCTGCAGGTTCTGGCTGAGCGCGGGATGGGTCAGCGCAAGCTCCCGCGCGACGCGGTCCACGCCCGCCTCCATGCTCATGCCGGCGTCGGAGCAGACGATCATGAGGTCCATGAAGTCGGGAAAGCCGTTGCGGTACTCGGTCTTGCGCTGGCGCACCGCGCGGGCAAGCAGCAGGCCGGGCGCGAAATAGCCGACCACGCCGCAAGCGGCGGTGGCGATCAGGGGGTTCGACGCCCAAGGGCCGATGGGGGAAAGCTGGCTCACGACGAGGCTTAGCGCCGCCCCGGCGAAAAGCCCGGCGAAACGCAGCAGAAAGAACAGGCCCACCGCGCGCGGGTCCATGTAGCCGGCCTGGATCAGCCGCATACGCAGCCGGGCGACCGACCGGGGATCGCCCTTGGCGTAGAAGTCGTGCGCCGTCCTGGCCGCCTTCTCGCGCACCGCGCCCGCCTTGCGGGGCTTATGCCCCTCATCGACGGCCGGCTCGGGTCCGACCTTCAGGCGGCGCACCACGTCGCGGCGGCGACCGCGCCCGTCCACAAGCGGCCAGGCGAGCGCCGCGGCGCCGAACCCGGCAAGGAGGAGGGCAAGCGCGGCGGGCGACCCGAAGGGCGCGGCGTGCAAGAGGTCGAGGAGCGGCGCCATGGGTCAGAAGCGGAAATTGGCCATCTTGAACATGATGAGGTTGCCGATCGCCAGCCAGCTCACCGCCCCGCCTAGAAGGAGCCAGGTCATCGGCTCGTCCCAGACCTCGGCATAGTAGTCGGGCGCGAGGATGTTGACGGCCACCATCAGAAGCACGGGGACGGCGGTCAGGATATAGGCCGACATGCGGCCCTCCGTGGAGATGGCGCGCACCTTGCGCCTGAGCTTCCCGCGCGAGCGGATCACGCCGGCAAGGCCATCGAGGATCTCGCGGAGGTTCCCGCCGAACGAGCTCTGGATCGACACGGCGGTCACGAAGAGCGGCAGGTCCTCATGGCCCACTCGCTCGAACATCGCGTGCAGCGCCGAAACGAGGTCCGAGCCATAGGTCACCTCGTCGGCCACCACGCCGAACTCGGTGCCGATCGGGTCCGGCATCTCGCGCGCCACCATGGCGATCGCCACCGGCACGGGGTGGCCCGCCTTGAGGCCGCGCGTGATCAGCTCCAGCGCCTCGGGCAGTTGCTGACCGAACCGCTTATGCCGCCGCTTCTTGAGGAAGCGGAGCGTCATGACGGGCATGAGGGCCGAGAGCGGCAGGGCGGCGGGCAGCCCGATGGCGGGCGGCAGGCCGAACCAGACGCCCGCGAGCGCAAGCCCGACCGCCGCCAGCGATGTCGCGGACAGAAAGCGCGAAAGGGGCATGACGAGCCCCGACTGCGCGCGAAGCCGGGCCAGGCTCCGGCTCAACTGGAAGCCGCCGCTCCCGCCCCGCTCCTTGCGCAACTGGACCAGAACCTGCTCCTGGCTGATCCCGCCGTCCGAGAGCTTCATGCGCCGGTTGATGGCCGCGCGGCGGTCCGCCTGGCCGGCATAGAGCAGATAGAAGGCTTCCGCGGCCATGACGCCGGCCAGGGCCGCTCCGCCATAGATCAGGTAAAGCCCCTGTTCGGAACCCAGCATCGCGCTCAACCCTGCGGCCGGCCCGGCTCGAACATGCTGCCGGGAAAACTGATGCCTATGGCGCGCAGCTCCTCCAGAAAGCGCGGCCTGATGCCCGTGGCCTCGAAATGCCCCGTGATCTTGCCGTCCGCCTCCATGCCCGTGCGCACGAAACGGAAGATTTCCTGCATCTGGATCACATCGCCCTCCATGCCCGTGACTTCCGCCACGCTCGTCACCTTGCGCTTGCCGTCCGACATGCGGGTCAACTGCACGATCAGGTGAATGGCGCTGGCGATCTGCGAGCGGATCGATTGCACCGTCATGGGCATGCCCGTCATGCCGAGCATCTGCTCGAGGCGGCTGATCGCGTCGCGCGGCGTGTTGGCGTGGATGGTGGCCATGGAGCCCTCATGGCCGGTGTTCATGGCCTGCAGCATGTCGAAGGCCTCCTCGCCGCGGCACTCGCCCAGGATCACCCGGTCGGGCCGCATGCGCAGCGCGTTCTTGACGAGGTCGCGCTGCTTCAATTCGCCATGGCCCTCGATATTGGCGGGCCGCGTCTCCATGCGCGCCACATGCGGCTGCTGCAATTGCAGCTCCGCCGCGTCCTCGATGGTGATGAGGCGCTCGTCGGCCGGGATGAAGGCGGACAGCGCGTTCAGCATGGTGGTCTTGCCCGTGCCCGTGCCGCCGGAAATTATCGTCGTCTTTCGCGCATGCACGGCCGCCGCCATGAGCTCGGCCATGTTCTTGGTGATGGCCCCGAACTCCACGAGCTGATCGAGGCCGAGCTTCTTCTTGGAGAATTTTCGGATGGAGACGAGCGGCCCGTCCACGCCCACGGGCCGGATGGCCGCGTTGAAGCGCGAGCCGTCCAGCATGCGGGCGTCCACGAGCGGGTGGCTTTCGTCCACGCGGCGGCCGACCGCGGCCACGATCTTGTTGACGATGCGCAACAGATGCGCCTCGTCCTTGAAGGGGATCTGCACCTGTTCGAGCTTGCCGCGCCGCTCGACGAAGCAGTTCTCGTGGCCGTTGATCAGGATGTCGTTGATGGTCGGGTCCTTCAGCAGCGGCTCGAGCGGGCCCAGGCCCACCATCTCGTCCACGATGTCGCCGACCAGCTCGTCGAGCTCCTGCACATTGACGGCGAGCCGCTCCGCGCGCGTCTTCTCCGACACGAAGTCATGCACCTGGCGGCGCATTTCCTCGCGCGGCAGCCGCTCCAGCGCGACCAGGTTGATCTCTTCGAGCAGAAGGCGATGGAGCCGGCCGCGCGCTTCGAGCACCCTGTCGGCCTGCCGCGGCGCGGGCGGCTCGGGCTGGGCTTGCGCCGTCACGCGGGTGGGCACCACGATGGCGGGCGCCGAGGGCGGCGGGGAAGGGGGCGGGGGCGCAGCCGACCGCTCCCGCAACGCGGAAAAACGGCTGATCATCCCGCCCTCCTCAACCCTTTCCAGTTGAAGCTGAGCCAGGAGCGCGAGCGCGCCTGAGGCTCGGCCTCCCTGGGCAGGACGATCCTGCCCAAGCTCGTCACCACGTCGGCGCGTGCGTCCACCTCCTGAAGCGGCACGCCACGGTCCACAGCCTCGCGCACGAGCCTGTAATTGTTGGCGACGGGGCCGGCATAATGCTCGCCCAGGGTGGTTTCGACGTCGCGCGCCGTCACCCCGCCGCTTTGGCGCTTCTGCTCGAAGCGGTTGACGATCACCTGCGGCCGCACCTCCTTGCCGACCGCCTCGTGGATGGTGCCGATCAGCCTTTGCGTGTGGCGCAGGCAGGGCACGGTCATGTTGGTGACGAGGTAAAGCTTGTCGGCGCCGAGCAGCACGGTGTCCGTCCAGGCGAACCAGGTGCGCGGCATGTCGATCACGACATGGTCGAAATAGGCCGAAACGAGGTCCAGCATCCGCACCACGAGATCGGCGTTGAACGAGCCCATCTCGGCGGGCTGGATGGGCGCGGCGAGCACGGACAGGCCCGACTTGTGCTTGGCGAGCATCACGTCGAGGAGCTGACGGTCGAGGCGATCGGGCCGGTTCTGCAACTCGTGGATTTGGAAGCGCGGCTCGAGGTCGAGATATTCGGCGCAGGCGCCGTGCTGCAGGTTGAGGTCCACCACGCAGGTGGTGGCGCCGCGCGCCGCCGAGGCCCGGTGGAGCTGATAGGCGGCTTCGAGCGCGAGCACCGTGTTGCCCACCCCGCCCGCGGTCGGCATGAAGACATGGATCTGCGACTCCCGGCTTTCCTCGCGGCTCGGCCCTTCGAGAGCGCGTTCGCAGGCCCGCACGAGGTCGGCGGTGGTCACGGGCTTGACCAGGAAGTCGGCGACCTTGATCTGCACCAGGATGCGCATGGCGGCCGCGTTGATGTCGTTCGCCGCCGCGATCACCGGGATCCGGCCGTCCAGCCGGCGCATGAGCCGCTGCAGGGCTTCCAGGTCTTCCAGCTTCGTGGCGTCGATGTCGAGGACCGCCGCCGCGCAGTCGCTCTCCTGGATCTCGCCGCGCAGCTCGGCCAGCGGGCGGTTGATCAGATGAATGTCGATGCGGTCCGACTGGGCGAAGGCCGCGCGGGCCTCCCGGGCGAACTCGGCGTCGCCCGACACCAGCGCGACGCGGCGCTTTGCGTTCTTCTCCATGGGATCAGCTCCCCGGCCCGGCGACGCCGGACGGGCTTTCGCGCGTCACGCTCGCATCCGTGACCGTGAGCGGCGGCGGCCTTTGGGCCGGCACGCTGAGCCTCGTATGGGCCGAGCCGGGCGGCGAGGGATCGATGATCTGCAGCGCGGAGTTCCGGGCGATGGCCTGGCCGGCGTCGGGCGTGGCGCCGTCGAAGCGCAGCGTGTCGTCGGTCGTGCAGCCGGCGGCCGCGGCCAAGGCCAAGGCCAAGGCCAGGAATGCGACGGATCGGCGAAGAAGGGTCATTGCGCGCGCTCCGGCAGGTCGAGGAAATGCCCGAAGGCAGGCGCCTGGGCGCGGGCGGGGGCCGCGCCGTAGCCCAGCGCCGCGCCATCGGCGGCCGCCACCTCCTCCACGTCGCCAAGGAAGTAGTCCACATGGCTGCCGGCGAGCTTGAGGTCGGTCGGGGCGACCGGCTTGTGGCTGGGGTCGATCGGCTTCACGAGATGCGGCGTGACGATGATGACGAGGTCGGTTTCGCGCCGCTGATAGGCCTTGGACGTGAACAGCGCGCCCAGGATCGGCAGCTTGCTGAGCCCCGGCACCCGTGAGGTGCTGAGGTCGTTCTGGCTTTGCAGGAGGCCGGCCATCATGAAGCTCTGGCCGCTCTTCAGGTCCACGGACGTCTTGGCGCGCCGCACGATGAAGCCGGGAATGGAGAGGTCGCCGATCTGGTAGGAGGCCGACGGGTCGATCGCCGACACTTCGGGCTCGATCTCGAGACTGATGAGGCCGTCCTTGAGCACGGTGGGCTTGAAGTCGAGGCTGACGCCGTACTTCTTGTAGTCGACGGTGATCTTGTCGTCGTCCTGCGCCACGGGAATGGGGAACTCGCCGCCGGCGAGGAAGCTCGCCGTCTCGCCGGAGCGGGCGATGAGGTTGGGTTCGGCGAGCCGCCGCGCCACGCCGCGCTTCTCCAGCGCCTCGATCGCCACATCGATGGAGAAGCCGCCGGAAAGCAGGCCGCCGATCAGTTGCCCGGCCGGCGTGTTGCTGGAGCTCTCGGGCGCGGAATTGAAGGCGACCCCGCCCGACCCCGTCACATAGGCCGCCCTGATTTTCGTGCCGAGCTCCTGGCCGACCTGCCGGTTGATCTCCACGAAGCGCACGTTGAGCTGCACCTGCTGCGAGGAGGAGATGTTGACGGAGTTGATGACCTTCTCCTCACCCGAAAAGCGTTCGGCGATCGCGGCCGCGCGGTCCGCCGCGACCTGGTCCTCGGCCGAGCCGGACAGCACCAGGCGGCCATTGGCCGAGCTCACGTCGATGTCGGCGTCGGGCACGGCCTTCTTGATGGTGTCGGCGAGCTGCCCGGTGTCGAGCGTCACCTCGACCTCGACCGAGCCCACCATCTGCTTGTTCGCGTCAAACAAAGCGAGGCTCGTGGTGCCGAGCTCGAGGCCCAGGATGTAGAAGCTCTTGTTGGTGAGCGGGCTCACATCGGCCACCTCGGGATCGCCCACCACGATCTCCTGATAGGGCGCTTCGGTCTTGATCGTGAGCGGCTTGCCCTTCGCCACGCGCACCGACGCGTTCTCTTCCGATGCGAGCCGCACGACATTGCCGTTCGCCCAGGCGGCGGGGAGGGCGCTCCCGGCCAGCATCGCCGCGGCGAGCGCAGCCAGCGCACATCGCCGCCAACCCCTATGGCTTCTGTTCATCTCCACCACCCCGCCTGCCCCGCGACCCATCACTCGGCCGGCGCCATGACCTGATAGCTTTCCTCGGCCGTCCCCCGCCGCACGACGACCGTGTGGAAGGTCGGCGCGGCGGTCTCCTCGACCAGGGCCTCCACCAGGGTGCCGGCTTTCTCCGAGGCCGCCAGCGAGCCGCCGAAGGCGGAGATGGTCGTCATGACAGCTTCACTCTCGCCGTCGGGCGCGCCGGGACGCAGCGACAGGGAGAGCCCGCCGACCGACCGCGCCAGGGCGACCTTTTGCGCTTCGTCCGCGGTCACCTCGATGGTGACGGAGGTCGCGACCGCCGCGGCCGTGCCGCGCTGATCGGCGTCCTGGCCCACGGAAAGGACCTTTGCGTTCTCCACCACGACGCTGGTCGCGATGGTCGAGCCCGCGGCGTCCTCGGCGTTGTCCGCCACCTCCTCGATGCCGCCGGCGTCGCGGGTGAGGATCACGTCCACCCGGTCGCCGGGCCGCACGAAGCCCCCGACCCCCGCCACCTCGTCGGTCTTGATCGAGACGGCCCTCATCCCGGGGGTCAGGAGGTTGGACAGCGTGGCGCGCCCGTTCGGGCCCGACAGCTTGGCCAGAAGCACGGGCTCGTTGGCCTCGACGGGGGAAAGCACCGTCCGCGCGCCCTCGGCCAGAAGCTCGTCTATGGTTTTGAAACTGCCCTCAGGCACGCCCTCGCGCGGCCAGGGCAGCTCCTTGAGCTTGGCAGGCTCCAGAGCCATGCCGAAGCGCAGGGGTTCGGCCGCGACCACGATGGTGGCGAACTCGACCGAGGGCGACGCCGACCCGGCCTGGGCCGCCAGGCCGGCCGCGGCGGCGCCCGCCTGCTGCTTCACCCATATGTCGGCCGCGAAAATCGAGCCGCCGCCGAACACGGCGGCGATGCCCAACATGGTGACGATCTTTCCCGGCATCCGACAACCCCTGGACGGCCCTTTTCCGGCAGGGAATTTCGGCCCGAAGGCTGAACAAACTTCGAGCGCCCGACGGCATTTTCGCCGAAATGGCGGCATATCCGCGGGCAAGGTAAGCGGACCGTTCACGCCGGCGCGCGGATTCGACCCTCTCCTTCAACCGGCGGTTCATGTCTCGGTGGGAGCCTGTCCCATTGGAAACCGCCCGGCGCCTATGCCCCGCCCGAGGACGGTCCGCCCCGCAGTCGGAGCTTCGCCGTCCCCATGTCCATGCTTCGCTTCTGGAAGAGCAAGGACGGCAACTTCGCGATCGCCGTCGCGCTCCTGGCCGTTCCGCTGATCCTGGCGGCGGGAACGGCCGTGGACCTGGTCGGGATGAGCCGCGCCAAGAGCGGCGTGCAGGCGGCGTTGGATGCGGCCAGCATGGCGATCGCGCTGAAGGTGCCTTCCAACCTTTCCCATAAGGAGTTGGAGGACTGGGGCGACGCGCACTTCAAGGCGCATCTCGACGCCTCGCAATTTCCGGGCGGCGTCCTGCCCAACCTGCGCTATCTCGGCCTGACGGCCGATGAGGACGGCACTCAACATTTGCGGACGACGGCCGCCTTCGCTTACGATCCCGCGATCGCGGATGCCTTCCGCGAAGGCCTCCATGCGATGTCGGGCGTGGATTTCGAGCTGACGGCGCGCATCACCGTGCGGGCGAGCGACGCGGCCTGCGTTTACGCGTTGAGCCGCACCGCGTCGCGCGCGCTGGAGGCCGCCGGCAACACCACCGTCACGACGGATGGCTGCGTGTTCGCCTCGAACTCGTCGGCGGCGGACGCGATCTATGTCAACGGGAGCGCCTCGCTTGAAGCCGACTGCCTCCAGAGCTCGGGCGGCATCCAGGCCGATGGCGGGCTGACGACGGACTGCGCGGCCAATCGCACGAATGCCTGGCCCCTGCCGGACCCCTTCGCCCATCTCCTCGAACCGCTGCCGCCCGTGCTGTTCTCGAACCCCAACAAGCAGGCGACCTCCGTGCAGCCGGGCCGCTACCGGAACCTGACGCTGGACGGGACCAAGACGCTCGCACCCGGCCTCTACTACATAGAGGGTTCGCTCTCGATCAAGGGAACCATCAGCGGGACCGGGGTCACCGTCTTCATGAAGGACGGCGGCATCACGATCAACGGCAACGCTTCGGTGGCGTTGAGCGCGCCCGAAACCGGGGACTATGCCGGCATGGTCTTCATGTCGGCCGCCGACAACGCCTCCGCTCAAAAGTTTAACGGCGGCGGCACGACCCTGCTGGACGGCTATCTCTATTTCCCGAAAGGCGACCTCACCTATTCCGGCAACAACTCGACGTCGAGCACCTGCTTGAGGATGGTGGCCGACACCATCACCATGACCGGAAGCTCCGTCCTGAAATCCGACTGCAAGCAGGAGCTCGGCGGCCGGGAGGCAAGGGTTTCGGGGCCTCTCCACTTCACGCGCTGAGGCCCGATCCCGAGAATCTGCAGACGTTTCGGGGGCATTCGGGGGAGCGAAGGCTTGCAAGGCATGGTCGCTTCGGCCTGAAGCGACCATGCCTTTGGGACATCCCCACCCGCTCGCGTCGGCGCTGCGCGCCTGTCCTTTCCTGCGGCTCGCCGAGGGTTCCCGTGGTGCCCCGAGACCCGGGCGCTTGCCTCCCGTTCGGCAGGCTCTAGCTGCTTGTGAGCCGGGGTTGGCCCGCGAACGAGGAGGCGCCGCATTGCTGCATTGCAGCACAATAATTCAGTTGACATGATTTAATCAGCATGGGTAGCTGCCAGGCCATGGGGTGCGCGCTCCCGCTTGGAGCCGCCCCACTTACGGGAGGAAGGAATGAGACCCAATCTGTTCGCGCTGGCCCTGTGCTCGGCCAGCCTGTTCGCCATGGCCGCGAAGGCGGAGACGCTGACCATCGCCACCGTCAACAATGGCGACATGATCCGCATGCAGGGGCTGACGGAGGACTTCACCTCCCAGAACCCCGACATCGAGCTCAACTGGGTGACGCTCGAGGAGAACGTGCTCCGCCAGAACGTCACGCAAGACATCGCCACGGGCGGCGGCCAATACGACATCGTCACCATCGGCACCTATGAGGTCCCGATCTGGGGCAAGCAGAACTGGCTCGAGCCGCTCAGCGATCTGCCGGCGGACTACAACGTGGACGACCTGCTGCCCTCGATCCGGGCCGGCCTGTCGGTGGACGGCACGCTTTACGCCGTACCGTTCTACGGGGAATCGTCCTTCGTGATGTACCGCAACGACCTCGCCGAGGCGAAAGGCGTGACCATCCCCGCCCAGCCGACCTGGGACGACATCAAGAAGGCCGCTGCGGCGCTGCACGACCCCGACAACGGCGTCTACGGCATCTGCCTGCGCGGCAAGGCCGGCTGGGGCGAGAACACGGCGTTCCTGACGACCATGGCCAACTCCTATGGCGCCCGCTGGTTCGACGAGAACTGGCAGCCCCAGTTCAACAGCCCCGAATGGAAGGCGGCGATCACCGATTATCTCGACCTGATGAACAGTTACGGCCCGCCCGGCGCCTCGTCGAACGGCTTCAACGAGAACCTGACCCTGTTCCAGCAGGGCAAGTGCGGCATGTGGATCGACGCGACCGTGGCCGGCTCGTTCGTGACCGACCCCAACAATTCCACGGTGGCTGACAAGGTGGGCTTCGCACTCGCTCCCGACGCGGGCAAGGGCAAGCGGGCCAATTGGCTCTGGGCATGGTCGCTCGGCATCCCCGCCTCCTCGGACGCCAAGGACTCGGCCAAGAAGTTCCTCGCCTGGGCGACCGGCTCCGGCTACACGGCGCTCGTGGCGGAGAAGGAGGGCTGGGCGAACGTTCCTCCCGGCACGCGGACCTCGCTCTACGCCAACCAGGAATATCTGAGCGCAGCGCCCTTCGCGCAGATGACGATCGACTCGATCAACGCGGCCGACCCGACCAAGCCGACGGTGGACCCGGTGCCCTATACGGGCGTCCAGTTCGTCGCCATCCCCGAGTTCCAGGGGCTCGGCACCAGCGTGGGCCAGGAGTTCTCGGCCGCGCTCGCCGGCGAGAAGACGGCGGAGGAGGCGCTCGCCGCGGCGCAGGAGATCGCGACCACCACCATGACCGAGGCCGGCTACATCAAGTAGCCGTCGAGGCCTTGGAAAGGCCTCCCCTCGAACAGAACTGCCGGGGGCCCCTGGCCCCCGGACCCTCCGCAATCGGGAGAGATCCATGTCGACGCAGGCTTCGCGGTCAGCGGCCCGGCTGATGCTGTCGCCGGCCGTCATCTTCCTCCTGGTCTGGATGATCGTGCCGCTGGCCCTGACGCTGTGGTTCTCGTTCCAGCGCTACAACCTGCTCGCGCCCGAACGCTCGGGCTTCATCTGGTTCGACAATTACCTGTCCTTCGTCAGTTCGCCCGCCTTCTGGGGGGCGATCGTCAATACGCTGATCCTGGTCGTCGGCGTGCTCGCCGTCACCGTGATCGGCGGCCTCCTCGTCGCGCTCCTGATCGACCAGCCGATCTGGGGTCAGGGGCCCGTGCGCATCCTCGTGATCGCGCCCTTCTTCATCATGCCGCCCGTGGCGGCGCTGATCTGGAAGAACATGTTCTTCAACCCCACCAACGGGCTCTTCGGGGAGCTGTTCAAGTTCGTGGGGCTCAGACCGTTCGACTTCCTGGGACAGGCGCCGCTCGCCTCGATCGTCGTGATCGTCGCCTGGCAGTGGCTCCCCTTCGCAACCCTGATCCTGCTCACCGCCCTCCAGTCGCTGTCCTCCGAGCAGTTGGAAGCCGCCGAGATGGACGGGGCGCCGCCGCTCAAGCGCTTCGGTTATATCGTGCTGCCACACCTCGCCCGCGCGATCACGGTGGTGGTGCTGATCCAGACGATCTTCCTTCTCGGCATCCTGGTAGAGATCCTCGTCACCACCAATGGCGGCCCGGGCGCGCAGTCCACGACGCTTACCTTCCTGGTCTACAAGGAGGCGATCCTCGACTCGGACGCCGGTACCGCGGCCGCTGGCGGGGTGGTGGCCGTCGTGCTCGCCAACATCGTCGCGATCTTTCTGATGCGCGCGATCGGCAAGAACCTCGACGCGTAAGGATTTTCTCCATGGCCCGCGCCGTCACCGCCCAACGCAAGACCTTGAACACGATCCTCGCCTGGGCGGTGGCGCTGCTCATCGCCTTTCCCATCATCTGGACGGTGCTGACCTCGTTCAAGCCCGAGCCCCAGGCGGTCGCCTCGCCGCCGATCTGGTTCGGCTTCGACTGGACGGTCAAGAACTACGTGGACGTGCAGAACCAGCGGAACTACTTCGACTATTTCCTGAACTCGGTCATCATCGCGCTGGGCTCTACGGCGCTCGGCATCCTGATCGCCATTCCCGCCGCCTGGTCGATGGCCTTCGTGCCGGGCCGCAAGGTCCGCGACCTCCTGATGTGGATGCTGTCCACCAAGATGATGCCGGCGGTCGCCGTGCTGACCCCGATCTACCTGATCTTCATCTGGCTCGGCCTCCTCGACACCCGCATCGGCCTCGTCGTGGTGATCATGCTGATCAACCTGCCCATCATCGTGTGGATGCTCTACACCTATTTCCGTGAGATTCCGGGCGAGATCCTGGAGGCGGCGCGCATGGACGGGGCCTCGCTGTGGAACGAGATCCGCTACGTACTCACGCCGATGGCCGTGCCCGGCATCGCCTCGACGGTGCTCCTCAACATCATCCTGGCCTGGAACGAAGCTTTCTGGACGATTGTGCTCACGACCACCGACGCCGCGCCCCTCACCAAGTTCATCTCGGGCTTCTCCAGTCCGCAGGGCCTGTTCTACGCCAAGCTTTCCGCCGCCTCGACCATGGCCATTGCGCCCATCCTCATCATGGGCTGGTTCTCGCAGCGCCAGCTTGTGCGCGGCCTGACTTTCGGGGCGGTGAAATGAAACGCGGCGGCAAAGGTGCTCAGGGGGAGGAATGAATGGGCGAGATCACGCTTCGCAACGTGTCGAAGAGCTTTGGCACCACGACGGTGATCCCGGACATCGACCTGGAGATCGCAAACGGCGAGTTCGTGGTCTTCGTCGGCCCGTCGGGCTGCGGCAAGTCCACGCTGCTGCGGCTGATCGCGGGGCTCGAGGACGTGTCGGGGGGAACGATCGCCATCGACGGGCGCGACGTGACGCGCGAGGCCCCGGCCAAGCGCGGCTTGGCCATGGTCTTCCAGTCCTATGCGCTCTACCCGCACATGAGCGTGCGCAACAACATCGCCTTTCCCCTCAAAATGGCGGGCGAGGACAAGGCGGTCATCGACAAGAAGGTCAATGACGCCGCCCGCGTGCTCAACTTGACCGACTATCTCGACCGCCGCCCCGGCCAGTTGTCGGGCGGTCAGCGTCAGCGCGTGGCGATCGGGCGCGCCATCGTGAGGCAGCCCGCGGCCTTCCTGTTCGACGAGCCCCTGTCCAACTTGGACGCCGCGTTGCGCGGCACCATGCGGCTGGAAATCAGCGAACTGCACCAGCGTCTCGCCAAAACCATGATCTATGTCACCCACGACCAAGTGGAGGCCATGACCATGGCCGACAAGATCGTGGTGCTGAACGCCGGCAAGGTCGAGCAGGTGGGCTCGCCGCTCGACCTCTACCGCTTCCCGCGCAACCTGTTCGTAGCGGGCTTCATCGGCTCCCCCCGCATGAACCTCGTCTCCGGCGAGCCGGCCGCTCGCCGCGGCGCAGCCATGATGGGCGCGCGGCCCGAGCACATCCGCATCAGCCGCGAAAACGGCGAATGGCCGGGAACGGTCGGCGTCGCGGAGCATCTGGGCGCAGACACCTTCCTGCACGTCCACACCGACGCGGCGGGCACGGTCACTGTGCGGGCCGATGGCGAGGTGGCTCTCAACCACGGCGACCGCGTGTTCCTTTCGCCCGATCCGGCGAAGATTCATCTGTTCGGGGCGGACGGCTTGGCCACGCCGCGGTCTGCTCCGGCCATGCAGGGAGCCGCGCATTGAAGAGACTCGAAGGCAAGAGCGCGCTGATCACCGGCGCGGCGCGGGGCATCGGCCGCGCCTTCGCGGAAGCCTATGTGCGCGAGGGTGCTGTCGTCGCCATCGGCGACATCAACATCGAGCGCGCCGAGCAGAGCGCGCGAGAGATCGGTGAGAACTGCTATGCCGTCCACCTCGACGTGACGAAGCAGGACTCGACCGACGCCGCGATCCGCGCGGTCGAGGCGCGCGCGGGCGGCATCGACATTCTCATCAACAACGCGGCCCTCTTCGACATGGCCCCGATCGTCGAGATCACGCGCGAATCCTACGAAAAGCTGTTCGCGATCAACGTGGCGGGCACGCTGTTCACGCTCCAGGCCGCCGCCCGTTCCATGATCGCGCGTGGCAGGGGAGGAAAAATCATCAACATGGCGAGCCAGGCCGGTCGCCGCGGCGAGGCGCTGGTGGCCGTCTATTGCGCGACCAAGGCCGCCGTGATCTCGCTCACGCAATCCACGGGTCTCGACCTCATCAAGCACGGGATCAACGTCAACGCGATCGCGCCGGGCGTGGTCGAGGGCGAGCACTGGGAGGGCGTGGACGCCCTGTTCGCCAAATACGAGAACCGGCCCTTGGGCGAGAAGAAGCGCCTCGTCGGCGAGGCCGTGCCCTATGGCCGCATGGGCACCGCGCAGGATCTCGTCGGGATGGCGATCTTTCTCGCCTCGGGCGAGAGCGACTATGTCGTGAGCCAGACCTACAATGTGGACGGCGGCAATTGGATGAGTTGAGCCTCTCCCCTATGCGGTTGAACGCAGTCGACCCCCTCTCCGTCACGCGTTCCGCGTGACACCTCTCTCCCTTCGATCGGGGGAGAGGATGAGCGCCACGCTGGCAGACGCCACCTCCCATCCTCTCCCCCGATCGAAGGGAGGCGGAGAGGGGGTCTGCGATCCGTCGCATGGGGCTTAGATCTACTCTTCCGCAAGGATAAAGCGGACATGACGAACAAGCTTTCCCTCACCACCCTCAGCGGCCTGCCTTCAAATGTCGCCGTGCCTCACTACGACCGGAGCGCGCTGAAAGCCGGCATCCTGCATTTCGGCCTGGGCAATTTTCACCGCGCGCATCAGGCGGTTTATCTCGACGACCTTTTCAACCGCGGCCGTGACTATGATTTCGCCGTGGTCGGCGCGGGCGTGTTCGAGGCCGAGCGCAAGGGCCGCGACCTCCTGGCGGCGCAGGATTTCCTTTCCACCGTGGTGGAGCAGGACGAGACCGGCCGCCGCGCGCGGGTCACGGGCGCGATGGTGGATTTTCTGACGCCCGCCGACGGTGCGGCAATCGTGGCGCGGATGAGCGATCCCGCCATCCGCATCGTGTCGCTCACCGTTACCGAAGGCGGTTATTTCATCGATCCCGCCACTGGCCGCTTCAACCCCGAGCACCCGGACATCGTGGCCGATGCGCGGAATCCGGGTGCGACGAAAACCGCCTTCGGCCTGATGCTGAAGGGGCTCAGGGCGCGGCGCGAGGCGGGCGGAGAACCGTTCACCGTGATGTCCTGCGACAACATCCCCCACAACGGCGCGGTCACCCGCGACGCATTGGCCGGGCTCGCACGCCTGTCCGACCCGAACCTCGCGGCTTGGGTCGAGGAGAATGTGGCCTTCCCCAACAGCATGGTGGATCGCATCACGCCCGCCACCACCGGCCGCGAGCGGCAGATCCTGCGGGAGGAGTTCGGCGTGGAGGACGCATGGCCCGTCTTCTGCGAACCCTTCCGCCAATGGGTGCTGCAAGACCATTTCCCGCAGGGCCGACCGGCGCTGGAGGAGATCGGCGTCGAGTTCGTGGCGGATGTCGCGCCCTTCGAACTCATGAAGATCCGCATCCTGAATGGCGGCCACGCGACCATCGCCTATCCCGGCGGGCTTTTGGACATCCACTTCGTGCATGAGGCGATGGAGCATCCCCTCATCCGCGGCTTCCTGCGCAAGCTGGAAGAGAGCGAGATCATCCCGACAGTGCCGCCGGTGCCGGGCGTCGTGCTCGCCGACTATTTCGAGCTGATCGACCGCCGCTTCGCCAACCCCGCCATCGGCGACACGATCCGGCGGCTCTGCCTCGACGGCTCGAACCGGCAGCCGAAATTCATCATCCCCGCCATCGCCGACCGCCTGAAGGCCGGCGCGCCCGTCGAGGGTCTCGCGCTCGAATCCGCGCTCTGGTGCCGCTACTGCTTCGGCGTGACGGACAGCGGCCAGGAGATCGCGCCCAATGACCCCAATTGGGATCGCCTTCAAGCGACGGCGCGCGAGGCCAGGGAGAGCCCAGCCGCATGGCTCGGCATGGACGACATCTATGGTGAGGTCGGCCGCGCGCCGGCGTTCCGGTCCGCCTTCGCCGACGCGCTCACCGCGCTGTGGCGCGACGGCACGGCGCGGACGCTCGAAAACTATCTCGGCCGCGCCTGAACTCTCAGCGAATGTCCATGCGGGCGCGAGGCCTCTGGTCGTTGCGCTCATGGCTGAACACGACCGGCGGCAGCGGCTCGCGGCCGCGGATGATGTCGGCGCCCTTCTCGCCCACCATGATCGTCGGCCCGTTGGTATTGGAGGAGGGCACGCGCGGCATCACGGAGGCGTCGCAGACCCGCAAGCTCTCCAGGCCGCGCACCTTGAGTTGCGGATCGACCACGGCAAGGTCGTCCGTCCCCATGCGGCAGGTGCCCACGGGGTGATGGTCGGTCTTGGCGTTCCGGCAGCCGTAGTCGAACAGCTCTTCGTCCGTCTTGAGGTCCGAGCCGGGCAGTCGCTCGGCCAGGATGAACGGCTCCAGCGCGGGCTGCGAAAAGATTTCCCGCGCGAGCCTCAGGCCCTCGATCGACATTTTTCTGTCGTGCGGGTCGCTCCAGTAGTTCGGATCGATCAGGGGCGCCGCGGCCGGGTCGGCCGCGCGCAGCCGCACGGTGCCGCGCGAGCGCGGATGGAGATAGGCGGAGTTCAGCGTCACGCCCGCATTCTTGAGCCGCGCCACCCCCGCCTCGATGCCCGAACCCAGGCCCAGATGGAACTGGATGTCGGGCGAGCGCGCGTCCGGATCGGCATACCAGAACCCGCCGGTCTCGAAGAGCGACGAGGCGACAGGACCGGAACGAAACAGGATGTACTGCATGCCCGCCCACGCCGTGCGGTGCGGCCGCGCCACCCCGTCATAGGTGAAGTCGCCCTTGCATTCGGCGATCACGAAGAGGTCGAGATGGTCCTGGAGGTTCCCACCCACGCCCGGCAGGTCGTGCCGCACCTCGACGCCCACGCGCTTGAGATGGTCGGCCGGCCCGATGCCCGACTGCATCAAGAGCTTGGGCGAGCCGATCGCGCCCGAGGACACAATCACCTCGCGCGAGGCGCGGACGATTTCCGTGGCCCCGTTCTGGCCCGCCAGTTCCACGCCCACCGCGCGCCGGCCTTCGAGCACCACGCGCGTGACGAACGCGCCGAGCCGCACCGTGAGGTTTTTCCGGTCACGGATCGGCTTGAGATAGGCCATCGCCGCCGACGAGCGGCGGCGGTCGCGCTGGGTGAGCTGATAGAAGCCGACACCAGCTTGGCGAGCGCCGTTGAAATCGTGGTTGTAGGGGATGCCGAGTTCCTGGGCGGCGCGGATATAGGCGTCGCAGATCGGCAGGGTCGCGACCGGCATGGAGACGCCGAGCGGCCCGCCGTAAGCATGGTAGTCGTCGCAGAAGCGCTGGTTGTCCTCGGCGCGCTTGAAATAGGGCAGGACCTCGCGATAGCTCCAGCCCTCGCAGCCGTCCTCGTCAGCCCAGAGGTCGTAGTCCAGCGCGTTGCCGCGGGTGTAGAGCTGGGCGTTGATCGTGGAGCCGCCGCCCACGACCTTGGCCTGGGTGAAGCGCAGGACGCGCCCCTTCATGTGCTTCTGGGGCACCGTCTCCCAACCCCAGCTCGCCACGCCCTTGGTCATCTTGGCGAAGCCCGCGGGCATGTGGAACAATAGGTTCGTGTCGCCGCCACCGGCTTCGAGCAGGAGAACATGCACGTCCTTGTCCTCGGTCAGCCGGTGGGCGAGCGCGCAGCCGGCCGGGCCGGCGCCGGTGATGACGTAGTCGTATTCTTCTCGCTGCTCTGCCATTGTTCTCGTTCTCAGAGTCTGGGGATGGAGAGCGCCCCGTCGGCATGAATGACGGAGCCCGTGGCGAAGGCGAAGGCGCCGCCCGCAAGGCTTGCCGCGATGCGGCCGATATCACCGGGCTCGCCCCAGCGGCCGGCCGGCACGAGGCCGGCTGCGATCGCGCCATCGTAGCGCTCGGCCACCTTGGCCGTCATGTCGGTGCGGATGATGCCGGGGCGCAGCTCGAACACCGTGATTCCTTCCGGCGCGAGGCGGAGCGCGAGCCCCTGGGAAAAGGCGGAGAGCGCGGCCTTGGACATGCAGTAGTCCAGCCGGTCGGGCGAACTCATGACGGCTGAAACCGAGGTGACGTTGATGATCGTCCGCGGGCGGTCGGCCGGCGCGGCGAGCAGCAGGGGCACCAGGGCCTGCGTCCAGAACACGGTTCCGCGCAGGTTGACCGCCATGACCCGGTCGAAATTCTCGGCGGAGAGGTCGAGGAGGTCGCCACGGGCGGGCGCGCTGATGCCCGCATTGTTGACGAGGCAGTGGACGAGGCCGAAGCGCGCCCGGATCGCCTCGGCCGTTGCGGCGTGCTCTTCGATGCGGGCGAGGTCGGAGCGGAGGAAGAGCACGGACGCGCCGAGCGCTTCGAGCCCCGCCGCGACCGCTCGGTCCTCCTCCAAGTCCGTGACGGCGAGATCGAAACCGGCCTGGGCCAAGGCTTCCGCGCACGCGTAGCCGATGCCCCGCCGCGCGCCGGTGACGACGGCGACCGGCCTCACCGCTCGCCTCCCGTCTGGGCGATGTGGTCCGCCACCCGTAAGGCTTGCGCGGCCACGGTCAAGGCCGGGTTCACGGCGGCCGAGGTGGCCAGGAGTCCCGCGTCCACGACAAAGAGGTTGTCGTGGTCCCAAGCCCGGCAGAACGGGTCGAGCGGGGCCGTGGCCAGATCGGCGCCGATCCGCACTGTGCCGCACTGGTGCGAGGGCGTGCGCTTGTCGAAGGCGCGGGCCAGCACCAACGGGAAGCCGGCGCGCTTGAGCACCGACTTGAGCTTTCGCACGAGGTCGAGATGCGCCTGCCAATTGGTGCGCTTCCAGGCAAGCACGATGCGCTCGCCGTCCACGGTCACGCGGCTGTCAGAGGAGGGCAGGTCCTCGCTCATGGCGTAGAAGTCGATGGTGCGGCGGCTCAACTGTCCCAAAAGCCATTCGGGAGCGGCCGGCATGTTGGCCTTCAGGATCTTGGCCGATACGCGCCCCAAGAGCTGCACATTGCCGAGCGGCGGTCCGCCTTCGCCGTCTGACAGATAGAAGTCGTTGAAGCCGAACGTCTTCTGGTAGATCGCCTCGTTGCGGAAGCGCGGGCTGATCGCGATCACCGCGCTCGCATTGTGGTTCATGAAGTTGCGCCCGACCTGGTCGGACGAATTGGCGAGCCCGCGCTTATGCTTGTCGTTGGCCGAGCGCAGCAGGAGGGCGGCCGACTGCACCGCGCCCGCCGACAGCACGACGAGCCTGGCGGAAATCTTTTCCGGCGCACCGTTGCGGGAGAAATGGACGGTTTCGATCCGCCGCCCGTCGGGCGAGGTCTCGAGGCGCGTGACGCGGCAGCCGGTTTCGAGCCGCACATTCCCGTGGCGGAGGGCTGAGGCCAGCGCGGCCGTTTCGGCGTCCATCTTGCCATCGTCGCGGTGCGGGTGGGCGTCCCAGGGCGTTCTGCCCTTGGCGAGCCAGCGCTCGATGTCGATGCCGAGCGGCAGGGAATAGGGGTGCAGGCCCTGGGCCTTCAGGCGCTCGCGCGCTTCCGCGATCGGCTTTTCCTCAGGGACGGGCGGAAAAGGGTAGGGCGTGGAGTGCGGCGGCTCGGTCGGGTCTTGGCCGAGCGTCCCCCGCACCTGGTAGAGCGCCTCGGCCCGGCCGTACCACGGCTCCAACTCCTCATACGGAAAGGGCCAGCCGGGTGTTGTGCCTTCGCGATGACGGAGGGGTGAAAAGTCCTCGCGCCGGTAGCGCGCCAGCACCGCGCCGTAGAATTTCGAGTTCCCCCCGACATGGTAGTAGTTGCCGGGGTTGAAGGGTTTTCCGTCCGCCTCGTACCAGACCTCTTTCGGCCGGAAATGCCCGCGCGAAAAGATCAGGCGCTGGTCGCGCGTTTCCGGCCCTTCTGGCACAGGGTGGCCGGCCTCCAGGATCAGGATGTTCGCGCCCGAGGGCGCGAGCCCTGCGGCGAGCGTGGCCCCGCCCACGCCGGAGCCGATGATGAGGATATCGGGACTGGTCATTTGAATGCGCTGTTGCGACCGGAGGCCGCCCTCAGGCGATCCGCTCCTGGCTGGCGGGGTCGAAGAACACCGCCTTGTCCAGGTTGAAGGCGAGCCGCGCCTTTTCGCCGGGCGTGAGCGCGGCGTCGGCCCTGAGCCGCGCCACCACCTCCTTGCCGCCGAGCCGCGTGACGGCGAAGGTGTCGGAGCCCGCCGGCTCCACCACGTCAATGAGGCAATCGCCCACAGCTAAGCGCCGCGCGTTGCGGTCCGCCCCTTCGGGGTCCGTCAGGGCCTCGGGGCGGATGCCGAACACGACCTCGCGGCCCGCGAAGCTTTTCAAGCGCGCGCCCGGTCCGTTTATGTCGATGGGCAGGCGCAAGGGCTCGCCCTCCGGCCGCTCGATGGCCACGTTCAGCGCCGCCCCGCCGTTCTCCAGCCGGCCGGTGATCAGGTTCATGGCGGGCGAGCCCATGAAGTCGGCCACGAACATGTTGGCGGGGTTGTTGTAGATCTCGGCGGGCGAGCCGAACTGCTGGAGAACGCCGTCCTTGAGCACCGCGATGCGGGTGGCCAGCGTCATGGCCTCGATCTGGTCATGCGTGACATAGACGATCGTGGTGCCGAGCCGCTGGTGGAGCCGCTTGATTTCGGTCCGCATGTCGATCCTGAGCTTGGCGTCGAGATTCGACAACGGCTCGTCGAACAGGAACACCTGCGGGTCGCGCACCAGCGCCCGGCCCATGGCGACGCGCTGGCGCTGGCCGCCCGAGAGCTGGGAGGGCTTGCGGTCGAGCAGATGGCTAATCTGCAACGTTTCAGCCACCTTGCGGATGGCCCGCTCGCGCTCTTCCCTTGGCACGCCGCGGATTTCCATGCCGAAGCCGATGTTCCCGGCCACCGTCATGTTGGGGTAGAGCGCATAGGACTGGAACACCATGGCGATGTCGCGCTTGGAGGGGTGCAGCCCCGCCACCGCCCGCCCGCCGATCTCGATGTCACCGCTCGTGATCGGCTCGAGCCCCGCGATGCAGTTGAGCAGCGTCGATTTTCCGCAGCCCGACGGCCCCACCAGAACGAGGAAGCCGCCGCGCTCGATCTCAAGGCTGATGTCCTTCAGCACGCGCGTCGCGCCGAAGTTCTTCTGGAGGTTGGTGATTGTCAGAAAAGACATGAGCGTCAGCCTTTCACGGCGCCGGCCATCAGCCCGCGCACGAAATAGCGGCCTGAAACGATATAGACGATGAGCGTGGGGAGCGCGGCCAGGATCGCGCCGGCGAAGTGGACGTTGTACTCCCTCACGCCCGTCGAGGAGTTGACGAGGTTGTTGAGCGCCACCGTCATCGGGATGGAATTGAAGCCGGCGAAGGAGGAGCCGAACAGGAAGTCGTTCCAGATATTCGTGAACTGCCAGATCACGGTGACCACGATGATCGGCCCCGAGGAGGGGAGCAGGATGCGCCGGAAGATCTGGAAGAAGCTTGCGCCGTCGATCTGGGCGGCGCGGATCAGCTCGGTCGGGAAGGCCTCGTAATAGTTGCGGAAGAAGAGCGTGGTGAAGCCCAGGCCATAAACGGTGTGGATCAGCACGAGCCCCGCGATGGTGCCGGACAGGTCGAGCAGGCCCAGGATGCGGGCCGAGGGGATGAGCACGATCTGGAAGGGGATGAAGCAGGCCAGGAGCATCAGCCCGAACACGATGTTATGGCCGGGAAAGCGCCACTTGGTCAGCACATAGCCGTTGAGCGCGCCGAGCAGAGTGGAGATCGCGACCGCCGGCACGACCATCAGGATCGAGTTCAGGAAATAGGGCTTCAGCCCTGTCGGCTGCACGCCGATCTGCGCCGTGGACCAGGCGCTCCTCCAGGGCTCAAGGGTCCAGGCCCGCGGCAGCGCCAGCATGTTGCCCCCGCGGATCTCATCGAGGGGCTTCAGCGAGTTCACCACCATCACATAGAGCGGCAGGAGGTAATAGACGGCGAACAGAAGCAGCGCCGCATAGATCAGCGCGCGGGTGAGCTTGCCGTGCGACACGGTGGCGGAGGCCGAGGCGCTCATGACCGGCGCTCCCCGCGCAGCTCGGAATAGAGATAGGGCACGATGATCGAGAAGATCATGATCATCATCACCATGGCCGACGCCGCGCCCATGCCCATCTCGTTGCGCCCGAAGGTGAATTTCTGCATGAACAGCGCCGGCGTCCAAGTGGCCGTGCCGGGGCCGCCATCGGTCATGGCGACCACGAGGTCGTAGGATTTGATGGCGAGGTGCGCGAGCACCACGAAGGCCGAAAGGAAGACGGGGCGCATCAAGGGGATGATGATGCGCCGGTAGATGGTGGCAGTGGAAGCGCCGTCGATCTGGGCGGCCTTGATCACCTCGTTGTCCACCCCCCGGAGCCCCGCCAGGAACATCGCCATCACGAAGCCGGATGACTGCCAGACGGCCGCGATGACGATGGTGTAGATCGCCATCTCCCGGTCCTTGATCCAGCGAAAGGAAAAACTTTCCCAACCCATGCTCTGCACCACGTGCTCAAGCCCGATGCCGGGGTCGAGGAACCATTTCCAGGCCACGCCCGTGACGATGAAGGAAAGCGCCATCGGGTAGAGATAGATCGGGCGCAGAAACCCTTCGGCGCGGATCTTCTGGTCGAGCAGGATGGCGAGGCCGAGCCCCAGAACGGAGCAGATCACGATGTAGAGCGTGGCGAAGATCGCGAGATTGGCGAGCGACGTCAGCCAGTTGGGATGGCTGAACAGGCGGGCGTAGTTGCCGAGCCCGACCCAGGTGGAGAAGTCGGGCAGAAGCTTCGAGCCGGAAAAGCTCAGCACGGCCGTGAACAGGATGAAGCCATAGACGAAAAGCAGGATCAGCGCGAAGGACGGCGCGAGCACGACCTTCGGCAGCCATTCGCCCAAAGCGTGCTTCGGCGCGCGCGAGGCGCGGTCGGTCAGGACGGGAACGACTTCGGCTTGCGTGTGAGTCATGCGGGGCCTCCCAGCAGGCGCCTATCTCGAAAAGATGGTGCTCTGCCCCTCATCCCGCTGTCGCGACCTTCTCCCCGCTTGCGGGGAGAAGGAAGCCTGCACCAGCGTTGCGGCCAGCCTTCCTCTCTCCGTTCACGGGGAGAGGATGCCGACAGGCAGGTGAGGGGCGGCGCGGGCGTTCACAACAGAAACTGAGAGCCGCCGCATCGCAGCGGCTCTCCTGGGGGGAGTGGCCTCAGCCCTTTGCGGCTTCCACCGCGTCGGCCAGTTCCTGGGCCGCGGCTTGGGCGTCCATCTCGCCGTTGAAGTGGCGCGTCACCACGTCATAAAGCGCGTTCTTGACGGCGGCCGGCGCCGCATGGCCATGCGCCATGGAGCCGAACAGATTGCCCGACGCGCTCGCCTCGGCCAAATCCTTGATCGCCTTCTTGCCGCAATCGTCGAAGGCCGCGTCGGAGACGTCGGTGCGCGCGGGCGCGGAGCCCTTGACGACGTTGAAGGCCGACTGGAACTCCGGGTTCATGATGTCGGAGGCCATGGTCGTCTGGGCCTCGCGCTTGTCCTCGCCCACCTCGAACATCATGAACTGGTCGGAGTTGAAGGTGGCCGACCCTTGCGTGCCGGGGAAGCGGATGCAGACGAAATCCGTGCCCGGCTTCTGGCCGGCCTTGATGAACTCGCCCTTGGCCCAGTCGCCCATCATCTGCATGCCGGCTTCGCCCTCGATCACCATGGCGGAGGCAAGGTTCCAGTCGCGGCCGGAGAAATTGTCGTCCACGTAGGAGCGGAGCTTGGCCATGCGGTTGAAGGCTTCGACCATCTTCTCCGAGTTGAGCGCGGCCGGGTCGAGGTCGATCAGGGCCTGCTTGTAGAAGTCGGGGCCGAGCGACAGCACCACGGCGTCGAAGATGGTGGCGTCCTGCCAGGCCTGGCCACCATGGGCGAGGGGGGTGATGCCCTGCTCCTTCATCTTGTCGAGCAGCGCGACGAGTTCCTCCCAGGTCTGGGGCTCCTTGCCGCCGGCGGCGTCCAGCGCCTTCTTGTTGATCCACACCCAGTTGGTGGTGTGGACGTTCACGGGTGCTGCGATCCACTTGTCGTCATGCTTCGAGAACTGCTGCAGCGCGGCGGGCACCACATTGTCCCAGCCTTCCTGGGTGGCCACCGCGGTGAGGTCGCCAACCACACCCTGCTGGGCCCAGTCGGTGATGTCGAAGCCGAGCGCCTGAACCGCGGTGGGCGGGTCGCCGGCGGTGACGCGGGCGCGCAGCGCGGTCATCGCGGCCTCGCCGCCGCCGCCCGCGACCGGCATGTCCTGCCAGGTGATGCCCTTGGCTTCCAAGTTCTGCTTGAGCACGTCGAGCGCGGCGGCCTCGCCTCCGCTCGTCCACCAGTGCAGGACCTCGACGTTCTTCTCCTGGGCGATGGCGAAGCTCGCGCAGGACGCGACGAGAACCGCCGCCGTGGCTTTCAAGACGAAGTGACGCATTTCCATTCCTCCCTTAGGTCGACCTGTCGCGCGATCATCCCGCGACGGGGTTGGTCGGCCGCGCCACCCGGCGCGGCTTGGCTTTCCAGCCCGCGGAAGCGGCCTGGAATCTCGTGGCGCGCGCTCACCTCGGCATCCACCAATTGGTGCGCGCGCCCATATGCATGTTGAGCGTCTTCTGCTCGCAATAATCCTCGACGGCGTGTTTGCCCAACTCCCGGCCGAGGCCCGACTGCTTATAACCACCGAAGGGCAGCTCGGCCGCGCCGTCCATGAAGGTGTTCATCCAGATCGTGCCGGCCCGCACCTTGCGGCCCACGCTCAGGCAGGTGTCGAAGTCGCGGCTCCACACGCCCGCCGACAGGCCGTAATCAACCGCATTGGCGATGCCGATCGCCTCCTCGGGCGTCTCGAATGTGAGCACGGACACCACAGGCCCGAAAACCTCCTCCCGCGCCACCGCCATGTCCGGCTTCACCTCGGCCAGGATGGTGGGCGCCATGAACTGCCCTTGGCCGAGGTCCAGGCGCTCGCCTCCCTGCGCGAGCCTCGCCCCAGCTTGGCTCGCATCTTTCACATATCCCAGAACTTTTTCCAGATGCTGCGGCGTGATCATCGCGCCCACTTGCGTCTGGGGATCGAGCGGATCGCCCACTTTCACCTTGGCCGAGAACTCGCCGATGCGGGCCACCGCCTCCTCGGCGATGCTTTGGTGCAGGATCAGCCGCGATCCGGCATTGCAGCATTCGCCGGCGTTGAACCAGGCGCCGAACACGGCGGCGTCGATGAAGGCGTCGAGATCGGCGTCCGGGAACACGATCTGCGGGTTCTTGCCGCCGAGTTCCAGCGACACCTTCTTGAGCGTCCTGGCGGCGTTCTGAACGGTCAGCCGGCCCACGGCGGTCGAGCCGGTAAAGGACACCATGTCCACGTCGGCATGCGTGGTGAGGACCGCGCCCACCTCCGGCCCGGTGCCGGTCACGATGTTCACCACGCCTTCGGGCAGGCCGCAGTCGAGCAGGATTTCGCCGAGAACCAGCGTCGAGCCCGAAGTTAGCTCGGACGGCTTTATCACCGTCGTGCAGCCCGCGGCCAATGCGAAGGGCAGCTTCTGACTGACGATCAGGAAGGGAAAATTCCAGGGCGTGATGATGCCCACAACACCGATGGGCTCGCGCAGCACCACGCCAAGCGTGCTTGTCCCCAGCGTGTTGTAGCTTTCGCCGTGGAGCGTGCGGGCGAGCGCCGCCGCATAACGCCAGATGTCCACCGCGCCCGCGATCTCGCTTCTCACCTGGGTGACCGGCTTGCCCGCCTCGACGGCGTCCAGAGTGGCGAGCTCCTCGGCGCGGGCGGCGATGGCGTCGGCGGCTTTGAGCAGCAGGAGCGAGCGTTCCTGGCCCGTCATGCGCGGCCAGGGACCATGATCGAACGCGGCTCGCGCCGCCGCGATCGCACGCTCGGCGTCAACCGCGGCACCCTTGGGGAAGCGACTTGCCACCACGCCATAGCCGGGCGCGACCCGCTCGATGGTTTCGCCGCCCTGCGCCTTCATCCATTCCTTGCCGATCAGCATGGAGAAATCGCGTGCCTTCAGCTCGCGTAAGCGTTCGGGGCGCACCAGGACCGTCATTACCATTCTCCCGAGAACCGCGGCTGCCGCTTCTCGCCGAAGGCCGAAACGCCCTCGCGCAGGTCGCCCGTCTTGGCAGCGAGGATGCCGGCCAGCGCCTCGACGCTTGGTTCCCGACTCTCGCCTTCCGCCGCGTTGATGGCGAGCTTGGCGATCTCGACCGCCGCCGGGCCGCGCGCCGCGATTTTTTCCGCGAGCTTTTCCGCGAGCGCAAGCGCCCCGCCGGTCTCCGCGACGTGATCGACGAGGCCCAAGCCGCAGGCCTCCTCGGCGGAGAAGACCTCGCCGCCCAGCGCCATGCGCCGCACGAGGCCCGCGCCGAAGCGTCGGACCAGCCGCTGCGTGCCGCCCCAGCCCGGCACCATGCCGAGGCCTGTTTCGGGCAAGCCGATGCGCACCTGCATCTCCGCCACCCGGATGTCGGCGCAAGCCGCCAGCTCCAGCCCGCCGCCCAGGGCATGCCCGTTGATCGCGGCGATCAGCGGCGTCCGTAGCGCTGCTAGCCGGTCGAACACGCGATGGCCGAGACGAACCCAGCCGTGGCCGAACTCTTGCGGGGCCATGCCGGCCCAGGCCTTGATGTCGCCGCCCGCGCAAAACGCCTTGCCCTCGCCGGTCAGGATGGCCGCGCGCACGGCCGCGTTCGCCTCGATGGCGTCGCAGGCCCGCTCGATCTCGCGCAGCAGATCAAGGTCGAGCGCGTTGAGCCGCTCGGGCCGCATGATGGCAAGAACGGCGACGGCGCCCTCGACGGTGAGCTTGAGCCGCTCGCTCACGCCGCCGCCTCCAGCCGCGGCCTTCTCTTGTCGCGCAGCGTGAGGCCGAAGGGCGCGTCGCGGAAGAGGGCCGCGTCCATGATCTTCAGCCGGTCGGAGACGATCAGCGGGAACTCCGCCTGATCGAGCACATGCGCCTGCAGATCCGCGCCCGGCGCGATCTCGGTCAGCACCAGGCCTTGGGGCGTCAGCTTCATCACCGCGCGTTCGGTGACATAGGTCACGTCCTGGCCCTGGGCGACGCCGCGGGGGCCGGAGAAGGTGACGTGCTCGACCGCATTCACCAGCTTCTTGAGCTTGCCCTCCTTCTCGATGGCGAGCTTGCCGCCGGAGATGCCGAGCTTTGCGCCGGCGTTGAACATGCCGGAGAACACGATTTTTTTGGCCCGCGCCGTGATGTCCACGAAACCGCCCGCGCCCGCCGTCACATGCGGCCGGAAGGACAAGCGCGACACGTTCACGGATCCGTCGCGGCCGACTTCCAGGAAGGACAGCAGCGAGGCATCGAAGCCGCCGCCCTGGAAGTAAGTGAACTGATAGGGCGAGGGCATGAAGGCGTCGGCGTTGGACGCGCAGCCGAAGGCGAAATCGAGGAGCGGCACGCCGCCCACCGCGCCCTGCTCGATCACCCAGGTGACTTGGCCGTGCAGGCCCTCCTCCAAGAGGATCCGCGGGACGTTGGCCGAAATGCCGAAGCCGAGGTTCACTGCCGTGCCGCTTTCCAGCTCCTGCGCCACCCGCCGCGCGATGACCTTTTGCACACCGAACTCAGGCACAGAGAAGGAGGAGAGCGGCCGGAAGATTTCTCCCGAGATGGCGGGGTCATACGCCGTCTGCGTCGTCTGCTTCTGCTCGGGATCGACCACCACGAAATCGACCAGCACGCCCGGCACGCGCACGTCGTGCGGCTTGAGCGTGCCGGCCTGCGCCACCCGCTTCACCTGGGCGATTACCACGCCGCCACTGTTGCGGGCGGCGAGCGCCTGGTCGAGCGCGCCCAGGTAAGCGCCTTCGTGCTCGTAGGATAGGTTGCCGCGCTCGTCGGCGGTGGTGGCGCGGATGATGGCGACATCCGGCGCGATGGCCCTGAAGTAGAGCCAGGTCTCGCCGGCGAATTCGACCTTCTCCACGACCGGCTCGGCTGCGGCCGCCGCGTTCATGGCGCAGCCCTCGCGGTCGGGGTCGACGAAGGTGTCGAGGCCGACCCTGGTCAGCACGCCCGGCCGCTTGGCCGCCGCCTCGCGATGCATGTCGAACATGATGCCGGAGGGGATGTTGTAGGCCGCGACCTCGTTTTCGCCGATCATTTGCCAGATCAGCGGCGGCTCGGCCGAGGACGGCCCCGACGGATAGGAGCCGCCGATGATGCGCTTCAACAGCCCCGGCTTGGCGATGTGGTCCACGCCCTTGATGCCGCTCATATCGCCCGCGGCGATCGGGTGTAGCGTGGTGAGGTTCTTCGGATGCCCCGTCGCCTCGAAGCGTTCGCCGATGGCGCGAAGGGTCGCATCCGGGCAGCCGAGGCCGGACGAGGACGACACCGAGACGACGGCACCGTCCGGGATGAGCTTTGCGGCGTCGGCCAAGGAGATGTGCTTGGTCATGGTCAGAGCCCCGCCTCCACCGTCACGGCCCGGCCCGTCTCGGCGGCTTCTTTGACCGCAAGTGCAGTGGCGAGCGACCAGACGCCGTCCTCCCCAGTGGCAGCGGGCTCCCCTTCGCCGCGCACGGCCGCCTGGAAAGCGGCGAGCGCCCGCTCATAAAGATTCGTGTCGTCGATCGGCAGCGTCTCCTCGCCCTTTTCGGTTCGCAGCGTCACCGTGCCGACCGGCTTTTGCGTCATCACGTCCTTGCCGACCAGAGAACCTTCCGTGCCATGCACCTCGAATCCCGTGCCGGCATACTTCACCGTGAAGGCGTCGTGGAACTGGGCGAGCACGCCGTTGCGGAAGCGCAGTGTGCCCATCACGGCATCCTCCAGGCCGGCGCGCGCCATCGGTCCCTCCTGCGCCAGCGCGACCGCCTCCATCGGATCGCTGTCCAGCACGAAGCGGAGCGTGTCGGCGTCGTGCACGGTGATGTCGAGGATCACGCCGCCGCCCGCTTCCGGCCTTTCGAGGCGCCAACCCTGAAGGTGCGGCGGCAGGTGAACCGCGTGGAACACCCGCGCGAAAAGTGGCTGGCCGATGCGCCCGGCGGCGATCGCCTCGCGCATGGCGCGATGGCTCGCGGCGTTGCGGAGATGGTGGTTGGTGGCGAACACCACGCCCGCCTCGCGCCCCGCCCGCACCATGGCGCGGGCATCTGTCAGGCTCAACGCGAGAGGCTTTTCGCACAACACATGTTTTCCCGAAGCGATCGCGGCCAGCGCCTGGTCGCGGTGGAGCTCGTTGGTGGTGGAGATGTAAACGGCGTCCACGCTCCCGCCGAGCAGTTCGTCGAGCGAGGTCGTCGCCTGGGCGATGCCGTTCGCGTCCGCATAGGCTTTTCCGCGGTCGGCGTTCGAGCTCATCACGGAAACGACCTCGCCTCCGCTCGCGCGGATCGCCCCGATCACCCACTCCCTGGCGATGGTGCTCGCCCCGATCAGTCCCCAGCGGGTCATGCGAACGCCTCTTCCCTGGCTTCTTCGTTCCTTGGCGCACCCGAGCTTTCGCGCACCACGAGCCGCACCCCGGCCGTCACGGTTTCGGCGTCGGCCGCGCCCGCGCTGATCTGCCCAAGCAGCATCTGCGCCGCGCGCCGCCCCATGCCCTGCGGGTCCACCGACACGGTGGTGAGCGCGGGCACGGCCGTCTTGGCCTCGATCACGTCGTCAAACCCGACCACGGCGAAATCCCGGCCAGGCTCCAAGTTTTTCGCGCGCAGGCCGTCGCAGGCGCCGAAGGCGACCGCATCGTTGAAGCAAAGGGCGGCGGTGGGCCTTTCCGGCCGCCCGAGCGCCGTCTCCACCGCCTGGGCGCCACCGGCGCGCGAGGGGGCGGAGGGAATGATCCATTCCTCCCGCCCGGAGAGCCTGGCTGCTGCCAGGGCCGATCGAAAGCCCCGGACGCGCTCGGCGAACACGGCCGTGTCGGCGAAGCCGCCCAAAAAGGCGATGCGGCGGTGGCCGAGCCCGATCAGGTGCTCGACCGCCGCCCACGCGCCGCCGGCATTGTCGGACATGAGCGAAGACGTCTTCGCGCCCGCCACCGCGCGAACCACGAGCACCACGGGCACCCCAGCTTCGACGAGCGGCTTGAGGTCGGCGGACGTCGTGCCGCGCGCGGGCGACAGGATCAGGCCGGAAATGCCGTGCTCGCGCATGGAGGCGATCACCTCGCGCTGCCGGTCGAGGTTTTCGCCGGTGTTGGCGAGGAACTGCACGAAGCCGGCCGACTGCATCACCATGTCCATGCCGACGGCGAGCTCGGCGAAGAAGCTGTTGGTGAGGTCGTTGACGACGATGCCCGCGACCCTTGAGCGCGCGCCCCGCAGGTTGGCGGCGGCCCTGTTATACACATAGTCGAGCTCGCGGATGGCGGCGTTGACCTTTTCGCGCGTGTCAGCGCCCACCAGCGGGCTGTTCTGGAGCACGAGCGAGACCGTGGACTTCGACACGCCGGCGCGGCGGGCGATGTCGATCACGGTGGTTCGCTCCTTGGCCAAGCCGCTCCTCCCGAGTCCTGCGGGTGCAGGCGCTGCGAGTTCCTTTATTTGGAACGTTCCAATTTCGTCAAGCGGGAAAATGCGTTCTGTGGCTGGCGCTGAGAGTGGCGGGTCGGCCGACAGGGACGTTGGCACACCGGGAAACTCCTTTTGCCAACATTCATGCGCCTACGATCGAGTCTCGAATGCACGGAAATAATCCGCTCTCTCCTCCGCTTGTGTTTTGGAACGATCCAAATTATAGCGCGAGCAGACAAAGGGGGAGAGGCTCTCGCCATGCCTTCAGTTTCGCTGCCGGGGGCCGATGGCCGAATCCGCCCCTATGAGCTCCGCAGCCGCCCCGTCGGTCGTCCGGCCTCCCCGCCGCGCTTCAACCGGACAGCCTATGCGGCGGCGCATGTGGTTTCCGATCCTTTTCGCGAGGCCGACCCCTCGAACCGCGCCGTCATCGACTGGGACGCCACGCTCCGCTTTCGCCACCATCTCTGGGGCTTGGGCTTCAAGGTGGCGGAAGCCATGGACACGGCCCAGCGCGGCATGGGCGTGGACTGGCCGACGGCTAAGGAACTGATCCGCCGCAGCCTCCGGGAAGCGCGTGCTGCGCCCGGCGCGGACCTTGCCTGCGGCGCAGGGACCGACCAGCTCGCGCCCGACGCGGCACGCTCGCTCGATGACGTGATCACGGCTTACGAGGAGCAGGTCGGCTTCATCGAAGGCGAGGGCGGCCGCCCGATCCTCATGGCGAGCCGCGCCCTGGCGAGAATCGCTCGTGGGCCGGACGACTATCTCCGGGTTTACGAGCGCATCCTTTCGCAAACGCGCGGAAAAGTGGTGCTCCACTGGCTGGGCGAGGCCTTCGACCCGCAGCTCGCGGGCTATTGGGGTTTCTCGCGCGTGGACGAGGCAATCGAGACCGTGCTCGGCTTGATACATGCCCATCGCGACCGGATCGAAGGCATCAAGATGTCGCTGCTCGACGACGCCTACGAGATCGCCTTGCGCGACCTTCTGCCCGAGGGTGTAGCCTGCTTCACGGGCGACGACTTCAACTATGCGCCGCTGATCGAGGGAGACGGAGAAAAGCACAGCCATGCGCTGCTGGGCATCTTCGACGCGATCGCGCCGGTGGCCTCGGCGGCGTTGGCCGCGCTGGCCCGGGGCGACGCCGCGGGCTATCGCGAAAGGATCGAGCCGACCATTCCGCTGTCGCGAAAGATCTTCGAGGCGCCGACGCGCCTCTACAAGGCGGGAATCGTGTTCCTCGCCTGGCTCAACGGCCACCAGGCCCATTTCACCATGCCGGGCGGGATGCAGTCGGCGCGAGGATTCCTGCACTATTCTGACGTGTTCCGGCTGGCGGACGAGGCCAATACGCTCGACGACCCGGAGCTTGCCGCCCGTCGGATGAAGAGCTTTCTGGCGGTTTACGGAGCGGGCTGAGCGGGTCCGCTTGAGCCTCATTCCTTGCCGATCAGCACGGTCCGGAAATCGTTGACATTGGTCAGCGTCGGGCCGGTCTGGAGAAGGTCGCCCGCCGCCTGGAACGCGCCAAAGGCGTCGTTGCGGTCGAGAAGGGCCGCCGGGTCCAGCCCCGCAGCCCGGATGCGGGCGAGCGTGTCCGGAAAGAGAAGCGCCCCGGCATTGTCTTCCGAGCCATCGATGCCGTCCGTGTCGCCGGCGACGGCCGCGATATTCCCGGCGCCGCCCAGCGCGAGCGCCAAACCCAGCAGGAATTCCGTGTTGCGCCCGCCGCGGCCGCCTTCCCGCCGGACCGTCACCGTGGTCTCGCCGCCCGAGAGCAAGGCGAGCGGCGGCGCGAACGGCTCGCCATGCCGGGCCACGGACTTCGCCATGCCGGCGTGGACCGCGCCGACATGGCGCGCCTCGCCTTCGATGGCGTCGCCGAGGATCAGTGTGCGCCAGCCCGCGGCCTCGGCGGCTTGGGCGGCGGCGCGCAAGGACATCATGGGCGTGGCGATCATTCGCACCTCGGCGCGGGCGAGCCGCGGATCGCCGGGCTTGGGCGTTTCGCTGGTGGGGTCGGTGAGCCGCGCCGCTGCTGCCGGATGGTCGATACCGTAGCGCCGGAGGATGGCGAGCGCCTCTTCGCGCGAGGACGGGTCGGGCACGGTGGGGCCGGAGGCGATGACGCTTGGGTCGTCGCCCGGCACGTCGGAGATCACGAGGCTTTTCACGCGCGCAGGATAAGCGGTTGTGGCGAGCCGCCCGCCCTTGATGGCGGACAGGTGCTTTCGCACGCAGTTCATCTCGTGGATGGAAGCGCCCGACCGCAGCAGCGCCCGGTTGACGGCCTGCTTGTCGAAAAGCGTCAGCCCCGGCGCGGGCAGGCTGAGCAAAGCCGAGCCGCCGCCGGAGATGAGGCAGAGCACCAGGTCGTCTTCCGTCAGGTCGGAGACGAGCTTCAGCATCCGCTCGGCCGCCGCCCGGCCCGCCTCGTCGGGCACTGGATGGCTCGCCTCCACGATCTCGATGCGTTCGCAGGGCACGGCATGGCCGTAGCGCGTGACGACAACGCCGGTGAGCGGCCCGTCCCAGGCCTTTTCCACGGCGCGCGCCATGGCGGCGGAGGCTTTGCCCGCGCCGACCACGATCGTGCGCCCCTTGGGGCGCTTGGGCAAGGCCAGGGGCACGGCGCGCGCGGGATCGGCGGCGGCCACCGCCGCGTCGAACAGACTCTTCAGGAAAGCTGTGTGGTGGCGCATGGCGCCGCCTTAGCGGATTTTCAAGCGGCCGACAGGGCCTCCTCGCGAAGATCCTGCGGCGCGCCCTTTTTTCCCGTGATGAACTCGGCGCAGCGGCTACCCATCATCATGGCCGGCGCGTTGGTGTTGCCGGCATTGATGTTGGGCATGGCGGAAAGATCGCACACGCGCAGGTTCTCGACGCCGCGCACCCGCATCTGCGGGTCGAGCACGGCCATCGGGTCGGTGGAGGGGCCCATCCTGGCCGTGCCGCTCGGGTGGTAGTTGGTCTTCACGAAGCGGCGGCAATGCGCCGTCAGCGCCTCGTCCGAAAGCTCCGAGGGATTGGGGATCTTCACCTCGGCGATGCGCTCCTTGAGCGGGCTCGTCTCGAAGGCGCGCAGGAAGAACTTCTGGCCCTCCATCATGGCGCGCATGTCGTCGGGGTGGACGAGCAGGTTGGGCGAAACGAGCGGCATGTCGTCGGGGTCGGCGGAGCGCAGGCGCACATGGCCGCGGGACTTCGGCTTGATCACCACCGTGGTGATGGTCAGCCCATAGGTGTCTTCCACCAGGGTCAGCGTGTCGCGGTCGAGATAGACGATGGGCACGCAAAAAGCCTGGATGGAGGGAGGCGCATCCGGGTCGACCGGATTCACGAAAGCGCCGGCCTCGACGCCGGCCGACAGAATCCGGCCGGTACCGAAGAGCTTGAAGTGGATGCCGTTCCACAGCATCCGCCACCCCACGCCTTGGCGGTAATAGCCGTGCTTGCCGTTGGACTTCGCGATGATCGGCACTTCGGGGTGGTCGATCAGGTTCTCGCCCACGCCGGGCAGGTCGGCCTGGACCTCGATGCCGTGTTGGCGGAGCTGGCCGGCGGGGCCGATGCCCGACAGCATCAGGAGCTGCGGCGTGACGAGCGCGCCGGTGGACATCACGATGTCGCCGTCGGCGTGAGCCGTGTGTTCTTGCCCCTTGGCGTCGCGCCAAACCACGCCGACCGCGCGGCCGTTCTCGACCAGGACTCTTCGCGCCCGCGCGTTGAGCTTGAGCGTCAGCAGCGGGTTCTTCTCGATGGGCTCGATGAAGGCGTAAGCCGCGGAGGAGCGCCGTCCCCGGCGGTTCATGAACTGGTAGAAGCCGACGCCGCGCTGGGCGGGGCCGTTGAAGTCGTGATTGTAGGGCTCGCCCATGTTCTGGACGGCCTGCACGAACCAGCGGGAGAAGTCGTCGATATGGCCGGGGTCGGACACGAGCAGCGGCCCGTCGGCGCCGTGCAGCTCGTTGCAGAGCCGGTTGTTGCCTTCCATGGTGCGAAAGTGCGGCAGCACGTCCTTCCACGACCAGCCGGGATTGTCGTTGTCGGCGCGGAGCAGCTCCTGCCACTCATCGTAGTCGGCGGGCCGGCCGCGCATATAGACCTGGGCGTTGACGGAGGAGCCGCCGCCCAGCACGTTGCCCTGCGGGATGTCGTGGACGCGGCCGCCCAAGTGCTCCTGCGGCACCGTCTGGTGGTAGCGCATGAATTTGGAGCCGTTGATCATCTTGAAGATGCCCGGCGGCATGTCGAGAAGCGGGTGGCGGTTGGAATAGCCGCCTTCGAGGAGCAGCACGCGGCGGCCGGCATGGACCAGACGGGCCGCGGCCACGCAGCCCGACGAGCCGCCGCCCACCACGATGTGGTCGAAGCGTTCCGTCATGGGGTTTCCCCGTGTTCCTGCTGGTGCTGCGCGTTCCCGCGCAGGATCTTGAGCGCCGCCATGGCCGCCCCGAAACCATTGTCGATGTTGACTGTGACCAAGCCCGGCGCGCAGGAGGCGAGCGCGGAGGACAACGCCGCCCGCCCGCCGCCCGCCACGCCATAGCCGACGGATGTCGGCACGGCGATCACCAGTGCGGGAACGAGACCAGCGAGCACGGAAAACAGCGCGCCTTCCATGCCGGCGACCACGATGACGACATGCCGGTCGGCGAGGTCGGGCAGGCGGTTCATCAGGCGCCAGAGGCCCGCGACGCCGACATCGCCGTAAATGGGCGCGGCGACGCCGTCGGCCAAGAGCGCGCGCTGCGCTTCGGTGGCCACCGGCCAGTCGGACGAACCCGCGCAGACGATCGCCGCACCGAGATCGACAGGCTCCGGCGCCTGGCCCACAAGCCCGGTGCGGGAGACGGGATCGTGGTCGATCAGGACGCGGGTGGCCGGCGGTAGGTCGGTGAGCCGCTCGGCGCTGAGCCGCGTGAGCAGGAGCCGCTCGCCACGGGTATGGGCCTCAACGACGATGCGGGCGATCTGCTCGGTGGATTTCTGTTCGCAGAGCACTGCTTCGGCCAAGCCGGTGCGCGCGCGGCGCCCCCAGTCGAGCACGATGTCAGAACCGGCCTCGATCATCCCGCCACCCGCCGGATGAAGGCCGAGCCGCGACGGTAGGGCTCGACGCCGAGAAACGTCCGGTCGGCCTCGGCGCAGGCCTGCGCTGCAAGATCGGACATCCGGCCGGCGGCGTCGGCCGTGGCCGGCGCGCCCGCCTCCACCGCCACGCCCGCAGCCCGCACGCGCACGCGGACCGGCTCGCTCTCTGCCATGAGCGGCTGGAGGCGCGCCTCCAGGGCTTCTACGAAGGCGAGATCGGCAACAATGATGCGGATGCCCGTCTCTACGCGGCTCGCCAGGCAGGGTTGGGCGGGCAGCGCCGCCAGATCGGTCAGCTCCAGCTCTGCGGCCAGCGCATAGATGTCGGCCTTGCAAAACCCCGTTTCGACGAAGGGGTGGACCACCCCCTGCTCCTCGCCCGCTTTGAGGCCGGGACGGAAGTCGCCGAGGTCGTCGGCGTTGGTGCCCGACGCGATCGTGGCTGCCGTCTGCCCGCGGATGCGACCGTAAAGATTGCTCTTGCAATAGTAGCAGCGGTTCACGGGATTGGCCCGGTAGCGCGGATCGGAGAACTCGCCGGCGTCGAGCACGACCAGGTTCCAGCCTTCGCGATCGGCGTAGGCCTCCACGCGATCGGTCGCGGATCGCGGCACGGCGGGGGAGACGGCGTGCAGCATCGTCACCCGGCCGGGCAGGGCGCGATGCGCGACCACGGCCAAGGTCACGCTGTCCACGCCGCCGCTCACAGCGACCGCGAGCGGCGCATGCTGGGCGAGTGCAGCTTCGAGCCGGCCGAGAGCGCCGTCAGTCATGGCCGCCGCCCTCCTCGGCCGCACGGGCGAGCCGCCGCCGGGCGTGGAGGCCCGCCACATGCAGAAGCGAATCGCTTTCGAGCTTGGCGGTGGTGGTGCCGTCGGGGCGCTCGGCGGCCTTGATCGGCCAGTCCTGCCCTTGCGCCTCCACATGGCCCTCCCGGCGCGGCAGCGTCATGCGGCGCTCCTCGCGGATGCGTAGGCCGAGCGTCGAGGTCTCGAACAGGCAGAGCCGGCCGACATCCTCGGCCAGAGCGGGGTCGACCAGAAGCTGAAAACCGTGCGCGACGCGGTTCTTCTTGCCGGTCAGGGCAGCCAGCGAAAGATCGCGAACGCCGGGGGTGGCGCGGAGCCGCTCGGCGGCCAGCGCGATCTCCTCGCCGGTCATGTCGTCCACCTCAAAGGACAGCACGGCGATGCACCCGTCATCAGCCTGGGCACTCTCGTCCGCCGCATAAAGGCTCACCCGCACCACGTTCGGCACGGAACCGAGGTCGCGCGTGCCCAGGCCGTAGCCGTGGGACCGAAGCCGGCCTGCCGGCGCAGGGGCGGTCGGGTCGGTCACCAGCGCGGAAAGGATCGCTGCGCCCGTGGGCGTCACACGCTCGCCGGAAACCCCGTCGTCGCGCCAGGCGAAGCCTTCGAGCAGACGCTGCGTGGCCGGCGCGGGCACCGGCAGGAGGCCGTGCATGGTCTCGACCATGCCGCCGCCGTGCGGCAGCGGCGAGATGCTCCAGCGCGTCACGCCCGAGTGCACGGCGAGGCTGGCTGCGGCGGTGGCGTCTACCAGCGTGTCCCAATCCGCGATCTCATGGAAGTGGACGTGCTCCAGCGACACGGCATGCACCAGCGCTTCCGCCCGGCCAAGCCGTTCCAGGATGCTCAGCGCGAGCGCCTTCACCGCCGGCTCCAACGCGGCGTCCGCGATCCGGCCGCGGAAAGCCTCATAGCCGGCGGGCAGACGTTCCGCACCCTCGGCCGCGACCACGCTGAAATGCGTGCCGCTCAACGCGCCGCTGCGCCGCCGCTCGACGGCAAACTGGACCATGCCGTCTGGGACCACCGCGGCGAGATCGACCCGCATCGCTTCTTCGAGCTGAGGCAGCGCCTCCAGCAGGGCGGCGGTGAGCATGTCGCCGGCCGCGCCGCCGACCGGTTCGATATGGCCGAACAGCTCAGGCATGGCCGTTCGCCGCCACCGGGACGACATAAGGCCCTTCGGGGATCACCGCGAGCGACGCGTCGCCGTGCCGCGCAAGCGCGTCCGCAATGGCCGCATCAAGGTCGTCCACCATTTCCACGCCCGTGATGGCGCGCTCCTGCGCGCCCAAGCCCGGCGCGAACAGCTCGATGCGGCCGAGCCGCATGGGCTTGAGCTGCATCTGGGTCTGCCACTCGTCCACATCGGCGAAGCGCTTTTGCATGAGCGTGTCGAGAAAGGCGTCCGGGCCGAGGCTCACCAGGCGTTCCTGCGCTTCGCGGAACTCGTGCGAGCCGAAACCTTCTGAGCAGGCGGAGGCGACGATCAGCGTGCCGCCGGGCTCGAGGATGTCCATCGGGGTCACCATGCCCTTGATTGTCTGGTAATAGGTCTTGTCGAGCGGGTGTCCGGCGGAGGAGGTGACGACGGTGTGAAAGCGCCGCGGCGTTTCCACCACGGCGGAGGGGCGGACATAATTCACCGCCGCCAGATGGCTCTCGATGACCTCCCCGAACGAAACGAAGACGAGGTCGCGATCCTCGTCGATGACGGTGTTCAGCGCATAGACTGCGCCGATCTTTTTCACGATCTCCAACTGCTCCTCGTGCAGCGGGTTGCTGACGAGGTTGCACTGCACGGCATAAGGGTCGGCCATGAAACGCGCGGAGTGGAAGGTGCGGATCGTGTCCTGATGCGCGACGCCGGGCGCGATCACCTTGCGGCCGCCCGACCAACCCGCCATGAAGTGCGGTTCGACAAGGCCCGTGGCGATCTTGAGGTCGGCCTCCATGAAACGCCGGTCGATCTTCACGGGCGTGCCGCGGGTGGCGGTGGGACCGAGATCAACATGGGCCGCGTCGTCGCGCGCGAAATGGTTTTCGACGCGGACATTGGCGAGCACCCAATCGTCGCGGATCAACTCGCGAAGCTCCTCGCCTTCGTTGGGCCGGTGAAGGCCCGTGGCGATGAGGATCGTGATGTTTTGGAGGGGAATGCCCGCACCCGTCATGTCGGCGATCATGGGCCGGAGGAACAGGTGATTTGGCACCGGCCGCGTGATGTCGCAGATCAGGATGCAGGCGGAGCGCTTGCCCTGAGCGAGGTCGCGCAGGGGCGCCGAGCCGATGGGCCGATCGAGCGCTTCCCGCACCGCGCCTGCTGCGTCAGGGAGCTTGGGCAGCGGTTTCTTGCGCACGACATGCGGCCGTGCGCCTTCGGGCAGGCGGATCGGCATAAAACCCTGCCCGAAGAGAAGAGAAAGCTCGCCGCCACTCATGCCGCGCTCCCTGCCTGCGGCGTCAGCCCTGCACGAAGGTCTGACGCTGCGTTCCCAGGCCGTCGATGCCGAGTTCCACCCCATCGCCGGGTTTCAGGAACACCTGCGGCTTTTGGCCCAGCCCCACGCCGGGCGGCGTGCCCGTGGAAATGATGTCGCCCGGCAAAAGGCTCATGAACTGGGAGAGATAGGAAACGAGAAAGGCGACGCCATAGACCATGGTCTGCGTGGACCCGTCCTGGAATTTCTTGCCGTTCACCGTCAGCCACATCTTGAGATTCTGCGGGTCGGAAACCTCGTCGCGCGTGACCAGCCAGGGGCCGGTCGGCCCGAACGTGTCGCAGCTCTTGCCCTTGGTCCACTGGCCCTGGCGCTCGGCCTGGAAGGCGCGCTCGGACACGTCGTTGACCACGCAATAGCCCGCCACATGGTCGAGAGCCTCGGCCTCGCTCACATATTTCGCGGGGCGGCCGATCACGACGCCGAGCTCCACCTCCCAATCGGTCTTCTGGGAACCACGGGGGATCTCCACGTCGTCGTTCGGCCCGCAGATGGCCGACGTCGCCTTCATGAAGATGATGGGCTCGGGCGGCACGGTGGCGCCCGTCTCGGCGGCATGGTCGGAATAGTTGAGGCCGATGCAGATGAACTTTCCCGTACCTGCCACGCAAGGACCGAGCCTGGGTTCTCCGTCCACCAGCGGCAGCGAGGTCGGATCAAGTCCGCGGAGCCTGTCCAGGCCGCCATCGCCCAGCACGTCGCCGGCGATGTCCGGCACCACGCCGTCGAGCGAGCGGATGCGGCCCTCCGCATCGAGCAAACCGGGTTTTTCCTGGCCTTGGGGGCCGTAGCGCAGAAGCTTCATCTTTGTTTCCTGTTCAGCCGGTCCAGCCGCCGTCGATGACGTGCGACTGACCCGTCGTATAGGCCGAAGCGTCGCTCGCAAGATAGACCACGAGCGCCGCGATCTCTTCGGGCGTGCCCAGCCGGCCCATGGGCTGGCGCCCGATGAAGGCTTTCCGGGCCTCCTCGTAATCGCCGCCCGCGCGCATGCGATCCTCAAGCGAGGGGCTTTCCACCGTCCCCGGGCAGATGGCGTTGGCGCGGATGCCCTTGGTCACGTAGTCGGCCGCGATCGCCTTGGTGAGGCCCGCCACCGCCGCCTTGGAGGCGCAGTAGACCGCGCGGTTGGGCACGCCCTTCACCGCGCCCGCGACGGAGCTCATGTTGATGATCGAGCCGCGCCCGCGCTCCAGCATTCCGGGCAGGTAGGCGCGGATGGTGCGGAACATGGCCGTGACGTTGAGGTCGAACGCAAGATCCCAGCTCGCCTCGTCCGTCTCCAGCACGGAGCCGCCATGCACGATGCCGGCACAGTTGAAGAGGATGTCCACCGGACCGGTGCGCTCGAAGGCGGCGGCGATCGAGGCGGGGTCGAGAACATTGAGCTGAAACGTTTCAAGCGCCGGCTTCTCGGCCGCGAGCGCCTTCAGCGCGTCCTCGTTCACGTCCGTCGCGAACACGGTCGCGCCGGCATCGGCGAGGGCGATGACGGATGCGCGGCCGATGCCTTGCGCGGCCGCTGTGACAAGCGCGGTGCGCCCCGCCAGAAGATCGCTTGCGTAAACGCTCATCGTCCCCTCATGCCTTGATTTTTTCCAAGCCGGCCCAGTCGAAGTTGATCCCGTGGCCGGGCCGGTCGGGCGCGATCGCAAACCCGTCCTCGATCTTGAGCGGCTCCGCGATATAGCGGTCAAGCCCGAAACCGTGGGCTTCAAGATAGGAGCGGTTGGGGCAGGCGGCGAGCAGATGCACGGTCACGTCATGCGCGCCATGCGTGGTGACGGGCATGTTGAAGGCTTCCGCCAGGTGCGCGATCTTCATGAAAGGCGTGATGCCGCCGCAGTTCGTCACGTCGGGCTCGGGGTAGGTGACTCCGCCGCCCGCGATGAACTGCTTGAACTCCCACACCGTGCGCAGGTTCTCGCCAGCCGCGATGGGAAGCCCGCCTTCGCGCACGATGCGCGCGTGGCCGGCGGGATCGTCGGGGATGGTCGGCTCCTCAAGCCAAGTGAGGTCGAAAGGCTGAAGCAGGCGCGCGGCGCGGATGGCCTCGTCCACCGTCCACTTCATGTTGGCGTCGACCATCAGCGGAAAACCCTGGCCGAGATGCTTCCGCATGGCCGCCACCCGCTCGACATCCTCGAAGGTGTTCTTGCGCCCGACCTTCATCTTGATGGCGCGAAAGCCTTTTTCGAGATTGCCGTCGGTCTGCTTGAGGAGGTCGTCGAGCGAGAGGTAGAGGTCGATGCCGCCGGCATAGCAGGGCACCTTCGGGTCGAACCCGCCCAAGAGCTTCCAGAGCGGCAGGTTGGCGCGCTTGGCCTTCAGATCCCACAAGGCCATGTCGAAGGCAGAGAGGGCGAGCACGGTCGGGCCGCCGCGGCCGCCATAATGCGTTTCCCACCAGATGTCGTTCCAGAGCTTTTCGATGAGGTCGGCGTCTTTGCCCTGCACGATCTCGGGGATTTCGCGCGCGAGCACCGCGTCAACCGCCGCGCCGTTGCGGCCCACGGTGAAGGTGTAGCCCACGCCTTCCGCGCCGTCGGCGTCGCGCACGCGCACGGTGTTGAGCTCGAAGGCCCGCATCTCGCCATGGGTGGAGTCAGTGAGCACCACCGGCAGCGGCACGCGGTAGAAGCCGGTTTCGATCGCGCCGATCAGCGCCATGGCATGCTTCCTCTGTTTGTCAGCGCGCTCCAGACCCAGACGGCGGAGCGCGGCGCAGCCCTTAGGCTGCGGAAAACGGCCGGCGGGCTCTCCCCCAAGAACCCGCCGGCGCCCCCTTGCGCAACGTCGCCGTCTCCGGCGTCGTCACGCCCCCCTCGCAAGGAGAGCGGTGCCATCCCTGCCAGAACTCTTCACGACCAGCGGACGTAAGTGGTCTGCTTGCGCATGTAGCCGTCGAAGCCGTATTTGCCGTCCTCGCCTCCAAGGCCGGACTGGTTCCAACCGTTGTGGAAGCCCTGGACCAGCTCGCCGTTCGGGCGGTTCACATAGAGCTCGCCGAAATCGAGCTCGCGCGATAGGCGCATGACCTTGGAAAGATCGTTGGTGTAGACATAGGCCGACAGGCCGAAGCGGCTGTCATTGGCGTGGGCGAGCGCCTCGTCGAAGCTCTTCACCGTCATGAAGGGCACAACGGGCCCGAAAATCTCCTGCTGCATGACGCCGATCTTGTTGGAGTCCACGCGCAACACGGTGGGCTCGAACCAATGGCCCTTGGCGAAGTCGCCGTCACGCAGGCGGTGCCCGCCGGCCAGCAGTTCGGCGCCGCTGGAAAGGGCTTCGGCCACCATCGCCTCCACCTTCTCCACCTCCGGCCGGTTCACCTTCGGCCCCATGTCCGGGCTGGTGAGGGGATCGGCGAGCCTTAAACCCTTGACCTTGTCAAGGAAGCGTTCGAGGAAGCGATCGGCGACGCCTTCCTGCACATACATGCGCTCGTTGCAGGTGCAGATCTGCCCGCAATTGGTGAAGCGCGAGGTGACGGCGGCCTCCACGGCGCTGTCCAAATCGGCGTCGTCGAGCACGATGAAGGGCGCCTTGCCGCCGAGCTCCAGCCGCAGAACCTTCATGCCCTCCGCGCCCGCGGCGTAGATCTCGCGGCCCGCGCGGTTCGAGCCCGTCATGGTGATCATGTCCGACAGTGGCGAGCGCACCAGCGCCTCGCCCACCGCGCGACCGTCGCCGGTGATGACGTTGAGCACGCCTTTGGGCAGGCCGACCTCATGCGCGAGGCGGGCGATCTCCAAAGCCGAGAGCGGCGTCGATTCGTGGCCTTTAACCACGATCGCGTTGCCGGCCACCAGCGCCGGGCCGATCTTCCGCGCGGCAAGGGCTGCGGGATAGTTCCAGGCGGTGAGCCCCACAACCACGCCATAGGGCGCGCGCTTGATCCAGACGTCCTCGTTGGGGAAGTCGGAGGGCAGGATGTCGCCTTCGATGCGCCGGGCCTGCTCGGCGGCGAAGGTCAGGAAGGTGACGACCGCCTCGATCTCGCCCTCGGCCTGGTTGAGCGGCTTGCCCTGCTCCAGCGTGACGACCCGCGCGAGCCTGTCCTTGTCGCGCGCGACGGCGGCGGCCAGGTCCTTGACGTAAGCGGCGCGCTGGATGGGCGGCAGTGCGGCCCAAGCTCTTTGAGCCCGCTTGGCGGCTTCCAGCGCGCGTTGCGCGTCGGCGGGCGAGCCGGCCGGGACGGTTGCGATCACCTGCTCGTTGGCAGGGTTCTCGACCTCGACGCGACCGGGGGCTGAACCGTCCGTCCACTCGCCGTCCACATACATCCGGTATTCGGCGGGTTTCTCGGCCGAAGGGAACGGCGAGGCGACCGGCGCGACGGAAACGTTCATGTGTCCTCCGGGCGTTGCCGGGTTGGAGAGCGATCGACATTTGTCCGACCACAAACCAAAGAGTTGTTTCTTTGGTCTAACCAAAGCGTACATCGCGGATTTCGAGTCGCTCTGTCAAGGCCTCTCGTCAGCGGACGGAGCACGAGAGTTCCAGGCTCGTTGGAGCAACAAACCGGGATCTGCCGGAGCTTGTGCTGTTCCGCTTCCCTTTGATCGCATTCCTCTTGCTATTTTGGTCAGACCAAAACATGGTAGGGAAAGGGTTGAGCCGCCGCAGGGGCGCTCGCGTCTCCACGGGGAGCAGAAACATGTCGGGGGACATCGAACTCATCAGCCCGAGCCCGCCCGGCCGGCGGGCGGACGCAGTGACGACGGAGCTTGCGCGAGAAATCCGGTCCGGCGGCCTGGCCGAAGGCGCGCGGCTGCCGCCCGAACGCGACCTCATGCTGCGCTTCGGCGTGAGCCGGGCGGCCGTGCGCGAGGCCATCGCGGCACTGGCGAATCGCGGGTTCGTGGAGATGCGGCTCGGCCATCGCCCCGTGGTGCGCAAGCCTGGGCTCGATGCGGCGGTCGGCCGGCTCGGCGCGGCTCTGGGCTATCTGGTGGAGGAGGGCGCGGGCGTCTGGAGCCTGTTCGAGTCCCGCATCTTCTTGGAAAGCGCCCTGGCGCGCTCGGCGGCGCGCCAAGCCCGGCGCGAGGACATCGAGGCCCTCCGGTCAGCCCTTGCCGACAACCGCGCGGCCATTGGCGATCCCCTGCGCTTCGACCGCACGGACGTGGCCTTTCACGCTGTGCTCTACCGCATCCCCGGCAATCCCATCTATCCCGCGCTCCACAAGGCCTATGTGGACTGGCTCGCCCAGCACTGGCGCTCCATGACGCGCGGGCTCGACGTGGACCGCATGAACCATGCCGGCCACCAGGCGATCTTTTCCGCGATCGAGGCGCGCGACGCGGACGCGGCGGAGGAAGCGGTGCGTCGCCATCTCACCGCGGCCTGGGAGTTCGTGCGCGCGACCTTGCTTGAGGAAGGCTGAGAACGGGCGGGCCTCGCCGTTCAGCCTTGCCCGCGCCGGCGCAGCCGGCTTTCGGCGGCTCGCAGCAGATCCGCCCAGGCCTGATGCTCGCGCAGTTCCGTGCCTTCCAGGAGCTGGCCGAGCCCCAACACGCCGACCGCGAGCGCCAGCATGCTGCTCTGGTGGCCCGCGCCGAAGGCGAGCAGCCAGCCCCCCGACATGATCATGGCCGTCGCGCCGCAGAAAACCTTCACGTCCGCTCCTTCCCGCGATTAAATCAAACCCCTCCGGCCCGCTCTCGCCTGTCCCGCAGCCATAGGCCGAGGACATCGCGCCGCAAAGCGTCACCGCGCATGTCATGGGAACCGCCCCGACGCTGGGCGGTTCGATGGGCTCTCGCTCGATGATGTGGAGCCGCCGCATGGAACTATCGGGAAAAGTGGCGCTGGTCACCGGCGCGGGTTCGGGCATCGGCAAGGCGGCCGCCCTGCACCTGGCGCGGGAGGGCGCGAAGGTCGGCGTCTTGAGTCGCACGGCGGAGGAGGTCGAGGCCGTCGCTCGCGAGATACGGGACCGGGGCGGGGAGGCGCTGCCGCTGCTCGCCGACATCTCCGACGACAGCGAAACGAAGGCCGCGGTCGGAGGGCTTGTGAAGGAATTCGGCCGGCTCGACATCCTCTTCGCCAATGCCGGCATCAATGGCGTGTGGGCGCCCATCGACGAGATACAGCCCGACGAGTGGGACAAGACGGTCGCCGTCAACCTGCGCGGCACGTTTCTCACGCTGCATCACGGCGTGCCGCATCTCAAGACGGCGGGCGGCGGCGCAATCCTGATCACCTCGTCCATCAACGGCACGCGCACCTTCACCACGCCCGGCGCGACCGCCTATTCCGCCACTAAAGCCGCACAGGTGGCGATGACCCAGATGCTGGCGCTGGAACTCGCCAAGCACCGCATCCGCGTCAACGTGATCTGCCCCGGCGCGATCGAGACCGAGATCGACGAGAACACCCAGCAGCGAGGCACGAAAGAAGCCGAAGTACCCTCCGAGTTCCCCGAAGGCGAGGTGCCGCTCACGGGCGGCGCGTCCGGCACGAGCGAGGAGGTGGCCGAGCTGGTGCTGTTCCTCGTTTCGGATCGTGCCAAGCACATCTCGGGGACGCCGGTCTTCATCGACGGCGCGCAGTCGCTCCTGGTGTGAGTGGCGGCAAAGCTCGATTCAGCCGAAGATCGCCTTGCCGTCCACGCGGATCTCGACCTCGCGGCGGTAGCGCGTGAGCGCCTCCTCGTTGACGGCCATGCCCAGGCCCGGCGCGTCGGGGGCGGCGACCTCGCCATTGGCGTCCGGCGTCAAGTGATCGCGCGTGATGTCGAGGGCGAGCTGCTTGGGCGCGGCCGGGTATTCGCAGATGCGGTGGTCGCCGAGGCCCGCATAGGGCTGGAGCGAGGCCGACAGCGCGAGATGCGAGGTGAAGGTGTGGTTCACGAAGGTGACGCCGCGCGCGGCGGCCTCGTCCGCGATCCTCTTCGCCGGGTCGAGCCCGCCGATCCGGCCCGCGTCGATCTGGATGAAGCCGACGCCGCCATAGTCCATCAGGTGGCGCGCCATGTGGACGTTGTGGGCCGCCTCGCCGCCAGCGAGCCTCAGCCTGCCCGAACCCAGCCGTCGCGCGAGCGCGCCATAGGCCCCATAGGCGCTGCCGTGGAACGGCTCTTCGAGCCAGGTCGCGCCGGCCTCCTCCAGCGCCGGCAGGCGGGCGGCGGCAAGCTCCACGTCCTCGCCGAAGATCTGGCCGACATCCACGAGCAGCGTGCCGTCCGGCCCGATGCCTTCGCGCGCGGCCATGAACTGGTCGGTATCCTCCTTGACGCTCCCTCGCCCGATCGGCCCCCAGCCGAACTTTGCCGCCCGAAAGCCTTTTTCCCGCGCTTGGCTCCCGCGGCGCAGCGTCTCCTCCGGCGTGTCGCCGAAGAGCACGGAGGCGTAAGGCAGTTTCGAGTGGGACCGCTCATGGCCCAGGAGCCGCCAAACCGGCTCGCCGCACGCCTTGCCCAGGAGATCCCAGAGCGCCGTTTCCACCCCCGACAGCGTGTGCGGCGCCTGGAGCAGGTCCATGGAATAGTATTCCACGTCGCGGGAAATCCTTCGGATGTCGTCCGGCCCGTCGATCGGCCTGCCGAGCACCGAGGCCGAGACGGGCCGGCACACGCCATGCGACATGGGCGTGACGAAGGCCGCGATCGAGACGAGCGGCGAGGCCTCGCATTCGCCCCAGCCCTCATGGCCGCCGGCCGTCACGCGCACGAGCAGCGCGTCCTGGCTGCCGTCCGCCTCGTCGGTGACCTCGGGCATGGAAAGGTAGAAGAAATCGACCGATTCGATCTTCACGCGGAAAGCTCCTTTGGGCATGGGTCGGGCGGCGGCCGAAAGCGGCCGACAGAGATGCAGGGGAGGGCAGGAAAATGGACGCGGCCGATTTCAAGGGTATCCACGCCATCGTCTACGCGCTGTTCGACGAGGACGAAAAGCTCGACCGCGCAGCGATGCGCCGGCAGGTGGAGCTTTGTCTGGGCTCCGGGGCGCATGGGCTGGCGGCGCTGGGGCTCGCCACCGAGGTGGCCAAGCTTTCCGAGGCCGAGCGCCGCACGGTCATGGACTGGGTGGCCGAGGACAATGGGGGAAAGCTGCCGCTCGCCTTCACGATCTTCGGCGGCTCGGTGGCCGAGCAGTCGGCGCAGGCCAGGCATGCGCAGGCGGCCGGCGCGGACTGGGTGATCCTCCAGCCGCCCATGGTGGGCGCCTACCCCGCGAGCGAATATATCCGCTTTTTCGGGCGCGTGGCGGGGTGCGTGGACATCCCCGTCGCGATCCAGAACGCGCCCGCCTATATGGGCCGGGGCTTGTCGGCGGAGGACATAAGCACGCTTGTCACGGCGCACCCCAACATCCGGCTCGTCAAGGGCGAGGGCTCGGCGGTCGAGATCGCGCGGCTGATCGAGGCCACGGAAGGCCGCGTGCCCGTGTTCAACGGCCGGGGCGGGCTGGAGCTGACCGACAACCTGCGGGTGGGCTGCGCGGGCCTGATCCTTGCGCCCGAGCTGATCGACCTGGCGAGCCAAGTCTATGAGCGCTGGGCCGCCGGCGACGAGGCGGGGGCGGAGGCGCTCTACGCCGAGATCCTGCCCGCCATCGTCTTCGTGATGCAGTCGATCGAGAACTTCATCGCTTATGGCAAGCGGCTGTTTTGCGCCCGCGCGGGGCTCGTCGCGCATGACCGCGCGCCGGCGCTGCGGCCAAGCGCCGAAGGCCTGGCGGCCGTCGAGCGCTTCGCCCAGCGCTTCGGGCCGCTTGCCACAGGAAAGTCCCCGGGACGCTGACACTTGCCTTCAGCCCTCGTTGCGCTCGGGCGCGAAGGGCAGGCGCATGGCGACCCGGATGTCACGCTCGGCATCCCGCAAATGCGCGCGCATCTCGCCCGCCGCGCGGCGGCTGTCGCCCGCGCGGACGGCATCCAGGATGCGCGTGTGGCCGGCCAAGACCTCGCTCCGGTCGCCGCCCCTGAGCTCGCGCCCGCGCATGGAGAAGGCGAAGCTGTCGCGCAGCGGCACGGCCATGGCTTCGAGCAGATAGGCCAGCATCCGGTTGCCGCTGCACAGCGCGAGGGCCTCGTGGAAGGCCACGTCGGCTTCCACGAAGTCGCGCTCGGCGCTCACCATATCGGCCTCGTCGAACCGCTCCGCCGCCTCGCGCATGGCGTCGAGCGCATGCTCGGCCGCCGCGATCCCCGCCCGGTTGGCCTGGCGCGCGGCGGAACTCGCGGACTGCACCTCGAGTGCTTGGCGGACTTCGATCAGATCGAGCAGGCCCTTGGGGTCGTGCTTCATCACGGCCGACAGGAAGCCGCCGAAGGTGGCCCCGCTGGGCTCGCGCACGGTGGCGCGCCGGCCGCGGCCGACATCCAGGAGACCGCGGCCCGACAGCATCTTGATGGCTTCGCGCACCGTCAGCCGGCTGACCTTGTGCTGCTCGGCGAGTTCCGCTTCGCTGGGCATGCGCGCGCCGGGGCCGAGATCGCGCAGGATCACGGCCGCGATCTCGTCGGCCACGCGGGCCGACCGCGGCGCCGCGGCGCCCGGAACATCGGTCGAGGTGCTCGCCATGAACAATGACGTATCTGACAAGTCGCTAACTTGGCAAGCCGGCCTGCGCTCGGGTCCAGGTGCGAAAAGCTGGGCGCCGCCGGTTGCCGCTTTACAAAGAAGTATGACCGGTTCTAGCATCCCCGCCTGGAGGATGGGCCCTTCGGCCCGGCATTGAAAACAGGGAGGAGAAGCATGAACGGGAAACTTCGCACGGCCGCCTTCGCGGCCTTGGCGGCTTGCGCAAGCATGGCCATGACGGCTGCGGCCGGCGCGCAGGAGCAGGCGGCGCCGACCTCGGGACCGACCGAAAAGTGGTGCTCGGGCGTGCGCATCGCCGCCTTCCCCGGCGGCCCGCAGGGCGGCGTGTTCGCCAACAACGTCTATAATGGCTTCCGCCAAGCGGAAATGGACCTCGGCGCCGAGCTTCAATACTACTTCTCGAACTGGGACCCGAACCTGATGGTCCAGCAGATCCAGCAGGCGCTCGCCACTCAGCCCGACGGGATCGCGACCTACGGTTTTGCCGGCGAGGACGCCACCCGGCCGTTGGTGCAGCAGGCCTACGACCAGGGCATCGTGTTCACCACGCTCAACACCGCTCTTCCCAAAGCCCAGGCGGATTTCGCGCCGCAAGGCTTCGGCTATGTCGGCGCTCCCAACTACGATGCGGGCTACAAGCTCGGCCAGGAAGCGGCCAAGCGCGCCAATCTGCAAAGCGGCGACAAGGTGTTCGTGTGGGGCCTGCAGGGCCAGGGCGGCGACCGCGGCCAGCGCACCGTGGGCGTGATCAAGGCCTTCGAGGAGGCGGGCGCGGAGGTGATCTATCAGGAGATCGACGCGGCCACCAACGCCGACCCGAACGCCGGCACCGCGACCTTCGTGGGCGTGATGCAGTCCAATCCCGGCATCAAGATCGTGGTCACCGATCATGGCGGCTTGACATCGAACGTGCCGGTCTATGCCCGCGCGGCCTCGCTTCAGCCCGGCCAGGTGTTCTTCGCGGGCTTCGACATGTCGCCCAACACGGCCCAGGCCATCCAGGAAGGCTTCCAGAACCTCGTCATCGATCAGCAGCCCTTCCTGCAGGGCTATCTGCCGATCCTCAACATCTGTCTGACGAAGAAGTTTGGCTTCTCCGGCCTTCATGTGGATACGGCCGGCGCCTTCGTCGATCAGAGCAATGTGGATGTCGTGGCGCCGCTGGCGGCGGTGGAAATCCGCTAAGGCTTGCTGGAATCACACCGGGAGCGGGGCAAAACCCCGCTCCTGAGTTTCTCTAGGGGAGCGCCGCATGTCGGACGCGACGGCCGCCGGCACGACGCCGGTCATCGAGCTGAAAAACGTGTCGAAAACCTTCGGCGAAGTCCGCTCGCTGTCGGGCGTGGATTTCGACGTCCGCCCCGGCGAGATCGTCGGCCTGCTCGGCGACAACGGCGCGGGCAAGTCCACGCTGGTCAAGACGATCATGGGCTATCACCGGCCCGATCCCGGCGGCGAGATCGTCTTCAAAGGCGAGCGGATCGATGACTGGAGCGTGGCGCGCGCGCGCGGCTTGGGCATCGAGACCATCTACCAGGAGCGGGCGCTTTGCGAGAAGCAGCCGATCTGGCGCAACATGTTCATGGGCCGCGAGCCGCGCACGCGGTGGGGCCTGCTCGACGTCACGAAGATGCGCGAGGAAAGCGCGCGGCTGATGACCCAGCATATGGGCTTCACCTCGGCCGCTGTTCACCCCGACAACATCGTGATGACCATGTCGGGCGGCGAGAAGCAGGGCGTGGCGATCACGCGCGCGCTCTTCTTCGAGGCCCAGCTCGTGATCCTGGACGAGCCCACCGTGGGGCTGTCGCTCACGGAGACGCGAAAGACGCTCGACTTCATCGAGAACATCAAGAAGGTCGGCAAGTCGGCCATCTTCATCGACCACAACATCTTCCACATCTACCCCGTGGTGGACCGCATCTATGTGCTCGACCGCGGCAAGGTGGCGGGCGTGTTCAACAAGGCGGACGTGACGATGGACGAGCTGATCGAGCGGCTTTATCGCGTCGCGCGCTCGGGCAAGATGCACTGAGGACGGATCGATGAGCGCCGATGTCACCGCCCCTGCGGCCAAACCCCAAGACAACCGGATCGCCAAACCTTCCGTGCTGCGCCGCCACGGCTCGCAACTCGCCATCGTGGGCGTGGGCGTCGCGCTCTGGCTCGCCTTCGTGGCGGCCGCGCCCGCCGTGTTCACGCGGCCGGAAATCTACAACGCCTTCGCCCAGACGACGCCGCTCTTCGCCGTGATCGCGATCGCGCTGACGCTGGTGGTCATCACCGGCGAGATCGACCTCTCCTTCCCCTCCATCATGGCGCTCGGCACGGCCGTGTTCTGCATCCTGACGGCGCGCTATGGCGTCAACCACTTCGTGGCCCTGATCGCGGCGCTGCTCGTCGGCGCCTTCTGTGGCTGGATCAACGGCGCGCTGGTGGCGCTCCTCAACATTCCCTCGCTCGTCATCACCATCGGTACGCAGTTTCTGTTCCGCGGCGTCGAACTCGTGATGATGAACGGCACGGGCGTGCCGCTGACAGCCGATCAGTATCCCGAGATGCACCGGCTGTTCCGCGAACCCATCTTCGGCATTCCCGTGCAGACGGTGTGGGCGATCGTGGTGCTCGTCATCTTCTGGATACTGCTCAACCGCACCCGCTTCGGCGCCCATGTGTTTCTGGTCGGCGACAACCCGACCAGCGCGCGGCTGATGGGCGTGAATGTGGGGCGGGTGAAGATCAAGGCTTTCATGCTGGTGGGCGTGGTCGCGACCTTCGCGGGTCTGCTCACTTCGATCTACGGTTACTACTTCTGGCCGACCACGGGCGAGGGGTTCCTGCTCAACACCATCGCCTCCGTCTTCCTGGGCGGCACGTCCGTGTTCGGCGGCACGGGCTCGGTGATCGGCACCTTCGTGGCCTCCTACATCATCGGCGCGATCAATGCCGGCATCGTCTCGGCGGGCATCAACGCCTTCTACACGCAAGTGGGCTTCGGCTTCGTGATCGTCGTATCGGTGGTGCTGCAGACGCTGGTCGAGCGCCGCATCCGCCGCCAATCGCTGACCGGGCGCTGAGCGCCGGATATGAGCGGGCGGCTCGACGGCCATCATATCCTGGTGACGGGCGGCGGGCAGGGCATCGGCGCGGCCATCGTCGAGAAGGCGTTGGCCGAGGGCGCGCGCGTCTCCTTCGTGGACATCGACATGGCTGCGGCGGAGGCGCTTGCCGTGCGGCTCGGCGCGAGGCCCGAACGGCTGCAATTCGCCCGCGCCGACGTGCGGAGCGCGGAGGAGCTTCAGGCCGCGCATGGGCGCTTCAAGGCGGCGCTCGGGCCGGTGACAGGGCTCGTCAACAATGCCGGCCGCAATTCCTACGCCGACCCGGTCGCCATGACCGAGGCGCAGTGGGACGACGTGTTTTCCGTGGATTTGAAGTCCGCCTGGCTCTGCGCCCGCGTGGTGCTGCCCGACATGCGGCAGGCCAAGTGCGGCGCAATCGTCAACATCGCCTCGATCCACGCCGACATGACCACGGCCGGCATGTTCCCTTACGCCGCCGCCAAGTCGGGCCTAGTGGGGCTGACGAGGAGCCTCGCGCTCGACGAGGGCAGGAACGGCATCCGCGTGAACGCGCTCAGTCCCGGCTACACGGCGACCGCGCTCGTCGAGGAATACTTTTCCATGCAGCCGCCGGACACACGACAGAAGGTGCTCGACGTGCATCCAATGGGGCGGATCGGCCGGCCCGAAGAGATCGCCAACTGTGCCGTGTTTCTGCTCAGCGACGAGGCGTCCTTTGTGACGGGTGCCAACTGGCGCGTGGACGGCGGCCTGAGCGCGCGCTTCGCCTGAGCGGCTACCAATCCACGATCGTGCCGTCCGGCAGCACGGCGTTGACCGTGTGGATGACTTCCGGCCTGTAGGGGTGTTTTTCGCAGACGGCCTCGTCCACCTCGATTCCGAGGCCCGGCGCGTCGGGCACCTGCCAGAAACCGTCCACCATGCGGATCGGACCACGCACCACGTCGAAATACCACGGCACCGCGCCCACCATCTCCTCCTGGATGACGTGGTTGGGCGTGGACACCGCGAAATGCAGCGCCGCCGCGCCCGCGATCGGCCCCAGCGGGTTGTGCGGCGCGACCCCGACGGACGCCGCTTCGGCCATGGCGGCGATCTTCTTGGCCTCCAAGAGCCCGCCGCAATGGCAGATGTCGGGTTGAGCGATGTCGATGGCGCGTGCGCGGAACAGCTCATCGAACTCGACGCGATCTACCAGCCGCTCGCCGGTGGCGAGCGGCACGCGCGACTTCAAAGCGACCTGTTTGAGGGCTTCCGTTTCGCCGGGCGGAAGCGGCTCCTCCACGAACATCGGCCGGCCCGGCGCAAGCGCGTCGATATAGGCGAGGGCGGCCGCCGCCGAAGCCGGCCGGCCGTGGAAATCCACCATGATCTCGACCTCGGGCCCGACGGTGGCGCGCAACGCCTCCATGAGGCGCGCGACCTTGTCCACGTCGGGAAGCGGCGCGGAATAGCCGCTGTAGGGGATGAACACGGCCTTCAGCGCCCGGTAGCCCTTGCCCACGACATCGGCCGCGCGCTGCACGAGCGGCTCCTCGTCCAGCGTCTCATAGACCGCGCGCATGTCGCCGAGGCCCAGATGGGTGTAGACCTTCACGCGGTCGCGTACCTTCCCGCCCAGCAGCCGCCAGACCGGCTGGCCGAGCCATTTGCCGAAGATGTCCCAGAGCGCGAGCTCGATGCCGGAGATGGCGGACATGCCGATGACGCCGAGCCGCCAGAAGGAGTGCTTGCGCATCACACGCACGGCCTGCTCGATGTCGCGCGGGTCGCGGCCGACCATGAGCGGCGCGAGGTCCTGCACCGCGCCCACCACGGCATGAGTCTTCCATTCAAGCGTGGCCTCGCCCCAGCCGTAAAGGCCGGGCTGGTCGGTCTCGACGCGCACGAAAACCCAGTTGCGCATGTCCGCGTTCACCACGCGCGTCGTGATGCCGGTGATCTTCAAGCGTGTCCTCCCAGGCCGGCCATTCGCCCGGCATCAAAAAGAATTTCGGTTCCCGTCAATGCGTTGGGCGGTCCCGCGTCAGCCCGGCTTGTAGTCGCGGTTGGCTTCGGGGTCGTCGGTGCCGAAGGGGAGGGCCAAGAGCTCGTCCCAGGTTTCCGGCGGAATCGGGAAGGCCGCCCATTCCTTGGTCTCGGCCACGCGTTCGGGCTTGGTCACGCCGCAGATCGTGCTGGTGATGCGCGGGTCGCGCATGGAGAACTGGAGGGCCGCGGCCCCCATGGGCACGCCATGCCGCCGGCAGACATCCTCGATGGCGCGCACCGGCGTCATCTCGGCTTCGCTGATCTCCTGATAGGCGATGCGGTTGGTGTTTTCCGCCCCCTTGGCGAGCGCCCCGCCGCTGTAAGGCGCAGCGTTGAAGACGGCGATGCCACGCGCCTGCGCTTGGGTGAACAGTTCGTCGGCCTCGCGGTTCAAAAGCGTGAAGCGGTTGTGGCTGATGAGGCAGTCGAACTCCCAATCCCGCATCAACTGCCGCATCAGCGGCACCTTGCCCATGGCGAGCCCGACCGCCTGCACCACGCCCTCCTCCTTCATGCGGAACAGCGCCTCCAGCGCCCCGCCTTTTCCCGTGATCTCGGAAAGATCGCGGGCATATTCGGGGTCGTGCAGGTGCAGGATGTGCAGTCGGTCGAGCCCCAGCGCCGTCAAGCTTTCTTCGAGCGAGCGGCGCGCCCGGTCGCCGTCGAAGCGCCCCGTCTCGACGTCGCGGTCGAGCTTGGTGGAGAGGATGCAGGTTTCCGGCAGGCCGCCCCTCTCGCGGATCGCCCGGCCGATGCGCTCCTCGCTGCGGCCCATGCCGTAAAGGCGGGAGGTGTCGATGAAGCAGGGTTCTTCCGCGAAAATCGCCTGCAATGTGTCCTGCGCGCGCGCCTCGTCCACGGCGTAGCCATAGGTGTCGGGCATGCTGCCCAGGCCCGACGTGCCATAGCCGATGCCCGGCACGGGGAAGGGGAGGCGGGGGGCGGTTCGCAGTTCGCTCATGGGGTCTCCGATTCGGCGCGGTTCGGAAGGAGGACGGGCATCACTGGTCCAGTCGGCGGGCCGGCGCAACTCCTCTTGGCGGCTGATCCCATCCTGCGCTAGCAACGCTGGGGCGGATGGAGAACGGGAGGACGAGGTTTGCAGGAGAAGACGGGAACAGGCGCGTTCCAGGCGCTGGACACGGAAAGCTTGGGGCGCCGGCTGGAGGCGATCCCGGCGGTGGCTGAGCGCATGGGGCCGGACAGCAAAGCGTGGCGCATCCGCGAGGTGGGCGACGGGAACCTGAACCTCGTCTTCATCGTGGAAGGACCGGCGGGCAGCGTGGTCGCCAAGCAGGCGCTCCCCTATGTGCGGCTGGTCGGCGAAAGCTGGCCGCTGCCGCTCAAACGCTCCTTCTTCGAATACCACGCTCTCACCCGCCAGGAGCATCGGGCGGGCGAGGGCACGGTTCCGAAGGTGTTCCATTTCGACGAGGCCCAGGCGCTCATCGTCATGGAGTTTCTCTCGCCGCATGTGATCCTGCGCCGTGCGCTGATCGAAGGACGAATCCTGACCAGGATCGGCCGCGATCTCGGCCTGTTTTGCGCCCGCACGCTCTTCCGCGGCTCCGACCTCCACATGACCGCCCGGGAGCGCAAGCAAGACCTGGCGCTCTTCGCCGGCAATGTGGAGCTCTGCGACATCACGGAGAACCTGGTCTTCACCGACCCGTATTTGGAAGCCGAGCTCAACCGGCACACCACGCCGCAGCTCGACGGACTCGTCGCCGAGCTGCGCGCCGATCGTGACCTCAAGGTGGAAGCGCAGAGGCTCAAGCACCTGTTCGCGGCCAAGGCCGAGACGCTTTGCCATGGCGACCTGCACACCGGCTCCGTGATGGTGACGGAGAGCGACACCCGCGTCATCGACCCCGAATTCGCCTTCTACGGGCCGATGGCCTTCGATGTCGGCATGCTGATCGCCAATTTCTGGATGAGCTATTTCGCGCAAGCAGGCCATGAGCGGGACGGCGACCGCGAGGCGATGCGGGCTTGGCTCCTCGACGTGACGGAAGAGATCTGGGGCGTGTTCCGCGAGGAGTTTTCCCACCTCTGGCGCACGGAGCGGACGGGCATGCTCTATGCGAAAAGCCTGTTCGAGGATCGGGGCGACGCGCTGGGCTCGGAGCAGGCGCTGCAAACCGTGCTCGCCGAGATGTGGGCCGACCTGCTGGGCTTCGCGGGCGTGGAGATCCACCGGCGCATCCTGGGGCTCGCGCACAATGCCGACTTCGAGACGGTCGAAGACCCCGACCGGCGCGCGGCGTGCGAGCGGCCGGCCCTGCGCTTCGGCCGGCAGCTCGCGGTGAACCGGGCAAGGATCCATTCCATGCGCGAGGCGAACGCGCTCGCGGCACTCATCGAAAAGGACTTTTCGGCATGAAGGTCGGCGACAAGCATTTCCGCACCATCTGGCTGAACGAGGACGGGCGAACCGTCTCCATCATCGACCAGCGTTTCTTGCCGCACGAGTTCCGCGTGGTCGAATTGAGGACGGTGGACGAGGTGGCGACGGCCATCCGCGACATGTGGGTGCGCGGCGCGCCCTTGATCGGCGTGACGGCGGCCTATGGCATGGCGATCCAAACGCTGACCGACGCCTCCGACGCGGGTCTCGACCGCGCCTGGGAGCAGCTTCACGAGACGCGGCCCACCGCCATCAACCTGCGCTGGGCGCTCGACGCGATGAGGGCCGTGCTCAAGCCCTTGCCCGTCGAGGAGCGGCAGGCGGCCGCCTTTGAGCGGGCGGGACAAATGGCCGACGAGGATGTCGAGCTCAACCGGGCGATCGGCGAGAACGGGCTCGACGTCATCAAGCGGATCGCGGCCAACAAGAAACCGGGCGAGCCCGTCAACATCCTCACCCACTGCAATGCCGGCTGGCTCGCGACCGTCGATTACGGCACGGCCACCGCCCCCGTCTATCTGGCTGTTGAGGCAGGCATTCCCGTCCATGTCTTCGTGGACGAGACGCGGCCGCGCAACCAGGGCGCGGCGCTGACGGCCTGGGAGATGGCCGGGCACGGCGTGCCGCACACGCTGATCGTGGACAATGCCGGCGGCCATCTGATGCAGCATGGCGAGATCGACCTGGTGATCGTCGGCACCGACCGCACCACGGCGAGCGGGGACGTGTGCAACAAGATCGGCACTTACCTCAAGGCGCTGGCCGCCCACGACAACGGCGTGCCCTTCTATGTGGGCCTGCCGTCGCCGACCATCGACTGGACGGTGGGCGACGGGGTCAAGGAGATCCCCATCGAGGAGCGATCGGGCGACGAGGTGGCGCTGGTCTGGGGCAAGACGGCGGACGGCGCGGTGGCGCAGGTGCGCGTGTCGCCCGACGCCACGCCCGCGCGAAACCCCGCCTTCGACGTGACGCCCGCGCGGCTTGTGACGGGGCTCATCACCGAGCGCGGCGTGGCGGAGGCATCGCCGGAGGGGCTGGCGAAGCTGTTTCCGGAGAAGGCGGGGCGGGGCGACTGAGCGAGGGCTCTCCCCGACGCCACGGCCCTGTCGCCCCCAGGGTGTTCCGGCCCGCTGATCCTTCATGGCCGCCCCCTCACCGTCTCGCTCCTGCGCTTGCGCTCCGGAGCGATCCACCTCTCCCCGCGCGAGCGGGGGAGGGGTGGCCGGCGAAGCCGGACGGTGAGGGGCGGCGCTGCCTGTCCAAACTTGCTGCGCGCCAGACATGCGTCTTTGTCGCCGCGCCCGGCGTTTCTGCCGTCCGGCCATTGTCAAGGAGCGGTTCGACACGAACCCTTGCGGGTTCGGTCTTGACACAAACGCCTTGCAGCGTTCGGTCGGGGGGAGCGGACGCATGGCGACGCACCTTCCGAAACAATAAGGCATGGCACGCGCCATGCGCCCGCCGGCGTTTTTGTCGGCCCGGCCCTGCTGCACCTCCTTCGGCCCCCAACCCCTTCGCTCCTCCGTCCCGGAAGGGGTTCATGCAGGGACCGGGCTATTCGCTGTCGCTGGAGTGGACT
>DASYHP010000035.1:0-36297 GCA_035998495.1 Mesorhizobium sp.
CTCGCCTTCTCACGGGAAGCCTGGGTGCGCGCCGGGTGTTCAGGGAGAGGGCCGGTGCTGGATCGGTCGGGCTGCGGTGGCCCGGCTGGGTGATGAGCCCCCCAGATCCAGGCCCGCCAGCGAGGCCCGCGGGCCGGCAGGGCCGGTGTTCTTGCCCAAGGCGTGGCAACACGCCAAGCCAACAGCACAGGCCTCGTGCAGATCCCGCGACAACTCCCGGGCAAGACCACCGACCGGAGCATGGCCGCGAGCCACGCAATCAGTGTTTCGCAAGGCAAGCGCCATGCGCCGGCTTCCCGATGCTCCTCGATGAGAGGGGATGCTCTTTGACAATGGCCAGACGGCATAAGCCGGGCGCGGCGGTGATGAAGCTTGTCTGCATCACAGGGCGGCAGGGCCGCCCTCAGATCTGCCTCAAGTCCCCCGTGGCCACGACGGGGCCGGTCGGCTGGCCGGTGGGCGAGCCGCCCTGCGGCTCCAGGCTGATCGCCAGCACCGCGCCCGCCGCGAGCCTGGCGCGCTGCTCGGGCGTCAGCCTGATCTGGATCGTCTCGCCCACGGGGATCACGCCCATGGACACGGGGCCGCTGTCACCCTCGATCATCCAGAGCTCGAAGTCGCTGCCGGCTTCGCGCTCGCCCGACATGTGGGCGAGCGACACCTCGCCCTGGCTCATGTCGAGCACCGCCACATAGTGCACGTCGCTGCCTTGGGGCGCGAGCGAGGCGACCATCTCGTGGTCCTGCAGCGCGTGGGGAGGCGACAGGAGCGGCACGGCGACCGCAATCAGGAGAGCGGCCAGCGCGGCGGCGGACAGCCCGCGCCAGAAGGCGAGGCTCCCCCACAAGCCCGGCCGCGCGCTTTCGCGTCCGCCCACCGCCGGGGCGCCCGCGCCCTCCCCGAACAGCGCGCGCTCGAGCGCGGCGCGAACGGCCGGCGGCGGGTCCACTTCCGGGTAGGCGGCGGCGAGCGGCGCCAGCCGCATGTCCCAGGCATCGACGAGCGCGGCGAAACCGCGATCCGTCTCGATGCGCGCGGCTGCGGCCGCGCGCTCCTCGGCCGGCAGAAGCCCGAGAACATATTCGGCAGCGAGCGCATCGTCGCCTCCGAGTTCCCTTTCGTCGTCCAGCCCGTTCATCGCTCCAAACAGTCTCTCAATTTCAGGAGGCTGCGGCGCAGCCATGTCCTCATCGTGTTGAGCGGCACGTGGTGGCGCGCCGCAAGCTCGGCATAGGACTCTCCCCTCAGATAGGCGCCCCGGACGGCCGCCGCCCGGTCCTCGTCCAGTTCGTCCAGGCAGCGGTGGACGCGCTCGCCCTCGGCCCCCGAGAGGACCTGCGCTTCAGCGTTCGGCGCGGGATCGGCAACCTCGACCGCCTCGTCGAGCTCGACCGTGGGCCGCTTTCGCATCCGCACCCGGTCGATGGCGTGGTTGCGCGCCACCGCCACCAGCCAGGAGATGGGCGAAAGCTCCGACACCGCGAAACGGTCCGCCTTCGTCCAGATCTTGACGAAGACCTCCTGGAGCGCTTCCTCAGCTTCCGCCCGGTCGTTCAAGACACGAAGGCAGACGCCAAAGAGTTTCGCGCTCGTTTGCCGGTAAAGCATGTCGAACGCCGCCCGGTCGCTGAGCGACACGCGGACGATCAACTTGCTGACGTCGTGCGGAGGATTGGGGGCGGGCATTGCCGCCAACTTACGGCTTTCGCTTGCCTTTGCAACGCCGCCTAGGCGGGTTTCCCCGGCCATCGCAAGCCCTTCCAACCCCGCGGGGGGATGCGCTAAGAGGCACCTGCCCTTCCCCACGCACCGCCAGCCGCGAGACCCTCATGCCGACGGACATCCCCTCATCAGCCGAAGCCCAGGCGCGGCTGCTTTCGGCCGCGCTGCCCTTCATGCAGCGCTATGAGAACAAGACGGTGGTGATTAAATATGGCGGGCACGCCATGGGCGACGACGCGCTCGCCCAGGCCTTCGCCAGCGACATCGCGCTTCTCAAGCAGTCGGGCGTGAATCCCATCGTGGTGCATGGCGGCGGGCCTCAGATTGGCGCGATGCTGGAGAAGCTCGGCATCGAATCCAAGTTCGAAGGGGGCCTGCGCGTCACCGACCGCCGCACGGTGGAGGTGGTGGAGATGGTGCTGGCCGGCTCCATCAACAAGGAGATCGTGGCGCTCATCAACGCAAAGGGCGAATGGGCGATCGGCTTGTGCGGCAAGGACGGCAACATGGTCTTCGCCGAAAAGGCCCGAAAGACGGTTCGCGATCCCGATTCCCACATCGAGCGCGTGCTGGACCTCGGCTTCGTGGGCGAGCCGGCGGAGGTGGACCGCACGCTTCTCGACCTGCTCGCCCGCTCGGAGATGATCCCGGTGATCGCCCCTGTCGCGCCGGGGCGCGACGGGCACACCTACAACATCAACGCCGACACCTTCGCCGGCGCCATCGCGGGCGCGGTCAATGCCGTTCGCCTGCTCTTCCTCACCGACGTGCCCGGCGTTCTGGACCGGAACAAGGAGCTCATCCCCGAGCTCTCGGTCGGCCAAGCCCGCGCCCTGATCGGGGACGGCACGATCTCGGGCGGCATGATCCCCAAGGTGGAGACCTGCATCGAGGCCATCGAGCGCGGCGTCGAGGGCGTCGTCATCCTGAACGGCAAGACCCCGCACGCCGTGCTTCTGGAACTCTTCACCGAGCACGGCGCCGGCACGCTGCTCGTGCCGTGAGGACGCTTGCCGCTCCGTGCGGAACCCCATACAAGTCTGGTGATGGAAGTCCGGCGCACGCCGCAGTTTGCGCAATGGCTGCGGCAACTTCGCGATCGCGAGGCGCGCATCAGGATCGCCTCGCGTATTGAGCGGCTTGCCGAAGGCAATCCAGGAGATGTGCGGCCTGTGGGTGAGGGCATCAGCGAGCTTCGCGTGAACCATGGCCCTGGCTATCGGGTCTACTATGCGCAGCGCCGGAATGTTACGATCTTGCTCCTGCTGGGCGGCAACAAGTCGACCCAGGCGACAGATATCCAGAAAGCGAAGGAGCTGGCTCGCGAGTGGAGAGAAGGTGACCCATGACCTTGAAGACGCTCCCCTACGATACTGCCGAATTTCTGGACGATGACGAATCGATCACGGCCTATCTGGAAGAGGCCTTTGCGACCGGAGAGGCCGCCGTCATCGTCAGGGCGTTGGGCACGGCTGCGCGGGCTCGCACCTTGACGGAGCTTGCGCAGAAGACAGGCCTGAGCCGGTCTGCGCTGTTCGAGGCTCTGAGCGGCGAAAGCAAAACTGAGTTTGAAACCATTCTCCGGATTGCGCGGGCTCTTGGGCTCGACTTGACCGTTCGCCCCAGAGTCCCGAACGCGGCATGACTCCCTCCAGGACCAGAGCGGTCCATGTCCGCTTCGACGAGGATCGCTTCTGGGTCGATCTATCGGACGGCCGAACCCTGGGCGTGCCTTTGGCTTGGTTCCCTCGCCTCCTCCACGCGTCACCCGCCGAGCGCGGGACGGTTCGGATCGGCACGCGCGGCCTCCATTGGGACGGACTTGACGAGGACATCTCCATCGAGGGCCTGCTTGCCGGTCATGGGGATCGGATCAGACCCCACGCGGATCACAGAGCCGCTTGAGCCCTGCATTACGAGAACCTGTTTGTTGAGGGTGGACTGCAAGCCTGAACCATGACCCAAACACCCACCCCTCAAAAATTCGCCCATGTCCGGGACTGGGTGTTCGATCTCGACAACACGCTCTACCCCCATCACTCCAACCTGTTCGCGCAGATCGACGCGAAGATGACGGCCTATGTGGCGGAACTGCTGGCGATGCCGCCCGCCGAGGCGCGCATCCTGCAGAAGGAGCTCTACAAGGAATACGGCACCACGCTGGCGGGGCTGATGGCGCGCCACCGGATCGACCCCGACGACTTCCTCCAGCGCGTCCACGATATCGACTACGGGCCGATCGAGCCGAACCCTGCCTTGGGCGAAGCGATCAAGGCACTACCGGGCCGGAAGTTCATCTTCACCAATGGCGACCGGGGCCATGCCGAGCGGACCGCGAGAAAACTTGGCATCCTCGGCCATTTCGAAGACATCTTCGACATCGTGGCCGCCGAACTCCTGCCCAAGCCGGCTCAAGCGACTTACGACAAGTTCGTGGCGCTCCACAGCATCGTGGGGTCCGACACCGCGATGTTCGAGGATCTCGCGCGCAACCTCGTCGCGCCCAAGGCGCTCGGCATGACCACGGTCCTGATCGTGCCGCGCAATTTCGAGCCGACATTCTCGGAAGTATGGGAGCGCGATCCCGCCATGGACGACGCGGTGGACTTCGTGACCGACGACCTCGCCGGTTTCCTGCAGTCGCTGCTGCCCAGTCTCGATGCGGCGGGCTAGAACATGGTCGCTTCAGGTTGAGGCGGCCTGTTCTCCAAGTCTTTCTTGCTGCATGATCTGATCTGAAAAGTCTGAACTTTTCGGGATCATGCTCTAACCTCGTCGCTTGGGCGCTTCGCCCGCCTTCCTGGCGGCCTCCCTGCGCGCTTTCTCCGTATCCTCGCTTTCGGCCTGTTCCATGTCGTGGCCGGCCTCGATCAGGCCGTCGGCATCCACTGGGTTCGGCAGAGGGCGCACGGGACCTCGGATGCCAACATTGCCGGGGCCGAGCGGCGCCTCGCCGGTCTCGTGGCCGAGATCGAGCTCCTGGCTGTGCTGGATGGGGCCATCGTCGAGGCCGGAAATGCGGGACATGAACGCCTCCCTTTCATTGACCACATGGTCAACGCCCGGCGCGGGGAGGCGTTCCTGGCCGGCTGCCCTGGGTCAGCCGCCCTGGCCATGATGGTCATGGTCCGGAGAAGACACCCGCACGGGCAGCATGACTTCGAGCGCCCCAGCGCGCTCGAAATTGAGCGTGAGCGGCGCCTGTCCGCCTTCGGCCAGCGGCTCGGCAACGTTCACCAGCATGAGATGGAACTCGCCGCCGGGCGTGAGCGCCACGGAGCCGCCCGCCGGGACTTCGAGCCCGTCCGGAACGGAGCGCATCGTCATGACGTCGTCCACGACAGCCATGGAGTGGATCTCGACCCGTTCGGCTGCGGGCGAGGACGCCGACAGGAGGCGGTCGGGCGCGCTTCCCGCATTGGCGATCGTCAGATAGGCGGCGGCGGTCCTCTGGTTCGGCAGGGTGGCGCGCGCCCAGGCTTGCGCGACGGCGAGCTCGCCGAGCCTCACCTCAGCCATTCGGGCGGCATGATGATCGTGTTCCTGGGCGGTCGCGCCGTTCGGCGCGACCAGCAGCAGCGCGGCGAAAAGCACGGACGAAAGGCGCATGGGAGAACTCCTGGCGATGCGAGAGCCACAGGCCTTCTCGCCCGGAATCAAAGCTCATAGAAGCGGGACACGATGCCCCAGGCTTCGTCGGCGGTTTCCGCGAATTGCAGGATGTCGCGGTCGCCCGGCGAGATCGTGCCCTGCTCGGCCAGGAAGTCGAGGTCGATGGCGTGGTCCCAGAACGCCTGGCCGAACAGGATCACCGGAACCCGCTCCATGCGCCCGGTCTGGATGAGCGTCAGCGTCTCGAATAATTCGTCCATGGTGCCGAAGCCGCCGGGGAACACGGCCACGGCCTTGGCCCGCATGATGAAATGCATCTTGCGGATCGCGAAATAGTGGAAGTTGAAGCAGAGTTCGGGCGTCACGAAAGCGTTGGGCGCCTGCTCGTGCGGCAGGACGATGTTGAGCCCGATCGAGGGCGCGCCCACGTCGGCTGCGCCGCGATTGCCCGCCTCCATCACGCCGGGGCCGCCGCCCGTCACCACCACGAACTCGCGATGATAGCTTTGGGCGGAGTGCTCCGAGCATTTTCGCGCGAAAACCCTGGCCTCCTCGTAGAAACGGCTGTTGGCGAGCAGGTTCTTCTTCTGCTCCTCGGTCTTGGCCGCCCAGGCTTCGCCGCCCGGTTCCGGGATGCGCGCGCCGCCGAACATCACCACGGTGGAACGGATGCCCCGCTCGGCCAGGACCATTTCGGGCTTGAGGAGCTCTAGTTGCAGCCGGACCGCGCGAAGCTCGCGGCGCGTCATGAAGTCGGGGTCGCTCCAGGCCAGCCGATAGGTGGCGGCGCGCGTCTGCGGCGTGTCGGGCACGCTCTTGGCGCGCGCCAAATCCTCGTCCGAATGGGACAGCGGGTTCCAGCCCGCGTCATTCTCCAGAGCTGCCAAGAATTCTGCCTTTCGGTTCCGAGCGGATCATCACAACCGCGCTCGCCATGCCTCTGTTCCGTTTGCTCGTCTGCAAGCGACCGAGGGCCGAATTGACCCTGGCGGCAGGCCATGACACAAGCGGCCCGCCCTTTTCCCCGAGGCCGCCCGACCGCCCGCGAGCGCGTTCCGGCTGCCTCTATCAGGAGCCCGCAGGGATGTCGAAGCCGCAGCCCGCCTCGTCCGAATCAGGCATGCCCGACCTCGCCTCGCTCGAGCGGAGCGTGGAGGCGGCGTGGGAGGCGCGGGATGCCGTTTCGACGGCGACGAAGGGCGAGGTGCGCGACGCCGTGGAGGCGGCGCTGGAACTTCTCGATCGGGGCAAGGCGCGGGTGGCCGAGCGCGATTCCTGCGGCCAGTGGCGCGTCAACCAGTGGCTCAAGAAGGCGGTGCTTCTCTCCTTCCGGCTCAACCCGATGGAGGTGATCGGCGGCGGGCCGGGCGATGCCGTGTGGTGGGACAAGGTGCCGTCCAAATTCGCGGGCTGGCGGGCAGGCGATTTCGAGCGCGCCGGCTTCCGCGCGGTGCCGGGCGCGATCGTCCGCCGCTCGGCTTACGTCGCCAAGGGCGCGGTTCTCATGCCTTCCTTCGTGAACCTCGGCGCCCATGTCGGCGAGAACACGATGGTGGACACCTGGGTGACGGTGGGCTCCTGCGCCCAGATCGGCAGGAACGTCCATCTTTCCGGCGGGGTGGGCATCGGCGGGGTGCTGGAGCCCATGCAGGCCGGCCCCACCATCATCGAGGATGATTGCTTTATCGGCGCGCGCTCGGAGGTGGTGGAGGGCTGCATCGTGCGCGAGGGCTCGGTGCTCGGCATGGGCGTCTTCATCGGCCAGTCGACCAAGATCGTGGACCGCGCCACCGGCGAGGTCTTTTACGGCGAGGTGCCGCCCCGCTCCGTGGTGGTGGCCGGAACCATGCCCGGCGCGGCGCTGCCCGACGGACGGCCGGGCCCGAGCCTCTATTGCGCGGTGATCGTCAAGCGGGTGGACGAGCGCACGCGCTCGAAGACCTCGATCAACGAGCTTCTCAGGGATTGAGCCTGTGGCGAACGACCATCCGTTCCGCGCCCTGAGCGGCGCCATCGGTGTGGTCCGGCGCGCCGCGGCCACGCCGCGCGCGCGTCGACGCGGGTTCGCCCGCCTTGGCTGAGCCCGCCTCCCGCCAAGTGAACTGGGCCTGGTTCTTCCTGCGCTTCAACGGAAGGGTGAACCGCACCGCCTTCTTCCTGGGCGGACTCTTTCTGGGCGTGCTCGCCATGTTTCCGTTCTACCGCTTCCTGCTCGTGCCCCCGGAAAGCGGCGAAGCGCAGCTCTGGGCCTCGCTATTCTACCTCGTGATCCTGCCGAGCCTTTGGGTGCAGGCCGCACTCGGCGTGAAGCGCCTGCACGACATGGGCAAGCCAGGCTTCGCGGCCGTGTCGCTGTTCGTGTTCCCGATCTCGCTGATCGCTTTCGTGGTGCTTTGCGTGTTCCCCGGCGAGCCCGGCCCCAACCAGTATGGCCGCGAGACCAATTCCCCGGGCTGAGGCGTGACAGAGCCCGCCGCGCGATAGTATGCCGGCAGCCATGACCCTGCCCACCGACCCCGCCCAGAACCTCGCCGCCCTTCTCCGCTGCCCGTCCGTGACGCCGGATGAGGGCGGGGCGCTGACAGCCCTGGAAGCCATGCTGCGGCCACTGGGCTTTTCGGTCGAGCGGCCGGTCTTCTCCGATCCCGGCGCGGCGGACATCGAGAACCTCTACGCCCGGCGCTCAGGCGGCAACGGGCCGCCTCTGATGTTCGCGGGCCACACCGACGTGGTGCCGCCCGGCGACGAGAGTTCATGGACCCACCCGCCCTTCGCCGCGCATGTCGCTGACGGGGAGATGTTCGGCCGGGGCGCGGTGGATATGAAGGGCGGCATTGCCTGCTTCGTGGCGGCGGTCGCGCGCGACATCGAGCGCACGGGCGAATTCAGGGGGAGCGTGTCGCTTCTCATCACCGGCGACGAGGAAGGCCCTGCCGTCAACGGCACGGTGAAGCTGCTCCAATGGGCGGCCGGGCGCGGCGAGCGTTGGGACGGCGCGCTCGTAGGCGAGCCGACCAACCCGGACCGGCTCGGCGACGCCGTCAAGGTCGGCCGCCGCGGCTCGATCTCGGGAAAGGTGGTGGCGGAAGGGCGGCAGGGTCATTCGGCCTACCCCCATCTCGCCGACAACCCGATCCGCGGGCTGATGGGCCTGCTGGACGCGCTGCTCGCGCACCCGCTCGACGAGGGCACGGCGAACTTCCAACCCAGCAATCTCGAAGTCACATCGGTCGATGTCGGCAATCCGGCCACGAACGTCATCCCGGCGCGCGCGGCCGCCAGCTTCAACATCCGCTTCAACGACCGCTGGACCGCCGAAAGCCTGCAGGCCGAAATCCACGAGCGCCTCGACCGCGCTGCCCAACCCGGCTCCCGGTGGCGGGAGGGCCGCGCCGAACACGTCGCGTTCGATCTGTCGTGGCGCGAGAACCCGTCGCATGTGTTTCTCACACGCGACGACCGGCTCATCGGGTTGTTGGGCGATGCCGTGGAGACGGAGACCGGCCGCCGCCCGGAACTCTCCACCTCGGGCGGCACGTCCGACGCCCGCTTCATCAAGGATTACTGCCCTGTGGTGGAGTTCGGCTTGGTGGGCAAGACCATGCACATGGTGGACGAGCGGGTGGCGCTCGCCGACCTCGAAGCGCTGACGCGCATTTATGAGCGATTCCTGGAAGGGTGGTTCGGGGAGGGGCGCTAACTCTCCTCGGAATAATCCACCCGCACCAGGCACAGCCCCTCGGGCGGCGCGAGCCCCGCGCAGGCCGACCGATCCCGCGCCTCCAAGGCGCGCCGCAGGTCGTCCGCCGTCCAGCCGCCCTCGCCCACGCGCTTCAGGCTCCCCACCACGGAACGCACCTGGTTGTGCAGGAAGGAGCGCGCCGAGGCCTCCACGGTGATGAGCTCGCCCGCGCGCGCCACGTCGAGACGGTCCAGCGTCCGCACGGGGCTCTTCGCCTGGCAATGCGCGGAGCGGAAGGTGGTGAAGTCGTGCCGGCCCAGAAGCACCCCGGCGGCGGCGGCCATGGCGTCCGCGTCGAGCGGTTTCGGCACCCACCATACGAACCCCTTTTGCAGCGCCGGCGGCGCCCGGCGGTTGAGGATCGCATAGCGGTAGTGCCGGGCCGTCGCCGAAAAGCGCGCGTCAAAGCTGTCGGGCGCTTGCCGCGCCTCCAGGATGGACACCGCCTCGCCCGCCGCGCCCAGATGAGCGTTCAACGCGTCGCGCACCGTCTTTTCCGCGCGCTCCTTGGCGAGGTCGAAATGCGCGACCTGGCCCGACGCATGGACGCCGGCGTCCGTGCGGCCCGCGCCGCGGATCGAGACGGCTTCGCCGGAGAAGGAAAAAACCGCCGCCTCGATCGCCGCCTGCACGGAGTGCTGGCCGCTTTGCCTTTGCCAGCCGGCATAAGGGCGTCCATCATATTCGATGAGCAGGCGATAGCGCGGCATGTCAGCCGAGGCGATCGCCGGGCCTGAGCCGCGCACCGCGGAGAAACTCGTCCGCGCTTATCGGCCTGCCGCCCGCGCGCTGCAATTCGAGAAGCCGCAACGCGCCCTCCCCGCACGCCACCGTCAGCCGCTCGTCCAGGATTTTTCCCGGGGGCGCGCCCTGCCCGTCCGCCCGCTCGCTGCGGAGCAGCTTCAACCGCTCCGGCTCGGCTGGGCCGTTGAATTCGCACCACGCGCCGGGCGCAGGCGAGAGCGCGCGGATGTGATTATGGAGCTCGGCGGCCGGACGCGAAAAGTCGACCCGCGCTTCGCCCTTGGCGATCTTGGCCGCATAAGTGACGCCATCGTCCGGCTGTGGCGAGAAGCGCAGCGTTCCCCGCGCGAGTTCCGCCAGCGCCTCCACCATCAGCCCGGCGCAAAAGCCCATCAGCCGGTCGTGGAGTTGGCCCGCCGTCTCGTTCTCGCCGATGGCGATTCGACGCTCCAGCGACACGGGGCCGGTGTCCAGCCCCTCCTCCATCCGCATGACGCCCACGCCCGTCTCATGATCGCCCGCCATGATCGCGCGCTGGATGGGCGCAGCACCCCGCCAGCGCGGAAGCAGCGAGGCATGGCCGTTCAGGCAGCCCAGGCGCGGCGCCTCCAGGATGGGCGGCGGCAGGATCAGGCCATAGGCCACCACCACGGCGGCGTCGAGCCTAAGCGCCCTGAACGCCTCCTGCTCCTCGATCGGTCTCAGGGACTTTGGCGTCCGCACGGGGATGCCGAGCTTTTCCGCCGCTTCGGCCACCGGCGTGGGCTGAAGCTCGAGCCCGCGCCGCCCGCGCGCCTTGGGCGGCTGGGAATAGACCGCGGCGATCTCGTGGCCGGCCTCATGCAAAGCCTGCAACGTGGCCACGGAAAAGGTGGGCGAGCCCATGAAGGCGAGGCGGAGCATGTCCGGCGTTCAACGCCGCGCGTCAGCTCGCCAGCCGGCTGGGCCCAGGCGAATCCTTCGGGCGCTCCCTGGCGAGCTTCTTGAAGCGGCGCACGACCATGTCGCGCTTCAATCGCGAGATGTGGTCGATGAAAAGCACGCCGTTCAGGTGGTCGATCTCGTGCTGCAGGCAGGTGGCGAGCAGGCCTTCGGCCGGTGTTTCCTGCATCCGTCCCTCGCCGTCGAGATGCTTGACCCGCACAAGGGCGGGCCGCTCGACGTCGGCATAGTAGTCGGGGATGGAAAGGCACCCTTCCTCGTAAATGGAGCGCTCGTCCGAGCGCTCCACGATCTCAGGGTTCACGAAAACCTGGGGCGCGGGCGGCTCGCCCTCCTTGGCGAGGTCGATGACGATGAGCCGCAGCGGTTCGCCGATCTGCACCGCCGCCAAGCCGATGCCCGGCGCGTCATGCATGGTCTCCACCATGTCGGCCGCAAGCCGCCTCAGATCGGCGTCGAAGCGCTCCACCGGCTTGGAGACCTGGCGGAGGATGGGATCGGGGAGAAGAACAAGCGGAAGGATGGACATGGCGGTGAGGTAAGCCTTGGGCCTTGGCCCGTCAACAGAGCCGATCTTCTCGTTTCGTTCTCCTTAATCCGAATCGCTCATGCTAAAGCCATGAACGCTCCTGCCCTTGAATCCTTGCTTGATGCGCTTGGGCTCAGTCCCGCCCAGGCCGCGTGGGCCACGCTTCTCAGACTCCGAATCGTGGAGGAGTGACGGCCTGGGCCGCGGCCCCTTTCTCGCGCCTTTCCTCTTGGAGGATTTCCTTCGGCGGCCGCTGTCCGTGCATCTCGTCATAGCGCCGCATCACGGGCGTGACCGCGGCGCCATGCAGAACCACCGAGATCAGAACCGTCACCCCGATCGCGCCCCACAACCTGTCCGGCAGGTCGAAGCCGGCATGGTTCAGGCCATAGGCGAGGTAGTAGAACGAGCCCACCCCTCGAATGCCGAAGAAGCCGATGATGAGCCGCTCTAGCGCGGATTCCGAACGGCCCAGGAACGAAATCCAGGCGGCGAGCGGGCGGACGATGAAGATGGCGACCAGCGCGAAGGCCACCACGGCCCAGTCCACCTCCCGGAATAGGCCGCCGCCGGTGATGGAGGCGCCGAAGAACACGAGAAGCACCACGAGCAGCAGCCGCTCCAGCGCCTCGACGAAGTCGTGCAGCTCGCCGTGGTAGTCGTGGTTGCGCTCCACGGCGCGGAAGGCGAGCGCGGCCACGAAGACCGCCATGAAGCCGTAGCCTTCGATCAGTTCGGTCAGGCTGTAGGCGATCAGCGCGATGCCGAGCGCCACGAAGCCTGCGCCGGTGCGCGCCAAGTTGGCGCGATTGGGCATGCGGAAGGCGAGCCAGCCGAGGCTCGCGCCCACCAGCCAGCCCGCCACCGCGCCCGCACCGACGCGCCACAGCACGTCGAGGGCGAGCCATTCGCCCAGGAGCTCGGCGTCGAGCTGGGGCGCGGCCGCGAGCGCGATGGCGAGATGGATGAAGGGGAACGCCAGACCGTCGTTCAGCCCGGCCTCGGTGGTGAGCGTGAAACGGATTTCGTCTTCCTTGCCCTCGCCGGGCGCGCCGACCTGGACGTCGCTCGCGAGCACCGGGTCGGTGGGCGCGAGCGCGCCGGCCAGGAGCACGGCCGTGGCGAGCCCCAGGCCCAGAAGCGTCGAGCCGAGCCAGGCCAGCGCGACGATGGTAAGCGGCATGGTCAGGAGCAGAAGGCGCCAGACCAGCCCCGATTCGGCCCAGCGCAAGGGGCGGTCGAGCTTCAAGCCGCAGCCGGTGAGCGCCACGAGCACGAGGATTTCCGTGACATGCTCCGTGACCTCGGGAATGCGGGCCGGGTGGAAGTCGATGCCCTGCGTCCAGGGCAGCGCGAAGATGCCGGCTCCTAAACCCACCGCGAAGATGGGCAGCGACAAAGGCAGCTCCTTGAGGAGCATGGGCAGCCAGGCGGTCAAAAGGACCAGCGCGCCCAGGGCCAGGAAAATCAAGATGTAGGCGTCCATTCGCGCCGAACGGGGACGTGACTCGCCGGTTCCTCGACGCACGGCAGAAAAGCTGCGCCGCGCCGCGCCGCCGAAGGTTTGCGCGACACTCCTTGACGGATGCCAGGATCTGTCTTCATTCAATGGACAAAGAAGGAGACTCGCCATGGCCAAAGGTCAGCTTCGCTCGAACAAGGAGCAACGCAAGCCCAAGAAGGACGCCAAGTCGAAAACGCCAGCCGCCGCGAAGGGCGCGACGCCGGTGCTGGCGATCAAGACGAAGAAGGACAAGTAGGACTCCTCAGCTCCCCGCGAGAGGCGAGGAGGCGCTCGGCGCACGAAAAAGGGCAGGATCGCTCCTGCCCTTTTCCATTCGAGTGACGTGTGGGACGGCCGTTCAGGACGGGCGCGGCGGGGGCGGCATGCGGCCGCTGCGCTGCTTGCGCGCGGCATAGCGCGCGTCGCGCTTGGCCTTCTTGGCGGCCTCCTCGGCAAGCTGCAGAGCCAGCCGCTCGTTCTCCTCGGCCTCGCGAATGCGCGCCTCTTCCGCCGCGCGCTCCTCGGCGACCCGCCGCTCCTCGGCCTCGCGCGCTTCGCGCTCGGCCCGTTCGATCGCCTCCCGGGCGAGCCGCTCCTGCTTGAGCTTCTCCTTCTCGGCGTTTCGCTTCTCGCGTGCCTCGAGGATAGCCTTGCGCTCGGCCTGTTTCGCCTGCACGGCCGGATCGTCGGCCGCAGGCTTGTTCTTGAATTTCTCCAGAAGCGCCTTCTTCGCCTGCTGCGAGGAGGACAGACGTTCCGAGAATCCTTGTTCCTTGTAGATCGCCAAACCGAAATTTCCTGTGGTGATTCCGCGCCGCTTACATACGCATGGACGCGGCGAGTTCAAGGCGCAAAGACGGCGCACCCGCCGCGCTCTTTGGCCGAAATGCGGATGGAGCGTTCACCCCTCCTGCCCTGGCACCGGGCGTCGCCGCGGCCTACCTCCACGACGTTCAACGGGAACACCGCCATGGAGCTCGGCCTCTACACCTTCGCCGATGTGAGCCTCGACGAGACCTCGCGCGAGTTCTCTCCGCATCAGCGGCTGCGCAACCTCATGGAGGAGATCGAACTCGCCGACCAGGTCGGGCTCGACGTGTTCGGCCTGGGCGAGCACCACCGGCCGGACTATGCGGCCTCGGCCCCCGCGGTCGCGCTGGCGGCGGCCGCGGCGCGCACCAGAAACATCCGCCTTTCCTCGGCCGTGTCCGTGCTTTCGTCGGACGATCCCGTGCGCGTGTTCCAGCAGTTCGCCACGCTGGACCTTGTCTCAGACGGGCGCGCGGAGATCATGGCGGGGCGCGGCTCCTTCATCGAGTCCTTTCCGCTGTTCGGCTACGAGCTCGAGGACTACGATCGCCTGTTCGCGGAAAAGCTCGACCTGCTCTTGAAAATCCGCGACTCCGAGCGCGTGTCCTGGTCCGGTACGGTGCGGTCGCCCATTCAGGGCCGCGGCGTCTACCCCCGGCCCCTGCAGGAGAAGCTGCCGATCTGGGTGGCGGCGGGCGGCACGCCGCAATCGGTGGTGCGCGCGGGCGTGCTCGGCCTGCCGCTGGCGCTCGCCATCATCGGCGGCGAGCCTGCACGCTTTGCGCCCCTGTTTGAGCTTTATCGCGAAGCGGGCCGACGCGCCGGCCATGACCCGGCTTCGCTCAGAACCAGCATCAACGTCCACGGCTTCGCCGCCGACACGACCGAACAGGCCGCCGACGTCTTCTATGGCCCGCAGGCCGAGGTGATGAACCGCATCGGCCGCGAGCGCGGCTGGAGCCCCACCTCGCGCGCCCAGTTCGACGCCGCCCGGAGCCCGCGCGGCGCGCTGTTCGTGGGCGACCCGGAATCGCTCGCCGAGAAGATCGTGGCGCACCAGAAACTGTTCGGCATCGACCGCTTCCTGATCCAGATGGCGATCGGGCTCGTGCCGCACCGGGAGCTGATGCGCGCGATCGAGATCTTCGGCACCCACGTCGCGCCGCTCGTGCGGCGCGAGGTCGAGGCCGGCCGGCAGCGTCACGCCGCGGGGAACCACGGGATGCCGACGGAGGAGGACGCGGAGAAGCCGGCGGTGCAGGCCGGTTCCGTGCTAGCGGCGGGGGAATGAGCCCTATATGCGTGTCCGCTGAAGCACGAGACTGACCGAATGGCGCCTTTGTCCGTCCTCGATCTTGCGCCCGTTCCAGAGGGGCTTGGAACCGGCGACGCCCTGCGCAACTCGGCCGATCTCGCGCGGCATGTCGAGGCGCTCGGCTTCGGGCGCTTCTGGCTTGCCGAGCATCACAACATGCCGGGCATCGCGAGCGCGGCCACGTCCGTCGTGATCGCCCATGTCGCGGCCGCGACGAGCACGATCCGCGTGGGCGCGGGCGGGGTGATGCTGCCCAACCACGCGCCGCTCGTGATCGCCGAGCAGTTCGGCACGCTCGCCGCCCTTCACCCCGGCCGCATCGATCTCGGCCTCGGTCGGGCGCCGGGCACGGACATGGCAACGGCGCGCGCGCTTCGCCGCAGCCTGGAGGGCGCGGACGATTTCCCCCAAAGCGTGGTGGAGCTCATCGGCTATTTCCGCGGCGGCGAAGGCTCGCGCGTGCGCGCCATTCCCGGCGAGGGCGAGGCGGTGCCGGTCTGGATCCTGGGTTCCAGCCTCTACGGCGCGCAACTGGCGGCCATGCTCGGCCTGCCTTACGCCTTCGCCTCGCATTTCGCGCCGGCTGAGATGGAAAACGCCATCGAGATCTACCGCGCGCGCTTCGAGCCGTCGGACCAGCTCGACCGGCCCTATCTGATGCTGGCGCTCAACGTGTTCGCCGCTCCTACCGACGCTGAGGCGCGGCTCCACTTCTCTTCGCTTCAACAGGCCTTCGTGAACCTGCGCACGGCCCGGCCGGGCAAGCTTCCGCCGCCCGTCGAGGGCTATGAGGGCAAGCTCGACCCGCTCGCCCGCCGCGTGCTCGAAGGCGCGCTGAGCTGCTCGGTCGTGGGCTCGCCCGCAACGATCCGCGACGGCGTGGCGGAATTCGCGCGGCGCACGCAGGCCGACGAGATCATGGTGACCACGCAGATGTCCGACCACGCGGCGCGCAAGCGCAGCTTTTCCATCCTGGCCGAGGCATGGCGCGAATTGAGCCAAGCGGCCTGACCGGAAGGCGTCAGCCCAGCGCCTTCACCAGCGCGCGGCTCGGGAAACAGGTCGGCGCGAGCCCTTGGCTTTCCTGCCACTCGCCGATGGAACGGCGGGTGCGGAAACCCGGCAACCCGTCGGCACCGCCCACATCGTAGCCCTGGGCCTCGAGCCCGCGCTGGAGCGCCGCCACGTCCGAGCGCAGGAGGCCATCGACCTTGCCCCAGCGCCCCGCGAAGAGCTTGTCGCCATACCGGATGCGATCGGCGCCATGGCCCACGAAGAGCGCGTAAAGGTCGCTCTCGTTATATTCCTTGAGCACATAGAAGTTGGGCGTGACGAGAAAGGCCGGACCGCCGCGCCCGGCCGGCATCAGCAGAAAGCCGTCCTTGCTCCGCTCCGCCTTCGGCAGGGGCTTTCCGTTCGCGCGAGTGATTCCGAGCCGCTCCCATTCCGCGAAGCTCTTTCCCCGGTCAGGCCCTTCCAGCGCGCAGGACACGGTTTCCGGGACGACCACCTCGAATCCCCAGTCCCTGCCCTCCTGCCAACCGAACTGCGCGAGGTAATTGGCGATGGAGGCGAGGCTGTCGGGAACGGAGTTCCAGATGTCCTTCTTGCCGTCGCCGTCGAAATCCACGGCGTGCTTCAGGAAGGAGGAGGGCAGGAACTGCGGCTGGCCGAGCGCGCCCGCCCAGGACGAACGCATATCTTTCCGCGCGACATGCCCTTCCTCCACCATCCGCAGCGCGGCCAGAAGCTCCTCACGGAACATTGCCTTGCGGGTGGAGAGATATGCTTTCGTGCCGAGCACGGAGAAGGCGTCATGCGGCATGTCGGCCGCGCCGAAGCCGGATTCGCGACCCCAGATCGCCAGCACGATCGCGCCCGGCACGCCCCAGCGCTTCTCGATCGCGGCCAGCGTCTTCCCGTGGCGCGACGCGCGCGCCCGGCCGCCGCCCGTCACGCCCTTGACAGTCTTTTCGGCAAAATAGGCGCCGGGCGAGCGGAACTCGGCCTGCATCTGCTTTTGCGGCCCGGCCTTTTTGCCGGGCACCACGAGGTCGGGCAGGTCGAGCTGCAGCGGCACGCCCCCGAACGCGGCGTCGAAGCTCCTGCGGCTCACGCCGGCGGCCTGCGCCTGCGGCCACAGATCGGCGTCGAGCCAGCGGCGGAAGGATGCGTCGTCCGCCCCTTGCGCGAGAGCCTGCCCGCCCAGAAGGGCGGACAAGCCGATGGCGGCGAGAGCCTTGGCGGCTCCCGCGAAGGGGCGGAGAAATCTCATTCCTCGGTCAGCGTGTAGGATCCGGTCTCGCAGAGATTGGCCGCCTGGTTCACCACTTCCTCGCCGCTCTGGAACACAGATCTGAGGTCGTATTCGCATTGGTCGCTGCCGTCGGCGATCGTCACGGTGCCGGATTCGCCAGCGCCCAATACGTCCTGGCCGAGAATGTCCTCGCCCCATTCATTGGTGTTGGAGGGCGAGGCGTAGAACTGGTCCAGAACCTCGCTCGTCCCATTGGTGAGCTCGAATTGCAGGTCTTCGGCGAAGGCGGGCGCCGCGAAGGCTATGGACAGAAGGGAAGCGGCGACAAGACGGATCACGGAAAGCTCCAGAGGTTCGAGGACGAGCGTTTTCGGACCATCCGAAACGCTCCCCCCGCGCCGATCTACAAGAGGTCCGATGGCATGAGCAAGGCGGAGCCGGACACGCTCCACCTTCTTTGGCCGGACCTCAAAATGCCGTGCGGGCGCGGAGCGCCGCCGACAGCGTGCCCTCGTCGAGATAATCGAGCTCCCCGCCCACCGGCACACCATGCGCGAGGCGCGTCACGCGCGCACCGAGCCCCGAAAGCTGATCGGTGACGTAATGCGCCGTGGTCTGGCCCTCCACGGTGGCGTTGACGGCCAGCACCACCTCCTTGATGCCGCCATCGGCGACGCGCCCCACGAGTTGCTTGATGGAAAGCTGGTCGGGTCCGACCCCGTCGAGCGGCGACAGTGTGCCGCCCAGCACATGGTAGCAGGCGTTGAGCGCGCCGGCCCGCTCCAAGGCCCAGAGGTCGGACACGTCCTCCACCACGATCACGGTGGAGCGGTCGCGGCGGGGGTCGGCGCACACGGTGCAGGGATCGGTGGTGTCCACATTGCCGCAGGCCGAGCACACCCGAACCTTGGCGGCCGCCACCGCCATGGCCTCCGACAGCGGCTCAAGGAGCTTGTCCTTCTTCTTGATGAGATGGAGCGCGGCGCGGCGCGCCGAGCGCGGCCCAAGGCCTGGCACGCGGGCGAGCAGTTGGATGAGCTTCTCGATCTCGGGGCCGGCGATGCGCTTCTGGGACATTTGCAGTACTCTGAACCTTGGCTAGCGTAGCACCGGGGACGATGTGCCGAGGATATAGGGATTGAGCGGTAAGACTTTAATTCTGCTTGCGATCTTTCTGCTGGCTGTGACGGTCGGTCTGGCTGAACCTTTTTGGCCAGTCGGTGGCGACTTCAATCTTCCCGTCGCTCTCGGGCAAAGTCTCGCTTTCGGCATCTTGATCGCTCAATGGTGCAGGTTCGACGCTGCTTCAAAGGGGCGAGATGTTCCCCGTTGGCTTTTATGGCTCGTGGCGTTGCTCGGCGTCGTTGCACTACCCCTTCACCTATTCCGATCCCGCTCGCCATTGAAAGCTCTGCGCGCCGCCGGGCTCGCGATCGGATTTGCCGTTCTTGCGATTGCGGGAGCGGCCGCAGGCTTGCTCACGAGCAGCCTTTGGCTTTGCGCGATCGGCAGTATCGCCGCGTATTGCCGCAGTCCGGTCTAATCAGAACGGCAGCTTCATGCCAGGCGGGAGCGGCAGGCCGGCGGTCAGCGCCTGGGTCTTCTCCTGCATGGCCTGCTCGACCTTGGCCCGCGCGTCGTTGTGGGCGGCGAGCACCAGGTCTTCGAGGATTTCGCCCTCGCCCTCCTTCATCAGCGAGGGATCGACGGCGAGTCGCCGCATCTCGAACTTGCCGGACAGGGTGACGGAGACGAGCCCGCCGCCCGACTGGCCGATGGCTTCGAGATTGGCGATCTCCTCCTGCATGGCCTGGAACTTGGCCTGCATCTCCTTGGCCTTGCCCATCAACCCCATGAGATCCTTCATGGCATGTCCTCGCTTTCACTGTCGGTTTCGATGTCTTGTTCGACCTCTGGCGCGCCTGCCGCCTCGCTGGAGGCCGCAGGGGCGAAGCCCGGCTCGGGCGCGGTATCGGGGATGCGCACGTCGATGATCCTGGCGCCGGGAAAGCGGGCCAGGATTTCGGCCACTGCCGGGTCGCTGCGCGCGTCCGAAAGCGCGGTTTCCCGCACCTGCGCTTCCTCCTCGGCCAATGTCCGGCCGCCCTCAGTGCGCGACACCGAGACGAGCCATTGCCGGCCGGTCCATTTCTTGAGGCGCACGGAAAGATCGGTGGCCAGCGTCGGCGGCGCGTCGGCCGTGAAGCTCACCTCAAGGCGGCCCGGCTCCACCCGAACGGGCCGCACGCAGCGCTTCACGAGCACCTTGAACTGAAGGTCGCGATTGCGCTCAGCCAGCGCCACGACGTCCCCGAGCGAGGCGACCGCGACCTCCGGTTCGGCCGGCGGCGCGTCGGCGGACGGCTGGGGGGCGCTTGGCGCGGGCTCGGGCGCGCTCATTCGCAAGGCGGAGGCGCGGTTGGCGCCGGCCCCGCTGGCGGTGAGCGCCGGCTCGCCGGCGGCAGGAGAAGCAGGCGCGACAAAGGCCGGACGGACAGCGACGGGCGCAGGCGCAGGCCGCGCCGCGCCGCCGGCGGGCGCTCCGGCCGCGGAACTCGCAGGCGCGCCGTTCTCCAGCCGCTTCAGCGCCTCGTCGAGCGTCGGCAAGTGCGCCGCATGCGCGATGCGGATCAAGACCATCTCGGCCGCCGCCACGGGCCGCGGCGCGCTCCCCACCTCGCCCAAGCCCTTGAGCAGCATCTGCCAGGCGCGCGACAGCACGCTCATGGACAGAGTCTCGGCGAGTTCGGCGCCCCGCGCCCGCTCGTCCGGCGAAAGCGCCAGGTCGGACACGGGTCCCACGACCTTGAAGCGCGTCACGAGATGGGTGAACTCGGCGAGGTCCGTCAGCACGGCCAGGGGGTCGGCGCCGGCGTCGTACTGGGCGCGGAATTCGGCGAGCGCCGCTCCTGCGTCACCTTTCATGAGGTTCTCGAACAAGTCGATCACCCGCGCCCGGTCGGCCAGGCCGAGCATGTCGCGCACGGCTTGGCCGTTCACGGCCCCGCCCCCATGGGCGATCGCCTGGTCGAGGATCGACAGCGCGTCGCGCACCGAGCCCTCCGCCGCCCGCGCGATCAAGGCCAGCGCGTCGACCTCGGCGACAATGCCCTCCTTCTCCGCGACGCCGGCGAGATGCGAGGCAAGCAGGCCCGGCTCCACCCGGCGCAGGTCGAAACGCTGGCAGCGCGACAGGATGGTGATGGGGACCTTGCGGATCTCGGTCGTGGCGAAGATGAACTTCACATGCGGCGGCGGCTCCTCCAGCGTCTTCAGCATGGCGTTGAAGGCGCCGCCCGACAGCATATGGACTTCGTCGATGATATAGACCTTGTAGCGGGCCGCGACCGGCGCGTAGCGCACCTGTTCGAGCAGGTCGCGCATGTTGTCCACGCCCGTGTGCGAGGCCGCGTCCATCTCGATCACGTCGGGATGGCGGCCCTCCATGATGGCGCGGCAATGCTCGCCGGGAACGGCCAGGTCCACCGACGGCGCGTCGGTCTCGGCCGTCCGGTAGTTGAGGGCGCGAGCGAGGATGCGGGCCGTGGTGGTCTTGCCCACGCCGCGCACGCCGGTCAGCATCCAGGCCTGGGCGATGCGGCCGCTGCCAAACGCATTGGTCAGGGTGCGCACGACAGGCTCCTGGCCGATCAGCGCCGAGAAATCCGCCGGGCGGTATTTTCGCGCGAGCACGCGGTACGGTGCGTCGCGATCTTTGGTCACCAAGCCGACTTCGGCCATTCTGCCCGGCTGCTCCCGCATTGGTCCCAAGTTTCACCCATGCCGCCGACACCCGTCAATCAAACAGGTCAACTCGCCTCGACTTTGTGAGTGAGAGCCGCTCCAAACGCCGCTTCAGCGGAGCGGACGTGAAGTCCTTGAGCCTCGACGCGCCCGAAGCGTCGCAGGCCGGCACCGCAAGCGGTGCTTCGTGCGGCCGGAGGTGGGAGGCTGGCACGATGACCCGTACCGAGCTCGTTAGGGCTGCTTCCTTCCGGACCTGACCCGGTTGGCGAGTGGCTCGTCCACCACCAACCTCCCGTTTCCACATATCGGCAATCGGGATGCGGAAAGCAAGCGCCCCGTGAACCATAGGCCGAAAGGCGGCGAAAAGCGCCGGCCGCTCTTGCAGAGCCGCCATGGCCGCCCTAGCCTCACTCTGGGGAGACAAAGGATTTGGCCATGCTGCCGGGCCTCAAGGCCGGATTCGAACTCGACCGCAGGATCGAGGGCGATAGCGAGCCCGTGATGTGGCTGGGCTTGTGCGAGCTGCGCGTCATGGACGAGGAACGCTGGCCGTGGCTCGTGCTGGTGCCGCAAAAGCTCGGCATCGAGGAGATTCACGATCTCACGCCGCTCGACCAGGCCATGCTCACCTTCGAGACCAATATGGTCTCCCAGGCGCTCAAGAACGCGACTGCCTGCCACAAGATCAATATCGGCGCGCTCGGCAACATCGTGCGCCAGCTCCATATCCATGTGGTGGCGCGCTTCGAGGACGATGCCGGCTGGCCCGGCCCCGTCTGGGGGCATGGGCCGCGCCAGCCCTATGCCAGGCGGGAAGCCATGCACAGCCTCTGCGCCAAAGTGCGCGGCGCGCTTTGAATCTCGCCATCTGGAAGAGCCTTGAGGGCTCCGGCGAACCCAGCGCGGGCGTGGGCTTCGCCGGCAACCCGCTCGACCGCCGCGCCGAAAGCCGCGGGCAGGACGCCGCGGCCGACGCGCTCGCTGAGCCGGGCGCGCGGGTGCTCTTCCTCCAGGGCGCGAAGCTTTGGCTGAAGCCGCGCGGCGAGGCGTTCGAGCCCTTCTTCACGCCCGCCGAGGCGCTCGCGCTGGAAGGGGGGGCCGAGCATATCCTGCTTCTGGGCTGGGATGAGCACGGGCCCGTCCTCGCCTTCGCGCTGGCGGCGGACGGCGCGGGCCCCGAGGGCGCGGCAGGTTTGGAGCTTCGCCCGGTCTATTCGGGCGCGCTTCTCCCCCGCGCCGTTCTCGGCATGGTTGCGCAAGGCGCGGCGCTCGCCAACTGGCACGGCAACAATGGCTTTTGCGCCCGTTGCGGGCATCGAAGCGAGCTTTGCCTCGGGGGCGTCAAGCGCGTCTGCCCGCAATGCGGCGCCGAGCATTTCCCGCGCACCGATCCCGTGGCCATCATGCTTGCGGCCAAGGGGGAGAAATGCCTGCTCGGGCGCGGAAAGCACTTCCTGCCCGGCATGTTCTCCTGCCTCGCCGGCTTCATCGAGCCCGGCGAGACGATTGAAGACGCCGTGCGGCGCGAGACCTTCGAGGAGTCCGGCATCCGGCTGGGCGCGGTGCGCTACCATGCGAGCCAGCCCTGGCCGTTCCCGCACTCGCTGATGATCGGCTGCATCGCGAGAGCGCTCGACGACGAGGTGCGCTTCGACGAAAGCGAGCTTGAGGCCTGCCGCTGGTTTCTGCGCGACGAGGTGCGGACGATGCTTGCGGGCAGCCATCCCGAGGGCCTGCGCGTCCCGCCCCCCGCCGCCATCGCCACCCACCTGATCCAGGCTTGGGCGGAGGGCTGAGGTCCATCCGCCCGGCGCCCATCAAGGGCCGACGCCCTGCGCGACCGCTTCGGACGCCAGCAAGTCGTCCAGCTGCGTGAAACTGCTGGCCATTCCGGCCTCCATGCCGCTCGCCAGCATGTTGTCGCGCGCGTCGTGCGAAGGATAGGTCACGGTCTGGGTGACCACCGTCCGCCCGCCTGTCTCGTTCAATTCGAGAACCGACAGGCCCTCGCCGAACTGCGGCTCCCCCTCGAAGACCTCGGTCGCCACAAGCCGGCTCGGCGCGGCGATCTCGCGGAACTCGCCCCCGAGCGTGAGCCGGCTCCCGTCGGCATTCACCCAGACGTAGCGGTAGCGCCCGCCTACCCTGAGATCGACTTCGCAACTCGCAAAGGTCCAGCCATCCGGCCCGAGCAGCCAGCGCTTCAGGAGTTCCGGCTTGGTCCACGCGCCGAAAACCAGAGCGCGGGGCGCGTCGAAGCTGCGGGTGATAACGATCGTCCGGTCGCCCTCGGCTCTCACCTTGAGATCATTCCTGTCCATTTCTTCCCTCCTCGGCCACTTCGGCCTGCTGCTGCAACTCGTCCAAAATGCCGTCGAGCCTGGCGAAGCGCCGCTCCCACAGGTTTCGGCATTCCTCGATCCAGGCCGTAGCGCGAGTCAGCGCCTCCGGCTCCAACCGGCAAGGCCGACGCTGGCGGTCGCGGCCACGCGACACCAAGCCCGCCGCTTCCAGAACCTTCAGGTGCTTGGAGATCGCGGGCTGGCTCATTGCGAATGGCGCGGTCAGTTCGCCGACCGACGCCTCGCCCTTCGCCAACCGCGCCAGGATGGCGCGTCGCGTCGGGTCCGCCAGCGCGGCGAAGGTCTGGTCGAGGTGCTCTGCTCGCAGCATTTCATTCATCGTTTGTTATATAACTTTCTAGTTATATAACTGCGCATAGCCTGTCAACAACAACAACCGAAATGGACGGCCTGGTCGGTTCGGCGCGGGAATGTCAGTCCAGGAGGGCGTGCGTCTCTCGCGCCTCGTGCGCCTCATAGACGCCCAGCACCCGCACCTCGCGGGAGAAGAAGCGCAGCTCCTTCAGCGCCTGCGCCACGTTGGCGTCGTCCGGATGGCCCTCGATGTCGGCATAAAACTGGGTGGCGAAGAACGAGCCGCCCAACTGGTAGCTCTCCAGCTTCGTCATGTTGACGCTGTTGGTCGCGAAGCCGCCCATGGCCTTGTAGAGGGCGGCAGGGATGTTCTGCACCCGGAACACGAAGGTGGTGATCATGAGCTGGTCGGGGCGGTTCCGCTCGGCCAAAACCTTCTCCTTGGAGAGCACCACGAAACGGGTGACGTTGTTGTCCGTGTCCTCGACGTTCTCCGCCACGATCTCGAGACGGTAGAGCTCGGCCGCGAGCCGGGGCGCGAGCGCGGCGGCCGTGCGGTCGCCCATCTCGGAGACGACCCGCGCCGCGCCCGCCGTGTCGCCGGCCACGACCGGCTTCCAGCGGTGCCGGCGGATCACCTTGCGGCACTGGCCCAGCGCGTGGATATGGCTATGGACGGACCTGATCTCCTCCACGGCCACGCCCGGCAGCACCATGAGCTGGAAATGGATGGGCAAGAAATACTCGCCCACGATGTGGAGCCGCGATTCGGGCAGGAGATGGTGGATGTCGGCCACCCTTCCCGCGATCGTGTTCTCGATGGGGATCATGGCGAGGTCCGCCTTGCCCCCCTCCACCGCTCCGAAGGCGTCTTCGAAGGTCGGGCACGGCATGGGTTCCATGCCCGGATACATGTTGCGGCAGGCGGTGTCGGAATTCGCGCCGGGCTCGCCCTGGAAGGCTATCCTGTTGGTGGGCATCAAGGTTTCCCGTCAGGGTTTCAGGAGTTCGCGGGCGCGAACGAGGTCGTCGGTTGTGTCCACGCCGAGCGGCACGCCGGCCACGAGCCCGACATCGATCCGCATGCCGGCCTCGAGCGCGCGCAACTGCTCCAGCCGCTCGCGGCGCTCGAGCGCCGAGGGGGGCAGGCCGACGAAGCGCTCCAGGCTTTCCCGCCGGTAGGCGTAGAGCCCGACATGGTGGAAGAGCGGCCCCTCGCCCCACGGCGCTGTGGCGCGGGTGAAGTAAAGCGCGCGCAGCCGGTCGGGGCCGAGCGGCGAGCCCACCACCTTCACCACGTTCGGGTTGGTCTTCTCGCCTTCGTCCGTGATCTCGACGCCCAGCGTGCCGATGTCCACTTGGGGATCATCGAGCAGCGACAAGGCCCGCGCGACCGCCTGGGGGTCGAGCGTGGGCAGGTCGCCCTGCACGTTGATGACCGCGGAGAAGCGGCCGCTGGGGTCGAAGGCCTGCAGGGCCTCGAAGATGCGGTCGGAGCCGGATTCGTGATGGGCGCCCGTCATCACGGCTTCGAAGCCGTGCGCCCTCACGGCGTCCGCCACAGCGGCTGTGTCGGTGGCCACCACCACGGGGCCCACGCCGCTCTCGCGGGCGCGTTCCGCCACATGCGCGATCATGGGCTTGCCATGGATGTCGGCGAGCGGCTTCTCCGGCAGCCTTGTGGAGCCCAGGCGGGCGGGGATCAGGATGATCGCTTCGGGGGAACGGGCGCGGGCGGATTCGGTCACGGCAGCGGTCAGAAAAGGGCGGGGAGAGTGGCGAAACGCCTCACGGGCGCGCGTCCTTATAGGTGTTGCGGCGCACCGGCAAAAGACCTAGTTTCCGCCGCGTTTTCGGGCGGCGCGGCAATAGGGCCGCACGGTCCCATCTGCCTGTGTTTGGGTGCGCGGCGCGGCGCCGACGCATGAAGTTAGCCGAGGAGCCTGGGGCCGAATGGATTCCTTCGAGATCAACAAGATCATCGGCGCGGTGCTCGGCGCGCTCTTCGTGGTGTTCTCCATCGCCATCGTGTCGGACGCGCTGTTCGCCTCGCCGGCCCCGGCCACGCCGGGCTATGCCATCGAGGCGGCCGAAGGCGGCGACAACACGGAGGTCGCGGGCGCGGCCGAGGGAGTCGAGCCCATCGCCGTTCTGCTCGCCAACGCGAACCCTGACGCCGGCGCGGAGCTCTTCCGGCGCTGCGCCGCCTGTCACACCATCGAGCAGGGCGGCGCCAACAAGGTCGGCCCCAATCTGTGGGGCGTCGTGAACCGGCCCATCGCTTCCGTCGAGGGCTTTGCTTATTCCGGCGCCATTCAGGAGTTCTCCCAGGGCGGCGCGGTGGTCTGGGACTACGAGCACCTGGCCGGTTTTCTCCGTGCGCCGAAATCCTACATCAAGGGCACGTCCATGGGCTTCGCCGGCGTCAAGAAGGGCGAGGATCTCGGCAACCTGATCGCTTATCTGCGCACCCAGTCGGACTCGCCCGCGCCCCTGCCGGAGGCGGCCGCACCGGCCGCGGCCGCGACCGACGCCTCCGCCGGCGCGCCGCCGGAGGCCGCGCCAGGCCCGGTCGCGCCGATCACCGAGGCGCCGGGGACGGCCGAGCCCAGCCAGCCCGACTGACGGGCGCTGCCTCGAGGCGCGATGACGCAAGCGTTATCATGGACTTCCACGAAAAAGCCGGGTTCCGCCCGGCTTTTCTGTTATCGGCGCGACGTGACGCCAATTACGCGCTGAAGGAGGAGAAGCGTTGCCGATGACCCTAACGCGGATGGCCGTTCGAACCGCGTTCACGCTCGCCCTCGCCGCGAGCCAGTTCGTTGTCCCGGCCTCGGCCCAGGAATGGCGCACCACCACGTCGCTGATCGGCGAGAGCAAGTATGGCGACAGCTTCACCCGCTATAGCCACGTCAACCCGGACGCGCCCAAGGGCGGCACGCTCAACACGGTGGTGGCCGGCAGCTTCGACAGCTTCAACCCCTACATCGTCCAGGGCGCGCCGGCCGCCGGCTTCGGGGCCTTCGGCGGCGGGCTGCTCTACGACACGCTGATGGAGCAGTCGGTGGACGAGCCCAGCACCAGCCACCCGCTGCTCGCCGAGGCCTACAGCCACCCGCCCGACTTCTCCTCGGCCACCTATCGCCTCAACCCTGCCGCCCGCTGGCACGATGGCAAGCCCGTCACCGCCGAGGACGTGGTCTGGACCTTCGACAAGCTGAAGGAGCTCAGCCCCAACTACAACAAATACTACGCCAACGTGACCGAGGCCGTGGCGATGGGCGAGCGCGAGGTCGAGTTCCGCTTCGACCAGAAGGGCAATCGCGAGTTGCCGCAGATCCTGGGCGACATGCCCGTCCTGCCCAGGCATTGGTGGGAAGGCACGGATGCGCAAGGGAACAAGCGCGACATCTCGCGGCCCACGCTCGAGCCGCCGCTCGGCTCGGCGGCCTATCGCATCGCGAGCTTCCGGCCGGGCGCGGAGATCGTGTGGGAGCGCGTGCCCGATTATTGGGGCGCGGACCTTCCGGTGAAGGTCGGCCGCGAGAACTTCGACCGCCGCCGCATCACCTATTTCGCCGACGACAACGCCGCCTGGCTCGCCTTCACCAAGGGCGGGCTCCAGGACGTGCGCTTCGAGAACCGGGCGCAGCGCTGGGCCATCGACTACAATTTCCCGGCTTTCGAGCGCGGCGAGGTCATCAAGCGGGAGTTCCCGACCGAGGCGCCTGAGCCCATGCAGGCCTATATCCTCAACCACCGCCGCGCGCCGCTCGACGACCCGCGCGTGCGCGAGGCGATCGCTTACGCCTTCGACTTCGAGAACATGAACCGGACGCTGTTCTACGATTCCTACGAGCGCACCGCCAGCTATTTCGAAGGCGGCGAGCTGGCCTCCTCCGGCCTGCCCCAAGGCAAGGAACTCGAAATCCTCGAACAGTTCCGTGACCAGCTCCCGCCGGAGGTGTTCACCCAAGAGTTCAAGCTGCCGGTCTTCGACACGCCGCAGGCGACGCGCGAAAACCTGCGCCGGGCGTCCCGACTCCTCAAGGAGGCGGGCTTCGCCAACCAGGGCGGCACGCTGGTCCACGAGGGGACCGGCAAGCCGTTCACGCTGGAGTTCCTGGGCGACGATCCCATCGACGAGCGCGTGACCTTGCCGCTGATCCAGAACCTGCGCCGGCTCGGCATCCAGGCGAGCCTCAGGATCGTGGACCCCGCGCAATATATCAGCCGCGTCAACAGTTTCGACTTCGACGCGCTCGCCGGCGCGGTGCTCGCCCAGTCCCTGTCGCCGGGCAACGAGCAGCGTGAGTTCTGGGGTTCGGCGGCGGCCGACGCGCCCGGCTCGCGCAATCTCGCGGGCATCAAGGACCCGGTGGTGGACGCGCTCGTGGAGCGTGTGATCTTCGCCACCGACCGCGAGGATCTCATCGCCGCCACGCGCGCGCTCGATCGCGTGCTGCTTTGGGGCTGGCACATGGTGCCGCAATGGCACCTTCCGACCGTGCGCACAGCCTATTGGGACAAGTTCGGCATCCCCGAAACGCAGCCCGCCTATGCCGGCGTCGATCTCGAATCCTGGTGGATCGACTCAGGCCGCGAGCAGGCGCTGGCGACGCAGGCGGAGACCGCGCGGTGAGCGGGCGCGTGATTTCGCGCCGGACGGCGCTGAAATGGGCCTTGAGCGCGGCCACCCTGCCCGCGCTCGGCCGAGGCGCGCGCGCGGACTTGGCCCGAGAGACGCCGCTGCATGGCCTCTCGGCCTTCGGCGACCTCAAATATCCCCCGGGCTTTCCGCATTTCGACTACGCCTCGCCCGAAGCGCCGGTGGGCGGCGTCTTCAACTTCTCGCCGCCCAACTGGCTCTACAACCAGAGCCCGCTGACCTTCAACACGTTGAACTCCTTTGCGCTTCGCGGCGAGGCGCCGCCGCGCATGGAGCTCTGCTTCGACGGCCTGATGACGGCCGCGCTCGAAGAGCCCGATGCGCTTTACGGGCTTCTCGCTGAGCATGTGACGGTGTCCGCCGACGGCAACGGGTTCACCTTCAAGCTCCGGCCCGAAGCGCGCTTCCACGACGGCAGCGCGATCACGGCCGAGGACGTCGCCTTCACCTACCGTCTCCTCAAGGAGAAGGGACATCCCGACTTCCTCCTGCCGCTTTCCGACATGGCGGCGGCGGAAGCGGACGGCGACACGTTCCGGCTGGTGCTCAACGGAAAACAGTCGCCGCGCCTGATCCTGACGCTTGCCGGCTTCCCCATCCTGTCGAAGGCGGACATCGAGGCGAACGGTTTTGAGGGCGGGGGGTTGAGGCCGCTTCTGGGCTCGGGTCCCTACACGGTCGGCCGCGTGTCGGCGGGCCAGACGGTCGAATACGACCGCATGCCGGACTATTGGGCGCGCGATCTCAATGTGCGGCGCGGGCTCAACCACTTCGACCGGCTCCGCATCGAGTTCTTCGGCGACCGGCAGGCGAGCTTCGAGGCCTTCAAGAAGGGCGACATCCTGTTTCGCCAGGAATTCGTGTCGCGCGTCTGGGCGACGGAGTACGACTTCCCGGCGCTCGACGAGGGCAAGGTCGTCAAGCGCGAGTTCCCGTCCGAGAAGCGGCCCTCCATGCAGGCCTGGGCGCTCAACCAGCGGCGCGCGCGCTTTCAGGACAGGCGCGTGCGCGAGGCGATCGGGCTCTGCTTCGACTTCGAATGGACGAAGCGCAACCTGTTCTACGACTCTTATGAGCGCTCCCAATCGCTTTTCGAACGATCCGACTACAAGGCCGAAGGCGCGCCCTCGCCCCAGGAGCTGGCGCTTCTGGAGCCATTGCGCGGGGCGGTCCCGGGAGAGGCGTTCGGGCCCGCCGTCCTGCAGCCGGTGTCCAACGGCTCGGGCCGCGACCGCGCGCTTTTGTCCAGAGCGTCCAAGCTGTTGCGCGAAGCGGGTTGGGAGCGGGAGGGCAGCCGGCTCGTGAAAGGGGGCGAGGCGCTCACGCTGGAATTCCTGATCGACGATCCGACCTTCGAGCGTCTCGGCCTGCCCCTGATCGAGAATTTGCGCGCAGTCGGCATCGACGCGTCGCTCAGGCTCGTCGATTCCGCCCAGTACGAGAAGCGCCAGAAGAGCTTCGACTTCGATATGATCATGATGGCGCTGTCCTTTGGGGCCACGCCCACCCGCGACAGCCTGGAGGGCATGTTCCACTCGCGAGCCGCGGGCCGGGACGGGACGGGCAACCTGCCCGGCACCGGCGATCCTGCCGTGGACGCGCTGGTGGACGCGGTCGGCCGCGCCCAGAGCCGCGAGGATCTCACGACCGCCATGCGGACGCTCGACCGGGTCTTGCGCGCGCGGCTCGATTGGATTCCTTGTTGGTACGCCCCGACTCACCGCGCCGCCTTCTGGGACGTGTTCGGGTTCAAGGAGCCCAAGCCGGACTATGGATTTCCCGTCGAGTCGCTGTGGTGGTGGGATGGGGCCAAGGCCCAGGCGATCGGCAAGGGGTAATGCAACGTTGCTGGCACGCTTGAGGCTCTCGCGTCCCCCTCTGGCCTGCCGGCCATCTCCGAACCGCATGAGCCTTTCCTGATGGGCGCCTACATCCTCCGCCGCGTGCTCCTGATGGTGCCCACCATCCTGGGCATCATGGCCATATCCTTCCTCGTGGTGCAGTTCGCGCCGGGCGGGCCCGTCGAGCAGGTGATCGCCCGTCTCCAGGGCCAGGGCGGCGATGCGGGCGACCGCTTGGGCGGCGGCGGGGGCGACGCCGGCTCCACGGCGCTTGATCCCGGAGGCGCGGACGCCGGCTCCTCCTACCGCGGCGCGCAAGGGCTCGATCCCGAATTCATCGCGGCGCTCGAAAAGCAGTTCGGCTTCGACCGGCCGCCGCTCGAACGCTTCGGCCTGATGCTCTGGAATTATCTCCGCTTCGATTTCGGCGAGAGCTATTTCCGCGACATCTCGGTCATCGATCTGATCCTCGAGAAGATGCCGGTCTCGATCTCCCTGGGGCTCTGGATCACGCTCCTGTCCTATCTCATCTCCATCCCGCTCGGCATCCGCAAGGCTGTCGCGGACGGCTCGGGCTTCGACATCTGGACGAGCGCCGTGGTGATCGTGGGCTACGCCATTCCCGGCTTCCTGTTCGCGATCCTGCTCATGGTGCTGTTCGCCGGCGGCTCCTTCTTCGATCTCTTCCCCCTGCGCGGGCTCGTGTCGGAGAACTGGGACCAGCTTTCCTGGCCCGAGAAGATCCTCGACTATTTCTGGCACCTCGCTCTGCCGCTCACCGCCATGGTGCTGTCGGCCTTCGCCACCACGACGCTGCTCACGAAGAACTCCTTCCTCGACGAGATCCGCAAGCAATATGTCGTCACGGCGCGCGCGAAAGGCCTGTCCGAGCGGCAGGTGCTTTACGGCCATGTGTTCCGCAACGCGATGCTCATCATCGTCGCGGGCTTTCCCGGCGCCTTCATCTCGGCCTTCTTCACCGGCTCGCTGCTCATCGAGAACATCTTTTCGCTCGACGGCCTGGGCCTGCTCGGCTGGCGCTCGGTGCTCGACCGCGATTATCCCGTGGTGTTCGCGACGCTTTACATCTTCTCGCTGATCGGACTGTTCGTGAGCCTCGTCTCCGACCTCACCTATACCTGGATCGATCCGCGCATCGACTTCGAGCGCCGCGATGTCTGAGATCCAGCTCAAGGCGGAAGTGGAGCGCCTGCGCGACGAGACGGTGCGGTCCCGGCTGTCGCCGCTCAACCAGCGCCGCTGGCAGAATTTCAAGGCCAACCGCCGGGGCTATTGGTCGCTCTGGATCTTTCTGGCGCTCTTCGTGCTCACGCTCTTCGCGGAGCTGATCGCCAACGACCGCCCCATCATCGGCCAATACAAGGGCGAGTGGATCGTCCCCGTGCTGGTCGATTATCCCGAGGAGAGGTTCGGCGGCTTCTACGCCGTCACCGACTATCGCGACCCCTTCATCGCCGAGGAGATCGAGGCGAATGGCTGGCTCCTCTGGCCGCCGATCGGCTACTCCTACCGAACGGCCAACAACGAAATCCCCGAAGCGGCGCCGGCCAAGCCCTCCTGGATGTATCCGATTGACGCGCGCTGCTCGCGCTATCCCCTGGGCGTGGACGACCCCGGCTGCACGGTGGGCAATTGGAACTGGCTGGGCACGGACGACGGCGCGCGCGACGTGCTGGCGCGCGTGATCTACGGTTTCCGCGTGTCCGTCCTGTTCGGCCTGATCCTGACGGCGGGCTCGGCGGTGATCGGCGTGGCGGCGGGCGCGGTGCAGGGCTATTTCGGCGGGCTCGTGGACATCGTCTTCCAGCGCTTCATCGAGATCTGGACCTCCATCCCGCTGCTCTACCTGCTGATGATCGTCGCGGCCGTCCTGCCCCCCGGCTTCTTCATCCTGCTCGGGCTGATGCTGCTCTTCTCCTGGGTCGGCTTCGTGGGCGTGGTGCGCGCCGAGTTCCTGCGCGCGCGCAACTTCGAATATGTGAACGCGGCGCGCGCGCTGGGCGTGCCCGACCGCACCATCATGTGGCGGCATCTCCTGCCCAACGCGATGGTCGCGACGCTGACCTTTTTGCCCTTCATCCTCAACGCCTCGATCACCACCCTGACCTCGCTCGACTTCCTGGGCTTCGGCCTACCGCCCGGCTCGGCCTCCCTGGGCGAGCTCCTCAAGCAGGGCCAGCGAAACCTGAACGCCCCCTGGCTGGGCCTGTCGGGCTTCATCGTGATCTCGCTAATGCTGTCGCTCCTCATCTTCATCGGCGAAGCCGTGCGCGACGCCTTCGACCCGCGCAAGACGTTCAGGTAAGGGAAACGCTGTGGTAGAGCGTTCGCGTTTCCGCCTTGGAGATCGCCATGGGACTGCACATCGAGAACCCTGAAGTCGAGCAGCTTGCGAACGAGCTGGCGAAACAGACGGGAACGTCGCCGGCCGCAGCGGTCGAGTTCGCTTTGACCACAGCATTGGAGCGCCTGCAGCGCGACCCTGAACTGGCCGACTTCGCCGAACGCAAGCGCCGCATCAGGGAAATCGTCAAGAGCTTCGGGCCGGTTCCACCGGGCCTCACCAGCGACCATTCCGACTTCTATGACGAGGATGGGCTGCCCAAGTGATCGTGGACGCCTCAGCCCTCCTTGCCGTGCTTCTCGATGAACCCGAAGGCGAGGCCATTTCCGATGTGTTCGCTACGGCGGCAGGCAAGCTTGTGATCTCGCCGTTCAACTATCTCGAAGCGGCGGTTCGCGTTGACCGGCTGAAATCTGCCGACAAGTCGGCCAAGTTCGACCAGCTTGTTGAGCTGCTCGCCTTACGCATCGAGAACACAACGCCCAAACACGCTCACCTCGCCCGCGAAGCCTACCAGCGCTTCGGCAAGGGCAACCACGCCGCCAAGCTGAACCTCGGCGACTGCTTCGCCTATGCGCTCGCCAAGGCCCGGAGCGAGCCGCTCCTCTTCAAAGGCGACGACTTCCGCCTGACCGACATTGAGGCCGCTCTTTGACCGGGCCGCTGCTTTCCATCCGCGACCTTTCGGTCGTCTTCGGCGCGAGTCCGCCCGCCGTGGACCGCGTGTCGTTCGACATCCAGCCCGGCGAGACCCGAGCGCTGGTGGGAGAATCCGGCTCGGGCAAGTCGGTTACGGCGCTCTCCATCCTCAAGCTCCTGCCCTATCCCGCGGCCTCTCACCCCTCCGGCCAAGTGCTGTTCGAGCGACAGGACCTGCTGAAGCTCTCGGAAAAGGAGCTGAGGCGCGTGCGGGGCAACCGCATCTCCATGATCTTCCAGGAGCCGATGACCTCGCTCAACCCGCTGCACTCCATCGAGCGGCAGGTCGGCGAGGTTTTGAAGCTCCACCAAGGCATGGGCAACGCGGCCGCCCGGACGCGCACGCTGGAGCTCCTGAACGAAGTCGGCATCCGCGAGCCCGAGAAGCGGCTCGACGCCTATCCCCACCAGTTGTCGGGCGGCCAGCGCCAGCGCGTGATGATCGCCATGGCGCTCGCCAACGAGCCGAAGCTGCTCGTCGCTGACGAGCCGACCACCGCGCTCGACGTGACGGTCCAGGCGCAAATCCTCGAGCTTCTCGCCGCGCTCAAGAAGAAGAACGGCATGTCCATGCTGTTCATCACGCACGATCTCGGCATCGTGCGCCGCATCGCTGACCGCGTGTCGGTCATGTTCAAAGGCAAGGTGGTCGAGGAAGGGCCGACGGCCGAAATCTTTTCCACGCCCAGGCACGACTACACGCGCCATCTGCTCGCCGCCGAACCCAAGGGCCGTCCGCCGGTGGGCGACCCGTCCGCGCCCGTCGTGATGGCGGGCCGCGACGTGAAGGTCTGGTACCCGATCCGAAAGGGCTTCTTCCGCCGCACGGTGGATCATGTGAAGGCAGTCGACGGGGTGGATGTCGCCGTGCGCGCCGGCCAGACGGTCGGGGTGGTGGGGGAGTCGGGCTCGGGCAAGACCACACTGGGGCTCGCGCTCTGCCGCATGATTTCGTCCAAGGGCGAGATTCGCTTCGGCGAGCGGCGCATCGATTCCCTTTCTTTCGATGAGATGCGCCCGCTCCGGCGCGAGATCCAGATCGTGTTCCAGGACCCGTTCGGCTCGCTTTCCCCGCGCATGTCGGTGAGCGAGATCGTCGAGGAGGGCCTGAAAATCCACGAGCCGAAGCTTTCCCGCGATCAGCGCGACGAGCGGGTGGTCACCGTGCTGGGCGAGGTCGGCCTCGACCCTTCGACCCGCCATCGCTACCCGCACGAGTTCTCGGGCGGGCAGCGCCAGCGCATCTCGATCGCCCGCGCCATGGTGCTGAACCCCCGCTTCGTGATGCTGGACGAGCCGACCTCCGCGCTCGACATGAGCGTGCAGGCGCAGGTGGTCGATCTCCTGCGCGACCTGCAGAAGAAGCATGGCCTGGCCTATCTCTTCATCAGCCACGACCTGAAGGTGGTGCGGGCGCTCGCCAACGAGGTGATCGTGATGAAGAACGGCCGGATCGTGGAGCAGGGCAGCGCCCAGAAGATTTTCGAGGCGCCCCAGCAAGACTACACCAAGGCGCTGCTCGCCGCGGCGCTCAACCACAAGGCGGCGCCGCTCGGCGCGGCGGCGGAGTGAAGCACCCGTGCCGGACGCAATCCCGTCATCCCGCGTTCTCCTGGCCGTGTCCGGCTTCTCGCCGCGGCGCTGGCACGAGCTTTTGGCGGCGCGCCGCGAGGTCGCGCTCGAGCCCGACGGCCCTGCCGACCCCTCCATCCGCTACGCCGTGGTCTGGCGCTACAAGCACGGCCTCTTGAAGACCCTGCCCAACCTCAAGGCGATCTTTTCCGTCGGCGCGGGCGTCGATCACATCCTGGCCGACCCCGACCTGCCCGACTTGCCCGTGATCCGCGTGGTGGACGAGAACCTCACCCAACACATGGTGGAATATGTGTGCTGGCGGGTGCTCGACCATCACCGCCAAGGGATGCTCTACCGCGCGCAGCAGCCGCGGAAGGTCTGGCACGAGCCGCCGCAGCGCCCTGCGCCCGACATCGCGGTGGGCGTCATGGGGCTCGGCCAGCTCGGCCGCGCGGCGGCAAGCATGCTGAAGACCATCGGCTTCACCGTGAACGGCTGGAGCCGGCGTCCGCAGGACGTCGAGGGCATCACGAGCTTCGTGGGGGTCGAAGGACTGGTGGCCTTCCTCAACGCGACCGACATCCTGGTCGTGCTCCTGCCGCTCACGGCCGAGACGACCGGCATCATCGACCACGCGCTGTTAACCAATCTGCGCCGCCGCAACGGCTTGGGCGGGGCGGTGCTCGTCAATGCCGGCCGCGGCAAGCTTCAGCGCGACGCCGACATTCTTCGCGCGCTGGAGGATGGCACCTTGAAGGAGGCGAGCCTCGACGTGTTCGAGGAGGAGCCGCTGCCGCCCGACAGCCCCTTATGGCTGCATCCGCGCGTCTTCATCACCCCGCATGCGGCGGCCACGTCGGACCCCAATCATCTCGTCGGCCCCATGCTCGACCAGATGGACGCCATGGATCGCGGCGAAGCTCCTCAGAACGTGGTGGATCGCGCGGCAGGGTATTGAGCAGCGCCGCTCTCTGCCGTCCCAAGCCTGGGCCACAAACCCATGGACAGATTTTCCGGCTCGCGAACTTTCTTCTGTGCCGTTTCAGGTGCTTAGGCCTGCTCAGCAAGAAAACTCATGCACCTTTGTCTACGCCTGCTCGCCTGCGCTTACGCTCCCTCTCGCCTTCTCGCGGGAAGCCTGGGTGCGCGCCGGGTGTTCAGGGAGAGGGCCGGTGCTGGATCGGTCGGGCTGTGGTGGCCCGGCTGGGTGATGAGCCCCCAGATCCAGGCCCGCCAGCGAGGCCCGCGGGCCGGCAGGGCCGGTGTTCTTGCCCAAGGCGTGGCAACACGCCAAGCCAACAGCACAGGCCTCGTGCAGATCCCGCGACAACTCCCGGGCAAGACCACCGACCGGCGCATGGCCGCGAGCCATGCAATCAGTGTTTCGGAAGGCAAGCGCCATGCGCCGGCTTCCCGATGCTCCTCAATGAGAGGGGATGCTCTTTGACAAGGGCCGGACGGCATAAGCCGGGCGCGGCGGTGAAGACGCAGGCTCACAGCCCAGCCGAAGAACGGAGCGGCGACTGACACGCGCGCCTCACCTCCCCCTTGTGGAGAGGTCGGCCCT
>DASYHP010000080.1:0-347595 GCA_035998495.1 Mesorhizobium sp.
GGCCTTTAGTACCCGCAGGCAACCCTGGGCGAGGCCGCCCCGGGCAGCAGGCCACGTTAGCCCGCCACCGGAGGCGCCGGCTCCTCCCCGCCAAACCACCGTCATGATCGGCGTCCCCGGCGGAAGAAGCTGAGGCGAAGCATAAAGGAGGCGAACGGGGGCGTGGACGAAAGGGCCGAAGAATTCTTGCGAGGCGCGATTAACTGATTGGTTGCGCTGCAAAGAAAGTTGCAGTCGCGTGAGGGAACAGGACGCTTTGTCCACGGGGCCGGTGGGGTTGCGTCCTCGCTAGCGACGCTTAAACGATTGATGATCGAGGAGTGGGCCAGAGCGCCGGACGGGGCATGCCCACCGACAGCCATGAAGCGTTGCCGATCGGCGCAGGGTTTTGGGCAAATTGCGAGCATGAGGTTTGCCGTGGGGCGCGGCAAGCTTTCAGACGCAGCCCCAAGCCCCTCCGCCACGCTTCGCGTGGCTCTCTGCCCTCCGCATGGCTCCGGGCGCTCGTCGCGCGGAAAGCCACTCCTTGTGGCTTTCCGCCGGCCTGCGGCCATCGCTTCTCGCCCGCCGCTTTTTGCAGGGGAGGATCCAGGGCGTGCCGCTGTCAGGCGAGCGCCGCCCTTTGCCCTTCGCCCTCGCGGCGGTCGCGGGCATCCAGCGCCTCGGCCTTGGAAAGCTCCGCTTCAGCTTCGCCGAGTAGCGCTTGGGCCAGGCTGCGCTGGGTCAAAAGGTCGGCGCGGGAGTTTTTCAGATTGTCGCGCCGCGCGCGCGCGGCCTTGGCGAAGGTGGGATAGGCGAAGTGATTCACGTCGGTGATGCCGGCCTTCTTCTCCTCGGTCGCGATCTGAGCGTCGAGCTCGCTCGCCATGCGGTCGAACTCCGCGATCATGCCGTCGAGCTGGCCCAGCCGGCGACGCTTGTCCGTCACCTGGAACTGCTTCAGCCGGACGAGATTCTCCCGTGACTTCATGCCTTGGTGCTCCCACGCTTCATGCGCGACCCGCCTGTTTCCCGCGCTCCCGATGAGCGCAAAGGAAACCACTTTCTTAAGACGAGCGAGGGCCGGTAACCCTTCGTTTACGCGCATCGTTAATCATAGGGATGAGGGTTTAAGGCCCGGTAAAGACAGTGCTTCGGCTTGTTTCCAGCCTTGTTTTCAGCCTCGGGCGCCCATTCGGGCCGGAGGCGAGGAGGAGCGGCGGGCCGGACGGGCAGGGGAGACGCACCGGCGCCATCCTTTGTTAACCAAGAAATGCCAGCTTGAGGGCGCGCGTCTGATCGGCGCGAAACATTCGAGCGGGGCGGGCGAATGCAGTCACTGGCCCCGCGCGAGGTGGGCCGGCGCGGCGGAGAAGGGGAATTTTGATGCGCGTTCTCTTGATTGAAGACGACAGCGCCACGGCGCAAAGCATCGAGCTGATGCTGAAGTCGGAAAGCTTCAACGTCTATACAACCGACCTGGGCGAGGAGGGCGTCGATCTCGGCAAGCTCTACGACTACGACATCATCCTTCTCGACCTGAACCTGCCGGACATGTCGGGCTACGAGGTGCTGCGCACCCTGCGCCTTTCCAAGGTCAAGACGCCGATCCTGATCCTGTCCGGCATGGCCGGCATCGAGGACAAGGTGCGCGGCCTGGGCTTCGGCGCCGACGATTACATGACCAAGCCCTTCCACAAGGACGAGCTCGTCGCGCGCATCCACGCCATCGTCCGCCGCTCGAAGGGCCATGCCCAGTCCGTGATCACCACGGGCGACCTCATCGTCAACCTCGACGCCAAAACCGTGGAGGTGGCGGGAAGCCGCGTGCACCTCACGGGCAAGGAATACCAGATGCTGGAGCTCTTATCGCTCCGCAAGGGCACGACGCTGACCAAGGAGATGTTCCTGAACCATCTCTATGGCGGCATGGACGAGCCGGAGCTGAAGATCATCGACGTGTTCATCTGCAAGCTCCGCAAGAAGCTCGACCATGTGTCGGGCGGGCAGAACTACATCGAGACGGTGTGGGGCCGCGGCTACGTGCTGCGCGAGCCCGAGGAGATCCGGGCCAGCGCGTGAGCGCCGTCAATCGAAACGTCAAGGGCGGCCGGGGAAACTCCGAGCCGCCTTTTGCATATTCAGCGAATAGGAAGTAGCGAGTAGTAAGCCGTGGGTCGTGAACAAGGGGCTCTCACGCCCCTCGTCGACTGGAGCGGGCGGCGAGCGACTAGTCGCTCCTCACGCCGCGGCGGCCGAAAACTCCTGCATGCGCGACAAGAGCGACAGCCGGTCGAACGGCTTCAAGAGATAACCCTGCGCGCCGGCGCGCTTGGCCCGCATGATCGAGCCCACATCCTTCTCCACCAAGCAGATCACGATGCGGGGGTGTCCGCCCGCCGGCATCGCGCGGATGTGGCGGATCACCTCCACCGTGTCCATGTCGGGGAGAAAACCGTCGAGCACCACGATATCGGGCATCTCGGCCGCGCAAAAACCCAGCGCCTCGCTCCCCAGGCCCGCCTCGATCACGTCCAGACCCGCGCCGCTCAGGATCCGCCTGGCCACTTTGCGGATCACGCCGGAATCGTCCACGAACAAGCAGCGCATGCCCTTCTCCTCGAAGCCTCCCAGGAATCCGCGTGGCTGGCGGTCCGAGCCGTCTTTGACGGCCAGAAGGTAACGTCCCGCCGGTAAAGAAGCGGAGAACGGGTTGGGTTAAAACTTCGCCAAGCCGCCTCGATCCGTTCGCGCCGGCGCTGGGTCGGCTCTCGCTTCTTTGCGAGGAAGGCGCTCAAGCGCCGCGCGGCGGTTTCGCCGTCGGCGGAAACCCGCTCGCAAACCGCGTCCAGCGCGGCCCGCGCCCGCTCAGGCGGCCGCCAGCGCCACTTCTTCGGCGCCCGCCCGGATCTCGATCCGCATGCCCGCGTCGCGCGCGAGCAGCAGCGTGTAGTAGGGCTGCACGGAATGGGCGTCGATCGGCTCCTCGAGCTTTCCTTCGGCGTGCAGCTCCAGGAATTTCGGCGGAACGCGCACCATGGGCCCGCTCGCCTGCAGCGTGAAGCGGGGGCTCTCGTTGAGCGCCTCCAAGGTGACGGTCAGACGCCCGCCGCGGGGAATGGCCCCGGCCGCCACCAGAAGAAGGTTCAGGAGCAGCTTCACCTTGTTCTTGGGAAGAAGCGCGCGCGCGCCGTTCCAAACGAGTTCGGGCTTTTCGTTCTTGAAGAAGGCCTGCGCCACGGTTTCCGCGTCGCCCGTGTCGATCTGCATGCCCGCCGAACCCGCCGCGCCGAAGGCGATGCGCGCGAATTGCAGCCGCGCCGAGGCGTTCTTCGCGCTCTGGCGGATCAGCCGCATGGCGTCCTCGTCGGCGCCGCCCTCGTCCAGCAGCTCCAGGCCGTTGTTGATGGCGCCCACGGGCGAGATGATGTCGTGGCACACGCGCGAGCACAAAAGCGCGGCCAGATCGCTGGCGGAAAGCGTGACAAGTTCGGTCATGCCAGGTCCATGATAGGTTCTCGTGTCCCTCGTCGCTCGGGCGGGTCGTCCCGCCCTTAGAGCAGTTTCCCCTCGCGTGGAATCGGCTCCAAGACGTCCTTGGTCGCATTTGCGGCGGCGGGCCGGCGTCCAGCCCACCGGAAAACGCTCCAAGCCGACCAGAGCCATGGAAGAGGCCCAGGCGAACGCCCGCGCGGCGGAAGGGGGCCGACCGCCTGAGGCCGTTCATGCGGCCTTAATCGTTGAAAAAGGATTACGGCATAGTGTCGCGGTTCAAGCGGTCGTCAAGCGCCGCAGGAGAGGCGCGGGCCGCGCGCCCATCGAGGACAGGGTTTCAGCGTCGGCGAAGGGCTCGCAGGAGACAATCTGATGCTCAAACGCGTTTTTCTCTTTCTCGGCCTGATCTGCGCCTTCCAGGGCTTCACGTCCGCCGCGAAGGCCCAAGGCTACTCCGCGCAGGAGATCGTCGATTCGGGCCACCAGTTCTTCGGGGCCGCCGCGGGCGGGCTCGCCTCCGTGGTGGAGAAGGTGTTGTCCGATTACGGCCTGCCCAACGGCTATGTGCTGGGCGAGGAGGGCTCGGGCGCCTTTGTGGGCGGGCTCACCTATGGCGAGGGCACGCTCTTCACCAAGAACGCGGGCGACCACAAGATCTTCTGGCAAGGGCCCTCGCTCGGTTTCGACTTCGGCGGGCAGGGCTCGCGCGCCATGATCCTGGTCTATAACCTCGACGCCGTTCCCAGCCTCTACCAGCGCTTCGGCGGCGTGGCGGGTTCGGCCTATGCGGTGGCGGGCGTGGGCTTCACCGTGCTCAAGCACGACAACATGCTGCTCGTGCCCGTGCGCACCGGCGTCGGGGCGCGGCTCGGGCTGAACCTGGGCTATCTCAAGCTTACGGAGCGGCCGACCTGGAATCCCTTCTGACGGCCTCGGCCGGGGGCGGGCCTTTGCGTTCGCCCGCCGCCATGCCATAGGGGCCGAAATGGTTGCCTGGGCCCCCGCGTGATCGAAGCCGTCCTGTTTTTCGCGCTCGGATTCCTGAGCGCGGGCTTTCTGCTGCTGCTCGCCGCGCCCGCCTTCGCGCGGCGGGCGCGGCGGCTCGAGCGGCGGAGCTTGGAGGCCACCCTGCCGATGTCCATGAACGAGCTCATGGCGGAAAAGGACCGCGTTCGCGCGGACGCGGCGGTCAAGATCCGCAAGTCGGAGATCGAGCTCAAGGCCGCGCGTGACAAGACGGCCGAGCACGCGATTCTCGTGGGCCGGGCGCGCGAGGACGCGCGGCTCCTGAAGGAGGAAAGCGCGCGCCGCCAGACCGCCATCAACGCGCTCGAAGCCGAGCGCGACCGGCTGCGCCAGGCGCTGGCCGAAGCGCAGGAGGCTCTCCGCGCCAAGGCGGAGCAGGCCGCCGAGCTCGACGAAAAGGCCAACGCGCTGCAAAGGGAGCGCGACGAGGCCCAAAAGGAGCGCGACGAGGTGAGCCGGCTCTACGAGGAGGCGAGTTTTTCCGCTTCCAGCCGGCAGATCGAGATGGTCGGGCGCGAAAGCGACATCGACCGGCTGGGCGAGGATGTGCAGACCCGCAACCGCGAGATCGACCGCCTGAAGCGCGAGCGCGACGAGGCAAGGGAGCAGCGGGTGCTGATCGAAGAGGAACTCGTGGGCGCGCGCGCCGAACGGGTGCGGCTGGAGGCGGAGCTCAGCGAGGCGAGCCGCGCCTCCGGCCTGTTCACGGGGCTCCGGGACGGCGAACAGGCCGACGCGCTGGCAAAGCTCACGGCCGAGCGCGACCGGCTGGAAACGAGGACCGCCGCGCTGATGCGCGAGAACAAGAAGCTGCGCGAGGAGGTCCAAGCGGCCCAGGCCGCCGCCGCCGCGGCCGCCGCGGCGCCCCCCGCCACGCCGCCGAGCCCGGAGGACCTGCGCGGGCAGATGGCGGAGCTCGCCGCCCAGGTGACGGCGCTCGCCGCGAAGCTCGAAGGCGCCGACGGCGCCATCGACCGCATCCTCGCCGCTACGCCGGCGGCCGGGGACGGCGGCCCGCCGAGCCTGGCCGACCGCATTCGCGCGCTTCGCGAGCGCGCGAGCTAAACTTCGGAAAAACGATGCAGCGCGACGGCCGCCGCTGTCGCCACGTTCAAGCTGTCCCAGCCCTCGGCGAGCGGGATGCGGGCGGTGGGCAGGCGGCGGAGCAGGCTCTCGGGCAGGCCCGGCCCTTCCGCGCCCAGCCACAGCGCGAGCCGCGGCGGGCGGGACAGGGTTCGGATGTCGGCCGCCCCGCCCGGCGAGAGCGCCAGATGCTCGAAGCCCTGCATGTCGAGGGCCGACAGGAGCGCCTCGGGAGAGGGCAGCGCCGCGAAGGGAATCTTGAGCGCCGCGCCCACGCCGACGCGGATGGCTTTCCGGTAAAGCGGGTCGCAGGAGGTCGAATCGGTCAGCACGGCCGACACGCCGAAGGCGGCGGCGTTGCGGAACAGCGCGCCCATATTGTCGTGGTTGGAAATGCCCACGAGCGCCAGCACGAGTGCGCGGGCGGGCAGGTCTTCGAGCAGGCTTTTGGCATCCCCCGGAGGCGGCTTGCGGCCCACGGCCAGCACCCCGCGATGCACGGAAAAACCAGCCACCCTGTCCATCACGGCGGGCGGGACGACATAGACCGGCGCATCAGGCGGCAGCAGCGCGAGGATGCCTTCAGCGCCTGCGAGCCGGCTTTCGAGCAGCAGCACCGATTCGGCCGAGAAGCGCGACGAGCGGGCGAGGATGCCGAGCACCACCTTGCCCTCGGCGATGAAGCGTTCCCGCCGCCCGACGAGATCGCGCTCGCGGATGTTCTCGTAGGGCGCCAGCCGCGGGTCGGCCGCGTCGTCGATGCGGATGATCCGGGGTATCAACCCCGCCTCTGGCCCGTCACCGGAGCGCCGTGCCGGAGAAGCCTGGTCCTTGCCGCATGATCCCATCCGAAAAGTCTGCAACGTTTCGGGATCATGCGCCGGCGCGGGCCTCGCGCGCCATCTCGGCCAGGATCAGCCGCAGGTCTTCGGGCATGGCGGGCTGACGCGGGAAGAAGACCCTTCGCACCTCGTCCCCGCAAGCCAGATCCATGCCGTCGAGGTCGATGCCCGTGACGCGCCAGTCGCCGTCGGCCGCCTTCGCGAAATGGGTGGCGTATAGGCTCACCGCGTCGCGGTGATCGGCGTTCAGATGGGTGATGGCGGACGCTTCCGCGCCCATCAGCGCGCCGGCCGCGGGGCCTGTCGTCATCAGCTCCTCGCGCGACAGCTCATAGGCGCGGCCGAAACCGCCGTTCAGGCTCGCCCCTTCCGGCTCGAGCCGCACGAAGCAGAAGTCGCCAAGCCCCGCGTAAAGCGCGGCCTTGGGGTGGCGGGCGAGGTAGCGGCGCTCGGCGCGTCGGCCCTCGCGGCTTTCACGCTCCAAAGTCGCGGCACGGGCGCGGATCGTCATGCGGGGATGAGCGAGGGGGTCGCCTTTGCCCGGCTCGCCCACAAGAAGCGAGACCCGGGGGTCGGCGCGAAGCGCGCCTGTATGGGCGGACAGGGCCGAGACCAGGATCAAGGGCGCGCCGTCGCTATCCGTCGCCGTGCCCACGCGGCTCGCCAAGGGCCAGCCGGTTTTCGGGTCGAGGACGGCCAGCGCGCCGAAGCGCGCCGCGCGCAGCAGCGTCTTGGCCAGCCGGACGGCGTCGGCATCCACCTCGCGCAGAACTTTCTTCGCCGCCGCGCCCATCTCGTCTTCGCCTTCGCTCACCGAACCCTCTCGTTAAGAGGATTTCTATCCTACGCGATCTACGCAGAAGCGGCGGACGGGGCAACCGCGCGGGCCGCATGCGTCACCATGCCCCGAAAGCGTTCCAGCGCGCCGGGCACGATCTCATGCGCCAGCAGACGGTCGGGATCGACGGGGAGCGGCATCGCGACTTGCCCGCGCGGCACGCGCCTGAAGCCGAGCGGGCCGTAATAGGGCTCGTCGCCCACGAGCAGCACCAAGCCCTCGCCGGCCGCAGCCGCGCCCTCCACCGCGCGGCGCACCAGGGCCTTGCCGATGCCCTTGCCGCTCAAGGAGGCGACGACGGCGAGCGGCCCGAGCAGAAGGCCGCGGCCGCCGCCGGCCGCCACAGGCGTGAGCCGCACGGAGCCGACGAGCTCTTCGCCCCGCCACGCCGCGAGCGACAGGTCGCGGCGTGGCGGCCCCTGCTCGCGGATCAAATGCGCGGCGCGGGCGAAGCGGCCGGGGCCGAAGGCGGCCTCATGAAGCGCCTCCACGAGGGCGTCATGCGCCGCCCGTTCGGGCAGGAAATGGATGTCGTCGGGCATGAAGGGTCCGGATCGTTGCGCTGGACAGAAACCGCGCGAGGGGTTCGCGCGGGCGACAAGGGAAGGCCCGCGTCAAGCGCGGCGCATGGCTCGTCGTCGGCTGCCCAGGAAATTCCGGTTCATGGCTCGAGCGCTAACATTTCGCGAGCCGCCCGTCCACTCGCAACGAAGCGCCGCGACCGGCAAAGACGCAGCGTTCACGCGCCGCGCCCTCCTCCCCCAAAGGCGCGGTCCCTAGATGAGGAGCATCAATGGAGGCGGTTTGATCATGGGCCTGCTCGTCAACGGCGAATGGCGCGACCAGTGGTACGACACCAAGAGCACCGGCGGCGCGTTCAAGCGCCAGGACGCCAAGTGGCGGGACTGGGTGACGGCGGACGGCGCGCCGGCGCCGGGCCGTGAGCGGAGCTTCAAGGCCGAGCCCGGCCGCTACCACCTTTATGTCAGCCTCGCCTGCCCCTGGGCGCATCGCACGCTGATCTTCCGCAAGCTGAAAAAGCTGGAGGACGCGATCTCGGTTTCGGTGGTCCACCACTTCATGGGCGAGCATGGCTGGACCTTCGAGCCAGAGGAGGGGGCCACGGGCGACGACTTCTACAGCCTGAAATACCTTCACCAGATCTACACCAAGGCCGACCCGAACGTTTCGGGCCGCGTGACGGTGCCGGTGCTGTGGGACAAGCGCGAAGAAACCATCGTCAACAACGAATCCTCCGAAATCATCCGGATGCTGAACTCAGCCTTCGACGCTTACGGAGACGCGTCTCTCGATTTCTACCCCGAAGAACTGCGGGCGGAGATCGACGCGGTCAACAAGGAGATCTACGAGAACGTCAACAACGGCGTCTATCGAGCGGGCTTCGCCACCACGCAAGGAGCTTACGAGGAGGCGTTCGAAAAACTGTTCGCCACGCTGGAGCGGCTGGAGGCGCGGCTGGCAAAGAGCCGCTACCTTGTGGGCGGGCGGCTGACGGAAGCCGACTGGCGGCTCTTCACCACGCTCGCGCGCTTCGACCCGGTCTATGTCGGGTACTTCAAATGCAACCTGCGGCGCATCGCCGACTATCCCAACCTGTCGGGCTATCTGCGCGAGCTTCTGAGCGTGCCGGGCGTGCGGGAAACCGTCGATGTCAGGCACATCAAGGGGCACTATTACGAGAGCCACAAGACCATCAATCCGACGGGAATCGTGCCGGTGGGGCCGGAGCTGGACTGGGATTCCCCGCACGGCCGGGATCACCTGCCTAAGGCGCAGGCCTGATCCACGAAGCGGAAAGGGCTCTTAGGTCGACCGCGGGGGGCTTGCTCCGCCCAGACTGGCTGGGCGGAGCCTCGTCTTGCGTCCGTCAGGCCGGCAGAAGGCGGTCGTATTCCTGCTTAAGGCGGCTCCAGCCGTCCCAGAACGGGCCCGGTTCCTGGCCGGCCAGGCGGGCGGCCAGGACGTCGAGATGCATGTGCCAGCCGGCGCTGACGTTCAGCATGGTCGAGCGGTCCGGCAGGCGGCGGTGCACCACCGTCAGCAGAACCTCCTTGCCTGCCGGTTCCAGCTCGAAGGAAACGCCGCCGGTGTTCCCCCAGGCGATGGCGAGCCTGCGGGGCGGGTCGAGCTCGGTGATGCGGCTCTCCATCCGGTGCTCGTCGGGGAAGCCGGGCGGCCGCTGGCCTGGCGGGTCGCTCATCTCGTCGTTGCGCCAGACCAGCTCGAAGGGTGCGCCGACGGTCATTTCCATCTCGCCCGCCGCGAGCCATTTTCGGCGCAGCTCGCTTTGCGTGAGATAGTCCCAAATCCGCTCGGCGGGTCCGGGCAGAAGGCGCTGGATCGTCAGCGTGGCGGGCTCGGTCAGCACGCCGTAGCGGTCCAGGGTCGCAAGCTCGGTCATCGGTCGTCTCCTTCGGGTTTAAGGGGAGGGGTGTTGCGGCCATCCTCCTCGCGGAGGAGTCGTTCGAGAGCATCCAGACGGTCGGTCCAGAAGCGTTCGTAAGTGCTCAGCCACTGGTGGGCGCTGGCGAGCGGTCCGGGATCGAGGCGGCACAGATGGGTGCGTCCGCGCACCTCGCGGCGGATCAGGCCGGCATTCTCCAGCGCCTTGATGTGCTTGGAGGCGGCCGCGAGCGAGATGGCGAAGGGTTCCGCGAGCTGACCCACCGTTCGTTCGCCCTTGGCGAGTTCGCGCAGCATCCGCCGCCGCGTGGCGTCGCCGAGCGCATGAAAGACGGCGTCCAGCCGAGGTGTCTCTAGTTCAACCATGAGGTTGAATATGAACAACCGTATCGGGATAGTCAACTATATGGTTGAATATTTTCCGTGGGTTTAAAGCCGTCCGGCGTGTCGGCGGTCGCCCCGGCCCGTTCCTCCGCGGTCGAGACGCTACCAATCCTCTCCCGGTTCGCGTCGCCCCAGGGCCTCGGCGATGCGGCGGGTCGTGCCGGGCGTCACCCCGTCGGGCAGGCGGTCGAGCGGGAAGAACGCGGCTTCCGCGATCTCCAGGTCGGGCTGTTTCGGCTCGGTCTGGCGAAAGCGCTCGCAGACGAACACCGCCACATGGTCGCGCCGGCTGACCTGCCGGCTGAAGTAAAGCCCGAGCAGAAGGGGCGGGGCGTCGAGCATGATGTTGCCCTCCTCGCGCAGCTCGTGCGCGAGCGCCTCCCGCACGGTTTCGCCGGCCTCCACCCCGCCGCCCGGCAACTGCCAGCCCGGCACATAGGTGTGGCGGATGAGAAAGACGCTGTCCTTCGCCCGATCCAGCACCACGCCGCGCACGCCGAGCGTCATCGGCCGGCGCAGGCGGAAATAAAGGTGGAAGAGCTTTCCCCTGAGCTTGGGCCAGCCGGTCTGGACGGGGTCGAGGTCGTCATTGTCCGTCATTGCGCGCGAATCCCTTGGAAAGGCATGTCGTCCGGCCCTAGAACGAAGGGATGTTCAGGCTCGCGCACCTTTCCGACGTCCACTTGGGGCCTCTTCCCGACGTGAACTACCGCAAGCTCCTGTCAAAGCGTGCCGTCGGCTATGTCAACTGGCAGCGCAACCGGCGGCGATTGCTCCAGGACGATGTGCTCGACCGAATCATCCTCGACCTGAAGGCCCAGAGACCCGATCACGTCGCGGTCACGGGCGACCTCGTCAACCTCGCGCTGGACCAGGAGATCGCTCTCGCCCGCCTGTGGCTCGACGAGCTCGGCCCGCCGACCCAGGTTTCCGTGGTGCCAGGCAATCACGACGCCTATGTGCCGGGCGCGTTCGACCATGCCTGCGAGGCCTGGGCGCCCTATATGCAGGGCGACGGGCAGATCGACCGACCGCGGCGGGAACTGTTCCCATTCCTGCGCGTGCGGAAAAACGTGGCGCTGATCGGCGCGACCTCGGCGCGGGCCTCCGCCCCCTTCATGGCCACGGGCTATTACAAGGAGGGGCAGGCCAGGCGCATGGGCGAGCTTTTGGCCGAGACGGGCCTGCGGAAACTGTTCCGGGTCGTGCTGATCCACCATCCGCCGGTGCGCGGCGCGGTGCCCGCCCACAAGCGGCTCATGGGCATCGGCCTGTTCCAGAACGCGGTGCGCGAGCATGGGGCGGAGCTCGTGCTGCACGGCCATTCGCACCTGCCCTCGCTCTTCTCCATCGCCGGCCCGCGCGGGCCGGTGCCCGTGGTGGGCGTGGCCGCCGGCGGCCAGGCGCCCGGCGGCTCGAAGCCCGCTGCGCAGTTCAACCTCATCGAGATCGACGGCGCGGCCCCCGACTGGCGCATCAAGCTCACCCGCCGCGGGCTCCTCGACGGCGGCGGCAAGCCCGAGGTGGTGCGCGTCGACTGGCTTTCACGGGCGCGCGGCGCCTATGCCGGAAGCGCGGTGGCGAGCTGAAGGGCGTGCCCTCCCCTTTGAGGGGAGGGTGGCGGCGAAGCCGCCGGGTCGGGTTGCCGCGGCAGCGCGGGGCGTTTCTTTCTTTGCCCTCGGCGCGCCGCAGAGATGCCGGGGCACCGAGGCGACCCCACCCGTCCAACCGCCTTCGGCGGTTGTCCACCCTCCCCTCAAGGGGGAAGGTGCATCGAGCGTCACGCCGACAGCACCTGAAACGCCGCCACCACCCGGTCCCAGAACAGATAGAGCGACAAAGCGAGCCCCGCGAGCGCGCCAAACCCCACCGCGGCGAGCGCGCCCGTCAGCGCGGCTCTCCAGCGAGACCGGCGCGGGCGCACCGGGGCCGCGGCCGCAGGCAAGGCCTGCGCCTCGGCGGGCTGCACGGCCGAGGCCGCCACCCATTCCCCGCTCAGCGCCCGCTCGCGCTCCACGATGCGCTCGGCCACGTAGCGCGTCACGGCGTCCACGACCGGCGGCATGGGCACCGATTCCGCCATGACGATGCGGCCCGCGCGCGTGTCGCGCAGGAAACGGTAGGTGCGCCGGTCGCGCCCCAGGGCGACATGCGCGGTCGTGTCGATCCAGAGCCTCGGCTGGAGGCCGGACGACACGGAGAAGTCGAAGATGTCCGCGTCTTCGGGGATCTCGGCAATGATGGGCTCGAGCTCGGCCAGGAGCAGCTCCAGCCGCGTGCGGCTCGCCTCGCGCAGCTCGACGACCACATCGTCCCGGTCGGCGGCGCGGTTCTTCACCTCGCGCACGGCCTCAAGCAGGCGGCGGCGCGGCACGGCTTCGCTGGGGTGGTTCATGTCGCCCTCCGGCGTTCCCTGCCGCATCGGCGATAGAACGCGAACAATTTGTGGCGACACCGTGGCGGAGTCGTTAACCAAGGCGGAACATCAACAGCTTAGCGGCCTCGAACGGCGCTTCCTCGATCAGCATGTGGCCGCGGCCGGGAAGCGGCGTGAGGCTCCAGGCGGGTGGGAGGTTGGCTGTCTGGCCGAAGGGCAGCACGGGGTCCGCCTCGCCCCACAGCACCGAGACGGGCATGGGGAGTGCGGCGAGACGGTCGGGCGGAATCACGCCCTGGCGGTCGCCGGCCGCGAGTTTCTCGGTCATGCCGAGAAGCGCCTCGGCGCGCCCCGGTTCGCGCCGGTCGCGGGCGAGCGCGGCCCGCGTGGGGGAGGGCAGCGCCGCTCCGTCGGCCGCCATGCCGGCGAAGGCCGCCTCGATCTCCGCCTCGTTTCGCGCCTCGGCCCAGCGGCGGAGCCGCTGTGATGAGATCGCCTCGCCCATGCCGCCGGGGGCAAGCAGGGTGAGCGAGAGGGTTCGCTCGGGCGCGGAAAGCGCGGCCAGGATCGCCGCCGCTCCTCCCAAGGAATGGCCGACCCAATGCGCCGCCGCCACGCCGTGGCGGTCGAGCGCGAGGAGCGCGGACTCCGCGAAGCTTCTTGCCGGCGCGCGGCCGTTCCAAGCTTCGGCGCGGCCATGGCCGGGCAGGTCGGGCGCGAGCACGGCCACGTCCGGCGGCAGGCAGGCCGCGACCGGCGCCCAGGCCGCCCCGAGCCCGCCGAAGCCATGCAGGCAGAGGAGCGGGGCTCGCCCGCTCCGGGCTGGATCGGGCGCGGCGCTCACGCCGGCCCTTTCGCCGTTCCCGCCTGGGCGAGGAACCGATTGGCGGCCGAGACCACCGCCTCCAGCGAAGCCGCCATGATATTGGTGTTGACGCCCACGCCGAACAGCGTCCGGCCGCCCTCCTCGATCTCCATATAGGAGACCGCGGCCGCGTCCGAGCCGCGCTGCAGGCTGTGCTCGGAATAGTCGCGCACGCTCATCTCCAAACCGAGATGGGCGTCGAGCGCGTTGACGAAGGCGTCCACGGGGCCCGTGCCGGACCCCCGGATGACGAACTCGCGCCCGCCATCGCGGACCGTGGCCTCGACCAGGCGCCGCGCGCGGCTCTCCGGGTCGGGGAAGACGGCGTGGTCCACCAGCTTCAGCCGGCCGCCGGGCTGCTCCACATAGGTCTGCATGAACAGCTCGTGGATGCGCGCGGAGGGCAGCTCGCGCCCTTCCCGGTCGGTCACGCCCTGCACGACCCCGCTGAACTCGACCTGCAGGTTGCGCGGAAGGTTCAAGCCATAGTCGGCCTGCAGCACATAGGCGATGCCGCCTTTGCCGGACTGCGAATTGATGCGGATGATCGCCTCATAGGTGCGGCCCACATCCTGGGGGTCGATGGGGAGGTAGGGCACCTCCCACTGCGGCTTGTTCGACTTCCTGAAGGCCTTCATGCCCTTGTTGATGGCGTCCTGGTGGGAGCCGGAGAAAGCGGTGTAGACGAGCTCGCCCACATAAGGGTGCCGCTCCGGGATGCGGAGCTGGTTGCAGTGCTCGTAAACCGCCTTGATGCGGTTGATGTCCGAGCAGTCGAGGCCGGGATCGACGCCTTGGGTCAGCATGTTGAGCGCCATGGTGACGAGATCCACATTGCCCGTGCGCTCACCATTGCCGAACAGCGTGCCTTCGACGCGGTCGGCCCCCGCCATCAGGCCAAGCTCGGCCGCAGCCACGGCCGTGCCGCGGTCGTTGTGCGGATGGAGCGAGACGAGGAGGTTTTCGCGGGTGTCGAGATTGCGGCACATCCACTCGATCTGGTCGGCATGGATGTTGGGCGTGGACATCTCCACGGTGGCCGGCAGGTTGACGATCAGCCTGTTGTCGGGCGTCGGCTTCACGATCTCGATCACCGCGTTGCAGATCTCCAGCGCCACCTCCAGCTCGGTGCCGGTGAAGCTTTCCGGGGAATATTCGAAGCGGAACCCGCCCCCCGCGGCGGCGGCCATGTCGGTGATCATCCTGGCGGCGTCGGTGGCGATCCGCTTGATGCCGGCCACGTCGCGCTCAAACACCACGCGGCGCTGCAATTCGCTGGTCGAGTTGTAGAAATGCACGATGGGCTGTTTCGCGCCCTCCAGCGCCTCGAAGGTGCGCCGGATGAGCTCGGGCCGGCACTGCACCAGAACCTGGAGCGATACGTCGTCGGGCGTCCCGCCTTCCTCGATGGCCCAGCGGGCGAAGTCGAAATCGGTCTGCGAGGCCGAGGGGAAGCCGATCTCGATTTCGGGAAACCCCATGTCGAGGAGCAGCCGGAACATCCGGTTTTTCCGCTCCTGGCCCATGGGGTCGATCAGCGCCTGATTGCCGTCGCGCAGGTCCACCGAGCACCAGACCGGGGGATGCTCGATGCGCTTGTCCGGCCAGGTGCGGTCCTTCAGGCCCACGGCGGGGTAGGGCTGGTATTTGCGCGCGGCCTCGGCCATGCCGTTCGGCGCGGGCGAGGCGGGCGGGAATTTCTGGTTCACATTCATGGTGCCAACTCCGGCGGCCGGGCCTTTTCCGCCGCGCGCCGCGTACCTCGTTGCGAATATGTCCGGCAGCAGCCGGATCAGGGGTCGATGAGGTGAGGAGCTTGGGCCGGCATATGCGGCCTTCGACCGGCGGGCGCCCCTCGCTAGCGGGCCCGGCGGTCGCCGGTAAGGCCGAGAAGCGAAAACAGGGCGCGCGAATACGAGGCCGCCGGCAGGTGACCGGAAAACGCGAAAAGGTGCGGCGCGACGCGCGTCATGCGCCTCCTCTAGCGCAAGGGCAGGCCGGAGGCAAGGAAGCCGGAGGCTGTCAGGGCTTGGCCCGGTTCTCGGGCTTTTGCGGAGGTTCCTGTTCCAGGCGCGTGCCGATGAGCTTCGGCGCGTCGGCCTCCTCGTCCTTCAGCCCGGCCGCGAAGCTGTAGGCCGAGCGGGATTCGGCTTCGGAAAACAGGCTGTCGCGGAACTTCACGACGTCGGCGATCACGTCCACCACGCTCACGGGAAGCTTTTTCGGCGCGCCCTCCGCGCCGTCCCGCAGCGAGGGCGCGGCCGTCACGCGCTCGAGCCCCGCCAGCTTGCGCTCGAGGCCGTCGGCGACGCGCTCCGTGCCGACTTTCACCCGTTCAGCGCCGACCGCCACCTGTTCGGTTCCGACTTTCACCTGGCGCGTGCCGACGACCACGGTCTGCGTGCCGGCGACATATTGCTCGCTGCCGATCACCACCGTCTCCGTGCCGTCGGCGACCAGTTCCGTGCCGACCACCACCTGCTCGGCACCCGTCTTCACGCGCTCGGTGCCGACCACTTGGGTGTTCGTGGTCCCGGCCGACAGGCCCAGCGCGGTGAGCGCGCTGGTGTTGCCCACGGCCGCGATGGAGATCGAGGAGCCCGCCGACATCGCGAGCTTGCCGTCCGCCATCCAGGCGGCCGAAATGCCTTCGACGCCGTTCAAGCCGTCCACCAGCGCCTGCTTGAAGGAGCCGTCGTTGGACTTCAAGCGGAACTCCTGGATGGACCCGTTCACGGTGACGGTGAGCTTGCGGGAATCCACGAACTTGATCTCGGCCGCCGTGCCGTCGCCCAAGGTCACGGAAAGGCCCGCGCCTGAAAGGATGCCGGCTCCGAGCGTGCTGTTGACGCCCGAGAGCGACTTGGTGCCCTGGACACGCGCTTGGAGGATGTCGCGCTCCTCGAAAACGTCGCGCGTTTCCACGATGTCGCGCGACACGTAGCGGGTGCGCTCTTCGAGGACGTCGCGGGCGGCGTAGATGTCGCGGACCTCCTCGACCGCCTCCTCGCGCAGCACGTCGCGGGTTTCGGTGACCGCGCGGGTTTCGAAGCGGTCCACGTCCCGAAAGCGGGTCTCGAAGCGGAAACTCGGCTGGAATTTGGAGATGACGCCCGCATCCGCGCCCGACCGAAGCGCGGCGAACCGGCCGGCCAGCGCCGCCAGCCCCTGGCCGGAAGGCGGTGAAAGAGGCGAGCGCCCGGCCCCGGCCGCCGCGCGCGAAAGAAGCTCCTGCGAAACCGAACCGATCCTCATCGCGCCCTCTCCTCGACGCCTGCGAGGGGCCAATGCGCCCCATGCCGCCGCATCGTGCGCGGCCAGGCGTTGAGGCGACGCCAAGGACGGCGCTCGGATTTGTCTTGAATCGGAACGATCGAGACCCGTTTTCCCTTCGGCGGGGCGGCAGGTCGCCGCCGCTTTGTCGCGCCGGGATGGCTTGGCGGCCTGATGGCCGCTCGGCGTCAGCCGCCGATCTTGCCGCCGCCCCGCCGGGTGACGGCGAGCACGGCGGGCCGCGGCGGCAGGCGCGCGTCGAAGTCGGGCCAACGCGTGGACGGGTCTTCGTAATAAGACGGGCGGCCGAAACCCGGCCAGTCCTCGCCGCCGTCGGCCGGGTGCCGCACGGCCAGAAACAGCGTCTCGCCGTCCGGTGTGAAGAAGGGACCCGCGGCCGCCGCGCCGACCGGCGCGCGGAAGAAGAGCTTTGAGACGCCCCGCGCCGCGCCTTGCCTGTCGAACGCATAGAAGCCGTCCGCGCGGCCGGTGGTTTCCGGCCCTTGGCCGGCGGTGGCGACCCAGAGCCGGCCGTCCGCGTCCACCGCGCAAGCATCGGGCATGCCGAACCAGCCGTTTTCCGTGGTGGCCGGGGCGAAACTGGCGCCCACCTCCGCGTCGGACGGGTCACCGCACCGCACCATCACCGCCCAGCGGGCCGTTCTGGAGGCAAAGTCGCCATCGTCCTCCCTGATCTCGATGATGTGGCCGAAGGCGTTCTCCGCGCGCGGGTTGGCGGGGTCCACCTCCTCCTCCTTGCGCTGAACATTGTTGTTGAGCATGAGATGGACGCGGCCGCCGCGGGCATCGGGTTGGAAACCGCAGGGACGATCCATTCGGGTCGCGCCGAGCACGTCGCCTGCGATCCGCGCCGAGATCAGGATGTCGGCCTGGCTGTCCCAGCCGTTCGCCTTCGTCAGCGGGCCTCTGCCATGGACGAGCGGCAGCCAGCGGAGCGTGCCGTCCTCCTCGAACCGGGCGACATAGAGCGTGCCCTTGTCGAGGAGGTTCCTGTTGGCGGCGCGGCTCTTCGGGTTGAACCTGCCCCGCGTCACGAATTTGTAGGCGTAGTCGTAGCGTTCCGCGTCGCCCATATAGACCACGACGCGGCCATCCCTGTTGACGACCATCGCCGCGCCCGCATGGCGCATGCGGCCGAGCGCCGTGCGCTTTTTCGGGTACGAGCCGGGATCGAGCGGGTCCACCTCGACCACCCAGCCGAAACGGTTGGGCTCGTTGGGCTCCTCGCGCACGTCGAAGCGCCTGTCGAACCTCGACCAGGCATAGGCGCCCTCCGGCACGCCGTAGCGGTCATGGCTCATGCCTTCGAGATAGCCCTCGGCGAGCACGCCGTCGAAATAAAGGCTGAACCGCCCCTCGGCGATCAACCAGGTGTGCCAAGGCGTGATCCCGCCGCCGGCGGCGTTGAGGACGCCTCTCACCCGCCGGCCGGTTCGGTTGGCGGAGGTCCGCATCCGCTTGCGGCCGGCGGCGGGGCCGGCGATCCTCACCGGCGTCGTGGCGGTAATGCGTCGGTTGTAGCGGCTATCGGGCACGGCGCGCCATTTGCCGTTCTCCCGGATGATCTCGATAACCGTGCCGCCATGGGCGGCCATCTCGACGCCCACGCGAGTCTTGTCGGCCGCCACCACTTCGAGTTCCGCCGCCAGTTCTTCGGGGTCTTTCCTGCTGCGACCCTCCACCACCTGGACGATGCCGGGAAACATCAGGTGCTCGCGGGTGTCCCGGTGGTTGACGACCAGCAGGCCGCGGTCGGGGGAGCCTTCGAGGGGGATGAATCCGACGAAGTCATTGTCATAACCGAACTGTTTTTCCTGCGCTTCGCGCGTCTGCCGCGTCGGATCGAAGGCCGGCGCGTCGGAAAAGACCGGGTCGCCCCAGCGGATCAGCACGTCGGCGTCATGGCCTTGAGCGACATGGTGGCGCTCGTCCACACCGGCCTTGGCCTCCTTGAAGGGGAAGGCCGACGCGGCGCCTTGCGCACGGACCTCGGTCGCCGCGGCGGCAGAACCGCGCGGCGCGATGGCGGCGACGGCTGCGGCCAGCGAGCCCATCAGGACATCGCGTCGCGCCAGCCGTGCGGCGGCCACCTCGCCCATTGTGGGATTTCGGCTCGGGCTGCGTCCTTCGCCCATCTTCGCTTCCGAAGGGCTGGCTCGGGACGGGGTGCGCGTGGACTGGGTCATGCGGAGCGTTTCGGTTGAGGAAGGGCCAGCCCCGGCTAGGCGCATGCTGTGGCAGGGCCGTGGCAGGCTTCATCCAGCGGTGGCGGGCCTTCCCCTAGGGCGCAACGTCTCGGGATCATGCCTTAGGCGAACGGCACGGCGGTCGCACCGCGCGGCAGCTTGGCTTCAGCGTCCGGCTCCACATGGATGACCACTCGGACGCCGGGGATCTCGGCCCTCAGTGCGTCCTCGATGCGGTCGCAGATCTCGTGCGCGGCGCCCACGCTCATGTCGCGGTCCACCACGAGGTGGAACTCGATGAAGGTGGCGCGGCCGGCGACGCGGGTGCGCAAGTCGTGAACCTCCAAGGCCCCGCCGGCATGGGCCGAGATGATGTCGCGGATACGGAAATTCTCCTGCGGTTCGACGCCGGCGTCCATCAGGCCCTGGACGGAGGCGTTCACGAGCCGCCAGCCCTGCCACAGGATGTTGACGCCCACGAGCAGAGCGAGCAGTGGGTCGAGAACCGCCAGGCCCGTGGCGCGGGCGGCCAATAGGCCCGCGATCACGCCCGCCGAGGTCGCGACGTCGGTGAGGATGTGCCTGCCGTCGGCCACCAGCGCCGGCGAGCGGGCTTTTGCGCCCGCGCGAATGAGCACGGCCGCCCAAAGCGCGTTGAGCGCGGCGGCGAAGCCGTTCACGGCCAGGCCGATATCGAGCCGCTGGACCGGCTGGGGCTCCCGCAGCGCCCCGAAGGCCGACTGTGCGATGAGCAGCGCCGCGACGATGATGAGCGCGCCTTCGAGCACGGCCGAAAAATACTCGGCCTTGTGGTGGCCGAAGGGGTGCCCGGCATCGGCCGGCAGGTGGGACACGCGGATGGCGACGAACGCGACGGCCGCCGCCAGCACGTTGACGATGGATTCGAGCGCGTCCGACAACAGCGCCACCGAGCCCGTCAAGCGCCAGGCCGCGAATTTGAGCGCCATGACGCCGAGCGCGATCACGATCGACCACAGCGCCAGACGGGCGACGGTTTCCTTGGAGGTCATGGAGCTATCTTCTCCCCGTTTACGGGGAGAAGATGCCGACAGGCAGATGAGGGGCGGCGCGGACGCGCCAGAGCTTGACGCTGCCCCTCATCCGTCGCTTCGGGACACCGCTGCGCGACGGCGATCGACACCCCTGTGTCGATCGCTGCTCGTCGCTCTGACCCCGCAAGCAGGGAAAAGGGGAAGCAGCGCTCATCCTCACGCCGCCCGCTCCCTGGCGCGGCGGGGCAGGTGCGCCACCACGTTCTCGATCATCCGCATGCCGGCCTCGCCGCCGAGCGACATGATCGATTCGGGATGGAACTGCACGGCCGCCACCCTTTCCCGCCGGTGCTCGAAGGCCATGACGATCCCGTCCTCGGTCTCGGCCGTGACCACGAAGTCATCGGGCAGGCGCGAGGGGTCGGCGAAGACCGAATGATAGCGGCCCACCGTCACCTCGCGCGGCAGGCCTGAGAAGATCACGCCCGGCCGCGAGATGGTGATGCGCGACGGCTTGCCGTGCATGGGCACATGCAGTTGCCGCAAGCTTCCGCCATAGGCTTCCGCCAGCGCCTGGAGCCCGAGGCACACGCCGAAAATGGGAAGCTGCCGCTTCCGCGCCCGATCGATCGTGCCCTTGCAGTCGAAATCCTTGGGCAAGCCGGGGCCGGGCGACAGCACCACCAGGTCCGGCTCGATCCGCTCGAAGGTCTCGTCCGGCACGGGCGCGCGGACCGTTGAAACCTCCGCACCCGTCTGCCGGAAATAGTTGGCCAGCGTGTGGACGAAGGAGTCCTCGTGGTCCACCAGCAGGATCTTGACGCCCTCGCCGACGCGGGCCGGCACGCGCTCCGGCCCGGCCTGGTTGCCTGCCCTTGCATCGCGGATGGCGGCCAGCATGGCCGAGGCCTTGAGTTCGGTCTCGGCCTCCTCCTCGTCGGGCACGGAGTCGAAGAGAAGGGTGGCGCCGGCGCGTACGGCAGCCACCCCGTCCTGGATGCGGATGGTGCGCAATGTCAGGCCCGTGTTCAGGTCGCCGTTGAAATGCAGCATGCCGACCGCGCCGCCATACCAGGCGCGCGGGCTCTTCTCATGCGCCTCGATGAAGCGCATGGCCCAGAGTTTTGGCGCGCCCGTGACGGTCACCGCCCAGGCATGGCTCAGGAACGCGTCGAGCGCGTCCATGTCGGGCCTCAGCCGGCCCTCGATGTGGTCCACCGTGTGGATGAGGCGTGAATACATCTCGATCTGGCGGCGGCCGATCACCCGGACCGAGCCCGGCTCGCAGACGCGGCTCTTGTCGTTGCGGTCCACGTCCGAGCACATGGTCAGCTCGGACTCGTCCTTTTTTGAGTTGAGCAGCTTCAGGATCTGCTCGGAATCGCCGATGGCGTCCGCGCCGCGCTTGATGGTGCCCGAGATCGGGCAGGTCTCCACGCGACGGCCGTTCACGCGCACGAACATCTCGGGCGAGGCGCCGACCAGAAACTCGTTCTCGCCCAGGTTGATGAAGAAGGAATAGGGCGAAGGGTTGATGCTTTTCAGCCGCCGGGAAATCTCCGACGGCCTCGCGTCGCACCGCTCGTAGAAGGTCTGGCCCGGCACCACCTCGAACAGGTCGCCGCGGCGAAAGCTTTCCATGGCTTGCCTCACGAGCGCGGCGTATTCGCCGGGCGCGTGGTCGCCGCGCGGAGGGATCTTTTCGGTGGCGCGGAAGGGGGCGGGCGCCTCTTCGCGAAGCACGCCTTCAGTGGAGCATCCTCCGCAGGAGAACTCGTAGCGGTCCACGAAAGCCTTCGCGGCGTAGTGATCGACCACCAGGATCTCGTCGGGCAAATAGAGCACGAGGTCGCGCTGGCTCTCGGGGCGCGCGAGCTTGTGCTTTATGGGGTCGAACTGAAAGGCGAGGTCGTAGCCGAAGGCGCCATAGAGGCCGAGATTGGGGTCGTCGCCCGTGCGGAACAGTTTGACGACCGCCCGCAGCACGGAGAACACGGACGGCGCGCGGGAGCGCTCCTCCTCCGTCACGACCTTCTGGGGGGCGGAGACCTCCAGCCGGACCAGCCGCGCGCTCTTTTCCACGACCGAAACCTCGGGCAGCGCCTCGACGGTCTCGAGCAGCAGCGGCAGGATCGCCTCGCCGCGACGGTTATAGGCCTCGAGCCGCATGTCGCGCCCCTTGGCGACGATGCCGAGCGGCGGGTCGATCACGGCCGTGTCCCAGCGCGTGTAGCGGCCGGGATACTCGTAGTTCGAGGAGAAGACCGCGCCGCGGCGGGCGTCGAGCCCATCGATGTAAGCGTCGATCGCGCCCGCGTAAGGTCGGTCGCTCCGCCGGCGGGCGATCGTCACGCCGCCCGCCGTCTGGAAGCGGTCCGCGCCGTCGCCCGAGTGATCCACGCTCATGTCCGTTCTCCCTCGCCGCCGCTTTCGGCCGGGAGGCGAAATGAAAATGGCCGCCCGGTTTTCCCTGCGGCCATCCTGTTGTTCCCACGCGCGCAAGCGCCGGCCGGCCGCTCTTAAGAGGCCCGCCACCACTCGGTTCGGATGCTGCGCATCGTGCTCATGGGGTGAAGCATAGCGGGGGCATATGCCCTTCGCAATCGTTTTGAGGTCTCAAACCCGCCGCACCTCCAGCACGAGCCCGCTCTCCGGCTGAGCTGGAATGCGCGAACGGCGCACGAGCAAATCCTGCGCCGGCACCGAAAACGCCGCCTCGCGGCAGAGCAGCCGCACCGCCTCCTTGATGAGTTTGTGGCTGACCATCTCGCCGGGGCAGCGGTGCGACACGGCCGCGTCGCCCCCGCCATGCGGCACGTAGTCGAAGCCCTGGTCGCGCCAGCTCATGCCGCGCTCGGGGCCTGTGCTCGGCTCGAACCGGAAGGGTTGGGGGAAGCGCCTGGCGTCGTGGTTGGTGGATTCGAGGTCGAGCAGCACCCAGGCGCCTTGCGCGAAGCGGTGGCCGCGCCACTCGAACGCTTTGGTCACGCGGCCGCCGATCATGGGCAGAAAGGGAAAGAAACGCCGGACTTCCTCGGCGAACGCATCGAGCATGTCCTCCTCGCCGCGCGAAAAGCGCTCGCGCCATTCCGGGTGGAGGTGCAGCGCGAGCGCCGCCCACATCATGAAGCGCCCCACCGCGACCGTGGGGCGCAGAAGGTTGATGACCTCCACCGTGGCGACCTCGGGCGGCAGCAGTTCTCCATCGAGGTCGCGATGCGTGAGCACGGCGCGGATCGGCGCGTCGGCAGGCAGGGCCGAGAGGTTCCTTCGCAGCGCCGCCAGCCGGCGCTTGAGCCAGCGTTCCGTATGCCGCCTTCGCCAAAGCGCCGCCCAGGCGCGCGGGCCGATCCGGGCGGCGTTGTCGCTCATCGAGAACAGCGCCCAGCCCAGCCGCCGCGTTTCCCTGGGTTCGAGGTCGAGCCCGGACCAGCGCACGACCGCGGCGGCGACCACCTGGCTCGCCTCGTGAAGGAAGGTGATGCGGCCTTTCCGTTCCCATTCCGGCAGCGCCTTGCCCCACTCGTCCCGAAAGGCACGCACGAGCGCCGCCACCTGGGCCTCGTCCATCAGGATGTTCAGAAATATCGCCTTGCGGTGGTGGTGAGCCTCCCCGTCCAACCACTGCACACTGCCCTTGTCCTGAAGCAGGCGGAGCGTGATCTGGGGCAGCGCGCCTTTGCGCGTGAACTTGTCCGCCGCGTCGTAGAACATGCGGGCGGCGTCCTCGCCGAAGACGAACACCGCCTTGGCGAGCCCGATGCGGGTCTCGAAGATGTCCGCGCCGTGCTTCTCGAAGCGATGCCGCGCGAAATCGTAGCCTTCGCGCAGGAGCGCGAGGCTGCCGTCGAACTCCGCGCGCGGCGGGCGCGGCGCGGGCGAGGGCGGCAGGAGCGGGTCGGGCTGGCTCATGCCGCGTGAACAGACAGACATGGAGAGGGTTCCACCGAGGCGGTTCGGCCCGCCGGGGCGGGCGGGTCAATCCTCTGCCTTCTTCACCGGGTTGTCGGCCGTCGGCTCCTGCTTGGCGAGGCGCTCCTCGTCGGGAAACCGATCGGCCACCCACAGGATCGCGGCCGTGACCACGCCGACCACGAGCCCCAGGCCCCAATAGTCGGTGCCGATGGCGAGCCCCAGCGCGCCCGTGATCCAGATGGCGGCGGCGGCCTTGATGCCCTTCACGTCGAAGCCGCTCTTGAAGACCACGGCGCCGCCGAAAAATCCGATGCCGCCCAGAAAGCCCTGAAGCAGGCGGCCCACCGAACTCGGATCGGTTTCGGCCAAATGGCGGGCGAGCAGCATATAGGTGGTCGAGCCGATGGTGATCAGCACCATGCCGGCCATGCCGATGGCCTTGTGGTGGACGCGGCGCTCCCAGCCGATCAGCGCGCCGATCGCGCCGGCGGCCGCGAGCCGCAGGAGGATGTCGAGCACTTCCTGCTCGAAGGCGGTGAAGCCGGTCATGCGCCGACCTCCCCGCCCGGCCCCCGGCGCTCGGAGCGCCCCCGTCCCTCGGCTTGCCACGGCCAGCGGTTCTCGACTTCCACCGTGAGCGAGATCGACAGGAAGGTGCGGATCAGGACGATCACGGCGAGCACCGCGAGATTGTCGAGCGTCGCCTCCACCGCCACCGTGCCGACGATGTCGGCGGCGACCAGAAGCTCCAGGCCCAAGAGGATGGCGTGGCCGAGCTTCAAGCGGAAGGCGCGATAGGCGGCGGCGCGGGTGTCGGGGGCGCGGAGAAGCGGAAGGGCCGTGGCAAAGGCGAAGACGGCGCCGAGCAGGATCGCGGCGACGCCTGCCGCCTCCAGCCCCAGCGCGATCCATTCGAGCGCGGCGTCGAAGACGCCATGCGCCGCCTCGTGCGGGCTTTGCCCGATTTCGGCCTGTTCCATGGCCCGCGTTTCTCCCCCGCGCCACAGTCCTTCTCAGGACATGGCGCGGGGGCGCGTTTTCTCAAGGCGCGGAAGCGGCCTTGCGCCGTCAAACGATGATCAGCACGATCTCGTAGGACGCAGGCTCCACGATCACGATGCGCCCGTCGGCCAGAACGAAGAACACATAGTCCCGGTAGGCCGGCACATATTCGATGATGCGCGGGGGCAGGGGGTAGAACTCGATGGTGCGGGGCACTGCCACGCCGATGGAGACATCGAAGTCGATATCCCGGACCGGCTCGACATTCACCTCGCGGATGACGTTCCTGATTTCGGTCCGCTGCTCCACCGTGACGTTCACGGCCGAGGTCGTCTCGTTCGAGGGTTGCTGATCCTGGCCCTGCGCAGCCGTCGTGCCGTCGTCGGATTGCTGCTCGGTTTCGGTGGCCTGCTCGGTCTGTTCGGAAGCGGGCTGCTCCGCGCCAGCCGTGCCGGCCGGCTCCTGATTGGTGGATGTCGCGTCCGCGCCGCCTGATGCCGCGGCATCGCCGTTCGCGGGCTCCTGCGCTTGAGCGCCCGCGGCCGCGTCGCCGGATTGCGTCTCAGCGCTGCCGGTCGCGGAGGTCGAGCCGGTCGCCGCATCGCCGCCCGAAGCGGGGACCTCCTCGGTCGTGACCGTCGCGCCCGCGTCGGCCTCGCCGGTCGTGGCCGCCGAACCCGACGCGCCCGTGTCGGTCGGCGCCTGCTGCTGGATCACGGGTTCCGGGATGTTGGTGCTGTCTGCCTGCGCCCAGGCGGCGCCCGCCGCCACGCCCAGCGCCAAGGCCAGGCTGGTTCTCGCAAGAACGGTTCTCATGGGAGTTTCCTCGTTTCAGCGCCCTTCTCCCAACGGAACGCGGATCGCGAATCCCTGTTCCCGCACCGGCGCGCCAGGGGAAGGCGATGATTCGCGGCGCGCCCGAAGCGGTTCGCTCGGGGACATTGGACCTTGCCGACAGGCGGCATGCCCCAGGAAAGTTAGAAAATCTAACTTGAACCGATTCCGGCGTCCTCTCCTGACGTCACGCTGTCAGGAGGCGTGGCGTAGCTTTGCGCCCGGCTTGCAGCACAGGAGAGAGCCATGATGGACCAGGAGACACCCCGAAAGGCCACGCGCCGGGAATGGATCGGGCTGGCGGTGATCGCCCTGCCGTGTCTGCTCTATTCGATGGACCTGACGGTGCTGAACCTCGCGGTGCCCCGCTTGAGCGCGGACCTGAAGCCGACCGCATCCCAACTGCTCTGGATCGTGGACATCTACGGCTTCATGATCGCGGGCGCGCTGATCACCATGGGCACGCTGGGCGACCGGATCGGCCGCCGCAAGCTTCTCCTGATCGGGGCGGCCGCCTTCGGGCTGGCCTCGATCCCCGCCGCCTTCGCCACCAGCGCGCCGATGCTGATCTTGGCCCGCGCGATGCTCGGGCTGGCCGCGGCGACCCTCGCCCCATCCACGCTTTCGCTCATCAGCAACATGTTCCCCGACCCGCGCGAGCGCACCGCGGCGATCGGCTTGTGGATCGCGAGCTTTTTGGCCGGCGGCGCGCTGGGGCCAGTGATCGGCGGCGTGCTGCTCGAATATTTCTGGTGGGGCTCGGTGTTTCTCATCAACCTGCCGGTGATGGCTCTGCTGCTCGTGCTCGCGCCGTGGCTCTTGCCCGAGTACCGCGACCCGGCGGCGCGGCGCCTCGACATCCCCAGCGCCGCCCTCTCGGTCTTGACGGTCCTGCCGGTCATCTATGGCATGAAGCGGATCGCCGAGAGCGGCTTCGACGCCTTCGCGGCCATCTCGATCCTGGCCGGGCTTGCCGTCGGCACGGCGTTCGCCATGCGCCAGATGCGGCTCGCCGACCCGCTGATCGACCTGACGCTCTTTCGCATCCCCACCTTCAGCGCGGCGCTGACCGTGAACCTGCTGGGCTTCTCCACCATGTTCGGCTTCTTCCTGCTGGCCGCGCAATACATGCAGCTCGTTCTCGGCATGGGGCCGCTGGAGGCAGGCCTATGGGGGCTGCCGTCCTCGCTCTGCTTCATTCTCGGCTCGATGCTGGCGCCGAGGATCGTGCATCGCTTCCGGCCGGCCTATGTCATGGCGGGCGGGCTTGTGGTCGCGGCGACCGGCTTCGTGCTGATGACGCAGGTTCCCGCCGGGGGCGGGCTGCCGCTCTTGATCGGGGCCTTCTGCCTTCAGTCGCTCGGCCTTGTGCCCGTGGTCACCCTGACCACCGACCTCGTCGTCAGCGCCGTGCCGCCGGAGCGCGCCGGCGTGGCGTCCGGCCTGTCCGAAACCAGCGCCGAGTTCGGCGGCGCGCTGGGCATCGCGGTTCTGGGCAGCATCGTCACGGCCGTCTATCGCGACGCCATGGACGCGGGCCTGCCGCAAGGGCTTGATCCCGCCATCGCGCAGACCGTGCGCGACACGCTGGGCGGGGCGGTGGCCGCGTCGGGCGAGGTCGGGGGCGCGATGGGCGCGGCCATGCTCGAAGCCGCCCGCATCGCCTATGGCGACGCCTTCCAGCTCGCGGCCGCCGTGTCGGCCCTGCTGGCGCTGGCCTCCGCGTTTCTGGCGCTCGCGCTGCTCCGGCGCGCCGACGCCCGGCCGGCGGGGCCGGAACTGGGGCCGGCCGCCGCCGTGGCCTGCGAATGACGGCAGCGGCGTGGCGGGCGGGGTCGAACCTCCGCCCCGGCCTCAGAACAGCCCTTCGATCTGGCCCTGCTCGTTGAGAAAGATCTTCTCCGACGAGGGGGTCTTGGGCAGGCCCGGCATGGTCATGATCTCCCCGCAGATCGCCACCACGAAGCCCGCGCCGGCCGACAGCCGCACCTCGCGCACGGGCACCACATGGCCGGTCGGAGCGCCGCGCAGATTGGGGTCGGTCGAGAAGGAGTATTGCGTCTTGGCCATGCAGACCGGCAGGTTGCCGTAGCCGGCCTGCTCCCAGGCGTGGAGCTGGTCGCGCACGCTCTTGTCGGCGATGGCCTCCGAGCCGCGATAGATGCGCTTCACGATCGTGTCGATCTTCTGAAACAGCCCCATCTCGTCGGGATAAAGCGGCGAGAACTGCGCCGCCCCGCCTTCGGCCAACTGCACCACATGCCGCGCGAGCTCCTCGATGCCGGCCGAGCCTTGCGCCCAGTGCTTGCACAGGATCGCCTCCGCGCCCTGGCTTGCGACGAACTCCTTCAAGGCCGCGATCTCCGCCTCGGTGTCGGTGGCGAAGTGGTTGATGGCGACCACGGCCGGCACGCCGAACTGCTTCACGTTCTCGATGTGCCGGCCCAGGTTCGCGCAGCCCTTTTTCAAGGCCTCCACGTCCTCGCGGCCGAGGTCTTCCTTCTTGACGCCGCCGTTCATCTTCATGGCGCGCACGGTGGCCACGATCACGGCCGCCGCGGGCTTGAGCCCCGCCTTGCGGCACTTGATGTTGAAGAACTTCTCGGCGCCCAGATCCGCGCCGAAGCCGGCCTCGGTGACGACATACTCGCCAAGCTTCAGCGCAGTCGTGGTCGCCACCACCGAGTTGCAGCCATGGGCGATATTGGCGAAGGGCCCGCCATGCACGAAGGCCGGGTTGTTCTCCAGCGTCTGCACGAGGTTCGGCTGCATGGCGTCCTTGAGCAGAACCGCCATCGCGCCGTCAGCCTTCAGGTCGCGCGCATAGACCGGGCTCTTGTCGCGGCGATAGGCGACGATGATGTCGCCCAACCGCTTCTCCAGGTCCTTCAAATCCGCCGCCAGGCAGAGGATCGCCATGACCTCGGAAGCGACCGTGATGTCAAAACCCGCCTCACGCGGATAGCCGTTGGCGACGCCGCCGAGCGAGGCGATGATCTCGCGCAGCGCACGGTCGTTCATGTCCATGACGCGCCGCCACACCACGCGGCGCGTGTCGATGCCGAGCTCATTGCCCCAGTAGATGTGGTTGTCGATCAGCGCCGAAAGCAGGTTGTGGGCGGTGGTGATGGCGTGGAAGTCGCCGGTGAAGTGGAGGTTCATGTCCTCCATCGGCACCACCTGCGCCATGCCGCCGCCAGCCGCCCCTCCCTTCATGCCGAAATTGGGGCCGAGCGAGGCCTCGCGGATGCAGACGACGGCGCGTTTGCCGATGCGGTTCAGGCCATCACCCAGGCCCACTGTGGTGGTCGTCTTGCCCTCGCCCGCCGGCGTGGGATTGATGGCGGTGACCAGGATCAGCTTGCCGTCCTTGTTGCCCCGCACGGAGCGGATGTAGTCGGCGGAGACCTTCGCCTTGTCGTGGCCGTAGGGCAGCAGGTGCTCGGCCGGGATGCCGAGTTTTGCGCCCACCTCCTGGATCGGCTTCTTCCGGGCCGCGCGCGCGATCTCGATGTCGGACTTGAACTCGGCCATGAAAATCCCTCTCGCCATCCCTGCGCCGCTCTTGCGCGGCTTTTCCGGCGCGCCAATAAGCCCGAGCCGCGCAGCCCACGCCGTCTCAAATCAGCCGCCCGATGCACGAAATGCGACAGGCGAGGACACGCCCACGGCCTGCCAAGCAGCAGCTACTGCTGCAGAACCGAGCGGATTTCCTGGAGGTTGGTGCGCACGCGCAGCACGTAAAAGCCCATAGTCGCCAAGTGCGAGGGCATGATCCAACCCGACTCCGCGCCGTTCGAGATGATCGCGGGCTGGATGTTGAGCGCCGCCCTGAACTGCTCTTCCAAGGTCGCCCAGAGCTGGGTCAGGCCCCGCTGCTCGATCACGTCGCCGAAATCGGCGCGCGCCGCGTGCAGGATGCCGTAATAGCCGTAGAGCTGGCCATAGGCGAACCAGAAGCGGTCGTCGGCGCGCGTATCGAACCAGCCGCCGTTGAAGTTCTCCGACCGCCGCCGGAGGATGTCGGAGGTCGAGCCGATATCGTTGGCGATGCGGTCGATGAACTGCACGAGATTGTCGGCGCGCGCGTCGAACACGGCTTCGCAGGCCTCGAGCCGCCGGTTGAACGCCTGAAGATGGCCGATCGCCGCGCGGTAGTAGGACGGCGTAGGGGTCTTCGGCCCGAAGGGATCGAGCCCGAAATACCAGGAATATTCGTCGAACTGCAGGTTGCCGCGCGCGTCCTGCAGATCCTGGTCGATCTGGCTCGTGCCGCGCACGCGCGCCAGCGTGTCGACGAGCTCCACCGAGGTGCGCCGCACCGCCTGGTTGACGCCGCGCTGGAACGAGGCCTTGTTGTCGAAGAATGGCGTCGAATCCCAGGACAGGCCGAAAAAGCCGAGCTTGTAGAGGATCATCGACGAGACCCAGGGGTTCTCGTTGACGTTGAAGTCGGTCAGGTCGGCTGTCACCTGGACGATGGCCGACGGCTCGCAGGTGCGCGCAGCACCCTCGCCCACAGGCGCGGTGGGGGCGCTGCCCGACACGGGCGCGACCGCCGCGCCCGTGTCGGGCGCCACCTGCTGACCGCTTGCTGCCCCCTGTCCGGCGAAATTGTAGGCCGCGACGTAATCCGGGTCGAAGTTCGTCCAGCGCTGGGTGGTCCAGAAAAAGTAGCCGTAAAGGCCAACGAAACCTAAAAGGATCGCGCCCAGCACGGCCCTGAGGATCCAGCCGCGGGTGCGGTACCAGCGCCCGAACCACAGGAAAGGCCAGAGCAGGACGCCGATGACAGTGCCGATGCCCCGCCCGATCCACGCGAAGACGCGGGCGAAGAAATTCACAATCGGATCGAGCACGGCGTTCCCCCTTGCATTCCCGCGCTCCGAACGCCCGCGATGGCGTCAGTCCCTCAAGCCGTAGAGCTTCGCGCGAAAACCGCTCCGGTCGCGTAGGTAAGTGTTTTTGAGCGTGTGGACAATGTCGGCCCGGCGGCGGGGGCTCCATGACTCGTAGTCGCGGAAAAAACCCTGCTTGTTGAAGACGTAGCGCGAGATGAAGTCGTCCGGCACGAAGTCGGAGATCAGCCGGTTCACGAGCCAGGCGTCCGCGTGGTCGGGCCTGGCGCGCACGACCAGGAAGCGGCGGGCGGGATCGAGTTCGTCCAGGCGCACCTGACCCGCGCCCATCACCTGGCGCTTGACGGCGTTGAGGAAGGGAAATGTGCCTTCGCCGGCGATCCGGTCGGCATGGGCGTGGATCCAGGTCTGGAACCAGATCCTGTCGGCGCGCGCCAGGTCGCGGTCGGGCTCTTCGGCGGCGATGATCGCGCGCACGGCCATCTCGGCGCGGTGCTCGAGATAGCCGGACTCCTCCAGCCAGGCGGGCCGCGGCAGCTCCAGCCGGCCGGAGGTCAAAAGGAACTTGAACACCCGGTCGGGGTCGCTGATCGAGAGATAGCTCACCTGCCAGGGTCGCGAGCGGCGGAAGCCCGGCGCGGCCGGATCGCCGATCACGGTGGTGACGTCGCGATCGATGAAGACATAGACGCCGCCGAAATGGCTCGTCCAGAAGGCGTCGTGCCGGAAGATCACCTGGTCTGGCACGAGCCGGTTCTCGCGGATGTCGCCCGTGACCTTGGCGAGCTCCACCATGCGGTGGAGGAGCGCGTCGTCGCGCCAGGCGTCGGGCTCGCGCTTCAAGCGGTCCACGAGCAGGCCGAGCTCGGCCGCCTTGCCCACCACGTCCTCGGCCGACAGCACGCGGAACTCGACCTGGCTGATGGAAAGCAAGTCCTCGACTGTCTCGACCCTGGCGACCGAGTCCTCAATCTCGCCAAAGATCACGTCCTTGATGGTCAGCGCATCGATGGCCCGCCTGTTCGTGGCGAAGAACTCGCCCAGCAGCTCGCCCGTGTTGGAGAAGGCCGTGTGGACCACCGGCAGGTCGGCTTGGGCCGGGGTCAGGATGATGAAGCGGCGGTTGACCTGATGGGGGTCGAGGTAATGCGGATCGCCCAGCTCCTCGGCCACCTGCGGCGAGAAGCCGGAGCGGTCGATCTCAAAACGTTCGAGCGCGGTGGGCGTGAGGCCGAACGCCTTCAACGCCTTGTTGTAGCGCTCGATCAGATGCGGCTCCTCGACGGCCAGCAGCCGGCCGAAGATCAGCTCGTTGTCGCGCAGGAGGTCCATCAGCGCGGTTCCCCCTGCGGGACTTGCCCCTCGTCCCGCAGCCGCGCCCTTCTCCCCGCAGACGCGAAGAAGGAGGTCGACTGCGACGCTGACGCCTCCTTCTCCCAGCGTGCGGAAAGAAGGTCGCGGCAGCGGGATGAGGGGCAGTCCTCACGCATTCCACAGCCCCTTTGCCTTCATTTCCTCGATCTCGCGCACGGCCTTTTCGCGCAGGCGCGCGTCGCGGATCAGCTTCTGCACCGCCGCATCGTCGGAGCGGTCGGAATAGCGGAACTCGGAATCGGCGTAGCGGTTGATCTCCTCCATCACGATCTGAAGCGTGAAGGGCTTTCTCAGCTCCGCGATCATCGCCTTCTTCGTTTCATAGTCCTTCGCGAAGAACGGCTCGCGAGAAGAAAACCACTCGTCGGGCAGTTCGATATCCATGCTCCGCATCTTGATCGCGTCGGTGACGTTCTTCACCGCGCGGCCCGTGAAGCGCGGCTCAGCCTCCTTGATCATGTGCAGATATTCGCCGATATCGGCCAGCGTCTGGGGCTCGCCGTTCTCGCGCAGGAACCGCTCATAGACCTTGAGGAGTCCTTCCTCCTGCGGGCGGGCATGCTCGGCATAGGCCTCGCGCACTGCCCGCTGCACCTCCTGGGCGGCGTAGAGCTCGTGCTCGCCCAACGGGATCTGGTGGTTCTTGCCCGCGAGCAGCACGAAGATGTCGATATAGTCCGCGCGGGTCTGCGGCCCGTCGACCAGCCATCGCGCGCCGGCGCGCTGGCGCAGCGCATCGTCCACGTTCTCGGGATAGTTCGAGAACATGCCGAAGGTCGAGTTGCCGCGCACCACGGTCGAGGCGCCGGAAAACGCCTCCATCAAGACGCCGGTGATCTCCTGCTGGCCGGCCGACGCCCGGTCGTCCGAGCGGCGTGCCGCCACCTGGTCGATGTCGTCCACCGTGCCGAAGCCGATGGCGCGGGGGTTGAGCACGTTGTTGACGAACTCGCGGCAGTTCTGGCCCGACTTGCCCTGATAGGACGAGATCTGGTCCACGCCGAAATTCTCGTAGTGGAAGGGATAGCCCGCCACCCCGCAATAGTCATTGAGCAGGCCCGCGATCATCTGGATCAGCGAGGTCTTTCCCGTGCCGGGCGCGCCGTCGCCGATGAAGGTGAAAAGAAAGCCACCCAGCTCGACGAAAGGGTTCAACTGACGGTCGAAGTCATAGGCCATCAGCATCTTGGCGAGCTTGACCGCCTGGTATTTGGCGATGTGGTTGCCGACGACCTCGTCGGGCTTCTTGAAGGTCATCACCAAGGGCTTGCGCTTCTCGCCCGGCGCCTGGTCGAAGCCGTCGAGGCTGAAGTCGTCGCGGTCGATGCGGATGTGCGTGTTCTCGAATGGGCCCAGCCCCTCGAACCGCTCCTTTCGGGCGAGCAGCCCGTCGAGCGCCACGCGGGCGAAGGTTTTCCCGCGCAGGGCCAGTGCGGCTTCGTCGGGCGCGCCCTGCAATGCGGCGTCGAGCCCGGCGACGAGGCCTTTCAGCGCGTCGAGCGGCGTGTCGAACAGGAAGGCGGGCTCGGGCAGGTCGGACGGCGCCTCGCCTTGCGTCTCCAGGGTGCGTGAAAGAAAGGCGGCGAAGGTGAAACCCGCGACATAGGCTTGGCCCGCGAGCAGCCTGTGGAAGCGGGAAGCATCCTCGCCTTCGAGGGGCGCGCGGGCGTTCTTGGCCTGGAGCGCCTCAAGGTCGGACGAGCGGGCGAACACGTCGCCCACGGCCAGCGCCACCTGCAAACCGCGGCGGACGCGGTAAAGGAGCGCATGCTGGCCGATGCCCATCAGCGGGTCGTCCGGCCTGACGGCGGCCACGGTCTTGGAAAGCTCCACCTCGCGGGTGCGGCGCACCCCGCCCGTCGAGACGGTGGGCACGAAGCGCCGCCCGGTGCCGGCGAGCGCCGTGGACGAGCGGGCGGACGAATCCTCCAGCACGACCGTGCGCGTGATGAGGCTCTGCGCGGCCGCGCGATGCTTCTCGATGTCGCTTTCGGCGATGGTGGTCAGCCCGGCGTCCATCAGTTTTTCCTCATCGGGAGAACGTTGCCGTCCTGCGACGACCCGGCGGCAGCCCGTCGAGCGGTCGTCAGATACAAGTCGAGGGTCTGATCGAGCCTTCTGTAGAGCAACTCGTCGAAGGCGGCATAGCTGCCGGCTGCATGTCCGACCTCCAGGGCGGCGATATAGGTCGGACGATCCTCGGGACGGACGGCGACCGGCGGGTAGCCTGCACGCGCTAGAACGAGGTTCATGAGAAGGCGCGCGGTCCGGCCATTGCGGTCGTTGAACGGGTGGATGGCCACGAGCCCCCGATGGGCCTGAAAGGCCGTCTCAGGCGTTGCCTCCGCGACGCTCAGCCAGCGGGCGAAATTCTCCATCAAGGCAGGAATCTCGACAGGCGAAGGGAAAAGGTGCAGGCCGGCATCGGTGTTCACGTGTCGAGCGCTGTCGGCATAGCGCCCCGCGATCTCGGAATTGGAGTTCGCCATCACCAGATGATGCAGATTGCGTATGTCGATCTCGGTGATCGGCATTTCGCTCCGTGACGCAATCTCCAGCACCCAGCCGAGGGCCCGTGCGTGGTCGACCGCCTCAAGGTGATCCTTAAGAGGCTTGCCACCAACTGTGATGCCCTTTTCCAGCACAAGGGCCGTCTCTCCGGCGGTCAGAGTGTTCCCTTCGATCGCGTTTGAGGAATAAGTGATGTCGATCCTCTGGCTGTGCTCCAAGCTTTCCAGGCCGCCCGGAGGCACGATCTTCCGCAACGCGTCGAGCTGCCGCTTCTTGGCGAGAACTTGCGCTGCAAGCGTCATGACGCGGGCCCAAGCCGTCCGGCATTGATCGGCTCACAAGGACGATCATTCATCCGTGATCACCCCGCCCTTGGACAGCACATGCACGCGAAAACCGGCGAACACGTCCTTGGCCTCGCCCGCGGCGTAGAGCGCCTGATAGGCCTCGTGCGGCACCAGCGCGTGCTTCTCATAGGCCGACACGCCCTGGCGCGCGGCCTCGAGATCCGCGGTTTCGATATGGAACTCCTGGGTGGGCGGCTCGCTCGACCATAGGCCCTGCTTCCCCGCCCGTTCGGCGATGGAGAAAACCTCCTGCACCGTCCAGGTGAGCAGCCAGGCGCTTTCGGGCCGCCGGACGCGTGCCAGCGCCGTCGCCACGCGGGAGCCGTGCTCGGTCAGTCCAGCCCCATAGAACGGCCCCAGCACGATGCGGCGCAACTGTTTGGGGTGCAGCGTCGGAAAATCCTTGTCGAGATTGGTCGCGATCGTGGCGGGCGACAGCGAGAAGGCCGAGTTCTTCTCGGAAAAGTCGTCGAAGCGGTGGGCGAGCTCGGGGTTGAGAAGCCCGTCCACCGGCAGGGGGATCGGCACGTCCTCGCGCAACCGGCCGTCCTCGCCCACGATCTTCTCCACCAGGGCGGGTGACGAGTCCTCGACGGTGAGCACATAGATCAGCGGCAGGTGGGCCACGCCGTCGAAGCTCGCCCAATGCGCCACGCAGACCGGCCGGCCGCTTTTGGGGCTGACCGAGACATAGACCGTCTTGGCCAGGCTGAACGGCCCGAAGGTCTGGCCGTTCTCGACGTCTTCGAGATAGAGCCGCTCGGCCATGCTGCGCTTGAGGGCCGCCGGGAACTCCTTCCGCCGCAGGATGAAGTCGGCCATGTCGGCGCGGATGGCGTCGGCGTCAGGCAGGGCGGCGAGCCTTTCCGTGGCCGTGCGGCGGTCGTTCTCGAGCTCCAGAACGTGCTGGAAGATGGGAAAGCCGCTTTCGGCGCGGCTGATGCGGAACTTCTCGGCGAAGCCCAGCCGGTTCTCCCAGCAGGAGAAGGAGCGTTCGAGCTTGTCGAGATAATCGGCCAGGGCGCCTGCCACGAGGTCCTGGCTTTGCGCGAGCCGCTCGTCCATGAAGAGCCCGAGGCCCTGGAGCGCGGCGCGCATGGCGGCGAAGTAGCGCTGCGCGGCGGCGTCCGCGGGCGCTGGGGATGCTGCGGTCGCGGCGACGTCGCTCATGAGGGCCTGCCGCCGGGCTCAGGGCCGGAAGGCATCAGGACTGCACGTAGTCCGCCGCGTTGTGCTTGCGCAGGACCTCGTCGAAGCGGCGGGCGAAGGCGTCGTCGGCCAGCTTCTTGCGCCGCTGGATGTCGGCCGAGGCGCCCATGTTCCTTTCATGAAGTTCCAGGAGGTCGCCGATATGCTTCTGCGCGGCCGCGCCGATGCCGGCCATGGTCTCTTCGGCCGTGTTGTCGACCTGGCTGCCCAGCGTGTTGATCTTGTGCGCCACGTCCTGCTGGGCGGCGGTCTTCAAGCTGTCCTCCAAGGCCTTGTAGAGGACGATGCGCTGCTCGGTGTCGATGGTCAGCTTGTTGATGAGCGTGTTCTGCGCCGCGATCTGGTTGGCGAGGCTGTCCACGAAGGTCTGGAACATGGAGGTGTAGCGCTCCAGCGTCTGGCTTTCGGCGAGCAGCTCCTGCTCCTTGGCCTGCGCCTCGTTGTATTCGGTGGCGAGCCGCGAACGCTCGCCTTCGAGCTCCGTGCGCTCGGTCTGGTTGGTGGAGGCGGCGATCTTGTTCTCGATCTCGAGAAGCTGCGGGTTCAGCTCCTCGATGCGCTTCTGGATGGCGGAGAGCCGCTCGATCGTGCCCTTGCGGCGCTCGATCACGCGCTTCAGGCTCTCCTCGGAGGTCTTGTAGCGCTCGTCGAGCACCTGCTTCTGGCTTTTCAGGAGCCCCACGATGGTGTCGGACTTCGCGAGCAGCTCCTGCAGGTTGCCGGCGAGCGACATGTTGCGCACCCGATCCGAGCGCATGCGCTGCTTGCTTTGCTCGGAGAACATGCCGACGAAGCTTTCCCACCCCGTATAGCCCTTCATGGACTCGAACTCGGAGCCGAAGGCGTTGGTGGCGTCCTCCAGGCCGAGGATCAGGTCGGCGATGTTGGCCTCCATCACCTTCTGCTGCTTGATCACGTCCTCGATGCGGGCATTCTCGATGTCGAACTCGGCCGAGCCGATCTTGCGGTCGGTCTGCGCGAACTTGTCCAAGAGCGAGCTGGACTGCTCGATCTTGGCGCGCATGTCCTTCACCACCGCCTCCGTCCGGGCGATCTCGGCGTCCATGTTCTGCAGGCTGGCCATGCGTTTCTCCCCGCGTCAAAGGCGGCACGAATATAGAAGCCGCCCGCGCGCATGGAAAGACGCGGACGCCCCGCTTTGGTTGCCGCCCGGCGGGCAAATCGCTATCCTGTGGTCATGACCGTGTTCGTTTCAATCAAGGACCTGGAGAAGGAGCTTTCTTCGCTCGCGCCGAAGCTCGCCGCGGGCGAGCGCGTGATCGTGACGATGGACGGCGCGCCCGTGTTCGACCTGAAGCCGCACGAAGACGTGACGCCAGAGCAGCCAAAGAAGACAGGGATCGATTGGGAAGCGGGACGCCGCTACCTGCTCTCAAAGGGCATTGCCAATCCAGTCCCGTATGTCGCTCCCGATTTCGACGATCCGCTTCCCGAGGATTTCCTGATCCGGCCGCTGCCCTTCGATTGATCGATGCGGCTGCTGTTCGACACGCATGTCGTGCTGGAGATCATCCATGCAGGGCTTCTCGACAGGCCTTCGGCCTACAGGCGTCTGCGCGACGAGGCTGATCAGGGCTGGGTCAGCGTAACGACGCTTTGGGAGATCACGATCAAGACACGTCTCGGCAAGCTCGACCCGAGGATGCCGGTCGGGGATCTGGCAGCTTACCTGGAGTCGGTGAGCTTCGCGACTCTCGACATCACCCGCCACCATGCCGTCGCTTTTGTCGAGCCCGAACCCGCCACGCGCGACCCGTTCGACCGCATGCTGCTCGCCCAGTGCAAGGTGGAGGGCCTGAAACTAGTCACGGTCGACCGGGCGCTCTTCGCCCACCCGCTCGCGCTTCCGGTCTGACCGTCACTCCGCCGCGGGCCAGCGTCCCGTCGCCTCGTCCCAGTGCCGCCGGCAGAGCGAGACATACTGCGCCTTCGCCACCGCCACCTGCGCGCCTTGGGTGAGCGCCCGTCCGTCCGGCCCAAGCCGCGCCACGAAACCGGCGTTTCGCCCGCAAAAGCAGACCGTGCGGATTTCCCTGAGTTCGTCCGCCACGCCCAAGAGCGCCGCCGAGCCGGGAAAAAGCGCGCCGCGAAAATCGGTGCGCAACCCATAGGCGATCACCGGCACGTCCAGACGGTCGGCCACGCGCGCGAGCTGCCACACCTGATCGGTCTCCAGGAACTGCGCCTCGTCCACGAGCACACAAGCCAGCGGCGCCTGCGTGTGCTGCCCGCGGATGCGGCCGAACAGGTCGTCGCCCGGCGAGAAGACCTGCGCGTCCGCGCTCACGCCCAGCCGCGAGGCGATGCGCCCAACGCCGTTTTCGGCATAGTGGTGGGACGTGAACAGCGCGGTCCGCATGCCGCGCTCCCGGTAATTGTGCGAGGCCTGCAGAAGCGCGGTGGATTTTCCCGCGTTCATGGCCGCATAGTGGAAGGAAAGCTTGGCCAAGGAACGTTCCTTTGTGCGCCGCGAGCCGCGGACCTTGATCCGCCGGTGAATTGGTGTTTGGCTTCGCCACCCCCGGCGTCCATCTTCTTGCCCTGCGGCCAAGCAGGGAAGCCGCATGCCGCCGCAATGAACTTCGCCAGAACAGGGAGAGAAGACAAGATGACACGGATCAAGACGCTTGCCGCCGCCTTCGGGCTTTCGCTCCTCGCTTCGGGCGCGGCATTCGCCGCCGAACCGGCATCCTGCCAGACGGTCCGCTTCTCCGATGTCGGCTGGACCGACATCACCGCCACCACCGCCACCGCCTCGGTGATCCTGGAGGCGCTGGGCTACGAGCCCGAGACCCAGGTGCTCAGCGTGCCCGTCACGCTCGCCTCGCTCAAGAACAAGGACATCGACGTGTTCCTGGGCAACTGGATGCCCACCATGGAGGGCGACATCCGCCCCTATCTCGATGACAAGTCGGTGGAAACGGTGGCCACCAATCTCGAAGGCGCGAAATACACGCTCGCCGTGCCGAAACACACCTATGACGCCGGCCTCAAGACGTTTGGGGATATCGACAAGTTCAAGGACCAGCTCGGCGGCAAGATCTACGGCATCGAGGCGGGCAATGACGGCAACCGGCTGATCCTCGACATGATCGCCAAGGACCAGTTCGGCCTGGGCGACTTCGAGCTCGTGGAAAGCTCGGAGGCGGGCATGCTGTCGGCCGTGCAGAAGGCCGCCGCCGACAAGGAGGACGCCGTGTTCCTGGGCTGGGAGCCGCATCCCATGAACGCAAACATCGACATGGCGTATCTCGAGGGCGGCGACGAGGTGTTCGGTCCCAATCTCGGCGGCGCGACCGTCTACACCGTCACGCGCGCGGGCTATGTCCAGGAATGCCCGAATGTCGGCAAGCTCCTGCAGAACCTCACGTTCTCCCTCGACATGGAGAACGAGATCATGGGCGCGATCCTCAACGACGGCAAGGACCCGGAGGACGCCGCCACCGAGTGGCTCAAGGCCAATCCTGGGGCGATCGAGCCCTGGCTCGCCGGCGTCACCACCTTCGAGGGCGGCGACGCGATGGCGGCGGTCAAGGAGGCGATCGGGAGCTGAGTTCAGAACGGGCTCTAGGAACCTGTCATGCCGATGAGCAAGCGCGCAAATGAACGACGAGGTGGGCTTCTACATCGTCATCGCGTTCTTCGCGCTTGCCTTCATTATCGCGTGGTTGAACCACAGACTGGTTAGCAAGGCCAAGAATTGGCCCGAAGTGGAAGCCGTTGTCGTAGCCAGGAAGGTCATACCTGGAGAGCCGCCAGATTATGTCCTGACGGTAGAGTATTTGTACCGAGGCGAGAGTCGTCGAAGTGAGGTTCGGAATCCTTACATGTTGAACGAAGGTCGAATGAGGGTTGGCGACAAGGCCATTGTGAAAGTTGACCCATCGAGGCCTGAAGTCTCCATTCTGCTCCGGGATTTGGCCCCTCTCCTGTATTAACGTCGTAGAGCTGGGTGCTAGGCTGTGCATTTTGCAGAAATCGTCAACGGAGGTTAGCCTTTGGACCCGATCTCCGAGTGGGTCGAAGACCGAAAGATCGGCGTCGGCCGGTGGGGCGAGGCCTTTTTCGACTTCCTCACCACCAATTTCGAGGCCGTCTTCGACGCGATCGCCGACGGCGTCACCTTCGTTCTGGACGGGCTGTCCGACCTGCTGCTGGCCCTCCCGCCCGTGCTTCTGATCCTGGCGATCGCCGGGCTCGCCTTTCTCATCCAGCGCTCGTGGAAGCTCTCGCTCGGCGTGTTCCTCGGCCTGCTGTTCATCCTCAACCAGGGGCTCTGGGAGGAGACGGTCGAGACGCTGGTGCTCGTGGTCGCCGCCGCCACCGCCTCCATGGCGATCGGCGTGCCGGTGGGCATCTGGGCGGCGCACAACCCGCGCGTCTATCGCACCCTGCAGCCGGTGCTCGACCTGATGCAGACCATGCCCACCTTCGTCTACCTGATCCCGGTGCTGATCCTGTTCGGGCTGGGCGTCGCGCCGGGGCTGATCGTCACCGTGATCTTCGCCGCGCCCGCGCCGATCCGCCTGACCTATTTGGGCATCACCTCGGTGCCCAAACCCATGCTGGAAGCGGGGGCAGCCTTCGGCGCCACCAAGCGGCAACTGCTGTGGAAGGTCGAACTGCCGGCGGCGCTGCCCACCATCATGGCGGGGCTGACGCAGTGCATCATGCTGTCGCTGTCCATGGTGGTGATCGCGGCGCTGATCGGCGCGAACGGCTTGGGCACGCCTGTGGTGCGCGCGCTCAACACCGTCAACGTTCCGCAGGGGCTGGAGGCGGGGCTCGCCATCGTGGTGCTCGCCATCATCCTCGATCGGATGAGCCGCATCGGCCGGGATCTTTCGCGGTGAACGCGCCGGTTGCGCCCTCTTCGGTTCGCGTGGAGGCCGCGCCCGCCGTCCGCTTCGAAGACGTGGACATCGTGTTCGGCCCGAACCCGCGCCCGGCGCTCGACATGATCGACCGCGGCTGTTCGCGCGAAGAGATCCTCCAACGAACGGGCGCCGTGCTGGGCTGCGCGGGCGCGAGCCTCTCGGTCGCGGAAGGCGAGATCTCCGTGCTCATGGGGCTGTCCGGCTCGGGCAAATCCACGCTGCTCCGCGCCGTCAATCGCTTGAACGTCCCCGTGCGTGGAAAAGTCTTCGTGCGCGACGGCGACGGCGTGGTAGACGTGGTGGAGGCCAATGCCTCCACGCTGCGCCGCATCCGCCAGCGCCAGGTCGCCATGGTGTTCCAGCAGTTCGCGCTCCTGCCCTGGCGCACGGTGGCGGAGAATGTCGGCTTCGGGCTGGAGCTTTCCGGCGTGCCCGCACCCGAGCGCAAGCGGCGCGTCGAGGCGCAGTTGAAACTCGTCGGCCTCGACCAGTGGGCCGGCAAATACGCGCATGAGCTTTCGGGCGGCATGCAGCAACGCGTGGGGCTCGCGCGCGCCTTCGCGACGCAAGCGCCCATCCTGCTCATGGACGAGCCCTTCTCCGCGCTCGACCCGCTGATCCGCACCAAGCTCCAGGACGAGCTTCTGGGGCTCCAGAAGACGCTGAAAAAGACCATCCTCTTCGTGTCCCACGACCTCGAAGAGGCGCTCAAGATCGGCAACCGCATCACCATCATGGAAGGCGGGCGCATCGTGCAGTCCGGCGCGCCGGAGGACATCGTGCTCAAGCCCGCCAACGACTATGTGCGGGACTTCATTGCCAACGTGAACCCGCTGTCGGTGCTGACGGCCTGGAACGTGATGCGCGACCGTCGCGATCTCGAACCCGCGGGCGAGGGGGGCTGGCTCTGGCTCGACCGGCGCCACACCACGCGCTTCCGCATCGACGCGGATGGGCTCGTGGCCCAGGCCGAGCGCGACGGCAAGCCCGCGGTCTGGGTGTCCTGCGACGATGTCGAGCGCCTGCCCGACGACGCGCCGCACGTGTTCTGGGCCAAGCCCGGCACGCCGCTGAAGACGGTGATGCTCGCCATGCAGCGCTCGCAGACCGCGCCCGTGGCCTTGTTCGACGAAGCCTCGCGCTTCGTGGGCTCGATCGGGATTAGGGACGTACTGCAGGCGGTGTTGAGGAGGGGTTAGTAGCGATGCTGCAAGCTACTGCAGGCGGACAGATGGTCTGTCGAAGGGGGTACATGTTTCTCAAAGCAATAGCGTTCTATGTGCTAGTTGACGAAGCATCATTTCTAACCGTTGCGAAGGCGCAGGCAAGCAGCGGGGAAGAATTCCATATTCAAATTGTCGCCGACAAGAAACTCCATCGCTTCATCGTCTTGGCGCAAGGCGAGATCACTGATGGTCTATCGGAGCGTTTTGAACGCACATTTGGAACAAATATAAACCAGCCCATAATCTTTGTACTCGTCTCCCCAGGCGGCAGTCTTTTTGAGGGCGTGAAGCTTGGCAGATACATCCGGGCAATCGGTGCGACGACATTCATTCCAAGTTGGGGGGAATGCCTGTCTGCTTGTGCTCTCACGTACTTTGGTGGTGAGTCGCGTTCTATGGACAAGGGGGCTGTGCTTGGTGTCCACCGCTTCTGGCACTTGCCTGGAACGCTGGATGGCAGTGATACATATGAGCTTGTTGATGCTACCCAGGAACTCAGCGGTTTGATTGCTGAATACATAGATGAAATGGGTATAGACTCTCGAGTGACAAATCTCATGCTCCTTACACCAAGCGCTGACATGCGGGTTTTTTCTGACGGTGAGTTGGCGCAGCTCAGAATCGATCAGCCGCTTCCGCCCGGAGTCGAAACTGTGGAGACGAATGAGGGTGTGGTCGTTGTGAACGAGAGGCTTTTTCAGAAGAGAATGGACGAATGTCAGTCAAGAGGGCTCTTGATATGCCCAGCCCCACCTGGTTCAACTATCAAGGCTGATGACTTACCACGTTGGCGGATGGGTTGGTTCTCTGGCGTCAGTGACGTAGCCAGAACATACGCGGCTGCTAAGGAAAGTAGATAGCTGCGAGGCAGAAGTCTTATGCGTTGCTTGCGGGCTGAAAGTGACCTCCAGCGCTGATTTCAGACGCCTCGCGCTTGCGCTCGATGGCACGACCGAAGCGCCGCATTTCGACCGGACGGCCTTCAAGGTGAAGCGCATCTTCGCCACGCTGGCGGCCGACGGGCAAACGGTCAATCTGCGGCTCTTGCCCGACGAGCAGGAACTCAAATGCGCCGTCGCGCCGGACGCCTTCGCGCCCGTGCCCAACGCCTGGGGCCGGCAGGGCTGGACCACGATGCACCTCGCCAGGGTTTCGGAAGAAGAACTCGCCGCGGCGCTGCGGATGGCCTGGGCGCACGCGGGATTGACCAAGAAGCGGCGGTGAGCGGCAGCCGGCGCAAGCGCCCTACCTCCCCCTTGTGGGGAGGTCGCCTGCGCAGCAGGCGGGTGGGGGTGCTCCAGCTTGGCGAGGCTTTCGCCATTCACCCCCACCCGCGTCCTTCGACAAGCTCATGACGCGGCCTCCCCAAAAGGGGGAGGTAGGGCGTGAGCTTAGCTCCCACCACGCCCGGCGGCCGCCGCCAGCCGGCGACCTTTCGCCGATTGCGCGGAGGCAAGCCGTTGCCTATCTGACGTTCCACGCTGCTCCCCTCGGCGGACATAATTTCAGCGCGCCTAAGAGCTACGGCCCGGTGCAAGATCGGTCTGGACGAAAAGCAGTGAGCGAGGCGACCCAAACGGCGGCACAAGTCGCGAGCGTCCGCCCCTCCGGGTTGACCGCGCTCGCTAATCCCGCGCGCTTTCTCGCGCTCTCCGCCCGTCTGCTGCCCTGGCTGACGGGGGTGGCGCTGCTCGTGCTTGCGGCCGGTCTCTTCCTCGCCTTCCGCGCGCCGCCCGACTACCAGCAGGGCGTCACCGTGCGGATCATGTATGTGCATGTGCCCTTCGCCTGGCTGTCGATGCTCTGCTACAGCCTGATGGCGGCGTCCGCGCTCGGCGTGCTCGTCTGGCGGCACCCGCTGGCCGAAGTCGCGATCCGCGCCGCCGCCCCCATCGGCGCGGTGTTCACGGCGCTGACGCTGCTCACGGGCTCGATCTGGGGCAAGCCCATGTGGGGCACATGGTGGGTGTGGGACGCGCGCCTTACGAGCGTCTTCGTGCTGTTCCTGATGTATCTGGGCCTGATCGCGCTGTTCCGGGCGCTCGACGGCTCGGGACGGGGCGCGCGCGCGGCCGCCGTGATGGTGCTTGTCGGCTTCCTCAACATTCCCATCATAAAATTCTCCGTGGATTGGTGGAACACGCTCCACCAGCCGGCCTCCGTCATGCGGCTCGACGGACCCACGATCCATGGGAGCATGCTGTGGCCCCTGCTCGTCTGCGCGCTCGGCTTCACGCTGCTCTTCCTCGCGCTGCATCTTGGGGCCATGCGCAACGAGATCTTCCGCCGCCGCATCGAGACGCTCCGGCGCATGGCGGCGCTCAACGCCGAGCGCGCCGGCGGGCGCGGTGTGGAGGCGCGGGCATGACCGTCCACGCGCTGCACGTTTTCGCGGCCTATGCGGCCTCCGCGCTGGGCATCGGCGGGCTGGCGCTGTGGGTGATCGCGCAGGGCCGGGCGCGCCAAAGGAGCTTGCGCGCGCTGGAAGCTCTCGGCGGCCGGCGGGCGGCCCGATGAGCGCGGCTGGACCGCAGGCCGACATAGCCGACGCGCCCCGCCGCGGCAAAGCGCTTCTGCTTCTGCCGCTCGTCGTCTTCGTGCTCCTGTCCGGCCTCTTCCTTCTGCAGCTCCTGTCGGGCCGCGACGCGTCCGACGTGCCTTCGGCGCTGATCGGCGCGCCCGCCCCGTCCACACCCTTGCCACCGCTCGAGGGCAGCGGGCTGCCGGGGCTCGACCCGCAAACGTTTCGGGACCAGGTGACGCTGGTGAATGTCTGGGCCTCGTGGTGCGGACCGTGCCGCCAGGAGCATCCGCTGCTGGTCGAGCTTTCCCGCGACCCAGGCTTGCGGATCGTCGGCATCAACCAGAAGGACGTTGCCGCCAACGCGCTCGCCTTCCTGAACGAGCTCGGCAACCCCTTCGACGCGGTGGGCGTGGACGCCAACGGCCGCGCCTCCATCGAATGGGGCGTCTATGGCGTGCCCGAAACGTTTCTGGTCGGGCCTGACGGAAAAATCCTTTTCAAGCATGTCGGGCCGCTGTCGCCCGAAGCGCTGCGCGAAAAGCTTCTGCCCGCGATCGAGCAAGCGCGGACGCAGCGACCGCCCGCCTGAACTTTTGCGTCCCCGCAACGAAATCGCGCTATGCTTGCGTCGAGGGACGATCGGGCATGGACGCGAGGGCGGACGATCAGCGCATCACGGCGCATTTCAAAGCCCAGGCGGAGGCCTGCGAGCGGCTGGGCTCGCCGTTCACGGCAAGGCTCTGCCGCGCGCTCGCGGCCGTGCTGGACGAGGCCACGGAAACGGGCCGGCGCGCGCTGTCATGGCCCGGCGACCCCGGCCGTGACGCGCTGGCGCTTCGCCTGTGCGGCGGCCTGCACTTTTTGGTGCTCTCCGAGAAATGCCGTTTGCTGAAGGCCGCCTTCCCGCCGCAGGGCGCGCCGGAATTCGCGCTTCGGGCGCTCTTTCCCAGCGTGATCCGCGACCACGACAAGACGCTCCTCTCCTTTCTCGACCGCCCGCCGCAAACCAACGAGGCGGCGCGCGCGGCCGTGCTTCTGCCGGGCTTGCTTGAGATCGCGCGCGAGGTGAAGCTGCCGCTCAGCCTTCATGAGATCGGCGCCTCGGCCGGGCTGAACCTCGCCTTCGACCGCTTCGGCTTCCGCTATGGCGAGGCGCTGTGGGGCGACGAGAACTCGCCCGTGCGGCTTGAGCCCGAGATCAGGGGAAAGCCCGTGCCGCTCGGCGGGCGGCTCAACATCATGGCAAGGCGCGGGACCGACGTCGCGCCCGTGAATGTCTCGCAAGGGGACACGCGGCTGCGCCTCAAGGCCTATGTCTGGCCCGACCAGCCCGCGCGCGCGGCCCGGCTCGAAGCGGCGATCAGGCTCGCCATGGCCGCGCGGGTGCGCGTCGAAGCCCAGGACGCGCTCCTTGCCGTGCGGAGCATGCTCGAAAACCGGCCCGAGGGGGCCGCCGCCGTGCTCTTCCACTCGGTCGTCTGGCAATACCTGCCCGAAGAAACGCAGGCTGCCATCGTGGAGGCCATGCGTGCGGGCGGCGGCGAGGCCACGCCGACACGCCCGCTCGCCTGGCTCAGGATGGAGCCGGGCCGGGTCGGGGATGCTGCGCTCGCGCTGACCCTCTGGCCCGGCGGGGCCACGCGGCACCTGGCCGACGCCGACTTCCACGGCCGCTGGATCGCATGGCGCTGAAGCGATTTCACCTTTGGCGGAACCGCCCCGGCGGGAATAAGGCTGCGCGTCAGCCGTAGATCTCGCGATAGGCGTCGCGCAGCATCTGGCCGCGGTCGCCGCGGATGTCGATGAGATCGCGCGCGCTCATGCCGAGGATCTCGTTGACGAGGCGGTTGTAGCGGCGGCGCTTCTCCAGGCGCTCCTGGACACGCGCGACAAGGCGGGAAGGGGTCATGAACGAATGCTCCGAGAAGGGGCCGCCGGATCGGGCGGCTCAGTTGGTTTCATCTCCTCCCGGGCTTGAAGATGGCGCTTCCATGATGCATTGCAACATGACATGCCGCAACGCAGCATTGCGGTGCCGTCATGACTCGTGAAGCCAGCTACCGTCAGTCATGCACATTGTGCATGGATGTTGGGCAGTCTGCCCGCCGATTCGGCAACAGGCCCGCCGCTCACCACATGCTTTGGCGGTAAATCTCCACAAGCTGCTGGTCGGTCTCGGCCGCGCTCTGCTCGAAGCCGATCTGGTCCTTGAGGATCTGGCCCAGCGTGGGCAGCTTCGCCCGGTCCGGCCAGGTCTCGGGCTTCCAGAGTTCCGAGCGCATGAAGGCTTTCGCGCAGTGCATGAAGGCCGAGCGCACCTCCACCACGAGCACGGCGGTGGGCAGCTTGCCTTCCGCCGCGCATCTCGCACGCAACGAATCGTCGAAGGTGAGGCGCCCGATCCCTTCCACCCGCAGCGTCTCGTCCATGCCGGGGATCAGAAAGAGCAGGCCGACCGAAGGGTTCTCGATCAAGTTCTCCCAGGTGTCGAGCCGGTTGTTGCCGGGCCGGTCGGGGATCGCCAGCGTGTGGTCGTCGAGCGCAATCGTGAAGCCGGGCCTGTCGCCCTTGGGCGTCACGTCGCCGCGCCCGGAAGAATCCTGGGAGCCGATCAGCACGAAGGGGCTTTTCGCCAGGAACCCCCGGCAATGGCCGTCGAGCTTCTGTAGCTCCTTCAGGCGCGCGCGAGACGAGGCCTCGCCGTATCGCGCCCGCAATTCCTCGCGCGTCGAAATGAACTCCACGGTCCCCTCCCCGAAAGTGTCCTGTCGCTACTTGCCCCGCTCCTCCAGGGAGTGGCGCATGATGAGCGGCATCTGGCTCAAGGTGAAGAGGATCGTGATCGGCATGGTCCCCCAGGCCTTGAAAGCCACCCAGAAATCGGTGGAGAAGTTGCGCCACACCACCTCGTTGAGCATGGCGAGGAAGAGGAAGAACAGGCCCCAGCGAAGCGTCAGTTTGCGCCAGCCCTCGGCGTCGAGCTTGAAGGCGGCGTCGAACACATAGCCCAAAAGCGAGCGGCCGAAGAACAGCCCGCCCAGCAGCGTCAGGCCGAACAGCGCGTTGATGATGGTCGGCTTCACCTTGATGAAGAGCTCGTCCTGCAGCCACAAAGTGAGAGCGCCGAACACGAACACCACCGCGCCCGAGACGAGCGGCATGATGGGCAGCGTGCGCGTCAGGACCCAGGACACCGAAAGCGACACGGCCGTCGCCACCATGAAGGCGGCGGTGGCGATGAAGATGGGCCCGCCCAATGCGTCGAGCGCGGGAAACGACTGCGCCAGCCACTCGCCCCGGAAATTGGCGAAGAAGAACACGGCGAGCGGCCCGAGCTCCAGCGCGAGCTTGAGGACCGGGTTCATGCTCTCGTGCCGCCTTGGGTCCGCGGGATCGCGTTCGAGGATCGGCTCGCTCATGCGGAACTCCCTGCGATGGCGCGGGCGAAGTCGCGGGCCTCGAAGGGTTCGAGGTCGTCCACGCCTTCACCGACGCCGATGAAATAGACGGGCAGCCTGTGCTTGTTCGCAATCGACACGAGGATGCCGCCGCGCGCGGTGCCGTCGAGCTTGGTCATCACGAGGCCGGAAACGCCCGCCACGTCGCGAAAGATGTCCACCTGGTTCAGCGCGTTCTGGCCCGTGGTGGCGTCGATGGTCTGAAGCACCGTGTGGGGCGCCGTCGGATCGAGCTTCTTCAAGACGCGCACGATCTTGGCCAGTTCGTCCATCAGCTCGGCGCGGTTCTGCAATCGCCCGGCCGTGTCGATGACGAGCACGTCCGCCCCGCGCTCCTTCGCCTCCTCGAAGGCGCCATAGGCGAGGCCCGCCGCGTCCGCGCCGAGCTTGGTGGCGACGACATGCGAGCCCGTGCGCTCGCCCCAGATCTTCAACTGCTCGATGGCCGCCGCGCGAAAGGTGTCGCCCGCGCCGAGCACGACGTCGAGCCCCGCGCGGCGCAGCTTGGCCGCGAGCTTGCCGATGGTCGTGGTCTTGCCCGTGCCGTTGACGCCGACCACCAGGATCACATGCGGCCGGTGGGAAAGGTCGAGCTCCAGCGGCTTCGCCACCGGCTCCAGCGTGCGGGAAATCTCACCCGCCAGCACACGGCGGATGTCGGCCTCCGTGGTGCGCAGCCCGTAGCGGCCGGAGGCGAGCGCGTCGGAAACGCGGGCGGCGAGGTCGGCGCCCAGATCGGCGCGGATCAAGATCTCTTCGAGCTCCTCCACGATCTCCTCGGAGAGCCGGCCCTTGGTGAACACACCGGACAGGTTGTCGCCGAGCTCGCGCGAGGAGCGGCCGAGCCCTTCGCGCAGGCGCAGGAGCCAGTTTTGCCGCGCCGGCGCGGCGTCGGGCGGCGGCGCGGAAACCTCCTCGCGGGCCACATCCCGGCCCACCGACAGCCGGCCGAGAAAGCGCTGCGGCGCGGCGGCCGGCTGGCTGTCGGCCGGCAGCGCGCCCATCGTCGGCGCGGGCGGTGGCTCGTCGAACGCAGGGGAGTTCGGCTCGGCCGGCGGCTCCTCAAGGGGTGGAATTTCCGGCGTCGGCGGTTCGTCCTGCGGCAACTCGGCGGGCGTGTCGTCGGGGATCTCGGGCGCGGGCGGTTGGGGTTCTTCGACCGGCTCGGGCTCCCGCAGCGGCTCTTGCGGCGGGGGAGGGGGCGGAACGTCCGGCGCGGGGCGCGGCGGCTCGGGCGCGGGCTCCACCGCCTGCTCGGCCGGACGGCCGAACGAAAACACCTTCTTGAAGAAGTCGAGCGCCATCAGGCGGCTTCCGCCGTCTCGAAACGCGCGGCCCGGAGCGCCACCCCGTCATGGCCCGAGACGACCGCCTCGACAATCTCGCCCGGCGCACCGAAGTCGATCTGCGCCAGCGCGAAATTCTCGGCCCGGCCGAGGCCCGGTTTCTCCATCAGGAGACGCTGCGTCGTGCCGAGAAGGCCGTCTAGGAAGCGTCGGTGCGCCGCTTCGCCCGCGGCCCTGAGCCGCCGGGCGCGCTCCTTGACCGCCTCGCGGGAAACCTGCGGCATGCGCGCGGCCGGCGTCTTTTCCCGCGCGCTGAAAGGGAAGACGTGGAGAAAGGCGAGCCCGCATTCCTGCACGAGCCGCAGCGAGTTCTCGAACATGTCTTCCGTCTCGGTCGGGAAGCCCGCGATCATATCCGCGCCCAGCGCCACATCGGGCCGAAGCCGCCGCACCTCTTCCGCGAAGCGGATCGCGTCGTCGCGCCCGTGGCGGCGCTTCATGCGCTTGAGGATCAGGTCGTCGCCGGCCTGGAGCGACAGATGCAGATGCGGCATCAGCCGGGCTTCGCTCCCAAGCGCGTCGAGAAGGGCAGGGTCCGCTTCCACCGAATCGATGGAGGAGAGCCGCAGGCGCGGCAGGTCGGGGACATGGCGCAGGATCTTCTGCACGAGCGCGCCCAGCGTCTGCTTGCCCGGAAGGTCCGCGCCATAGGAGGTCAGGTCCACGCCGGTGAGCACCGCCTCCCTGACGCCCTGGCCCGCGAGCCGCTTCACCTCCTCCACCACCGCGCCGACAGGCACCGAGCGCGACGTGCCGCGACCATAGGGGATCACGCAGAAGGTGCAGCGATGGTCGCAGCCATTCTGCACCTGCACGAAGGCGCGGGTGCGCCCCGCAACCGCCCCCACCATGTGCGCCGCCGTCTCGCGCACGGAAAAGATGTCGTCCACGCGCAGCTTTTCAGAACTGTTCACGCCGAAATCGGGCAGCGCCCGGTAGGAATGGGCCTTCAGCTTCTCCTCGTTGCCGATCACGAGGTCCACCTCGGGCATGTCGGCGAAGCTTTCGCCTTCCGTCTGCGCCGCGCAGCCCGTGACCACGATGCGCGCAGCCGGGTTCTCGCGCCGCGCCTTGCGGATCGCCTGGCGCGCCTGGCGCACGCTTTCCGCCGTCACCGCGCAGGTGTTCACGACCACCGCCCCGCCAGGCAGTTTTCCCAGGCCCGCGGCCCGCGCCTCGCGCTTGACGACCTCGCTCTCGATGGCGTTCAGCCGGCAGCCGAAGGTCAGAACCGTGAGCCGGTCCCGGCCATCGCCCGCGCCGGGCGCGTCAGGCGACATCGCGCCGCTCCTCTTCCCAGTCTCCCGTGAGCGGATCGAACAGGCCGGAAAACTCCCATTCCGCGGGGCCGGTCAGGACCACGTGATCGTCGTCGCGCCACTCCACCTGCAACGCGCCGCCCGGTGCGAGGATGGTCACCTGCCGCCCCGTACGCCCGGTGCGCGCCGCGCAGACGGCGGCGGCGCAGGCCGCCGAGCCGCAGGCCTTCGTCAGCCCCGCGCCGCGCTCCCAGGTGCGGATGGCGATCTCGTCCACGTTCCTGACCTGGGCGATCGTGATGTTGGCGCGGTCGGGGAAGATCGGGTGGTTTTCGAGCAGCGGCCCGAACTTTTCCAGCGCGTGAGCCCACACGTCCGAGTCCACCCAGAACACGGCATGCGGATTGCCCATGGAGACCACCGAAGGCGAGTGCAACACCGGCGCGTCGATCGGGCCGACCTGGAGTTCGATCGCGCGGGTGTCGCGGAACTCCTCGCTCAAGGGAATGTCGCGCCAGCCGAAGCGCGGCGTTCCCATGTCGACCGAGATCAGCCCGCCCGCATGCTCCTGGGCCGACAGGATGCCGCCCGCCGTCTCGAAGGTGAAGGCCTGACGGCCTGTCTCGGCGGCGAGCGCCTGCACGACGCAACGCATGCCGTTGCCGCAGGCGCCGGCGGAGGAACCGTCGGAATTGAGGATGCGGACCAGGAAATCGGTGCCCTCCGTCGCGGGGTCGTGGATCGCCATCAACTGGTCGAACGCCGTGCGCGGGTCGCGCGCCAGGGCCATGGCGGCTTGCGCCGACACAAGCTCGCCACGGCCGCGCAGGTCGGCGACGATGATTTCGTTGCCGAGCCCGTTCATCTTGGCGAAGGGTGCGAGAACAGCCATGAGCGCGAGAGGGGAGAGGACCGGATTTTTCCGCTATATGGCGGATTGGAGCGGCGAATGAAAGGCGAGGCCGGTGGAAAGCGCCCTGGAACTGGCCTTTGGCCGGGCCCGGAGGCCTCCGCTGCGGGCGACGAGCCGCAGGAATGCGTGCCGACCTGTGGACAAAGTTTCCGCCCCGCGAACTTTCTTCTGTGCCGTTTCAGTCGCTTAGGGCTGCTCGGCAAGAAATTTCATCTCCTTTTGTCCACGTCCCTCGGCTCTCCCTTACTCTCCTCCTCGCCTTCTTGCGGGAAGCCTGGGTGCGCACCGGGTGCCAGGGAGAGGGCCGGTGCCGGGCTGGTCGGCGTGACGGTGGCTCGGCTGGGCGATGAGCCCCCAGGTCCAGGTCCAAAGGAGGCCCGATGGGCACGTTGGTTGAGGGTCTCCAAAGAGACAGCCACAACGTGCACGCCCCTCCAGGGCAAGACCACCGACGGGGCGCGGGTGACCGCGTCATATAAGTCGTTTCGGAAGGCACGGCCCCGCTTCCCGAACCTCTCGCCAGCCCATCAAGCGAGGCACGCTCTTTGACAATGGCCAGACGTGGAAACACGGGCGTGGCGAGGAAGAGGCATGTCTGCCGCACGAAGCGCAGCGGCGGCGCAAGGTTCGCGCCCCACCTCCCCTTGTGGGGAGGTCGCGCCAAAGGCGCGGGTGGGGGTGCTCCAGCTTGGCGCGGCTGGCGCCATTGACCCCCACCCGCTCGCTACGCTCGCGACCTCCCCACAAGGGGGAGGTGGGGGCGCTAAATTCGGCCGCCGCTCGGCGCAATCAACCCGTCAGCGCCAGGATGATGACCACCACGGCCGCGAGGAACGCCACGAGCAGGCCGATGAGGATCTTCACCCCCGTCGAAGCCGCGCGCGCGATCCCCGTATAGCCCAGCGCGCCGGCCACCACCGAGATCAAGATCAGAACGACGATCCACTTGATCATGAGGACCCCGAGAAATCCGAGCCGTCAGGCGGTCGGCACGTCCCAGACCTCGCCGGGATGCAGCGGCCGGAATTTTTCACGCGGCACCTCCTTCGCGTCGAGGGCGGCCAGAAGCTCCTCGCGGGGCGCGTCCACCGCCTCGTTGGTGAGCTGCCAGGTCCCCCAATGCATGCCGCCGGCGAAATCCGCGCCGAGCATCACGAAACCCTCCACGGCTTGCGCCGGATCCTGGTGCTGCGGCGCCATGAACCAGCGCGGCTCGTAGGCGCCGATGGGCAGGATCGCGAACCTGATTTTTCCGAAGCGCGCCCGCACCCATTCGTAATGCCGCCCGCCGCCGAAGCCCGTGTCGCCGGCATAGTAAACCGCACCGGCCGGCGTCTCGACCATGAAGCCCGACCACAGCGCCATGCGCCGGTCCTTGATCCAGCGGGCGGACCAGTGGTGGGCGGGCGTCAGCGTCACCCGCGCGCGAGGCGCAATCTCCACCGTGTCGCCCCAGTCGGCGGCGCGGACCTTCAGCGCCGGCGCGCCCTTTCGGATGATCGTGTCGTTGCCGAGCGGTGTGATGGTGAGCGGATCGTGCGCCTTGGCGAGGCGCTTGAGCGTGGGCAGGTCGAGATGGTCGTAGTGGTTGTGCGACACGAGCACGGCGTCGATCGGCGGAAGGTCGGAGAACGCGATGCCGGGCGGGCTGACCCGGCGCGGCCCCGCGAAGCTGAAGGGCGAGCAGCGGTCCGACCAGACGGGGTCGAGGAGCACGTTGACCCCGCCCGCCTGCACGAGCAGCGTGGCGTGGCCCACCATGGTGATCCGCAGGCCCTCGACGCGGCTCTCGGGCATGGCGGGCGGAAAAGGGCTCGGGAAGCTCTTCGGCCAGACCGCCTTGTGGCCGCCGAACTGCCACTCCAGCACCGGGCCGATGCCGGCGGGGTCCGTGCCGCCGGGGTTGAAGAACAGCCGTCCATCGAAATGGTCGCTGGGCGGCCCGCGATAGTAGCGGTTCGCTGGCCCCCCTTTCGCTGCCTCGTCCTCGCGCCCAACCGGTTTTTGCATCGCCCGCAGAACATAAGGTCCGGGCTTTCGCCCGCAAGCGCCCAGGCGCGGCCCGCCGTTGCGGCGCGGAGGCAACAGATTCTCGGCCGAAACGCCTTTTTAACCTTAACGGGTTGTAATTCTGCCCATTTCACAGGATCAGCTTGGGAAAGCGCCGCCTGGAGCCGTTTCCGCGGGCGAAGCGAAATCATAACCGCCAACACGAGCGGACGAGAAAATCCGCTGGAGACTTGACGATGATCCAATCCTTCCGGAGCGCGGCCCGCCCGGCCTCGTCGCCGAAACTGCTCCTGAGCGCGCTGGCCGTGCTCTTTCTGGCCGCCGGCTGCACCTCGTCGCGGTTCTCCCAGGTGGACACGCGGCCCGAGCCGCTCGAAGCCGCGCCCTCGGGAACGGTGACGACGAGCCAGTTGCCGCCGCCGGCCGCCCCCGCGGCGCCGGCCACCACCGATTTCCCGACCGCGCCCGCCGAGGCCCAGACCCAGGTGGCGGCCCTGCCGCCCCAGCCCGCGCCCGACGCGCCGGCTGTGACGGCGGGCAACGTGGCCGGCGTGTGGAGCGCGTCCGTGGGCGGGGAGGCCTGCCGCATCGCCACCCCGCAGACCAAGTTCGGCCAGGGCTTCCGCGCCGGCCCTCTGCGCTGCCCTGCGCCGATCGACGGCGTGAAGTCCTGGAACGTTTCGGGCAGCCAGCTTACGCTCTATGATGACAGCGGCGCCGCTTTGGCGCAGCTCTATTCCTCGGGCCCCGAACAGTTCAGCGGCCAGACCTCGGGCGGGCTGCCGATCTCGCTGACGCGCTGAACAGCCGCCATCCATCCATGACGATGCCCGTCGCCGCCAGCGTCCAGGCGCGGCTCGATCACGGCGTGGCGACGGGCGCGCTCAAGCCCGACCCCGCGCAGGAACAGGCGGCCGCCGCGCTCGACCGCGTGCTGGACGGGGTGCGCGCCTGCCAGCGCGGCCGGAAATCGAGCCCGCTCGGCTGGCTGTTCGCCCGCCGCCGCGACAAGGCCGCCGCGCCACGGGGCCTCTACCTTCACGGCGGGGTGGGCCGTGGAAAAACCATGCTCATGGACTTCTTCTTCGCCGCCGCGCCCACGGTGGCCAAGCGGCGGGTCCACTTCAACGATTTCATGGCCGACGTGCATGACCGCATTGGCCGCCAGCGCGAGGCCCGCCGCGCCGGGCTCACGGCCACCGACGATCCGATCCCGCCCGTGGCCGAGCAGTTGGCCCGCGAAGCCTGGGTGCTGTGCTTCGACGAGTTCTCCGTTTCCGACATCGCCGACGCCATGATCCTGTCGCGGCTGTTTTCCGCCCTGTTCCGGGAAGGCGTGGTCCTCGTCGCGACCTCCAACCTGGCCCCCGAGAACCTTTACCGCGACGGCCTGAACCGCGGGCTGTTTCTGCCCTTCATCGACATCCTCCTGCGGCACTGCGAGGTTCTCGCGCTGGAGGGGACGCGGGATCATCGCCAGGAGCGGTTGAACACGCTCCCGGTCTATGTCGCCCCGCTCGGGCCCGCCGCCGATCGGGCCATGGACGAGGCCTGGGCGGTCGCGACGGCCGGGCTGGTCGAGCGATCGGCGAGCGTGACTGTCAAGGGCCGGCAGGTCGTTGTGCCCCGCGCGGCAGGCGCCGCCGCCCGCTTCCGCTTCGACGACCTCTGCGGCAGGCCGCTCGGCGCGCGCGACTTCCTGGCGCTCGCCGAGCGTTTCTCCACCTTCGTCATCGACCGCGTGCCGGTCATGGAGGAGAGCCGCCGCAACGAGGCCAAGCGCTTCATCCTCCTCATCGACACGCTCTACGACCGCCATGCGCGGATTTTCATCAGCGCCGAAGCCGCGCCCGACCGGCTTTATGTCGGCCGCACGGGCGCGGAAAGCTTCGAATGGGCGCGCACCGCCTCGCGCCTTGTCGAGATGCAAAGCGCCGAGTGGTTGGAGGCGTGGCGCGACAAGCGCGGAACGGGGGAGGCTCAGCAGGTGCCGCGGCATGAGCCTGCCGCCCCGGCCACTGAGGGCTAAAGGCCGCCAGGGGCTTCGGATGCGGCTCCGAGGGGTTCCCCGCCCGGCGGCCCGAGTTGAAGTTTTGACCCTTACGTAAATGCCGATTACTGTAAGCTGTTGAAACGATTAAAGAGAAAAGAAGGGTTTGAAATCTTAACCCGCGCCGGGTATGGGCACGCGCGTCGGCCGCTCCATTTCTTCCGCCAACGGCCGCGGCGTATCGGCGGCTCCAAGGGCAGGCATGAGAATGGCACGCAACAAGATCGCCCTGATCGGCTCCGGCATGATCGGCGGCACCCTCGCCCATCTGATCGGCTTGAAGGAACTGGGCGACGTCGTGCTGTTCGACATCGCCGAGGGCATCCCGCAGGGCAAGGGGCTCGACATCGCGCAGTCCTCGCCTGTCGAGGGTTTCGACGCGAGGCTTGCCGGTGTCAACGACTATGCGGGAATCGAGGGCGCGGATGTCTGCATCGTCACTGCCGGCGTGCCCCGAAAGCCCGGCATGAGCCGCGACGACCTGCTCGGCATCAATCTGCGCGTGATGGAGCAGGTGGGCGCAGGCATCCGCAAATACGCGCCGCAAAGCTTCGTGATCTGCATCACCAATCCACTCGACGCCATGGTCTGGGCGCTGCAGAAGTTCTCCGGTCTGCCGCACACGCATGTTGTGGGCATGGCCGGCGTGCTGGACTCGGCCCGCTTCCGCTTTTTCCTGGCCGAGGAGTTCAACGTCTCGGTCGAGGACGTCACCGCCTTCGTGCTGGGTGGACATGGCGACACTATGGTGCCGCTCGTGCGCTACTCGACGATCGCCGGCATTCCGCTGCCCGATCTCGTGAAGATGGGCTGGACGAGCAAGGAGAAGCTTGACGCCATCGTCCAGCGCACGCGCGACGGCGGGGCGGAGATCGTGGGCCTGTTGAAATCCGGCTCGGCCTATTACGCGCCGGCGGCGGCCGGCGTGGCGATGGCGGAGAGCTATCTCCGCGACAAGAAGCGCGTGCTGCCCTGCGCGGCGCACCTGTCGGGCCAATATGGCGTTCACGACACCTATGTGGGCGTTCCGACCGTGATCGGCGCGGGCGGCGTCGAGCGCGTGATCGAGATCGAGTTGAACCGGACCGAGCAGAAGATGTTCGACAACTCGGTCAACGCCGTGAAGGGCCTCACCGAGGCATGCCTCAAGATCGTGCCCAGTCTGGGCAGCCGGTAAATTCTTGAAGGCCCGTCCGGGCCTTTTTCGTCCACGCCTGCGGAGCACGCCATGAACATCCACGAGCATCAGGGCAAGGAACTCCTTCATGGCTACGGCCTGCCCGTGGCGGAGGGCGTGGCGCTTTTCGACGCCGGCAAGGCAGAAGAGGCGGCGCGTTCGCTGCCCGGCCCGGTCTATGTCGTGAAGAGCCAGATCCATGCCGGCGGCCGCGGAAAAGGGCGGTTCAAGGAACTCGGGCCCGACGCCAAGGGCGGCGTGCGCGTGGTGAAGTCGGTCGAAGAGGTCGTTCAAAATGCCCGCGAGATGCTGGGCAGGACGCTCGTCACCAAGCAGACTGGACCCAACGGCAAGACCGTCAACCGCCTCTATATCGAGGACGGCGCGAAGATCGCGCGCGAGCTCTATCTGTCGCTGCTGGTGGATCGCGGCACGGGCCGCGTGTCCTTCGTGGTGTCCACCGAAGGCGGCATGGACATCGAGGCGGTCGCCCACGACACGCCGGAGAAGATCTTCACCCTGGCGGTCGATCCGGCAGAGGGCGTCGGCGAGGAAGAGGTTCAAAAGCTCGTCCAAGCGCTGAAGCTCGAAGGCCCAGCCGCCGCCGACGCGAAAACCGTGTTCCCGACCCTCCACAAGGCCTTTGTCGAGAAGGACATGAGCCTGCTTGAGGTCAACCCGCTCGTGGTGCTCGAAGACGGCCACTTGCGGCTCCTCGATGCGAAAGTCTCGTTCGACAACAATGCGGAGTTCCGCCATCCCGAGCTGGCCGAGCTGCGCGACACGACGGAAGAGGACGAAAAGGAGATCGAGGCCTCCAAATACGATCTCGCCTATGTCGCGCTCGACGGGAACATCGGCTGCATGGTGAACGGCGCAGGGCTCGCCATGGCCACCATGGACATCATCAAGCTCTACGGCGCCGAGCCCGCCAACTTCCTCGACGTGGGCGGCGGCGCATCCAAGGAGAAGGTGACGGCGGCCTTCAAGATCATCACCGCCGACCCGGCCGTGAAAGGCATCCTCGTCAACATCTTCGGCGGCATCATGAAATGCGACGTGATCGCCGAGGGCGTGATCGCGGCCGTCAAGGAGGTGGGGCTCCAAGTGCCGCTCGTGGTGCGGCTCGAAGGAACCAACCGCGACCTCGGCAAGCAGATCCTTCGCGAGAGCGGGCTCAACGTGACGCCGGCCGATGACCTGGACGACGCGGCGAAGAAGATCGTGGCGGCGGTGCAGGGTTAAGGCGTCGTGGCCATTCTTGACTCGACCCTATGGTTTGATGGCAGCCGACCACTCAGCGTTTGGCTGGTGGCGCTGTCTCTATTTTTTGCAGCCCTTGTTGGTTTGTGGTGCCTTCGCCGAAGCGGCCGGCCGCGTGTCGGCATCGTCGTCAGCCTTACGCTCGCTACAATCCTGATCGGATGGTGGGCTTTGATCGAAAAGCAGCTCGTAATCGAGATGGCTGTGCCCATCTTGACTGGCCCACCCGCTACACCGGGGTCGGAAGGCACCGTCATCGACAACGATGGCGCGGTGCGCGGACTCGTTCTGCTAGCCAGAGACTCGCTCCCCAGCGTCGTCCTTGGATTGCTTGCCATTCTGACCGCCTGGACCCTTCCGGCCAACCGCGCCCGAGTCTGACCAGGTGCCATATGCTCCCACGCGTAACTAACCTTGTCTCCGCTGCCGAAGAAAAGATCGCCCGAGTTTGGGACCCGCACATCGCGGGCGACGTGAACGAGTCCCAGGTCAAGGTCGCCAAGTTCGGCGAGGTCTTCGACTGGCACGCGCATCCGGTCGAGGACGAGGCGTTTCTCGTCATGAAGGGCCGCATCGCCATAGACTTCCGCGACGGGGTGGCCGAACTCGGCGAAGGCGACTTCCTGGTCGTGCCGCGCGGCGTCGAGCACCGCCCGCGGGCGCTCACCCATGAACCCATCGTCTTGATGTTCGAGCCGGTCACCACGCTCAACACCGGCAATGCACTGAGCGACCTTACGGTCGCCGATCTCAAGCGCCTCTAGGAGACGCAATGTCCATCCTCGTCAACAAAGACACCAAGGTTCTCGTCCAGGGCCTCACGGGCAAGACCGGCACCTTCCACACCGAGCAGGCGCTTAGCTATCACGGCACGCAGATGGTGGGCGGCATCCACCCCAAGAAGGGCGGCGAGACTTGGGAAGGGGCGGGCGGCCACAAGTTGCCGATCTTCGCCACCGTGGCCGAGGGTAAGGAGCGCACGGGCGCGAACGCCTCCGTGATCTATGTGCCCCCGAACGGGGCGGCCGACGCCATCCTTGAGGCGATCGAGGCCGACATCCCGCTAATCGTCTGCATCACCGAAGGCATCCCCGTGCTCGACATGGTGCGGGTCAAGGCGCGGCTTGAAAAATCGTCGTCGCGGCTGATCGGCCCCAACTGCCCCGGCGTGCTGACCCCCGACGAGTGCAAGATCGGCATCATGCCCGGCAACATCTTCCGCAAGGGCTCGGTGGGGGTGGTTTCGCGCTCGGGAACCCTTACCTATGAGGCCGTGTTCCAGACCACCAATGCAGGCTTGGGCCAGTCCACGGCCGTTGGCATCGGCGGCGACCCCGTGAAGGGCACGGAGTTCATCGACGTGCTCGAAATGTTTCTGGCCGACGCCGAAACCCAGTCCATCATCATGATCGGCGAGATCGGCGGGTCCGCCGAGGAGGACGCCGCGCAGTTCCTGGCTGACGAGGCCAAGCGCGGCCGCAAGAAACCGATGGCCGGCTTCATCGCCGGCCGCACGGCCCCGCCCGGCCGCACCATGGGCCATGCGGGCGCCGTCATCTCGGGCGGCAAGGGCGGCGCGGAAGACAAGATCGCCGCCATGGAGGCGGCGGGCATCCGCGTCTCGCCCTCGCCCGCGCGGCTTGGGACAACGCTGCTTGAGGCGATCAAGGGGTAATCGCGCGCCGTGTTGGAGAAGCTCAACAGCTTGTTCGAGACCTTTCGACGCGACTTGGCTCGGAGGCACCAGACGGTGCTTGATCAGGGTGTTGATGCCGCGGCGAGGCTCGCGGGAGTCAAACTGGCGCCGCGGGCGTCAGCGTTGGAGGAGTTGGGACCAGGTCAGATGAAGGCATTCGAGGCAGCCGCCGCAACCTTGCTCAATCTGATAGTGGTCGGATCGGCCGGAATGGCTCCCAATTTCAAAAAGCTCCAGGCTGAAACCGTCGAAAAGCTGAGGATAGGCGAGTGGCGGATCGTGGAAACCAGCGGTCGTCACATGCAGCGCTCCGCATCGGTGCGTGCAATGGATGAAATCATTCGGGACAAGGGCGACATGGCCTTTAAGCTCTTCGAGCCTGAGGCGATCGTTCAGACAAAGCAGTCGCATGCCGACTGTATCGTGCGATTGTTGAAGGATGCTGAGGCCGCCGAGGAGACGACCGTTCAAGACTGGTTCCTGGAGAATAGACATCTACCAGCGAGTTTAATTCATTTTCGATGGCGGGACGTGCGCCGCGGCGCGTACACCTATTTCGATCTCCATTTGTTTCTTGAAGAACAAACTGAACGCATCGCACAGGCGACGACGCTGTCGGAAGTAATTTGGCGCTGCTTGCGTGGCAATTACAAATCCGGTGCGTACTGGGGTGGCTTTGCGGTCGCAGGCCATATCTTCAACGGTGGACGCGATGGTCTCGGTGTCGATTTCGTGGGGGTTACAGCAGCGGCTTGGCTGCGCAAGCGCTTAGGCGAGATCGGCCTGCCACCGTATGCGGCCCGAATATCCGCCGAGCTGAATGAAAGGATGCTGTGAGCTATGGCGCGACAAGACCACGCCAACGACCGCTTCGCGCTGACCTCGTTCCTTTACGGGGGCAATGCGGATTATATCGAGAAGCTCCACGCCCAGTATCTCGACGATCCCCAGAGCGTGAGCGAAGAGTGGCGCGCCTTCTTCGCGGGGCTTGCCGAAAACGGCGAGGACGTGCGCAGGAACGCGGACGGGCCGTCATGGCGCAAGCCCCATTGGCCGATCGTCGCCAATGGCGAGCTTGTATCCGCGCTCGACGGCGACTGGGGGCAGGTCCGCATCGAAAAGGCGGTCGAGAAGCGGGTTCGCGAGAAGGCGGCGGAGGGCGGCGCCGCGCCGTCGAAGGCCGACGGGTCGGCCGCGCCCCTTCGGGGCCTTACGGAAGAGGAACTGGTCAGGGCGACGCGCGATTCCGTGCGCGCCATCATGATGATCCGGGCGTTCCGCATGCGCGGGCATCTGCACGCCAATCTCGACCCCCTGGGGCTCGCGGCGCGCCAAGAGGACTACAACGAGCTCTCGCCCGAGAATTACGGCTTCACCGACGCCGATTGGGACCGGAAAATTCTCATCGACGGTGTGCTGGGCCTGGAATACGCCACCGTGCGCGAGATGCTGGACATCCTCAAGCGCACCTATTGCTCCACGCTCGGCGTGGAGTTCATGCACATCTCGGATCCGGTGGAGAAGGCCTGGGTCCAGGAGCGCATCGAAGGGCCGGACAAGGGGATCGACTTCACGGAGAACGGCAAGAAGGCGATCCTCCAGAAGCTGATCGAAGCCGAAGGCTTCGAGCAGTTCATCGACGTCAAATACAAGGGCACCAAACGCTTCGGCCTCGACGGCGCGGAGGCGCTGATCCCCGCGCTCGAGCAGATCGTCAAGCGGGGCGGGCAGCTCGGCCTGAAGGAGATCGTGCTGGGCATGGCCCATCGCGGCCGGCTGAACGTGCTTTCCCAATTCATGGGCAAGCCGCATCGCGCCATCTTCCACGAGTTCAAGGGCGGTTCGTTCGCGCCCGACGACGTGGAAGGCTCAGGCGACGTGAAATACCATCTTGGCGCCAGCTCCGACCGCGAGTTCGATGGCAACAAGGTGCATCTGTCGCTGACCGCCAACCCGTCGCACCTCGAGATCGTCGATCCCGTGGTCATGGGCAAGGCGCGCGCCAAGCAGGATCTGCTGTGGGGCAAGTCGCGAAGCGAGGGCATCCCGATCGAGGAGCGCGCCAAGGTCCTGCCCTTGCTTCTGCACGGCGACGCGGCCTTCGCGGGCCAGGGGGTCGTGGCCGAGATTCTCGGGCTGTCGGGCCTGCGCGGCCACCGCGTGGCCGGCACGCTGCATTTCATCATCAACAACCAGATCGGCTTCACGACCAATCCGCGCTTTTCGCGCTCCTCGCCCTACCCGTCGGACGTGGCGAAGATGATCGAGGCGCCCATCTTCCATGTGAACGGCGACGATCCCGAGGCGGTGGTTTTCGCGGCCAAGGTGGCGACCGAGTTCCGCCAGAAATTCCATAAGCCGGTGGTGGTGGACATGTTCTGCTACCGCCGTTTCGGCCACAACGAGGGCGACGAGCCGGCCTTCACCCAACCCCTCATGTACCGCACCATCCGGTCGCATCAGACGACGGTGCAGATCTATGCTGGGAAGCTGATCGCGGAGGGCCTTGTCACCGCGGAGGACATCGAGCGCATGAAGGCCGATTGGCGGCAAAAGCTCGAAGCGGAGTGGGAGTCCGGCCAAGCCTATCGCCCAAACAAGGCCGACTGGCTGGACGGGGCCTGGTCGGGCCTGCGCGCCGCCGACCGGGAGGACGAGCCGCGCCGGGGCAAGACCGGCGTGCCGATGAAGACGCTGAAGGAAATCGGCCGCAAGCTGACCGAGGTGCCGGAAGGATTCGAGGTGCATCGCACCGTCGGGCGCTTCTTGGAGAACCGGAGGCAGGCGATCGAGTCAGGCGAAAACATCGACTGGGCGACCGCGGAAACCCTGGCCTTCGGCTCGATCCTGCTCGACGGCAATCCGATCCGCCTGTCCGGCCAGGATTCGGAACGCGGCACCTTCTCCCAGCGCCATTCCGTGCTCTACGACCAGCGCGACGAGACACGTTGCATCCCGCTCAACAACCTGTCGCCGGCCCAAGCCGACTACGAGGTCATCAACTCGATGCTGTCGGAAGAGGCGGTGCTGGGCTTCGAATACGGCTACTCGCTGTCTCACCCCAATGCGCTCGTGCTCTGGGAGGCGCAGTTCGGCGACTTCGCCAACGGCGCGCAGGTGGTGTTTGACCAGTTCATCTCCTCGGGCGAGCGCAAATGGCTTCGCATGTCGGGCCTCGTCTGCCTGCTTCCGCACGGTTATGAGGGCCAGGGCCCTGAGCACTCGTCGGCGCGGCTTGAGCGCTGGCTGCAGCTCTGCGCTGAGGACAACATGCAGGTGGCGAACTGCACGACGCCGGCCAACTATTTCCACATCCTGCGCCGGCAGTTGAAGCGCGACTTCCGCAAGCCCCTGATCCTGATGACGCCCAAATCGCTCTTGCGCCATAAGCGCGCGGTGTCCCAGCTTTCCGAGGTCGCCGGCGATTCCACCTTCCACCGGCTCTTGTGGGACGACGCCCAGGCGCTGGAGAACCAAGCCGTCAAGCTCGTGCGCGACAACAAGATCCGGCGCGTCGTGCTCTGCACGGGGAAGGTCTATTACGACCTCTATGAGGAGCGCGAGAAGCGCGGGACCGACGATATCTACCTCCTGCGCCTGGAGCAGCTCTACCCCTTCCCCGCCAAGGCGCTCATCAACGAGTTGAGCCGCTTCCGCAACGCGGAGGTGGTGTGGTGCCAGGAGGAGCCCAAGAACATGGGCGCCTGGACCTTCGTCGATCCTTACCTCGAATGGGTGCTTAGCCATATCGAGGCCAAGCACCGGCGCGCCCGTTATGCGGGCCGCCCGGCCGCCGCCTCGCCGGCCACAGGCCTCATGTCCAAGCACCAGGAGCAGCTCGCCGCCTTCCTCGAGGACGCGCTGGGCGAACGCGCCGCGAACTAACCAAGGAAGGAAAAGCTGGCGATGGCCACCGAGATCCGCGTCCCCACTTTGGGCGAGTCCGTTTCCGAGGCGACCGTCGGCCGCTGGTTCAAGAAGCCGGGCGAAGCGGTCAAGGCCGACGAGCCGGTGGTGGAGCTCGAAACCGACAAGGTCACGGTGGAGGTGCCCGCGCCGGCCGCGGGCACTTTGGGTGAGATTTCCGTCAAGGACGGCGAGACCGTGGGCGTGGGCGCGCTGCTCGGCATGATCGAGGCGGGCGGCGCCCAGGCCGGCGCGGCGGCGCCAGCCTCGGCGAGCTCGGCGCCGCCGCCCAAGCCGTCCGAGCCCAAGGCGGCGGAAGGCGCGGAAAGCACCCGCCAGGTGGCCTATGGGGCGACCGAAGGCTCCAGCGACGCCGGGCCGGTCGAGCCGCGCGCCATGCCGCCCGCGCCGTCGGCCGCCAAGCTCTTGGCCGAGCATAACCTTTCGGCCGACCAGGTCGAGGGGTCGGGCAAGCGTGGCCAAGTGCTCAAGGGCGACGTGCTGGAAGCATTGGGCAAAGGCACCGCCGCCGCGGCGCCCGCCGCTCCTGCCGCGGGCGAGAAGCCCGCGCCGGAAGCCAAGCCCGCGCCCTCCGCCCGTCCGATCCAGACCGACGACGCGCGCGAAGAGCGCGTGCGCATGACCAAGCTCCGGCAGACCATCGCCAGGCGCCTCAAGGACGCGCAGAACACGGCGGCCATGCTCACCACCTTCAACGAGGTGGACATGAAGGCGGTGATGGACCTGCGTGGAAAGTACAAGGACGTGTTCGAGAAGAAACACGGCGTGAAGCTCGGCTTCATGGGCTTCTTCACCAGGGCGGTGACCCATGCCCTGAAGGAGATCCCGGCCGTCAACGCCGAGATCGACGGCACGGACATCATCTACCGCGCTTACGCCCATATCGGGGTCGCGGTGGGCACCGACAAAGGGCTGGTCGTGCCGGTGGTGCGCGACGCCGACCGGATGTCCATCGCCGAGATCGAAAAGGAGATCGGCCGCTTGGGCGTGCTCGCGCGGGACGGCAAGCTCTCGGTCGCCGACATGCAGGGCGGCACGTTCACGATCTCGAACGGCGGCGTCTATGGCTCCTTGATGTCCACGCCGATCCTCAACGCCCCGCAGTCGGGCATTCTAGGAATGCACAAGATCCAGGAACGGCCGGTCGTGATGGGCGGCCAGATCGTGATCCGGCCCATGATGTATCTCGCGCTCTCCTATGACCACCGCTTGGTGGACGGCAAGGAGGCCGTGACCTTCCTCGTGCGGGTCAAGGAAAGCCTGGAAGACCCCGAGCGCCTGGTGCTGGACCTGTGAGCGGACCAAAGAAGCGGGCGAGGTGGTAAGCGATGGCCAGCTATGACGTCGTGGTGATCGGCTCGGGGCCGGGCGGCTATGTCTGCGCGATCAAGGCCGCGCAACTGGGCCTCAAGACAGCCGTGGTCGAGAAGCGCCCGACGTTCGGCGGCACCTGCCTGAACATCGGCTGCATCCCCTCCAAGGCGCTGCTGCACGCCTCCGAGATGCTGGAGGAGGCTCGGCACAATTTCGCGACGCTCGGCATCCGGACCGGCGAGCTTTCGGTCGATCTGCCCAGGATGATGGCCCACAAGGACGCCACCGTCGCGTCCAATGTCGGGGGGGTGGCCTACCTCTTCAAGAAGAACAAGGTGGATGGCTTCATCGGCGCGGGCCGGCTCCTGGGCGGAACTCGCGTGGCTGTCCAGAAGGAGGATGGCTCGATCGCAGAGATCGAGGCCAGGAACATCGTCATCGCCACGGGCTCGGATGTCGCGGGCATTCCCGGCGTCGAGGTCGCGATCGACGAGGAGGTGATCGTGTCCTCCACGGGCGCTCTCTCGTTCCCGCGCGTGCCGCAAAGCCTGGTGGTGGTGGGCGGCGGCGTGATCGGGCTCGAGCTCGGCTCCGTCTGGGCGCGGCTCGGCGCAAAGGTGACGGCGGTCGAATATCTCGATACGATCCTGGGCGGCATGGACGGCGAGGTCGCCAAGCAGTTCCAGCGCGCCATGGCCAAGCAGGGCGTGACGTTTCGGCTCGGCTCACGCGTGACGAGCGTGCAGCGCAAGGGCGAGGGCGCGGCGGTGACCTTCGAGCCCGTCAAGGGCGGAGCGGCGGAGACGCTTCAAGCCGACGCTGTGCTGGTGGCCACGGGCCGCAGGCCCTACACGGAAGGTCTGAACTGTGAGGCGGCCGGCGTGACGCTGGACAACAAGGGCCGCGTCGAGATCGACGCCCAGTTCCGCACCCGCGCGCCCAACATCTTCGCCCTGGGCGATGTGGTGGCAGGCCCCATGCTCGCCCACAAGGCCGAGGACGAAGGCGTGGCGGTGGCCGAGATCATCGCTGGCCAGCACGGCCATGTGAACTACGAGACCATTCCGTCGGTCGTCTACACCAACCCCGAGGTGGCCTCGGTCGGCCGCACGGAGGAGCAGCTCAAAGCCGACGGTGTCGAGTACCGGGCGGGCAAGTTTCCCTTTTCGGCCAACGGAAGGGCGCGGGCCACGCTGCACACCGACGGCTTCGTGAAGGTGCTGGCCGACGCCAGGACCGATCGTGTGCTCGGCGTCCACATCATGGGGTTCGGGGCGGGCGACATGATCCACGAGGCCGCCGTGCTGATGGAGTTCGGCGGCGCGTCGGAGGATCTAGCGCGCATCAGCCACGCGCATCCCACATTGTCGGAAGCCGTGCGCGAAGCGGCCTTCGCCGCCTTCGCCCAGCCTATCCATCTCTGACGGGCGGACGCTTCACGCGCGAGAGCTTGTGCGCCTCAGCGGTGGTGCCGCGCCCCGTTTAGGAGTCCTTCCGCCCAGTGTTTGGCGAGAGTGCCGCCGTCAGTCCGGTTGCTCATTTGGCTCAAAAGAAACGGCCCGCATGATGCGGGCCGTCACAATGTGCGTGGAAGCTTTACCCTTACTCGGCAGGCGCGGGAGCCGGGGCAGGCGCGGGAGCCGGTTCGGCCGCTGGCGCAGGGGCAGGCTCAGGGGCCGGAGCAGGTTCGGCGGCCGGCGCGGGCTCGGCCGGGGCAGCGTCGGTGGCAGGCGCGGGAGCCGGAGCGGGCTCTGGCGCGGGAGCAGGTTCAGCGGCCGGCGCGGGCTCGGCAGGGGCAGCGTCGGTGGCGGGCACGGGTTCTGCTGCATCGGTGGCCGGCGCCGTGGTGCCGGTGCCGCCTGCGGCCGGCGCGGCCTCGCCGGCGGGCTCTTCGGTCACGGTTGGCGTGCCTTCGATGGCGGCCTCGTCAGCGCCCGGCGCGAACACGAAATAAGCGATCACGGCCAGGACCAGCAGTACGGCGGCGATCAGAAGCCCGTTGCCGCTTCCGGAGCGTACCACGGTGCGGTTATCGGCCGTGGTGCCCGTGGTCGTGGCGGTCCGGGTGACCATGGGGTCGGCCCCGAGCGGCGGAACAGGGCTCACGGGATCGAGGCGGGAATCGGTGGGACGGTTGTCCGGCGTGCGGCTGCTGTTGGCCATGTGGCAAACTCCAACGTTGGGCGATCACTTGCTCAAACGCGCAGCCCCCGCTTTTGTTTCACAGGTTCGTGATCGATTGCTCCCGCATTGAGAATGTCGGATCGCCGCGTGGGGCGGCTGCCTCCGTCACTCTGCCAGAGTGACGGTGAAACCGTGCTCCCGCAGCAGGGTGACGAGCCCGTCTTCGCCCGGCAGGTGGAGCGCGCCGACTGCCACGAAGGCATCGCCTCCCTCCAGGATCGGCAGGGCCCGTTCGGCCATGGTGTGGTTGCGCCGGGTGATCATGGTTTCCTCGAAAGCGGCATAGCCGCCATCGTCGCTTTGCGGAAACTCGGCCCGGAAGAGCGGCCAGAACAGGCTGGTCTCGCCCTCCTCGTAAAGCACGATCATGGTTTCGATGACATCCTCAATCCGGCCCCCCAGCTTCAGCGTGTCCACCAGGCCGTTCATGTGGAAGTCGATCGGCAAGGAGGCCATGGCGCCGAGCTGGTCGGCCGCCGTTTCCAGCCCCTGCACCGGCTTGCCGGCGGCCTGGGCGTCCTGGGCCAGCTTGACGTCGAGCATGGGAAGGCCGCTCGCCTTGCGGTTCAGCTCGCAGGCCGGCATCGAGACGAGTGAGGCGAGGATCCATGGCTTCATCTTGGCGACGCTCAAGGGCGGGATGCCGCGCGCCTGAAGCCCCTCGGCCAGCACCTGGGCGTCCTCCGGGCTCAGGAGGGAGGAAAGCGTGGTGCCGTCCGTGAACATGGTGAGCTCCGGATTCGCCGCGAGCGCGGCCAGCATCCGCTTCTCGTCGAGCACGTCCGTGGTCTCGATCACCAGCCGTTCCGCCGCGTCGAAGGCCTGCTGCGCCTGGGGCGCGAGCGCGGTCACGCGCGGATCGGTCATGTGCATGGTGCCGAAAAGATAGGAGGGCTCCACGCCCGGCTTTTCCACGCGCCACAAGAGGCCGCGGCCATTGGGCGTTTGCGCCGCCTCGGCGCGGATGGCTTCGAGCTTGGCGGGGTTCTCGACCTCGAGCGCCGCCAGCAAGTCCTTCCCCGTGCACACCGCACCTTCCGCCCGAGCGGTCGTCAGGCCCGCCGTCAGCAGAAAGGAGATGAAGAACAGCGCATGGATCGCGAGAAGAAGGCCGAAGGAGAATGTGGCCGCTCGGGATTTCGGGCGATGGGATAGGTTCATCCCAATCGATCTATGCCTCAATTGCGGCAAAACCGTTAAGCTGATCGCTTCAAGCCCGCGGATGCGCCTTCTCATAGACCGCGAGCAGGCGCTCGGCATCCACCTGGGTGTAGATTTGCGTGGTGGAGAGGCTCGAATGGCCCAAAAGCTCCTGGATGGTGCGCAGGTCGCCGCCACGCCCCAACAGATGGGTGGCGAAGGAATGGCGGAGCGCATGCGGCGTGGCCGAATCGGGCAGGCCGAGGCTGCCGCGCAGCGCGCGCACCGCCCGCTGGAGGACGCCGGGGTTGAGCGGCCCGCCCCTGGCGCCGCGAAACAGCAGGCCCTGGCCGTCCAGCGGAAAGGGGCACAGCCGGCGATACTCCCGCACGGCGGCGAAGGCTATGGGCAGCACCGGCACGAGCCTTGTCTTGCCGCCCTTGCCGAGGACGCGCAGCGTCCGGTCGGCCTCGTCGGCCAGCTCTCGCGCCTGGATGTTGAGCGCCTCGGAGATGCGCAGCCCCGACCCATAGAGGAGCGTGAGAATGGCGGCATCCCGCGCGGCGATCCACGGCTCGAGCGCCGGCTGCTCGGAAACGTCCACGGCGCGCCTGGCGTCGGCCGCATTGAGCGGCTTGGGCAGGGATTTCGGACTTTTCGGCGCGCGCAGCGCAGCGGCGCCGGCGGCGTTGGCGAGACCGCGGCGTTCCAGAAAGCGGAGAAAGGAGCGGATGCCCGCAAGCCCCCGCCCCAGCGTGCGCGCGCCTGCGCCATCCTCGCGGCGGAAGGCGAGAAAGGCGCGCAGATCGGCCGCGCGCAGCTCACGCAGGTCGTCGAGATCAGGCGCGCCGGCCAAATGCCCGGTCAGGAACTGCAGGAACTGGCGCGTGTCGCGTTCATAGGCCTCCACGGTCAGCGGCGACAGGCGGCGTTCGCGCGACAACTGCTTCAGCCAGGCCTCGCGCGCCTTGACGAGATCGGGTTGGGCGCTGACCAGGAATTCTTGCATAAGGGACCGTTCCGAATCTTCCGCCGGAGTTTTTGCGTGTCGCGCTTACCAACCGATAAAGGCGCCGGTCTTGTGGGGCGGGGCGGCGCGTGAGCAAAGCGCCGAAACTCGTCGAACTGGCACGGCTCGGCGCCGCCCAAGGCCTCAAGGGCGAAATCCGTGCAAGAAGCTTTTGCGCAGACCCGCTGGCGCTCGGGAGCTACGGCCCGCTTCAGACGGAAGACGGGCGGCACCTTGAGGTCGTGTCCGTGCGCCCGATTGGGCCGCCTGAGAAGGGCGTGGTGGCCGTCCGCCTCAAAGGCGTGTCGGATCGGACGGCGGCGGAGGCCCTGAACGGGCTCGCCCTGTTCGTCGCGCGCGACGCGCTGCCGCCGCCCGAGGACGAGGAGGATTTCTACCATGCCGACCTTCTGGGGCTCGCTGTGCGCGATGGCGAGGGCCGAGAGATCGGGCGCGTGACGGCGCTGCACGATTTCGGCGCCGGCGACGTGCTGGAAGTGGCGCTTCGGGCAGGCGCCGCCGCCCTGATCCCGTTCACGCGCGCGGCCGTGCCGGAGGTGAGCGTATCCGGCGGTTTCTTGCGCGTCGATCCGATCGCCGCTGGCCTGGCGGATGCGCCCGGCGAGGCGGACGGGGGCGAGAAGGACGGGCCGGCATGAATTTTCGCGCCTCCGTGCTGACCCTTTACCCGGAAATGTTTCCAGGGCCGCTCGGCGTCTCCTTGGCGGGCAAAGGGCTGGAGCGCGGCGCGTGGTCGCTGGACGTGACCGACATCCGGGCCTTCGGCATCGGCCGCCACCGGACGGTGGACGACACGCCCGCCGGCGGCGGCGCGGGCATGGTGCTGCGGGCCGACGTGCTGGCGGCCGCGCTCGACCATGCCGCGCCGCTCGGCGATCCTCGCCCGAAACTTCTGATGAGCCCACGCGGAAAACCGCTCCGGCAGTCCCGCGTGCGCGAATTGGCGCAAGGGCCGGGCGCCGTCATCCTGTGCGGGCGGTTCGAAGGGGTGGACCAGCGCCTGATCGAGGCGCGGGAGCTTGAGGAGGTCTCGGTCGGCGACTTCATCCTGTCGGGCGGTGAGCCCGCTGCCATTGTGCTGCTCGACGCGGTCGTGCGTCTTCTGCCCGGCGTGATGGGCAACGAGGCGTCGGGCTCGGAGGAGAGTTTCGAGCACGGGCTCTTGGAGCACCCGCACTTTACCCGGCCGCAAGCGTGGGAGGGCCGGCCTATCCCCGACGTGCTCTTGTCGGGCAACCACAGGGAAATCGCCCGATGGCGGCGCGAGCAAGCCGAAAGGCTGACGCGCCAGCGCCGCCCGGACCTGCTGCCGTCCAAGTCCGAATGACGGCGGGGTGACAAGCCCACCGAAAGCGTGTATGGGCGCGCGGAAACCGGCAAAAATGCTGGGAACCGACAAACCAGACGTCGAATCCGCCCCTGCCGCGCACTTGCGGCATAGCCCAGCGCCGACGGCGCTTTGGCGAGCGCCGGGCGCTCTGGCCGTCATAGCCAAGAACGAAAGGTTCGAGAGACATGGATCTGATCCGCGAGCTCGAGGCCGAGCAGGCCCAGAAGATCGAAGAAAAGCGCAAGCTGCCCGAATTCCAGCCCGGCGACACGGTGCGCGTGAACGTGCGCGTGACCGAAGGCACCCGCACCCGCGTACAGGCCTATGAGGGCGTTGTGATCGCCCGCTCCGGCTCGGGCTTCCAGGAGAACTTCACCGTCCGCAAGATCTCCTATGGCGAAGGCGTGGAGCGCGTCTTCCCCGTTTATTCGCCGCTAGTCGAATCGGTCGAAATGGTTCGTCGCGGCAAAGTGCGGCGCGCAAAGCTCTATTACCTGCGCGAGCGCCGCGGCAAGTCGGCCCGCATCACCGAGAACACGGGCGTGCGCGCCCGCCGCCTGAACGACGCCGAGCGCGATGCGGCGGCGGCGACCTCCGAGACGAAGGACGCCGCGGAGTAAGCGGCGCGCCAATCAGGCACCAAAGGCGGCTTCGGCCGCCTTTTTCGTTGGAGGCTCCCTTGGACCAGCATTTCGCGGCGAACCGGCTGAACTGGGACGACCGCGCCGAAATCCACGCCACCGACCGCACGGGGCTTTACGCCATCGAGGCAGTGCTGAACGGCGGCTCCTCGCTTGGCTCGATCGAGGCGGGCGATCTAGCGACGCTGATCGGCCTTGCGGGCAAGGATGTCGCCCACCTGCAGTGCCATATCGGCCTCGACACGCTGAGCCTGAAGCACGGGGGCGCGAGCAGCGTGGTCGGGCTCGACTTCTCGCCCAGGGCGGTCGCGGCGGCGCGGGACTTCGCCCAGCGCGCAGGCACGGAGGCGCGCTTCGTGGAAGCCTCGGTGTATGACGCGGAGGCTGCGCTCGGCCGCGAAAGATTCGATCTGGTTTATGTCACCTGGGGCGCGATCAACTGGCTGCCCGATCTCGAACGCTGGGCGAAGATCGTGGCGGCGCTGCTCAAGCCGGGTGGGCGGCTCTACCTTCTTGAAGGTCACCCGCAGATGAACCAGTTCGAGTCGCGGGACGGCCGGCCAGAACTGCTCTTTGATTGGCGCACGCCAGGGGACCGGCCGCTCGTGTTCGACGACGCCCAAACCTATACGGGCGATGAGCGGACGCTCGCGCACACGCGGGTCTATGAGTGGATCCATCCCTTGAGCGAGGTGGTCGGCGCGGTGCTGGGGGCCGGCCTCTCGCTCGATTTCCTGCATGAGCACGAGCGGCTCGTCTGGCGCGCCTTTCCCGGCATGATCGAGGTCAGCGATCGCGAATACGCGCTGCCCACGGACTGGACAAAATTTCCGCTCGCCTTCTCGCTCGGTGCAACGAAGCCGACTTAGCGCGCGACGCCTCATGGGACAGCGCCGTGTTCTTCGCCGGGAAGACGGCCCCCTGGCTTGAAAGCCGTGAGCGCCGCGATAAAGTCCGGCCACTTCACGCTTGCCGACATCCTTTGGGGGACCGCATGACCCGCTTCAAGACCCTTCTGGCCAGTCTCTTGGCCGGCCTTGCCCTTTCCGTCGCCGCCGAGGCCCAGGAGGCGGCGCTGCCGGACCTGGGCGGGCGCACTGTGGCCGTGGTGACGGAGAACGCCTATCCGCCGCTCCAGTTCGTGGATCCCAAGACGGGCGAGCAGATCGGCTGGGAATACGACGCCATGAACGAGATCGCCAAGCGGCTGAACTTCAAGGCCGAGTACCAGAACACCTCCTGGGATGCCATGATCCAGGCCGTGTCGGACGGGCAGTACGACATCGGCATGACAGGCATCTCCATCAAGGAGGACCGCAAGGAGAAGGTAGATTTCTCCGACCCCTATATGCGCTCGGAGATGTTCATGCTGGTGCGGGCGGACGAGGCCCGCTTCAACGATTCGAAAGGCTTCGCGGCCTTCGCCGACGGCCTCGTCGGCGCGCAGGCCGGCACCACGCCCTTCTACACCGCCGTGTACGAAGTGCTCGACGGCAACGAGCAGAACCCGCGCATCAAGCTGTTCGAGACGTTCGGAGCGTCCGTGCAGGCGCTCACCGCAGGCGACGTGGACGTGGTGCTGACCGACGGCGTGGGCGGGCAAGGCACCGTGGGCGCCTCGAACGGCGCGCTGAAGATGCTCGACGAGCCGCTCGGGGCGGACGATTTCGGCTTCATCTTCCCCAAGGGGTCCGACCTCGTCGCGCCGGTGAACGCGGCCATCGCCGCCATGAAGGCCGACGGCACGATGGACGCGCTCAACAAGAAGTGGTTCCTCGACTACAAGATGGGTGAGTGAGGCCGCCCGGCGGCCCGACGCCTCCATGACCCCGCCGGACCGTCTCTGAACGTGGCCGCGCCCGCCGCGGCCCCCGACCGCGATTTCCCCTGGTGGCTCGTGGTCGTGGCTGTGCTCGGCCTCCTGGCCGTCGCGGCGATCGCGGCGAGCGGGCTCTACCGCCAGGTCTTCTCGACGGTCTCCGCGGGCATCGCCATCACGGCGTTCGTGACCGTGACGGCGTTCGCGCTCGCCGCCGCCTTGGGGCTCGGCATCGCGCTCATGGCGCTGTCTTCCAGCCTCGTCCTGCGGCAGGCGGCGCGCTTCTATGTCGAGATCATCCGCGGCGTGCCGATCCTGGTGCTCTTGTTCTGGATCGCCTTCGTGGGCGCGCCGGCCTTCGTGGCGGGGTGGAACGCGCTCACCGCGCCATTGCAGCAGGCGGGTCTCACCGGGGAACTTCTGGTGCGCGACGTCTCGCTGTTGTGGCGGGCGGTGCTTGCCCTCACCATCGGCTATTCCGCCTTCATCGCCGAGGTTTTTCGGGCGGGCATCCAGTCCGTGGACGGCGGCCAGATCGAGGCTGCCAAGGCGCTGGGGCTTTCGCGCTTCCAGCGTTTCCGCCTGATTGTCATGCCGCAGGCGATCCGCACCATCCTGCCCCCGCTCGGCAACGACTTCGTGGCCATGGTCAAGGACTCCTCGCTCGTCTCCGTGCTGGGCGTGGCGGACGTGACGCAGATGGGCAAAATCTATGCCGCGGGCTCGTTCCGCTTCTTCGAGACCTATTCCATCGTGGCCTTCATCTATCTCGTCCTGACCATGGGCCTGTCGCTCGCCTTGCGCGCGCTGGAACGGCGGTTGAGGCGTCACCGCAATGGTGCCGGCTAAGGAGCTTGTGCCGCGGTTCCGGCCTCCCTATGAACGTCGCATGACCACGCTTTGGGACGAGTTCACGCACCCGACCTTCACGCCCTTTTCGGTGATCGGGGCGCGGCTCGTCTTCGCCGCCGCGCTGGGCGCCGTGATCGGCTTCGAGCGGGAATGGCGCAACCAGCCGGCAGGCTTCCGCACCCATATCATGGTCTGCCTCGCCGCGGCCCTCATTGCGCTGATCGTCACCGAGATCACGCACAGCCCCGTCTTCGCCGGCGACACGTTCCGTTTCGATCCCATCCGCATGGTGGAGGCGGTGACGGCCGGCATCGCCTTTCTCGCGGCCGGGCTGATCGTTTTCGCGCGCGGCGAAGTGAAGGGGCTGACCACGGGCGCGGGGCTGTGGTTCGCGGGCACGATCGGGCTCTGCTGCGGGCTGGGCCTCTGGCAGGTGGCCGGCCTCGCCACCGCGCTCGCCATGGTCGTCCTGGGCCTGCTCGGCATCGTGCACCGCCGCGTCGCGAAAATCTCGCCGCATGCGGGCGAGTCGGACCCGACCGAAGGGCGGCAGGCGGAGCGCTGAAGCGGAAGCGCCGCCGTCAGGCTGGATTCTTGCCGCGGCGGGCGGTTTCTGCTAATGCGCGCGCCATGGAAGAGCTGTTCGGCAATCCCGCCTACAGGCGCTTCACGCTGCAGGACAAGAAGCGCCTGCCGGCGCGCTTTTTCGCGCGGCTTTGCGGCGCCCGCACCGGCCTGCTCCGTTGAGCTCCCTGCCTGCCGCTCAAGCTTGAGCGGTCGCCGTCAGCCTTCTCCTTCCTTCGCCAGGATTTTTGCCGCCATGAGCGCACCCCGCACCCTTTACGACAAGATCTTCGACGACCATGTGGTCGACCGCCAGCCCGACGGCACCTGCCTGCTGTATATCGACCGCCACCTCGTCCACGAGGTGACGAGCCCGCAGGCCTTCGAGGGCCTGCGCATGACCGGCAGACAAGTCCGGCACCCGGAAAAGACGCTGGCCGTGGTGGACCACAACGTGCCGACCTCGCCCGACCGCAAGTTCGGCATCAAGAACGAGGAGAGCCGCATCCAGGTCGAGGCGCTGGCCGGCAACGCGCGCGACTTCGGCGTGGAATATTACGACGCGGCCGACCTGCGCCAAGGGATCGTGCATATCGTCGGCCCCGAGCAGGGCTTCACCTTGCCCGGCATGACCATCGTCTGCGGCGACAGCCACACCTCGACCCACGGCGCCTTCGGGGCGCTCGCGCACGGCATCGGCACGTCCGAGGTGGAGCATGTGCTCGCCACCCAGACGCTGATCCAGAAAAAGGCCAAGAACATGCTGGTCGAGGTGAACGGCCAGTTGCCACCCGGCGTCACCGCCAAGGACGTCATCCTGGCCATCATCGGCGAGATCGGCACGGCCGGCGGCACGGGCTATGTCATCGAATACGCCGGCGAGGCGATCCGCGCGCTTTCGATGGAAGGGCGTATGACGGTCTGCAACATGTCGATCGAGGGCGGGGCGCGGGCGGGCCTGATCGCGCCCGACGAGACCACGTTCCGCTACATCGAGGGCCGGCCCAAGGCGCCGAAAGGCGAGGCCTGGGGCATGGCGCGCCGCTATTGGGACACGCTCGGCACGGACGAGGGCGCGCGGTTCGACCACATCGTGCGGCTGGACGCCTCCAGCCTGCCGCCGATCGTCTCCTGGGGCTCGAGCCCCGAGGATGTCGTGGCGGTGACGGGCGTGGTGCCCGACCCGGAAACGATTCCGGACGAGAACAAGCGCAACTCCAAGAAGCGGGCGCTCGACTATATGGGCCTGCAGCCGGGCACCAGGATCACCGATATCGCACTCGACCGCGTGTTCATCGGCTCCTGCACCAACGGCCGCATCGAGGATTTGCGCGCCGTGGCCAAGGTGGTCGAGGGCCGCAAGGTTCATGAGCGCGTCGACGCGATGATCGTGCCGGGCTCGGGTCTCGTGAAGGCGCAGGCGGAAGCCGAGGGTTTGGACAAGATCTTCCTGGCCGCCGGCTTCGACTGGCGCGAGCCGGGCTGCTCCATGTGCCTGGCCATGAACGACGACCGCTTGAAGCCGGGCGAGCGCTGCGCCTCGACCTCCAACCGCAACTTCGAGGGCCGCCAGGGTTTCAAGGGCCGCACCCATCTCGTGTCGCCGGCCATGGCCGCGGCGGCCGCCGTGGCGGGAAAATTCGTGGACATCCGCGAGTGGCGGTGAGGGTCGGCTGCGCCTGCGCGCGCGGGCGGCGCGTCATGACGTGTCGGGGCGCTCCAGGGCCAGGATGGCGAGGTGGTCGGCGTCCCTGAGGATTTCGTGGACCGCATGGGCGGACCGCCGCGAAAGGCCGGCCCTTCGACCGAGGCTCAGGAGGCGGCCGGGCCTGAGCGGCCAAACACGGCGGATGCTGCCGGGCCGCGCGCCTTGCGCCTCCGCGCTCCGCATCCGCCAGCGCGCGAAGCGCCTCGCCTCGCGGGGCAGGTCGTCAAGCGCGGAGGCCAGCGCGTGGAGCCGCAGGGCGAGGCGCGTGGCGTCGAGCGCGTCGTCGGGCGCAGGCGAGCGGCGGCCCTTCGACGTCTGCTTGAGAGGCACGGGATGGGGTGCGCTCCAACCCGGCGCGCAGACGCGCGGCACGCCGCTTGCGGTCTTTCGCCTGACGCCGCCCGTCCGGGGCAGCGGATCGAAAAGGGGCAGGCAGGGCGTGCGCGGCCGCGGCGCGCGGCTCGGCCGCAGATGGGGCGGCGTCCAGATGCCGGTGACGGCGCCGGGGCGCCCGCCCTTCGAGCGCTCAGAGGGCGGCTTCGGCTTGCGCAGGTGGGCGGGCGGCAGCGTGACGACCAAGCCTTGCGCGGCGGCGATGACCAGCCGCCGCGCCGCGGCTTCGGCCGGACGCAAGAGCCGCAGCACGGCGCGATGCAGGTGGCGGGGGAGCGTGGGCCGGGCGCACCCTTGATCCCCACCGGCGCCGCCCCCGCTCCCGCCGTCCCGCGTGGAGGAAGGGCCGGCGGGCTCCGCCCCGCCGGAGACGCGCGAGAGCGGGAACGCCGCCGTGGCGACGAGCGCCGCGACCACGCGCTTCAGCGCCTCGTGGTTGCGCTCGATGGCATCGGTCCAATCCATTCCCGCCCCCTGCGTTCAAGGCCGGATTTTCCGGCGGCGCGAAAAGGGGTGGACGAAACGGGGCGAAGATTTCTTGCCGCTCGGGCTTAAGTGCTTGAACAAGGCAGGAAAAAAGTCTGGAGGCTCGATGAGCCTGTCCATCACCAGGACGCGCGCGCCAGGCGCAGGATCGAAGAGGCGGAAAGCGGGCACGGCTCAAACCTCACGCAAGCGTCGCGAGCTTGGCGCCGCGACGGTCAAGGGTCCATCAGCCGCAGGGCGGGCGCAGCGACCTATCCACGGTGGCGACTCTTCACGCCTTCTCACCCTTCCGCAGGGCGGCGGATGATCTCGTGAAAGCTGTCGCGGCGGCCGGGCTGGTCGGTCAGCACCACCAAGGCCAGTTCCTGCTTGTCGAACTCCTGGAACCAGTCGTCCCATTCCACGAGCTCGTAGCCGCCGGCGTTCACCGGGCGTTCCTGGAGGTCCATGTCCTGGTATGCGGCCTGGTCGAAGACGAGGCGCAGGAGCGGCTGGGTGCCGGCCTCGGTCGAGACGTCCACGATGGCGGGAAAGCCCATGCGCGCGGCCGCCCAGTCGCGGATCGCTTCTCGATCGGTCAGCGTGACGGTGTCGGCCATGGAAACCCTCCTCGGGAAGCTTTGGAAAAGTGTCCGGCCAAACGCCGCCCCACGAAAGCGGTTCCTCCCGCGGTCAGGACGGGTCGGCGGCGGCCGGCTCCGGCGCAGCGCCTTGCGTCACCAGGCGGTAGCGCGAAAGTTCCTCGCGCGAGAGCATGTAAAGCGAGCCGGGCGGCGTATCGAGCGCGTGCAGCCAGAGCGCGGGGTCCACGTCCATGCCGCGCAGGTGCCGCGAAATCGTCGCCGTGGTGGCCTGGGCGTCGGCCAGCGCCTGGGCCGAGGTGACGAGCGGCCCGCCGTCCGAGGCGTAGAACTGGTGGACTCCGACATGCGCCTTGGGCGCCGCTTCCCGCCGGACGCCGCCGGCGAACATCAGCGGGCAGGACGAGGCGCAGGTCTTTTCGTTCTCCACCCGCGTGTTCAGCCCGCGCTTGCGGATTTCCTCGGCCATGCGGATGGCCTCGGTCAGCACGCCGCCGGGCGAGTCGAGCGAAACGGTGGCGACATATTCGCCGCGCGCCTCGAGCTCGGCGACAAGGCGGGCCGAGGCGCCCGCGTCGATGTTCCCGCGCGCTTCGAGCACGCCGTCCTGGACCAGCGTGAAGCGCATGGGCTCGCCCGCCGGCACGCCCGGCGCGGGCGAGAGCGGCGCGGCCGTATCGGCCGGAGCCGCGCCGCCGCCCCAGCCATGAGCCAGGCCGAGATCGCGCAGGTCGATCAGAAGCGCCGCGACCGCGCCGATCAGGAGGCCGCGAAAGGCCCAGCGCGCCACCTCGCCGTCATCGAAGCGGGCGAAATAGCGGAGGAGAAGGTTCTTCGGCCTGGTCCGGCTCGCGGGCGGCAAGCCCGTTCCGGCAGGGCGCGGCGGCGGCGCAGGCTCGCTCACGGCTCGGTGCGCGGCTTGCGCTCCCCGAGCGTCAGGGGCGTGACGTTTTCGGCCCGCGCGGAAACGGCCGGCCCCGGCTCGGCGGCGGCTTCGGCGTTTACGGCCGCGACGATGTCGGCGCGCTCGTTTTCGCGCAGCCTCGCGCGGAACTGCTCCTGCAATTCCACCGCGCGGAAGAGCTCCGCCGCCGTCATCCGGTCGGCGTCGCTGAGACTCTCCTCCGAGCGGCGGATCGCGCCATGCACCACGGCCATGATGCCCACGAGAACGGCGGGCAGGAGGTCGATGGAGATGGCGCCCGCCCAGGACGGGATGAAGTCGCCGGCATAGCGCAGGACGGCCTCGGCCGAGGTGAGGGGCACGTAGCGGCGCTCCTCGACTCGTGGCTGGGCGAGGATTTCGTTGGCCGCATCCGCCAGCGCTTGGCTCTGGGCGGCGACGGAGGCGCGGATCGTCCCCATCACCTGGTCCTGACGGCCGACCAGGTCGGCGTCCCGGCCGTCCGCCACGGGCGCTATGAAGCCCAAGGACAGATCGCTCGCCGCGCGGCTGACGGAGGGGGCGATGGACGTGCGCTCGAGGGCCGCGACCACGCCGCCGAGCGCGACCGACGCGCTCGCGAACTGGTCGGAGCGCTCGGCGATGGGACCCGGCGCGGAGACGAGGCTGCGCATGGTGGCGAGATGCGTCTGGCCCTCGGCGAAGCGCGCGTCGATGGTTTCGCGGGAAGCGGCGACGGTGGCCTTGAGCTCCTTCATCTGCGCGGCCATCTGGGTGAGCAACTGCACCACGGAGCCCGAGCCGGTCGTGCCGGTCAGCGCCCCGCTGCTGCGCTCATCTTCGGCGAGCCGCGAGAAACGCTCGCCGGCGCGCTGGATGTCGGGCAGCAGCGAAAGCGCCGCCAGCGCGTTGCCGTGCGCCTGGTCGAGGTCGGCGGTCAGGTCTTCGAGCGTGATGGCAAGATGCTGCTCGACGGCCGCCGAGCCCGCGAGCGCCGCCGCGTTCAGCCAGGACGACATGGCCACGATCATGCCCGAGCCGAGCAGCATCATGGCGATCAGCGCCAGCAGGGCGCCCGTCTCGCGCATGAGCGGCACGAAGCGGATCAGATAAGTCCAGAAGCCGTACATGGCGACCGAGACCGAGGCCGCGTAGATGACGGCGGCGGCGAACACGATGGCCGCCGAGCCGTCGAGCAGCGAGCGCACGCCCAGATAGGTGTAGACGCCCGAGCCCAGCGCCAGCGTCGCGAGCACGAAGCGCGTCATGGTCTCCAGGCTGCCGATCTGCAGCCTGAGCTTGTGCGCGTCGCCTGCGTTCCTCATGGCCGCCCGGTCCTTCGCCAGCGTTTCCCAGGGCCGAACAGGTGCGGAGGGAAGTTGTTCGAAAAAGGGCTGGCGGGCGAGACCCCCGTCGAGCCTCGTCCGCGCCTCAGCCCACGTCTAATCCGCGAGCGGGTGGCAGGTGCCGCCGATCACCGGCAGCTCGCCGTCGGCCAAGCCATACATGTAGTCGCGGCCCTTGAGCAGCACGGGCGGACGGTAGCAGTGGCGGTAATGGACGGCGTCGCCATCGCGGCGCGCTCGGCCTTCGTCGCGGCCGTCCGCGCCGTGGACCACTTTGGGCCGGCCTGCGTCCACGAAGTCGGCGAGCTCCGGCGCGAGATGGCCCTTGCCCACGACGATGCGCTTGTAGCCCGCGCTCGACCAGACCACGAGATTGCCGAAACTGTCGGCCTCCACGCGGTCGCGCGGCCGGTCGGCGGATGCCGGCGTGGCGAGCGCCGCCATGCCCAGGGCAAGGGCGGCCGCCGCAAGGACACTCTTCATCAGCATGAGAAACTCCTTCGGGTCGGGGACGGAATCTGACATTAACCTTTTCTTAACCAAGCACGGAAGTGTGTGGTTGCCTGAGCGGCAGGGCGGATCAGCGAACATGGTTAACGGCAGGGCCGGCGCGGACCGGCGAAAGCGAGGGGCCCGGCTTGCCGCCTGCGGCTGGCTCGCGCTTTCGGCCGCGTCCTGCACGCTCTTAGGGGAGCGTGACGCATCGCTCGCCCCGCCGGTGGCGGTCGCCGCGCCCGACGAGGCGGGATCGGGCGCGCCGCGCTATGCGAGCTACGCCTGCGGCGCCCTCGGCGCCATGACGGTGGAGAACTTCCAGACCTCGGCGCTCGTGGTGCCGCCGGACGGGCCGAGCGCCGAACTGCCGGCCCGCCCGGCGGGCCAGAGCCGCCGGTTCAGCTCGGCCGCGCAGTCGCTCGTGCTGGAGGAGGGGCGGGCGGTGCTTTCCCGCTCCGGCCAGCCGGACCTGGTCTGCACGGGCTGAAGCCCGCGCGGGCCTCCCCGCCGCCTCATTCCCGGGCGCCTCTTCCCCTTCGCCCGCCCGCGACCAAATGAGGCCGAAGAGTGGCTTTTCGGCGCTTCGGCGCTAGCCTAGAAGACTTCCAAAGCCCTGGCGCGCCCGCAAGAGGCGCGCGTCCCAACGGAACGAAGAACCATGAGCCGAACGGCCCCACCTCGCGCGCGGCCCATTTCGCCGCACCTCACCATTTACGGCCTTTCCATCACGATGTGGATGTCGATCGCGCACCGCATCACGGGGGCGGCGCTTTACGTCGGCACGGCCCTGGTGGCCTGGTGGCTGCTCGCCTCCGCCGGCTCGCGGGGGTCCTTCGACGTCATGTCGGGCGTGTTCGGCTCGTGGTTCGGGCTCCTCGTGCTGTTCGGCTATACCTGGGTCTTGATCCACCACATGATGGGCGGCATCCGCCACCTGATCTGGGACACCGGCCACGGGCTCGAGCGCAACAATTCCAGCAAGCTCGCCTGGGCGACCCTCATCGGCTCCGCGTCGCTGACGCTTCTGGTGTGGGCCGCCGCGTTTCTCTTGAGGAGCTGACGCCATGGCGCGTTTCACGACAGATGCCCGCCGGGTGAAGGGCTTGGGCGCGGCCCGCGACGGAACCGGGCATTTCTGGACGCAGCGGGTGACGGCGGTCTCCAACATCCCGCTCATCATCTTCTTCATCGGGCTGATCGCTTATCTCTATGGGCGGCCCTATGCCGAGACCCGGGAAGTGCTGGGAAACCCCTGGGTCGCATTGCCGCTCCTTCTGGCTTTGGCCTCGGTCCTCAACCATATGAGGATCGGGATGAAGGTGATCATCGAGGACTACATCCACGGCGAGGGGCTCAAGCTCGCGCTTTTGATGCTCAACATCTTCTACCCCGTGCTGATCGGCGTCCTCGCCGTCTATGCGATCATCAGAATCTCCCTGGGAGGCTGAACTTGGCAGACGTCTCCGCCGCGGCGGGCAAGGGCTACCAGTTGATCGACCACGGTTTCGACGTGGTCGTGGTGGGCGCGGGCGGCGCAGGCCTGCGCGCCACCCTCGGCATGGCCGAGCAGGGCCTGCGCACGGCCTGCATCACCAAGGTCTTCCCCACGCGCTCGCACACCGTGGCCGCGCAGGGCGGCATCGCCGCCTCGCTCCAGAACATGGGGGCCGACTCCTGGCAGTGGCACATGTACGACACCGTCAAGGGGTCGGACTGGCTGGGCGACGTGGACGCCATGGAATATCTGGCACGCGAGGCGCCGGCCGCCGTTTATGAGCTCGAGCACTACGGCGTGCCTTTTTCGCGCACGGAGGAAGGAAAAATCTACCAGCGGCCTTTCGGCGGGCACATGATGAATTTCGGCGACGGCCCACCTGTGCAGCGCACCTGCGCGGCCGCCGACCGCACGGGCCACGCCATCCTGCACACGCTTTACGGCCAGTCGGTGAAGCACCAGGCGCAGTTCTTCGTGGAGTATTTCGCGCTCGACCTGTTGACCGACAGCGACGGGAACTGCTGCGGCGTGGTGGCCTGGAACCTCGACGACGGCACGCTGCATGCGTTTCGCGCGAAGATGGTGGTGCTGGCGACGGGCGGCTACGGCCGCGCCTATTTCTCCGCGACCTCCGCCCACACCTGCACGGGCGACGGCAACGCCATGGTCGCGCGCATCGGCCTGCCGCTTCAGGACATGGAGTTCGTGCAGTTCCACCCCACCGGCATCTATGGCGCGGGCTGCCTGATCACCGAGGGCGCGCGCGGCGAGGGCGGCTATCTCGTCAACGCCGAGGGCGAGCGCTTCATGGAGCGTTATGCGCCCTCGGCCAAGGATCTGGCGTCACGCGATGTCGTGTCGCGCTGCATGACGCTCGAAATCCGCGAGGGCCGCGGCGTGGGCAAGAACAAGGACCACATCTTCCTCCACCTCGATCATCTCGATCCGGCGGTGCTGGCCGAACGGCTGCCGGGCATCTCCGAGTCCGCGCGCATCTTCGCGGGCGTTGACGTGACGCGCGACCCGATCCCCGTGCTGCCGACTGTGCATTACAACATGGGCGGCATCCCCACGAACTATTGGGGCGAGGTGCTTTCCCCCACGCCCGAGAACCCCGACCGCGTGGCGCCGGGGCTGATGGCCGTGGGCGAGGCGGGCTGCGCCTCCGTGCATGGTGCGAACCGGCTGGGCTCGAACTCGCTGATCGACCTCGTGGTGTTCGGCCGCGCCGCCGCCATCCGGGCGGGCAAGGTGGTCAAGCGCGAGGGGGGTCCGCCGGCGGCCACAAAGGAATCGGTCGAGAGCATCCTCGGCCGCTTCGACTGCATCCGCTTTGCTGCCGGCACGACGCCGACCGCCGTGCTCAGGGAGAAGATGCAGCGCACCATGCAGGAGGATGCGGCCGTGTTCCGCACCTCCGAAACCCTCAAGCAGGGATGCGGTCGCATGTCGGCGGTTTGGGAGGGCATGCGCGACATCAAGGTGCATGACCGCTCGCTGATCTGGAACACCGATCTCGTGGAGACGCTCGAGCTCGAAAACCTGATGATCAACGCGCTCGCCACAGTGGTCTCGGCCGAGGCGCGCAAGGAGAGCCGCGGCGCGCACGCGCATGAGGATTTCCCCACCCGCGACGACGCGAACTGGCGGAAGCACACGCTGTCCTGGGTGCGGCCCGACGGCGAGGTGCCGCTCGCCTACCGGCCGGTGCACACCGAGCCGCTGCTCAAGCCCGAGGACGGCGGCATCGACCCTGCCAAGATCGCGCCCAAGGCGCGGGTGTATTGAGGCTCCGATGAACGCGATCAACATCAGCATTCAGGTTCAGGCGCCGATGCAGCGGCTTTCCGAGCTTGCGATCGAGCATCGACGAACCATTGAAGCTGAGGCGCTGGAGATCATCCGCTCGGTGCTGGCCCAGGACATGCGCCCGCAGCGGCGAGCGATCGCCGACAAAATTGCCGCTATGGCGCCGAAGGATCGCGTGCAGAGTGATTCTGTCGAGCTTATCCGTGAAATGAGGGCGGGCGCATCCGCGCGCTGAGTAGCTGATGGATGATGAGCGAGGAAGACGATGTTTCGGAAGTTTCGGCGGCTTTCCCGCTTTATATGCGGGATGAGTTGGAAGTTGCCGTCAATCGAATGGGTTACGTAATTGGAGTCAACAAGAGTTACCCTGCTCGTCTTCGTGAAATGGTTAGTGCTGCTGCTATCACCTATCAGTTGCAGAATGCATCAATCGATCATGTTAGGAGGACTTACCTCAAGAACCTCTCGTATGAGGAGGATCCTGGTGGACAGCAGAGGCTTGATCGTCCGTATAAAAGGGCCTGCATAGAGCTGTTTTCCGCGTCAGTAGATTTCTTGAAGCAGTATCCGCCAGTGCTTAGAAGGGAGCCTCTTTTAGGCGAGTGGATTGGGGACCTTACTATTATTCGTTGCTCCTATAGCTTCGAACGAGCCTTCGCTGAGGCTGACAAAGGTGCATTGTACGAATGTGTGGCGATCGCCCGCATGATCCTAGAGCAAATATCTTGGGTTCTTTGTGTTAGGTTGCTTGATGATGTCGATGTGATCGCCAGTAAGAGAGCGACGAAATCGGTAGGAGAAGCTGCACGACAGTTTCCATTTCTAGGACGCCTTTATGGGTGGATGAGCGAGCATGCACACTGGGCTTATGGAGCTCATTTGAAGGCCATCACTCATGATGAAGATCGCGCAGGAGCAATGCTAGCCTCTAGTGAGTTCAAGGCTATAGCATATGCAATGCTAATCGTGTTGACCGAAGCATATCGTAAGGTTGTTAATTCTTTGATTATGATGCATCGAACCAGAGATTTGACGGATTCACGAAGAGTATGGTCGGTAGCAGCAAGTAAGTTCAGACCATTGCCTATGGTCAAGGAGATTGCACGTTTATCTGAGGGCAACGCTGATGTTTTTAGCTTGCTAAAGATGCTACAGGATGGACCGCGTCATGGTTGAACTTACCCTCCCCAAGAACTCGAAAGTCCGCGAGGGCAAGGTGTGGCCGAAGCCCGAGGGCGCGGAAAGGCTCACCGAGTTCCGCATCTATCGCTGGTCGCCCGACGACGGCGAGAACCCGCGCGTGGACACCTATTACGTGGACCGCGAGGATTGCGGGCCGATGGTGCTCGACGCGCTGCTGTGGATCAAGAACAAGGTCGATCCGACGCTGGCGCTGCGCCGTTCGTGCCGCGAAGGCATCTGCGGCTCGTGCTCGATGAACATCGACGGGGTCAACACGCTGGCCTGCACCCGCGGCATCGACGCGCTGGCCGATGGCGAGGCCTTAGAGGATGGGCCGGTGCGCATCTATCCGCTGCCGCACATGCCCGTGATCAAGGACCTCGTGCCCGACCTCTCCGTGCCCTTCGCCCAGCTCAACTCCATCGAGCCGTGGCTTCACACGGTCACGCCTGAGCCCGACAAGGAGTGGCTGCAAAGCCATGAGGACCGCCAGAAGCTGGACGGGCTCTACGAGTGCATCCTGTGCTTCTGCTGCCAGACCTCCTGCCCGTCCTATTGGTGGAACGGCGAGCGCTATCTCGGCCCGGCCGTGCTGATCAACGCCTATCGCTGGCTGATCGATTCCCGCGACGAGGCGACCGGCGAGCGGCTCGACAATCTCGAAGACCCGTTCCGGCTCTACCGATGCCACACCATCATGAACTGCACGCAGACCTGCCCCAAGGGGTTGAACCCTGCCAAGGCGATCGTGGAGATCCGCCGCATGATGGTGGAGCGGCGGATCTGACGGGCCGCGTTGTGTCCGGAGAAGGGCCGACTTCGTGAAGGAAAACGGGGTGGGTCGGGAAACACCGGACCGCCCTTTTTCGTATCTGGGGAGAAACAGGGAGAGTTCCGATGATCCGCCAAATGCTTCTCGCCGCAGGCTTTGCCTTGAGCGCGCTCGCCCCCGCCCAAGCTGCTACGAAAACCGCCATCTTCGCGGGCGGCTGCTTCTGGTGCGTGGAATCCGATTTCGATCACGTGCCGGGCGTGCTTTCCACCACGTCGGGCTATATCGGCGGCGAGAACGAGAATCCGACCTATGAGAACCATCCCGGCCATGTCGAGGCCGTCAAGATCGAGTACGACGACGCCCAGGTGAGCTACGACCAATTGCTTGACGTGTTCTGGCGCTCGGTCGATCCCACCGATGCGGGCGGGCAGTTCTGCGACCGCGGCCACTCCTATACGACGGGCATCTTCGCCGTGGACGAGGCGGACCTCAAGGCGGCGGAGGCCTCGAAGGCGGAAGCGCAAGAGGCGCTGGGCCAGGGGATCGTGACGCCGATCAGCGCCGCGCCGCAGTTCTGGCCGGCCGAGGACTACCACCAGGACTATTACAAGAAGAATCCGCTGCGCTACCGCTACTATCGCGGGGCCTGCGGCCGCGACGACCGGGTGGAGGAAGTCTGGGGCGAGGCCGCCCACCAGGGCATTCCGGGCTACTGAGGCGCGGCGCCCTCGATCGAGCTGTCGTGGGGCGGCAGTTCGGGCCGCGGGTGGCTGCGGCCAGGTTACGGAATGGATTCTCGGGTCAAGCCCGAGAATGACGACGGGAAAAAGGTGACGCCAATCGCCGGCGTCGGCAATTGCCGTTGACCCTTGTGCCGTCGTCATTCCCGGCCTCAAGCCGGGAATCCATTCCGTGACGTTCCGGCAGTGGAGGGCGGTGGAGAACTGGCCCTCCGCCCTTCTCCTCGATTTCCTGCGGGCGCTCCCTCTCACCCCAGGCTTGCGTCGAGCGTCACCTCGATGGCGCCCAGCGCCTTGGACACGGGGCATTCGGCCTTGGCCTTGTCGGCCAGCTCGCGGAATTTCTGGGCGTCGATGCCGGACACGCTGCCCTTGAGCGTGATGGCGCTTTTGGTGATGCCGGTGCCTGGGATCAGCGTCACCACCGCGCGGGCGTCGAGGTTCTGGGCCGGGGTGCCGTTCTCCGCCAGGAAGTGCGAAAGCTGCATGGCGAAGCAGCCGGCATGGGCCGCGGCGATCAACTCCTCGGGGTTGGTGCCCGATTTGCCGCTTTCGTCCTCGAAGCGTCCCTTGAAGGAATAGGGCAGGGAGGACAGCGCGCCGCTTTGCGTGTCGAGCGTGCCGTTGCCGTCCTTGAGGGCGCCCTTCCAGATGGCGGTTGCGTGACGATCCATTCCATGCCTCCTCGGGCTTCGTGATGCTTTTCGTGCAGCGGGCAGGACAGAGCCCTGCGCCGGGAGCGGAATATAGCGACCGTCCGCTGCTTTTCAGCAGGCTGCCTATAGGCCATTGGGCGGCCCGGGGATCAGATCGGCTCGCCCTTCAGCAAGCGTGGGCTCTCGCCACTAAGGCCCGCGGCCTCGCGGATGAAGAAATCCTTCAGCCGCGGCACGCGGTCCACCAGCCCCAGGCCGAAATCGCGGAGCGCGCGGATGGGCGAGGAGTCGTTAGAGAAGAGACGGTTCAGCACATCCGTGGTGACGCCCAGCCGGAGCGTGTCGAAGCGCCGCCAGCGCTGGTAATCCTCCAGCACGTCGAGTTGGCCGAAGTCGCGGCCCAGCCGGTCGGCCTCCACCACCACCTGCGCGAGCGCCGCCGCATCCTTGAAGCCGAGATTGAGGCCCTGGCCGGCGATGGGGTGGATGCCGTGCGCGGCGTCGCCCACCAGGGCGAAGCGCGGCTTCACGAAGTCGCGGGCGAGCGTGAGCGAAAGCGGCCAGGCGCGGGGCTTGTCTTCCACCGAAATCTCGCCGAGCTTCAAGCCGAAGCGCTCCTCCAACTCCGCCTCGAACAGAAGCGGGCTCGCATTGACGAGCCGCTCCGCCTCTTCGCGGCGCTCCGTCCAGACGATGGAGGAGCGATTCCTGCCGTTATCATCGGGCTTGAGCGGCAGGATGGCGAAGGGGCCGGCGGGCAGGAAATGCTCCTCGGCCCGCCCCTCATGGGGGCGCTGGTGCCGGACCGTGCAGACGATGCCGGACTGGCCGTAGTCCCAGTGGACCGTGCGGATGCCGGCCATCTCGCGCAGGCGCGAACGCACGCCGTCGGCGGCGGCGAGCAGCCGCGCGGAGATTTCTTCGCCATCGTCCAGCCGCACGCGCACGCCCGCGCCCTCGGCCGAAAACCCCTCGACGCCGACGCCTTCCCGCAGTTCGACGCCGAGCTCTTCCGCGCGCTCGCGCAGGGCTGCGTTGAGCAGACGGTTGGGCAGCATATGCGCGAAGGGCTCGCCTTCACCCACATCGCCGTCGAAGGTCAGGAAAACGGGCCGGATCGGGTCCGCGCGGCGCGAATCCGTGACCTCCATGCTGGTGATGGGCTGCGCTTCGGGCTCCAACGCCGTCCACACGCCCAGCTCGCGCAGCATGCGTGCGGCCGCCGCCGCGACCGCCGAGGCGCGGCCATCCTTGAGGCTCGCGCCGGGCGGCGCCTTGTCCACCACGACGACCTTCAGCGAAGGCCGCGCGTGGCGGATCGCGACCGCCGTGACGAGGCCCACATAGCCCGCACCGGCGATCAGCACATCCGCGCGCGCCGTCTCACGCCCTTGCTCCATCGAGGCCATCCGCCCTCCTGCCGCCGCGCCTTGACTCGCGTTCTCCGCGCATGGACTAAGCCGACGCCTCACAACGGGCGGGGAGAAGCGAACACATGTCCGACGCCATGGCCGAACTCCTCGGCATCCTCGACCTGGAAAACATCGAACACAACCTGTTTCGGGGTCGCAGCCTGCGGACATCGTGGCAGCGCGTGTTCGGCGGCCAGGTCCTGGCCCAGGCGCTCGCGGCGGCCGCCCGCACGGTGGGGGAGGGGCGCTTCGTGCATTCGCTGCATGGCAGCTTCATGCGGCCGGGCGACAGCGGCACGCCCATCGTTTACCAGGTCTCGCGGCTGCGCGACGGTGGCTCCTTCTCCACCCGCTTCGTCAATGCCATCCAGGGTGGCGAGGCGATCTTCTCCGCGCTCTTCTCCTTCCAGATCGACGAGGACGGGCTCGATCACCAGATGCCCATGCCCGACGACGTGCCACCGCCCGAAAGCCTGGCCGGCGACAAGGAACTGGCCGAGGCGCTGGGCGCGGGCGTGCCGGAGCCCATCCGCCGCTATTGGGCGCGGCCGCGGCCCTTCGAGGTGCGGCCCGTCGCGCTCAAGCACTACACGTCGCGGGAGAAGCTTGCGCCCCGGCAGGATATCTGGGTGCGCGCGAGCGGCCCGGTGCCGGCCGACCGTCATCTTCAGGCGGCCGTGCTCGCCTATTTGAGCGACATGACGCTGCTCGACACCTCCACTTTCGCGCATGGGCGGGCGATCTTCGATCCCGACATCCAGGCGGCCTCGCTCGACCACGCCATGTGGTTCCACCGTCCGCACGCGCTGGAGGGCTGGCTTCTCTACACGCACGACAGTCCCTCGGCGTCGGGCGCGCGCGGCTTCACCCGCGGGCGACTTTACACCCAGGACGGCGTGCTGATCGCCTCCGTCGCCCAGGAAGGCCTCATCCGCCTAAAAAACAGGCAGCGCCTTCCAGCGAGCTAAGAGCCTGCACGCGAGTTAGGCAGTTTCGCTCGCCGGCCGCCGCGCCGCCGAAAGGGCCATGCGGCCGAAAGGCTCGAGATTCGGCTGCCGGCCGCTCGCGCCGGCAAAACTGGCACGAAGCTTGAATGGTGCTCGACCAGCGTCCGCTCCGGCAAAAGGACGGGCGCGGGGCAACCGTGGGGCGCGGCAGAAAAAAGTGTCCCGCACGGAAGAGAGGGCATGAACCATGAAAATCGTGATGGCGATCATCAAGCCATTCAAGCTCGACGAGGTCCGCGACGCGCTGACCTCGATCGGCATCCAGGGACTGACCGTCACCGAGGTGAAGGGCTACGGGCGCCAGAAGGGGCACACGGAAATCTATCGCGGCGCTGAATACGCCGTGAGCTTCCTGCCCAAGATCAAGATCGAGGTCGCCGTGCCCACCGAATTGGTGGACCGCACGGTCGAGACCATCATCGCCACGGCCAAGACCGGCCAGATCGGCGACGGCAAAATCTTTGTCCTCTCGCTCGACGCCGCCGTGCGCATCCGCACCGGCGAAACCGACACCGACGCGCTGTGAGGCGGCCCGCCATGGAGACTCCGATGACCAACCTGTCGCGCTTCGCGCGGACCGCGCTTACGGGCGCACTCCTTTCCACCCTTCTTCTGGGCACCGCGGCCTTCGCGCAGGAAGCCGCGGCCGATGCGGCGGCTGCGACGCTTGCGCCCGTGCCCGACAAGGGCGACACGACCTGGATGATGCTTTCCACCATCATCGTGCTTTTCATGGCGTTGCCGGGGCTCGCGCTGTTCTATGGCGGGCTGGTGCGCGCCAAGAACATGCTGTCGGTGCTCATGCAGGTGACCACCATCGTCGCGGTGGTGATCCTGGTCTGGGTCGTTTACGGCTATTCCTTCGCCTTCGGCGGCGGCACGAGCCCATACTGGGGAGGCTTGGGCAAGCTGTTTTTGGCCGGGGTGACGCCGGACTCCACCGCCGCCACCTTCTCGGACGGCGTGGTGATCCCCGAACTCGTCTTCATCTGCTTCCAGATGACCTTCGCCTGCATCACGCCGGCGCTGATCGTGGGCGCCTTCGCCGAGCGCATCAAGTTCTCGGCCGTGGTGCTGTTCACGATCCTCTGGGTCACCTTCGTCTATTTCCCCATCGCCCACATGGTGTGGGACGCCTCGGGCCTGATCTTCAACTGGGGCGCGCTCGACTTCGCCGGCGGCACGGTGGTTCACATCAATGCGGGCATCGCCGCGCTCGTGGGCTCGGTGATGATCGGCCGGCGCACGGGCTATGGGCGCGACAACATGGCCCCGCATTCCATGACGCTGACCATGGTCGGGGCCTCGATCCTGTGGGTGGGCTGGTTCGGCTTCAACGCGGGCTCCAACCTCGAAGCCACGGGCGGGGCCGCGCTCGCCATGATCAACACCTTCACCGCCACCGCCGGCGCGATCATCGCCTGGTCTCTGGTGGAGTCGGCTGCGCGTGGAAAAGCCTCGATGCTGGGCGCGGCCTCGGGCATGATCGCGGGGCTGGTCGCCGTGACGCCGGCGGCCGGCATCGTGGGCCCCGTGGGCGCGATCGTGCTGGGTGCGATCGCCAGCGTGATCTGCTATTACTTCGTCACCGTCGTGAAGATCCGCGCGGGCTATGACGACAGCCTGGACGTGTTCGGCATCCACGGCGTGGGCGGCATCGTGGGCGCGATCGGCACCGGCATCTTCGCCTCGGAAGCCCTGGGCGGCATCGGCTATGCCGACGGCGTGACCATGGCAAGCCAAGTCTGGACGCAGATCCTGGCCGTTCTGGTGACCGTGGTGTGGTGCGGCGTGGTGTCGGCCATCCTCTACAAGGTGGTGGATCTGCTTGTGGGCCTGCGCCCCGGCGTGGAGGCCGAAACCCAAGGGCTGGACCTCACCTCGCATGGCGAGGTGGCCTACCACGCCTAGGCGCATAATCCCGAACCGAAGGTCCGCGACGCGAAAAGTTGCAGACGTTTCGGATGAGATCATGCGGAAAGATCAGTCTCGGCGGGCCTCCTCTCCGGGCCCGCCGCGAAGGACGGGACGAGCGTCCGTCCGAAACGAAGGCCCGGGCGCGTCTCCCTCGCCCGGGCTTTCTCATGCGCGAATCAGGCCCAGCCGCCCGGCGGCGCTGGCCCTTGCGGGACGGCCGCGCCTTGCGCAGAAGCTGGAACATCCGGGGCCGCCGCGCTTTACCCGGCCCGAACACAAGCCGCGCCACCCGGGAGTCACGATCATTTCCGCTTCCGTGGAGTCCGCCCCCGGCATGGCGCACGCGCCGCTTTCCCTCCCGCGAGGGGAGGAACGGCCGCTTGTCGCCATTCTCTGCCTCTGCGCGGGCATCGGCCTGTTCTCGGTGCAGGACCTGGTGATCAAGCTGTTCTCCGACCGCTACCCGATCACCGAGGCCATGGCCGTGCGCAGCGTGGTCGGCCTGCCTTTGCTGCTCGTGCTCGTGTGGCTCGGGGGCGGGCTCAAGCAGCTCAAGTCCCGCCGGCTGGGCCTCATCGCCCTGCGGGCCGTCATGGCCTTTTCGGCCTATATGTGCTACTATATGGCTATCGCCGCCCTGCCGCTGGCGGACGTGGCGGCGCTCTTCTTCATCGCGCCCCTCATCATCTCGCTCCTGGCCGTGCTCTTCCTGGGCGAGCGTCTCAAGCTGCATACTGTGCTCGCCCTGCTGGCGGGCTTCGCCGGCGTGTTCGTGATGCTGCGGCCCGGCGCGGGCGTGTTCGAATGGGCGGGCCTGCTCGTGGTGCTTGCGGCCACGCTTTACGGCGGCCAGCAGATCCTGAGCCGCCGCCTGAGCGACGACGTCAGCGCGCCCGTGCTCACCTTCTACCAGAATGCCGCCTTCCTCTTCGGCGCGCCGCTTCTGGCGGCGCTGCTCTCCTTGTTCCCCTTGGGCGATGGCGGCCATCCGAGCCTCGCCTTCCTCCTGCGGCCCTGGATCTGGCCCTCGGCGGAGGATCTGTCGCTGATGGCGGCCTGCGGCGTGATCGCCTCGGTGGCCATGACGCTTCTCTCCCAGGCCTATCGCCTGGCGCCGGCCGCTCGCGTGGCGACCTTCGAATATTCCGCCATCCTCTGGGCGCCGCTCTGGGGCTTCCTGATCTTCGGGGAAACGCCGACCGCGCTGTCGATCGTGGGCGCCGTCCTGATCTGCGGCGCGGGGATCTTCGCGCTCAGGCGCGACCTGGCGGAATCGTCGCGGAAAATACCCGACCCTGCCGTTCCGGCATCGCGTTCATAAGCGCCCGCGGCTCCATGGTTAATGGGGCCTTTACCCCCCGCACCCTAGGTTGGGCCGAATCCGTCGAAGCCGCGCGGTCCGACGGGGATCTACAGGGACAAGGGCAGGGCTCAATGCGTCAGGCACAAGCGCTTACGCTGGACGGGGAAGGTTTCGGCCTCAGGGCCTGGGCGCGCCGGCAGGGGCGGCGCCTCGGCGGCTTGGCCCTCATGGCGGGTTTGGGCGCGCTCGTGGCGAGCCTCGCGACCTGGAACGTGGCCGATCCCTCCTTCAGCTTCGCCACCGACAATCCTCTCACCAATGCGTTGGGCTTCCCGGGCGCGGTGGCGGCCGATCTCCTGATGCAGTTCCTCGGGCTTTCCGCCGTGGCGGCGCTCGTGCCGCCCGCCGCCTGGGCGCTCGCGCTCATGCGGGCCAAGCCTTTGCCGCGGTTCGGACGCTGCGCGGGCGCCGCCTTCGTCGCGGCGCTTTGCGCGGCCGGGATCGCGGGCTGTCTGAGCCCGACCGCCCAATGGCCCCTGCCGGTCGGCCTGGGCGGCGTGATCGGCGACATCGTGCTCAAGCCCGCGAGCTGGCTTCTGGGCGGCTATCCTCGTGGGCTGGCCGGCGCGGTCGTGGCGCTGATCCTCGCCCTTCCCGCCCTGTGGTTCGGCGCGATCGGCCTGGGCCTTCTGGGTTCGAACACGGCCAGGCCCGCCGCCGCGAAGGCGCGAGGCCCGGTCATGGCCGCCGTCTCCAAGCGCCAGCCCGCCCGCCCGGCGCCGCTCGCGCCCGTGGCGGAGGAGGAGGACGGCGAAGACGAGGAGGACGAGGACGGCGGCGCGCTGATGGGCCTTCTCGCCCACTGGTGGCTGTCGCTTTGCGCCGCGCTGCGCCGCCTTCTCGCGCGCCTCGCGCCGAAGCGCGACGCCCGACGGGCCTCGCCGGAGGAGGGCAGGGGATGGCGCCGGGCCGCCGAGCAGGTGGAGCTGGCGGAAGCCGCCGAGGGCGCGCGCCTCGATCCGACCTACCGCGCGCGCGTCGAGCCCGAATTCTTCGCCGCCATGGTCGCGGACGCCCGCACGGGCGTTTCGCGCCCCGCCCCTCGCGAAACGCCCGTGTCCGAGGACCCGATGGAAGAACGCTGGGAGGAGGAGGTCGCCCTGCAGCCGGAAGAACTCCTCTCCGAGTTCACGCCCTCGCCCGCGCCCGCGCCCGCGCCCGCGCCGCGGCGCGCGCCCACGACCGTTTCGGACGCCTGGGTCGCGCCGGCGCTCGAGGCCGTCCGGCCGGACGGCGCCTTCGTGCGCGCCTATCGGTCGAGCCCGCGCGGGCTTGCGCGGCGCGAGCCGCCTATGTTCGACGCGGAGCCGGAGGCGGCCATGGCCGAACCGGAGATGGAGCTGGACCTCGCGCCCGAAACCGACGAGCCGCCCTTCGACATGCCCGCTGCTCCCGTGGCCCCGCCGCGGGCGGCGGACGCGCCGATGCGCGTGCGGGTGCCCGCGCCGGCCCGGCCCATGGCGCCCGCCCCCCAGGCTCTCGCCCCTCAGCCGGTGGTGACGGCGGCGTTTGCCCCGCCGCTCGCGCCCGCCCGCGCCCCCTTGCCCGCGCCTGGCCGGCAGGGCTTCGAGATGCCCTCGCTGGAGTTCCTTAGCCTGCCTAAGCAGCTCGCCCGCGACCCGGCGCTGAACGCCGAAGCGCTCGCCGACAATGCCCGCCAGCTCGAAGGCGTGCTCGAGGACTTCGGCGTCAAGGGCGAGATCCGCGAGGTGCGGCCCGGCCCCGTGGTGACGCTCTATGAGCTCGAGCCTGCGCCCGGCATCAAGTCGAGCCGCGTGATCGGCTTGGCCGACGACATCGCGCGCTCCATGAGCGCCATCGCCGCCCGTGTGGCGGTGGTGCCCGGCCGCAACGCCATCGGCATCGAGTTGCCCAACCGCCGGCGCGAGACCGTCTTCCTGCGCGAGATGCTGGCGTCGCGCGACTTCGCGGAGACCAAGGCCAAGCTCGCGCTGGCGCTCGGAAAAACCATCGGCGGCGAGCCGGTGATCGCCGACATCGCCAAGATGCCGCATGTGCTGGTGGCGGGCACCACGGGCTCGGGCAAGTCGGTGGCCATCAACACCATGGTGCTTTCACTCCTCTACCGCATGACGCCGGAAGAATGCCGGCTCATCATGATCGACCCCAAGATGGTCGAGCTCTCGGTCTATGACGGCATCCCGCACCTGCTCACCCCCGTGGTGACCGACCCCAAGAAGGCGGTGGTCGCGCTCAAATGGACGGTGCGGGAGATGGAGGACCGCTACCGCAAGATGTCCAAGGTCGGCGTGCGCAATGTGGAAGGCTTCAACGCCCGCGTCGCCCAGGCCGCCGAGAAGGGCGAGAAGATCTCGCGCACCGTGCAGACGGGCTTCGACCGGCACACGGGCGAGGCGGTCTATGAGACGGAGGAGCTCGACCTCGAGCCCTTGCCCTTCATCGTGGTCATCATCGACGAGGTGGCCGACCTGATGATGGTGGCGGGCAAGGACATCGAAGGCGCCGTGCAGCGGCTCGGGCAGATGGCGCGCGCGGCGGGCATCCACGTCATCATGGCGACCCAGCGCCCGTCGGTGGACGTGATCACGGGCACGATCAAGGCCAACTTCCCGACCCGCATCTCCTTCCAGGTGACGTCCAAGATCGACAGCCGCACGATCCTAGGCGAGATGGGCGCAGAGCAGTTGCTCGGCCAGGGCGACATGCTGTTCATGGCGGGCGGCGGGCGCATCCAGCGCGTCCACGGCCCCTTCGTGTCGGACGTCGAGGTGGAGAAGGTCGTGGCCCACCTGAAGCTGCAGGGCGCGCCCGAATATCTCGACGCCATCACCGAGGACGACGAGGCGGAGGACGAGGACGACGAGGACGCCCCGCGCCGCAGCGCAGGTGGGGCGGACGGCGGCTTCGACGAGTCGGACGACCCTTACGACCAGGCCGTCAGCGTGGTGCTGCGCGACGGCAAGGCCTCGACGTCCTACATCCAGCGGCGCCTGGGGATCGGCTACAACAGGGCCGCCTCGATCATCGAGCGCATGGAGAAGGACGGGATCGTCGGCCCCGCCAACCATGCGGGCAAGCGGGAGATCCTCGTGCCGGTGGAGGAGGAGTAAGGGACGAGGCAGTAGGGAATAGGCAATGGGCAGTAGGAACTGGATAGAATCCGGAAGGCTGGCGGACGAGGCTGGCATGGGGTGCGGGCCGAGCTTGACGGGCAGTGCTGCGGGTTGAACCTGCCTACTGCCCTTCCCTTTGCCCGATTTCGGCCCACTTATCACGCCATGTTTCAGAACATGACGACCATGCGCTTCTCCCCCTCCCGCCGCGGCTTTCTCGGGCTGGCCGCTTCCGCCCTCCTGCTTGCCGGCCTGCCGGGCCCGGCCGCCGCCCAAGAAGAAGTGGCTGCGGCCATTGCCGACCACTTCTCCTCGATCCGCACCATGACGGGCGACTTCATCCAGTTCGGCCCGCGCGGCGAGCAGACGGGCGGCAAATTCTACATCCAACGGCCCGGCAAAGTGCATTTCCAGTACGAGTCGCCCTCGTCCTATCGCGTGATCGCCGACGGAAAATCGGTGGTGGTGGACAACAAGAAGCTCAAGACCGCCGACCTTTATCCCCTGTCCAAGACGCCGCTGAAGCTGCTCCTCGACAACCGCATCGACCTGTCGGGCTCGAAGGTCAGGAGCGTCAGCCAGGACGGCGACGCCGTCACCATCCAGCTCGTGGACAAGTCGGTGTTCGGCAACGCCCGCATCGCCATGATGTTCTCGGCCAAGGACTATTCCCTGATCCAGTGGACCATCACGGACGACCAGGGCAAGGACACCACCGTGATGATCGACAATGTGCGCGAGGGCGTGAAGATCGACCCCTCCCTCTTCGCGATCGACTACGCGCGCATCCGCGAGCTGACCACCAAGAAGGGAATGAGGAATTGAACCGCTGAGGCGCATGCCGTTGCAGTTCTAATCCTCGGTCGGCCTGTCGTCCTGCTCCGTGATGGCCAGATGGTCATCATGTATCGCGAGCGTTCGATTCAAGCCATACGACCGGCCGGCGCTTTCCTTTGAGCGCCGCCCCGCGTAAACGCCCCGCCCATGCCCTTTTCCATCGCCACCTGGAACATCAATTCGGTCCGCCTGCGCATGCCGCTCGTCGAGCGGTTCCTCCTCGAGCACCAGCCCGACCTGCTCTGCCTGCAGGAGATCAAATGCCTGGACGATCAGTTCCCGGTGAGCGCCATCCGCAGGCTCGGTTACGAGGCCATCGGCACGCATGGGCAGAAGGGCTATCACGGCGTGGCGATCGTGGCGAAGCGGCCGCTCGACATCGTGGAGAAGCGGCTGTTCTGCGCGAGGAACGACTGCCGGCACATCTCGGTGCGCGTGAGGGCGGGACGGAAATCCCTGCTCGTGCACAACTTCTATGTGCCGGCGGGCGGGGACGAGCCGGACCCGATCGCCAACCCGAAATTCCGGCACAAGCTCGATTTCCTCGAGGAGATGCGCGGGGTCAGGGCCGAGCATGGCGCGGACAGCGGCTCGATCCTGGTGGGCGACCTCAATGTCGCGCCGCTCCCAAACGACGTGTGGTCGCACAAGCAGATGCTGAACGTGGTCAGCCACACGCCCGTCGAGACCGAGCTGCTCGAATCCATGCGGGAGGAGGGCGGTTGGCTCGACCTGATGCGGCGCCATGTGCCGCCCGAGGAGAAGCTCTTCACCTGGTGGAGTTATCGCGCGCAGGATTGGGAAACCTCCAACCGCGGACGGCGGCTCGACCATGTCTGGGCCTCTCCCGGCATGGAGGAGCATCTCACGGGCATCGAAACGCTCAGGGGTGCGCGCGGCTGGGAAAAACCGTCCGACCACGTGCCGGTGATCGCGACCTTCGATCTCGACTGAGGATCACTCGGAAAAGCGCGGGGCCAGGCGCTCCACCTCGCGCGCTAGCTCCACGAGCTGCCGGCTCAGCCGACCATGCAGGCGCACCGCCAGCTCGGGGTATTCCTCCAGGATGCGGCGAAAGGCTTTCCGGTCGAGCCTGAGCAGCACCGACGTCTGCTCCGCGCGCGCATGGGTCGGGCGCGCGGTCTCCACGATCAGCGCAAGCTCGCCCAGGAGCGCGCCGGGCCGCGCGACCCGGCCGGCCGGCCTCTCCACCCCGTCCTCCTCGCGGCTCAGCGCCAGCGCGCCCGAAACCAGGATGAAGGCGCCGGCCGCCCGCTCGCCCTGGCTGAACAGCGTGTCGCCGGCCTCAAGCGCCACGCGCTCGGCGCCGAAGGCGAGCAGGCGCAACTGCTCGGGCGCGAAGCCGTCGAACAGCGGCACGCCGGACAGGATGCGGATGTCGTCGTCCAGCGCCATCGGTGTTTCGGGGCGTCTCCCGTTTCGCGGCCTTCGCAAGCAGGGCCGGCCATGGCCTTCGAACCACCGTCCCGACCAGAAAGGTCCGGCCCGGCGGAAAACCCGCCGCCCGCCGCCGCCGATCATGCGGGAAGGCCATAGCGGCCGGCCGCTTCCCCGACCAGCCTCACGGGATAACCCGCAACCGAAAAGTTTGAATTAACTCCCGCCCGGCGGCGCGTTCGCCGGAAAGCCCGTCAAGGCACGAGCTTGTAGCCGCCGCTTTCCGTCACAAGGATCTCGGCGTGGCTCGGGTCGCGCTCGATCTTCTGGCGCAGGCGATAGACATGCGTCTCCAGCGTGTGCGTCGTGACGCCGGAATTGTAGCCCCAGACCTCCTCGAGCAGCACGTCGCGCGTGACCACCTTCTGGTCGGCGCGGTAGAGATATTTGATGATGGAGGCCTCCTTCTCCGTCAGCCGCACCTTGGCGCCTCTGCCGTCGATCAGCAGCTTCTGGCTGGGCTTGAAAGTGTAGGGGCCGACCGTGAAGGTGGCGTCCTCGCTCTGCTCGTGCTGGCGAAGCTGGGCGCGGATGCGGGCGAGCAGAACGGCGAAGCGGAACGGCTTCGTCACATAGTCGTTCGCCCCGGCTTCCAGCCCCAGGATCGTGTCGGAATCGGTGTCGTGGCCCGTCAACATGATGATCGGGGCCTTGTAGCCGCCCTTGCGCAGGAGCTTCACCGCCTCGCGGCCGTCCATGTCGGGCAGGCCCACATCCATGATGAGAAGATCCACCACGCCCGCGCGCGCAGCAGCGACGCCGCGCGCGGCATTGGGCTCCTCCTTGACGTCGAACTCCTCATAGAGCGAGAGCTGCTCCACCAGGGTGGCGCGGAGGTCGTCGTCGTCATCGACAATGAGAATGGTGCGTGACGTCATCGGCGGATCGGCAAAGGGCGAGGGAACGGAAGGGCAAGCCCGGCGAAAGCCCGAGCAGGCCATGATGGGGTGGAAGAAGGCTGAGATGCGCGCATCGCGAGCGACATATAGGCATGGATTCGCTCAGGCAAAGGGAAGGGGCGGCGTCAAGCCAGCGGCGCTCGTGGTGCGCCCGCGCCCGTCCGACCGGCGGCAGGGCATCCTGCGGCTCGGCCCTCATGCGCTGCCCTGCGCGCTCGGCCGAGGCTCAACCACGCCCTTCAAGCGCGAAGGCGACGGCAAGACACCGATCGCGCGCCTGCCGGTTCTCTTCGGCTTCTTCCGCCCCGGCTGTGCCCACGACTTGGCGCCCCTGCGCGGCAAGCTTCCCATGCGGCGCGCCGGCAAGCGCCTGGGCTGGTGCGACGCGTCGGGCGACCGCAACTACAACCGCCCCGTCCGGCTTCCCTATCCCGCGAGCCACGAGGAGATGCGGCGCGCCGACCGCCTTTATGACGCTTGCCTCGTGCTCGACTGGAACTTTTCCGTCCGCCGGCGGGGCAGGGGCAGCGCCATTTTCCTCCATCTGGCCCGCCCCGGCTTCGCGCCCACGGAAGGCTGCGTGGCGGTTTGCCGCAGAACCATGCGCCGGATTCTCGGCCATCTGGCCCGAGGCTCGATTGTGATCGTCAAGGGGTGAGAGGGAACACAGAAAGTTTTTTCTGCGGCCTTTTCATCCGGTTATCGCGCGTTAATGTCCCGGCCTTCCGCGAATCGCCGCGGGGAGAATTCACTTGAGCAGCCAAGCCATCGCCCCTTCCTTCATGTTCGCGACGGGCATCGAGAACTCGATCCCGACGATTCAGAACGGCCGCGTCCGCATCGACCAGATGGAGAAGTGCGGGCATTACCGCCTGTGGCGCGAGGACTTCGCGCTGGTGCAGGAAATGGGCTTGTCCGTGCTGCGCTACGGCCCGCCGCTCCACCTCACCTTCCGCGGGCCCGGCCGCTATGATTGGGAGTTCGCCGACGACGCTTTCGCGGACCTGCGCCGGCGCAACATCGCGCCCATCGTGGACCTCTGCCATTTCGGCGTGCCGGACTGGATCGGCGACTTCCAAAACCCGGATTTCCCGGAGCTCTTCGCGGCTTACGCCCGCGCCTTCGCCCAGCGCTTCCCCTGGGTGCAGATGTATACGCCGATCAACGAGATGTATATCTGCGCGCTGTTCTCGGCCCGCTATGGCTGGTGGAACGAGCAGGGCAAGACCGACCGCACCTTCGTCACCGCGCTCAAGCACATCGTGCGCGCGAACGTGCGCGCCATGCAGGAGATCGTGCGCGTCACCCCGCACGCGATCTTCGTCCAAAGCGAGAGCACGGAATACTTCCACCCCGAGAACCCGGCCGCTCTCGAGGCCGCCAAGTTCAAGAACGCCGAGCGCTTCCTGTCGCTCGACCTGAACTACGGCCGCGCGGTGAACTCGGAAATCTATGAGTACCTGCTCGACAACGGCATGACGCGGGAGGAGTACAAGTTCTTCCTGCAGGGCAGCATGAAGCAGCGCTGCATCCTGGGCAACGACTACTACATGACCAACGAGCACCGCATCTCGGCCGACGGCACGTCGGTCGCGGCGGGCGACGTGTTCGGCTATTCCGACCTCACCGACGAATACTACCGCCGCTACGACATTCCGGTCATGCATACCGAGACCAACCTCGTCGAGGGCCCGAACGGCGACGAGGCGGTGATCTGGCTGTGGCGGCAATGGGCCAACATCATGCGGGTGCGCGCCAACGGCATCCCGATCGTGGGCTTCACCTGGTATTCGCTGACCGACCAGATCGACTGGCATGTCGGCCTGCGCGAGGAACTGAACCACGTGCATCCCGTGGGGCTCTACGACCTCGACCGCAAGATCCGCCCCGTGGGCCGCGCCTACAAGCAGTTGATCGAGGACTGGAAGGTGGTGCTGCCCACCGACTCGATCTGCCTGCAGGTGCCGGTCATCATGCCCAACGAGTACGATTCCGAGTGGATGCGCCGGCTCCAGGCGGAGTCGGAGCTGCTCAACCAGGCGGCGGAGTAGGGCTGGCTCCACCGGGGTTCCCTCAAGGGCGGCCACTGGCCGCCCTTTTCACACGCCCATCGCTCCGATGATCGCGCCCATGACGAGCGCCACGCCAAGCCAGTGGCCCGCGTCGATGAGCGTGAGATCCCAGCCGAAACCCTCGTAGCGGTGGTTGACGGCCAGCGCGGTGGCCATGAAGCCGGCCCACACGAAAAGGCCCGAGATCAGCCCGTTGCGGAGCGTGACCTGACCTGCGCCCAAATGGCCGATCAGGCCGGCCAGCACCCAGGCCATGACCAGTTCGGCCAGAAAGCTCACGACGAGCATGGGCCCGATCGGCCGCGCCCTGACCGCCTCCCTGTCGAGGCGCGCGGCGCGCATCCAGGGTTTCGACAGAAGGTTGTAATAAAGCGCGCCCCAGACAAAGGCGGCGAGCGCGGCCAGCGGGATGGCGAAAAGGTTCATGCCGGCGAAGTTCATCGTCCCCTCCATTTCCACACCGTCGTGCGCTTGACCTCCGCATCCTCCAGCGCGCGGGTGACGGGCACGTGATAGGTGGCCAGCGCCTCGAACTTTTCCGGCGGAAAATAGCTGCGGCCGGGATCACCCACGAGGATCGACACGTCGCGGCCAGCAAGGTGCTCGAACCAGGGCAGCACACGGGCCGCAAGCGCCCGGTCGTAGAAGATGTCGCCGGCGAGCAGGAGGTCGGCGTCGATATCCTCGCCGATCATGTCGCGTCCGGTGAAGGTGATCGAGACGCCGTTCAGCGCGGCGTTGAGGCGGATCGCCGCGCGGGCGAAAGGGTCGGAGTCGGCAGCTTTCACGCGCGCCGCGCCGGCTTTCGCGGCGGCGATCGCGACCAGCCCGGAGCCGGTGGCGAAGTCGAGCGCGCGCTTGCCCCGCACGGACTCCGGGTGGTCGATGAGGAAGCGCGCGAGCCCCTGGCCGCCGGCCCAGGCGAAGGCCCAGAAGGGCGGGGGCAGGCCGATGCCGGCGAGCTCGTCCTCCGTCTTGAGCCAGAGTTCGTGCGCTTCGGAAGCGAGGTGGAGACGGATTTCCGATGTATGTGGCGGGACGCTGACAGCCGTGTTGGCGAGAATGAAGCGCTCGGCCTCTTCCGGCATCATGGCGGTGGGCATCCCGCGCGACGCTCAGGCGTCGAGCCCGCCCATGCGGCACACCTCGGCCCATTCGTCGGGTGTGACGGGCTGCACGGACAAACGTGAATTCACCACCAGCGCCATCTTTCCGAGTGCCGGGTTCTTCTTGATCTCGGCCAGCGTCACGGGCCGGGGCATGGGTTTTTCCGCGCGCAGATCCACGCATTCCCATGCGGGGTCGGTGGAATCGGGATGGGCGAGCGCGCAGACCTCGACCACGCCCACCACCGCCTTGCCGTCGTTGGAATGGTAGAAGAAGCCGCGGTCCCCCAGCCGCATCGAACGCATGTTGTTGCGCGCGCCGAAATTGCGCACGCCGTCCCATTCCTGCCCGGCCTCGCCCTTGCCCACGAGGTCGTCCCAGGAAAAGGAGTCGGGCTCGGACTTGAAGAGCCAGAAGTTCACGGGGCGAGCCCATCCGGCCTGTTGAACGCCCAGTTCCATGCCCGGAAGTCGGTGAACTCGAACAGGCCGGCTTTGGCGTAAGGGTCTTCGGCCAGCATCGCCTTGGCCTCGTCCAGGCTGCCGGCATTCACGACCACGAGCGAGCCGTCGGGCTTGCCCTCGCTGTCCAGGAAGGGGCCTGCGAAGGTGAGTTTTCCCTCGGCGTTCAGCCGCTCGAGAAAGGCTATATGGGCGGGGCGGGTCTCCATGCGGAGAGCCAGACCCTGGGAACGATCCTTGGCGATGAAGGCGACGAGCATGGGCGGCCGGGACGTTGCGAGGGGAGGGGCGTGGCAGCGCGTCGCTTGCCGGACCAGGGGTGGTCCGAAGGCGAGGCGCGGCCGGGATCATGTCTCACGCGTCCTCGCTCTTCAAGGGCCGCGACATGAGCTGGGCGACCGCATCGCGCACCGTCAGCTCTTGCGCCAGGATCGCCGCCACCGCCCCGACGATGGGCGCGTCGATGCCCCGTTCTTGCGCGATCTTCGCTGCGATGGAAGCTGTGGCCACGCCTTCGGCCAAAGGCCGGTTCTCCAGGCTCTCGCCGCGGCCGAGCGCCAAACCATAGGAGAAGTTGCGCGACTGCGCCGAGGAGGCGGTCAGCAGAAGGTCGCCCAGGCCTGACAGGCCCATGACGGTTTCAGGCCGCCCGCCCAGCACCACGGCCAGCCGGCGAAGCTCCACGAAGCCGCGCGTGACCATGGCGGCCCCGGCGCTGGCCCCCAGCCCCGCGCCACTGACAGCGCCACTGGCGATGGCGAGCACGTTCTTGAGCGCGCCGCCAGCCTCGACGCCGGAAAGGTCGTCGGTGGAATAGCAGCGGAAACTTTCACTGGAGAAGGTTTTCGCGAGGTCCTGCGCGAGGGCGGCGTCACGGGCCGCGACCACCACCGCCGTGGGAAAACCGCGCCCGACATCGGCGGCGAAGCTCGGGCCGGACAGCGCGGCGATACGCGCGCCCGGCAACTCCTCTTGCACCACTTCCGACAAGAGCAGCCCCGTGCTCCCCTCGATGCCTTTCGCACAAAGCACGAGCGGCAGTCTTGGCGGCAGGTGTGGCGCGAGTTGAGGGAGGACGCCGCGCAGCGCCTGGGCCGGCACGGCGATGAGCGCCGCCTCGGCCCCACCTAACGCCTCGCCGAGATCGCCCGTGGCGCTCACGGACGGGTGCAGCGTCACGCCGGGCAGGTGGTTCGGGTTTTCACGCTGCTCCCGAATGGCCCTCACCGTCTCGGCGTCCCGCGCCCAGAGCCTTGCCTCGATCCCCGCGCGGGAAAGGGCTTGCGCGAGCGCCGTGCCCCAGGCGCCGCCGCCGAGGATCGCCGCCGCCCTCATGCCTTGGCGCCCCGACGACCGGCCCCGACCAGGGGAACCGCCGCCTCGTCGAGCGGCCAGCGCGAGCGCGGGGCCAGCGCCATGGCGCCCTTTGGGGCGAGCCCCGCGGCCAGACGCTCCGCGCCGGCCCAGGCGATCATGGCGGCGTTGTCGCCGCAGAGCTGGAGCGGCGGCGCGACGAAGCGAAGCCCTTTTCGCGCGCAAAGGTCAGCCAGGCTTTCGCGGATGGCCGCGTTGGCCGCTACACCGCCGGCCGCCACCAGAACGGGTTCTTGGAGGGCGGGATAGGCCGCGCGGAATTTTTCAAGCGCGCGGGAAACGCGGTCGCGGAGCGCGTCCGTCACCGCCGCCTGGAAGGAGGCGCAGAGATCGGCCACATCCCCCTCCGACAAGGGCGCGACGGCCTCCGCCGCCTGGCGCAGGGCCGTTTTCAGGCCGGAGAAGGAGAAATCGGGACGGCGGTCCCCCTTCATGGGCCGGGGAAACGCCCAGCGGCGCGGGTCCCCCCGCTTGGCGGCCTTTTCCACCGCCGGCCCGCCGGGAAAGGGCAGGCCCAAGAGCTTGGCCGCCTTGTCGAAGGCCTCGCCCAGCGCGTCGTCGATCGTGGAGGCGTAGCGTTCGTATCGGCCCAGGCCATGCACGGCGAGAACTTGCGTGTGGCCGCCCGACACGAGCAGAAGCAGGAAGGGATAGCCGATCCCATCGGTCAGCCGCGCCGTCAGCGCATGGCCTTCCAGATGGTTGACGGGCAGAAGCGGCAGGCTGGACACGGCCGACAGCGCCTTTGCCGTCATCAAGCCCACGAGCAGCCCGCCGACCAGGCCGGGGCCGGCGGTGGCGGCCACGCCGTCGAGCCCGCGCAGGCTCGCGCCGGCCTCGCGCAGCGCGGCCGCGACCACGTCGTCGAGCGCCTCGACATGGGCGCGCGCGGCGATCTCCGGCACCACGCCGCCAAAGCTTTCGTGCTCGCGCGTCTGGCTCAGCACGATGGAAGACAGGATTTCCCCTCGGCCCTGGGCGTCGCGGAGCACCACGCTTGCTGCGGTTTCGTCGCAGCTCGTCTCGATGCCCAGCACCTTGATGGCCGCGCGTTCGGCCCCCATCGTTGCTCCTTCGACTTTCCCGCCGTAAGGCAGTGCCGCCCCGCCGCGCGGGGCCGGTTACCATATAGGATCGGATGCAGACACCCCTTCTCACCATCGGCACGCGCGGCAGCCCGCTGGCGCTCGCCCAGGCCAACGAGCTGCGCGACCGGCTGATGGCGGCGCACGCGCTGCCCGAAGAAGCCTTCTCCATTATGCCGATGACCACCACGGGCGACCGCATCCAGGATCGGCCCTTGTCGGAGCTCGGTGGGAAAGGCCTGTTCACCAAGGAAATCGAGGAGGCGCTGTCTTCGGGCCGCGTGGACGTGGCCGTGCATTCGTCCAAGGACATGCCGACGCTGCTCCCCGAAGGGCTCGCCATGCCCTTCTTCCTGCCGCGCGAAGACGTGCGCGACGTCTTCATCGGGCTCACCGTCGCGCGGCTGATGGATTTGCCGCCGAGAGCCGTGGTGGGCTCGGCCTCGCTCCGGCGGGGCGCGCTGGTGCGCCGCATGCGGCCCGACCTGCATGTGGAGCCCTTTCGCGGGAATGTGCAGACGCGGCTTTCCAAGCTCAACCAGGGCCAAGCGGACGGCACGCTCCTGGCGTTGGCCGGGCTCAAGCGGCTTGGGATGGAATCCCATGCGACCGAGGTCTTGTCCCTCGATCGTTTCCCGCCCGCGCCGGGGCAAGGGGCCATCGGCATCGAGGTGCGCGCGGGCGACCGGCGCGTGGCCGAGCTTCTCGAGCCGGTGCATCACGGCGAAACGGGCGCGGCGCTCGCCGCCGAGCGCGCCTTTCTCGCCGTGCTCGACGGCTCCTGCCGCACGCCGATCGCCGCCCATGCGGTCGTGGAGGGCGGGCGCTTGACGTTTCTCGGCCTGATCCTGACGCCGGATGGTCAGGAGTCGCACGAGGTGCGGCTCGAAGGGCTTGTGACCGACTCGCTGGGCATCGGCCGGCGCGCCGGCGAGGCGGTGACGGAGAAAGCCGGCGCGCGGTTCTTCGAGAGCTGGGCCTGAGCGGCTGATGGCGGCCGGCGCTGGCTTGCGGGTGCTCGTGACCCGGCCGGACGGCGAGGGCACGGCCGGCCGCCTCGCCGCGCTGGGCCATGAGCCCGTGATGCTGCGGCTGTCGCGCGTCGCGGCCCTAGCGCAGCAGGCCGTCTCCGACGTGTCTCGCGTCCGCGCCGTCGCCGCCACCAGCGCCAATGCCCTTCTCTTCGCCGCGCCGGAGCTTTTGGAGAGCCTGCGGAAAAAACCGTTCTTCGCCGTGGGACCGGCCACGGCAAAGGCGGCCGAAATGGCCGGTTTCGGCCTCGTCCGGCAGGGGCCGGATGATGCGCTCGGCCTGGCCCGGCTGATGGCGGGAACGGAAGGCGTGTCCCCGGTGCTCTACCTGTGCGGGCGCGTGCGGAAACCGGATTTCGAGGCGGCCTTGGCCCGAAGCGGCATCGAGGTCCTGAGCGTGGAAACCTATGACACGCGGCCGGCCGAACCGTCGCCCGGTCAGATCGAAGCCGCGCTGGGCGGGCGGCCCGTTCACGCGGCGCTGCTGTTCTCGGCGATGGCGGCGGAAGGTTTTCGCCGGCTGAGATCCCACCCGCTTCTCAGGCAAGCGGCGGTTCTGGCGCTTTCCCCCCGCATCGCCGAAGCCGCGGGCGGCGGGCTCGTCGCCGCTGCGCCGAACGAAGACGGCCTGTTCGCGTTCTTTGAGGCTTGGGCCGCCTCTTTTCAGTCCCGGCCAGTGTGATAGGGACGGCTTTTACGAGCCGGACGAGGAGCAGGTGCGATGGTGAAGACGCCGAGAACCCGAAGCGACAAGGCTCGGCCCGCCACCACCATCGAGCTGGGACCCGAATCGGTGCAGCGCATCGAGGAGCCGCTTGGCGAGGCTGCGGAATACAAGACCCCGGCCGACGCGCCGGAGGAGCCGTTTTCCGGTCCCGCCGAAGCGCCGGCCGACGCCGCGCCGCCCTTCTCGGGCGACGACCCCTTGCCGCCGCTGCCCACGGAGGAGTCCGACGCATCCGCAAGGGCTGCGGACGCGCCCTTCGGCACGGCGGAGCCCGATTCCTTCGCCGCGTCCGACGGCGCCCTGCCGCCCCGCGACGAGGAGCCGGCGCGGCCGGACGCTACCCTATCCGCGCCGCCGCCCACCCGGCGCGGCGGCCGCGGCGGGAGCTTGCTTGCGGGGCTTCTGGGCGGCGTGGCTGCGCTCGCGCTCTTTGCCGGGCTCCAGTTCGCCGGCGTGCTGCCCGGCCCGCGCGGCCAGACGCCCGCGGCGGCCGACACATCCGCCATCGAGGCCGAGGTGGCGGCCTTGCGCCAGGAGCTCTCCGAGTTCCGGGATGCGCCGCAGCCCCCGCCCGCGGACGTTTCCGCCATCCAGGCGGAACTGACCGGCCTGCGCGAGCAGGTGACGTCGCTGCAAAACGCGCCCGCATCGGCGGCGGACCCGGCGGCTTCGCAAGCCGTGGACGCGCTGCGCGCCGAGGTCGCCCAGTTGAACCGGCGGCCGATCCCGGACATCCGCCCGCTCGAAGAACGCCTCGGCGCGCTCGAACAACGGCTCGCCGAGCAGGGGACGGGCGAGGAGGCCCGCGCGGACATCCAGGCGCTGACCGAACGCGTGGCCGCCGCGGAAGCGCTGGCCCAGCGCAACGGGGAGGCCGCCGCCGAGGCCGCGCGGCGCGTGGGCTCCATCGAGACGGCCCTCAACGGACTCTCGACGCGCGTGGACGCTCTCGGCCAGCAGCCGAAGATCGCGCTGGCCATCGCCACGTCGGCGCTGAAGTCGGCTGTCGATCGTGGCGCGCCGTTCGCGGCCGAGCTCGCCACGCTGCGGGCCATCGCGCCCGACCTGCCCGAAGCGCACGCGCTCGACGCCTATGCCGAGACGGGGGTGGCGACGCGCGAGCAGTTGCTCGCCGACTGGGACACGACCGCCGACGCGATCCTGGCCGCCGCCGAGCCGCCCGACCCGAACGCGGGCTTCTTCGACCGGCTGCTGACATCGGCCGAGAACCTCGTGTCCGTGCGGCCGGTGGGCGCGGTGGCGGGCGAGGGCGTGGGCCAGAGGGTGGCGCGCATGGAGGTGGCGCTCAACAATGGCGACCTGGCCCAAGCCATGGCCGAGTTCGACACGCTGCCCGAGCCGGCCAAGGCGGCGGCCGCAGGCTTCGCCGAACGGGCGCGGGCGCGGCTCGAGGTCGAACGTCTGGTGGACGCCGCCATCTCCAACGCCATGCAGGCGGCGTGATGATCCGGATCCTGTTCTTTCTCCTCCTCGTCTTCGCCGTCGGGTCGGGTCTGGCCTGGCTGGCCGACCGCCCCGGTGCCATGGTGGTCACCTTCGAGGGCTACCGCTACCAGGTGTCGCTGATGGCCGCCGCCGTGGCCGTGGTGGCGGTGGTCGCCGTGGCCATGCTCCTGTGGTGGTTGCTCAAAGCGCTCTGGAACGGCCCGCATCGGGTGCGGCGCTTCTTCCGCGCGCGCCGCCGCGACCGCGGCTACCAGTCGCTCTCCACGGGCCTGATCGCGGCGGGGGCGGGCGATTCCGGCCTCGCCCGCAAGATGGACGCCCAGGCCCGAAAGCTCCTGCGCAGGGATCAGGAGCCGCTTTTGCACCTGCTCGACGCGCAGGCCATGCTGCTCGAGGGCGACCACGAGGCGGCGCGCCGCAAGTTCGAGGCCATGGCGGACGATCCCGAAACACGCCTCCTGGGCCTGCGCGGGCTTTTCCTCGAAGCCGAGCGCCTGGGCGACCGCCGCGCCGCCCGCTTCTACGCCGCGCGCGCCGCGGAGATCGCGCCGCAGCTCAACTGGGCCTCCGAAGCCACGATCGAGGAGAAGGTGGAGGCGGGCGACTGGGACGGCGCGCTCCGGCTCGTCGAGGCGCGCAAGCCCGATCGGGCGGAGGACAAGGAACGCCAAATTCGGCTGCGCTCGGTGCTGCTCACCGCGAAATCGATGGCGGTCCTCGACCCCGACCCCACGACGGCGCGCGCGGCCGCGCTCGAGGCCAACCGCATCCGGCCCGACTTCGCGCCGGCGGCGCTGGCCGCCGCGCGCGCCCTGTTCCGGCTCGACGATCTGCGCAAGGGCGCGAAGCTGCTCGAGGCGGCCTGGAAGCTCGAAGCCCATCCCGAGGTCGCCGAGGCTTATATCCACGCGCGGCCGGGCGATTCTACCCACGACCGGCTGGAGCGCGCCAAAAGGCTGCGCTCCATGCGGATGAACAACCCGCAATCCTCCATGGCGGTGGCGCGCGCCGCGCTCGCCGCGCACGAATACGGGCTGGCGCGGGAGGCGGCCGAGGAGACGCTGCGCATGGACCCGCGCGAGGGCGTCTATCTCTTCCTGGCCGACGTGGCGGCCGCGGTCGGCGACGAGGGACGGGTGCGCGAATACCTGGCCAAGGCGCTGCTGGCTGCGCAGGACCCTGCGTGGGTGGCCGACGGCTACGTGTCCGACCGCTGGATGCCCGCCTCGCCCGTGACGGGCCGGCTCGACGCCTTCGAATGGCGCGTGCCGGTGGAGCGGCTCCACCACTCGCCGGCGATCGAGGCCGAAGCGGCGGCCGCCCATCCCGCGCTCATGCCGCCGGTTCCCGTCGTCGAGCCGGAAGCGGACCCCGCCTGGGAAGAGGAGCCGGTCGTGGAGCCGACTGAGGTGGTGGTGGTGACCGCGCCCGAGCCGATCGAGGAGGTCGCCGGAACCGAGCCGGCCAACGGCGCGGCGGTCGAGCCTGAACCGGACGAGGACAGCATCCGGCCGCCGCCTTTGCCGGACGATCCCGGCGTGGACCGTCCACGCGACGAGGAACCCCGCCGCTTCCGGCTGTTCTGAAGGGGCGCGGCCATGGCCTTGTTCGACCGTCTGCGCTCGCTTCTCGAAACGCTGGCCGGCGACGGCGGCGGGACGCCGCAGCGCGCTTCCGCCGACGACGCGCGGGTGGCGGCGGCCGCTCTCCTGTTCCATGTGATGGACGCCGACGGCGTGCGCGAACAGGCCGAACGCGCGCGCATCCGCGCCGTGCTGGCCGAAGCCTACGGCCTCGACGACGGGGCGCTCGACGACCTGGTGCAAGCCGGCGAGGCGGCCGAAGCGGAAGGGGTCGACCTCTACCGCTTCACGAGCGTGCTCATGCGCCGCTGGTCGGCCGAGGAGCGCACCGAGTTCGTGGGCCTCCTGTGGGAGATCGTGTTCGCCGACGGCGAGCTGCACGAGCTGGAGGACCACACGTTGTGGCGCGTGGCCGACCTTCTGGCGGTGGACACGCGCGACCGCGTCACCTTGCGCCGCGCGGCCGCCGATCGCGCGGGAGACGAAGGCTAGCTCCGCCCGTCCAGCCGGCGCACTTTTCGCAGCTCGGGAAAGATTACCGCCCACAGGCCGGCCACCAGCACCGCGCCCACGCCGCCGAAGACCACCGCCGGCACGGTGCCGATAAAGGCGGCCATGGTGCCGGCGCGGAACTCGCCCAATTCGTTCGAAGCGCCGACGAAGACCATGTTGACGGCGTTCACGCGGCCGCGCACGGCGTCGGGCGTCCAGAGCTGGATCAGCGTTTCGCGGATATAGACGCTGACCATGTCGGCGGCGCCCAAAAGGGCAAGCGCGGCGATCGACAGCCAGGGAATGGTGGACACCCCGAACAGGACCGTGAACAGGCCGAACAAGCCGACAAAGACCAGCAGGATCGCGCCCGCGGCCTCGCGGATGGGATGCGCGGCGAGCCACACGGCGACGAGGATCACGCCCATGCCGGGCGCGGCGCGGAGCAGGCCGAGGGACCAGGGGCCGAGCTCCAGGATGTCGCGGGCGTAAACCGGCAGCAGCGCCACCGCCCCGGACAGGAGCACCGCGAAGAGATCGAGCGAGATGGCGCCCAGCACGATCTTCTCGCGCCAGATATAACGGAAGCCCGCGAACAGGGCTTCCGCCGTGGTGGGCTCCGCGGCGACGGCCTGTGCCGGCTTGGGGATCGAAAAAACCAGAAGGGCCGACGCCAGCATGAGCACGGTGGCCGTGCCATAGGCGGCGCTCGCGCCGATGCCGTAAAGCAATCCGCCCGCCACGGGGCCGACGATGGTCGCCGTCTGCCAGGCCGAACTGTTCCAGGCGACCGCGTTGGCGAAATCGCGTTCGGGCACGAGGTTGGCGACGAGCGAGGCCGCGGCCGGCCCGAAAAAGGCGCGGCCCACGCCGAACACGGCAAGGGTCGCGAAGATCAGGCCCGGGCTGATCGCGTCCGTCAGCACGAAGGCGAGAAGCGCGCCGGCGCAAAGCGCTTCCAAAAGCGCGGAGGAGCCCATGATGAGCCGGCGGCCCCAGCGGTCGGCCGCCGAGCCCGTCACGAGGACCAGAAGCAGCGAGGGCGCGAACTGGACGATGCCGACCAAGCCGAGGTCGAAGGGGTCGCGCGTGAGGTCATACACCTGCCAGCCGACGGCGACCGAAACGATCTGGGTCGAGAAGGTGCCGAAGAAGCGCGACAGCCAGTAGCGCAGGAAGGCGCCGTGGCGGAAGGCGGCGAAGCGCTGGTCGGGCGCAGCGGCGGCGGGTGCGGACATGGGCCTCAAGCCGGAAGGAGGGCGCTCAGAGCCAGCCGCGGCGCTTGAACCACCACAAGGGAATAAGCGCGGAGACCACCATCAGGAGAAGCGCGAAGGGATAGCCGAACAGCCAGTTCAGCTCGGGCATGAACTCGAAGTTCATGCCGTAGACCGTGCCCACCAGGGTGGGCGGCAGGAACAGCACGGCGGCGATGGAGAACACCTTGATGATGCGGTTCTGATCGAGGTTGATGAGACCGAGCGTCGCGTCGTGCAGATAGGTGATCTGCGCCTCCGTCTGCGCCTCATAGGCCGAAAGCGAGCGGATGTCGCGGTCGATGGCCTTGAGCCGCACGGCGTCGTCGTCGGGCAGGAAGCCGCCCGCGCCCTGGCGCAGGAAGGGCACGAGCCGCGAGAGCGAAAGCAGGCTTTCGCGCAGGATCGCGAGCGTGACGTTCTTGCGCCCGAGCCGCCGCACGATGGACCGCAGCACGGTCTCGGCCTTGGCCGGCCCGCGCTCCCGGTCGTCGAGGAAGAGCGTGGCCGCGATCTCGTTCAGTTCCGCCGCCACGCCTTCCAGCACGTCGGCCGCGCGCTCGACGATGGTTTCGAGAAGCGAAACGAGTACAGCCGCGGCCGTGCGGTGCCGCTCCGGCTGGCGCGCGCATTTCGCCGCGAAGTTGCGGAAGGGGAGGGGGTCGGCATAGCGCACCGTCACGAGGTGGCCGGCGTTGAGCACGAAGGTCACCTGCGCCCGCCTGGGCCGGCCCTCGGTCACGCCTTGGGCGACCACGGCCGTCATGACCAGCGCCCCGGCCTCCGTGTAGAGCCGGGCCGACTCCTCGATCTCGGCCATTTCCTGGCGCGTGGGCACGGCGACGCCCAGAAGATGCTCGACCGCCCGCTCCTCCTCGGGCGTCGGGTCGAAGAGATCGAACCAGACGACGTCGGCGCGGGACAGGCCGCGGCAGTCGGCGGCGGCGCCGAGAGACGCCAAGCCGCCATCCCTGAGCCCATAAGCGGAAAGCATCCCCGAACAGCCCCCGGAACTCACCTTGAGGTCCGGGGTCTAGACGGGGACGCCCGGCGGGGCAAGCGCGGCTCAGGCGTGCCGGTCCACGAGCTGCGAGAAGCCGCCGAAGATCATGCGCTTGCCGTCGAAGGGCATGTCGCCCATGCTCTTCAGGCGCTCGTCGGCCATGAACTTCTTCATGCCCTCGTCGCGGGCTTCCTTGGACGGCCATTCCACCCAGGAAAACACCACGTTCTCCTCGCCTTCGGCCTTCACCGCCATGAAGAAGTCGGTGTGTTGGCCCTTGGGCACGTCGTCGCCCCAGCATTCGACGACGCGGGTCGCGCCGTGCTCCAAAAAGATCGGCACGGCCTTTTCGGCCATCGCGCGATAGCTCTCCTTGCTGGCGGCCGGCACGGGCACGAGAAATCCATCGACATAGCTCATCTCGGTTCTCCTCTGGATGGTTTTGGGGTGGGTTTGGACGTCAGCGGGCGGCGAAGGGCAGAAGCGCTCGAACACGCGGGTCGCGCAGCCAGAGCGCGGCCCACATGGCTGTGCCGAGGTAGACGGAAAAGAGGGTGTGGCTGAAGAGAGGCGAACCCGCCCTGATCTGGGTCGCCATGGCGCCGCCCAGCAGCCCCATGGTCAAGACCGCGCCCAGCAGCGCCGTGCGCGGCCACAGGAACAGGAGCACGAAAACCGCCTCCATGACGCCGATCCAGAAGATCGGGGCGTCGGGCCAGCCGAGGGCGGCCATGGTGTCGGCCGCCACCGGCATGGCAGCAAGCTTGGGCAGCGCCGAGGCCCCCAGCATGAAAAGGGCGAAGAGGCCCGACAGCGCCCAGCCTGCGGTGGCGGAGCGGGCGCGGGGGGTGGCGGTCGGGAGTCCAACTGAGATGCTCATGGTCGTTGACCCTTGCGTGCCAAATTTTCGCCGAGGCTCACGCGGCCTGGTCGGCGTGGGCGGCGCCCGCTTTCATCGCGGCTTCCACGTCCATCCACATGACTTCCCAGATGTGGCCGTCCGGGTCCTCGAAGGAGCGGCCATACATGAAGCCGTAATCCTGGCTCGGATTGGGGTCGGCAACGCCGCCGGCGGCCTTGGCCCGATCGAGCGTGGCATCCACCTCGGCGCGGCTGTCCTCCGACAGGCACAACAGCACGCTCGTGGTCGCATGGGTGTCGGCCATGGGCCGGGTGGTGAAGGAGCGGAAGCGCTCATGGGTGAGCAGCATCACATGGATGGCCTCCGAAAAACTCATCATGGCCGCGCTGCCGTCGCTGAAGCGCTTGTCGTTCACCGCGCCGACGCCCTCGTAAAAGCGGATGGCGCGTCCGAGATCGCTCACGGGCAGGTTCATGAAAATCATCTTGGGCATGGGTGTCTCTCCTTGTGCGTTGGACCTTGACCTGGATAGCCCATGAGATTAGATATAGCAACTATGAAGTTAGAAAAAATAACTTACGATGCGGAAAGCCGGACCAAGCGGCGCTATGAGGATGCCTGCGGCACGGCGCATGCGCTGGAGCTTGTGGGCGAGCGTTGGGCGCTGCTCGTGATGCGCGAGCTGATGCTAGGGCCCAAACGTTTCAACGATCTCAAGGCGGACCTGCCCGGCATTTCCGCCAACGTCCTGACCCAGCGCCTGGAGGGGCTGGAGGAGGCCGGCGTCGTCGTCCGACGCAAGCTGCCGCCGCCGGCCTCCGTTTCCGTCTATGAGCTGACGCCCTGGGGCTACGAGGCCGCGCCCATCGTCGAGGTGCTGGGCCGGTGGGCCGCGCGCTCGCCCCGGCACGACCCGACTTTGCCGATCTCGGCCGTTTCCATCATGCTCTCGTTCCGCACCATGTTCAGCCCAGAGCGCGCGGAAGGATTTTCGGCCCGGGTGGGTTTCCGGCTGGGCCGTGAAAGCTTCCTGGCCGAGGTCGGGGACGGGCGCTTCTCGGTGGCCCGCGCGGACGATCTGTCGGGAGCGGACGCCATCTTCACCGGCGCGCCGGCCGCGCTCGCCGCGGCCGTTTATGGCGGCCAGGATTTCGACATGCTGGCCGGGGAAGGCGCGCTTCAGGTGACAGGCGACAGAGCCGCCGCCGAGCGCTTCCGCACCCTGTTCGTGCTGCCGCCCAAGGCGGCGTAGCGCAAGCGCCTCACAATGCGGGGCGCTCGGGCCGCCACGCTTCCGGCTCGGTGAGATTCGCTCTAGGCTCACCACCTCAGTCCATGAAACGCGAGGGATGCTTGTGGCGAGGAACGTGCTCTTGGCGGGCGAATCCTGGATGTCGTCCGCCACCCACTACAAGGGGTTCGACCAGTTCGGCAGCGTCACCTTCCACACCGGCGCGGACGAGCTCCTGGCGGCGCTGAAAGGGACCGAGTTCGACGTGACCTTCATGCCCGCGCATCAGGCGCAGCGCGATTTTCCGCAGAGCCTCGAAGCGCTTCAGGCCTATGACGCGGTGGTGCTGTCCGACCTCGGCGCGAACACGCTGCTGCTCCACCCCGACACCTGGCTGCGCTCGGAGCGCACGCCCAACCGCCTGCGGCTGCTCCGCGATTATGTCGAGGGAGGCGGCGCGCTCCTGATGTTCGGCGGCTATTACAGCTTCCAGGGCATTGGCGGCGGGGCGCGCTACCACCGCACGCCGGTGGAGGACGTGCTGCCCGTGCGCTGCAAGCCGTTCGACGATCGCGTCGAGGCGCCCGAAGGTTTCTCGCCCGTGGTGACGGGCAGCGCCGGCCACCCGATCCTGCAGGGCCTGGGCGCGGACTGGCCCTATCTGCTCGGCTTCAACGAGGTCGAGGCGAAGGAGGGCGCGGAGGTGCTCGCCACCGTCTCGGCCGACTACGGCGCGCTGCCGCTGCTGGTGGCGGGGCGCCATGGGAAAGGCCGCAGCGTCGCCTGGACCTCGGATGTGGGGCCGCACTGGCTGCCGCCCGCCTTCATCGCTTGGGACGGTTATGGGAGGCTGTTCCAGAACATGCTGGCCTGGGCGACGTCGCGCGATTGACGCAAGCAGGCCGCGGGCGGCTGGACAGAGCGGCACGGCTCATGCTCAAGCCTCCGCAAAATTTCGGCGGAGGCATGATGGGCGGCGCGGGCAGGATCGAGGGCAGGGTCTTCCTGGACGGCGGGTGGTCCACGGCCGCCGTGTCGTGGGAGGACGGCCGGATCTCTTCGGTTGAACCCTCGGGGCGCGACGCGGACGGCCCGCTTCTCGTGCCCGGCTTCGTCGATCTCCACTGCCATGGCGGCGGCGGGGCGGACGTCATGCAGGCGGGCGAGGCCGTCCACCAGATCGCGCGCACCCACGCCGCGCATGGCACGGCCGCATTTCTCGCCACCACCATGACCGCGCCCCTCGAAGAGGTGGAGGAGGCGCTGGCGGCGGTCGCCCGCGCCATGGAAAAGCAAGGCGAGGACGAGGCGAAGATCCTGGGCGTGCATCTCGAAGGACCGTTCATCAGCCCCGACCAGCTCGGCGCGCAGCCGCCTTTCGCCATTCCCGCCACGGTGCCGCTGCTCGAACGCCTGTGTGGCCTCGCCCCCATCCGCGTCATCACCATGGCGCCGGAGGCCGACCCTTCGGGCGAGGTCGCGGCTTTCCTGCGTGGGCAGGGGGTTCGCGTGCAGATCGGCCACACCTCGGCCGGCTTCGAGACGTCGAAAGCCTTCATCCTCGGCAACCACGGCGTGACGCACATGTTCAACGCCATGGGCGGCTTCCATCACCGCAAATCCGGCTGCCCAGGTGCTGCGCTCGCGCATGCCGAGCACGCCGAGATCATCGCCGACCTCCACCACGCCGACAAGGGCTCGATCCTCGCCGCCCGCCGGGCGATCCCGAAACTCTATGCGGTGACCGACGCCACCGCCGCCTCCGGAATGCCGGACGGGGCTTACAAGCTCGGGCAATACGAGGTCTTCCGCAGGGATGGGACGGTTCGGCTCGCCTCCGGCGGCTTGGCGGGCTCGTGCCTGACCATGGACGGCGCGTTCCAAAATCTCGTGTCCATCGGCCTGCCGCCCGAAGAGGCCGCGTTGCGAACCTCCACCATTGCGGCGGCTTATGTCGGCGCGCAGGATTACGGCGCGATCAGGCCCGGCGCGCGCGCCTCTTTCGTGGCGGTGGCTGGGGACGGTGGCGTGCAGACCGTCGTGCATAACGGCCGCATGCTAAGGTAATAGCCCTGCCCCCTCACCCTACCCTCTCCGAGGGGAGAAGGTGGCGGCAGCCGGATGAGGGGGCAAGAGCACGGAGAGACCCGCAGGCTCCCCCTCCCGTGAAAACGCGCTAGAAAAGGAAGATAGGCCAACCGGCCCGCCTTTTCGGAGCGCGTCCATCGTGATCTCGTTCTTCTCGCCCTATCGGCACGACTTCGTCCGCATCGCCTCCTGCGTGCCGCGGGTGGATGTCGCCAACCCCGCCTACAACGCCGAGCAGACGCTCGTCCTCCTCCAGCAGGGCCATGAGAAGCGCGTCGCGCTGATGCTGTTCCCCGAGCTCGGCATCTCCGCCTACGCCATCGACGACCTGTTCCAGCAGGACGCGCTGCTCGACGCCGTTGAGGCGGCCTTGGGCCGGCTCGTGGAAGCGAGCAGGGAGCTGTTCCCGATCTTCGCCGTGGGCGCGCCGGTGCGGGCGGCGGGCCGGCTCTTCAACGCGGGCGTCGTGATCCACCGGGGAAAAATCCTGGGCGTCGTGCCGAAAAGCTTTTTGCCCAACTACCGCGAGTTCTACGAGAAGCGGCATTTCTCGCCGGGCACTGACATCCGCGGCAAGGAACTGCCCTTGTGCGGCCAATGCCCGCCCTTTGGCGTGGACCTCCTGTTCCGCTCCACTGGCACCTGCCGCTTCACCTTCCATGTCGAGGTCTGCGAGGATTTCTGGGTGCCTGTCCCGCCCTCGTCCGCCGCCGCCATGGCGGGCGCGGAGGTGCTCTTGAACCTGTCCGCCTCCAACATCACCATCGGCAAGGAGGAGGACCGCCATCTGCTCTGTGGCTCGCAGTCGATGCGCTGCGTGGCGGCCTATGCCTATTCGGCGGCCGGTCCCGGCGAGTCCACCACCGACCTCGCCTGGGACGGGCACGCCATGATCTACGAGAACGGCGCGCGGCTGGCCGAGGCCCCGCGCTTCGCCGTAGAGCCGACGCTCGCCATGGCCGACATCGATCTTGGCCGGCTGCGCCAGGAGCGCATGCGCCAGGGCAGCTTCGCCGACTGCGCCCGCGCCACGGGCGCGCTGGCCCAGCCCTGGCGCACGATCGACCTCGAGCTCGACGCGCCCGAGGAGCCATTGCCCCTGATCCGCCGCATCGAGCGCTTCCCCTATGTGCCGGCCGACCCCCAAAAGCTCGCGGAGAACTGTTTTGAAGCCTACAACATCCAGGTGCAGGGCCTGGCCAAGCGGCTCGACGCCACCGGCATCAAAAAGGTCGTGATCGGCGTCTCGGGTGGGCTCGATTCAACCCATGCGCTGATCGTCTGCGCGCGGGTCTTCGACCGGCTGAAGCTGCCGCGCTCAAACATCATGGCTTTCACCATGCCGGGCTTCGCCACCGGCGACGAAAGCAAGGGCAATGCCTGGGCGCTGATGCGCGCGGTGGGGGCCACGGCGGAGGAAATCGACATCCGGCCCGCAGCAACCCAGATGCTCAGGGATATGCGCCACCCCTTCGCGGGCGGCGAGCCCGTGCATGACGTGACCTTCGAGAACGTGCAGGCAGGCCTGCGCACCGACTACCTGTTTCGACTCGCCAATCACCACAAGGGCCTGGTCTGCGGCACGGGCGACCTTTCCGAGATCGGACTGGGATGGTCAACTTACGGCGTCGGCGACCATATGAGCCATTACAACGTCAACGCGTCCGTGCCGAAGACGCTGATCCAGCACCTGATCCGCTTCGTGGCGCAGTCCGGCGAGGTGAACGAGGAGACGGCCGAGACCCTGCAACGAATCCTGTCGGCCACGATCTCGCCCGAGCTCGTGCCGGCCAAGGAGGGCGAGCCGATCCAGTCCACGGAGGCGGCGATCGGCCCCTACGCGCTGCAGGACCTCAACCTTTACTACACGCTGCGCTACGGATTGAGGCCCTCCAAGGTGGCCTATCTCTCCTGGAACGCGTGGAGCGCCAAGGGCCAGGCCAACCAGGAGGCTCTGGGCGGCCAAGGGGCCGACAACGCGCAAAGCTTCGAGCTGGCCGAAATCCGCAAATGGCTGGAGCTTTTCCTGTTTCGCTTCTTCACCATCAGCCAGTTCAAGCGCTCGGCCATGCCCAACGGCCCGAAGATCTCGTCCGGCGGCTCGCTTTCCCCCCGCGGCGACTGGCGCGCCCCCTCCGACTCCCACGCGACGCTCTGGCTGGAGGAGCTGAAGGGGAACGTGCCGGAGAGCGACGCGGAGGCGGGTTAGACAGCCCGCTCCGGCCAGAACAGCCAGATCAGCAGTGCCGCCGCGAGCGCCCAAGCCGCGACCACGGCCCAGAACCCGGCGCGGCTTTGGGGGCGCGCGGCCTGACGCGAAGCCTCTGCGCGGAACTCGGCCATCAGCGGCGCGGGCACGAGCCGCACCGCGAGCCAGATGCCGAGCGGCACGAGCACGAGGTCGTCGAGCTGGCCGAGCACGGGGATGAAGTCGGGGATCAGGTCGATCGGGCTCAGCGCATAGGCCGCCACGCCGGCCGCCACGAGCTTGGCGGCGAAGGGGGTGCGCTTGTCGCGCGCGGCGATCCACAGCGCCACCACGTCTTGCCTGAGGCGCCGCGCCCAAGCCTTGAGCGAGGTGAGCATGCCTACCTCCCTGCCGCCATGCGCGCTTCGGATCGCCTTACGTAAGCCTCAATGCGTCCGCACGGCAACACCTGGGCGTGAAGCCGATTCCGCGTCTCCTTCTCGCCTTGACGCGGGGGCAGTTCCGCCCCAGTCCTCCCGACCTCAACCATCACTTCGGTGTCCCGCCGTGACCTCGATCCCTTCCGTTCCCGCCACCCCGCGTCTCCCCAGCCTGCGCCAGCTCGTCGAGTCGCGGCGCTTCGACCTCTTCATCACCGCGCTCATCGTGGTGAACGCGATCACCCTGGGCCTGGAAACGTCGGACACGGTCATGGCAGGCTTCGGCGGCTTCCTGCATGCGCTGGACAGCCTGATCCTGGCCGTGTTCGTGGCCGAGCTGGTCCTGAAGCTCGTCGTCTACCGGCTCGACTTCTTCCGCGATCCCTGGCGGCTTTTCGACCTGTTCGTGATCGGCATCACCTTCCTGCCGGCGACCGAGGGCCTGTCCGTGCTGCGTTCGCTACGCGTCATGCGGGTGCTGCGGCTCATCAGCGTCGTGCCGACGCTCAGGCGCGTGGTCGGCGGTTTCGTCAAGTCGCTGCCTGGCATGGGATCGATCATCCTTCTGCTCGCGCTCGTCTTCTACGTCTTCGCGGTGATGGCGACAAAGCTCTACGGCGAGACGTTCCCGCAATGGTTCGGAACCTTGGGCGCGTCGAGCTACACGCTTTTCCAGGTGATGACGCTCGAAGGCTGGTCGGACGGCCTCGTGCGGCCCGTGATGGAGGTGCACCCGCTCGCCTGGGCGTTCTTCCTGCCTTTCATCGTGGTGACGGCGTTCGCCGTGCTCAACCTCTTCATCGGCGTGATCGTGCAGGCCATGCAGGAGGAGCACGAGTCGCTCGCGGAAAAGGAGCTCGCCGCCGCCCAGGACAGCCGCGAGGTGATCCTGGTCGAGCTTCGCGCCCTGCGCGAGGAAGTGCGCGCCCTGCGCGCCGCCCCGGCCGCCGCCGCCGCGGAATGATCCGAATTCAGCGCTGCGCGATCAGCCAGTCGCGCACGGCGCGGGCCTGGGGGCTCAAGCCTTCCGCCTTGGGCCAGATCACGCAATAGGTGATCGGCGTGCGCAACACATGGCCGGCCACCTGCACCAGGAGCCCGGCCGCGAGCAGGCGCTCCGTCAGGTGCCGCCAGCCCAGCGCGATGCCCTGGCCCTCCATCGCCGCCTGGATCACCAGGGCGTAGTCGTTGATCACCAGGCCCTTGGGCACGGACAACGGATCGAGGCCGGCGCTCGCGAACCAGTCGCCCCAGTCGGAGGCTTGGCGGAACGGCTCGTCGAGATGGATCAGGCGGTGGCGGGCAAGATCCGCCGGCGCATGCGGCGCGCCGTGGTCGCGTGAGTATGCGGGGCTCGCCACGGCGAAGATTTCCTCCTCGGCCAGGGCGAGCGCGCCATATTCCGGCCATTGCTCGGGGTCGCCGCCGCGCACGCCCAAAGGGATGTTTTCGGCCAGGAGGTCGAGGTCGCGGTCCGAGGTCTGCAGGCGCAGGTCGATGCCCGGCAGGTCGTCACGGAATCTCTGCAGCCGCGGCATCATCCAGAACGAGGCGAAGGCGGTGGAGGCGGCGAGCGTCACCTGCGGGCCATGGGCGGCCGCGCGCAGGGTTTCAGCCGATTTGCGGATCAATCCCAGCCCTTGCGTCACGTCGGCGAAGAAGCGCGCGCCCGCATCCGTCAGCGCCACGCGGCGGTGGCCCCGCTGGAACAGCTTCACGCCGAGCTGCTCTTCGAGGGCGCGGACCGCATAGGACACGGCGGCCTGGCTCATGCCGAGCTCGCGGCCCGCTTCGGTGAAGCTGCCGAGCCGGCCCGCCGCCTCGAACACGATCAGATGGCCCGCCGAAGGCAGGAGATGGCGCAAGCTTCGCATGAGCCGAGCTTATCCCATGCATCAGCCGATTCCAGCGTCACAAGGCGCGGCCTGCGGCCTATCCTTTCGCCGTTGCGCAAAGAGGATTGATGCATGACGTTGGCTGAAGACGTCTCGCCCCGCCGCGCCCGCTCGGGGCGCGCCGCGCGCCAGGCCGAGCGCGCCGGCGGCCCGCAGGGGCTCGGCCGCCCCTTCATCGCCCGCAACGTGCCGACCTATGACGTGCTGGGCGAGGAAAGCCTCGCCCGCATCGAGGCGGCGGCCGACCGCATCCTCGTCGAGGTCGGCATCGAGTTCCGGGACGACGCGATCGCGCTCGACCACTGGCGCCGCGCCGGCGCGACCGTCGAGGGCGTGCTGGTGCGCTTCGAGCCGGGCATGCTGCGCGAGATCCTCCGATCCGCGCCGGCCGAGTTCACGCAACACGCGCGCAACCCGCAGAAGTCGGTGCGGATCGGCGGCCGGAACGTCGTGTTCTCGCCCGCCTACGGCTCGCCCTTCGTGATCGACCTCGAGGGGAACCGCCGCTACGCGACGCTGGAGGATTTCCAGAACTTCATCAAGCTCGCCCAATCCTCGCCCTGGCTGCACCATTCGGGGGGCACGATCGTCGAGCCGACGGACCTGCCCGTCAACAAGCGCCATCTCGACATGCTCTATTCGCACCTCCGCTTTTCCGACCGGGCCTTCATGGGCTCGGTGACGGCGGAGGATCGCGCCGAAGATTCCATCGAGATGTGCCGCATCCTGTTCGGGCGCGGCTTCGTGGACGAGAACTGCGTCATCCTCGGCAATGTCAACGTGAACTCGCCGCTGGTCTGGGATGGCACCATGACCAGGAGCTTGCGCGCCTATGCGCGGGCCAATCAGGCGGCCGTCGTGGTGCCCTTCATCTTAGGGGGAGCCATGGGGCCGGTCACGAATGCGGGGGCCATCGCTCAGAGCCTCGCCGAAACCATGGCCGGCTGCGCGCTGACCCAGCTCGAACGGCCGGGCGCGCCAACCATCTTCGGCAACTTCCTGTCGTCGATGTCGCTGCGCTCGGGCTCGCCCACCTTCGGCACGCCCGAGCCCGCGATCGGCTCCATGGTGATAGGGCAGTTGGCGCGCCGGCTGAACCTGCCGCTGCGCTGCTCCGGCAACTTCACGACATCCAAGCTGCCCGATGCGCAGGCCATGAACGAAGGCACGATGTCCATGCTCGCCGCCGTGCATTGCGGGGCGAACTTCATCCTGCATTCGGCCGGCTTCCTCGATGGGCTGCTTTCGATGTCCTATGAGAAGTTCGTCATGGACGCCGATTTTTGCGGCGCGCTCCATTCCTACCTCGACGGGATCACGGTGGACGACAACAGCCTCGCGCTCGACGCGTTTCGCGAAGTCGGTCCCGGGAGTCACTTCTTCGGCTCGGCCCACACCATGCGGAACTACGAGACCGCCTTCTGGGACAGTTCGGTGGCCGACAACGAGCCCTGGGAGAAGTGGCGCGACGCCGGTTCGCTCGACGCTGCCAAGCGCGCCAACAAGCTTTGGAAGAAGGCGCTGGCCGAGGACGAGCCGCCCCCGCTGGACGAGGGCGTGGACGAGGCGCTCCGCGACTTCGTCGCTCGCCGGAAGGGCGAGGCGGCCGACGCCTGGTACTGAGGGAAAAGCTCGTGAAGATCACCAATATCCGCGTGACGCATGTGAACGTGCCGCTCGACGCGCCCTTCTGGTGGACCGGCGGGCTTTATCCCGGCGCGTCCAAGTCCATCGTCGAGGTGGAGACGGACGAGGGTGTGGTGGGCCTGGGCGAAGCGCCCTGGTGGCATTTCGGCGAGGTCATCAAGGCCGAGATCGCCCCCGCTTTGGTCGGGGCCGACCCGCTCGACTTGGCCGACTGCGAGGCGCGCTGCGTGCCGCCCTGGCAGATCACCGCCAACACCGGCGAGAACGCGGCGTCGATCGCCTTCGGCGCGGTCGAGCTTGCGCTGTGGGACATCCGCGGCAAGGTTTTCGGCATGCCCCTCTACAAGCTGCTCGGCGGGGCGGTGCGCAAGAGCATCCCTTTTTCCGAGTATTTCTCCTTCCGCCCCGAATATGAGGGCGCGGGCGGCGAGATGAGCCCCGAGGCCATCGTGGACTATTGTCTCAGGATGCGGGAGGAGCACGGCTCCACCGTCTTCGAGGGCAAGCTGATCCAGGGCGACCCGCTGCTCGAAATCCGCACGGTGAAACTGCTGCGCGAGGCCCTGGGGCCGGAGGCGCAGATCAAGCTCGATTCCAACATGCAGTGGTCGCTCGCGACCGCGCGAAGAATCCTGCGCGAGATCGAGTCCTACGATGTCCGGAACTACGAAGACCCGGTGGGCTCGTTCGAGGAGATGGCGGCGCTTCGGCAGCATTCCGCCATTCCCTTCTCCACCCATGTGCCCGACCTGCGGCGAGCCGTGGCCTTGGGCGCGCCCGACTTCTTCGTCTGCAATTTCGCCGCGCTTGGCGGGCTCTCGCGGACCCTCAAATTCATCGCGGCCTGCGAGGTCATGGGCAAAGGGTTCTGGTGCTATTCCAACGATCTCGGCATCATGACGGCAGCCTATCTCCACGTGGTGGCCGCCACCCCGCACATCACCGAAGCCTCGCAGTCGCTCTTCCGCTGGCAGGTGGGCGACGTGATCCGGGACGGGCCGTTTCGGCAGAAAAACAACGTCGTGCCGGTGCCCGAAGGTGTTGGCCTGGGCGTCGAACTCGACCCGGCCGCGATGAAACGCTGGGCCGCGCATTTTGCCGAGCATGGGCCGATGAACCATTTCTCGGACCCCAAGCAGCCCGGCCGCTATCGGCGGCTCCCGCTGCATTGAGCCGGTGTCGCGTGCTGCTCGCTTTGTGATAGGATCGGACCATGACCGAGCTTCTCAAAGAGGCCTTCGAGGCTGCTCGCCGACTTCCTCCCGACGCGCAGGACGAGGTTGCGCGATTGCTGCTGGAGATCGTTCATGATGCCGACGCCGAACCCTACGTCCTGACGGACGAAGAACGGAAGGCCGTCGAAGAATCCATGGCGGAGGCGGATCGCGGGGAGTTTGCGACCGACGAGGAAATCGAGGCGATCTTCGCGAAGCACAGTCGGTGAAGGTTCGTTATACTCGTCGGGCCCGCGCCAACCTTGACGACGTTCTGGCGCATGTGGCGCAGGACTCGCGGGCAAAGGCTGATCGGCTTGCCGCGCGAATCCGTGCCGCGATCAAGCGGATCAGCAGCCATCCCGGTTGGGGCAGGCGAACGGATATTCCGGAGATCCGCCAAGTCAACACCTGGCCCTTTCCATATCTGATCTTCTACCGCGCTGGCTCGTCGGAACTGACCATCATCGCCATCCGGCATGGTTCTCGAAATCCCCGCGCCATGCCCGCCAAACCCATCTAACGGCGCTCCAGAGATGACCCACGATCCCCTCCTCCAGCCCTATCGCCTGAAGCATCTCACGCTTCGCAACCGCGTGATGTCCACCGCGCACGAGCCCGCCTATTCCGAGGACGGGCTGCCCAAGGATCGCTACCGCCTCTATCACCTGGAAAAGGCCAAGGGCGGGATGGCGCTCACCATGACGGCGGGCTCGGCCATCGTGTCGCGCGACAGCCCCGCCGCCTTCGGCAACCTCCACGCCTACCGGGACGAGATCGTGCCCTGGCTGAAGCGCCTCGCCGACGATTGCCACGAGGCGGGGGCGGCCGTGATGATCCAGATCACGCACCTGGGCCGCCGCACCGGCTGGAACAAGGCCGACTGGCTGCCGGTGCTCGCGCCTTCGCCCGTGCGCGAGCCCGCCCACCGCGCCTTTCCCAAGCAGATGGAGGATTGGGACATCGACCGCATCGTGGCCGACTACGCCGCCGCCGCGCAGCGGATGCAGGCGGCGGGCTTGGACGGCATCGAGTTCGAGGCCTATGGCCACCTCATGGACAGTTTCTGGTCGCCCGCCACCAACAGGCGGGACGACGAGTTCGGCGGCAGCCTCGACAACCGCCTGCGCTTCACCTTCCGCGTTATCGACGCCGTGAGGGAAGCGGTGGGCAAAGACTTCATCGTCGGCATCCGCATGGTGGCCGACGAGGATTGGGACAAGGGGCTGTCCCGAGAGGAAGGCGTGGAGATCGCCCGGCGCATCGCGGCGTCAGGAAAATTCGATTTCATCAACCTGATCCGCGGCCATATCGACACGGACGCGGCGCTGACCGGCGTCATCCCCATCCACGGCATGCGCGCCTCGCCGCATCTGGATTTCGCCGGTGAGGTGCGGGCGGCGACGAAGTTTCCCATCTTTCATGCCGCGCGCATCAGTGACGTGGCCACCGCCCGGCATGCGATCGCGGCGGGAAAACTCGACATGGTGGGCATGACGCGCGCCCACATCGCCGACCCGCATATCGTCGCCAAGGTCGTTTCCGGCGGGGAGCACCGCATCCGCCCTTGCGTGGGCGCGACCTATTGCCTGGACCGCATCTATGAGGGCGGCGAGGCGCTCTGCATCCACAATGCCGCCACCGGGCGCGAGGCGCGCATTCCGCATGTCATCTCGCAGGCTCCCGAAAGGAAGCGCACGGTCGTGGTGGGAGCGGGGCCGGCCGGCTTGGAGGCCGCGCGCGTTGCGGCCGAACGCGGGCACAAGGTCACGGTGCTGGAGGCCCAAAGCCGGGCGGGCGGCCAGATCAACCTGCTGGTCCAGAACCCGCGTCGACGCGAGATGATCGGCATCGTGGACTGGCGCTTGGCCGAACTGGAGCGGCTGGGCGTCGAAATCCGCTACGATCTCTGGGCCGAGAGCCAGGACGTTCTTGCGCTCGGGCCGGATGTGGTGGTGATCGCCACGGGCGGGTTGCCGCAGAACCCGCCCTTGGAGGAGGGCGACGATCTCGTCACCTCAAGCTGGGACATCCTTTCGGGAGCGGCCAAGCCGGCCGAGACCGTGCTGCTTTACGACGACAATGGCGGTCACCAGGGCATGAGCGCGGCCGAAACGATCGCCCGCGCGGGCGCCCGGCTGGAACTCCTGAGTCCCGAGCGCTTCTTCGCGCCCGAGATCGGCGGGCTCAACCATGCGCCCTATATGCAGGCCTTCCACGAGCATGGCGTCACGATCACGGTGAACACGCGGCTCCAGGCCTTGCGCCGGCAGGGCAACAAGCTCGTGGCCACGCTGGGCTCGGACTTCTCCAAAACCTACCGCGAGGAGCGCGTGGTGGACCAGGTGGTGGTGGAGCATGGCACCACGCCGCTCGACGAGCTCTATGTCGAGCTGAAGCCGCTCTCACGCAATCTTGGCGCGGTGGACTACGAGCGGCTGGCGGCCGGCGAGGGCGATCTCTTCCCCCACGCCAACAGCCACGGCGCGTTCACGCTCTACCGAATCGGCGATTGCGTCGCCTCGCGCAACATCCATGCCGGAATCTACGACGCGGTGCGGCTGGGGCTCAGGTGGTGAGGCCCGGCCCGCGGCACGCATTCAAGCTTTCATCGGGCGTTTACCGTCTTTAGAGACTGTGCCGCAGCGTTTGCGCCGGCAGGCGGCGCAGCCGGAGGGCGGACATGACGTCTTTTCAGGGAATGATGCTCGCGCTGGTCGGGCTTGCCGGAATGCTCGGCCAAGCCGCGGGCGCGCATGCCGCCGACACGCAAGGCGAGACGGTGGCCCCCGAGAGGCAAGGCTGGTTCTCGGGCGACTGGTATCTGACGGTCGGCGCGACGGGCTTCGCCGCGCCCCGCTTCGAGGGATCGAACGACGTGCTTCTGGGCGTCACCCCGATCATCTCCCTGGGCAGGGTCGGACCCGAAGCGCGGTTCTCCTCGCGCAACGACAACATCTCACTGGGCTTCATCGACACCGGCGCGTTCCGCGCGGGCGCGGTGGGCAAGATCGTGTGGGGCCGCGACGGCGACGAGGACGATCTTGAGGGGCTCGACGAGGTGCCCTGGGGCGGCGAGGCGGGCGGCTTCGCCGAAATCTACCCCACCGACTGGCTGCGGCTCCGGGGCGAGGCGCGGCACGGCATCCGCTCCCATGACGGGGTGGTGGCCGACATCGCCGCCGACGCCTTCACCGACCTGTCCGATACGCTGCGCCTGTCGGGTGGCCCCAGATTGTCCTGGGCCTCTGCGGATTTCTTCGACGCCTATTACGGCGTGAGCGAGGACGAGGCCGCCGCCTCCGGCCTTGCGGCTTACGACCCGGAAAGCGGCTTGCGCTCGGCCGGCCTCGGCGCGGCTCTGACCTGGCAGGCGACCGACAGGCTCACCACGAGCCTATGGGGCGAGTATTCACGCCTGCTCGGGCCCGCGGCCGATTCGAGCCTGGTTGAGGAGCGCGGCTCGCCGGATCAGTTCACGGTGGGGCTTTCGACCAGCTACCGCTTCGACCTGTTCACCGTGCCTTGACCCCCGGCGGGGAGCGCGCGTGAAGCTTGGCGGCCTCGCCCTAGGAAAGAACATGCGCTTGGGCCGTCAACGCACCCTCGCGCGGCGAATGAAGTGGCCGATCCGCCGCGTTGCGCGTTATAGCTCGCCGAGCGGCGCTCGCCCTGAGCCGACCGCCAAGGGGGAGATTTGGACGTGACCGACGCCAAAGGCCGCGCGCCGGTGCTTGAGGTGGGCCGCACCTGCTGGCGCAAGGCCAGATCCGGCCGCTTCGCGCTGATCGTCGATGCGGCCGACTACTTCAAGCATCTCAAGGACGCCATGACGCGCGCCCGGCATCAGATCCTCCTGATCGGCTGGGATTTCGACCCGCGCATCCGCCTTTCTCCGGAAAACAGCGACGGCGAATGGCCGAACAGGCTGGGCGACTTCATCAACGCGCTCGTGGAGCGCCGTCCCGAGCTCAACATCCATGTGCTCAAATGGGATCTGGGCGTGATCTACACGATGGGGCGGGGATCGACGCCGCTCTTCGTTCTGGACTGGCTCACGGACGAGCGCATCCATCTGCGGCTCGACGGGGTGCATCCGCCGGGCGCCTGCCATCACCACAAGATCGCCGTGATCGACGACGCCGTCGCCTTCTGCGGCGGCATCGACATCACGGTGGGGCGATGGGACACGCCGGAACATCTCGACCGTGACGAGCGCCGCGACAGCCCCTGGGGGTTTTCGCAGCCGCCCTGGCACGACGCCACGGCCGCCGTGGACAGGGACGGGGCCCGGGTCATCGGCGAACTGGCCAGGAAACGGTGGAAGATCGCCGAAGGCGAAGACCTGCCCACGCCGCCCGATCCGGAGCACGACGTCTGGCCGGAGGGGCTCGAGCCCAGCCTGCACGATGTCGAGGTCGGGATCGCGCGGACGCGGCCCGAGCATGGCGGCTACGAGGAGGAGCGCGAGATCGAAGCGCTTTATCTTGCCGCCATCGCCTCGGCCGAGCGCAGCATCTATATCGAAAGCCAGTATTTCGCCTCGCATCGCGTGGCTGAAGTGATCGAGCGCCGCCTCGGCGAGCCGGACGGGCCGGAAATCGTGATCGTCAACCCGCTGTCCACCGATGGCTGGCTGGAAGAGACGGTGATGGGGGCGGCCCGCGCCGTGCTGTTCGGTCGATGCCGCAAGGCCGACCGTTTCGGGCGTTTCCGCATGTACCACCCCGTCGCGAGCGGCGGCACGCCGATCTATGTCCACGCCAAAGTCATGGTGGTGGACGACCGCCTGCTCAAAGTGGGGTCATCCAACCTCAACAACCGCTCGATGGGGCTCGACACGGAGTGCGACATCACGGTGGAGGCGGATCGGCCGGATGTGTCGGAGGGCATTTGCGCCGCCCGGCGCAGGCTCCTGGCCGAGCATCTCGGCGTGGAGCCTGCCGACGTCGCGCGGGCCGAGGAGGAGAGCGGCGGTTCGCTGATCGCGGTCATCGAAGGCTTGCGCAAGCCCGAGGGCCGCACCCTGGTCCCGCTCGAGCCGGCGCCGGTCACCGAAAGCGAGCGGCTGATGGTCGACGAGCGGCTGCTCGACCCCGAACGTCCCCGCTCGGTGAAGACCCAAGTCGCCAAGCTGGCGCGGGCCGGCCGCGCCGTGTTCGGCGGAAGTGCGGGGCGCAAGACGTTTTCCCGCGCGCGGTGAGGCGCAGCCCTTAGGCGAAGAAGGCCTCCAGCCTGTCGGCCGTGGCATCCGGGTTCTCTTCGGGCAAAAAGTGCCCGGCGCCGATGCCGAAGCCCTCCACGCCGCCATCGCACCAGCGCCGCCACACCTCGATCGGGTCGCTCCGCTTGCCGGGAATGCCGGCCTCGCCCCAGAGCGCGAGCGTGGGGCAGGCGATCCGCTTGCCGGCGGAAAAGTCTTCTTCATCGAACGCGGCGTCGATCGTGGCCCCGGCGCGATAATCGTTGCAGGCCCCATGCCGTGTGGCGGGGTTGCGCATCGTCGCCCGGTAATCGGCGAGCGCCGCCGGATGGAAGGCCGACAGGTCCTTCGCCTTGGTCCAGCTCGCCAGCGTCCAGTCCGCATAGAAATCCGGGTCGCCGGCGATCAGTCGCTCGGGCAGGGGAAAGGGCTGGGCCAGGAAAGCCCAATGATAGGTCGCCATCATGCCGGCATGGTTCATGCCGCGCCACATGTCGAGCGTGGGCACGATGTCGAGCACCGCCAGCCGGCTCACGCGTTCAGGATGGTCGAGGGCCATCCGGTAGGCCGCCCGGCCGCCGCGGTCGTGGCCCGCGACGAAGAGGCGGGAATGGCCGAGTGCATCCATCACGGCGATCAGGTCGGCGGCCATCCGGCGCTTGGAATAGAGTTCGCCGCCGCCCGCGTCCTCGGGCGCGGAGGAGCGCCCATAACCGCGCAGGTCGGGCATCACGAGGCTGAACCGTTTCGCCAGCCGCGGGGCGGTCCGGTGCCACATGGCGTGCGTCTGGGGAAAGCCGTGCAGCAGGAGAAGCGGCGGGCCGCTGCCCATCAGGCGCACGAAGATGTCGGCGCCCGCGCCGGCGAGCGTGCGCGTTTCGCTGCCGGGGAAGAGCTGGTCGAGGGAGGAAGGAGGGCTCCCGTTCATGGTTCTGCTCGACGCTTCCGCGCTCTTTCCCCTCCCCACAAGGGGAAGGGGAAGCGGCAGCCTCGCCGCGCTCTATTCGGCGGCCTCGCTGTGCCGGGCCGTCCGGCCGAGCCCTTCGGCCACCCGCCGGCCATAGTCCGGGTCGGCCTTGGAGAAGTGGCCGATCATCTTGTCCTGGATCACGTCGGCGCATTGGCTCAGCGCGCCGACGAGGTTGGCGATCAGCTCTTCCCGCTCCTCATCGCTGAAGGAGCGGTAGCGGACGCCCGCCTGGGCGAAGTCGTTGGTGCGCTCGATTCGCTGCCGTCCGATCTCGCCCTGCACGAAGGAGCGCGGGCCTGGGCCCACGCGTTCCTGCTCGCGGAGCCCGTCGAAGTTCGAGGGCTCATAGTTCACGTGGCTGTTCGCGCCCTGCTCGGCGCCGTCCACATGGTAGCTCATCTGCCCGCCGCGCTGGTTGGTCGCGAAGGGGCATTTGGGCGCGTTGATCGGAAGCTGGAGATAGTTCGGGCCGACGCGGTAGCGCTGCGTGTCGGAATAGGCGAAGGTGCGCCCCTGAAGCAGCTTGTCCTCGGAGAAGTCGATCCCGTCCACGAGCACGCCCGTGCCGAACGCCGACTGCTCCACCTCGTTGTGGTAGTCCACGGGGTTCCGATTGAGCTGGATGTGGCCGACATGGCGCAGCGGGAACTGCTCCTCGGGCCAGAGCTTGGTCACGTCGAGAGGGTCCCAGTCGAGTTCGGGATGCTCGTGGTCCTCCATGATCTGGATGAACATGTCCCATTCCGGGAACTCGCCCCGCGCGATCGCGTCGTAGAGGTCGCCCGTGGCATGGTTGAAGTCCTTGGCCTGGATGGCCTCGGCTTGGCTCTGGGTCAGGTTCTTCACGCCCTGGCGCGGCTGGAAGTGGAACTTGCAGATCACGGTTTGGCCATCACCGTTCACCAGCTTGTAGGTGTTCACGCCCGAACCCTGCATGTGCCGGTAGTTGGCGGGAATCCCCCAGGGCGAGAAAAGCCACGTCACCATGTGGGTCGCTTCCGGGCTCATCGACACGAAGTCGAAGAAGCGGTTCTGGTCCTGGCGGTTGTGGATGGGGTCCGGCTTGAAGGCATGGACCATGTCGGGGAATTTCAGGGGGTCGCGGATGAAGAAGACCTTCAGGTTGTTGCCCACCAGGTCCCAGTTGCCGGCCTCGGTGTAGAACTTGATCGCGAAGCCGCGGGGGTCGCGCAGCGTTTCGGGGCTGTGCCCGCCATGGATCACGGTGGAGAAGCGCAGGAAGATCGGCGTTTCCGTGCCTTTGCGGAAGACTTTTGCGCGGCTGTACTTCTCCATCGGCTCGTCGCCCAGCATGCCGCTCGGAAAGAACGTGCCGTGCGCCGCCGCGCCGCGGGCATGCACCACGCGCTCGGGAATGCGCTCGCGGTCGAAATGGGTGATCTTCTCCAGGAAGTGGTAATCTTCCAGCACGAGCGGCCCGCGCGGGCCGATGCTGCGGGTGTTCTGGTTGTCGTAGACCGGATGCCCCTGACGGGTCGTCAGGCCGACCGTCTTGTCCTCTGCCATGGCTTGATCTCCCTTGTGACGCCTGCGCGGGCGCCCGCTGTTGAACGGATTCGGCGGCGCTCGCAAAGGCGTGGTCGCCGGTAGATAGGGCCGCGGCGACCTTCTCCCAGCACGGCTCGCGCCGCCGTTCGAGGAGATGACGGCGCGGTCCCGCCTCCCATCCGAGGTCCATAGCAGCCTCTAAGCGCAAGGGCAGGGGACCGCAAGCCGCATGCCCCCTTCGCTTTATGGGCCAACGATCTCCGCGCCATTCCTGCGGATTTCGCCGCGCCGCGCCCCTGCCGCGATTGCGGGCGCAGGCGTTTTGCGCGAAGTTGCGCGCCAAGCGGGCCATTGAGCCCGCAGCCATGCCAAGGGGAACCCAGATGAACCATCGCGTTTCGCGGCTCCATGTGAGCCGCCGTCAGATCCTGCGGGCCGGCGGCGCCGGGGCGGCGCTCGCCCTCGCCGGCGGCTTCACCAGTCGCGCGTCCGCGCAGGAACCGCTCAAGGTCGCCGCCATCTACACCGTGCCGTTCGAGCAGCAATGGGTGAGCCGCATCCACAAGGCGGCGAACGCGGCCAAGGACCGCGGCGACATCGAATATGTCGCGAGCGAGAACGTCGCCAACACCGACTATGAGCGCGTGATGCGTGAATACGCCGAAGCCGGCAACCAGCTCATCCTGGGCGAGGTGTTCGGCGTGGAGGACGCCGCGCGGGCGGTGGCGGCCGACTATCCCGAGACGGCCTTCCTGATGGGGTCGAGCTTCAAGCCGGACGACGCCCACCCGAACTTCGCCGTCTTCGACAACTACATCCAGGACGCCTCCTACCTCACCGGCATCATCGCCGGCGCCATGAGCAAGAACAAGAACATGGGCATGGTCGGCGGCTACCCAATCCCCGAGGTGAACCGGCTGATGAACGCCTTCATGGCGGGCGTTCGGGAAACCGCGCCCGACACCAGGTTCCAGGTGGCCTTCATCGGCTCCTGGTTCGATCCGCCCAAGGCCAAGGAAACGGCCTTCGCCCAGATCGATGCCGGCGCGGACGTGATGTATGCCGAGCGCTTCGGCGTTTCGGACGCCGCCAAGGAGCGCAATGTGCTGGCCATCGGCAACGTGATCGACACGCAGGCCGATTATCCCGAGACCGTGGTCGCGTCGGCGCTCTGGCATTTCGAGCCGACGCTGGACAAGGCGATCGCCGAGGTGAAGGGCGGCACGTTCAAGGCGGCCGATTACGGCGTCTATTCCTTCATGAAGGAGGGCGGCTGCTCGGTGTCGCCGCTCGGCACGTTCGAGGGCAAGGTGCCGGCCGAGGCCATGGCGCTGGTCGCCGAGCGCGAAGCGGCCATCAAGAACGGCAGCTTCACGGTGGAGATCGACGATTCCGAGCCCAAGGGGAGCTGAGGCTTCCCTCCCCCTTTTTGAGGGGAGGGTGGACAACCGCCGCGGGCGGTTGGACGGGTGGGGTTGACGCGGAAGCGCGGCCTCATTCCTTTGAACACTGCCGATCAAAAGAGGACGCCGAGCCCTGCCGCAGCAACCCCACCCGGCGGCTTCGCCGCCTCCCGCCCGTCAAGGGGGAGGGGAGGGCCGCTCACCCGCCCTTCGCCTCGACAACATCACCAAGCGCTTCGGCCCGCTCACCGCCAACGACCGCATCTCGTTTGCGCTCCGGCCCGGCGAGGTGGTGGCGCTGCTGGGCGAGAACGGCGCGGGCAAATCGACGCTCATGAACATCCTGTTCGGCCATTACGTGGCCGACGAAGGCGTCGTGGAGGCGTTCGGGAAAGCCTTGCCGCCGGGCGACGCCCGAGCGGCGCTCAAGGCGGGCATCGGCATGGTGCATCAGCATTTCACGCTCGCCGAGAACATGACGGCGGCCGAAAACATCGTGCTGGGCACAAGGCCGTTCTGGCGGCCCTCGCTGGGGCGCGGCGCGGCGCGGGCGCGGATCGAAAAAATCTCCCGCGAGGTCGGGCTCCATGTCGACGCGGATGCGCCGGTCTGGACGCTTTCGGTGGGCGAGCGCCAGCGCGTCGAAATCCTCAAGGCGCTCTATCGCGACGCCCGCGTGCTGATCCTCGACGAGCCCACGGCGGTGCTGACGCCCGGCGAGACCGAGGCGCTGTTTTCCACGCTCAGGGCGCTGGTGGAGCAGGGCCTGTCGATAATCTTCATCTCGCACAAGCTGCATGAGGTGCTGGCGATTTCCGACCGAATCCTCGTGCTGCGCGCCGGCCGGTTGGTCGGCGAGCGCCGGGCGGCGGAGGCGACGCGCGAAGAACTCGCCGCCCTGATGGTGGGCGCGGAACTCGCCGCCCCGAGCGTTCAACCGTCCGAGCCCGGCGCGCCGCGGCTCGAGCTCCGGCAGGTCTCGACGGCGGGCCGGACCGGCCGGACGCCGCTGACGGATGCGAACCTCGAGCTCAGGGGCGGCGAGATCGTCGGGCTCGCCGGCGTGTCCGGCAACGGCCAGGCGGCGCTGGCGGGCCTCCTCGCCGGCACGGAGACGCCGATCGCGGGAGAGTTCCGCATCGAGGGGCGAGCGGTCGAAGACTGGTCGCCCAGGGCCGCGGTCGGGTCGGGCGTCGCGCGCGTCCCCGAGGACCGGCACGCGATCGGCACCATCGGCGACATGAGCGTCACCGAAAACGTCGTCCTGGAACGTTTCAGGTCGCGATTCAGCCGACGTGGCCTGCTCGACTGGGCTGCGGCGCGCCGCTTCGCCGAAGGCGTGATCCGCGACTACGACGTGAGATGCCCCGGGCCGGACGCGCCCGTGCGCCTGCTTTCCGGCGGCAACATGCAAAAACTGATCCTCGGCCGCGCGCTCGACGGGGCGCCGACCATCATCCTGGCGCATCAGCCCACGCGCGGGCTCGACGTGGGCGCCATCGCCTATGTGCAGGGAAAGCTTCTGGAGGCGCGGGCGCGGGGCGCGGCCATCCTCCTAATCTCCGAAGACCTGGACGAGATCCTGCAACTGTCCGACCGCGTCGTCGTGATCTCGCGCGGGCGGCTCTCCGCGCCCTCGGCGCGGGGCGAGCGCACCATTCGCGAGCTGGGCGAGCTGATGGCCGGGCACGGGCTGGGAGAGGCGGCGTGAGGGAGATACGCGAGCGTCCCTCCCCCTTGAGGGGAGGGTGGCGGCGAAGCCGCCGGGAGGGGTCGGTCCCGCTTGGTGGGAGGCAAAATGGCTGCGTCCGGTTGGCCTGCCCCCCTCTGGCTGCTGCGCAGCTTTGCCCTCCGCGTGGCTTCGGGCGTTCGCCGCTCCAAGAGCCACTTTTTGTGGCTCTTGGTCGGCCTTCGGCCGCCGCTGCTCACCCCCCTCAAGAGGGGAGAGACCATGCGCCTTGAGCCGAAGCCCGCGCCGAGCCTCGCCGCCACGCTCGCCTATCCGGCCGGCGCGGTGGCGGCCACGATCGTCATCGCCTCGCTCCTGGTGCTCGCCGCGGGCGCCTCGCCCTTCAACGTGTTCGCACTGGTGGCCAAGGGCGCGGCGGGCTCGCAGTTCGCCCTCCTCGAGACGCTCACCCGCGCGACGCCCTTGATCTTCACGGGCCTCGCCGTGGCGGTCGCCTTCCGCGCCAAGCTGTGGAACATCGGCGCGGAGGCGCAGCTCTATGCCGGCGCGGTCGTGACGGTCGTGCTGGGGACGGGTGCGCTGCCGCTGCCCGTGGCCGTCCTCCTGCCGCTCATCGCGCTCGCCGCAATTGCGGCCGGCGCGCTCCTGCTTCTCGGGCCGGCCATCCTGAAAACGCGCTTCGGCGTGGACGAGGTCGTGACCACGCTCCTTCTCAACTTCGTGATGCTGCTCTTCGTCTCCATGCTGCTCGAAGGCGTTCTGAAGGACCCCATGGGGCTCGGCTGGCCGCAGTCGCAAAAGCTCATCGCCGAGGCGCGCCTGCCCCGCCTCATACAGGGCAAGCGGCTTCACTGGGGGTTCGGGCTGGCCTTGATCTCGGCGGGCGTGGTCTGGGTGGTGATGAAGCGCACGGCGCTGGGCTTCGAGATGCGCGCCACCGGCTCCAACGCGGCAGCAGCAAGCTTTGCCGGCATCCGCACGAACCGCGTGCTGATGAAGACGGCGGCTCTGTCGGGCGGGCTGGCGGCGCTGGCCGGCTTTTCGGAAGTCGCGGGCCTCAAGGGCAACCTCACGCTCGATCTGAGCCCTGGCTTCGGCTACACCGGCATCGTCGTGGCCATGCTCGCCATGCTGAACCCGCTGGGCGTGGTCGCAGCCGCCATCTTCGTGGCCGGCGTGTTCGTGGGCGCGGACGCCATGAGCCGCTCGGCGGGCGTTCCCTCCTATATCGCGCAGGTGATGGTCGCCACCGCGCTCCTCACCATGGTCGTCGCCATCATGCTCACGCGCTTCCGCATCCGGTGGAGGTGAGGGTGCCTGGCTACGACGCCCTCAACGCCCCCTCCACCACGCTTCGCGTGGTCCCTGCCCTCCGCATGGCTCCGGGCGTTCGTCCCTCGGAAAGCCACTTCTGTGTGGCTTTCCGTTCGCTTCGCGAACCGCTCCTCACCCCCCGTGAATGGGGGATGATCAACGCCGCCGCTGCTGATCCTCCCCTGCGAAGCGGGGGAGGGGGACCGCCGAAGGCGGTGGAGGGGGCTGACGACCCATGTGAGCGTGGGCGGACCGCTTGATGGACGCGGCCCTCGAAATCCTGCTGACCGCCTCCTTCTGGGCCGCGGTCATCCGCATTGCCTCGCCGCTGATCTTCGCCACGCTCGGCGAGCTGATCTGCGAGCGCGCGGGCGTGCTCAATCTCGGCATCGAGGGCATCATGACGGCGGGCGCTTTCGCCGGTTGGTTCACCGTCTATGCCGGCTTCGACCTGTGGACCGGCGTGTTCGTGGCGGCAGCGGTGGGCACAGGCTTCGGCCTGCTGCACGCGCTCCTCACCGTGCCGCTCGGCCTGTCGCAGCATGTGGTGGGCATCGGCATCACGCTTCTCGCCACCAGCGTCACCTACTTCACCTACCGGCTCGCTTTGCCCGAAGTGACCTCGCCGCCCAAGATCGAGCCCTTCGGGCCGCTGCCGATCCCCGTCCTTTCGGACATCCCCGTCCTCGGCTCGGCGCTGTTCGCCCAAACGCCGCTCACCTATCTGGCCTTCATCCTCGTGGCCGTGACGGGTTGGGGGCTCACCCGCACGCCGCTGGGCCTCGCCGTGCGCGCGGCCGGCGAAAACCCGGCGGCCGTGGAGGCGCAGGGCATCAGCGTCTCGGCCGTGCGTATCGGCGCGGTGATGGCGGGAAGCGCGCTGATGGCGATTGGCGGGGCGTTTCTCACGCTGTCGGCTTTCAACTCCTTCTTCTTCGAGATGATCGCCGGGCGCGGCTGGATCGCCATCGCGCTGGTCGTGTTCGGCTCCTGGCGGCCGGGCAAGGCGCTGTTGGGCGCGATCCTCTTCGCCGCCTTCGACGCCTATCAGGTGCGGCTGCAGCAGATTTCGGGCGGGGTCGTGCCCTACCAGGTCTTCCTGATGCTGCCCTATCTTCTCTCCATCCTGGCGCTGGTGCTGGTCGCGCGCCGCGCGGCCTATCCCAAAGCGCTCATGGTCCCCTACCGGAAAGGCGAGCGATGACTTTCGATCTCATCGTAAAAGGCGGCACGCTGCCCGACGGGCGCAAAGCCGATATCGGTATTTCGGGCGAGACCATCGCCGCGATCGAGCCGCGGATCGACGCCGAGGCGGGGCGGGTGATCGATGCCACAGGCGACCTCGTCGCGCCGCCCTTCGTGGACCCGCATTTCCACATGGACGCCACGCTCTCCTACGGCATCCCACGCATCAACGCGTCGGGTACGCTGCTCGAAGGCATCGCGCTCTGGGGCGAGTTGAAGCCGCTGCTCACGCATGAGGCTGTGGCGGAGCGGGCGCTGCGCTACTGCGACTGGGCGGTCTCGATGGGCCTGCTCGCCATCCGCACCCATGTCGATACCTGCGACGACCGGCTGCTGGCGGTCGAGGCGCTGCTCGACGTGAAGAAACAGGTCGCGCCCTACCTCGACCTCCAGCTCGTCGCCTTTCCGCAGGACGGTTTCTACCGCAGCGCATCCGCGCGGGAGAACACCATACGCGCGCTCGACCTGGGCGTGGACGTGGTGGGCGGCATCCCGCATTTCGAGCGCACCATGGAAGACGGCCGCCGCTCGGTGACGGAGCTCTGCGAGATCGCCGCCGAGCGCGGATTGCGCGTGGACATGCATTGCGACGAGACGGACGACCCGCAATCGCGCCACATCGAGCAGCTCGCCTATGAGACGCAGCGGCTGGGTCTTGGGGGCCGCGTCAACGGCTCGCACCTCACCTCCATGCATTCCATGGACAACTACTACGTCTCGAAGCTCCTGCCGCTGATCGCCGAAGCGGAGGTGTCGGCCTGCCCGAACCCGCTCATCAACATCGTCATCCAGGGCCGGCACGACACCTATCCGAAGCGCCGCGGCCTCACCCGCGTATCGGAGATGCTGCGCCACGGCATCCGCGTGGGCTGGGGCCAGGACTGCGTGCTCGACCCCTGGTATCCGCTGGGCACGGCCGACATGCTCGACGTGGCCTTCATGGGCCTGCATGTGGCGCAGATGACGAGCCCCTCGGACATGCAGAAATGCTTCGACATGGTCACGGTCGAAAACGCCGCGATCATGGGGCTCGACGACTACGGCCTGGAGGTCGGCAGGAAGGCGAGCTTGGTCGTGCTTGACGCGGGCGGCTCGGTCGAAGCCATCCGGCTGCGCGCCGAGCGGCTCTACGTGATCGCCCGTGGAAAGGTCGTGGCGGAGCGCCCAAAGCGCGACACGGACCTTTCGCTGCCCGGCCGGCCCGACCGGGTGAACCGCCGCCACATCGCCCGAGCCGCGGAATCTCGAAGCGTCCCGCGTTGAAGGAAGGGCGCTCCGGTCAGGCGATCTCCAACTGGGTGAACCGCACGGGAAGGATTTTTCGCGCCGTCACCTCGCCGGACCCGCTCTTCTCCATCACGGTCAGGAGCTGGGCGTCCGCCGGGCCCAGCGGGAGCACCATCCGTCCGCCCGGCTTGAGCTGGTCGATGAGCGCCTGCGGCGGCTGGCGGGCGGCGGCCGAGACGAGGATCTTGTCGAACGGCGCGTGCTCCGCCCAGCCGCGCGAGCCGTCGCCCACGCGCAATTCCACATTGCCGATGGCGAGCGCGTCGAGGCGCGTCCGCGCGGCGGCCACGAATTCCTCCACCACCTCCACGCTCCAGACCTGCGCCGCGAGTTCAGCGAGTACCGCGGATTGGTAGCCCAGGCCGGTGCCCACTTCGAGCACCACATCGTCGGCTTCCGGCGCGAGCAGGTCGATCATCAGAGCGCCGATGAAGGGCTGGGAGATCGTCTTGTCGAAGCCGATGGGCAGAGGCGTGTCGTGATAGGCGAGCGCGGCGATCTCCTCGGGCACGAAACGGTGGCGCGGCACGTCGAGAAAGGCCCTTTCGACGCGGTCGTCGAGCCGCGTCCTGCCGATCTCCTCGCTCGTGAGATCCATGTGAATCCCGATCAGTTCCACCATGTGGCGGCGCAGGACGCCCAGATGTTTTTCCGTCAAAGGTTTCATGGGCGAACCGCTCCTCGACAAGCCCCCGTCGAACGTTCCTCGCGCGCCACCGCTACATCGCCGGAACCCATTTCCAGAACACGCCTTCGAGCCGTTCGGGGTAGTATTTGAATTCGCATTCGAACCGCCTGCCATAAGCCTCGGCCGCGGCGATCGCTTGCGCGCTGACCGGGTTCATGCCCGTTCCGGGGGCGAACCAGTCTTCGAGCAGATCGTCGGGAACATAGGCGCCCACCCGCAACGGCAGGGACTTGAGCACGGTGTCGAGATCGTCAGGCGGCACGCGCGGTCTCCTCTCTTGGCTCCTCGATGAGACAAAACCGCAGAGCCGACGAAGGCGTTCCCGCACATTCGAGGCGCAGCCCATGGCGCGCTGCTCGAACGTTGCCCTAGCTGATGGTCTCGCCGCCGTCGGCCACGAGGATCTGGCCGGTCACATAGGACGAGCGGTCGGACACCAGGAACAGGATGCACTCGGCGATCTCGTCGGCCGTGCCCCAGCGGCCGAGCGGCACCTTTTTCTCGAGATGGGCCTCGATGGCCGCCCGGCCGCCCATCTGGGCGATGAAGGGCTCGTTGAAGGGCGTGTCCACCCAGCCCGGACAGAGCGCGTTCACCCGGATGCCGAAGCGGCCATAGTCGCCCGCCATCTGCCGCGTCATGGCGATCACGGCGTGCTTGGCTGTGGTGTAGGCGATCATCTCTCGGTCGTAGAGCACGCCCGAGCTCGACGAGGTGTTGAGGATCACGCCTCGCCCGCGAGCCTTCATGGCCGGCATCACGAGGCGCGCGGCCATGAAATGGGCGCGCACGTTCACCACCCACGAATGGTCGAAGCCGCCGATCTCCACCTGTTCGAGGTCGCCCGGCACCTGCACTCCGGCATGGTTGTGCAGGATGTCGATGCAGCCGAATCGCCGGAGCGCGTCCTCCACCACGGCCTGCATGGCGCCGTCGTCCGTCACGTCCACCGCCACGCCATGGGCGCGACCACCCGCTTCCCGCGCCTCGGCCGCAGCACGTTCCGCCGCCGCGCCGTCGCGGTCGAGCAGAAGCAGGTGGGCCCCCTCGCGGGCCATCAGAAGCGCGCCGGCGCGGCCGATGCCGGAGCCCGCGCCGGTGACAAGGGCCACGCGGTCCTTGAGGATCACGTCATGCCTCCGCTGATGGCCGCACGATCTTCTCGCGCGTGAGGAAGCGCGCAAGCAGGATCAGCAGGAGCGAGACGACCAGCACCACGGTCGCCGCCGCGTTGATCTCGGGCGTTACGCCGCGCCGGATGGAAGCGAACACATACATGGGCAGCGTGGTGTTCGGCCCGGCCACAAAGAAGGCGATGATGAAGTCGTCGAAGGAGAAGGTGAAGGCGAGCAGGAAGCCGGCGAGCACCGAGGGCAGGATCTGCGGCAGGACAATCTGGCGGAAGGTGCCGAAGGGCGTGGCGTAGAGATCGGCCGATGCCTCCACGAGGTCGCGATCGAGGCTCGCCAGACGGGCGCGCACGATCATCACCACGACCGCCATGGAGAAGAGGCCGTGGGCGGCGATCACGGAGAAATAGCCGAGGCCCAGCCGGGGCGGGTTCTCGCCCGGCCAGATGAGGCCGAGCGCGGGGTTGAGCGCATCGAAGAGCGAGACCAGCGCCACCAGCGTCGCGATGCCGATGACGACGCCCGGCACGACGATGGCCGCGGCGAAAAGCGCGTCGAAACCGGCCCGCGCCCGAGGCCCTATCCGCTCGACGGCCAGCGCCGCCATGGTCCCGAACAAGGCGGCGAGCGAGGCGCTGGCGAAAGCGATGATCAGGCTGTTCTGGAGCGCCGAGACGAGGAAGGTGTTGGAAAAGGCTTTTCCGTACCACTCGACGGAAAAGCCCGTGAACTCGCTCGCATTGCGACCCGCGTTGAAGGAGAACAGCACGACCAGCGCGATGGGCGCGTAAAAGAACAGGTAAACCGCGAGAACGAACGCGCGCATCACACGAGGTCCACACGCCGCGCGCCGGAAAAACGCCAGGCGACCCGCATGGCCAAAGCCAGCACGATCACCACGACCACGACGAGCGACACCGCGATGGCCGAGCCGAACGGCCAGTTGCGCGATTGCAGAAACAAATCCACCAGCGCGTTGCCGAGAAAGAATACCTTTCCGCCGCCGAGCAGTTGCGGGATCAGATATTCGCCGAGCAGAAGGATGGTGACGAGCGCTATGCCCGTCATCACGCCGGGCATGGACAAGGGGAGCGTGACGCCTAGAAGGGTCGAGACAGGTTTCGCACCGAGATCGGCCGAGGCGTCGAGGAGCCGCCGGTCGAGCCGCTCCAGGCTCACATAGATCGGCAGGACCATCAACGGCAGATAGCCGTAGACGATACCGACAAGCACCGCGCCTGGCGTGTTGAGGAGCCGCACATTGTCGAGGCCGACGAGTTCGAGCAGGTTGGGCAGACCGCGCGAGCCCAGAATGTACATCCAGGCATAGGTGCGCACGAGCAGGCTCGTCCAGAATGGCACCACGATCAGAGACACGAGCAGGAGCCGGTGTTTCGGCCGCGTCTTAAGCGCCAACCAATAGGCGAGGGGATAGGCGACGAGAAGGCAGAGAAGCGCGCCGGCGGGCGCAAGCAAGAGCGTGTTCCAAAAGGCGGCAGCGCGCGAGGGCAGGTTGGCGAACTGTTCCAGCGTGAAGGCGGCCTGGTAGCCGCCTGCGGGGGCGCGCTGGCCGAAGGCGAAGATCAACATCACGAAGAAGGGCAGGACGAGGAAGAAGAACAGCCACAGCGCCGCAGGCCCGGCCAGCAGCGCCGTGACGAGGCTTCTTCTGCGTTCCGCCGCCGCCATGAGGCGGGTCAGGCCGACTTGAAGCGCGCCATCACCTCGGCGCGGTTGGGGTCGGTGAGGGTCACGGCCGCGCCGAACTCGAGCGGCGTCAGCGCCGCCTCGTCCGGGTAGACGATCTTGTTCGACGTGATCTCGGCCGGCAAAAGCGCCAACACCCGGCTGTCGGTGGTGGGCGCCCCGTTGGCGACGTGCTCCTTGACCGCGTTCTCCGGCGCCAGGAGGAAGTCGAGGAGCGCGTAGCCCGCGGGCTTGTTGGCGGCGCTCGCGGGGATCGCGTAGAAGTCCGACCAGATCTCGCCGCCGTCACTGCCCAGGATGTAAGCGATCTCCGGCATGTCGCGGTTGAGCTGGGCGCCGTCATTGGTCCAGCACATGGCGAGCCAGGCGTCGGTGGCGCGCATGGCCGGCTGGTAGTCGCTGCTGATGGCGAAGAGGCGCGGCTTCACCCTGACGAGCAGCTCCTCGGCTCGGGCGAGCTCGGCCGGGTCCACCGAGTTGAAGGAATGGCCGAGCGCCACCAGCGCGCTGCCGATGGTGGTGAGCTGGTAGTCGTGGACCATCGCCCGTCCATCGGCTTCGGCCTGGGCGATCTCGAAGAAATCCTTCCAGCTCGTGACCGGCGTCTTGAGCTCGGCCGTGTTGACGGCGAAGCCCGTGGTGCCCCAGTTCTTCGGCACGGCGAAGGTCTTGCCGTCGACGGTGCCTTCCGCAGCGAAACGCGGGTTCTGCGCGGCGGCGTCATAGTTGGGCAGCTTCGCCAGATCGAGCGGGTCGATCAGGCCGAGCTTGGCGTAGGTCGAGATCGTGTAGTTGGTGGGCACGAAAAGATCCCAGCCCGTGCCGCCGGCCTGGAGCTTGGCCAGCATCTCCTCGTTGGAGCCGAACACGTTCACCTCGACCGCCACGCCGGTCTTCGCCGTGAAGGCCTCGAAGCTCGCAGGGTCGTGATAGTTGGGCCAGGTGGCGAGCGACATCTGCGCGCCGAGATCCTGGGCGTGGGCGTCGAGGCCGAACACGCCCGCGCGTCCGCCCAGCACCGCGCCGGCCAGCCCCAGGCCGGTGACGCCCAGAAAATGGCGGCGGGACACGGAGCCGCGTTTCAAGCGCATGAACTCGTCCGTAAGCCGGCCGGCCGTGATCGGCTCGGGCATCCTGAATTTCCTGGTCATTTTCGGTTCCCCTTTCTTTATTCGATCGGCTTCCCGTCAGGCGGGAAAGACATGCACCGCGGCGGGATCGAAGCTCAGGCGCACGCGCTCGCCCACCGCCGCCGCCTCGCCGCCCGCCCGGCGGTCGGCGGTGACGAGGAAGTCGCCCAAGCCGTCCACGGCGACCGCGTATTCCACGGCCGAGCCCAGGAAGATGCGGTGCGTGACCGTGCCCGCGAGCGCGCCGCCCCCATCGCTCTCGGCTTGCAAGCGGACAGCTTCGGGCCTCAGCGCCGCCACCGCCGGCCCCGGCGGCGCCTTGCCCGCCACGGACAGCGCCCGCCCGTCGGCGAGCCGGAGCGCCGCGCCGCCATCCACCACGACGCCTCGGAACTGGTTGGTCTTGCCCACGAAATCCGCGACGAACAGGCTTTCGGGCCGGTCGTAGATCTCCTGCGGCGCCCCCGCCTGCGCGATAGCGCCGGCGTTCATGACGCAGACGAGGTCGCTCATGGAGAGCGCCTCCTCCTGGTCGTGCGTGACGAGCAAAAACGTGATGCCGAGCTCGCGCTGCAGGCTCTGCAGCTCGATCTGCATGGCCGTCCGGAGCTTGCGGTCCAGCGCGGCGAGCGGCTCGTCGAGAAGCAGCACCTTCGGGCGGTTCACGATGGCCCGCGCGAGCGCCACCCGCTGCTGCTGGCCGCCCGACATCTCGTGGACCTGGCGCTTGGCGAAACCGGAAAGCCGCACGAGGTCAAGCGCCTCGCCCACGCGGCGGGCGATCTCTCTCCCGCCGAGCCGCGGGCGCATCTGCTTGAGCCCGTAGCCGACATTCGCCTCGACATCGAGGTGCGGGAACAGGGCGTAGTGCTGGAACACCATGTTCACGGGGCGGCGGTAAGGCGGCACGCCGTTGACCGGCCGGCCTTCGATCAGAACCAAACCCTCGCTCGGCTGCTCGAACCCGCCGATCATCCGCAGGCAGGTCGTCTTGCCGCAGCCCGAAGGGCCGAGCAGCGCGACAAACGCGCCTTTGGGAATGGCGAGATCGACCGCGGACACCGCCTGCACCTCGCCATAGCGCTTGCCGACCGCGCGGAACTCGATGTCGAAGGGTTGAGCCGCTCCCACTGAGCTTTCCCGTTTTCCGCCGGAGCGACAGGCCCGATCGGCGCCCATCGGCCACTCGGCTGCCACCCGCAAGGCTCCAAGCTAACGAGCCATCCCATTCGAGGTATATACCCCAAAAGAGGTATTCTCGGCTGAAACCGCTCGTGCGAGGTGTAGAATTTGTTCCAGGGCCGGCATGGCGGAAAAACTCGATCCCGAAAACCTGCTTGCGGCCGTCACGCCGCTGCTCGCAGGGCCGCCGCTTCCCGACGCGGCGGTGGGCCAGGCCTTCGCGGACGCCATGCGCGCGCTGGCGCGCTTCGACCACGCCGTGGTCTTCGCCTATCGCGGCCACGAGCGGCCGCTGCATCTTTATTCGACCTTCGACGCGCCCCAGTTCGAGATCTTCGTGACCCTCTACCAGGCGGGTCCGTTCCTGCTCGACCCCTTCTTCCACGCGGCGCGGGCGCAAAGATCCGGCCTGTGGCGGATGCGCGAACTCGCGCCCGACCGCTTCTTCTCCAGCGAATATTTCCGCACCTATTACGCCCAGACCAAGCTGGCCGAGGAGATCGGCTTCTTCGTGCCGGTGGGCAGCCCGGCGGGGGGCGAGGTCACGGTGGCGCTGTCGCTGATGCGCAACGAGGCGAGCCGGGCCTTTTCCGCCGGCGAGCTCCGGTGGCTCGGCCAGGCCGAGCCCTTCGTCGTGGCGCTGACGCGAACATTCTGGTCAGGGCTCGCGGAACGCTTCGGGGCGGCCGGGGTTTCGGGCAAGCCGCCGCCCGAGGCGCGCGCCGAGACGGTCTGGCGAAAGCTCGACCTCACGCGCCGGGAGGCTGCCATCGTGGAACTCGTGCTTCAGGGCCACTCCTCGGAGGCCATCGGCCGGCGGCTGGGCATCTCGACAGGCACGGTGAAGGTCCACCGCCGCAACGTGTACCGCAAGCTCAACATCACCTCGCAGACGCAGTTGTTCTCGCTCTGTCTCCGGAGCGCATGACCTCGGCCCGGCGCGCCCGCGGCGCGTGTCGCCGCCGTCCGCTTTCGCTTCGCCGGGACCGCTACGGGCGCCGAACGTCCGACCGCTGGCTTTCGGCTCCGAGGATCTCTCCGAGCCGGGCGACCGCCGCGTGTTCCTTCACGACCGATCCCGCGGAAGGGTCGATCTCGCGAAGAACGACATCGTAGCCCCACAGGTCCGCCAATCGCTGGAGAACGTGCTTGACGTCCTCGGCCTGGAGCATGGCGCCGTTCAGGATGTGATGATGGAGGATGAGGCGACGGTCGCCGGCAAGGTCCACGTCGGCGACCTGGATGTCCGGGTCGCTCCAGCCGACGTCGTATTGGCGCGCGAGCATGCGGCGAATCCGGCGGTAGCCGCGCTCGTCATGGATCGCCTCGACCTGCAGCTCCGGGGCATCCGGGTCGTCCATCAGGTGGAACATGCGCCAGCGCCGGATGAGGTGCGGGCTCAGGAACTGGGCGATGAAGCTCTCGTCCCGGTAGTTGGCCCAGACGTCCCGCAGCACCGCCATCGCGTCGCCGCGGCCGGCGATGTCGGGGAACCACTCGCGGTCTTCCTGGCTCGGCGCCGTGCAGATGCGCTCGATATCCCCCATCATCGCGAAGCCGAGCGCGTAGGGGTTGATGCCGCCATAATGGGGATCGTCGAATTCCGGCTGCCGGATCACGTTGGTGTGGGAGTGGAGGAACTCCAGGAAGGCGCCGTCGCCGATCTGCCCGCGCTCGTGCAGCCGCGTCATGATGCGGTAGTGGCAATAGGTGGCGCAGCCCTCGTTCATCACCTTGGTCTGGCGCTGCGGATAGAAATACTGGGCGATCTGGCGCACGATGCGCAGGATCTCCCGCTGCCAGGGCTGCAGGCGAGGGGCCGACTTCTCGAGAAAGTACAGGATGTTCTCCTGCGGCAGCTCGAGCAGGGCGCGGCGGCGCGTTTCGCTCGCATTCGCGGCGGGAGCGGCGCCCTTGGCGGGGAGGGTGCGCCAGAGGTCGTTGAAGGCCTGCTCGCGGTGGCGGTGGCGTTCCTCTTCGCGGCGTTCCTCCGAGCTCAGATCCGGGCGCTTCTTGCGCGGGTAGCGGTGGACGCCGTGGGACATCAGCGCGTGGGCCGCATCCAGCAGCCGCTCGACGGCCGTTTCGCCGTAGCGCTCCTCGCATCGCGCGATATAGGCCTTGGCGAAGCTGAGATAGTCGAGAATCCCCTCGGCGTCGGTCCATTCCTTGAAGAGGTAGTTGTTCTTGAAGAAGTGATTGTGGCCAAAGGCGGCGTGCGCCATCACGAGACACTGCATGGAGGCCGTGTTCTCCTCCATCAGGTAGGAGATGCAGGGGTTCGAATTGATGACGATCTCATAGGCGAGCCCCGCGAGGCCGCGCCGATAGCCCGCCTCGTGGAAGGCGAAGTGCTTGCCGAAGGACCAGTGCTTGTAGAACAGCGGCATGCCGTTGGAGGCATAGGCGTCCAGCATCTGCTCCGCCGTGATGATCTCGATCTGGCTCGGGTAGGGATCGAGGCCGAGCTCCCCCACCGCGATCCCCTCAAGCGCCCCGAAGATGCGCCGCAGCGTCGCGAAGTCCCAGTCGGCACCCTCGAAAAGCGCATCGTCGCGGCGGGCCTGGCTCACGGCGCGTCCGCCTCCGCCTCGGCGCCGCCGCGCCGAAACAGTTCGCGGAACACCGGGAAGATCTCGCGCCGGTGGGTGACCCGCCGCATGGCCAGCGCCCCTTCGGCGCGCAGGGGCTCATAGGTTCTCCACAGCGTGGTCTTGCCGTCGGAGAACCCCATCGGCGTCCGCGCATTCTCGGCGCCGACCTCGAGATAGGCGAAGTACTGGCACATCGGCAGGATTTCTTCCTGAAGAAGCGCTGCGCAGGTGGCGTTGTCGTTCGGGACGTTGTCGCCATCGGACGCCTGGGCGGCGTAGATGTTCCAGTCCTCCGGGGGATAGCGCTCAGCGAAGATCCGCTGCATTTCGAGGAGCGCAGAGGACACCACGGTGCCGCCCGTTTCGGGGCTGCGGAAGAACGTCTCCTCGTCCACCTCCTTGGCCTGGTGCGTGTGGCGGATGAAGACGATCTCGACATGGCGGTAGCGCCGCGTCAGGAACAGGTAGAGAAGCATGAAGAAGCGTTTGGCCAGGTCCTTCATGTGCTCGCTCATGGAGCCCGACACGTCCATGAGGCAGAACATGACGGCCTGCGCGATCGGCCGCGAAACCGGCACGAGCCGGCGGAAGCGCAGGTCCACCGGGTCGATATAGGGGATGCGCCGCTTGCGCTCGACGAGCAGGTCGAGCTCGCCCTTCAGCGCCGCGGCCTGCTCGCCGCCCTCGCCCTGCTCCTCGAGCCGCCGGATCTCCGCGCGGAGACGGTCGAGCTCGCCGCGCTTGGGGCGCCGCAGGGCGATGCGGCGGGAAAGGGCGTTGCGCATGGTCCGCAGCACCGCGAGATTGGCGGGCGAGCCGGCGGAGCTGTAGCCCGCGCGGCGGTGCCCCATGGTTTCGAGCGCCAGGAGGCGGCGTTTCGCCAGGCTCGGCAGCTCCAGATCGTCGAGAAAGAGTTCGAGGAACTCGTCCCGGCTCAGGACGAAGCGGAACTCGTCATTGCCGTCCCCGTCCGTTCCCTGTCCGCCGCCGCCCGCGCCGCTCGCGCCGCGTTCGATCGTGTCGCCTTCGACGAAACGCTTGTTGCCCGGCAGAACCTGGTCCTGCACGCCGCCATCGGCCGAGCGCCGGAAGCGGGGCTCGCGCACGCCTTCGGCGGGGATCGACACTTCGCCGCTTCGTTCGAGGTCGTTGATCTGGCGCTCGCCCGCGCCATCGCGCACCGCGCGCTGCACATGCGCCTTGGCGCGGCGCAGGAAGCGCTGGCGGTTCGAAAGGCTCTTGCCGCCCGGATTCAAGCGGCGATCGACGATGTTCATGGGACGCGAACCGTGACGCTCGAACGGCTCAACCCGCCTGTTTCACCCGCATATACCATTCCACGAGGCGCCGCACCTGGCGCTCGGTGTAGCCGCGCGCCGCCATGCGCTCCACGAACTCTCCATGCTTCCTCTCCGACTCGCTGTCCTTCTTGGACCCGAAGCTGATGACCGGCAGCAGCTCCTCGACCTGGCTGAACATGCGCCGCTCGATCACCTCGCGGATCTTCTCATAGCTCGTCCAGGACGGGTTGCGCCCATTGTTGCCGGCCCGCGAGCGCAGCGCGAACTTGACGACCTCGTTGCGGAAGTCCTTCGGGTTCGCGAGGCCGGCCGGCTTCTCGATCTTGGTGAGCTCCTGGTTCAGCAGCTCGCGATCGAGCATCTGCCCGGTGTCGGGATCCTTGAAGTCCTGATCCTCGACCCAGGCATCCGCATAGGCCACGTAGCGGTCGAAAAGGTTCTGGCCGTAATCGTGGTAGGATTCGAGATAGGCCTTCTGGATCTCATGGCCGATGAACTCGGCATAGCGGGGCGCGAGGTCGGACTTGATGACGTCGAGATAGCGGCGCTCGGTGTCGGCCGGCAACTGCTCCCGGCGCAGGGCCTGCTCCAGCACATACATCAGATGGACCGGATCGGCCGCGACCTCGTGGGTGTCGTGGTTGAAGGTGGCCGCCAGCACCTTGAACGCGAAGCGCGTGGAGATGCCGTCCATGCCCTCGTTCATCCCCGCCACGTCCCGATACTCCTGGACGCTGCGCGCCCGCGGGTCCACCTCGCGCAGGCTTTCGCCGTCGTAGACGCGCATCTTCGAGAACAGGTTCGAGTTCTCATGCGGCTTGAGGCGCGAAAGCACGGCGAAGCGGGCCAGCATTTCGAGCGTGGCCGGCGCGCAGGGCGCCGCGGCGAGCTCGGAGCCGCGGATCAGCTTCTCGTAGATCTTCTGCTCCTCGGCCACGCGGAGGCAGTAGGGCACCTTGATGACGTAGATGCGGTCGATGAAGGCTTCGTTGTTCTTGTTGGCGCGGAAGCTCTGCCACTCGGCCTCGTTGGAATGGGCCATGATGATGCCCGAGAAGGGGATCGCGCCGATGTTCTCGGTGCCGACATAATTCCCTTCCTGGGTGGCGGTGAGCAGGGGGTGCAGCATCTTGATGGGCGCCTTGAACATCTCGACGAATTCGAGAAGGCCCTGGTTGGCCCGGTTCAGGCCGCCCGAATAGCTGTAGGCGTCGGGATCGACCTGCGAGAGCGCCTCCAGCTTGCGGATGTCCACCTTGCCGACGAGGGAGGAGACGTCCTGGTTGTTCTCGTCGCCGGGCTCCGTCTTGGCGATGGCGATCTGGCGCAGGCGGGACGGATGGAGCTTCGCCACCCGGAAGCGGGTGACGTCGCCGCGGAACTCGTCGAGGCGCTTCAAGCACCAGGGGCTCATCAGGCCGGAAAGCCGCCGCCGCGGGATGCCATAGCGCCCTTCCAGCGCCTCGCCCATCTGCTCGGGGTTGAACAGGCCGAGCGGGCTCTCGAAGACGGGGCTCAACTCGCCGCCCGCCTTCAGCACATAGACGGGGTGGACCTCCATGAGGGCCTTCAGCCGCTCGGCCAGCGAGGACTTGCCGCCGCCCACCGGCCCGAGCAGGTAGAGGATCTGCTTGCGCTCCTCCAGCCCCTGCGCGGCATGCCGCAGGAAGCTGACGATCCGCTCGATCGTGTCCTCCATGCCGTAGAACTCGGAAAAGGCCGGGTAGACCCGAATGGTCCGGTTCATGAAGATCCGGCCGAGCCGCGGATCCTTCGCGGTGTCGATGACCTCCGGGCTGCCGATCGCGGCCAGAAGCCGCTCGGGCGCGCTCGCATAGGCCATGGGATCGTCGCGGCAACCCTCGAGGTATTCGGCGACGCTCAACTCGGTTTCGTTTTGCGCCTCGTACGAGCGCAGGACGCTTGCAAAAAGATCATCGACCTGAGCCATCGGGCCTCCCGCTTCAGAGAGCTGTCGAGCCGATCCTGCACGGACAACCGCGCATTGCCTAAACACAATCGTGGGAGTGGCGTCAGCCTGTCACCGGCAGCCATGCGAAGGCTCGAACGACTTGGCCCGCCCCATTTTGGGCCGGCGCCTGCGGCGCGGCGCTCGCCTTGTCATGGAAGTCGGGGCCTATGCTACTTCGTCGCCCCAAGCGTCAGCCCGCGGACGAGCTGCTTCTGGAACACGAACACGAAGGCGAGCACGGGCGCCAGCATCAGGACGGATGAGGCCGACAGCTCGCCCCAGCGCACCTGCTGGTAGCCGACAAAGGTGTAAAGGCCCACGGGCACGGTGCGGATGTCTTCCGACAGCACCAGCGTGAACAAAAACTCGTTCCAGGAAAACAGGAAGCACAGGATCGCCACCGCAGCGATGCCCGGCAGCGCCACGGGCAGCGCGACCTGGCGGAAGGCCTGGAAGGGCGTCGCGCCGTCCATGAAGGCGGCCTCCTCCAGCTCGCCCGGCAGGTCCTCGAAGAAGCCCTTCATCAGCCAGACCACGATCGACAGGTTGATCGCGACATGGGCGACCGTCAGCCCGACATAGGTGTCCATCAGCCCGGTGCGGACATAGAGCACGAAGAAGGGGATCAGCATGGCCACCGGCGGGGTCATGCGGGTGGACAGGATCCAGAAGCCGTAATCCGCATTGCCGCGGAAGCGGTAGCGCGCAAGCACATAGGCCGTGGGCACGCCGATCAGGAGCGCCACAACGGTCGTGGCGGTCGCGACGATCAAGGAGTTGGCGAAATAACCCCAGACCTCGCCGCTCGCGAGCACTTGGGCATAGTTGTCGGCGATGGGCTGGAACAGGAAGCGCGGCACCCGCGCCACGGCGTCCACCTGGCGCTTGAGGCTCATGGAAACGAGCCAGTAGAGCGGAAACAGGCACCACAGCGCGAACAGCCAGAGCACGAGCCGCCGCGCCCAGGGCGCAAGCGCACGGCCGAACCGGCGGCCAGGGCCGAGGGGCGCCAGGGCGGGAGCGGAAACGCTCACAACTGCGCCTTGGGCTTGAACAGCCGCGCGCGGCGCAGAAAGGTCTGGCTCGCGACGATCGTGACGAGGAGCATGACGATGGCGAGCGCCGCCGCATAGCCCATGGCTAGGAACTCGATGCCCTGCTTATAGGCGAGCAGGTTCAGCGTGCGCGTGGCGATGCCGGGACCGCCATTGGTGAGCACGAAGATGATGTCGAAGGTCTTGAAGGCGTCGATCGCGCGGAAGGTGATGGCGACCGCGAGGAAGGGGAACAGCATGGGCAGCGTGTGGTCGAAGAAGAGCCGCACCGGCCCCGCGCCGTCCATCTTCGCCGCCTCCAGCGGCTCCTCGTCGATCGCCGCCAGCCCGCCCGCGGCGATCAGCAGGATGAAGGGGGCCCACTGCCAGGTGTCCACGGCGATCAGCGAGGCGAGCGCCATGCCGGGCGTGCCCAGCCAGTCCTGCGGCGGCAGGCCGAACAGCCGCACAAGGTAGTTGAGGACGCCGAGCGAGGGATTGAACATCATGCGGAAGGTGAACACGGCCGCCACCGGCGTGATCGCCATGGGCAGAAGATAGACGAGGCGCAGAAGGGGCACGCCGCGCGTTTCGTGATGCAGGAGGGCCGCGATGCCCACGCCGAGCACGAGCTGCAACGTTACGGCCAGGATGGTGAAGACGGCCGTGACCCTTGCCGCGTTCCAGAACTCGGCGCTGGAAAAAAGCGCAAGGTAGTTGCCGAGGCCCGAAAAGTCCGTCTCGCCCGGCGCGGTGAGGTTGTAGTCGGTGAGCGAGAAGGCCACGCTCGCCAGAAACGGCACGATGGTCAGCCCGGCGAGCAGCACGGTCGCCGGCGCCAGCATGAGCAGGATGAAGCGTCGGCGCTCGCGCGCGGCGGATGTCATGGGGGAGCGGGGCAGGGGAGGGCCGGGCGTTCTTCCTGTCTTTGACGCATGATGTTGTCCGAGAAGTCTGCGACTTCCCGGGATCATGCGCCGGGGAGGAGGAACGCCCGGCCCTGATGCGGCCTACTGGCCGATGGCCGACCGCATGGTCTGGGCGGCCGAGGCTAGCGCCGTTTGCGCGTCGCTCGATCCCGTCACCACCTGGTTCACCGCGATGCCGAAGGCGTCGATCAACTGCGGGCCCTTGGGGTGGAACCAGAAGGCCTTGAAGCCGTCGGCGTCGGCATTGTTGAGGTTGATCAGCACGGCCTCCACCGCCTGCTCGCCGAAGCGCTCCTTGAAGGCGCTGGTCTGCCAAGCCGACATGCGCTGGGTCGCGAGCCCCGCGGCCGCCGCCTGCGCCGCCGTGGGTTTGGACGTCGCCCACTGGATGAACAGGAAGGCCGCTTCCTTGTTGGCCGATTTCGGGTTGATGCCGATCGTCCAGTTGAAGAGGTTGGGCCGCCCCGGCTGGCCGTTCACGCCCGGCATGCCGCCATAGACGACCTGGCCCGCCACCCCGCTCTTCTCGGGATTGGCGATGTCGGTGGCGAAGTTGGAGGAATCACAGCCGATCGCGACCGCGCCCGCCATGAAGTCGTTCAAGCACTCCATCCAGTGATAGGAGCCCACGCCGACCGGACCCGCCTCGCGCAGCATCTTGCCATACATGTCGATGGCCGCGACCGCCTCCGGCCCATCCACCATCACCTGCCCGTCGGGCGTCACGAGCTTGCCGCCATAGGTGAACACGAAGCCGCCCGCCGGCCAGGTCGCGCCCTCGCCGGATTTGGCGCGCATGGCGATGCCCGCCACGTCGTCGGTCTTGAGCGCGGTCGCGGCCTGGAGAAGCTCGTCCATGGTGGTGGGGAGCTTGACGCCCTTTTCGTCCATCATGGTCTTGTTGGCGAACAGCGTCTGCGCCTCCGCCGTGACCGAAAGCACATACTGGTTGCCGTCCGGCCATTGCTGGTAGGCGCGCGAGGATTCGAACAGATCGGCCTCGTCCCACCATGCCTTGTCCGCGATGGTCGCGTTCTCCCACATCGGCCCCAGCGGATCGAGCCATCCCGCGGTGATCGCCTGGCCGAGCGCCCAGACCATGTAGACGTCGGGCGTGGCCGCGCCCGCGCCGAGCCGCACGGGCAGGGAAGCCACATATTCGGATTCCGACTGCGTCTGCACGTCCACATTGACGCCGGTCAGCGCCGTGAATTGCGGGATCAGAGGCGTGATCGCGTCCATCCAGGGATGCTGGAGGCCGGCCAGCACGATGGTCTTGCCGGTCTGGCTCTTCCAGTCGATCTTTGCCGCCGCATAATCGGCCGCCGCGGCCTCCGCCGCGTCCTGCGCCCAGGCGGACACGCCGCGCAGCGAAAGGAGGCCCGCGCCGGTGACGAGCGCGGTTGCGCGCAAAAGCGCGCGGCGGTCGATGGGCAGGTGCAAGCCGCTTGGGGGCGGCAGGATGGAACGCGTCATGTTTCTCTCCCCTGGCGGTCGGAACGGTGTGGCGGAAGCAGGGCAAGTCCTCCCGCCTGCTGCCCTGGTGCGCCGCCGCCATGCGCGCACCCCAAATTTCATGGCATGAATGCCGTTGATTACGCGGACCTATGCTCGTAATGATGGGATGTAATTCGCGCAGAAGTCAACAGCGCGCCGGCCCGTTCGGAGCCGAATGCTTGAGGGGAAGCGTTGCAGGTCAGCTTGCACGGGGTGGAGAAGCGGTGGGGCGCCTTCACGGCGATTCCCGGCCTCGACCTCACAATCGAGGACAAGGAGTTCCTGGTGCTGCTCGGGCCGTCGGGCTGCGGCAAGACCACCACCATGCGCATGATCGCAGGGCTTGAGGCCGTCAGCGCGGGCGAGATCCGGATCGGCGGCGTTCCCGTCAACGACCGGCCCGCGCGCGACCGTGACATCGCCATGGTTCTCCAGAACTACGGCCTCTACCCCCACATGACGGTCGGGGAGAACATCGCCTATCCGCTCAAGCTCAGGAAGGTGCCGAGTTCCGAGCGCCGGACGCGTGTGGAAGCGGCCGCCGCCAAGGTGCAGCTCGAAACCCTTCTCGACCGGAAACCCCGCCAGCTTTCGGGCGGGCAGCGTCAGCGCGTGGCGTTGGCGCGGGCTATCGTGCGGCGGCCCAACATCTTCCTCATGGACGAGCCCTTGTCCAATCTCGACGCGGTTCTGCGCGTGTCCATGCGGGCGGAGCTGAAGCGGCTCCACCATGAGCTTGAAACAACCACGGTCTATGTCACGCATGACCAGATCGAGGCCATGACGCTTGCCAGCCGCGTGGCGGTCATGAACAAGGGCGCGATCGTGCAGCTCGGCACGCCCGAAGAAATCCATGACGACCCCGCCAGCATCTTCGTTGCGACCTTCATCGGCTCGCCGCCCATGAACATGATGCGGGGCCGGGTGCAGGACGGCGTGTTCGAGGCGCCTGGCCTTCGGCTGCCCGTGGGCGTCGGAGCGTCCGCGCCCGAGGCGGTGCTGGGCATCCGCCCCGACGCGGTGTCTGTCACGGCCCCCGAAAAGGGCGATGCTCGGGGCACCGTCTACTCCGCGGAATATACGGGCTCGCACACGCAGGCGACAGTGCGCTTGGGCGAAAGCCGTTTGACGGCGCTCGCCCCCACCAGCTACCGGCCCGGCTTCGACGAGATCGTCGGGCTTGCCTTCGACGCCTCACGCCTGTTCGTGTTCGATGGCCGCACCGAGGAGCGGTTGAGATGAATGCCAGGAGCTTCGACTATGTGATCGCGGGCGGCGGCTCGGCGGCCTGCGTGGCGGCCATGCGGCTCGTTCGCGACCACGGCGCGCGGGTGCTCGTGGTGGAGCGGGGGCCGGCCAAATACCACTGGCTGATGAGCATGCCCGCGGGCTATCTCAAATTCTTGGGCCGCGACGATTTCCTGGAGATGCACCAGACCGTGGCGCAGGAACGGCTTGGCGGCCGCGCGCCGATCGTGCCCCAGGCCAAGGTTCTGGGCGGTGGCAGTTCCGTCAACGCGATGGTCTATATCCGCGGCCAGCGCGAGGACTACGACAACTGGAACGCGTTCTTGGGCCAGAACGCCGGCTGGGCCTATGCGGACCTGCTGCCCCATTTCCGCGCGCTCGAGCGCAACACCAGGCTCAACAACCGATTCCACGGCATCTCGGGCGGCCTGCTCGTGTCGGATCCGGGCCAGCTTTCCGACACCACCGAGGACTTCCTGCTCGCCGCGCAAGGTCTGGGCGTCCCCTTCAATCCGGACTTCAACGGCGAGACCCAGGCCGGTGTGGGCGTGATGCAGCACACCATGGGAAAGGTGAACGGGCGCATGGTGCGCTCGGACGCGGTGCGCGCCTTTCTTTCCCAGGTCAGGGACGACCTGCGGCTGACGATCGTCACCGATGCGCTGGTGACGCGCGTGGTGATCGAGAACGGCCGGGCGACGGGCATCGAGTACCGCAGGGAGGGGCAGACGCACCAGGCGCATGCCGAGGCCGAGGTGCTGATGGCCGCCGGCACCTACAACACGGCGAAGCTTTTGATGCTGTCGGGGCTCGGGCCGGCCAACCATCTGCGCCAGCATGGCGTGCCCGTCACCGTGGACCTGCCCGGCGTGGGGCAGAACCTGCAGGATCACCACGAGGTGCCGGTGATCGCCTCGACCAGACGCAGGAGCGGCTATTTCGGCCAGGACCGGGGCTGGCGCATGCTGATGAACGGCCTGCAATATGTGCTGTTCCGCTCGGGGCCGGTGACCACGACCGGCATCGAAAGCTGCCTGTTCTACGATCCCGATGGCGGCGAGCGCCCGACCGTTCAGCTCTATTGCGCGCCCATCGTCTATCTCGACCGCGACGTGTCGAGCGCCGAGCCCACTTTCGGGCTGACGCTGACCTCCTGCCTGCTGCGGCCCAAGGCGCGGGGCACGGTCAAGCTGCGCTCGGCCGACCCGGCGGACAAGCCGGTGGTGGACTCCAACTTCTTCGGCGACCCCGAGGACCTCCGCGTGACGCTCGCCTCGATCCGCTTCGCTCGAAAGCTCCTCGACACACCGCCGCTGAGGGAAAAGATCAAGGAGGAGCTCTTGCCGGGCGCGTCGGTCACGAGCGACGAGGCGCTCGAAGCCTTCTGCGGCAAGACCGTGAAGACCAACTATCATCCCGTCGGCTCGGCCCGCATGGGCCGCGATGGCGATCCGCTCGCCGTGCTCGATCCGCAATTGCGCGTGCGCGGGGTGGACGGCCTGCGGGTGATCGACGCCTCCGCCATGCCTTTCGTGCCTTCGGGCAACACCAACGCGCCCACCATGGCGCTCGCCTCGCGGGCGGTGGCGATCATTCGCGGCGAGGACGAGGCGGCGGAGGCGGCATGAGCGAGGGCGGCCAAAGACCCCAGCCGACGCTCGTCGACAAGACGGTGGGCGAGATCGGCCGCGCGATCATCGCGGGCTTTCATGCGCCGGGCTCCACCCTGCCGGTCGAGAACGACGTGGCCGCCCGGCTCGGGGTCGGGCGCAATGTGGTGCGCGAAGCGGTCAAGATCCTCGCGGCCAAGCGGCTGCTGCGCCCTGGCCGCCGGGCGGGCACCACGGTTCTGCCGCGCGAGGAGTGGAACCGGCTCGACGAGGACGTGATCGCCTGGAGCCTGGAGCGCGAAGACCTTCGCGACGAGCTTCTGGACGAGCTCACCGCGCTCCGCTTCATGGTGGAACCGGAGGTCGCGGCGCTCGCCGCCCAGGTCGGCACGACCACGGAAGTCCTGCGCCTTTTCGAGGCTGTGGAACTCATGGAGCGTCATGCCAACGGCCCGAGGGCGGAAGCGATCGAGGCCGACATCCTGTTTCACCGCCGCATGTTCGAGGCGTCCCACAACGGCATCCTCCTGGGCGTGATGCGGCTCGTCTTCGCGCTGCTGCGCGCCAACTTCGCCTCCGCCATCGAGCGCGACGACGGGCGGCACTATTATGTCGAGGAGCACCGGAAAGTGGCGGACGCCGTGCATCGCCGCGATGCGGATGGCGCCCGCGACGCCATGCGCGCGCTTCTCAGGAACAACGCTCGCAACATCGACGAGACGCGCCAGGCGCGCCGTCCCAAGAAGACCGCCGCATGACCAGACGCACGCTCCGCTCCCAAGCCTGGTTCGGGGGCGACACCAAGGACAGCTTCATCCACCGTTCCTGGATGAAGAACAGCGGCCTGCCCGACGACGCCTTCGACGGGCGGCCCATCATCGGCATCTGCAACACGTTCTCCGAGCTCACGCCGTGCAACGCCCATTTCCGGGGCTTGGCCGAACACATCAAGGCGGGCGTGCTCGAAGCGGGCGGGCTGCCGCTCGAATTCCCCGTCTTCTCCTGCGGGGAATCGAACTTGCGCCCCACCGCCATGCTGTTTCGCAACCTCGCTTCCATGGACGTGGAGGAGGCGATCCGCGGCAACCCGATCGACGGCGTGGTGCTGATGGCGGGCTGCGACAAGACCACGCCCTCGCTTCTGATGGGCGCGGCGAGCGTGGACCTGCCCACGATCCTGATCTCGGGCGGGCCGATGCTGAACGGCAAATTCCGCGGGGCTGACATCGGCTCGGGCACCGATGTCTGGCGTTTTTCCGAGGAGGTGCGCGCCGGAACCATGAGCCGCGCGGAATTCATGGCCGCGGAAAGCGCGATGTCGCGCTCGCCCGGCCATTGCATGACCATGGGCACGGCCTCCACCATGGCTTCGATGGCGGAAGCCTTGGGCGTGGCGCTGCCCGGCAACGCCGCTTATCCGGCCGTGGACGCGCATCGCGCGCGGCTCGCGCGCATGGCGGGGCGGCGGGCGGTGGGTCTCGTGAACGAGGAGCTCAGGCTGTCGCGGATCCTCAACAGGCAGGCCTTCGCCAACGCGATCCGGGTTAACGGCGCGATCGGCGGCTCCACCAACGCCGTGGTGCATCTTCTGGCGATCGCCGGCCGGGTCGGCGTGGAGTTGACGCTCGACGACTGGGACTCTTACGGCCGCGACGTGCCCACGATCCTCAACCTCATGCCGTCAGGCCGCTACCTCATGGAGGACTTCTGCTATGCCGGCGGCCTGCCGGCCCTCATGAAGGAGGTGGCGGAACTCCTCGACCTCGACGCGCTCACCGTCACGGGACGCACGGTGGGCGAGAACATCGCGATTGCGGTAAACCACAACCCGGATGTGATCCGGCCGAAGGAAAAGGCGCTGGTGGCGCATGGCGGCATCGCGGTGCTGCGCGGCAATCTCGCGCCGTCGGGAGCGATCCTGAAGCCGTCGGCCGCCTCGCCGCACCTCATGCGCCATCGCGGCCGCGCCGTGGTGTTCCGCTCGGTCGAAGACTACAAGGCGCGCGTGGACGACCCGCTGCTCGCCATCGACGAAACAAGCGTCATGGTGCTGCAGAACTGCGGGCCGAAGGGCTATCCCGGCATGGCGGAGGTCGGCAACATGGCGCTGCCCAGGAAGCTGCTCGCGCAAGGCGTGCGCGACATGGTGCGCATCTCGGACGCCCGCATGTCGGGCACGGCCTTCGGCACGGTGGTGCTGCACGCGGCGCCCGAGGCGGCCGTGGGCGGCCCGCTCGCGCTGGTGGCGGACGGGGACTGGATCGAACTCGACGTGGAAGCGCGGCGGCTTCATCTCGATGTTTCCGACGAAGAACTCGCCCGCCGCGCGGAAAAGTGGCGGCCGCCCGCGCCCGCGATGAAGGGCGGCTACCAGAGCCTTTATATCGAGCGCGTCATGCAGGCCGACAAAGGCGCCGACCTCGACTTCCTCGTGGGCTGCCGCGGGCACGCGGTGCCAAGGGAAAGCCATTGAGCCGGGCAGTGGACGCAACCGTGCTCAAGGGCATCCACGCCATCGTCCATGCGCTGTTCGACGCAGACGAAAAGCTCGACCGCGCTTCCATCGCGCCTCAGCTCACAAGCCTGCGTCCATCCTGCCGAAGCTTCGACAGGGCGCGATCCACATCCGGGGCTTCGATGCGCCGGAAGACCGCCACGGCAAGCTGGAAGGCGCCGAACGCAAACAGGCCAAGAGCGGTCAAGCCGAACAAGGCCCAGCCATAGGGCTGCTGTTCGAGCGTGCGAAGCGCGCCGGTGATGCCCTTCGCTTCCGCCGGGTCGGCCTGAAGGGCCGCGAGGAGGAGGAAGCTGCCGATCACGACGAACACGAGCCCGCGGGCGAGATAGCCGGCTCGCCCCAGGGGAACGGCCCAACGGCGCTGCTCGGAGGTGAGGCTCAGCCGCTTGGCGACGTCGCCCTGCCAGCCCTTCCAGCCCAGCGCCAAGCCTGTGCCGGCAATCGCAAGCCCCACCCCTGCCACAAGCCAGCGGCCGAGAGGGGCCGACAGCAGCGAAGCCGTCCAATCCTGGGCGGAACTGTCGCCGCTGCCTCCGGAAGCGAGGCCAAGCAGAAGGCCCGCCGCCGAGACGGCAAGCGCTGCGTTCACCACCGCGCTCGCCCCAAGGCCGGCGCGGGTGATCAGCGCCCTGCCATCCGTTCCCATGTGGTCGGCATCAAGCAGCGACTGCGCCACCCGCCACAAGGCGAAGCAGAGCAAGCCGAGCGCGACGATGGCGAGAAGCACGCTGCCGAACGGCTGCGAGAGGATCTCCTGGAACACGCCTTGCGTGCTGGTGACCTCTCCGCCTGCGCCAAAGGCCGCAGCAGAGGCGAGCCCGCCCAGCACAAGATAGACCACGCCTCGCGCCCCATAACCGAGACGCGCCACTTTCTCGGACAGCTCGCTGCGCACAGGCCACCTCTCATCTCGAACGATCGGGCTTGCGCCTCGCCATCAACAACACATGCAAATGGGGCGATCAACCCGGAAAAGATGCCTTCGTTGCACACGCCGCTGCGCGAGGAGCAGAGGCGCATCGCGAAGGGGATCGAGCACGTCCTCAGCTTCGCTTCGGCACGGGATCGATCATCTCGGGCGACTTGGCTTAATCGGCCTGTGAGCGAACCGCAGATGAGGTAAACATCGTGGGGCGAATCAGGTGGTTCGGGCGGGAGACCGATCCTTCCGCAAGGCCAGGCTGAAGCGCGGGGGACCAGGGCTGGAGGCTGCGGGGCAGCCGGGCGCCTGGCGGGCAACTCTGGGGCAGCAGACACAATGGACATTGCAATGGACGGGAGCTGGGATGGGGCCCAGCAGGCGCCGCTATTGGGCGTCGAGCAAGGGAACGGGGCAGGCGGCGCAAGCGGTCCGGCTGCCTTGCTCCTCGCGACGATCAACAACGCCGATTTCTACAACGGCCATGCTGCGCGGCGCGCTGCCCTGAAAATCACGTCGCGCATCCCGGACGCATCCCTTGCGGCCGACCTCACGGAGGAGTTGTTTCTGGCCATCGAAGCGGTGCAGATCGAGGTCGAACTGGGCGGCGGCGACTCGCCCCTGTTGGAGAGCTGGCGCGCGGACGCCATGCGTGTGCTCAAGCGCATCGAGGCAGCCGGGAGGCAGTAGCCGAGCCGCCCGTCCTCGCTCGTGAGGCGTGGGCATGTTGCCCTTCGCTCTCGTCCGCCGAGGCTATGCGACAGGGCACGGTCGTTCGGGGCAGTCAAATGGACGGACCGAAGCTGGAGACGCTGGCAAGCCGCCCCGGGAATGAGCAAAGGACATTCTTGTTCGCAGCAGTCGAGCATCCAGGCAGGCCGCGCACATGGTGGAATCGAGCGCAGGCATCTGAGGCGCAGACGAACCGCGGGCACGTTCCGCTTGGCCGGCTGGTCACCAGACCTGCTTCGCTGGCCAGAGCCAGGCTCCCGGTGGCGCCAGGGTCATCCATGAACGAGCATTCAAGCCATGACCACCGACACGGATGACCCGCGCGCGGCTGCAAAGCCTGACCTCCACGAGCGACTTGCCCGCTGGCGAGCTATCGCTGACGCCGGCCAACCTGCGCGCGTGACCAGCACCGAACTCGGCGCCCTCCTGGACGCCTTCGAAGCTGAGCGCGCCGCACGGGAGGCGGCGGAACGGAACGCGGCGCTGTTCGGAGATCAAAGCGACCGCTTCGAAGGCCTTTACCTGGCCGAACGAAAGCGTGGCGAGGCCGCGCTGCGCCGCGAGCGCGACGCTCGCGCATTGCTGGGCCAAGCCGGACTGCAGATCAGGTCTCTGCATGAGAGGTTCGGGGAGACGAGTTCTGGCAACGCCGTTCTGTCCCGCATCCGCCGCTTCGCCGACGGCCAATGACGGCAAGGCGGGAGCGCGCCACGAGCAGGCTGGCGCCCCCATGCATGAGGCCGCCCACCTCCTCTGGCGAACCTGCCGGATCTCCCGCCGGGCCTCAGAAAAACACGCTTGTTGAACGAGAGTAAAACAAGCTACGCTGCCGAGCTATCGATGGCTCTTGCGGCCTTCCTGAGCGCGCATGCAGCCGACACGCGGTTCGGAGCGGGACTTGCGAGAGGCGGAAGAAGAGCTGCCGCGGATCGTCGGCATCGCAAGGGGCAGGCGCGGATTCTTGCCTTCCGACAACCAGGCCGCTTACGGCTTGCTTTTCCCGGCATTGCTGGTGCTTTTCGCGTTGATGGTCGTCCCCTTGGCCGCCCTGCTCGCGCTGAGCTTCTGGCGCCAGGAGGGGTTCACGCTTCTGCGAGAGTTCTCTCTCGACAACTACCGCTTCATTTTCGCGCTGTCGCCAGAGCCGCGATACCTGGGTGCGATTCCGTTCCCTTTCGAAAATCCGATCTATCTGATGCTTGCCGTCAAATCGGTGCTGATGTCGGCGCTGGCGACGGCGGCCGTCGTGCTGCTTGCCTATCCGATGGCCTATTTCCTGGCCTTCAGGACGCACCAGCACAAGTTCATCTGGCTGATCGTCGTCACGATCCCCTTTTGGACCAGCTACCTGTTGCGCCTCTACGCATGGAAGATCATGCTCGGCGGCAACGGCGTGGTGAATGCCAGCCTGATGAATCTCGGCGTGCTGACCGAGCCGCTCGGCTTCCTGCTCTACAACCCTTTCGCGGTCGTCATCGTTCTCGCGCATTCCTGGGCGGCATTCGCGATCCTGCCAATCTATGTCTCGCTGGAGAAGATCGACCGTTCCCTGCTCGAGGCGGCCGCTAATCTGGGGGACGGCCCCTGGCAAAGGTTCCGCAGCATCACCCTGCCGCTGTCGCGGCCGGGCATCGTCGCGGCGGTTCTGCTTGTCTTCATCCCGACCGTCGGGGACTATTTCACGCCGCAGGTCGTCGGCGGCACATCCGGGATGATGATCGGCAACATCGTCCAGTCGCTGTTCACGCGCACCAACAACGCGCCGCTCGGCGCGGCGGTGTCCATCGTCACGATGGCGATCGTGACGCTCGTGGCGACGGGCTTCGTGGCGCTCGCCGCCGACCGGCGCAAGCGGCCGGGCGGGAGGGACGATGCGGTCGCGGCCTGACCTCCTCGCCCTTTACGGCGTGGCCTATGTGCTCTTCCTCTACGGGCCGCTCCTGCTCATTCCGATCTTCTCCTTCAACGACTCGATCTATGTCGCCTTTCCCCTGAACGGCTTCACCGTAAGGTGGTACGAGGAGCTGTTCGCCAACCGCGTCATGCTGCGGGCGGCATGGAACAGCCTGATGCTCGCCGCCGCGGTGTCCGTGGTCAGCACGGCCGTCGGCCTGCTCGCCGCGCGCGCCCTGACCCGCTATCGCGTGTCGGGGCGCTCCTTCCTGCTCGGCATGATCTCGGTGCCGCTCGTCGTGCCCGGAATCGTGTTCGGGATCGCGCTGCTGATCCTGTTCCGGCGCTTCCTCGGCGTCGAGCTCAGCCTCTACACGGTCGGCGCCGGGCACCTTCTGCTCTGCGTGCCCTTCGCGACGCTGACGCTGCTGTCGCGGATGGAGAGCTTCGACCTGAGCCTGGAAGAGGCCTCGCACAATCTCGGCGAAAACGCCTGGCACACCTTCTGGCGCGTCACATTCCCGCTGGCGCGGCCGGGCGTGCTGGCCAGCCTGCTGCTCACCTTCACGGTCTGCTTCGACGAGGTCGTGCTCGCCTTCTTCCTGAGCGGCACCGAGCAGACGCTGCCGATCTACATCTACAGCCAGCTCCGTTTCCCCCAGCGCCTGCCATCGGTGCTGGCGCTGGGAACCTGCATCCTTGCGGTTTCGATCGCACTGATCGCGCTGGCGGAATGGTTGCGGCGGGGTGGCGGACGTCACGCGCAGGACGGAGGACAGAACGCATGAACGCCGAGTGGGAAACGCTCCCGGCCTGGACCTACAACAGCGCGGAGGTCTTCGCGGAAGAGAAGGAAAAAGTATTCCTCTCGTCATGGCAGCTTGTCGGCCATGTGAACGAAATCAAGTCGCCGGGCGAGTATCTCAAGTTCGACCTGCTCGATCAGTCGGCGATCGTGGTGAGGGGCGAGGATGAAGAGATCGGAGCATTCCACAATGTCTGCCGCCACCGCGCCTTCCGGCTGCTCGACGGCGACAAGGGGGAATGCAAGAAGACGATCCGCTGCCTCTACCACGGCTGGTCCTACGATTTTTCCGGCCGGCTGTCCGGAGTTCCGAACCAGGACACGTTCGAGGGGCTCGACCGCGACCAATTCGGGCTCAAGCCGATCGAGATGGAGATCGTGCTCGGCCTGATCTTCGTCCGGTTCAAGCCGGGCGGTCCCTCGCTGGCCGAGGAGATCAAGCCCATCCTGGAGCCGCTCGGGCCCTACCAGATCGAGCGGATGGAGCCGTTCGGCCCGCACGCGATCGCGCCGATCCGCGCCGACTGGAAGATCGCCGTGGAGAACAACAGCGAGGCCTATCACGTGCCGATCGGGCATCCCGGCCTGCAGCGGCTCTACGGAACCACTTATCAGCTTCAGATCCTCGGCAACGGCACCAGCACCGGCGGCGGCCCGCTCTGCGAGCAGACGCGGCGCTCGACCTGGAGCGAGCGGCACTACCTGAAGCTTCTCCCGGACGTGGAGCACCTGCCCGAGGATCGCCGGCGGAGCTGGAGGTACTACAGCACGTTTCCGAATCTGGCCTTCGACATCTACCCGGACCAGATCGACTATTTCCAGATCCTGCCGGTCGCGCCAGGACGATGCGTCAGCCGCGCGCGCGCCTACGCGCTGCCCGACAATCGCCGCGAGATGCGGGCCGCGCGCTGGCTCAACCAGCGGATCAATGCCCAGGTCGGCATGGAGGATGTCGGGCTGGTCGAAGGGGCCCAGGCGGGACTGGCGTCGCTCGGCTACGGCACGGGCCTCCTGTCCAAGAAGGAGGCGCGCATAAAGCTCTTCCAGGATCGGATTCGCGAGATCATCCCGATGGTCCGCTCGCCGACCCCGCCCCGACGGCCGGGCGCATAGATCATGCTCGATATGCGCCGAGACAAGCCCGCGGGCGAGCCGATGATCTCGATAAGGCGGCTTTCCCGCAGCTATGGCGCGGTGCGTGCGCTGGACGATGTTTCGATCGACATCGCGGCCGGTGAGTTCTTTTCCCTGCTCGGGCCTTCCGGATGCGGCAAGACCACGCTGCTTCGGATGCTGGCCGGTTTCGACCGCCCTTCCGGCGGCGAGATCTATATCGACCGCCAGCCGATCTCGGGCGTGCCGCCGCACAAGCGGCCGGTGAAGATGGTCTTTCAGAACTACGCCATCTTCCCGCATCTCGATGTGCGGGAGAACATCCTTTACGGGCTGCGCCGCAAGGGGCTGAGCCGCGAAGAGGCCGACGACGTGGTCCGCGGCGCGCTGGAACTGGTGAAACTGCCGGGGCTCGGCGCCCGCCGCCCCGATCAGCTTTCGGGCGGCCAGCGGCAGCGCGTCGCGCTGGCGCGGGCGCTCGTCTGCAAGCCGAAGGTTCTGCTCCTCGACGAGCCGCTCGGCGCGCTCGACAAGAAGCTCAGGGAGGAGATGCAGCTCGAATTGCGGCAGTTGCAGCAGCAGGTCGGCATCACATTCGTGTTCGTCACGCACGACCAGGAGGAGGCGCTGGCGATGTCCGACCGGGTGGCGGTCATGTCGCAGGGCCGCACCCTTCAGATCGACACGCCGGTGGGCCTTTACGAAACGCCGAATTGCCGGGCGGTCGCCGCCTTCATCGGCACGATGAATTTAATGGAGGGGCGGTGCGCGCAACTCGTGGGCGGCGCGGCCGAACTGCAGGTCGGGGGCCTCACCCTCCAGGCGGCCGGGGCGCCCGCCGGGCTGCGACGCGGCGATCCCGTTTCGGTCGGGATCAGGCCGGAGAAGATCCGGCTCAGCCAATCGCAGCCTTCCGCGACGAATGTGCTGCCGGGGTTTGCCCGGGCGCAGTCTTATCTCGGCGACCGCAGCCACATCCTGGTCGAGGTGGACAGGCTCGGGATCATCGTGGCGTCCAGGCAGAATTCCGAGCAGCGGCCGGCTTCGCCGGAAATCGGGGAGCGGCTTTGGGTCGAGCTGCCGCCGCATTGCATCCATGTCTTCGCGGCTGCGGCCGACGCGGCCGGATCAGGGATGGACCACATCGCAAAAGGGAGGAACCAAGATGAACTTGAAGCAGCGCATGATCGACCGGCGTGAACTCCTGGCCGGCGCGGCCGCGGTCGGGCTTTCGGCCGTCGCCATCCCGGTCGTCGCCCGAGCCCAGGACAGCCTGACCGTTTACGAATGGGCCGGCTACGAGGATCCGGTGTACCGGCCGGAATACGCCGCCAAGCATGGCGACCCGGCCTACAGCTTCTTCGCCGAGGAGGAAGAGGCTCTCCAGAAGCTGTTGAGCGGCTTCCAGGCGGACCTGTCGCACCCCTGCAACGCCAGCATCATGCGGTGGCAGGCCGCGGGCGTGGTCAAGCCGATCGACACCAGCCGCATCCCGCGCTGGAAGGACATCATCCCCGAACTGCTCAACTTCAAGGGCATCCAGAACGACGGCAAGATCTGGTTCATGCCCTATGACTGGGGCTTTTCCACCATCGGCTACCGCACCGACATGGTCGAGGAAGAAAACCCGACCTACGAGATGGCAATCGACGAGAAATACAAGGGCCGGTTCGGCATGAACGGCCAATTCGACGTCGCGCTCGCCGTCGCCGGGCAGATCGCCGGGTTCCAGAACATCTTCGATCCGACCGAAGCGGAGATGGCCAAACTGCCGGACCTGTTCCGCAAGCTGGTGCAGAACTCCAAGTTCCTGTGGACCGACCAGACGGAGATCGAGAACGCGCTGGCCAACAAGGAGGTGGTGGGCGGCTGGCTGTGGAGCGCGTCCGTCAAGAACCTGCGCGACCAGGGCATCCCGGTCAAGGTGGTCGAGCCGGTGTTCACATGGGCGTGCGGGCTGATGCTCAACGCCAATGGCGGCGGCTCGGACGACCTCGCCTACGAGTATCTCAACGCGATGCTCGACCCCGAGGGCGGCAAGGCGCTGGTCAACAGCGGCTACGGCCACGCGGTCGCGGCGTCCTTCGCCAAGGCCGACCCCAAGGTGGTCGACAATATGGGGCTCGGCGACATCCAGGCCTTCTTCCAGACGGGCAAGACCTTCGACTCCGTCCCGGACGAAAAGCGCGAACGGCTGATCGCCGAATGGGAGAGCGCCCGCGCGGGCTGAGCCCTGCCCCCAGGGGGAAGGGGGCGGTCCCAGGCCGGCCAGCGCTGGGCCTCCCCTTCTCCCACAAGGGGAGAAGGGGAGGCCTGAGTTCCGCGCGGTCGCGCGGCGAATGGCGTGATCAGTTGAGCGGCGAGCCGCCCTCGCGCTTTCGCCGGTCTCTGTAGGCGCGCAGGGCCTCGTCCATGCCGGGGTCGATCGGCGGCTGCTGGTATTCCGAAACCATGCGCTTCCAGATCGTGTTTGCGCGCTCGCGCGCGGTCACCTGGCCCCGCTCGACCCAGGTGTCATGGTTGTCCCAGTTCGACAGCAGAGGCGCGTAAAAGGCGCGCTCGTAGCGCTGCATCGTGTGCGCGGCGCCGAAGAAGTGCCCTGCCGGGCCGACCTCGCGGACCGCGTCGAAGGCGAGCGCGTCGGCGTCGACCGCGGGCGGCTCGAAATAGGCGGCCATCATCTGCAGCATCTCGGCGTCGACCACCAGCTTCTCGAAGGAAGCCGTCAGGCCTCCGCCGAGCCAGCCGGCGGCATGCAGCACCAGATGGGCGCCACCCATCAGGCAGCCCCACAGCGACATCGCGCTTTCATAGGCGGCCTGCGCGTCCACGGCGTTCGCGGCGGTGACGTTGCTCGACCGGAACGGGATGCCGACCAGCCGGCAGAGCTGGCCCGTGATCTGCGCCGCCTGCGTGTATTCCGGGGTGCCGAAGGCCGGCGCGCCCGACCGCATGTCCACATTGGAGGTGAAGCCGCCATACATCACGGGAACGCCCGGCCGGACGATCTGCGTCAGCACGATCCCGGCCAGCGCTTCGGCATGCTGCTGCGCCAGCGCGCCGGCCAGCGTCACCGGGCTCATCGCGCCGGCCAGCGTGAACGGGGTGATGACATTGACCTGGCCGTGTTCGGCGAGCGCGATCAGCCCTTCGGCCATCGGCACGTCGAGCTGCAGCGGCGAGTTCGTGTTGATGATGCCGGTGAAGGCCGGCATCTGCCCCGCCAGGCCCTCGCGCGTCGTCCCCAGCGAGATCGCCAGCATCTCCAGCGCATCGATGGTGCGGCCGATGCCGAGCGTCTGGGGCTGCCAGTTCTTGTCGAGCAGCGTGACCTCGGCATAGTAGAGGTCGAGATGCCGTGTATTGGCGGGCAGGTCGAGCGGCTCGAACGGCCCGCCGCCCTCCTGGTGCAGCACGTTGAAGCTTTGGATCAGCTTCAGGTAGTCGCACATCTCGGCATAGGTGCCGGGCCGGCGCCCGCGGTCGTTGTCCATGACATAGGCCGGGCCGCCGACGGACGAGAAGATGCAGTGCTCGCCGCCGACCTTCAGGTTGCGGGCCGGGTTCCTCGCGCGCAGCTCGAAATTCGAAGGCGCGGTTCGTATCCGCTCCATCACCATCGTGCGGTCGAAGCGGACGCGCATGTCGTCCTCTGAGACATCGGCGCCCGCGCTGCGGTAAAGTCTCCGCGCCTCCGGCTGGAGGACGCGCATGCCGATCTCCTCCAGAATGGTCAGCCCCATCTCGTGGATCGCTTGCACCCGGTCGGCCGAAAGGATCTCGATCGGCGCGTATGGCCTTCTCAACTGCGCCCATCCGCGCTGCTGGATGCCGCCGCTCTCGCGGGGAGCACGGCCAGTGCGGCGGCGACCGGAAACGCCATTCATCCGAAATCCCCCGGTTCCATTCTGGTCTGGGATGCAAGGCCAACCGACGAAACGCCGGCCCGCCCCAGGGCGCGGTCATTCGGCCGCGGCCGGCATCCCGAGAGCGAGTTCATCCTCCGTGAAGGCGAAGTCGCGGCGATAGGGCTGCGCCCCGATGCCCAGCTCCCGCGCCGCCTTGTGTCCGCTATGCACGGCATGCACGATCGCGCCGGGCGCCAGGGCGTCGCCGATCCGTTCGACGCCGCGGATGCCGGCCGATGCAAGGCGCGGGCCCAGCGCGGTCAGCGCATCGTGGAGCTCGGTCCGCGGTCGTCGCAATCCGACGATCAGCACGGCGCGGCAGGGGATCCGCGTCTCCTGTCCAGTGAAAAGGTGCGTGAGCGTCGCCGTCTCGCCGTCGTGGCCCGTCACGGTCTGCAAGGTGATGACCGGCACGCCGCGCCGGGCGAGGGCGCGATGCACCAGCGGCTGCTCATTGGTCATGATCGTCCAGGCCGAGGCGTGGCCGGCCGGCGTCGCATAAGAGACGTCGAGACCGAGCGCGGCAAGGTGTTCCGCCACGACCCCGCCCATGTAGTAATTGTCGAAGTCGAAGACGAGCGTCGGCCCGTCCGGCAGCCGGCCGGCGGCGATGTCGTCGGGCGTGAAGACGCCGGGACCGTCCAGTTCGCCGACCGGAATCTCGAGCGGCGTATAGAGCATGCGTGTCCAGCGGGCGCCGGTCGCCAGCACCACGTGGTCCGCGCCGGTATCCAGGATGTCCTCGGCGCCGAGCCGGCTTTCCGGGAACAGGGTGACGTTCGGCATCTGCCGCAGGCGGCCGAGCCGATAATCGACCACCCGTCGCCAGGCCGACAGGCCCGGCAGGCCGGCCTCGAAACGAAGCCTGCCGCCGAACTCCCGCGCTTCATCGGCAAGCATCACCTCGTGACCGGCGCGCCCCAGCGTCAGCGCGCATTCCAATCCGGCAGGGCCGGCGCCGACGACCAGCACCCGTTCCGGCTTGGGCGCGGGCGGAACCCGCTCGGGATGCCAGCCGCGCCGCCATTCCTCCCCGATGGTCGGGTTCTGCGTGCAACGCACCGGCACGCCGTCATGCCAACTGGCGATGCAGATGTTGCAGCCGATGCACTCGCGAATTTCGTCAGCGCGGCCGTCCCGGATCTTCACGGGCAGGAAGGGGTCGGCGATGGAAGGCCGGGCGCCGCCGATCAGGTCGAGCACGCCGCGCCTGATCTGCGAGGCCATGGCGTCCGGAGAGGTGAAGCGGCCGACCCCGACCACCGGCTTGTTCGTCAGCGACTTGACGAAATCGACCACCGGCTCGTGGCTGCCCTCGCCGACGAACCGCGACGCCCCGCAGTCGGTCGGGCTCGAATCCATCTTGACGTCGAACAGGTCCGGCACGTCCGCCAGAAGCTCGATCACCTCGTGCGCTTCCGAGGGCAGGTGGCGTCCGGGACGCCCGCGCAACTCCTCCAGGCTGATGCGCAGCGCCACGCCGCAGTCCCGGCCGACCGCATCCTTGGTGGCCTCGATCATCTCGCGCACGAAGCGCACGCGGTTCTCGATAGGGCCGCCATATTCGTCGGTGCGATGGTTGTATGCCGGCAGCAGGAACTCATAGCCGAGATAGCCCATCCCGGCATAGACATAGACGATGTCGAAACCGGCGCTGCGCGCCTTGCGGGCGGCGTCCGCCTGCCATTTCAGTACGTCGCGGAAATCGGATCGGTCCATGGCCTTGGGCCGCAGATTGCCCATGAAGCCGACATGCGTGGCCAGCCACGGAATCCCGGAAGGCGAGAGCGGCGGCAGCCGGCTCGCCCGGTTCATCACCGAGGCGCCGCCATGCCAGAGTTCGACGCCGGCCAGCGCGCCGTGACGATGCACGGCCTCGGTCATCAGCGCATGGGCGCGGATGTCGCGATCGTCCCAGAGGCTCGCGAAGGGCAGCGGCGCATCGTCGGAGGACGGGTCGATCGAGCAGGCGCCGGTGCAGATCACGCCCCAGCCGCCTTCCGCCTTCGTCTCGCGGAATGCCGCTCGCACCCGCGGGAGCGCATTGGTCATCCCGCTCGAATGCGGCACCTGGTAGAAGCGGTTCGGCGCGGTCACCGGACCGATCCTGACCGGCTCGAACAGCACGTCGTAACGCGGATCCCGCGTCATCGTCCCTCCCACTCCCCGCGTCCGATCGGGCTTGGAGAGGCCAGGATAGCCGAAACCAGGAGCCTCGCAAGACGCAATTATACGGTCTTATAATTTCCTTGCCGGACAGGATCCGGGCGCTTTGCATCCGCCGGCGTAAGCCACTATCAGGAACGATCGGCAGGCTCTGCGAGGCACGGATGGCGAAGCCGCAGGCAACCAAGAAGCCCCGGGCGCAATTCCGGCGCGCCACCCCGGATGAGCGCAGCCGCCAGCTCGGCGAAGCCACGATCCGATGCATCCGCAAGAAGGGCAATGCCGGCGTTTCGGCCCGCCAGATCGCCGCGGAGGCCGGCGTCACCCAAGGGCTCATCACCCATTACTTCGGCGAGGTGAACGAACTCGTCGCTTATGCCTTCAACCTGATGGCCGACGACATCCTGGATGCGATCGTCGCCGCGGCCCATGCCGGACCCGCCACGCCGCAGGGCCGGCTCGACGCCTATATCGAAGCATCCTTCTCGCCGGCGATCTTCGACCAGGACGTGCTGCGCGTCTGGGTCGTGTTCTGGGGGCTGATCCTGCACTCGCCGCGCATGAGCATGTCGCAGCAGAAGGAGTACAGCTCCTTCGTGGCGACCATCGAAACGCTGCTGTCGGATCTGGCGGCCGCCGAAGGGTTCGCGATCCGGGACACAAGGCTGGCCGCGGTTGCGTTCAACGCCCTGCTCGACGGGTTGTGGCTGGCCTGGTGCCTGAACCCGGCGGCCTTCCAGCCGGAGGAGGGGGCGGCGTTGTGCCAGCAGTGGGTCGAGGGACTGCGACGGGGCGCCTACGCCTGACCGATTGCGGCGAGGACGCGGATGAATGCATCTGGCGCAAAGCGGAGGCATGCCAGCGCCCGCTCCTGGCCAAACCTGAGCCTTGGCGTCAACCGGCCACGTCGCCAAGCGCCTCCAGAAAGCGCGCGACTTCCTCGGCCGTGTTGTAGTGGGCCAAGCCGACGCGCAGCACGCCGCTTTCCAGGTCGAGGCCCAGGCGGCGCACGGGCTCGATGCCGTAGTTGTGGCCGCTCCAGACCTGGATGCGGCGCTCCGCCATGGCGCGCGCGATCTCGTGCGGGGAGCGGTCCTGCAAGGTGAAGGAAACGGTCGGCACCCGGCGGCCAAGCATCTGACTGGCGCTCAGGCCGTGGATGCGCAGGCCCTCGAATGTGCTCAGCCCCTCGATGAGCGTCTTGGTCAACGCGCGCTCATAAGCGTCCGCCGCCCGGAGGCCGGCCGTGATCCGCTCCCGCAGGGACGCGGCGCCCCGCGTCCCGCCGAAGCGGTCGCCAAGCCAGGCGAAGTGCTCGATCGCGCCCGCGACGCCAGCGATCAGCTCACGGCTTTGGGTGCCCTGTTCCCACTTGCCCGGCCCTTGATCGGGGGCAGGCCGAACTTTGCGCGCAGGCAGCGCATCGAGCAGCTCCGCCCGTCCCCAAAGGATGGAGCAGTGCGGGCCGAAGAACTTGTAGCCCGAGCAAACCAGGAAGTCGCAGCCGAGCGCTTGGACGTCGATGACGCCATGTGGGGCGAACTGCACGGCGTCCACATAGGTGAAGCCTCCCGCCGCTCGCACGCGGGAGGCGATCGCGCCCACATCGTTGATCGTGCCTGTGACGTTGCTGGCGAAGTTGACAGCCGCGAGCTTCAGCCGCTCGTCGGCCAGCCGGTCGAGGGCCGCCATGTCGAACTCGCAAGTGTCGGGATCGAAGTCGAGCCAGCGGATCTCGAGCCCGCGCTCTTCCGCCATCTCAAGCCAGGGGGCCACATTGGCGTCGTGATCCATGCGGGTGAGCAGCACCGCGTCGCCCGCCTTCATCGTCGTCCCGAGCGCACGAGAAATGGCGAAGGTCAGGGCCGTCATGCTCTGACCGAACACGATCTCGTCCGGGCTTGGCGCGTCCAGGAAGGCCGCCGCCGTTTGGCGCGCCTCCTCCACCAGTTCGCCGGCGCGCAGCGAGGTGTCGAAGTAGCCGCCCAGATTGGCGTTGGCCTCCGTCATGGCCCCCATCATGCGCTCGATCGCGCGGCCGGCGATCTGCGTGCCGGCAGGGTTGTCGAAGAAGACGCGATCCGCTGCCCGGGCGATGCCGGGGAACTCGGCTCGAACAGCCTCCACGTTGAACGTCACATGCGCCTCCATGACAACCAGGGTCCGTTCGTGCCGGAATACCGGGACATGGCGCGAAGCGGAAGGTCCGTTTCGGGCAAACGTGACGCTTGGGATGACATGCCCTCACCGGGCGCGCGAACGCGGCCTGCCCTGGCGAGATCCACACGCCGGCGTTGGAATCGGGAGGGGCGCGGTCAGCCCGGACGATTGCCTGGATCAAGCAGCGTTCAGCGCCAGGTAGTCGGGAACGAACTCGGCCAGGGCCTTGAGCCGATCCCAATCGGGGATCGTCACATGGCCTTGCTTCGTCGCGATCAGACCCCTGGCGCGAAGTTCCTGAAGCGTGCGGTTGACATGCACGGACGACAGCCCCGAAGCGTCGGCAAGCTCGATCTGAGTGACCGGCCAAGCAAATGCCCGGCTGCCATTCACCTGCTCAGCCAGCCCGATGCTCTCCAAGCGCAGACATGTCTCGCAGAGGAGGTGCGCGATGCGCTCGGTCGCCGGACGCTGGCCGATATTGACCATCGACTCACGAAAGATGGCCGCGTCGATGAGGGTGTCGCGCCAGAACACGGGCGCGAGGCTGGGATGGCGCGCCAGGAAGTCCCGCATCTGCGCGTGCGGAACAAGGGCGACCACCGCCTCCGACAGAGTGGCGATGTTGTGATCCGCGACCGGCAGCAGAAGGCTTTGCAGGTCGGGCATGTCTCCCGGCAGATGAAAGGCGACGATCTGCCGCTTGCCTGAGCCCAGCACCTTGTAGCGGTAGGCCCATCCCGACAGGAGGAGCGAGCACTGCGAGGGCCTGTCGCCCTGCCGCACGATGTCCTGGTCCGCTCGCAGCATCCTGGGAGCGATCGGCAGTTCCTTGAGGCCCTGCCGCTCGCCCTCGGTGATCTGCGAGTTGGTTTGGAGCTTGCGCAGCAAGACCTCGACGGGAGCGCTGGAAAGAGCAGACATCGCTTCACCCTGCGTTGCAGGCGGAAGCGCGCGCCTCTCCCAGTCACCAGCGCCTGGTTCGAACCGGCTGACGATAAGTTCATCTTACCACATCACCGCGATGTGAAGCCTACATATGTTATGGGTTCATACTAACATTGTTGGCTTTTTCGCCCCTGTCGGGGATAACCGCCGCATCGCCGGTGCTTTGCAGAATGGCAAACCGGGACTTAGAGACCGCGTGCGCTCCCGCCCAGCCGCAGGGAGCCGCAATGCCTCGATTCTTCTTTCACGTCATGGACGGCCGTGCCCTCATCGACCATGAAGGCACCGAGGTTCCCGACGCGCAGGCCGCCCGCGCCGAGGCCCTGCGCACGGCGGGGGAAATCCTGAGGTCGGAAGGCACGAGCCATTGGGCCGGCGACAAGTGGCAGATGACCGTTGCCGACGAGAAGGGCAACACCGTCTTCTCCCTAAGCTTTGAGGTCACCGACTACGGCCGGTGATCTCGCCGACCCAGAAATGCGAAGAGCCAACCGCAAGGTCATGGGCGCGTGTTCAGCCTCGGCTGATCGGCCCCCATCGGATGGCCCGCTGGGAACGCCATGCTCGATATCCATCGCCTGCGATGCATGGCATGCTGCCGGTCGATCGGGCGCGCTGGAGGCGGGAGAGTCATGAGCCGGAACCTTGTGTCGCATCTTTCCCGCGAGATCGAGGGGCTGCGCCGGGCGGGCCTGTACAAGCCGGAGCGTGTGATCACCTCCACCCAGTCCGCGGCGATCGAGGTGGCGGGCGGGCGCAGGGTGCTCAACTTCTGCGCCAACAACTATCTCGGCCTCGCCGACGACCCGGCGATCCGCGAAGCCGCCAAGCGCGCGCTCGACCGCTACGGCTACGGCATGGCGTCGGTGCGGTTCATCTGCGGCACGCAAGGTGTGCACAAGCAGCTCGAGGAGCGGCTTTCGCGCTTTCTGGGGTTCGAAGACACGATCCTCTACTCCTCGTGCTTCGACGCCAATGCCGGGCTGTTCGAGACGCTGCTGGGGGAAGAAGACGCCATCATCTCGGACGCGTTGAACCATGCCTCGATCATCGACGGCGTTCGCCTCTCGAAGGCGAAGCGCTTCCGCTACGCCAACAACGACATGGCTGAGCTGGAGCAGTGCCTGAAGCAGGCCGCCGACGCCCGCTTCCGCCTGATCGCCACCGACGGCGTGTTCTCCATGGACGGCATCATCGCCAATCTCGGGGGCATCTGCGACCTCGCCGAGCAATATGACGCGCTGGTCATGGTGGACGACAGCCATGCCGTCGGATTCGTCGGCCGGCACGGCCGGGGCTCGATCGAGCATTGCGGGGTCGAGGGGCGCGTCGACATCGTCACCGGCACGCTCGGCAAGGCGCTCGGCGGCGCTTCCGGGGGCTATACGGCGGCGCGCGGCGCGATCGTTGAATGGCTGCGCCAGCGCTCGCGGCCCTACCTCTTCTCCAACACGCTGGCGCCCGTGATCGCCGCGGCCTCGCTCAAGGTGCTCGACATCGTGGAAGGCGGCGACGCGCTGCGAGGCAGGCTGCGCGACAATGCGGAGCGGTTCCGGGCGGCCATGACCGGGCACGGCTTCACCTTGGCTGGAGCCGGACACCCCATCGTCCCGGTGATGCTGGGGGATGCGGCGCTTGCGCAAAGCTTCGCCCAGAAGATGCTCGAGCGAGGCATCTATGTGATCGGCTTCTCCTTCCCTGTCGTTCCGAAGGGCCAGGCGCGCATCCGCACGCAGATGTCGGCCGCGCATTCGCCGGAGGATATCGATCGCGCGGTGGAAGCCTTCGCCGCGGTCGGCCGCGAGCTGGGGGTGATCGGCTGATGTCCAACATGATGCGAGCGCTGGTCAAGACGCGCCCTGAGCCCGGCATCTGGATGGAGGAGGTGCCGCTTCCCGAGATCGGCCCCAACGACGTGCTCGTAAAGGTGCAGAAGTCGGCCATCTGCGGCACCGACGTCCATATCTGGAACTGGGACGAATGGGCGCGCAGGACGGTGCCCGTGCCGATGGTCACAGGCCACGAGTTCGTCGGCACGGTCGCCGATTTCGGCAATGGCGTGACGGGCTACCGCGTCGGCCAGCGCGTGTCGGGCGAGGGCCACATCGTGTGCGGCCACTGCCGGAACTGCCGCGCAGGGCGCGGGCATCTGTGCCGCAACACGCTGGGCGTGGGCGTCAACCGGCCGGGGTCGTTCGCGGAATATGTCGCGATCCCCGCGCACAATGTGGTGCCGATCCCCGACGACGTGCCGGACGAGATCGCGGCCATCTTCGACCCGCTGGGCAATGCGGTGCACACCGCGCTTTCCTTCGATCTCGTCGGCGAGGACGTGCTGGTCACCGGCGCCGGCCCCATCGGCATCATGGGCGCGCTGGTGGCGCAGTGCGTCGGCGCGCGAAAAGTGGTGATCACCGACATCAATCCCGTCCGTCTCGAACTCGCGCGCAGGCTTGGGGTGCAGCATGTGGTCGATGCCTCGCGCGAAAGCCTGCGCGATGTCATGCGCGAGGAGGGGATGACCGAAGGCTTCGACATCGGGCTGGAGATGTCGGGGGCGGCGCCTGCCTTCCGCGACATGATCGACGTCATGAACAATGGCGGCAAGATCGCGATCCTCGGCATCGCACCCACCGGCTTCGAGATCGACTGGAACAAGGTCATCTTCAAGATGCTCACGCTCAAGGGCATCTACGGGCGCGAGATGTTCGAGACCTGGTACAAGATGATCGCGCTGGTGCAGGGGCCGCTCAACGTGTCCGGCCTCATCACGCACCGCCTGGGGATCGACGACTACCAGGCGGGCTTCGAAGCGATGCGAAGCGGAAGCTCCGGCAAGGTGGTGATGGACTGGTAGCGGTCAAACGCATGGATCGGCCAAGCGAAACCTGCTCTTGCGGGTCAGAGCACGGTCAACTGGCACACCACCTTGGCGTGGCTTGCGCCTGTTCCCTGCTCGCCGGACTTCAGGAACACGAGCGAGCACAGGGCGGTCATCTGCCGCCCTGGACAACTGGCATGTTGGAACGTCCGGTCGAGCAGGAAAGCCGAGTAGCGCTTCCCGTCCGCGGTGTAGGGGCGGGGCAACGGGAACCTGCCGGTGAGCTCAGGCAGGTTGGACACCAGATGGGCCGCAACCTCCTTGCCCGCCTCGAAGACATTCCCGTCGAGCCCGGCGAAATGCAGCCAGATGTCGGATGTCCGGCCATAGGTGAGGCTCCCGCGTCCGGTCGCTTCCAGCGTTTCGTTGCCGACCTTGCAACCGGAATCGCCGGCCGACGCAGGCCATGGCGCGAGAAGGCTGGCTATCAGGAGGCTATGTGCGGCGCGCATGGTCGGTCTCTGTGCCCGTTCCGCTGATCGTCGCGGACCCGTCTAGCGATGCAAGCGGTCACGCCGGAGGTGCCGCGCCCCCTCATGACGGCTCGCGGCTCGGCTCATAGCGTGTCGGGAGGCGCGAGGATGTAGGTGAGCCAAATGCCTCCAACCGCCAGCCTCAGCCGGAGCCAGCCCGTTTCCTCGCCGACCTGACACGCAACGCCTTCGCTGCTCTCGCGGTGGAAGCCTCTGCCCATGAGCCCTTTTCTGAAGTCCTGGAGACATTGGCCAAGCAATTCGGCATTGCGGCCGAGGAGCCTGTCCAGGCTTTCCTCGACTTGAGTCAAGTCGGACAGCATCAGGTTTTCTCCGCCCAGCGCCCGGTAGGTTTGGAGGAACCAACGGAGGTGACCGCCAAAGAAGTCGGTTGCCAGAGACGTCTGCGCGCCGTCTCCATCGTCGACCGCAGGCAGGGTTGGATCGGGTGGGCTGCCGGCGAGGCTTTCGACGACGACGTCGCACCACTCGCGTCTTTGGTCCTCGACCAACCAGCAGGCCGTGGCGTTTGGGACCGACGCTCCATTGCCGGGGGGGATGCTGGGAGCGGCGTCACAGATGCACTTCTCATGCTGAGCATGTTCGGCTGCCGCTGTCCCGGGGATCAGGCCTGCCAGGAACGCGATCAGCATGGCGGCAAGCGGGTATCGAGCAGAGATCATCAGGCGCGCCTCCAGCCAAGCTGCCGGTGAGGGCGGGCCCGCTCCGTCGAGGGAGCGGGCCCAGGTTCACTCGTCAGCAGGTGCCGGCTGCCTGAGCCTCGGCAGAACACGTCGCCGGTTGCTCGGCTTCCTGTTCCTCGCTTGCGGGCTGCTCGCCACCGGACTGTTCGTCCGCGGGCTGCTCTTCCGTCTGGCCTTCCGCTGGTTGCTCCTCCGCCGGAGTGTCAGCGTCCGTTTCCTCGGCGGCCGATCCGCCGCCAGTGGCCGGTTCCGCCTCGCTCCCGCCGGAAGCCGGCGCCTCAGCCGCGGGCTGTTCGGTTGTGGTCTGATCTGCCGCGGGCTCCTCCGTCGTGGTGGGTTCCGCTTCCGCAGGCGTTTCGGACGCAGGCTGCTGATCGGGGGCTTCGTCACCCGCCGGCTGCTCGGCGCTGGGTTGTTCGGCCGCCGGCTCGTCGGCAGGCTGTTCCGCGCCAGGCTGATCCGGGGTCGTCCCGCCGGATGAAGGCTCTTCGACCGCCGGCTGTTCGGTCGCCGTGCCCTCAGCCGCCGGTTCTTGCGCCTGAGGCTGCTCCGCCGATGGCTGTTCTGCCGGGGCATCCTCTGTTCCGGACTGCTCAGCCGCAGGCTGCTCGGTCGTTGTCTCCTGTTCGGTCGTCGGTTGTTCGGTCTGCCCCGCGGCCGGTTGTTCTGTTGCAGGCTGCCCGTCGGTCGAAGCTTCACCGGCCGGCGCCGCTTCGCCCGCGCCCTCGATCTCCTGGTTGGCGGTGGGCGCCTGCACTTCGGTCACCTCGACGGCCTCAGCCGGCGCGGCATCTTCGGCAGGCGCTTCGATCTGAGCCTCGACGACCACTGGTCCGGCCTGAGCGGCGGCTTGCGCAGGATCATTGACGACCTGAACCTGCGTGACCTCCACATCCACATTGGTTGTCTGCTCGATGTACTCGACCTCGATGACGTTGTTGACCACGACATTGTTCTGAACGACGACCGTCCCGACGACCTCCGTCTCCCGGAAGAGAACAGGCCGCGCACCTTCCTCCACGATCACGACCTCAAGCCTGGGCGCCAGGAACTCACGGGTCGGAACAAACACCCAGTAGCCCCGTGGAGGCTCGGTAACCGTCACCTCCACGTCAACGGCATAGCCGTCGCCCTCCGGCGGGAGAGGCGCCCATCCGACATGATCCGTCCCCCTGCGCCAGCTTACCCATGCGGGCGCCCAAACATTGCCCGGAACCCAGAACCAGCCGATCGTGCGGTCATAGCCCCAGCGGCCATAGTGGTAGACGGCCCAGGCGAACGGCTCGTCGGACACGAAATACCAGCCGTGGCGCTCGGTGTAGATCCACCGGCCATGCGTGTAAGGCTTCCAGCTCACCTCGACGCTGGTTGGCACCCACACATAGCGGTGGCGCTCGTGCTTCACCCACCGGCCCTGGGAGCCGAGTTGGTCGAAGAAGACGCTGAAACCGATGCTGGCCGACTGAGCATGAGCCGCGGTCGGCCCGAGGGCTGAGCCGGTCGGATCGGGGGAGGCGGTCGACACGAGGCCCGCAACGGCGACTGTGGTCAGCAGATGCCGGATTATCTGTTTGGAACGCATGGGAGTTCTCCGAAGCCGAGCCCTTCGGAAGCTTTGAACAAGCTCGCTGCGACTTCGTTCCGCGCTCGACTTTTCAGTGCGCGCCCGGCCTGCCTGCGGGCCCGTTCGGCACTGACGGGAATGCAAGACATCTTGGCTTCCGCCTGCCATTCTTGCCTGCATCGACGGTGCGGGCGCAGGCCCTATAATCTAGGATCATGGACGAGGGGTCGTTGCAGGAGCAGGGGTCGCGATCGGCGGATGGTGTGTCGCGGCGGCTTTCCCGGCTGCGCGCCGATCTGGCCGGGTTCCGGCGCACGCGGCGGCACGGGCGGCGCTTTCTGGCGGCCCTCGCCTCCGACGGCCTCGTTCTTCTCAGCCTTCTGGCTGCCCTGGCGAGCCTTGCATGGCTCGGTGCGAAACGGAACGCCGCGGCGAGCGTGGCGTGGGTTGCGCGCCAGGCGGGCCGCCGACGCGCGCGGGCCGCAGGAGCAGCGGCTGCGCCGCCGCCGCTGGAAAGCGCGGCAAGACCTGCGAGTCCCGCGAGGTCGGGAACAGGCCGGTCCGCCCTGGCCCGCCTGCATCGGCTTGCCGCGAGAACGGCCCAGGGCGGCCGGTTGACCTGGCGCCGGGCCGCGGTGGCGAGCCTTGTCCTTTCGGTTGCGCTCGCCGGCATGGTGTATGCCTGGGCGTTGCGAGACATCCCCTGGCAGGAGATCGCCGAGGGTTCGCTAGAGCCCGTCGTCGTGCTGGAAAGCGCCGACGGCGCGGTGCTGGTCCAGCAGGGCCCATTCCGCGGGCCTTATGCCAAGCGCGGGGACTTCCCACCCCACCTCGTCGATGCCGTGCTCAGCATCGAGGACCGCCGCTTCTACGAGCACTGGGGCATCGACCTGCAAGGCATCGGCCGGGCGGCATGGCGCAACCTGGCCGCCGGCGAGGTGTTGGAGGGCGGAAGCACCATCACGCAACAGCTCGTGAAGATCCTGTACCTGGAACGCGAGAGGACCTTCCGGCGCAAGATCCAGGAGGCCGTCGTGTCGGTCTGGCTGGAGCGGCGACTGGGCAAGGACGAGATCCTGACCCGCTACCTCAACAACGTCTATCTGGGCGCCGGAGCGACGGGCATGCCCGCGGCCGCTCATATCTACTTCGACAAGGACGTGTCGGAACTCACGGCGCCCGAGTCCGCCATGCTGGCGGGCCTCATCCGCGCGCCCTCGCAGCTCAACCCGCTTTCGGACCTCGAGGCGGCGCGAGAGCGGGCGTCCGTCGTGCTCCAGGCGATGGCGGCCAATGGCAAGCTCCCGGCCGACGCCCTCCCGGGTCTGAACGCCGAGTTCGCCGAGCTCAACCCCACCCGACCCGAGAACCCCACCGGCAACTGGTTCGCCGACTGGGTGCTAACCGAGGCGCGAGAGATCGCCGGCCCGTTCCGGGGAACGATCGCCGTGCGCACGACGCTGGTGCCGGAACTCCAGCGGCTGGCCGAAAAGGCCGTGCAGGAAGGCCTGACGTCGGAGCGCGCGCCTTCCCAGGCGGCACTCGTGGCGCTCGCGCCCGATGGCGCGGTGGTCGCGCTGGTGGGAGGGGCCGATTATGCGAAGAACTCGTTCAACAGGGCGGCCGCCCTTCGGCAGCCCGGTTCCACCTTCAAGCTCTTCGTCTACTATGCGGCCCTGAAGGCCGGGCTTGAGATCGACGACAGGCTCGAGGACGCCCCGCTGGAGATCGACGGCTGGTCGCCGGAAAACGCCGGCGGCAGGTTCTTCGGGCGCGTGTCCTTGGCGGAAGCCTTCGCACGCTCGCTCAACGCCGCGACCGTTCGCCTGATGATGGAGGTCGGGCCCGAGGCCGTCATCGCCGCGGCGCGCGAGCTTGGCATCGACGCCCAGCTCCAACCTCATCCCAGCCTGGCGCTTGGAACGGTCGAGGCGAGCCTGCTCGACATGACTGGCGCCTATGCCTCCATTCGCGCCGGCTCGGCCCCAATAGAGCCCTATGGCGTGCTGGAGTTCCGGGCGGCCGACCAGAGCCGCGTGTTCCGGGCTGCCCCGGCCCTGCCGGAGCCTTCCGCAGACTTGCGGGCGTTCCAGGAGCCGATGGTGCGGCTTCTTCAGCTCGTCGTGGAGCAAGGCACCGGCCAGGAAGCGCGGCTGGACGGCTTTTCGGCAGGCAAGACCGGCACCACTCAGAACAACCGCGATGCCTGGTTCATCGGCTTCAATGAAGCCCTCGTTGTGGGGGTCTGGGTGGGAAACGACGACAGTGCCCCGATGGAGGGTGTTACGGGCGGCACCTTGCCGGCCCGCATCTGGAAGAGTTTCGTGTCGGAAGCGGACGCCCTTCTTCGCGGCGAAGCACAGGAGGCGGTTGAGGCGCGCAATGAGAATGAATCGCGCCCCGAACCTGACGAGGAGGTGACGGGAGCAGCGGCGGTCAGATGCAATGTGCGCGCATGCTCCCGAGCCTATCGGTCTTTTCGGGCGTCGGATTGCACCTATCAGCCCTACCGCGGCGAGCGACGCCTTTGCACAAGGTAGCTTGCCGCCGCCAGCATCCATGCCGCGATGCGGCCGGCGAAGTCGGTCTTCAGGTGGAGCCTGGTAGCAAAGCCGCCGCAAGGACAGTGCCGTTCGTTGTAGCCATTCCGACCGCTTGATCTTGGAGGAGACGCAGCATGGACCGATTCACCGGCGGTTGCCTGTGCGGCAATGTCCGAATCGTGGCGTCGGGACGACCATACCGCGTCGGCCTCTGTCACTGTCTGGATTGCCGCAAGCATCATGGAGCCCTTTTTCACGCCTCCGCGATCTTCCCGCAGGGTGCGGTGACGATCGAGGGCGAAACACGCGACTATGCCGGGCGGTTTTTCTGCCCCCGCTGCGGCTCCTCGGTTTTCGCGCGCAGCGCGGACGAGATCGAAGTGAGCCTGGGATCGCTCGATGCCCCTGACCAACTGATGCCGACCTACGAACTCTGGACCGTCCGTCGCGAGTCGTGGTTGCCGCCGTTTCCGCTCACCAGACGATACGAGGGCGACCGCGAAGCCACGGGCCGCTTCGAGGAGTAGGTGGCGCGAACGGTGATTGGCGCAGGAAATGGTCCGTGATCGGCTGCAGCGCCTTCATGTCTGCGAGCAGCCTCACCCGGTCGGGCGGCTGGCAGCCTTCGGATCGAATGGCCGTTTGGGAGATCACGCCGGCGCGTCACTCCGGCAAACCCGCCTTGCGAAATCCCTCAACGAAATGCGCAAGCGTTGCAGGGTCACGAAAAGGCTCCGTCGCGGCCCAGTGACGGGTCGTGAAATGCGGGTTGCCGACGAGGAACAGCTCGACCTAGGCGCGCGCCTCCTCAAGCCGGCCGAGTTGGGCAAGGCTTGCCGCCAGGAAACGGCGTGAGCTTGTGCGATACGTCTCGTCCCTGCGCAGGGTCTCGACGGCGGCTTCGTAGCCGCCGGCCGCGTATTGCGCCTGGCCCAGCGTCAGATAATACCAGCTTGCCGGAAACGGGTTCAGCCGGAACGCCTTGGCGATGTGCTCAAGGCCCTCTTCGACCCGCCCGGCCAAGACCGCGATGTCGGACAACGCCGCCCAGGTGTCGGCCTCGTTCGGGTCGAGTTCGATCGCGTGCTCGAATTCCGCATCCGCCTCGGCAAAGCTCCGCTGGTAGGCCAGCAGGTAGGCCAGGACCCAGCGAGAGCCGGCATCGACCGGATCGATCGCCACGGCCTTGCGCGCCAGTTCCAAAGCAAGGCCACGGGCCGGTTCCGTGGGTCCGCCGGAATGCACCCATCCCATCCAGTGGTTCATGGCGAGCCAGCGATAGGCCTCGGCGTATTCCGGATCGAGGACAACCGCGCGCGTGAGCATCAGATGCGCTTCCTGCGCCGCCTGCGGCGTATCATCCATCAGCCTGCGCGCCCGCACGCAGAGATCGTAAGCTTCGAGATTCCTGGGCCGGTTGCGCGGCGGCAAGGCGCGCAGCCGGCCGAGCAACGCCTCCACGATCTTGGCCGTCACCTCGTCCTGAACGGCGAAGATGTCTTCCAGGCCGCGGTCGAAGCGTTCCGCCCAGAGATGATCGCCGCTCCCCGCGTCGACCAGTTGGGTGTTGATGCGCACGCGCCCCGCGGCGCGTCTTGCGCTGCCCTCCAGCAGGTAGCGCACGCCAAGCTCCTCGGCGATCGCGCGCACGTCCATCGCCTTTCCCTTGTAGGCAAAGACTGAATTGCGAGCGATGACGAACAGGCCGGAGGCCCTGGACAGGTCGGTGATCAGGTCTTCGGTCAACCCATCCGCGAAAAATTCCTGCTCGGGATCGTTGCCGACATTCGCGAAGGGCAGCACGGCGATCGATGGCTTGTCGGGCAGCGGCAAGGGTTTTCGCTTCGCGCCACCGAGTTGTTCGACGGCGCCCGTGAAGCGGTAGCCGACGCGCGGAACCGTGGCGATCCATTCGCCGCCCCCATTGCGGGCATCGGCGGCCGGACCGAGCAGCTTGCGCAGCAGCGCGATCTGGACCGTGAGGTTGCCTTCCTCGACGGCCGTGCCCGGCCACGCCGCGTCCATCAACTCGGCCTTGCTCAGGATTTCGCCGGGCCGTCCGACGAGCGCCGCAAGCAGCTTCAGCCCACGGGTGCCGAGGGCAACGGGGATATCGTTCCGAAGCAGCGTTCCCGCATCCGGATCGAGCACGAACGGACCAAAGGCGAAGCGTGATCCCTGCATGCGGCGCGTCCATAGGCCGTTTGGAAGTTTTTGGAACTATTTGGGAGGGCTTAATTACGACGCCGTTCGTATCCCGCAGAAGTCATCCTCTTTCAGGTCGAGGGCCCCCGGACCCTCAAATCCTATGGAGGCTGCCATGAACGATATCCTCCCCGTTGGGCCGGCGGAAGTGTCGCATCGGCACGACAGCCTGGCGACCCTGCGAAGCATCCTAGCGATCTGGAACGAGCGGAAGCGCTTTCGCCGGGATCTTGAGCAGATGTCGAAGGCCAATCCCCATTTGATCGACGATATCGGTCTGACGAGACAGCAGGCCGAGGCAGAGATCGCCAAGCCCTTCTGGCAAGGGTAAGGCAATGCCGCAAAGACTCCGGATCGCGGCGCCAGTGGATAAGCCGTCCATCGGCGGGCCGCTTCGCCAGGCGTTCTCTGGGCCGCCCGCTTGACAAGGCCGCGCGGCCCGCGACTGTTTGCGCTCTCGAAACGGAGCCATCCATGCCTGAAGCGGCGGTGCGAAAGATCCTGGTCCAGGTGGAGGAGGTGCTGCACGAGTTCGGCCCCCCGCCGCCCGCGCCGCAGCGGCGGGGCGCGGTGCTCGCAGTGATCCACAACCCGTTCGCGGGCCGCTATGTCGAGGACATCCAGCCCTTCATGGAGACCTTGCGCCCGCTCGGCCTCGACATGGCGCAGCGGCTGCTTCGGGCGCTGGGCGGCGAGCGCGAGGCGGTCCAGGGCTACGGCAAGGGCGTGATCGTCGGCGGGGCGGGCGAGATCGAGCACGGGGCGCTGTGGCACGCGCCGGGAGGCTACGCGATGCGCGAAGTCCTGGGCGGGGCCAAGGCCATCGTGCCCTCCACCAAGAAGGTAGGGGCCTTGGGAACGCGCATCGACATCCCCATCACGCATCTCAACGCATCCTATGTGCGCAGCCATTTCGACGCGATCGAGGTGGGCGTGCCCGACGCCCCGCGCGCCGACGAGCTTGTGCTGGTGCTCGCCATGACCACGGGCCCGCGCATCCACCACCGCATGGGCGGGCTGGCCGTCGCCGACATCAAGGGCGAGGACGGGCTGCGCTGAGGATGGAGAGGGTGGGGCCGGCGACCGTGATCATGAAGCTGGCCACGGTTGACAGCAGTGCCCGCGCGCCCTCGGGGCCGCAGGTATAGAGCCAGCCGAATTCGCGGATCGCCTCGGCGCCGATGCCGGCGTCCAGGCCGATGGCGACATAGGACAAGACTGCCGCCCCCACCGCCATGACGGCGGGCACGAACCAGAAGCTCGTGCGCAGCCGGTCGGAAAGGCGGGAAAGCCAAGTCAGGATCGGCAGATCGCCTTGGGCCAGCGTCAGGGCTCCTCAGTGCTCGGGGATAGGGCGGCGCCACTCGCATTCACATTCCGCAGAACCGGCGGGGTGGAAGTGGCGCCCCCGCCCTCCTGGACGATGCTTAGCGACCCGTCCGTTTCCAGCACGACCGCAAGGACATCATCGGGCGAGGTCGCGCCATTTGCGCGCATGACGGCCAGAACCTCTTCGCGCGTCATGCGCTGCTGGCGCATCGCGCCATCGAGGAAGCGCCCTTTGTGGAGCAGAAGCGTGGGTTCCGACTTGATGAGGCCCTGGAACGCTTCCGAGCGCACGGACGCCCAGGTGATGGCGAACTGCAGGAACACAAGCAGCGCCAGCGCGAGCACGCCTTCGGCGAGCGACACGTCCTTGCTCAAGAGCACTGTGGCGAGCGTGGAGCCGAGCGCCACCGTCACCACGAAGTCGAAGGCGTTCAGCTTGGAAAGCGTGCGCTTGCCCGAGATGCGCAGCACATAGACCAGCGCGACATAAGCGAGCGTGCCGACGACAAGCACCCGACCCAGATCGCTCCAACTGTCGAAAAACATCGCTCATGCTCCGCCTGTCCGAAGGGCGCCGAGGGTCGTGCCGCCTTACAGGTGCTCGGTGCGCCCGGCGCCAAGAGGCAGGGTACGCTCCCGGACCGAAGAGAGTGCCGGCTGCCGCGGGCCTCGCGGGAACTCAACGCCGCCTGAAAACCTTCCGTTCCGTTGGGCTGTTGGCCGGCGGGCCGAGCCGCCCGGGGCGTGTTGCGGGAAGGGATGATGAACGAGGCCGTCGCGCTGGCTGAGGAAAAGATCGACTACTTCGTGGACGGCTTCTTCTGGATCCTTCCCAATCTCGCCATCGCCGCCGTGGTCTTCGTGATCTTCGTGCTGGCGGCGATGCTCGCCAGGCGCGCGGTGGTGCGCTTCGGCCAGCGACGCGACCGCTTTGATCTCGGCGTGCTGCTCGGCGCCTTCGCGAAATGGGGAATCCTGGTGCTGGGGCTCCTCGTGGTCGCCACCATCGTGTTCCCCTCGGTGAAGCCCGCCGACATCCTGGCGACGCTGGGCATCGGCTCGGTGGCGATCGGCTTCGCCTTCAAGGATATCTTGCAGAACTGGCTGTCGGGCCTGTTGATCCTCTACCGTCGCCCGTTCCGCCAGGGCGACCAGATCGTGTCGGGCGAGTTCGAGGGCACGGTGGAGCATATCGAGGCGCGCGCAACCCTGATCCGCACCTATGACGGGCAACGCGTGGTGATCCCCAACACCGACATCTACACCCGCGCGGTGATCGTCCGCACCGCGTTCGAGAAGCGCCGCTCGGAGTATGATGTCGGCATCGGCTATGGCGACGACGCGGAACGCGCCTGCAAAACCATGCTCGACGCGCTGGGCAGGGTCGAGGGCATCGCGCGCGAGCCCGCGCCCGAAGCCATCCCCTGGGCGCTCGACGCGTCCAGCGTCAACATCAAGCTGCGCTGGTGGTCGGACCCGCACCGCGCGGAGGTGGTGCATGCGCAGGGCAAGGTGATCGCGGCGGTCAAGAGGGCGCTGACGGAAGCCGGCATCGACATGCCCTTCCCCACGCGCGTGGTGCTCCTGCACGACCAGACCGAGGAAACCGACGGCGACCGCTCGCGCCAGCGCGAAGGCTGGCCGGCCGGCAAAAGCCCGCCCCGGCCGCGGCACCTCAACGAGGTCAGCGTCACGGGATCGGACCGGCCGCGCGCCAACGGGGACGGATCGGCCCAGGAAGAAGGGGACGGCGAGAAGCGGCGGCGGCTCACATGAGGACGCCGGCCTTGGTGAGCCCCGCGCCGATCATCAGCAGGCCGAAACCCGCCGCCAGCGCGCCCCAATAGCGGATCGTGTGGAATTTCCAGAAGGTATGGAGAAAGCGGAAGAAGAGGCCGGGCGAGACGAGCCAGCCCAGCCCTTCGATGGCGGCGGCCGCTCCGATCAGCGTGACCGTGACCTCCAGCCAGCCGTCCCAGCGATGGTGGAACATCAGGATCGCCGCGCCGATGGCGTAGATGCTGACGCCGGCCATGTAGTTGGCGGCGGCGCGGTCTCTCAAGCCGTCCAGCATGGCCATGAAGCGCTGCGGGTCGATCAGCACGCTCAGGCCCGCCGCTAGCGCATAGACGCCGACGGCGATCGCGATCATTTCCGTGACCATGCGGAGCTCCGGCCGAGCGCATGATCCCGAAGGGTGGTTCCGCCTCGGAATCATGCCGATTCGCCTTGGGCGGAGGTCCTACCGCTCGATCACCGCGCAGGCGATGCGGTCGCCGGCGTCGCCCGCAGCCTGCGTCTGATAATCGTCGGCGTTGGCGTGGATCATCAGGGCCGAGCCGTCGTCGTCGAACAAGGTGTTCTCGCCCTCGAAGGACAGGTTGGGGTTGAACACTTCCGCGACCAGCCTGCCGTCCTCGCCCACCGTCTGGTTGGGCATGTCGCCGGCATGCGGCCCGCCCTCGACCAGATAGCCGTGCTGGGCGTCCGTGGGATTGTAGTGCCCGCCGGCCGACTGGAAGCCCGAGGCGGCGTCGCATTGGCCGGTCTCATGCACGTGGAAGCCATGCGCGCCCGGCGGCAGGTTCGAGGCCTCCGCCCGGATCAGCACGCCGTTGGGCGTTTGGATGACGGTGGCCGTGCCGATCGTTTCGCCTTGGGCGTTGATCAGATCGGCCTGGACGGAATTGGTGTCCGCGGCGGCCTCGGTTTCCTGAGCATACGAAAACCCTGCGGCGAATGCCGCCAGGGAGAGGGCGCCGCAGGTCGCGATGATCCGTTTCATGCATGAACTCCTCGGTTGGGGGGACGCCGCGTCCGGCGGCCGGCAGGGCCGCGTCCGGACAAGCGGTCAAGACATACGATCGACGCCGCGCTCGGTTCCCCATGGTCGGCGCGATGGTCGGGTGCCGCTCGCCCCCGGTGCGCTGCCGCACGGAGTTTGCGGCCCACCTCCCCGGTTGCGTCGGCTACAAAGCAAGCGGCGAGGTGAAGCCCGTGAGTTCCAGATAGCCCTTGCCGCCATCGGTTCGCACCGCGCCTTCCCAGTAAACGGGCAGGCCGGAGGCGCGGCCATCGAGTTCCTGATCGTCGAAGAGGGGGCGCAGGGGAAAGCGCCTGACGCCTTCGGGCAAGCGCACCTCCAGCACCTGCTCCACGGGATACTCCGCATTCGTGCGCGGCGAGCGCCAGCGGCGAACAGCCGAAAAACGCACGTCCTCCTGGCGGAAGCGTACGATGCTCCCATCCCCGCGCCTGAGCGAGCCGCCGGCCCAGACCGTCTCGTTTTGGCGGTCACGGATGCGAAAGGCGACCAGCGCGCCGCCGTCGTCGAGGTTGAGGCCGGTCCATTCCCAGCCCACGGCGTCGGGCGCAAGCAGGTTCGACGACCATTCGCGGTCGAGCCAGGCCTCGCCGGTGACAGCCACCGTCTCGCCGTCTCGCGAAACCGTGCCCGACACGGTGAGATGGGGCAGCGAGTAGTAATAGCTGGCGTCGAGCGGGTCGGGACCCTTCTGGCTGTAGCCCCCGTCGCCTTGCAGGAAGACGTCCTGCGTTGGCGAGAAGCCGAGCGAGAACGAGAACTCCGGGGTCGAGACCTCCGTCGTGAAAACCCCGTCCAGCCCGCGTGCGAAACGCCAGTCCTGGAGCGTCACGGCCGCATCGCCTTGGGCGGCTTCGGCGATGCCGAAGCCCGCGCGCGCGGCGCGCTCGCCATGCAGCAGGCGGCCGACGGCGGGGTCGGAGAGCGCGGCATGGGCGAACAGGACCTGGGCAGGCGCGAAGCGGCTGGGGTTTTGAGGGTCGGCCTGGGGCCGCGTGCGGAAGAAGGTGACCTGGAAGCCCAAGTCCCGCCCGTCCTCCGTCTCGAGCCATCCCGTCACATACCACCACTCCGTGCGGAACTCCGGATGCGCGCCGTGGTCCCTGGGGAAGGACAAGGCCGCGCCCGGCCGCACCTCGGGATAGTTCACGGCCGACTGCGCCGCCGCGGCGGCCGCGAACATCAGAGCCAGAAGCGCGAGAAGCCAGCGCATCACCAGTCCTCCCGCACCGCCAGCACCGCGCTTTGCGCGGTCGCGCGGCGCCCCGCGACCATGGCGGTCAGCGCCGCCGCGAGCAGAAGCGCCGCCATCACGGAAAGAATCGTCGCCACCGGCCATTGCGTGGACATGCTCCAGTTGAAGCTCTGCGGGTTGATCACATGGATCAGCGCCTGCGACAGCGCGACGCCCAGCAGCACGCCGGCGACTCCGCCGATCAGCCCCAACAGCGCCCCCTCGAAGCCGAGCATGGCCGTCAACTGCCGCTTCTCCACGCCCAGATGCCGCAACATCCCGAACTCCTTTCCACGGGCGATGGTCTGGGACGACACCGTGGCCGCCACGCCCGCCAGGCCCACCAGGATCGCCACCGCCTCCAGGACATAGGTGACGGCGAAGGAGCGGTCGAACAGCTCCAGCGCGAAGCGGCGCAGCTCAGCCGGCTGCGAAAGCGACACGGCGTTCTTCATCTCGGGCGGCAGCGCCGCCACCAGCGCCTGGCCGACCGCGTCCGGGTCGGCCCCCGCCGCAAGGGCGAGGGACGCCTCGTCGCGGGAAAAGTCGCCCGTCAGCCTGGAATAGTCCGCCTCGCGGATCACCACCGAGCCCTGCTGGCGGGCATAGTCGCGCCACACGCCCGCGACCGTGAAGCGCGCGCCCTGCCCAAGCGGCAGTGCGATCGCCTCGCCGACCTCCCAACCGAACAGGCGCGAGGCCGGCTCCGACACCCAGACGGGAACCGCGTCGCTCGGCGGCGGGGCGTCCGCCTCCTCGATCAGCACGAGCGGCGCGGCCGCCGCATCGTCCGCTCCCACCGGCCGGGCGATCAGGAGGATCGGCGGGCGGTCGGGCTGAATCGTCAACGGGATCTGGCGGCTGAAGGCGATTTCGTCCACGCCGGGCGCCGCGGCGAGCCGCGCCTGGGCTTGCCTGTCGAAGCCCGCGCCGCCCTGCGCTTGAACATAGAGGTCGGCCGACAGAACCTGGACGAGCCAGTCGTCCACGGCATGCCGGAAGCTCGTCACCATGGTCGCCATGGCGATCATCAACGCGGTGCTCGCCACGATGCCGCAAAGGGCGGTCGCGGCCTCGCTCGGGCTCCCGAAGACATGGCGGGCGCCGAGCTGGACCGGCACAGCCAGCGTCCGCCGCCGGGCAAGGGGCGCGAGCAGCTTTCGCGCGAGCCAGGGCACGCCGGCCACGCCGCCCGCCAGCATCAGCGCCATGCCGGCAAAGCCGAAGACAGGGAGGCCGCCCACCGGCGGCAGGAGGCATGCCGCGGCGCCCGAGGCCAGCAGGATCAGCGCCGCTCGCCAGGGCACGGGGCGGCGGGGGTCGGCCAGGTCGCCGCTGTTCTTCAACGCCGCGGCGGGCGCGGCGCGCGATGCCGCGCGGGCGGGGAACACGCTGCCGAGCGTGGCGGCCAGCACGCCCAGCGCGAAGAACACGGTTGCCGCGAGCGGCTGGAAGACCACCTGCACGTTCCCGCCGCGGAAATAGCCCGCGCCGAGGTCGCCGCCGAACCAGGCCACGGCGAGCGCGGCGAGCGCGTAGCCCAGCGCCAAGCCCAGAAGCGCGCCCAGCACGCCGATGAAGAAGCCCTCCAACGCCACCAGCGCGACGATGCCGCCGCGCGGCAGGCCCAGGGTCCGCACCAGCGCGAAGGCGCGCAGGCGGCGCGCGACCGAGAGCGACTGGGCCGAAAAGACCAGGAAGCCGCCGGTCAGAAGCGCCACCAGCGCCAGCATGTTGAGGTTCACGCGATAGGCGCGCGACAGGTTGCCGCCCTGCTGGAGCTCGCTTTCCGCGTCCGCCAGCACGGCGTCCGCGGGCAGTTTCTCGCGCAGAGCCGCTTCGGCCTGGGCCCGGTCGCTCAAGGCCAGATCGATGCGATCGAGCCGGCCCAGCCGGTCGAAGCGCCATTGCGCGGCGGCGATGTCGATCACGCCCACCGCTTGGCCGTCCCCCACGCCGGGCAGCAGGCCCGCCACCGTGAGCGGCACGGTTTTGCCGTTGGCGGAGACGTCGAGCCTGTCGCCCACGGAAGCGCCCATCGCATCCAGCGCGGCGCGGGACAGAAAAAGGGTTTGCCCGTCGAACACGTTGGCGCTGGCCTGATCCGGCCCGGCCGGAAGCTGGCCGACCAGGCTCGGCGTGACGTTCGCCGCGCGGATCACGTCGAGGCCCAGAAGCGTGAAGGCGGTGTTCCGCGCCCGCGCCTCCAGGCTGACCACGGGGCTCGCATCCGCCACGCCTTCGGTCCGCAGAATCTCGGGATAGAGAAGCTCGTCGAAGCCGAGCGGGCTTGCGGCGCGAAGGGACAGGTCGGGCGCGCCGTTGACGCTGCGCACGGCCTCGCCGAAGGAGGCGAGGGCGGAATTGTTGATGAGATGCACGGCGAAGCCCAGCGCGACGCCCACCGCGATGGCGACGACCGTGCCGAGGAATCGCGCGGGGTGCGCCCGCGCCTCGCCCGCGACTAGCCAGCCCAGCGCCAGCCGCGCGGAAAAAAGGTCAGCGCGCGCCGACATGCTGATCGACCAGGCCTTTCGCCGTCAGCACGAGCACCCGGTCGGCGATGTCGGCGGTGGCGCGGCTGTGCGTGACGATCACCGCCGCCGCCCCGCGCGAGCGCACGGCCTCGGCGAAGAGGTCGAGCACCAAACCGGCCGTGTCGGGGTCGAGATTGCCGGTGGGCTCGTCGGCCAGGATCAGCGCCGGCCGGTGGACGAGCGCGCGGGCGATCGCCACGCGCTGCAATTCGCCGCCCGAAAGATCCCGCGCATAGCCGCTTCCGCGCGCGCCCAGGCCGACCGCGTTCAGCATCTCGTCGGCGCGGGCGCCGATGCTTCGGGCGTCCGCGCCCACCAGCGCGAGCGGCAGGGCCACGTTCTGGCGCAACGTGAGATAGGGCAGGATGTGGAAGGCCTGGAACACGAAGCCGATCCGCTCGCGCCGGAGCCTCGTGCGCTCCGCCTCGCCGAGCGGGCCCAAGTTCGCGCCCGCGATCCGCACCTCGCCCGCGTCGGCGTCGTCGAGGCCGGCCAGGATGTTGAGCAGCGTCGATTTGCCCACGCCCGACTCGCCCACGATCGCCACGATCTCGCCCGCGCTCGCCGAAAGGTCGAGGCCGGAGAACAGTTTTCGCCCGCCCGGCACGGACTTTTGGAGCCCGCGCACGAAAAGCGTCTCGTCCTTGGCGATGGGCGCATGGGCGTGCGCGTCGGGGGCGGGGGAGTCGAGCATCACCGCCCAGATAGGCGTTCGTGGGCCCCGCGCCAGCGCGGCGTTTGGCGCATGATGCCCAACCGAAGGTCCGCGACGCGGAAAGCGGCGGACGTCCTGGTCGGATCACGCGGTGAAATTCGCTCTAATCCTTTTGGATGATCGCGCGGATGCGGCTCGCCAGCGCGTCCACCGCGAAGGGCTTCGTGATGAGCTCCATGCCGGGCTCGAGGAAGCCGCTGTTGATGGCGGCGTTCTCGGCATAACCCGTCATGAACAGCACCTTGAGGCCGGGCCGCTTCGCCCGCGCGGCGTCGGCGAGCTGGCGGCCGTTGAGGCCGGGCAGGCCCACATCGGTCACGAGCAGGTCGACGCGATGCCGGCTTTCCAGGATCTTGAGCCCCGACGGGCCGTCCGCCGCTTCGAGCGCATGATAGCCGAGATCGCCGAGCACCTCCGTGACCAGGGCGCGCACGGCCGGCTCGTCCTCCACCACCAGCACCACCTCGCCGTGATCGGCGCGGACGGCCGGCAGATCGGACGCGCGAGCCGCCTCTTCGCTCGCTTCGCCCTCGCCATAGAAGCGCGGCAGGTAGAGCTTGACCGTGGTGCCCTGGCCAACCTCCGAATAAATCTTGGCGTAGCCGTCGGACTGGCGCGCGAAGCCATAGACCATGGAAAGGCCCAGGCCCGTGCCCTGGCCGATCGGCTTGGTGGTGAAGAAGGGGTCGAAGGCCTTCGTGATCGTCTCCTTGCTCATGCCCGTGCCGGTGTCAGACACGCAGATGCAGACATATTGGCCCGGCCGCACCTCGCGGCTCTGGGCGGCATAAGCGCTGTCCAGATGCGCGTTGCAGGTCTCGACCGTGAGCTTGCCGCCGTCCGGCATGGCATCCCGCGCGTTGATGGCGAGGTTGAGCAACGCGCTTTCGAGCTGGTGGGGGTCGCACAGCGTCTGCCACAGCCCGCCGGCCGTGACGATCTCGATCTCGAAGCTCTCGCCCAGCGTGCGGCGAAGCAGCTCCTCCATGGCGGTCACGAGCCGGTTGGCGTCCACGGGCTTGGGATCGAGCGGCTGGCGGCGCGAGAAGGCGAGCAAACGGTGCGTCAGCGCTGCGGCCCTGTTGGCGGAAGCGGTCGCGGTCGAGACGAAGCGGTCGATCTCGCCCGTGCGGCCCTGAGCCACGCGGCGCTGCAGCATGTCGAGGCTGCCGATGATGCCGGTCAGAAGATTGTTGAAGTCGTGCGCGATGCCGCCGGTGAGCTGGCCCACCGCCTCCATCTTCTGCGCCTGGCGCAAGGCTTCCTGAGCCGCTTCGAGCTCGGCCTGGCGCGCCTTTTCGCTCGTGATGTCGCGGCCCACGGCGTAGAAGACGTCGCCGCCGGGAACGAGCGTCCAGGAGATCCAGCGCCACGAGCCGTCGGCGTGGCGGAGCCGGTCCTCGAAGCCGACGACCGTCTCTCCGGCGAGCAGCCGCTCCATCAGCTCACCGACCGAGGCGTGATCGTCGGGGTGGACCTGCCGGCCGAAGTCGCGGGCCAACAGCGTCGCCTCGTCGAAGCCCAGCGTCTGCTCCCAGGCTGGGTTGACGGCCTTGAGGTAGCCGTCGAACCCCATGATGGCGAACAGGTCGCGGCTCATCTGCCAGATGCGGTTGCGCTCGGCCGTCCGCGCCGCCACCTGCGCCTCCAGCGTTTCGTTGAGCCGCCTCAGCTCGGCTTCGGCCCGCATCTTGCGATCGATGTCGAGCGCGGCCACCATGCCGCCCGCGACGTGGCCCTTCTCGTCGCGGATGGGGGCGGCGATCAGGCGCACCCAGGCGTCGCGCCCGTCGCCGCGGCGATAGTTCACCTCGAGCTCGGCGCGCTCCACGCCGTCGCGGATGACGGGCGTCAGCGGGTATTCCTCCGGCTCGACCCGCCGCCCGTCCGCATGGTGCGCTACCCATTCGCGATAGCTCTCCAGGTCAGGCGAGGGCAGGACCGGATGGCCGAAGATGCGCTCGGCCTGGGCGTTGCCGCCGACGATCCGGCCCGACGGCGCTTCGGCCAGGATGATGCCCACCGGCGCCGTGTCGAAGACGGCCTTGAGGCGGGCCTCGCTTTCGCGCAGCCGCGCTTCCGCGCCGACGCGCTCGACATGCGCCCAGCACCGCTCGACCACCGCTTCAACGAGGCCGATCTCGTCGTCGCGCCAGTCGCGCGGGCGGTCCTGGTGAACGGCCATCATGGCCACCAGGCGCCCGTCCTTGACGAGAGGGCAGCAGACGATCGCGCCGATGCCGATCGACAGGAACATCTCGCGCCCCTCATCCGGGGCGAGCTCGCCCGAAACGTCGCGGACCACGAGGGTCCGCCCGCCGCGCATGTCGTCGGCGGCGCGCGCGCCGAACAGGTCCAGGCTGTATGTTCCGGCCGAGCTGGCGATCCCGGGCGCCGTGTAGTCGCTGCGGATCACGAAGCGGTCGCTGTCGGCGTCCACGTCGGCATAGGCGCATCGCGAGGCGTCGAGGCGTCGCGCCAGAAGCTCGGCGGCCGCATGCATCGCGGCGGTCGCATCGCGCGATGCGCTCAGCCCTTCGTCCAGCTCGCTCATGAAGCGAAGGCGCGCTTCGCTTTCCCGCAGCGTGGCCACGGCGCGATTGCGTTCGGAAACGTCGGTCACCAGCACATAGAAGCCGTCCACCTCGCCTTGGGAATCGCGCCGCGGGACATAGGCCACTTCGGTTTCGCGCCGCGCGCCATCGGGCTTCGGCGTGAACGCCTCGAACCGCTGCTCCTCCCCGCGCAGCGCCGCATCGATGCGCGGCCGGTGCAGCGCGTAGGCCGCCTCGCCCAGAAGCTCGCGCACGCTCTTGCCCAAGACCTCGTCGCGCGGCCGCTCGAACCAGCGCTCATAGGTGGCGTTGACGAAGCGGTAACGCGTGTCGCGGTCGATGAAGGAAACCAGGACGGGCAGGCTGTCGGCGAGCAACCGCAGCTCTTCCTCACGCGCGCGCAGCAACCCTTCGGCGCGTTTGCGCTCCGTCACGTCCCGGTAGAAGATCGCGAGTCCCTCCTCGGCGACAGGGTAGGCGCGTACCTCGAGCCAAGCGTCGCGCTCGTCCGCCCAGACATAGCGATGGTCGAGGCTGACGGGCGTGCGCTCCCTCATGGCGTGCCGATAGCGCCGGCCGAGTTCGGATTCCTTGCTGCCGGGCCAGACCTCCCAATGGAGGCTGCCGAGGATCGCTTCCCGCGGCCGCCTTTCCAGGCGCAGCCCTTCGGCGTTGATGTCGAGCACGCGGAAGTCGCGGTCGAGCAACACGAAGCCTTCGCGCATGTTCTCCAGCACGCCTCGCGCCCGGTCCCGCTCGGCACGCAGCGCTTCCTCCGCCTGCCTTTGCCGCCTTTCCGCCATGACCTTCTCGGTGGTTTCCACCACGACCGCCATGACGCCTGCGGGCTTTCCCGTCTCATCCAGCACGGGCGAATAGTCGAGATTCATGAAGACCTGCTCGGGCCGGCCCGAGCGATGGAGCGTCAGCTCCTGATCCACATAGGACAGCGTGCCGCCGGAAAGCCCCACGCGCATCACATGGTCGTTGAAGTCGGCGACCTCGGGCCAGCCCTCGCGAACGCATCTGCCCAGGAGCTCGGGGTGCCGGCCGCCAGCGAAGACGGAGTAGGCGTCGTTGTAGAGCATGACGCCGCTCTCGCCCCACAACAGCACGATCGGCACCGGCGAGCGAAGAAGAAGGCCGACCGTGATCCTGAGGCTCTGCGGCCAGCCCTCGAGCGGGCCCAAGGGCGTCGCCGACCAGTCGCGCGACGCGATCAGACGGCCGGTCTCGCCGCCGCTGGCGAGAAAGGCGGGCGCGCCGGCGGCGAGGTCGGATTGCGGTGGCGTGATGGTCATGGGGCGAAAACGCCGCGGGGCGACCGCGGAGGGCTGAACTCAGGCGCGTTGCCTGGAGCGAGTTTCGGTCACACGGGACCGAAACGTGCTCCAGTCGAGGCTGCCAAGCTCTTAAGCACGGCGTTTGTTTGGCCGCATCCGCTTTTTGTGGTTTTCATGCCGCGTTCGCAAGAAAGCTCGGTCCCGCCGAGGCGGCGGAGGCCGGCGCTCAGGCCCGCTTGCGTTCGGGCGGCTGGAAGGCCACCGCGGCGGTCAGCAGATCCTCGTCCACCATGCCGGCGTTGTGGAGCGCGAGCAAAGTGAGGGCCAGTTCCCGGCCGCCCTCGGAGTCGGGAACCAGGTGACGGGTCCCGCAGGCCTGGTCGAAAACGCGCTGCAGCTTGGCGACGTCGGCCGGCCGCAGCAGTCCACGCTCGTACAGAGACTTCGTCATACGCGTTCCCGGCGCTCAGCCTCGATTGTCATTATGCGCTTTTCTTGCGGCCATTCAAGAGCTTCCACCTTCTGCTTTCGTCAATGCTCTCGGAAAAGAATGGTTGCGCCTGCCTTGCCTCATGATTTTTCCGCCGGTGAAGATGACGCCGGCCATCGATATCCCGGTTTTGCTTGAGTCAGGCTGGATGACGGACAATCCTCGCCCGTCTTCACCCTCCCGCCAACCTGCGCTATGAGCGCGGAATGCTTCGCTCCCCCTCGCTTCCCGCCTCCGGCCATTATATCGGCCGCGCCACCTCGCCCCACGCCGCCCATCCTCTGGTGGTGACGGTGCGCGACGGCGAGGTGTGGGACATCACGAGCCGCGAGGCGCCCACGGTCCGCGACATGTGCGAGATGGAGGATCCCGCCGCTTACGTCCGGCAGGCCGGGGGAAAGCCGCTTGGCATGGTCGAGGAACTCGCCGAAAACAGCTTTGGCGACCGCCGCGACCCTGAAAAGCCGTTCTTCCTGTCGCCCGTCGATCTTCAGGCCGTGAAGGCGGCCGGCGTCACCTTCGCCGCGAGCCTCATCGAGCGTGTGATCGAGGAACGCGCGCGGGGCGACGCGGCGGAAGCCGACGCGCTTCGCGCCGAAATCAACGCCTTGATCGGCCCCGATCTCTCGCGCCTGAAGCCCGGCTCGCCCGAGGCGATGTCGCTCAAGGAGACGCTGATCGCGCGAAAGATGTGGTCGCAATATCTGGAGGTCGGCATCGGGCCCGACGCCGAGATCTTCACCAAATGCCAGCCGCTCGCCTCCGTCGGCTTCGGCGCGGATGTCGGCCTCCACCCCGTTTCTGACTGGAACAACCCCGAGCCGGAGATCGCCGTGATCGCCGCCTCGAACGGCGGCATCATCGGCGCGACCTTGGGCAACGACGTGAACCTGCGCGACGTGGAGGGGCGCTCGGCGCTTCTGTTGGGCAAGGCCAAGGACAACAACGCCTCCGCGAGCCTCGGCCCGATGATCCGCCTGTTCGACGAGAGCTTTTCCCTCGACGACGTGAAGAGCGCGGAGGTCTCCCTCACCGTGGAGGGCGAGGACGGTTTTTCGCTCCAAGGCGCTAGTTCCATGCGGCTCATCAGCCGCTCGCCCGAGGAACTCGTCGCGGCGGCGGTCGGCCCCCACCACCAGTATCCCGACGGTTTGGTGCTCTACCTCGGCACCATGTTCGTGCCGGCGAAGGACCGCAACGAGAAGGGCGGGGGCTTCACCCATCGCGAGGGCGACATCGTGACGATCGAGACGCCCGCGCTTGGCCGCCTCGTCAACCGGGTGCGCCGCGCGCCCGACTGCCCACCCTGGACCTATGGCGCCCGCGCCCTCATGGCCGATCTTTCCCGCGCCGGCCTGATCTGAACCCCAAGGACACCCTCATGACCGAACTTCACCAGAACCTGATCGGCGGCGAGTGGGTCGGCGGCGAGGCCGTCCCCAACTTGAACCCGTCTAATACGCACGAGGTGGTGGGCGAATACGCCCGCGCCTCCAAGGCGGATGCGCTCAACGCCATCGCGGCGGCTCGCGCCGCGTTCCCCAAATGGTCGCGTTCCGCGCCCCTCGAGCGCCACGCGGTGCTGGCCAAGGCCGCGGCCGAGATCGTCGCGCGCAAGGACGAGCTTGGGAAACTTCTCAGCCGCGAAGAAGGCAAGACGCTGCCCGAAGGCGTGGGCGAGGTGGTCCGCGCGGCCCAGATCTTCGACTTCTTCGCCGGCGAAACCCTGCGGTTGTCGGGCGAGGTCGTGCCCTCCGTGCGGCCGGGCGTGGGCGTGGAGATCACGCGCGAGGCGCTCGGCGTGGTGGGGCTCATCACGCCCTGGAACTTCCCCATCGCCATTCCCGCCTGGAAGATCGCGCCCGCGCTCGCCTACGGCAACACGGTCGTCTTCAAGCCGGCCGAGATCGTGCCGGGCTCGGCCTGGGCGATGGTCGACATCCTGCATCGCGCCGGCCTGCCCAAAGGCGTGCTCAACCTCGTGATGGGCAAGGGGTCCGTTGTGGGCCAGGCCCTGCTCGAGGACGAACGCATCGACGCCGTCTCCTTCACGGGCTCGGTGGAGACCGGCCGCCGCGTGGCGGAAGCGAGCGTGAAGCACATGCGGAAGGTGCAGTTGGAGATGGGCGGCAAGAACCCGCTCGTGGTGCTTGACGACGCCGACCTGGACATCGCCGTGAACTGCGCGCTCAACGGCGCCTTCTTCTCCACGGGCCAGCGCTGCACGGCGTCTTCGCGGCTGATCGTGGGGGAGGGCATCCACGATCGCTTCGTGCAGGCGCTGACCGCGCGGCTCGAAAAGCTGGTCGTGGACGATGCGCTCAAGCCCGGCACCGAGATGGGGCCGGTCGTGGACGGGAACCAGATGGAACAGGACGAGGACTATATCCGCGTCGGCCGGGAGGAGGGGGCCAAGCTCGCCTTCGGAGGGGAGCGGTTGAGCCGCGAAACGCCCGGCTTCTACCTCCAGCCCGCGCTGTTCACCGAGGCAACCAACGGGATGCGGATCGCGCGGGAAGAAATCTTCGGCCCCGTGGCCGCCGTGATCCGCGCCCGCGACTACGACGAGGCGCTCGAACTCGCCAACGACACGCCGTTCGGCCTGTCCAGCGGAATCTGCACGACGAGCCTGAAGCACGCCACACATTTCAAGCGCAACGCCGAAGCCGGCATGGTGATGGTCAACCTGCCCACCGCGGGCGTCGATTTCCACGTTCCCTTCGGCGGGCGGAAGGCGTCGTCCTTCGGGCCGAAGGAGCAGGGGTCTTACGCGAAGGAATTCTTCACCCAGCTCAAGACGGCCTACACGCTGGCCTGAGGGCGTGGATGGATTTCTGACCGCGAAAGCATTCTTTGCCGGTGATTCAGCCGCTTGGGCCTGGTTGGGCGAAAATGTGCAGCCCTTTCGTCCACACGGCCCTCGCGTAATCTCCCTCCCGCTCTTCTTGCGGGACGGGGCGACGGGGCCGTGACCAAGCCGACACGGTTGCGGAAACCCCTTGCCCGACATAGGACACTTTTCCGTCGCACCCGCCCTCCTCGATGCTGCAGAAGACGCCCCCCGACACCGCCGCTCAGACGCGCGCGCCAAAATCCTCGCCCGCCCGGCTGGCCGGGCAGATCGGCCTGCTCGGCTTCGCGCTCCTTTTGGCGGTGTCGCTGTTCTTCGCCTGGAACGAGCGCCGCCGCCTGTTCGAGGACGCGCGCGCGGACGTGGCCGCCGCCGACTTCGCGCTGGCCGACCACGCCCGGCGGCTGATCGAGGTGACGGATGTGGTGCTGAGCGGCGCGGCCGGCCTCGTGGAGGAGCGCCCTTGGGCCGAAATCGCCGGCGACCGCGTGCTCCAGCGGCAGCTCGAAACGCTGGCCGGCTCCACGGCCTATGTCGAGGATGTGTGGCTCAACGACGAGACCGGAGCCCTGCGGCTGACCAGCTTCGCCTTTCCGGCGCCGGCCTCGAACGCATCCGACCGCGACGTCTTCAAGGGGGCTCGCGAGGCCGCCGGCGCGCTCGTCGTGGGCGAGCGCATCACCGGCAAGGTGACGGGACGGCCGACCTTCATGATCGCCCGGCGGCTGGAGGACGGTTTCGGCGCGTTCCGCGGCATGGCGTCGGTGACCGTTTCGCTCGACACGTTCAACGCCTATTGGGGCCAGGTGCGCCTGCCCCTCGATGCCCGCGTCCGGCTGGTGCGCGCGAGTCCCCTCGACACGCTCGCCCAGCACCCGCCGCCGGCCGAGGGCGAGGGCTTCGCGCCGCTGAACGTCGAGGCTTTCCGCCAAGCTGTGGCCACGCTGCCCGAGGGCGGCATCTTCGATTCGGCGGAGGTTTCCAACGGAGAGGCCCGCATCGTCGCCTATCGCCGCGTGGGAGACCTGCCCCTTTACGTCACGGTCGGCGTGTCGCGGGCGGCGGTGGAGGCGCAATGGCGCGACTGGCTCCTGGGCTATGCGCCGCTCGCGCTCGCCTCCTTCGGCGCGCTCGGCGCCTTCACGCTCGCGGCCTTCCGCCAGGCGCAGCGGGACGCCGAAACCACAAGGAGCCTCGAAAGCGCCCGCGCGCGGCTTTGGGCCGCCAACCAGCAGCTCGAGGAGCGGGTGGCCGAGCGCACGCGGGAGCTGAGCGAGGAAACGAGCCGGCTCGACACGCTCAATCGCTTGGGCCTGGCGCTCAGCTCCGAGCTCGATCCCGACCGGCTCGCGCAGGCCCTGATCGACGCCGCGACCAGGCTCACGGGCGCGGCCTATGGCGCCTTCTTCGAGCGCGTCGCGCCGGGGCGGGACGGCAATGAGGAGGAGGCCTGGCGGCTCTCCGCCCTGGCCGGCGCGCCCGCGGAAGCCTTCACGCGCTTCGGCCTGCCGCGCGCCACGGACCTGTTCGGGCCGACCTTCCGCGCCGAGGGCGTGGTCCGCGCCGACGACGTGCTGTCCGATCCGCGCTACGGCTCCATGGGCGGCATGCCGAGGGGCCATCTGCCCGTGCGTTCCTACCTCGCTGTCCCCGTCAGGACCCGCGGCGGCGAAACCTTGGGCGCGCTGCTCTTCGGCCACCCCGAACCCGGCCGCTTCGGCGAGCGCCAGGAGCGCCTGATCGAGGGTTTTTCGGGCCAGGCGGCGATCGCCTTCGACAACGCCCGGCTGTTCGCCTCCGTGCAGGAGGAGGTCGCCGAGCGCCGCCGCGCCGAGGAGGTGCTGGCGACAGAGCGCGCGCAGGCCGCCGAGGTGGCCGCGGTGCGCACCGCGATCCTGGGCCAGCTCGGCGAAGGCGTGATCGTCGCCGACGCGTCGGGGCGCATCACCTTCGTCAACGAGGCGGCCACGCGGCTGCATGGCGTGGCGCGCCTCGACGTCGCGCCCGAAGACTATGCGCAGACCTACCACATCTTCACCGAGGACGGCCGCCCCTACCCGTCCGAGGAACTGCCGCTCGCCCGCGCCGTGATAAAGGGCGAGACGGTGACGGAGGCGCGCTGGCGCATCCGCCGCCCGGACGGCCGGGACGTGCTCGCGTCAGGCAATGCCCGGCCCGTGGTCGCCCCCGACGGGACCCGCATCGGCTCCGTCCTGACCATGCGCGACGACACGAGCCGCGACCGCGTGGAGCGCATGCAGCGCCGCCTCAACGAGGCGCTTTCCACGCATGCCGCCGAGCTCAAGGAATCCAACGACGAGATCCAGCGCTACGCTTATATCGTCAGCCACGATCTGCGCGCGCCGCTCGTGAACGTGATGGGCTTCACCAGCGAGCTCGAAGCGCTCGGGCCGGAATTCCTCGAAGCCGGCGCGCTTGCCCCCGACGACCCGCGGCGCAAGCAGGCGGAGGCCGACTTCAACGAGGCGCTCGGCTTCATCAAGGCGGCGATCGGGAAGATGGACCGCCTCATCAACGCCATCCTGAAGCTGTCGCGCGAGGGCCGCCGCACCTTCCGCCCCGAGCCGCTCGACATGCCGGCGCTCATGCAGGGCCTGGCGGACGCTCAACGCCACCAGGCCGACGCCAAGGGCGCGGTCGTCGAGGTCGCGCCCGACATGCCCGCCATTGCCGCCGACCGGCTCGCAATGGAGCAGATCTTCGGCAATCTGCTTGACAACGCGCTGAAATATCTCGATCCGTCGCGGCCCGGACGGATCGAGATCGCCGGGCAGGCGGCTCCGCTGGGGCGCGTGCGCTTCTTCGTCAAGGACAACGGCAGGGGCATCGCCCCCCAGGACCACGACCGCGTCTTCGAGCTGTTCCGGCGCGCCGGAACCCAGGACGTGGCGGGCGAGGGCATCGGCCTCGCCCATGTGAAGGCGCTGGTGCGCAGCCTGGGCGGTGCGATCTCGGTGGCGTCCGAGCTGGGCGTGGGCACCACCTTCACCGTGACCTTGCCCGCCGCGCCGCCGGCCGCGCCCGGTCGATCGGCCACCGACGCTGAAGAGGAATGACCGTGCATCCAGTCTCCATCGTGATGGTCGAGGACGACGACGGCCATGCGCGCCTGATCGAGCGCAACATCCGGCGCGCGGGCGTGAACAACGACATCATGCGCTTCGCCGACGGGCAAAGCGCGCTCTCCTATCTCCTGGGGCCGGATGGTTCGGGCGAGGCCAGCGCCAAGCGGCACCTTCTGGTCCTGCTCGACCTCAACCTGCCGGACATGAGCGGCATCGACATCCTGGCCCGCATCAAGGGCAACGAGCACACCCGCCGCTCGCCCGTGGTGGTGCTGACCACCACCGACGACAGCCGCGAGATCCAGCGCTGCTACGACCTCGGCGCGAACGTCTACATCACCAAGCCGGTGAACTATGAGGGCTTCGCCAACGCGATCAGGCAGCTCGGCCTGTTCTTCACGGTGATGCAGGTTCCCGAGAACGATTGATGCCCGAAAAGCCGCGCGTCCTTTACATCGACGACGATCCCGGCCTGGCCCGGCTGGTCGCCAGGACGCTGAACGCGCGCGGCTTCGACGTCGAGCACGCGGCGAGCGGTGAGGAGGGCTTGGCGAAGCTCGACGAAAAGGGCTTCGCCGCCGTCGCGCTCGACCACCACATGCCCGGCCATAGTGGCCTGGACGTGCTGGCCCGCATCCGGGCGCGGGAAAGCCCGCCGCCCGTGATCTATGTGACGGGCTCCGAGGACAGCCGGGTGGCGGTGGCGGCCCTCAAGGCGGGGGCGGCCGATTATGTCTTCAAGGACGTGGCCGGCCATTTCCGCGAGCTCCTGGCCGAGGCGGTTCACGCCGCCATGGAAGGCGAGACGCTGCGGCGCGCCAAGGAGGAGGCCGATCGCGAGGTGCGCGAGGCGCGGGACCGCGCGGAGCTGATGCTTCAGGAGGTCAACCATCGCGTGGCCAATTCGCTCAGCCTCGTGGCGGCGCTCACCCGGATGCAGATGTCGGCGGTCAGCGACGAGTCCGCCAAGGCCGCGCTCAAGGAGATGCAGGCGCGCATCAACGCCATCGCCGGCGTCCATCGCCGGCTCTACACCTCCCAGAATGTGAGGGCGGTGGAGATCGACGCCTATCTCAAGGGCCTGATCGAGGAACTGGAGGCGGCCATGCGCTCCGGCGGGCGCTCGCACGCCATCAGGCTCGCGGCCGGCAGCCTGCTCGTGCCGACCGACAAGGCGGTGTCGCTCGGCGTGATCGTCACCGAGCTCGTCACCAACGCCTACAAATACGCCTATCCCGAAGGCGTCAGCGGCGAGATCCTCGTGGAGGTCGCCGCCCACGGCGAGAACGAGGCGCGGCTCGCCGTGGAGGACCAGGGCGTGGGCTGGAGCGGCGAAGGCCAGGCGCAGGGATCGGGCCTTGGAACCCGCATCGTTCAAGCCATGGCGCGCAACCTGCAATCGAATGTGGAGTTCGCCGCAAGGTCGTGCGGCACGCGGGCGGAGCTCGTGTTCCCGCTGTGAGCCCCAAAGGGGAAGAGGTCGGCGAGGGGATCGGCGAGCTCGAGGCCGGCGCGGTCCTGACGGTGGATCTCGATGCGATCCGCGCCAATTACCGCTTGCTTGCCGACCGGGCGGCGCCGACCCGAACGGCCGCCGTGGTCAAGGCCGACGCCTATGGCCTGGGCGCGCCGAAGGTCGTGGCGGCGCTCCGCCGCGAGGGCTGCGATGCTTTCTTCGTGGCGCATCTCGCCGAGGCGCGAGCGGTGCTTCCCGCCGCCGGCCCGAACGCCGCGGTTTACGTGCTCAACGGCGTTCCGCCCGGCGCCGAGCCGCTGGCCGTTCGGCTCGGCGCGGTTCCCGTGCTCAACAGCTTGCCCCAGGTCGAGGCTTGGAAGGCCGCCGCGCGGGATGCGGGCCGAAGGCTTGCCGCGGCGCTGCACATCGACACCGGCATGTCGCGGCTCGGCCTTTCCCCCGAGGAGGCCGTGGAACTTGGACGCCGGCAGGATGCGCTTGCCGGACTGGACGTCAAGCTGATCCTCAGCCATCTGGCCTCGGCCGAGGAATGCGAAAACCCCTCCAACGCGCGCCAGCTCGCCAGGTTCATCGAGGCCGCCGCGGCGTTTCCGGGAACGCCGCTGTCGCTCGCCAACTCGTCGGGCATCCTGCTTGGGCCAAAATTCCACTTCGATCTGGTCCGCGCCGGCGCGGCTCTGTACGGCATCAATCCGCTTCCAGGGCAGCCCAACCCCATGCGGCAGGCCGTCCGGCTATCGGCCAGGGTCGTGCAGGCGCGCCGGCTCGCCCCGGGCGACGCCGTGGGCTATGGCGGCGAGTTCACGGCGGAGCGGCCGATGACCGTGGCCACGATCGGGCTCGGCTATGGCGACGGCTGGCCGCGCCGGGCGCGCACGGCCGCCTTCTTCGGCGCTGCCCGGCTGCCGATGCTGGGCCGCATCTCCATGGACACAATGGTGGTCGATCTTTCCTCTTTGTCGGCCGACCAGGTTTCTGCCTGCCACGAGGTTCAACTTCTCTGCTCGAATCAGACCTCGGACGACCTCGCCGCGGCATCCGGCACCATCGCCTATGAAATCCTGACGAGCCTGGGCCGGCGATTCCATCGGAAATATGTCGAGCAACAAAGCTCGGAGCGGCGGAGTCAAGCGGGGCGCGATCCCCGTCCCGTGGGGTAAGTTGTTGAAACAACTTTGATCTTTCGGACCGTCACTTAAACGTGATGGAACGGCTGGGCGGGCTTCTTCCTTGTTTCGGCATCGACGCCGCGGCGACACGCGGGCGAAACAAGTCAGGGACAAACACGGTCCAAGCGGAAGCCGCGCAAGAGCATCTTGTGCGCAAGGGACGCCGCGTGGGCAGATTTGAGAGGAATTCCACACATGGCACGCCCCGCTTGGTCTTTCGCAGCGTTTGCTGCCTTAGGCGTCTCGTTCCTGCCGCTTTCCGCTTCCGCGCAAGAAAACCTTTGCGGCAATCGCGGCGAGATCGTCTCCAAGCTCGATGAGCACTACAAGGAAAAGCCGGCGGCCGTGGGCGTGGTGGATAAGAACGCCGTGCTTGAAGTGTTCGTGTCCAATGACGGCACCTGGACCATCCTCGCCACCGGCACGGACGGCAATTCCTGCGTCCTGTCTTCAGGCGAAGGTTGGGAAAGCACCACCTTCGTGGCCGGCAAGGACGCCTGAGACTCCCTATCGCTTGTCGCTGGTTCAAAGGGCTTGAAGCGCATCGCCGCTTCAAGCCCTATTTGTTTGGCGGCGGCTCAGGCCCGCGCCACGGCTTCGGCTTGAAGACGCAGTTCCGCCATGAGGCGGCTAGCCTCGGCCATCGCCTTTCTCTCGTCGCCGGCCAGGATCGCTTCGACCAGACCGGCATGCCGTTCGGCGGCTTGGTTCAAGCCGCTCGCCCCCTGGAAGCGGAACCAGAACCGCCGGCTGTGGGTCTGCAGGGGCGCGGCCAGTCGCGCGGCGAAGGGATTGCTGGCCGCGGCGGCGGTCGCTTCGTCCAGAAGCTTGTCAGCCCCAAGGAAGCTCTCGACGTCATTGCGTTCGGCGGCGGCCTTGATCGTTTCGGCGGCTTGCCTGAACGCGGCGGAATGAGCCTCCCCGCCGAACCGCGCGGCCGCTCGCGCGAGCACGACCTCGACGCCCTCCCGCGCATCGATCACGCGCACCCAATCACCGGGGTGAAGGAGCGCGACGGCAAGGCCAGCGCGTGGGCGGATCTCCAGCAGGCCCTCCCAGGCCAGGCGCTGCACGGCTTCCCGGATCGGCGTGCGGCCCAGGCCGACGGCTTCGGCGAGAGCCGCCTCGCTGGTGACGGAACCCGGCGCCAGCTCCAACGTCACGATCCTGCGCTCCACGGCGCGATAGGCTTGCGCGGCGAGACTGCCTGATCCGTCCTGCTCGTCCAGATGCATATCAACGCGCTCCAGCTCTATTGCGGTTCTCCTGATCCATCTGATATACCATGGATATATCAGGAGGGGTAAAGCAATGTGGCGTGGCGTTTTCCCAGCCGTGACAACGAAGTTCACGGCCGACGACGAGCTTGACCCGGTCGAGATGGAGCGCTGCTTCGCGCTGATGATCGAGGCTGGCTGCGACGGGCTGATCGTGTGCGGCTCACTGGGCGAGGGGCCGATGCTCTCGAACGACGAGAAGCTCGAAGTGCTGCGCATCGCGCGGTCCGTCAGCGCGGGGAGGCCCGTGCTGCTCACGGTCAACGAGGCGGCCACGCGAGAGGGCGCGGCGCTTGCCCGCCGGGCGGCGAGCGCCGGCGCCGATGGCCTTATGGTGGTGCCGAGCCCGATCTACCACACCAATGAGGACGAGACGGTCGCGACGCTCCAGGTCGTGGCCCAAGCCGGCGGGCTGCCCGTGATGATCTACTCCAACCCCGTGGCCTATCGCGTGGACGTGACGGTGAGCGCGATGGAGAAGCTGGCCGACGAGCCGCTCTTTGTCGCGATCAAGGAGTCGTCGGACGACATCCGCCGCACAACCGAGATCATCAATCGCTTTGATGGTCGCTTCGATCTTTTCACGGGCGTGGACAATCTCGCCTTGGAGGCGCTGAGCGTCGGCGCGGTGGGGTGGGTGGCGGGCCTCGTGACGGCCTTCCCTCGGGAGACGGTGGCGATCTGGCGGCTCATGCAGGCCGGCCGCCGTGATGAGGCGCTCCAGCTTTACCGCTGGTTCCGGCCGCTGCTCGACCTCGACGTGTCCACCTATCTCGTGCAGAACATCAAGCTCGCCGAGGTGCATGCGATCGGCTCCAACGACCGGGTGCGGATGCCGCGCCGGCCGCTGTCCGGCGAACGGCGCGCGGCGGTTGAGGCGGTCATCCAAAAGGCGCTGGCGTCCAGGCCGGAACTGCCGCAATTCTGAGCGGCAAATCCCTGTCCGGGCCGTTCAGCGGCCGATTTCTGGGGGCGACGTGACGCCTGCTCAAACCGAAGACGTCGTGATCGTGGGCGCGGGCATCGTGGGCATCGCCTGCGCGGCCATGCTGGCCGAAGCGGGGCGGCGGGTGCTGGTGATCGATCGCACGGGCATCTGCGCGGAAACGAGCTCGGGCAACGCGGCCGCGCTCGCATTCACCGATATCCTGCCGCTCGCGCAGAAGGGCATGCTGCGCCAGGTTCCGCGCTGGCTTCTCGACCCGCTCGGGCCGCTCGCCATCCCGCCGACCTATCTGCCGAGGCTCACGCCGTGGCTGTGGCGCTTCTGGCGGGCGGGCGCGCCGAAACATCGCCGCCGCAGCGTGGACGTGCAGGCCGCGCTGATGCGGCTCGCCGAGGCCGAATGGATGGCGCTGATCGATCGCGCGGGCGCGAGAAGCATGCTGCGCGAGGACGGCTCACTCGAGCTCTACGAAAGCGAGGCGGAGTTTTCACGTTCATTGCCGGGCTGGGCCGAGCGCGAGCGCCACGGCATCCCGTTCGAGCATGTGGCGCGCGCGCGGCTCGCCGAATTGCAACCGGGGCTGTCGCCGCGCTTCGTCAGGGGCACGTTCGCGCCGGGCTGGAAGACGGTGTCGGACCCGCAACTGTTCGGCCGCGCGGTCTGGGCCTATGCGGAGCAGCGCGGCGCGCGCTTCGAGCAAAGCTTGGTGCGGGGGATCGAACCGGGCCGGGGCGGCGGTGCCACCTGCTTGGTGCTTGAGGGCGGCCGCGCAGTGGAGGCCGGAACGCTCGTGATCGCGGCGGGCGCTTGGTCCCATCGTCTCACCCGGCGCTTGGGTGACCGCGTGCCGCTCGAAACCGAGCGCGGCTACAACACCACGCTGCCACCTGGCGCATTCGACGTGAAGCGGCAGCTCATCTTTTCCGGCCACGGTTTTGTGGTCACGCCGCTCGAAACGGGTTTGCGGATCGGCGGGGCCGTGGAACTGGGCGGCATCGAGCGGCCCCCGAGCTGGGCTCGCGCACGGGCGATGCTCAAGAAGACGGAGAGCTTTCTGCCGGGCCTCAAGGCGGAAGGCGGGCGCGAATGGATGGGTTTTCGGCCTTCCTTGCCGGACTCCCTGCCGGTCATCGGCAAGAGCAGGTCGCCGGGCGTCTTCTATGCCTTCGGCCATGGCCATCTCGGCTTGACCCAGGCCGCGGCGAGCGCGCGCTTGATCCGCGATCTCGTTCTCGGCCACAAGCCGGCTCTCGACCTTTCGCCCTTCTCGGCCCAGCGATTCTGAAAGTTCATGGCGCGGCACACCTTCTTCTGCATCGACGGCCACACCTGCGGCAATCCCGTCCGGCTCGTAGCAGGCGGCGGCCCCGTGCTCGGCGGCGCCACCATGATGGAGCGGCGCGCGCGCTTTCTTCAAGAATTCGACTGGATCCGCACCGGCCTGATGTTCGAGCCGCGCGGCCACGACATGATGTCGGGGTCGATCCTCTATCCCCCCACGCGGCCCGACTGCGACGTGGGCGTGCTCTTCATCGAGACTTCGGGCTGCCTGCCCATGTGCGGACACGGCACCATCGGCACCGTCACTTTCGCCGTGGAGCACGGCCTGGTTCGCCCCAGGACGCCGGGCGTCTTGATGCTCGACACGCCGGCCGGCCCCGTGCAGGCCGAATACCGGCAGGAGGGGGCTTATGTGGAGGAGGTCCGCCTCACAAACGTGCCCTCCTTCCTTTTTGCGGAAGGGCTGAAGGTCGAATGCCCGGTTCTGGGCCCGCTCACGGTGGACGTGGCCTATGGCGGCAACTTCTACGCCATCGTGGAGAGCCAAGCGAATTTTTGCGACATGGCCGACCACTCGGCCGCCGAGCTGATCGCCTGGAGCCCGGTGCTTAGGGCGCGATTGAACGAGGCCCACACCTTCGCGCATCCAGGGAACGACGCCATCCGCGGCCTGTCGCACATCCTTTGGACCGGCGCGCCGAAAATCGAAGGGGCGCATGCCCGCAACGCGGTCTTCTACGGCGAGAAGGCGATCGACCGCTCGCCCTGCGGCACGGGCACCTCGGCGCGCATGGCGCAACTCCACGCAAAGGGCAGGCTCGCCGAAGGCGAGGACTTCCACCACGAGTCCATCATCGGCTCGATCTTCAAGGGCCGCGTGGAGGCGGAGACCGAAGTGGCTGGCTGGCCGGCCATCGTCCCTTCCATCGCGGGCTGGGCGCGCCAGACCGGGCTCAACACCATCTTCATCGACGAACGCGACCCCTTCGCCCGCGGCTTCACGGTGAGATGAAACGAAATTGCGATGTTCTGTCGCCGCTCTGCGCCTTTTTCTTGTCAGCCGCCGCTTCGGTGGCTTAACAAGCGCCTGACCTTCAGCTAGGCCAGCAAAGGGTTCCGCCGTGGTCCACGGTGGGGCCGTCCGGGGAACGGGCAGGATCCGGCAAGCGGAGCCTGCGGGGGCAAAAAGAATAATGGGATGCGCCGTTCGGGGCGACATCTCCGGGGAGCCGCCTCTCGATGAACTATTTTCTTGAGCAGTTGATCAACGGCCTGACGTTGGGCTCGATCTACGGGCTGATCGCCATCGGCTACACCATGGTCTATGGCATCATCGGCATGATCAACTTCGCCCATGGCGACATCTTCATGATCGGCGCCTTCATCTCGCTGACCACGTTCCTGATCCTGACGACGCTCTTGGGCTTCGCCTTCCTGCCCGTGGTGCTGCTCATCGTGATCATCGTGGCGATGCTCTTCACGTCGGCCTGGGGCTGGACGGTCGAACGCGTGGCCTACAGGCCTTTGCGCGGTTCGTTCCGGCTGGCGCCGCTGATCACGGCCATCGGCATGTCCATCGTTCTGCAGAACTTCGTGCAGATCACGCAAGGCGCGCGCGTCAAGCCGCTGCCGCCCCAGATCCAGGGCAGCGTCCAACTGATCCCCGGCGTCCAGATCTCCTATATGCAGATCATCATCATCATCACCACGGTGGCGCTGATGGCCGGCTTCACGCTGCTGATCAACCGCACCCGGCTCGGCCGCGCCCAGCGGGCTTGCGAGCAGGACCAGAAGATGGCCGCGCTGCTGGGCGTCGATGTCGACCGCACCATCTCGCTCACCTTCGTGATGGGCGCGTCGCTGGCCGCCGTGGCCGGCTTCATGTTCCTGCTGCTTTACGGCGTGATCGACTTCTATATCGGTTTCCTCGCGGGCGTGAAGGCGTTCACCGCGGCCGTGCTCGGCGGCATCGGCTCGCTGCCCGGCGCGATGCTCGGCGGCTTGCTGATCGGCCTTATCGAAGTGTTCTGGTCCGGCTACTTCTCCGTCGAGTACAAGGATGTGGCGGCCTTCTCCATCCTCGCCATCGTCTTGATCTTCCTGCCCTCGGGCCTGCTCGGCAAACCCGAAGTGGAGAAGGTCTGATGACCGTCGCCGACGAATCTGCCGCCACCTCCACCCAGAGGCCCGAAGGCGCGCAGCTCGCCACCGAGCGGTTGAACCGCGCGCCCAACAAGCCGGACAACCGCGTCGGGAACTCGCTCGCCGATCACCTCAAGGAGGCGGCGCTGGCGGCGCTGCTTGCCGGCGTGCTGGGGCTCTTCTTTCTCGGCATCCGCACGGAAATCGGTCCAGGTGGCCTCAATGTCCGGGACAACTGGCCGACACTGCTTTGGGCGATGGCGATCGTCTTCGCCGGGCGTCTGCTGCTCAACCTCTTCGTCTTCGGCAGGGGCAGCTTTCGCCAGCGCGACACAACGAAAAAGGCGGCGGTGCCGTCCCGCTTCGAACTCTCCACCCTGCTGGGCTATCTCTTTTTCGGGGTCGCGACGGTTCTTCCCTTCCTCGTCATGACGCTGTTTCCCGGCCAGGAGCGGCAGTTGATCGATCTCGCCATCCTCATCATGACCTATGTCATGCTGGGCTGGGGTTTGAACATCGTCGTCGGCCTCGCCGGCCTGCTCGATCTCGGCTATGTCGCCTTCTACGCCGTGGGCGCCTATTCGTTCGCCCTGCTCGCCACCAATTTCGAGTTCATCGGCTTCTGGACGGCGCTGCCGCTCGCAGGCCTGCTCGCCGCCTTCTGGGGGGTCATCCTCGGCTTTCCCGTTTTGCGGCTTCGAGGCGACTATCTCGCCATCGTCACGCTCGCCTTCGGCGAGATCATCCGCGTGGTGCTGCTCAACTGGTACGAATTCACCGGGGGGCCCAACGGCATCTCGGGCATCCCGAAGCCCACCTTCTTCGGTCTCGAATTCAACCGGGGCGAGGGCGGCTTCGCCAATTTCTTCGGCCTCGAGTTCGATTCCATCCACCGCTTCGTTTATATCTATTACATCATCTTCCTGCTCGCTCTTCTGACCCACTTCGTCACCATGCGGCTTCGCCGCCTGCCTGTGGGACGCGCCTGGGAGGCGCTGCGCGAGGACGAGATCGCCTGCCGCTCGCTCGGCATCAACACCACCAACACCAAGCTCACGGCGTTTGCCATTGGCGCCATGTTCGGCGGCTTCGCCGGCTCCTTCTTCGCCACGCGCCAGGGCTTCATCTCGCCTGAAAGCTTCACCTTCCTGGAGTCGGCGATCATCCTGGCCATCGTGGTGCTGGGGGGCTTAGGCTCCCAGTTCGGCGTCGTGATGGCGGCCATCGCCATGATCGGCGGCACCGAGCTCCTGCGCAATCTCGGCTTCCTCAACAACCTGTTCGGCAGCGGCTTCGACCCTGTCCAGTTCCGCATGCTGATCTTCGGCGTGGCCATGGTGCTGATCATGGTGTGGAAACCGCGCGGGCTCGTCTCCACCCGTGATCCCTCGGCCGTGCTCAAGGAGCGGCGGCGGATCGGCGCCGACATGGTGGCGCAGGGCGAAGGGCATTGACGATGGACGCCGCGTCTTCTTTCGCCCCTTCCAGCCGCTGGACGGTCGATCCCGTTCTCACCGTCGAGCACCTCACCATGCGCTTCGGCGGGCTCGTCGCCATCGACGACCTGTCCTTCGAAGTGGATCGCGGTGACATCACCGCGTTGATCGGCCCCAACGGCGCGGGCAAGACGACCGTGTTCAACTGCGTCACGGGCTTCTACAAGCCCACCGAAGGCCGAATCGTGATGCGGCATGGCGCGGGCGCAAACGCCGATCTGGTCGAGGAGGTGACGGCGAGCGGACTGCAATACCGGCGCAAGGGCGAGGGCGCGGTCTTTCTTCTGGAGCGCATGCCGGATTTCGCCATCTCCCACCATGCCAAGGTGGCGCGCACCTTCCAGAACATCCGCCTGTTCGGCGGCATGACGGTTCTCGAAAACCTCCTCGTCGCCCAGCACAATGCGCTGATGAAGGCGTCCGGCTTCACGGTGGGCGGAATCCTGGGCCTGCCGGGCTACCGGCGCGCCAGCAAGGCCTCGATCGAAAAGGCGGTTTACTGGATGGAGCAGGTCGGGCTCGTCGAACGGGCCGACGACCCGGCCGGCGACCTTCCCTATGGCGCGCAGCGGCGGCTCGAGATCGCGCGCGCCATGTGCACCGACCCGCATCTGCTCTGCCTCGACGAGCCGGCGGCCGGCCTCAACCCGCGCGAATCGTCCGAGCTCAACGCGCTTCTCCAATTCATTCGCGCGGAGCACGGCACCTCGATCCTCCTGATCGAGCACGACATGGGCGTCGTCATGGAGATTTCCGACCACATCGTGGTGCTCGATTACGGGCGCAAGATCGCCGATGGCGACGCCCGAAGCGTGCGCACCGACCCCAAGGTGATCGCCGCCTATCTCGGCGTCGAGGATGAGGAGGTGCTCGAAGAGCCGGAGGTGCGCGCGGTCGTGGCGGAGGCGATCGGCGCGGATCCGACGGCCGGGCATGTCGAGACCTCGGGTCGCGGCGGCCAGGGAGAGGTTCGATGACGAGCGCTGCCGGCGAGCCGCTCCTCTCCATCCGTGGCGTGGAGACCTATTACGGCAAGATCATCGCGTTGCGCGGCGTGGATGTCGATGTGCAGCGCGGCGAGATCGTCACGCTGATCGGCGCGAACGGCGCCGGCAAATCGACGCTGATGATGACCATCTGCGGCAACCCGCGCGCCCGCAGCGGCGCGATCCTGTTCGACGGTCAGAACATCACGGCGACCCCCACCTACGAGATCATGCGGATGGGCATCGCCCAGTCGCCGGAGGGCCGGCGGATCTTCCCGCGCATGACTGTCATGGAGAACCTCCAGATGGGCGCCATGCTGGTGGACGACAAGCATTTCGACGAGGATTTGCGGCGCGTCTTCGAGCTGTTCCCGCGGCTGAAGGAGCGGGTCGGCCAGCGCGGCGGCACGCTTTCGGGCGGCGAGCAGCAGATGCTGGCGATCGCGCGCGCGCTCATGGGGCGACCCAAGCTGCTTCTGCTCGACGAGCCTTCGCTCGGCCTGGCGCCCTTGATCGTCAAGCAGATCTTCGAGGCCATCAAGGAGCTCAACAGCCAGCAGGGGCTCACCGTGTTCCTGGTCGAGCAGAACGCTTTCCATGCGCTCAAGCTCGCCCATCGCGGCTATGTCATGGTGAATGGCAGCATCACCATGAGCGGCGCTGGCGCCGAGCTCTTGCGGCGCGAGGAAGTGCGCGCCGCCTATCTCGAAGGCGGCAAGCATTGACCGGAGCATCGACAATGGCTGGCCGCGAGGGTCGGAGGGAGTAGATGGAAGGTCAAGGCTCCATGTTCTGGGAAGTCTCTTTCGGCGAGTTCCTGTTCGTGACCGTGATCCTGGGCGGCGCCGGCGCCTGGATGACCGGCCGCGCCTTCGCCCGCTCCTGGCTCGACCATGGCCGGCTCGCCGGCTCCATCCTGCTGCTCACGGCAGCCGTCCGCTTCATCCATTTCGCCCTGTTCTCCGGCTCGCTGATCGCGCCTTGGTATTTCGTGGTCGATTTCGTCGTGCTGCTCGCCATCGGGTTCCTCGGCATGCGGGTGACCCGCGCGGGACAGATGGTGAGCCGCTACGGCTTTCTCTACCGCCGCACGGGCCCGATCGGCTGGGCGCGGGGCGCCGCCCAGCGCTAAGCATGGCGACAAGAAGTTCGGCCTGAAGCCTTTATTTCCCTCTGGAATTGGGCTTATCTGCCGGTCAATCGGGGCGAAGCCCCGGATGGCGGATCTGGGAAATCGACACCTTCCGGACCGCTGGCATGCAAAAGGTGTTAATGGGAGCTAACATGAAGAAAGTGCTTTTGGCCGGCGTCGCGATGAGCTTCGCGATGTCCGCTCCGGCTTGGGCCGACATCACCATCGCCACCGCCGGCCCGATGACCGGCCAGTACGCTGCCTTTGGCGAGCAGATGAGGGCCGGCGCAGAACAGGCCGTCGAGGACATCAACGCGGCGGGCGGTGTCAATGGCGAGATGCTGAAGCTCGAGGTCGGCGACGACGCCTGCGACCCCAAGCAGGCCGTGGCCGTGGCCAACCAGTTCGCCGGCTCGGGCGTGGCGTTCGTGGCCGGACATTTCTGCTCCGGCTCGTCGATTCCCGCGTCGGCCGTCTATGCCGAGGAAGGCATCGTCCAGATTTCGCCGGCTTCGACCAACCCGGCCTTCACGGACGAGCGCCCTGGCCCCGGCATCTACCGCGTCTGCGGCCGCGACGACCAGCAGGGCGCCGTCGCCGGCGAGTATCTGGTGAAGAACTTCGCCGACAAGAAGATCGCCTTCGTCCACGACAAGACGGCCTATGGCAAGGGCCTCGCCGACGCCACCATGGCGGCCTATGAGGCGGCAGGCGGCAAGCCCGCCCTCTACGAGGCCTATACGGCGGGCGAGAAGGACTATTCGGCGCTCGTGTCCAAGCTGAAGAACGAGGGCATCAACGTGCTCTATGTCGGCGGCTATCATACCGAGGCCGGCCTGATGGCGCGCCAGATGCAAGAGCAGGGCATGGACACCGTGCTCGTGTCCGGCGACGCGCTCGTCACCGACGAGTATTGGGCGATCACCGGCCCGGCCGGCGAAGGCACGCTGATGACCTTCTCGCCGGATCCGCGCAAGAATCCGGAAGCCGCGCCGCTGGTTGAGAAGATGGAGGCCGCGGGCAGGTCGACGGAGGGCTACTCGCTCTATACCTATGCCGCGATCCAGGCCTGGGCCGAGGCGGTGAAGACGGCCGGCAACACCGAGTTCGACGCCGTCACCAAGGCGCTCGACGACGGCACGTTCAACACCGTGCTCGGCACGCTCGAATTCGACGAGAAGGGCGACGTGACGCTGCCCGGCTACGTCTTCTACGAGTGGAAGGACGGCAAGTACGACTATATCACGCAGTAAGCCGCAAGGCTCTGCTCAACAGGTCCGGCCCGGCGCATTTCTCGCGCCGGGCCTTTTTCGTGTCGAGTCGGACTCACTTCACACGACTCTGTTTGCACTGCACAATGCGGCGGGCTAATCGCTTAGTATCATCCCTCCGCCGAGCCCTCCGCCTGTGCCCATCCAGAAGATCCTCGTCGCCAACCGTTCCGAGATCGCTATCCGCGTGCTCCGCGCGGCAAACGAGCTGGGGCTCAAGACTGTCGCGGTTTGGGCGGAGGAGGACAAGTACGGGCTGCACCGCTTCAAGGCCGATGAATCCTATGGGATCGGCCGCGGGCCGCATTTGCCCAAGGATCTCGGCCCCATCGAGAGCTATCTCTCGATCCCCGAGATCATGCGGGTGGCCAAGCTTTCGGGTGCGGACGCCATCCACCCCGGCTACGGCCTGTTGTCCGAAAGTCCGGAATTCGCCGAGGCCTGCGCCGGGGTCGGCGTCACCTTTATCGGGCCGAGCCCCGACACCATGCGGCGGCTGGGCAACAAAGTGGCCGCGCGCGAGCTGGCGAAAGCCGTCGGCGTGCCCGTGGTGCCCGCCACCGACCCGTTGCCCGACGATCTTTCCGAGGTCCGCAGGCTCGCCGACGCCATCGGCTATCCCTTGATGCTGAAGGCGTCCTGGGGCGGCGGCGGGCGCGGCATGCGCGTCATCCGCTCGGCCGAGGATCTTTCACGCGAGGTGAACGAAGGCCGGCGCGAGGCGAAGGCCGCTTTCGGCAAGGACGAGGTCTATCTCGAAAAGCTGGTCGAGCGCGCCCGCCATGTCGAGGTGCAGATCCTCGGCGACACCCACGGCAACGTCGTCCACCTGTTCGAGCGCGACTGCTCGATCCAGCGACGCAACCAGAAGGTCGTGGAGCGCGCGCCCGCGCCCTACCTCGTTCCCGCCCAGCGCGAAGAGCTCTGCGGCTTCGCTCTCAAGATCGCGCGCGAAACCAGTTATGTGGCCGCCGGAACGGTCGAGTTCCTGCAGGACGCGGATACGGAGAAATTCTTCTTCATCGAGGTGAACCCGCGCATCCAGGTCGAGCACACCGTGACCGAGCAGGTCACGGGCATCGACATCGTCAAGGCGCAGATCCACGTCCTGGACGGCTTTGCGATCGGCACGCCCGAATCCGGCGTCCCCCGCCAGGAGGACATCCAGCTCAACGGCCACGCCCTGCAGTGCCGCATCACCACGGAAGACCCCGAGCAGAACTTCATACCGGACTATGGCCGCATCACCGCCTATCGCGGCGCCACAGGCTTCGGCATCAGGCTCGACGGTGGCACGGCCTATTCGGGCGCGGTCATTACCCGCTTCTACGACCCGCTGCTCGAAAAGGTGACGGCCTGGGCGCCGACGCCTGGGGAAGCCATTGCCCGGATGGATCGGGCGCTGCGCGAGTTCCGCATCCGCGGCGTGGCGACCAACCTCACCTTTCTCGAGGCGATCATCGGCCACCCGAGGTTCCGCGACAATTCCTACACCACACGCTTCATCGACGAGACGCCGGAACTCTTCGCCCAGGTCAAGCGGCAGGACCGCGCGACCAAGCTTTTGAATTACCTCGCCGACGTGACGGTGAACGGCCATCCCGAGGCGCGGGGGCGGCCGAAACCGAATCCGGAGATCGCGCCGCCGACGGTGCCCTATCTGAATGGCGAGGTGCCTGCTGGCGCCAAGCAGCGGCTCGACACGCTTGGCCCGGAGAAATTCGCACGCTGGATGCGCGATCAGCCCCAGGTGCTCGTCACCGACACCACCATGCGCGACGCGCACCAGTCGCTGCTCGCCACCCGCATGCGCACCCATGACATCGCGAGCATCGCGCCGGTCTATGCGCGCGCTCTGCCGCAACTCCTCTCGCTCGAATGCTGGGGCGGGGCGACCTTCGACGTCGCCATGCGCTTCCTGACCGAAGACCCTTGGGAGCGGCTCGCCCTCGTGCGCAAGGGCGCGCCGAACCTGCTTCTGCAGATGCTGCTCAGGGGCGCCAACGGCGTCGGCTACACCAACTATCCCGACAATGTCGTGCGCCACTTCGTGCGCGAGGCTGCCGGCGCGGGCATCGACCTGTTCCGCGTGTTCGACTGCCTGAACTGGGTCGAGAACATGCGGGTCGCGATGGACGCCGTGCGCGCCGAGAACAGGCTGTGCGAGGCGGCGATCTGCTACACTGGCGACATCCGCGACCCCGCGCGGGCGAAATACGATTTGAACTACTATGTGGGCCTTGCCCGCGAGCTGGAAGCGGCGGGCGCCCACATCATCGCGGTCAAGGACATGGCGGGGCTGTTGAAGCCCGGATCGGCGCGCGTGCTCTTCAAGGCGCTGCGCGAGGCCACCGACCTGCCCATCCATTTCCATACGCACGACACCTCGGGCATCGCGGCCGCCACCGTGCTGACGGCGGTGGAGGCGGGCGTTGACGCGATCGACGCGGCCATGGACGCGCTCAGCGGCAACACGTCCCAGCCCTGCCTGGGCTCGATCGTGGAGGCGCTGAAGGGAGACGCACGCGACCCCGGCCTGGACCCCGACTGGATCCGCCGCATCTCCTTTTACTGGGAGGCCGTGCGCGCCCAGTATTCGGCTTTCGAGAGCGATCTGAAGGGGCCGGCCTCGGAGGTCTATCTCCACGAGATGCCGGGCGGGCAGTTCACCAATCTCAAGGAGCAGGCGCGATCCTTGGGCCTGGAGACCCGCTGGCACGAGGTGGCGCAGGCCTATCACGACGCCAACCTGATGTTCGGCGACATCGTCAAGGTCACGCCCTCCTCCAAGGTGGTGGGCGACATGGCGCTGATGATGGTGGCGCAGGACTTGGATGTCGCCGATGTCGAGAACCCGTCCCGCGACATCGCCTTCCCCGACTCGGTCGTTTCCATGCTGCGCGGCGATCTCGGCCAGCCGCCGGGCGGGTGGCCTGAACCCTTGCAGAAAAAGGCGCTCAAGGGCGAAAACCCCATCACGGCGCGGCCCGGCGCGCTTCTGGCCGAACTCGACCTAGCCAAGGCCCGAGGCGAGGCCGAGGAGAAGGTCGGCCGAAAGCTCTCGGAGCGGGAGTTCGCGTCCTGGCTCATGTATCCAAAGGTCTTCACCGACTTCGCCGCGGCTTGCGAGACCTATGGTCCGGTCAGCGTCTTGCCCACGCCCATCTATTTCTACGGCATGAAGGCCGAGGACGAGATCTTCGTCGATCTTGAGCAGGGCAAGACGCTGGTGATCCGCCTTCTTGCGGCCGGCGAGTCCGACGACAAGGGCATGGTCACCATCTTCTTCGAGCTCAACGGCCAGCCGCGCCGCATCAAGGTGCCGGACCGCTCGCGCGGGAACGGTGTGAAAGTCCGGCGCAAGGCCGAGCCGGGCAATGAGGCGCATGTGGGCGCGCCCATGCCGGGCGTGGTGTCGGGCCTGAGCGTCTCGCCGGGGCAAAGCGTGAAGGCGGGCGACGTGCTCTTGTCCATCGAGGCCATGAAGATGGAAACCGCGCTCCACGCCGAGCGCGACGGCGCGATCGCCGAGGTGCTGGTGCGCTCGGGCGACCAGATCGACGCCAAGGATCTGTTGGTCGTGTTCGGCTGACGCCGCCGCCGTCTCGGATCGGATGCTCCGTTTCGGGCCTGTCGCCAAAAGTGATCCGGCGGCCGCCGCGCAAGGGACCTGCTCCCTGGGAACTGATCGAGGCGCGGGCTATAGGCTCGCGCTCGCCTCACCATCCAAAGCCCACGCATGGACGCCACCAACCAGCTTCTCTCCGCGCGCCGCGCCCGTTGGGCCGTGGCGGCGCTGTTTTTGGGCAACGGCTTCATGGTCGGGAGCTGGGCGCCCCACATCCCACTGCTCGTCGAGCGGCTTCGCATCACCGAGTCCGTCCTGGGTCTCATCATTCTGTGCTTCGGCATCGGCGCGCTGATCTCCATGCCCTGGTGCGGCTGGCTGATGGCGCGCTTCGGGCAGCGTCCGGTGCTGCGCGTCTTCGCGCTGGCGCAAGGCTTCGGCTTGGCTCTCGTGGTGCTCTCGCCCTCCGTGCCGGTGGCGGCGCTGGCGGCGGTCGTGTTCGGCGCCACGATCGGCTGCACGGACGTGGCCATGAACGCGTCCACCGTCACCGTCGAGCGGCGCCTTGGCAAGGCGGTGATGTCCTCCATGCACGGGTTCTGGAGCCTGGGCGGCTTCGCGGGCGCCGCCCTTGGCGGCTTCGTCGTGCAAGGCTTGGGCGCGCTCGCCCATTCCGTGGCGGTCGGCGTGGCGGTGTTTATCCTGGGGCTCGCGATCCTGCCCCACTTCCTGGAAGCCCGCGAGCGCCCGGCCGCGGACGAGCAGCCGCGCCGCGGCGTCTCATTGCCCCGCAACCCCACGCTCTATCTTCTCGGGGTCGTGGCGCTGTTCACCTTCGTGTCGGAGGGCGCCGTGCTCGACTGGGCCGCCCTCTACCTCACCAAGGAGCTCGGCGCCGGCGTGGCCGTGGCGAGCCTCGCCTACGCCTTGTTCGCGGGCGCCATGGCGCTGATGCGCTTTGCGGGCGACGGCATCCGCAACCGCTTCGGCGCCGTGCCCACCATGCGCGCGTCCAGCCTCGTTGCCGCTATCGCGATGCTGGTCGCAGCGTTCGCGTCCACGCCTTTTCTCGTGATCGCGGCTTTCGCGGTCTGCGGGCTCGGCGTGGCCAACACCGTGCCGATCGCCTTTTCGGCCGCCGGCAACCAGCCCGGCATCTCGGCCGGCACCGGCATGAGCGTGGTCACCACCATGGGCTATGCCGGCATCCTGCTGGCCCCGTCCTCCATCGGGATCGCCGGCGAGCGCTTCGGCTTCTCGCCGGTCTTCGCCGCGCTCGCCTTTCTGCTCTTCGTGGTGTTCGCGATGAGCCCGCTCGTGGCGGCCGCCGACATGCAGCCGGAGGGCTAGCCTCCAAAAGCCATCAGGGCCAGGAGCAGGATCGCCGCCGCGCCCAGAATGCCGCTCGGCCCGAAACCCCAGCCGCGGGAGTGGGGCCACACCGGAAGGGCCGCTGCGAGCAGTAGGACGAGGGCGATGACGAGGGCCGTGCTCAGCGTCATGACGTGGATTCTCAAACAGACCGGACGTTGGCGGGGACCGAAACCCGCCGCCGCAAGGCAAGTTCCTTCGACGTGAAGTGGAAGCGGCACTCGCCTTTCGGCGGGCCGCCTGCTTCGGAGCGCGCCCAGCGTCCATCCGGCGGTTGACTTTCCCACCGCCCTTCGCCACCTCATCCCGGAGCCGCCAAAGGGACCGGGTCCGACGCCGCCATGAACCTCATCGCCTCTCCGATCTCCGGCATGGCCGCGACGCTCGCGCCCCAGCCGCGACGCCGTTCGGTCGGCGTCGATGTGGGCGGTGTGCTTGTGGGCGGCGCGGCCCCCGTGGTCGTGCAGTCCATGACCAACACCGACACGGCCGACGTGTACGCCACCGTCGCGCAGGTCGCCGCCCTTCACAAGGCCGGGTCCGAGATCGTCCGCATCACCGTGGACCGTGCCGAATCGGCCGCCGCCGTGCCGAAGATCCGCGAGCGGCTGGAGCGGCTCGGCGTCTTTGTGCCGCTGGTGGGCGACTTCCACTATATCGGCCACAAGCTCTTGGCCGATCACCCGGCCTGCGCGGAGGCGCTCGCCAAATACCGCATCAATCCGGGCAATGTCGGCTTTCGCGAAAAGAAGGACCGGCAGTTCGCCGCGATCGTCGAGACCGCGATCCGCCACGGCAAGGCTGTCCGCATCGGCGTCAACTGGGGCTCACTCGACGGCGAGCTTCTGACCCGGCTCATGGACGAGAACCAGGCCAAGGATTTTCCGCTCACGGCGGCCGAAGTGACGCGCGAGGCGATCGTGCGCTCGGCCTTGATCTCGGCCGAGCTGGCGGAAGAAATCGGCCTCCCGCGTGAGAAGATCATCCTGTCGGCCAAGGTTTCCCAGGTGCAGGACCTGATCGCGGTCTATGCCGAGCTCGCGAGGCGCTCGCCCCACGCGCTGCATCTGGGTCTCACCGAGGCCGGCATGGGCACCAAGGGCATCGTGGCGTCGGCGGCGGCGCTTTCCATCCTGCTTCAGGCCGGCATCGGCGACACGATCCGTGTGTCGCTGACGCCCGAGCCGGGCGGCGACCGCACGCGAGAAGTGCAGGTCGCGCAGGAGCTCTTGCAGGTCATGGGCTTCCGGCAGTTCCTGCCGATCGTGGCCGCCTGTCCGGGCTGCGGCCGCACCACCTCGACCGTGTTCCAGGAGCTGGCCGAGACGATCCAGGCCGACATCCGCCGCAACATGCCGCTTTGGCGCGAGAAGTACCCGGGCGTCGAGAGCCTCAAGGTGGCCGTGATGGGCTGCATCGTGAACGGGCCGGGCGAGAGCAAGCACGCCGATATCGGCATCTCGCTTCCGGGCACGGGCGAGGCGCCAACCGCGCCCGTCTTCGTGGACGGGCGCAAGGCCGCGACGCTGCGCGGCCCCACCATCGCCGCCGACTTCCAGAAGATGGTGGCCGACTATATCGAGGCGCGCTTCGGCGCCGGCGCGCCGACCGGGGGCTAGTTTTCTCATGCGCGCGCCGGTCTTGCCTGCTGCGCTCGCGCTTCTCCTCGGCTGGAGCGCGCCGGCCCAGGCCGATCCGCCGCATGCCGCGCCCAAGAAGGGCGGCATCGAGCGATACTGCGAACTGATCGCGCTGCATGCCGAAGAGAACGGGTTGCCGGCCCCCTTCTTCGCCCGCCTCATCTGGAAGGAAAGCCGGTTCGATCCCGGCGCGGTCAGCCCCGTCGGCGCGGAAGGCATCGCGCAGTTCATGCCGGGCACGGCGAAGGATGTCGGGCTTGCCGATCCGTTCGACCCGGAGCAGGCGATCCCGGCCTCGGCGCGGCACCTGCGAGACCTGAAGGTGGCGCTGGGGAACCTCGGCCTGGCGGCGGCGGCCTACAATGCGGGGGCGGCGAGGGTCGGCCGCTGGTTGAACAGCGGCGGGTTCCTGCCGCTCGAAACCGAGGACTATGTGCTGTCGATCATGGGCGAGCCCGCCGACCGCTTCACCGAAGTCGCCTATGCCGGCACGGTCGAGCCGCTCGCCAAGAACAAGAGCTTCGACGCCGCCTGCCGCGCGCTTCCCATCGCCGCGCCGTCGACGATCGCCATGGCGCGCGTGCGGATCAAGCCCTGGGGCATCCAGGTGGCGGGCAACTTCCAGCGCGCCGTCGCCATGAAGCAGTATGAGCGGCTCAAAAAGCGCGTGGGCAAGGTGCTCGAGGGTCACCGGCCAGTGGTCAGCCGCCTGCGCACGCCGGTTGGCCGGCGGGGCATCTACGCCGTGCGGATCGGCGCCGACTCCCGCGCGGACGCAGACGTGCTGTGCCAGAAGATCCGCGGCGCCGGCGGCTCCTGCGTGGTGATGAAGAACCGCTGAGGGGCAACGCCCGCCGCGCGTGGCGCAAGCGTCTTCATCTCCACGCCCGCGTTTCCACATCTGGCCATTGCTGTGGAGCAGTTCGGGAAGCGGCATGCGTGGCGCTCGCCTTCCGACTATTGTGTTACGTGGCTCGCGCCATACACACCGTCGGTGTTCTTGCCCTGGAGGGGCGTGGTTTCACCCGTGGCTGTTGCTGGCGTGGTTTCTCAAGGGCCAGCAACCCTCACCCGGGGACCTTTGGGCCTGGGCCTGGGGGCTCATCGCCCAGCCAAGCCACCGTCGCTCAACCGATCTAGCACCGGCCTTCTCCCTGGCACCCGGTTCATGACCCAGGCTTCCCGCAAGAAGGCGAGAGGAAGAGTAAGGGAGGGCGGAGGGACGTGGACAAAAGGAGATGAAATTTCTTGCCGAGCAGCCCCAAGCGACTGAAACGGCACAGAAGAAAGTTCGCGGGCCAGAAAATCTGTCCATCAATTCGCCCTGAGGCTCGCGGGGGGTGCTGCCGACGACCCGGCCGTCATCCGGCCTGCGCGAAGGGCTGGCCGGCAGCCTCCTCCGGGTTCAGCCATGTCTCGATCTTGGTGCTGAGCCGGTCCGGGGAAATGGGCTTGCTGAGGTAGTCGTCCATGCCCGCTGCCAGGCATTTCTCGCGGTCGCCCGAGAGCGCGTGCGCCGTGACGCCGATGATGGGCGTGCGCCGGCCGGAGCCGGCTTCCGATTGCCGGATCGCTCCGGTCGCCTGAAGCCCGTTCATCTCGGGCATGGACACGTCCATCAGGATCAGCCGGGGTTTGAGGAGCCGGTGCATCTCCACCGCCGTGCGCCCGTTGGGCGCGATGCGATGGGAGAGGCCGAGGCCCGACAGGATCTGGGCGAAGACGAGCTGGTTCACCTCGTTGTCCTCGGCCACCAGGATGTCGAGCCCCTCGTCCGGCCGTGAGCCCCCGCTGCCCTCCAAATGGCGCGGCGGCTCGGGCAACGGCGTTCGAGCCTGGGCGAGGGGAGCGGTTTTCGTCGCGACGGAGGCGGTCTCCGGATGCGCTCGGCGGAGGAGTGCGGGACTCGGAGAGGCCGGCGTCGAGGCGGCCGGAGCAGCAGGCGTCGCCGACAGTGGCGCAGCCCCTGCCGGCGAAAGCGCCCTGGTTTCGCCCCCATCCGCCCCGCGCGTGAAGCCGACGCGGGCGCCCCCGCGCCCGCTTTCGCGCGCGCGCGCGACGGCGCTCGTCACGGTGTCCAGGAGCTGCGCGGCGCGCGCCGGCTTGGTGAGATGCGCGACCACGCCGGTCTGCAGCATCAGGCTGCCGAAATCCACCTGATCGACGGAGGTCAGGAGCACCACGGGCAGATGGCGGAAACGCGAGTCCCCCGCCAGCAGCTTCGCGAAGTCGCCGCCGTTCATGCCGGGCATCTGATAGTCCAGCACCACGCAATCGACGCGCGCGCCGATCTGGGCCGCGCGGTCGAGGCAGGCCAGCGCCACCGGGCCGCTTTCGGCCGCCGCGCAGTCGAAGCCGCGGCTGCGGAGCTGCTCCAGCAGGATCTCGCGGTTGACGGGATTGTCGTCCACCACCAGGATTCTCGCGCCCGCGATGTCCGGCGCGCCGGCGGCGGGCCGGGTCTCCGCGTTTTCATGCGCGGGCAGCGCCAGGCGGAACCAGAAGGTCGAGCCGGCGCCGACCTGGCTTTCCACGCCGATCTCCCCGCCCATCAGCTCCACGAGGCGCGAGGCGATGGCGAGCCCCAGCCCCGTGCCCTCGTGCCGGCGCGTGGACGAGCCGTCGACTTGCGCGAATTTCTCGAACACGGCGGCGAGTTTTTCCGGGGGAATGCCGATGCCCGTGTCCGAGATCGCCACCTTGAACGCCGCCGTCCCTTCGGGGCCGGCTTCTTCGGCCGCCGAAACATCGATCAGCACATGCCCCTTCTCCGTGAACTTGACGGCGTTGCCCACGAGATTGGTGACGATCTGCCGGAAGCGGCCGACATCGCCGACCACGTGGCTGGGCAGGCGCGGGTCCACGCGCAGCACGAGCTCCAGGTTCTTTTCCGCCACGCGCGCGGACACGAGCGTCGCCACATCCTCCACGGCTTCCGCGAGCCGGAACGGAGCGGGGTCGAGCACAAGCTGGCCGGCGTCGATCTTGGAGAAGTCGAGGATGTCGTTGATGATGGTGAGCAGCGCGTTGCCGGAGCGCACGATCACGTCCGCGAACATCTTCTGGCGCGGGGTCAGTTCGGTCTTGGCGAGCAGCTCGGCCATGCCGAGCACGCCGTTCATGGGCGTGCGGATCTCGTGGCTCATATTGGCCAGGAACTCGGACTTGGCGCGGTCGGCGGCTTCCGCGCGGGCGAGCGATGCCGCGCTATCGTTGAAGGCGCGGCGGATCGCCTGCTCCATGGGCCGGAACACGGCGAGCGCCACGGCAAGGATCACGAGCAGAAGGGCCGCGCCGCCGATCAGCAGGGTCCGGTCGCCAAGGTCGTTCAGCGCCTGGCGCTCCACATCCATGGCCTCGCGCAACTTGCCGAGCCGGGGCTGCGCGAAATAGTGGTTCTGGTCCACCACGCCGCGCGGGCTCCACGCCTCGACCGTGTCGGCCAGCGCCAGCGCGGAGAGCTTGTCCACGATGTCGCGCGCGAACCAGAACACGCTGCCGTTCGCCGCCATGCCATCGAGCTGGGCGCGGACCTCCGGCGACAGGCTGGGGCTCACGACCGCCAGCGCGCCGTCGAGGCTTTCGATGAGCCCGTTGATGCGCGAAGCATGGCTGCCGGCCGTGCTGCCGTAGAGCATTCTGCCCTGCTCGCTCCACACGGCGTCCGTCGCCTGGACGAAGCTGGCCGCGTCGCGCAGGCTCCAGGTGAGGGAGACCAGCTCGAAGGCGATGGCGTTGACCGCCTGGCGGCGGTCGCTCACGCGGTCGAGCGAGAACAGCAGCACGCCCGCGGCAAGCGCAAAGATCAGGAGGCCCGAAAGCGTCCGCAAGCGGATCGAGCGCATGAAGGAACTGGACTGGGGCACGGAAGCGGGCTCCGCGGATGGCCGGGCAGGAAACAGGCCCATCACACCGCAGTGACCTTAAGGAAGCGTGTGGAGCGCGCCTCCGCCTGCCGGACGGGTCGGCGGCCGCCTCGTCAATTCTCCCGACTGGCCACGAAGCGGGCGGCGGCGCGCAAGGTCTCGGCCCGCGGCCCCCAGGGCGCCAAAAGCTCTTCGGCCTGGGCGGTGAGGCCTTCGAGCTGGCGGCGCGCCCATGCCTCGCCGTGCAGCGCGGCCAGCGTCGCCTTGCCGCGCGAAACATCCTTGCCGGCGGCCTTGCCCAGCGCCTCCGTGCTGGCGGAGAGATCCAGGAGATCGTCGGCCAGTTGAAAGGCGAGCCCGACGGCCGCCCCGAACTCGGCCATCCGCTCGCGCTCGTCCGGCGCGGCCCCGCCCACGACCGCGCCTGCCTCGCAGGCGAAGCGGATCAGCGCGCCCGTCTTCATGGCCTGGAGTCGGATGACGCCCGCCTCGTCGGGCATGGCCTTCTCCGCTTCGAGGTCGAGCGCCTGGCCGCCCGCCATGCCGCCCAGGCCCGCCGCGCGGGCCAAGCCCGACACGAGCGAAAGGCGCGCCTCATGGGGCAAGGTCAGGCCGTCGTCGGAGAGGAGGTCGAAGGCGAGCGTCATCAAGGCGTCGCCGGCGAGGATCGCGGTGGCCTCGTCGAAGGCCTTGTGGACGGTGGGTTTTCCGCGCCGCAGGTCGTCGTCGTCCATGGCCGGCAGGTCGTCATGGATCAGGCTGTAGCAGTGGACGCATTCGAGCGCCGCGCCCACCTGCACGGCAGCTTCGCGGGCGCCGCGGAACAGCGCCGCGGCCTCAACCACCAGAAAGGGCCTGAGGCGCTTGCCGCCGTTCAGCACGCCATGCCGCATGGCGGCCAGAAGCCTTTGGGGGCGGACGATCTCGCCGGAGCGCGGGGCAGGGGAGAGGACGCCGTCAAGCAGGCGCTCCACCTCGCCGGCGGCGCTGTGCAGGGCGAAAAGAAAGTCGTCGGACGCGCGCTGGGGCATTGCCGGGAGCGCTAGCCCAGCGCCTTCTCCCGCGCAAGGCGAGGGCGCCGCCGCACCCAAGTCGAAATGCCGCGTCAGCCTTGTAAGCAAACGTGCATTCAGTTCTTCACCATCTTGGGCTATGCGGAGGGCAGGTGGGATGACGGGCGGAAAGGGCGAGGCTTGATCGGGCCTGTGCTGGACAGCGATGAGGGGCTGCGCATGGCGGCAAGAGGAGCACGCGCCAGGCCGGCTCGACGCTGGGGGCTTGGCCGGCTGTTTCGCCTGGTCGTCCTCGTGGCGCTCGCGCTCGGGCTCGTGCCGCTCCTGCTGACCCTGCTTTATTACCCCTCCTTCGTGCATCCCGTGTCCACGCTGATGCTCAAGGACGTTGCGACGCTTCAGGGCTATGACCGGCGCTGGGTGCCGCTCGAGGACATCGCGCCGGTGCTGGTCCATTCCGTCATCATGTCGGAGGACGGGCAGTTCTGCTCGCATCACGGCATCGATCTCGGCGAGCTGAAGGCGGTCGTCGAGGAGGCGCTCGACGGGGAGACGACGCGCGGGGCCTCGACTATCCCCATGCAGACCGTGAAGAACCTTTATCTGTGGCAGGGCCGCTCCTTCATCCGCAAGGCGCTGGAAGCGCCGCTCGCGGTTTATGCCGACTTCGTCTGGCCCAAGAAGCGGACCATGGAGATCTATCTCAACATCGCGGAATGGGGTCCTGGGATCTACGGCATCGAGGCGGCGGCCCAGCACCATTTCGGGCGCTCGGCCAAGGATCTTTCGCGGCGGCAGGCGGCGCTGCTCGCCGTCACGCTCCCCAACCCGCACGAGCGCAACCCGGCCAAGCCAGGGCCGGGGTTGAAGAAGCTCGCGGGCGTCATCGAGCGGCGGGCGGCGCAAGCCGGGGACTATGTGCGCTGCGTGAAGCTCCAATCCTAAAAAGTGGCGGCCGAGTCTGGAAAACGGGCCGGCTCTAGGCTATAGGCGGCCCACTTTTCATCAATCGCGGCTTGTTCGCCCGGCCCGACGGGGCGCGGGGCACAGGCCCAAACTTTTCGGAGCACACCCATGGCAGTCCCCAAACGAAAGACCTCGCCCTCCAAGCGCGGCATGCGCCGTTCGGCCGACGCGCTGAAGGCCCCCACCTATGTGGAAGACAAGAATTCGGGCGAGATGCGCCGCCCGCACCATGTCGATCTCAAGACCGGCATGTATCGCGGCCGCCAGGTGCTGACGCCCAAGGAAGGCTGAGGCTTCCCCTCGCCATCCCCTTCAAAGGACCGGCCTTGGGCCGGTCTTTTCGTGTTCGGGCTCCAAGATGCGTCCTGCCGAGGAACTCCGATGCTGCGCAGCATCCCGCTGATGATCGTCCCCTTGATCCTGTTCAACCTCGCGCCCATGGGGCTGTTCGGGGCGGGAAGCGCCGATCCCTGGGACGAGCCGGTGGCGGGCTTCGGCATGGTGTCGGGCGGCGCCTTCACGCTGGACTGGGGCACCGTGCTGGTGACGCTCGGGCTGCTGCTGCTCTTCGCTGAGCTGCTCAAATCGACTCGAACCACCAACGCCTCGGTGGTGGACCACCTGCTCTCGATCTTCGTCTTCGTGGCGTTCCTGATCGAGTTCCTGCTCGTGCCGGCGGCCGCGCACCCCGTGTTCTTCCTGCTGATGGTGATCGCGCTGATCGACGTTCTCGCGGGCTTTTCCGTGAGCCTGCGCGCGGCGGGGCGGGATGTGAACTGGAATTGAGGGAGTAGGGGAGTAGGGGAATGAGGCGGCCGTCGGCGCAATAGCGTCGGGTCAGGCAAACGGAGCAAAGTCCAGCTCTGTCACCCTAATCCCCTATTCTCTCATTCCCCCAATGAATCGACCCGCTTCTGCATGGCCGCGATCTGGTCGCGCAGTTCCTGCAGGTCTTCGGTCTTGGCGCCTTTGGGCGCGGCGGGCTGCGCGGGCTCCTCGCTCGCGGGCGCGCCGCCCGGCGGCGGGAAGGGGGAGAACATCCGCATCGCTTGGCTGAACAGCTCGACGTTGCGGCGGGTCTGCTCCTCGATGGCCTTGATCGGCGCGGCCGAGAAACCCATCATGTCGGCGCCCGCCGCGGGCGGGGTCTTGCCCCAGGCCGCCTTCATCTGCTCGCGCAACCGCTCCTGCTCCCTGGCGAAGGCGATCATCGACTGTTCGAGGAAGCTCGGAACGATCATCTGCATCTGGTCGCCGTAAAAGGCGATGAGCTGGCGGAGGAACGAGACCGGCAGCATGGTCTGCCCGTTCTTGTTCTCGAGCTCGAAGATGATCTGGGTGAGGACGGGATGGGTGATGTCGTCGCCGGTCTTGGCGTCCTGCACGGAGAAATCCTCGCCGCGCTTGACCATGGCGGCCAGGTCTTCGAGCGTGACATAGGTCGAGGTGCCGGTGTTGTAGAGACGCCGGTTGGCGTATTTCTTGATGACGACAGGCCCGTCCTTGGCGGCCATCCCAAAACCCTTCCGGCCCAGAAGCCTTTCAACGAAGCCGCCCGCCGCAGACGAGGCGCGCATGAGAACCGAAGATGGGCCGAATTTCCGCCAGCGTCCAGGTTTTTTGCTGCATCGCACAGCAGAATGCCCATGCAAGAGGCGGACGCCGCTTCAGGTGGGCCGCTTCGGGCTTGCCCAGAAATGTCCACCATGAAAAAAGGGCCTTTTCCGGCCCTTCAGCCGACGCCACCGACCAGACGAGGACGCTCGACCATGCCGCAGGGAATCGTTGTCGCTTCCGCCGCCCGCACGCCCGTGGGCGCCTTCAACGGCGTTTTCGCCACCATGCCGGCGCATGAGCTGGGCGCGACCGCCATCAAGGAGGCGCTCGCCCGCGCCGGCATCGAAGGTGGGGATGTGAACGAAGTCATCATGGGGCAGATCCTGTCCGCCGGCGAGGGCCAGAACCCGGCCCGCCAGGCGGCCATGAAGGCAGGCTGCCCGAGCGAGACCACGGCATGGGGCATCAACCAGCTCTGCGGCTCGGGCTTGCGCGCGATCGCGCTGGGCATGCAGCAGATCGCAACGGGCGACGCCAGGATCGTGGTCGCGGGCGGCCAGGAGAGCATGTCCATGGCCCCGCACTGCGCGCATTTGCGCTCCGGCGTGAAGATGGGCGACTTCAAACTCGTGGACACCATGATCAAGGACGGGCTGACCGACGCCTTCTACGGCTACCACATGGGCGTCACCGCGGAGAACGTCGCGCGCCAGTGGCAATTGACCCGCGAGGACCAGGACCGCTTCGCGGTCAGCTCCCAGAACAAGGCGGAAGCCGCCCAGAAGGAAGGCCGCTTCAAGGACGAGATCGTGCCCGTCACGATCAAGGGCCGGAAGGGCGACACGGTGGTGGACGCGGACGAGTATATCCGCCCCGGCGTCACCATGGATGCGGTGGCGAAGCTCAAGCCCGCCTTCGACAAGGAGGGCTCGGTGACGGCCGCCAACGCAAGCGGCATCAATGACGGCGCGGCCGCCGTGGTGCTGATGACGGAAGACGAGGCGAGCCGCCGCGGGCTGACGCCGCTCGTCCGCATCGTCTCCTGGGCGACCGCCGGCGTGGATCCGCAGATCATGGGCACGGGGCCGATCCCCGCTTCGCGAAAAGCGCTGGAGCGGGCGGGATGGCGCGTGGACGACCTCGACCTCGTGGAGGCCAACGAGGCCTTCGCCGCCCAGGCCTGCGCGGTCAACAAGGACATGGGCTGGAACCCCGAAATCGTGAACGTCAACGGCGGGGCCATCGCCATCGGCCACCCCGTGGGCGCGTCCGGAGCCCGTGTGTTCAACACGCTGGTCTATGAGATGCGCCGCCGACAGGCCAAGCGCGGCCTCGCCACGCTCTGCATCGGGGGCGGCATGGGCGTCGCGATGTGCGTGGAAGCCGTAGGCTGAGGCAGTAGGGAATAGGCAGTAGGCAGTAGGAGGGGAGTGGCGATCGGCCGGGTTGTCTAGGCAGCAGAAGAGATTGCTACTGCCCATTGCCCATTGCCCACTGCCTTCGACCGAAGGGGAGGAAATGAATGGCACGCACCGCAATCGTGACGGGCGGCAGCCGCGGCATCGGCGCGGCGATCTCGGTGGCGCTGAAGAACGCCGGCTATCAGGTGGCGGCGAATTACGCCGGCAATGATGAGGCCGCGCAGAAGTTCAAGCAAGAGACCGGCATCCCCGTCTTCAAATGGTCGGTGGCCGATTACGAGGCCTGCCAGGCGGGCGTGAAACAGGTGGAAGGCGAGCTCGGGCCTGTCGAGGTGCTCGTCAACAATGCCGGCATCACGCGCGATGCGCTCTTCCACAAGATGACGCCGCAGCAGTGGCGCGAGGTGATCGACACCAACCTCACCGGCGTCTTCAACATGACGCACAATGTCTGGGGCGGGATGCGCGACCGGAAGTTCGGCCGCGTCATCACCATCTCCTCAATCAACGGCCAGAAGGGCCAGGCGGGGCAGGCCAACTATTCCGCCTCCAAGGCGGGCGACATCGGCCTGACCAAGGCGCTCGCACAGGAGGGCGCGCGGGCGAACATCACGGTCAACGTCATCACCCCCGGTTATATCGGCACCGACATGGTGCGCGCCATCGACGAGAAGGTGCTGAACGAGCGCATCATCCCGCAGATTCCTGTGGGCCGCTTGGGCGAGCCCGAGGAGATCGCGCGCTGCGTGCTGTTCCTCGCTTCCGACGAGGCCGGCTTCATCACGGGCTCGACGCTCTCGGCCAATGGCGGGCAGTATTTCGCCTGAATTCCCTGCTTTGCTCCGGCCCGGGGTTGATGCGGCGAGCCTGACGGCTCCCGCGCGGCGGGGAGCTGGCGGTGATCGGGGTCGCTTGGCGATGGTGGCGCATTGCGGCGCTTGCGACGGCGCTCGCGGGGTCGGCGCCGACCGTCCTGCCGCATGCGTGGTCGGCCTTCGAGCTTTGGCGGCGATGGCACGAGCCGTTCGCCGTGTCCGAGACGAAGCAAGAGACCGTCCGCTCCGTCGATCCGGCCGTGCTCATCGAGGGCCATCTCGCCGGCGCGACGGCGGAAGCCTACCGCCGGGAGATCGAATCCGCGATCCAAGCGGGAGATGCGGAACTCGCGCAAAGCCTGCTGGGGCTCGCGGCGCAACGCGAAATCCCTCCCGATCCCTTGATCGAGAAGCAGGTCGCGGCCATCCAGCCCGACTCGGTGGCGGAAAATGTCTGGGACGGTGTCAAGGGCGAGGCCGACTCTCCCGAAGGTTTCGCCGTCGAACTCACGACCGATCTGCTGGTGATCGGCGACCTCCGCGACCTCGCCAAACAGGCCTGGGCATATCCTGAGCAGGACAACACGATCGTCGCGCTGGCCGCCGCCGGCGTGGCCGCCAGCGCGGCGACGGCCGTTTCGGGCGGCGCGGCCGGGCCGGCAAAACTCGGCATCTCGGCGCTGAAGATCGCCAAGCGCGCGGGAAAGCTGAACGCCAAGCTCCTGAGGAGCCTTTCGGCTCTGAGCGCCAAAGCGGTCGATCTCCGTGCGCTGAAGGAGGTCGGAGGCCGGGCTGTCCGGCTCGACTGGGGCGGCGCGAAAGCCTCTGCTGTGAGAATCGTGGACCGCAAGGTCGTCGATGAGCTGCTTTCAGGAGGCGGCAGCCTGGGCCGGCTCGCCCGGGCGAGAGGACCGAAGGCGATGCTCGACACGCTGGCGACCGCCGAGACGACAACCGACCTGAAGACGCTCGGCAAACTTTCGGACCATGCCGGCCCATCCTATCGCGCCGTGCTGCGGATGTCGGGCAGCAAGATCCTCCGACCGTTCAAGCGGGCGGTCAGGGGAACGAAGTGGATCAGGCGAGGCTCAATGGCCCTCGACATGGTGACCGAACTGGTGGGCTGGATACTGTCCGGGCTCCTATGGGTCCTCTCCGCGGCATGGACGGCCCTCAGGCTTTTGTGGCGCGTCGGCCGCTTCGCGCTGACGGCGGGCTGAGCGGCCGTCAGACGCGGCTTCGGCCTCCGCCAGAACGCCGCGCCGCATGCCGAGGGGATTGTTGTGCCAAAATGCGCCACAAGGGTGAACCGCGCCTCGCCGGAGCAGCCACTGAGGCGGCCTTGCTCGCCTATGTCAGGTGCCGCCGTCAGCGCGATGCGCTACATCTTGTGTGGAACAAACCCGCAACCCATCGCCATCGGCGATTCGTCGCCGGTTCGTTCCCCCTTCGGTCGGATCGTTAAGATGTTCATCGAATGCCGGCGATCGCGGCTTTACACCTCGGCAACAAAGATGAACGATTTCACCATCTTGGCGGCCGATGTCGGGCATTCGCCTGTTCCGGGGCAGGACGCGTTAACCTTTTCACGCACTTGCGCCGCTCGTCACCCGAACCGGCTCCGACATGTGGAGGGGCGTGAGGGGCGGCGCACAAGATGTTGTGGGGAACGAAACGCGAAAGCCGCTCCTTCCGTGATTCGTCGCGGCTTTGTTCCGCCGGCGTTCCAGAGGTTAACGGCGGCCGGCGGCATGAGCCTGTTCTGGGCTTGAGAAGCTTGGATTTCCGCCCTTCGCCTCCTATGTAAGGCGACGACACCCAAGCGCTGAATGGCGGCCCCGAATGCATCCGGCCTTTGCCCCTGGCGCCCGAAAAAATCCCGCCGCTCACCTCCCGGTTCTTGATGACTCCTGAACGGCCTTCCACCCAGCCGCTTGTCCTGTCCGGCCGCGACGTCACGGCCGTGCTCGGCCCCACCAACACCGGCAAGACGCATCTCGCGATTGAGCGCATGGTCGCCCACTCCTCGGGCGTGATCGGCCTGCCGCTCCGCCTGCTCGCGCGCGAGGTCTATGGCCGCGTCTGCGAGAAGGTGGGCGAGCGCAACGTGGCGCTCGTCACGGGCGAGGAGAAGATCATCCCCGACGGCGCGCGCTACCGCGTCTGCACGGTGGAGGCCATGCCGCGCGAAACCGACGCGGCCTTCGTCGCCATCGACGAGGTGCAGTTGGCCGGCGACCTTGAGCGCGGCCACGTCTTCACCGACCGCATCCTGCACCTGCGCGGGCGCGAGGAAACGCTGCTTCTAGGTGCAGCCACCATGCGCGGCATCCTGGAAAAGCTGTTGCGCGGCATCTCCGTCGTCACGCGGCCGCGGCTGTCCCATCTCGCCTATGCCGGCTCGAAGAAGATCACCCGGCTGCCGCGCCGCTCGGCCATCGTCGCCTTCTCCGCCGACGAGGTCTACGCCATCGGCGAGCTGATCCGCCGCCAGCGTGGCGGCGTGGCGGTGGTGCTGGGCGCGCTCAGCCCACGCACCCGCAACGCGCAAGTCGCGCTCTACCAGGCGGGTGACGTGGATTATCTCGTCGCGACCGACGCCATCGGCATGGGGCTCAACCTCGACGTGGACCACGTCGCCTTCGCGCAGAACCGCAAGTTCGACGGCTTCCAGTTCCGCGACCTCAACCCCGGCGAACTCGGCCAGATCGCCGGCCGCGCCGGACGCCACCTGCGTGACGGCACGTTCGGCGTCACCGGCCGCGTGGACCCCTTTTCGGACGAGCTCGTGAGTCGCGTGGAAAGCCACGACTTCGATCCCGTGAAGGTGCTGCAATGGCGCTCGGCCGCCTTCGATTTCGGCAGCCTCGCCGCGCTGAAGCGCTCCATTGAGGCGCCCGCGCCCGTTGAGGGGCTTTCCCGCGCGCTGCCGGCCGTGGACGTGCAGGCGCTGGAGCGGCTTTCAAATGACCCCGACGTCCGGGACCTCGCGACCACGCGCGAGCGGGTGAAACTCCTTTGGGAAGCCTGCGCGCTGCCCGACTACCGCCGCATCGCGCCCGCCCAGCATGCCGACCTTGTGGCGTCGATCTTCTTCGATCTCGCGAGGGCCGGGGCTGTGGACGAGGATGCCATGGCCGAGCAGGTCAAGCGCGCCGACCATGTCGAGGGCGACATCGACACGCTGTCGCACCGCATCGCCCAGATCCGCACCTGGACATTCGTCGCCAATCAGCCGGGCTGGCTCAAAAACGCCATGCATTGGCAGGAGACGACCCGCGCCATCGAGGATCGCCTGTCGGACGCTTTGCATGAGCGGTTGACGAAACGGTTCGTAGACCGCAGGACATCCGTCCTCCAAAGGCGGCTCAGGGAGAACACGATGCTCGAGGCCGAGATCAGCCCGTCCGGCACGGTTTCCGTGGAAGGGCACCATGTGGGCGAGCTGCAGGGTTTTCGCTTCACCGCCGACCAGACGGCCGGCGGGGAAGAGGAAAAGGCCGTGCGCTCGGCGGCGCGCACCGCGCTCGGCGCGGAGTTCGAAGCCCGCGCCGCGCGCTTCGCCGCCGCCCCGAATGGCGATCTGGCGCTGGCGTCCGACGGCACGATCCGCTGGATCGGCGCGCCGGTGGCGACACTGGTGGGCGGGGACGACCCGCTTCGCCCGCGCGTGGTGCTGCTCGCCGACGAGCAGCTCACCGGCCCAGCGCGGGATGGCGTTCAAGCCCGCGCCGAGCGCTTCGTGCAGTTCCAGGTGGAGACGCATCTCAAGCCGCTCAGCGACCTGCGCAGCGCCGAGGGCCTGTCGGGCCTGGCGCGGGGCCTGGCCTTCCGCATCGTCGAGAATCTCGGCCTCGTGTGGCGGCGCGACATCACGGAGGAGGTGAAGGGGCTCGACGGGGAATCGCGCGCGGGTTTGAGAAGGCTCGGCGTGCGCTTCGGCGCCTACCACCTGTTCGTGCCGGCGCTGGTGAAGCCCGCGCCCGCCAACCTCCTCAGCCTGCTTTGGGCGCTCGCCAACGACGCCAAGGACCGGCCCGGCTTCGGCGACGTGACGGCGGCGCTGGCCTCGGGCCGCACCTCCGTCGTGGTGGACCCGAGCTACGACCGGCAGTTCTACCGGCTGGCCGGCTTCAGGGTTCTGGGCAAGCGCGCGGTGCGCGTGGACATCCTGGAACGCTTGGCCGACCTGATCCGCCCATTGCTCGCCTGGACGCCCGGTGCGCCCCGGCCGGATGGCGCGGTGGACGGCCGCTCCTTCGTCGTCACGCCGCCCATGATGTCGATCCTGGGCGCGAACGCCGAGGATATGGAAGAGATCCTGAAGAGCCTGGGCTATCGCGCCGAGCCGCGCCCGGCGGCTGCATTCCGCGCCAAGCTGGCGGAAGTCGACGAGGCGGCCCGCGCGGCGGCGGCGGCCAAGGCGGCGGAAGCCGAAGCGCAAGCGCAAGCGCAGGCGGCGGAGCCGCCGGCGACGGAAGGCGAACAGCCCGTGGAGGCTGCTTCTGCCGAAGGAGAGGCTGAGACCGGGGCTGATGCGGCCGCAGCCGCCGGCCACGAAGCGGCCGAGCCGCAATCCGTCGCGGCCGACGAAGCGATGGCATCCGTGGAAGCCGATGCGCCGGGAGAGGCGCAGGACGACGTCATGGCCGCGGATGCCACGCCCACGGAGCAGCCGGCGGTGAACGTCGATGACGCGACACCGGCCACGGAGGACGCGCTCTTGGCGGCCGAGGCGCCGGAAGCGGCGGCGGGCGAGTTGTCAGTGGAGATGGCCGCCGAGGAAGAGAAGCCGATCCTGGTGTGGCGGCCCGGCCGGTCCGACCGCGCCCCGCGCGAGGGCGCGCGAGATGGGCGTCGGCCGCAGGGAGGTCGGGGCGCAGAGGCGCGCTCGCGCGAGGGCAGCGGCCCGCGGCACCGACAGGGCGAGGCGCGGCGCGAGGGTGAGGGGCAAACGGCTGCCGGCGCGGCGCCGGCCGAAAGCCGCGGCGCGGGCCGTGACCGTCCGCAGCGCTGGGACAAGAATGCCGGCCGGCGCGAAGGCGGCAAGGACGAGCAGGGAGGGGGGCAGCGTTTCGCCGGCCGGCCGGAGCGCGACCGCAGGGGCGAGGAGCGCCGCGATCGTGGGGGCCGCGAGGACCGCAAGCCCGAACGCCAAAGCTTCCGGCCCCCGCGCGAGGAACGCGCGCCAGACCCGGATTCCCCCTTCGCCAAGCTCGCCGCGCTGCGCGACCAGCTTCGGAAATAACAATAGGCCAGAGCAATGGCGGAAGGCGAAAGACAGCGCATCGACAAGTGGCTGTTCTTCGCCCGGATCGTGAAATCACGCTCGCTCGGCAGCAAACTCGTCGAACTCGGGCGCGTTCGCATCAATCGCGAGAAGGCCGCGCAGCCGGCCGATCCCGTGCGGGTGGGCGACGTGCTCACCGTGAACCTCGATCGACGGATCGCGGTGCTGCGCGTCCTGGACCTGGGCGAGCGCCGCGGCCCGGCACCCGAGGCGCAGGCGCTTTACGAGGACCTTTCGACGCAGGCGAAGCCAAGCGGCCCCGTCTCGCCGCTCGATGGGGCGGAGCCCTTGCGGCAGGCCAAGGTCAGGGCCGGCTTCGCGGAGGAATGAGGGCGGGCCCCACCCTTGCAAGGGTGGGGCAAAGCCGCTACCTCGAAGCCCGTTCCCATCCCGGCTGGGCGTGCACGCCCGTTTCGGAGCCGATCCATGACCTATGTCGTGACCGACAACTGCATCCGCTGCAAGTATATGGACTGCGTGGAAGTGTGTCCGGTCGATTGCTTCTACGAGGGCGAGAACATGCTCGTCATTCATCCCGACGAGTGTATCGATTGCGGCGTCTGCGAGCCCGAATGCCCGGCCGACGCCATCAAGCCGGACACCGAGCCGGGCCTTGACAAGTGGCTCGCCGTCAACGCCGAATATGCCGACAAATGGCCGAACCTCACGCAGAAGCGCGAGTCGCCGCCCGACGCCAAGGATTATGACGGCCTGGAGGGCAAGTTCGAGAAGTTCTTCTCGCCCGATCCCGGCCAGGGCGACTGAGGGCGCGGCGAGTCGCTGCCTGTCCGTCGACGCTCGGGCGGTTAAGCAAAAGCGCAGGAAGCTGGCCCGGCCGTGCGGGCGCGCGCGCAGCAAATTCTTGATTTCCTCGCCTTTTTATGCTACTTGATGTGTATTGCCGATGGTTCGAGCGCCGGGGTGTGGCGTCAAGGGCCTTCTCCAGGAAAGGTGGCATGAACGCGCCAGGCTGAGGTTCTCTCCTCCGCCGGCCGGTCGATATGAGCGCTGGCGCGATCCGCCGCACATCTTGGCCCGCAGCGCGCGTGATCCCCAATCCGAAACGGCATGGTCCGTTCGGCTCTCCGCGGCGCGCGGATGGCGGCACGCAGGCGAAACAACGGCGTCGGCCCCCGAATCGGCCGGCACAGACATGAAGGAGTGCAGGGCGTATGGCAACGGTCTCTCCGCAGAAGAAGTCGGCAACGGCGACGGCGGCGCGTCACGGGTTCAAGACCGGCGAGTTCATCGTTTATCCGGCCCATGGCGTCGGCCAGATCGTGTCGATCGATGAGCAGGAGGTGGCGGGCCACAAGCTGGAACTCTTCGTGATCGACTTCCAGAAGGACAAGATGCGCCTCAAGGTGCCGGTGGCCAAGGCGACCGCGATCGGCATGCGCAAGCTTTCCGAGGAAGATTATGTCGATCGCGCGCTGAAAGTGGTGCAGGGCCGGGCGCGCGTGAAGCGCACCATGTGGTCGCGCCGCGCGCAGGAATATGACGCCAAGATCAATTCGGGCGACTTGATCTCCATCTCCGAGGTCGTGCGCGACCTCTACCGCGCCGACAGCCAGCCCGAGCAGAGCTATTCCGAGCGGCAGCTCTACGAGGCCGCGCTCGACCGCATGGCGCGCGAGATCGCGGCCGTGAACCGGATGAGCGAGACCGAGGCCGTGCGCCTGATCGAGGTCAACCTCAACAAGGGCCCGCGCCGCGGCGCCAAGCCCGAAGAGGATGTCGTGGAGGAGGAGGCGGCCTGACCGTCTCCGACCCAAGCCCAAGCTTTCTCGAAGCCCGGCCCTGGAGGCCGGGCTTTTTGTTTGCCGGCCTCGCGGCCGGTATCCTTATCGTCTGATCCGAGACCGGCATGGCTGCCCGGCACTCGCCCAAAGTCGAGTGCAGCCCTGGGCCGAAACCGGGAACCATCGAGGTAGGGCGGCGTTAGGGCAAGTCAACAGCGGCTTGGCCGGCTCTCGCCGGCGCGTCGTGGGCAGGCTGGCGCGGGGGTGCGGCCTGGGCTCCAAGAGGGCGATGGGCCGCCGGAACCGGCGAGAAGAGGGGTTTGCTATGGAAGAGGCCGCCAAGAGGACGCTGATCCAGGCTGCGATGCGCGCGCCTTATCTGGAGCGGGCAGAGGAGCTGGCGCTCGCGGTGCGCTGGAAGGAGCATCGCGATCAGGAGGCGCTGCACCGCATCACGACCGCTCACATGCGGCTCGTGATCTCCATGGCGGCGAAGTTCCGCTATTTCGGCCTTTCCATGAGCGACCTCATCCAGGAAGGCCATGTGGGCCTGCTCGAAGCCGCCGCCCGTTTCGAGCCTGAGCGTGAGGTGCGCTTCTCCACCTACGCCACCTGGTGGATCCGCGCCTCCATCCAGGACTATATCCTGCGCAACTGGTCGATCGTGCGCGGCGGCACGTCCTCGGCGCAGAAGGCCTTATTCTTCAACCTGCGCCGGCTGCGCGCCAAGCTCGCGCAGAATTCGGGCATGCTCTCCAGCAGCAATCTTTACAAGGAGATTTCGGCGGCGCTGGGCGTGTCCGAGTCGGACGTGGCCATGATGGACTCGCGCCTGTCGGCGCCCGACACCTCGCTCAACGCGCCGCTCGTGGACGAAGGCACGGGCTCGGCCGACCGCATGGACTTCCTCGTGTCCGACGACCCGCTGCCCGACGAAGTGGTCTCCGAGACCATCGACGTGGAACGCCGCTCGGGCTGGCTGCGCTCGGCGCTGGGCGTGCTCAACGAGCGCGAGCTGCGCATCATCGAGGAGCGGCGCCTGCGCGACGAGGGCGCGACGCTGGAATCGCTCGGCGAGACGCTCGGCATCTCCAAAGAGCGCGTGCGCCAGATCGAGAGCCGGGCGCTCGAAAAGCTCAAGATGGCGCTGGTGAAGAACAACCGGGCCTTCGAGGCCTCGCTGGCCTGATCGCTGCGCCGATGGATCCGTCCTGTACCGCTGGGCAGCGGTTGGTCGGTCACGGAATGGATTCTCGGGTCAAGCCCGAGAATGACGATGGGATGGATGGTTGACGGCAACCGCCAGCGTTGTCGGTTGCTGCTGCCTTTCTTGCCTTCGTCATTCTCGGGCTTGACCCGAGAATCCATTCCGGAACCGTGCGGCAGTTCGCCTGCAGTGCAGATGGTGGCCTTTGTGCCTCTCCGGCCGAACCGGAGCTACCGATCCGTCACGATCTTGACGAAATCCCCCGGCGGCACGGCGGCGCCGGGGCCGAGCGCGTTCAGCACCCGGAACAGCTCCACCTTGCGGTCCACGCCCGACATCTGCCCGGCCAGGCTCGCCAGCGTGTCGCCCGCTCCCACTTTCACGACCCTGATGCGCAGCGGCTTGAGCGCCGCCTTCTCCGCCTCCGACAGGAAGCGGAAGCTGTCGCTGGTCGGCCGCGCCACGGCGTCGATCAGGCCGCTCGCCAGGGGCGCGGCCGTCAAGAGCCGATAGACTTGGCCGCCATCGCGCACGACTGCCACGTCGAAGGCCCAGCCGTCGGCGCTCGCGCGGGCAAACGCCGCGTCGCGGCCGCCGATCTTGCCCGCCCGCAAGCTCGAAGGGTCGAGGCCCGCCACCCAGCCGCTCTGGAGATAATCGGTCAGCGCGAGATTGGCGTCGAGCGCCACGGCGTCGAAGCGGACCGCGGTGTCGTTGGGGCCTGTGGCGGTGACCGCCGCCGCCGAGTTGTCGATCCGGAACCCCTGCGGCACCGAAAAGGCGATGCCCAGCACGGGATGCAGGAAGGTGTTGCCCCGGACATAGCCCTCTTCGGGCTTGTCGCCGAAGAGCAGGCCATCGATGCCGGCGAGGAAGGATTCGCGGTCGCGCTCGCCCACGCCGGGCGCGCCGAATTGGCTGCCGTGGCGGCTGGCCAGTTCGATGCGCTGCGGCGCGTTGGGATGGCTCGCCAGGAAGTCGAGGCTCGCATCGGAAGCGCCCGACACATTGCCGAAATCGGTGTAGGCCGCCATGGACTGGAGGAAGCGGCCGGCCGCATAGGGATCGAAGCCCGCCCTTCCGCTCGCGCGGATGCCGATGGCGTCGGCTTCAAGCTCCTGGTTACGCGAGAACTGCGCGAGCCTGAGCTTGCCGCGGATCAGGGCCACGCCGGCGGCCGTGTCGGCGCCGCCCAGGACGTCGCTCACCACGCGGCCGGCCAGCGCTTCTTCCGCCTCCTTGCGCTGGCGTTCGAGCCCGTGATTGGCCGTCACATGGCCCATCTCATGGGCGAGCACAGCGGCGAGTTCCGCCGAATCGTTGGCGAGCGCGAGCAGCCCGCGCGTGACGTAGAGATAGCCGCCAGGCAGCGCGAAGGCGTTCACGTTCGGCGAATCGAGGATGGTGATGCGGTAGGTCTGGCTTGGATTGTCGGACTCGAGCGTGAGCTGGCCCACCACCTTCGCGACCATGCGCTCGAGCTTGGGGTCGGAATACTCGCCCCCATAAGTGGCGAGAATGCGTGGGTGCTGGCCGCGCGCGATCTCCGCCAGCCGGTCGTTGCGCGAGACGTTGTCCACCGTGAAGGGACGGTCGGACGGCTGAAATGCCTGCTCGCTGAATTCAGCATTCGTGCCCGGCATCTGGCAGCCGGCAAGCAACAGGCCGAGTGAGGCCGAGGCCAGCAGGGATCGCCAGCGGCGGAATGCCTGGTGCTTCTCTCGGATCGTCATCGGCATGAGAAGGAGGGCGCTTTCCTTGAGGGCAGGGCCGAGATCCAAGGAACTGTCACATTCATGCGGAGCCAGCAAGAACGGACGGAACACAAAGGGAAACTTGGCCGTAAAATGTGTCGGCGGCGCGGCGGATCGGCAACGCTCTGCGACCTTAGGTGGGGATTGGCTGTGAGCTTGACCAGAGCCGGGCGCTCCTCACCCTTGCGCCATTTTCGGCCCAAAGGCGGCTCAAATGACCTAGCTTTTCCGCCGGCCGACATAGCGGCGGAATCTTTCCGGCCCAAGCCCGCCGAAGAACTCATTCACAGGGCCCGCGGCGCTGACCGCGCCGTCCTCTAGGAATACCATATGGGAGGCAAGCCGCTCGGCGTCCTCGGGCTGGTGGGTGACGAGCAGGACGGTCAGATCCCGCTCGCGCTGAAGCTCGCCCAAAAGGTCGAGCATTTCGACGCGCAAGGCGGGTCCCAGCGCGGCGAAGGGCTCGTCCAAGAGCAGCACCGGCCGGTCGCGCAGCAGCGCGCGGGCGAGCGCCGCGCGCCCGCGCTCGCCGCCCGACAATTCGCGCGGCAGCCGCTTCTCCTTGCCGCCCAGGCCCACCCGCGCGAGCGACTCGGCGACCCGCGCGCGCTCGGCTGCCGAAAGGCGGAGATTCGTCTTTACGCCCAGCGCCACGTTCATTTCCACCGGGAGGTGGGCGAAAAGGTTGTTCTCCTGAAACACCACCGTCACGGGCCGGCGCTCGGGCGGAAGCGCCGTGACGTCCTGCCCGGCGATCAGCACCCGGCCGGCCTCCGGCGTCTCGAAGCCCGCCACCAGATGCAGGAGCGTGCTCTTGCCCGAGCCGGATGGCCCCATCACGGCCGAGATCGCACCGGGGGGGAAGCGCAGGTCGAACGAAAACGGCGTCGCCCCATAGGCGAACCGCACCTGATCGAGCTCGACGCCCGCCGCCCCGCTCATGCTTCCGCGTCCCGGCGGCCGAGCTGGTCAGACAAGAGGACAAGAGCCAAGCAAGCCGCGCCCAGGATCAGGGCGAGGCCCGCCGCGTCGGCCGTGCGGTAGCTGCCCATCCGCGACAGAAGCAGGAAGGGCAGGGTCTGGAAGCGGTCACTGCCCCACAGCGCGATCGCGCCGAGATCGCCCAGCGACAGCGCCGCGGAGAAGCTCAGCGCCATGAGCAAGGGCCGCCTGAGCACCGGCCAATCCACGATGCGCCAGCGGTTCCAGCCCCTGAGCCCCAGCGACCGGCAGAGACGGTCGTGCCGGCTTGCCGCCGCCTCCCAGGCCGGCTGAACCGCGCGCGCGGCGAAGGGCAGCGCCATCAGCGCGTTGACCGAAGCCACGAGGAAAGCGGGCCCGAGCACGGCGGCGCTTCGGGGCCGCAGGAGAAGGAACCAGCCCGCGCCGATCACGACCGGCGGAACGGCGAGAACGAGGGCTGCGCCAGTGCCCCGCATCCCTAACCTGCCGCCACGCCTCGCGCCGCCCGAAGCCAGGGCCAGCGCCAGGATGGTCGCGAGAACCGCCGAAACGAAGGCCAGCACGAGGCTCGTGGCTGCCGCCTGCCGCACGGGGTCTTCCCAGAAGAGACGCAAAAGGTCGGCGGCGAGGCCGGCTCGGGCCACGGCGAGGAGAGGCCCGGCCACGAACCCGAGGCCCAAGAGCAGGATCAGGGCGTTCAGGGCCGTCTCGCCGGGTCCGATCGCACCGAGCTGGCGGCGGGACACCGACGGCGCGGCCTCGCCGGCCGCCGCGACGCCGAGCCGCGCGAGAAGAAGGGCGAAGCCGCCGGCCAGCGCCACTTGCAGAAACGTGAGCTGGGCCGCTCGGAGCGGGTCGAAGTCGAAGCGCAGCGCCTGGTAGATCGCGACCTCCAGCGTGGTCGCGGCCGGCCCGCCGCCCAGCATCAGCACGATCGTGAACGAGGTGAGGCACAGCATGAAGACGAGCGCGCCCACGCCCGGCAGCGCGCGGCGAAGCGCCGGCCATTCGACGAGCCGGAAGGTCTGGAGCGGGGAAAGGCCGAGCTGGCGGGCGAGCCGCCACTGGTCGGCGGGCACGGTGTCTAGGGCGGCGAGAAGGAAGCGCGCGGCGAGCGGCAGGTTGAAGAAGGCATGCGCCAGGAGGATGCCCGACAGGCCATAGACGCCGGGCCACGCCCCATCCCCCAGGCTCGCGAGCACGGGTGCGAGAAGCCCCGCCCGGCCCCAGAGCGCGAGCACGCCCAGCGCGGCCACCACGGCGGGAAGGGCCAGCGGCGCTGCGAGCAGCGCCAGCGCGAAGCGGCGGCCGAAAAAGTTCGGGTGGCGGTGCAGGGCGCGCGCGAAGAGAATGGCCGGCAAGACGGAAACGAGCGTGGAGAGCGCGGCCTGCCAGAGCGTGAAGGCCGTGACGCGCCGGAGATAGGCGTCGAAGCCCGCGAGCTCGCCCCCACTGCGGAAGCCTTCCAATGCGAGGCCTGCGCCCGCGCCGCCGAGCAACGCCGCGATGACGAGGAGCGCGAGCAGGCCCGAGAGGCGACGGCCATTCCCGACTGAGTTCGCGAGCGTTGGCACGGATCGCGCCGCCCCTCATCCGCCTGTCGGCATCTTCTCCCCGCAAGCGGGGAGAGTACGGCTGACCGCAACGTGGCCTTGCGGAAGAGGAGAAACCCTCACCGGCTCATCGCCTCCAGCCACTCGTCCACCCACGCCTTGCGGTCGGCGGCGACCTCTTCCGGCGAGAAGGAAAGCGTCTTTTCGGGCTCCACGAGATCTTGGAACACGGGGTTGAGCGGCTTTTCCGTGCGGCCGGCGGGGAACATCCAGTTGGTTTCGGGGATCACGTCCTGGAAGCCGGGCCCGGTCATGAACGCTAAAAACGCCTTGGCGTGCGGGTTCCCGGCCCCTTTGGCCGTCATGCCCGCCACTTCGACCTGAAGATAATGCCCTTCGGAGAAAGGGGCGGCCTTGTAGCGCTCGTTGCCTTCAGCGATGCGGTGATAGGCGGGCGAGGTCGTGTAGGACAGGACCATGGGCGCTTCGCCCGATGTGAAGAGCCCATAGGCCTCGCTCCAGCCGGGCGTGACGGTGAGCACGCGCTCGTTCAGCTTGGCCCAGGCCTCCGGCGCCCGGTCGCCGTAAACGGCGCGCACCCACAGCACGAGCCCCAGGCCGGGCGTCGAGGTGCGCGGATCCTGGATGGCGATCTTTTCGGCGTCCGGCCCGCCCTCGACCAGCTCCTTGAGGCTTGCCGGCGGGGCCTTCACCTGCTCGCTGTCATAGACCACGGCGAAATAGCCGTAGTCGAAGGGCAGGAACGTTTCATTGGTCCAGCCGCCCGGCACCCGGAGGCCTTGGGGCTCGACGCCGTGCGGGCGAAAGAGGCCGGTCGCCTCTGCCTCCGCCACCAGGTTGGTGTCGAGGCCGAGCACGATGTCGGCTTCGGTGTTCTCGCCCTCCAGCTTGAGCCGGTTGAGCAGCGCCACGCCGTCGGCCACCGACACGAAGCGGATGTCGCATCGGCATTGGGTTTCGAAATTCTTCTCCACCTGGGGGCCGGGGCCCCATTCGGCGGTGAAGCTTTCATAGGTGTAGATCGTGAGGTCGGCGGCTTGCGCCGGAACGGCCAAGAAAGCCGCGGTGCAGATGGCGAGAAATGCTGGTCTCATCGACGCCTCCAATGTTCGAGGGGACAGGCGTCGGGGCGAAAAAGCCCGAAGCGTCTAATCCCTCCGCCGGTACGAGCCGGATCAGGTTCAGCGGGTTGGCCGGGCGAACACCCTTCTTGGCCTCTCAGCCGGTTCGGAGAGAACCGGCACCCCGTTAGAGCAAGGCGAACCTAGTCTTGATGCCGGTGCGTGGCAAGTCAGGGCCGAGATGCCGCCTTCCGGGCGGCTTGCGGCAGTGTTAGAGGCCGCGCGATGACGCAGCAAAAGTTCCTGATCCTCCTGGGCGGCCGGCTTTCGCCCACCGCCCGGCTCGCCCGCCAGATTTCTGGCGCACGCGTTCTGGCCGCCGACTCCGGCATCGCCCATGCCGAAGCGCTGGATGTCACGCCCGAGCTGTGGCTGGGCGACTTCGATTCGGCCGACGCGGGCCTGCTCGAACGCTTCGCCCCCGTTCCGAAGAAGGGCTTTCCCTCGGAGAAGGACATAACGGACGGCGAGCTTGCAGCCGTGCATGCGCTCAAGCACGACGCCGAGGAGCTGGTGCTGGCGGGTGCGTTCGGCGGAAGGGCCGACCACGCCTTTTTGCACCTGACGCTCGCGCTCAGGCTGGCGGAGGGCGGCACGAGCGTGATCCTGTCCTCAGGCGCCGAGGAGGGGCGGCCCGTGCTGCCCGGCGAGGCGGATTTCGACCTGCCTTCGGGCGCGACGTTTTCGATCCTGGCGTTTTCGCCGCTGAAAGGCCTCACCATCTCCGGCGCGCGCTGGCCGCTCACACGCGCCGCCGTGCCCTTCGGCGCGTCCCTCACCCTCTCCAACCGTGTGGAGGGGGCGTTGCGCATCGGGCTCGAAGAGGGCAGGGCGGTTCTCGTGGCGCAGATCGAAGGAGACCATTGAGCCGTGGCGCCGCCGCTCCTGATCCTCGAAGACATCCGCCTGCGCTTCGGGGCGCAGCCCTTGCTCGACGGCGCGCAGCTCACCGCATCGAGCGGCGACAAGATCGCGCTGGTGGGCCGCAACGGCTCGGGGAAATCCACGCTTCTCAAGATCGTCGCGGGAATCGTGGAGCCGCAGGAGGGCGACATCTTCCGCCAGCCCACGGCGACCGTGCGCTACCTGGCCCAAGACCCGGACCTCGACGGCTTTCCCACGATCCGCGCCTATGTCGAGGCGGGGTTGGGGCCCGCCGACGACCCGCACCGGCCGACCTATCTCATCGAGCAGCTCGGCCTCGACGGGGAGAGCGCGCCGCAGAACCTGTCTGGCGGGGAGGCGCGGCGGGCGGCGCTCGCGCGCGCCATGGCGCCCGAGCCCGACATCCTTCTGCTCGACGAGCCCACCAACCATCTGGATCTGACGGCCATCGAATGGCTGGAAGGCGAACTCGCCCGCTCGCGCTCGGCGGTGGTCCTCATCAGCCACGACCGGCGTTTTCTGGAGCGGGTGTCCCGCGCCACGGTGTGGCTCGACCGGGGCCAGACGCGGCGGCTCGAAAAGGGCTTTTCTTTCTTCGAGGAGTGGCGCGAAAAGGTTCTGGAGGAGGAGGAGCGCGATCACCAGAAGCTCGGGGCTGCGGTGCGCCGCGAGGAGCACTGGCTGCGCTACGGCGTCACCGCCCGGCGCAAGCGCAACATGCGGCGGCTGGGCGAGCTTCAGGACATGCGGCAGCGGTTTCGCACGCACCAGGGCGCGCAGGGCGGCGTGAAGCTCCAGGCATCCGACGCTGCGCTCTCCGGCAAGCTCGTGATCGAGGCGAAGAACATCGCGAAGCGCTTCGGCGACGTGGGCGTCGTGGAGAACTTCTCGACTCGCATCGCACGGGGCGACCGCGTCGGGCTGGTGGGACCGAACGGCGCGGGCAAGACCACGCTGGTCAAGATGCTGACAGGCGAGCTCGCGCCGGATGAAGGCACGGTGCGGCTCGGTGCGAACCTGGAGATCGCCACGCTCGACCAGCGCCGCGAGGCGCTCGACGAAGGCGAGACGCTGGCGCATTTCCTCACCGACGGGCGCGGCGAGACCGTCGTCGTCAACGGCGAGGAGCGTCACGTCGCCTCCTACATGAAGGACTTTCTGTTCTCGCCCGACCAGGCGCGGCAGCCCATCTCGGAACTCTCGGGCGGGGAGAAGGCGCGGCTCTTGCTCGCCCGCGTGCTGGCGCGGCCCGCCAACCTGCTGGTGCTCGACGAGCCCACCAACGACCTCGACATCGAGACGCTCGACCTGTTGCAGGAACTGGTCGCGGGCTTTCCCGGCACGGTGCTGCTCGTCAGCCACGACCGCGATTTCCTCGACCGCACCGTCACCAGCGTGATCGCGCCGGACGACGGCGGCCGCTGGCTGGAATATGCCGGCGGCTATTCCGACATGCTGGCGCAGCGCCGGGAGCAGGCTCTGGCGCCGCGCCGGACCGCGCCGAAGACAGAATCGCCGCCCGCCGAGCCGAAAGAGCGGCCGGCGCGGGCGGATGCGCCGAAAAAGCTCTCGTTCAAGCAGAAGCACGCGCTCGACACGCTGCCCGGCCGCATGGATTCCGCGGGCAAGCGCATCGCTGAGCTGGAAGCCAAGCTCGCCGATCCGAAATTGTTCGCGCGCGATCCGGCGGGCTTCGGGAAGATCGCGGCCGAGCTCGAAAAGGAGCGGGCGGCGCTCGCCGCCATGGAGGAGGAATGGCTGACGCTGGAGATGCTGCGCGAGGCGATCGAGGGATGAGCGGCCCTCGGGTCGCGATCACCTATTGCACGCAATGCGGCTGGATGCTGCGCGCCGCCTGGATGGCGCAGGAACTGCTTTCGACCTTCGGGACGGAGCTTTCCGAGGTGGCGCTCAAGCCCGGCACGGGCGGCGCGTTCGTCGTGACGGTGGATGACGAAGTGGTCTGGGAACGCAAGCGCGACGGCGGCTTTCCCGACGCGCCGGCGCTCAAGCAGCGGGTGCGCGACGCCGCCTTCCCTGAGCGGGACTTGGGACACGCGGATCGGAAGAAGGGCGGGGCCGGGGAAGGTTGAGCGGCTGTCGCACATTTCTGCGCTGTCGGGTGGCAGCGGCGTGGTCACGGAATTCAGGACGATTCAGGACGGAGGGTGCGCAGGGCACAAGGAGCGCGATGGCGCCGACGTCGACGCTCAACAAAAAACCCGCCCAAAGGGCGGGTTCTTGATCAGCGCGAGTTCGAAAGGCTCAGAGCCCCAGGCCCTCGAAACGCTTCTTGAACTTCGACACGCGGCCGCCGCGGTCCACCAGCGTCTGCTGACCGCCGGTCCAGGCCGGATGCGTGGAGGGGTCGATGTCGAGGTTCATCGTGTCGCCCTCCTTGCCCCAGGTCGAACGCGTGAAATATTCGGTGCCGTCGGTCATGACGACCTTGATGGTGTGGTAGTCGGGATGGATGTCGGTCTTCATGGCAAAAGGTCCTGGCTGACGGCCCTCGGCCGGGAACGGCGCGGGCCAAAACGTCGCAAGCCGCCGCACGGGGCGGACCACGCTTCAAAAAACGTCGGCGGGCCTATACATCAGCGGGCGCTGAGACACAAGGGCGCACGGCCGGCAAAGGATTGATCGCAACACGCATGGCCGACCCCGCCCACCCACAAGCTGCCGGCGCCGGCCTCGACCTCCATCCGCTTCGCCGCCTTCTGCCCTACGTGCTCCGGCACAAGGGCACGGCGCTTCTCGCGGCGTTCTTCCTGCTGCTCGCGGCCGGGACGACGCTCGCGCTGCCGCCCGCGCTCAAGCGGCTGATCGACGGCGGCTTCCTGCAGAACGACCCGAGCGAGGCCGCGACCACCTTCGGCGGGCTCTTCTTCCTCGCCGGCCTTCTTGCGCTGGGCTCTGCCGGCCGCTTCTATTTCGTGCTGATGCTGGGCGAGCGCGTGGTGGCCGACCTGCGCCGCGACGTCTTCACCCACCTGACACGGCTTTCGCCCGCCTTCTTCGACCGCTCGCATTCCAGCGAGATCGCCGCCCGGCTGTCGGCCGACACGGTGCAGATCAAGAGCGTGGTGGGGGCGACCGCCTCGCTCGCCGCGCGCAACCTGATCCTCGGCGTGGGCGCCGCCGTCATGATGGTGGTGACGAGCCCCAAGCTGGCGAGCCTCGTGCTGCTCGCCATTCCCTTCGTCGTGCTGCCGCTCGTCTTGTTCGGGCGCGCCGTGCGCCGTCGCGCCCGCGCGGCGCAGGACGCGCTCGCCGCCGCCACAGCCTTTGCCGCCGAGCAGTTATCCGCCATCCGCACGCTCCAGGCCTTCACGGCCGAAAGCCGCGCCGTCCGGCGCTTCAATCGGGCGGTGGACGCCACAGTGGACGCGGCCCGCGCCTCGACGGTGGCGCGGGCGGGCCTCACCTTCGGCGGCATCTTCATCGTGTTCGCCTCCGTGGTGGCGGTGCTGTGGTTCGGCTCGCGCGACGTCTTGTCGGGTGCGATGACGGCCGGCACGCTGGGCCAGTTCCTGGTCTATGCCGTGCTCGCCGCAGGTGCATTGGGCGCGCTGTCCGAAGTGGGCGGCGAGCTTGCGCAGGGCGCGGGCGCGGCCGAGCGCCTGGGCGAACTGCTTGCCCAGGAGCCCCAGGTCGTGGCCCCGGCCCATCCCAGGCCTCTGCCTGGCCCGCAACCGGGCGCGGTCGAGTTCGGCGACGTCTCCTTCAGCTATCCCGGCCAGCCGGACAAGCTCGTGCTCGACCGGCTGAGCTTTTCGGTGCGGCCCGGCGAGCATGTGGCGCTGGTGGGCTCGTCCGGCGCGGGCAAGAGCACGGTGTTCTCGCTCCTCCTGCGCTTCTACGACCCCGCCGAGGGCGCCGTTCTGGTGGACGGCCTCGACCTGCGCGAGGTGGACCCGCAGGCGCTCCGCCGGCGGGTCGGCAGCGTGCTGCAGGACGCGGTGGTGTTCGGCGAGTCGGTTGCTGAGAACATGGCGCTGGGCCACCCGGATGCGACCGACAAAGAGCTTGCGAGAGCAGCCGACGCCGCCCTGGCGTCCGGCTTCATCCACAACCTGCCGCAGGGCGTGGACACGCCGCTCGGCGAGCGCGGCGTCACGCTGTCGGGTGGGCAGCGCCAGCGCGTGGCGATCGCGCGCGCGCTGTTGAAGGATGCGCCGATCCTGCTCCTGGACGAGGCGACCGCAGCCCTCGACGCCGAAAGCGAGCGGCTGGTGCAGGACGCCATCGACCGGCTGGCGCAGGGCCGCACGACGATCGTCATCGCGCATCGGCTGGCCACCGTGCTCAAGGCGGATCGAATCCTCGTGATGGAAAAGGGGCGCATCGTCGAGGAAGGCACGCATGCGAGCCTGGTCGCCCAAGGCGGGCTTTATGCGCGGCTCGCCAAGCTGCAGTTCGACGCGGGGTCGGCGCTCGCCAGCGCGGCGGAGTAGCCTATCGCTCCGTGAGCTTCAGCTCGATGCGGCGGTTGCGGTCTCGGGCTTCCGGGGTGTCGGCGGGGTCGAGGGGCTGGAACTCGCCGAAACCCGCCGCCACCAGGCGCTCGGCCGGCACGCCGTTCTCGATCAGGAACTTCACGACCGAGATGGCGCGGGCGGCCGAAAGCTCCCAGTTGTCGCGGAAGCGGCCCGCCCCGGTGAGCGGGCGATTGTCGGTGTGGCCGTCCACGCGCAGCACCCAGTTGATCTCGGGCGGGATCTCGCGGCCGAGATCGATGATGGCCTGGGCGAGCTTGCGCATCTCGTCCTGGCCCGCCACGTTGATCTGCTCGGAACCCACGGGGAACAGCACCTCGGACTGGAACACGAAGCGGTCGCCGACGATGCGGATGTTCTCGCGGTCCGACAGGATTTCGCGCAGTCGCCCGAAGAAGTCGGAGCGGTAGCGGTTGAGCTCCTGCACCCGCTGGGCGAGCGCCACGTTGAGCCGCCGGCCGAGATCGGCGATCTTGGCGTCCGATTCCCGGTCGCGCTCTTCGGACACGTCGAGCGCGCCTTCGAGCGCCGCGATCTGGCGGCGCAGGGCGGAGATCTGCTGGTTCAGAAGCTCGACCTGGGAAAGGGCGCGCTGGCTCACCTCGCGCTCGGTCGCCAGTTCGCCTGTCAGCGTGCCGATCTGCGCATCCGCCGCCGCACCCGCGCCGGCGCCGCTCGCCAGCAGTTCCTGCAGCCGCGTGCGCTCGGCTTCCGTGACTTCGAGCGAGGCCTGGATGTTCGCGAGCTGGTCGGTTGCGTCCTGGTTGTTGGAGCGCTCCAGCGCGAGCAACTGGGTGAGTTCGTTGATCTGCGAGTTCAGCCGGTTCAGCACCTCGTCCCGGCTCGACACTTCCCGCGAGAGCAGGAACTGCGCGATCACATAAACGGAGAGCAGGAACATGATGGCGAGAAGCATCGTGGACAGGGCGTCCACGAAGCCCGGCCAGTAGTCGATCCGGCGATCCGCGCGCCGCGCGCGGGCGAGCGCCACCTCAGCCTCTCCGCTCGCGGAGCGCCTCGGTCAGCCGCTCGAGCGTCTGCCGCAAGGCCTTCTGCTCCTCGGACTGCGCCTCCACCCAGTCGCGCATCATCTGCTGCTCCGAGCGCATGTTCTTGACCAGGCCGGAAATGCCGTCTGCGAGGTTCGCCATGGCGGTCGCCACGCGCTGGTTCGAGCCGCCCGCCTCCTGCACCGTGCGCAGGCGCTCGGCAATCTCGCGCAGCTCCTCCGAGCCCTCCAAAGCGGTGGGCCGGGTCTCCCCGCCCACGTCCGACGACAGGTCGGTGACGGAGGAGAGCCAGTTTTCGAGCTCGATATAGAAACGGGTCTGGGCGCGCCCGGCCTGCAGGTCGAGAAAGCCGAGGATCAGTGAGCCGGACAGGCCGAACAGCGACGCCGAAAAGGCCGTGCCCATGCCCTCCAACGGCGCCGAGAGGCCGGATTTCAGGGAGTCGAGCACGGCGGACGCATCGCCCGTGCCGGGGTCAAGCCCCTGGATCGTGTCGCCGATCGAGCCGATGGTCTCGAGCAAGCCCCAAAACGTGCCGAGAAGGCCCAGGAAGACGAGCAGGCCCACGAGATAGCGCAGGATGTCGCGGCTTTCGTCCAGGCGGTTGGCGATGGAGTCGAGCATGGTGCGCATGGCGTTCGTCGAGAACGTCATGGCCGAGGAGCGGCTCAAGAGCGCCTTCATGGGCGCGAGCAGCACGGGCTCCGTGGTCTCGTTGCCCGTGCGAAAACCGTTCAGCCAGCGCACTTCGCGAAACAGGCGAATCACCTGGCCGAAGGCGAGCAGCACGCCCACCGCGAGGACGCCCAGGATCAACCCGTTCAGGCCGGGATTGCCGGCGAAGGCCGAGGCGATCTGGCGCGCCAGGATCATCGCCACGAAGCCGACGATGGCGAGAAAGATCACCATCGAAAACAGGAACACCTGGGGGCTCGAAAGCTTGCGCGGCTCGGCAAGCGCCACGCGCTCCTCAACCCGGGGCCGCTCCGGCGGGCGCTCGGGCGAGCGCCGGCCCTCGTCGCGCGCCTCACGCGGACGCCGCTCGTCGTCAGCCGTTCTCGCCAGCGCCATTCACGAGCCTCAATCTGGGAGCGGCCGAAGCATGTTCCCGCCGCTCAGCGCTTTTGTAGAGAAAAATGTGGTGAAATTGAATGCCTGACCGACATGCGGCGGACATTGACCGTCATGCGGCGGCGTCACGCCGCCGACAGGCGCCGCATGGTCTCCTCGTCGGCTTCCCAGTTGGCATAGACGTTCTGCACGTCGTCGTCGTCCTCGAGCACGCCGACCAGCTTCATCAGGGACTGCGCGCGCTCCTCGTCCACCGGCACCGAGTTCTGCGGCTGCCAGATGATCTTCACGGTTTCGGCCTCGCCCAGCGCTTCTTCGAGCGCCTTGGCCACCTCGCTGACATCCTCGAAGGCGCAGGTGATGGTGTGGCCTTCCTCGTCGGATTCCACGTCCTCCGCGCCGGCCTCGATGGCCGCCTCCATGACCTTGTCGGCGCTGCCGGCCGATGCGGGATAAACGATTTCGCCCGCGCGCTTCCACAGATACGACACCGAGCCCGTTTCGCCCAGCGCCCCGCCCGCCTTGGTGAAGGCCGCGCGCACATTGGACGCGGTGCGGTTGCGGTTGTCGGTCAACGCCTCCACGATCACCGCCACGCCGCCGGGCCCGTAGCCCTCGTAGCGCACCTCCTCATAGGTCTCGGCGTCGCCGCCCGCCGCCTTGTTGATGGCGCGCTGGATGTTGTCCTTGGGCATGGACTGCGCCTTGGCGTTCTGGATGGCGAGCCTCAGCCGCGGGTTCATCGTGGGGTCAGGCGTGCCGGTCTTGGCGGCCACCGTGATCTCGCGCGCGAGCTTCGAGAACATCTTCGACTTCATCGCGTCCTGGCGGCCCTTGCGATGCATGATGTTCTTGAACTGACTATGGCCGGCCATGGGGCTCCTGCTGGCAAGATCGATTTTCGGAATGGCGGGCTTATAGCGAAGCGGGCTTTTGCCGTCCAGAAGCCGGCTCGCCGCCCCGCGGCCCTGCGCGGCGGAAGGGCATCCGCATCAGCGAAACGAAGCCGAGCCGGCCCGCGTCGCGGTGCTCGGGCAGGCCGAGTTCCATGCCTTCATGCCCGCGCTCGGGCACGTGCCGCATGGTGCGGAACAGACGATCCCAGACCGACAGGAAGAAGCCGAAATTGGAATGCGTCTCGCGCGGGATCACCGAATGGTGCACGCGATGCATGTCGGGCGTGCAGAAGAGGAGACGAAGCGCGCGGTCGGCGCGCTCGGGCAGGCTTATATTGCCATGCGTGTAAACGGCCGAGGCATTCAGCACGGCCTCGAACAGGATGACGGTCCAGGGATCGGCCCCGAGCAGGAGCACGACCAGAGCCTTCCACAGGGCCGAGGCGACGATCTCCACGGGGTGGAAGCGGATGCCGGTGGTGAGATCCACGTCGAGGTCGGCGTGATGCACCTGGTGGAGCCGCCAGAAGGGCGCCCAGGCATGGCTCGCCACATGCTGGAGATAGATGGCGAGGTCGAGCGCGAGAAAGGCGAGGAGCGCTTCCAGCCAGAAAGGCCAGTCGAGGAGGTTGAAAAGGCCCCAGCCCCGTCCCTGCGCCAGGACCGCCGCCGCGAAGGCGGCCGCGCCGACGGTGAGCCGCTGCGCGATCACGTCAAGCGCGAGGATGCCCAAATTGATGCGCCAGCGCTCTTTCCTGGTCCGGGTGCGGTCGCGCTTGGGGAAGCGCCATTCCGCGAGCGCGACGAGCACGAAGATCAGGAGAAACGCACCGAGGCGGATCGCAGCTTCCATGAGGCCTCCTTTCCGGCCCGCTCGGCCCACCCAGCGCGGCGTCGCCTCCTTTGGCTATACGAGGCGGCCCATGCCAGCGTGTCGTCCTTTTGCACGGTTCGCAAAATCGTGAGGGGAAAAATCCGCTTTCGCCGTCATGATGGTTTCTGACGCAACGGGAGCCGTTCCATGACCCTGCTTCGCCGCACCGCCGCCGTCCTTGTCTCCATGCTGGCCGCCGCGCTCCTGGCCGGCCCCGCCCGGGCGCAGGAAACGCCTCCGCCGCAAAGCTCGTGCCTCGCCATGGCGCAAGGCATTCCGGGCGCCAGCTTCGCCCGCTTCAAGCCCGCGGCCGTAAAACTGCCCGTCACGCTGGTCCAGGCCGGCTCGGGCGAGGACGTCACGATCACCTATGCCGGCCATTCCACCTATCTGATCGAAACGCCGGCGGGCGTGCGCATCGCCACGGACTTCTCCGGCGCCTATGGCCGCGACCCGCTCCCGCGCGTGGTCACCATGAACCACGCGCATTCCACCCACTACTCGCTCAACCCCGACCCCGGCATCGAGCACGTGCTCCAAGGCTGGGGCGACGGGAACGGCCCGGCCAAGCATCTGCTCCAGGTGGACGACGTGCTGGTCCGCAACGTGCCCACCGACATCCGCCGCGGCGGCATGATGGAGAAGGACGGCAACTCCATCTTCATCTTCGAAGTCGCCGGCCTGTGCATCGGCCATTTGGGCCACCTGCACCACTGGCTCGAAGACGCGCATTACGCCGCGATCGGCCGGCTCGACGTGGTGATGGTGCCCATTGACGGCGGCATGACGCAGTCGCTCCCGCGCATGAGCGAGATCGTGACCCGGCTCTCCTCCTCGGTCGTGCTGCCCATGCACCGCTTCTCCACCAGCATCGAGGAGTTCTCGACCCTGATGGGCGAGCGCTTCGCGGTCGAACGCCATCCCTCGCGCAGCTTCTCCGTCTCGCTGCGCAGCCTGCCGCGGCAGGCGACGATCCTGGTGCTGGAAGGGGTGTGACGCCCGGAACGCGCGTCGAAGTCAGGCCGCGGCGACGCCGCTCTTGATGGCTGCCGCGATGCTCTTCTGGCGGGCCACGAAGCCGGCCGCCGCCTGCGACTGGAAGAGTTCCAGCGTCTCGGTGTCCTCCTCGGCCACCGGCGTCGTCGCCTGGTCGCGGTAGTTGGCCTTCAGCGCCTTGCGCTGGCGGCGCACGGCCGCCGCCTGGCGCCCATGCTTCAGCCACAGCCCGCCCCATCGGCCGAGCTTGCGCAAGGTCTCGGCGGCGTAGCGCGGGTAGAAGACGAGCGGAGCTTCCACGTGCAGACCCGGCCGGCGGTCGCGGCGCGACTTGAGCCTGAGATAGCCGCATTCGAGCGGGTGCACGCCCTCGATGCCGATCGAGCCCTTGAACCAGATCTGGAAGTTCACGAGCTTGGTGGGCGACATGCCGAAGGCCGCGGCGCGCTTCTGCACTGTCTCGATATGCTCGTCGGAATAGAAGATGTCCCAGGCCTCGCGATAGATCGCCTGCCACTCCGGCCGGCTCATCGCGCCGTGCTCTGTGCAGTCATGGTTGAGGTCGTAGCGGTTCATGTCCGCGTCCACCGGCACCTTCTTGGTCCACAGCGTCTTGTGGTCCTCCGAGCCGGGCAGGGGGGTCAGGAAGAAGAATTCGAGGATGTCGATCGGCAGCTCGCGCTTGATGATCTCGATGTCGCGACGGATCGAGGCCGGCGTGTCGTTCGGGAAGCCGAGGATGTAGCCGGCATAGGTCGTGATGCGCTTCTCTTTCCAGGCGAGCAGCATCTTGCGGTATTCGGTGATCTTGTTCTGTCGCTTCTTCGCGCCCACCAGGCTGTCGGGGTTGATGTTCTCGAGCCCGATGAAGACGCGGGTGACGCCCGCCTTCGCCGCCTTGTCGATGAAGCTCGGGATGTTGTGGCAGAGCGTGTCGACCTGGATGATCGCCTTGATCCTGATGCCCTCGGCCCTGAGCGCGATCATGCGGTCGAAGATCGCCTCCCAGTCCTTGTTGCGCGCGAAATTGTCGTCGGTGATGAAGTAGCGCGTGATGCCGTTTTGATGGTTTTCGCGGATGATGCGCTCGACGTCGTCGGGCGAGCGGCGGCGCGACTTGCGGCCCTGCACGTTGATGATGGTGCAGAACGAGCACTGATAGGGGCAGCCGCGGCCCGCGTCGAAGCTCGTCAGCCCGCCCGCCGTGCGCAAAAGGCGCTGCGGCGGCAGGTGCGGCACGGGCGCGGCCTCGATGCCCGGCAGGTCGTCCATGAAGTTGTAGAGCGGCTTCAGCCGGCGGTGATAGGCGTCGAGAAGAACCTCGTCGAAGCGGCCCTCCGCCTCGCCCGCGAACAGGAAGACGCCCATTTCCTCGGCCCGAGCCACGTCCGGGTCCTTTTCGGGCAGCATGGCGATCGTGCCGGACACGTGGAAGCCGCCGATGCCCACTGTCACGCCCCTGGCGCGCAGGTCGGCGGCGATGTCGAGCGCCCGGGGCATCTGGTTGGACTGCACGCCGACCAGCATGACCACGCCGCCGGCGCTCGCCGCTGCGATTTCGCGGGCGATCTTGTCGCGGTCGATGCGCGTGTTGGTCTCGTCGAGCGCCGTGATGTCGAGATCGACATCCTCGCCGAGCACGCGGCGCTCGGCGCAGTCACGCGCCAGCCCGTAAAGCACCGCCAGCGTGTTGGACGGGATACCGGAGCGCCACCATTGGATGACGTAGCCGTCGTCGTCATAGTGCGAAGGCTTGATGAGAACGAGCTTGAACGTCGCCACAGCCAAGGCTCCCCCATTGCGCGCGGCCGGCGCAGGCGCGAGTTTTCCGGCCGCCGCTTCGTCTCCTGCGAAGGTTCGGCCGGATCGCGCCAGCTTTGCCTCAGCCCGGCGCGCGATGCAACCTAGGGGAAGTTTGTGGCTCGACTGTGGAGCGGGACGCTCAATGCTTCACCGTTGCCCGTGTCGCCGCCTTCGCCCGCGCGCGCTTGCGGCGCGCCAGCATGTTGAGCCCCTCCACGAGGGCGGAGAAGCCCATGGCCGCGTAGATGTAGCCCTTGGGCACATGGAAGCCGAAGCCGTCGGCGATCAGCGTCATGCCGATCATGAGCAGGAAGCCCAGCGCGAGCATCACGACCGTCGGGTTGTGCTCGATGAAGCGCGAGAGCGGGTTCACGGCGAGCAGCATCACCGTCACCGCCACGATCACGGCGATATACATGATGGCGATCTCGTCGGTCATGCCGACGGCGGTGATGATGGAGTCGATGGAGAAGACGAGGTCGAGCAGGAGGATCTGGAACACCGCGCCCGCCATGGAGACCTGGATGGTCTCGCCGATCATGTTGTCCTTGCCGTCGTCGGGATCCACCGTGTGGTGGATCTCCTTGGTGGCCTTCCACACCAGGAACAGGCCGCCGGCGATCAGGATCAGGTCGCGCCAGGAGAAGCCGTGGCCGAAGGCTTCGAAGAGCGGATCGGTCAACTGCACGATGAAGGAGATGGTGGCGAGCAGCAGGAGCCGCATGATGAGCGCCGCGCCGATGCCGATGCGCCGCGCGGATGCTCTTTGTTCCTCGGGCAGCTTGTTGGTGAGAATCGAGATGAAGATCAGGTTGTCGATGCCCAGCACGACTTCGAGCACCACCAGCGTGATGAGCGCCACCCAGGCGGTGGGGTCGTTCACGAAAGCGAAATAGCTGGCGAAGTCCATGTGGGCGCGATCCTGGGCGGGAGGCAGATGGCGGCGTTGGTAGGCAAAGCCGCCGCTTGCGTCAACGTAAGCGGGAGCGCGGTCAACGCCAGAAGGCGGGCACCGTTTCTTCCAGTCGCGGCCCGAGCCTGAGCGGCGCGATTTTTTCCGCAAGCCCGGTGCGGTCGGAAACCTCCACGCCCACGCCGCAGATCGTGGCCGGGCCGCCCGCCGCCTCGAAGCGCCCGCGCGGCACCTTGGTCAGGAAGCGGTTGAGCGGTTCCTCCTTGTCCATGCCGAGCGAGGAATCGTAGTCGCCGCACATGCCGGCGTCCGAGAGGTAGCCCGTGCCGCCCCCGAGGATCTGGTGGTCGGCGGTGGGCTGGTGGGTGTGGGTGCCCACCACAAGGCTCGCCCGCCCGTCCACGAAATGGCCGAAGCACATCTTTTCGCTGGTGGCCTCGGCGTGGAAGTCGATCAGCACCGCGTCCGCCGCCTCGCCCAGCGGGCAGGCGGCAAGCTCGGCTTCCGCCGCCGCGAAGGGGTCGTCGAGGTCGGGAGCCATGAAGACGCGGCCCAGGACGTTCACCACCAGCACCCGCGCGCCGTTCTTCGCGGGAAACACGCCCGCGCCCGCTCCGGGCGTGCCCGCGGGATAGTTGGCGGGGCGCAGGAAGCGGGGCTCGCGCGGCGCCCATTCCAACGCCTCGCGCTGGTCCCACACATGGTTGCCGGTGGTCACGCAGTCGGCGCCGGCCTCCAGCGTGAGGCGAAAGATCTCCTCGGTGATGCCGAAGCCGCCGGCGGCGTTCTCGCCGTTGACCGCCACGAAATCGAGGCGCAAGTCGGAAATCAGGCTCGGCAGGCGCTCCCACACGGCGGTACGGCCCGAACGGCCGACCATGTCGCCGAGGAAGAGGAGCCTCACGCGCCGGCCTCGGGCATGGCGCGGAAGCCGCGCTCGGTCAGGATCTCGGGCAGATGCACATCGTGCGGCTCGTCGGGCACGCGGGAAACCTCCTGGCACTCGAAGGCGATGCCCACCAGCCGCGGATAAAGGCCGCGCGCGTGAAGGTTCCCGATGGCGCGGTCGTAATAACCCGCGCCATAGCCGATGCGGTGGCCGCGATTGTCGAAGGCGGCGAGCGGCACGAGCATGAGGCCGGGGTCGAGCACGGCGGCGTCGGGCCCAGGGCCGGACGTGCCGAAGCCCATGTCCACCATCTCCGCGCCGCGCACGAGCTCGCGAAACACCATGGTGGTCTTGTCGAGAAGCGCGGGAAGCACGATGCGCGCGCCCTTGTCAGTGAGCGCGCTCATCATCGGGCGGACATCCACCTCCGAGCGCATGGGCCAGAAGCACGACACGACGGTGCCAAGCTCGACCGGAAGCCTGGCCGCGGCGCGCTCGGCCATGGCGAGCGAAGCCTCGATGCGGAATTGGGGGTCGAGCCGGTCGCGCCGTTCGAGCGCCTCGGCGCGCAGCGCCTTCTTGAGCTCTTTGATGCTGGTGGGGGCCGTCATGGCTCCGCATATGGCGGAGGCGCACGCGGAAGGCCAGTCCGGCAGCGCCGCGAAGCGGCGCAGGACGAGAAGAAAGTGCGATCCACGACAACCGGTGGAGCAGTCGATCCCGGGAACCTACAGCGTAGGTGGGCGCCGTGTGAAAAAGCCCAGGGGCTCAATCAGGGACAGCTCCCTTCAGGATCGATAAGGCCCCGGGGAAATGTCGCTCCTGCCGAGAGGCGCAGACCGCTTCCGACATATAAGCCGACGCGGCTCCCGGAGCCAGTGGCGGGCGCGAAAATTTCAGGCTCTCCGCGCGAGCCGCGCCTGCCACAGCGTGAGCGGCGGCACGAGCAGAAGCTCCACGCTGAGCCCGAGCAGATGCCCGGTCGAGGGCGCGCCGGCGAGGAAGAGCGACAAAAGCCGCGCCAGCCCGCCCGTGACGGTGAGGGCGGCGAGCAGCCGGAAGCGCCCGGTCTTGCGCTCGATGCCCGGCACGCAGGACCACCAGAGAAGCCCCATGGCCAGGAGAATGCCCGACAGAAAGCGGAAATGGCTGTCGAGATCGGCCGGCCAGGGCGGGCCGAGGCCCAGGAAATCGGGGCCGAGGATCACGCCGGCCAGTCCCGTCAGCACCGGCGTGATGGCGAGGACGGCCACCACGGCCTGAAGCAAGCGCTTTTCGGAAACCATTCCCGTCCTCCGTTCGGAAAGACGAACGGAAGCGACAAGCCCCTAGTTTCAGCCCAGGCGGCGGACCGGCGCCGCTCAGGTCATCCCGAGCGCGGCCTTGTAGAGGTCGAGGATCGCCTCCTCCTCCTCGCGCTCGGAGGCCTCTTTCTTGCGCAGCCGGACGATCGAGCGCAGCGCTTTGGTGTCGAAGCCCGTGCCCTTGGCTTCGGCGTAAACATCCTTGATGTCCTCGGAGATCGCCTTCTTATCCTCTTCGAGCTTCTCGATCCGCTCGATGATGGAGCGGAGCTGGCCCGCCGCCACCGACTGAACCTGGTCCTGCTCGCTCACTCTGTCCAACATCGGCCGCTCTCCAATCGCTCCACCACGAAGATCATCACCGCGCCACCGAGCCCATGAGGTGAGTCCCGGCCGCGCCTGCGCCTTCAATGGGGCGGGAGCGGTTGCTTGGACGTTAACGAGCGGTCAAGACGAACGCGAAACTTGTCCCCGTTTCCCCCGCAATCCACGCCCTGGGGACAGAAGCTCAATGATCCTTCGGACGGTTCTTCTCGAAGGCGGCTTGGCTGTCGGGCGCCGCCTCGCGTTGGAACCGCGCCTGCCACTCGGAGTAGGGCATGCCGTAGACGATCTCCCGCGATTCCTCCTTGGTGATCGCGAGGCCCGACCGTTCGGCGGCCTCGCGATACCAGTTGGAGAGGCAGTTGCGGCAGAAGCCCGCCAGATTCATGAGGTCTATGTTCTGCACGTCCGAACGCTCGCGCAGATGCTGGACGAGCTGGCGGAAGGCCGCCGCCTCGAGCTTCTCCCGGTCGCTGTCACCGATCTCGGTCATAGGAAACCCTCCACCGGCCCCGTGCGGGACCCAAATTGCCTGGCCTCGTGCATATCGGGGCGGCGGTTGATCGCGTCAACGATCGGCGCGAGCCGCTCTGCCCAGGCGCGGGCGCCGTCCTCATGGGCGATCAAGTCCTGCCGGATCTCGATCAGCACATGAGGGAAGCCCCGGCGAATCGCGTGGCGGAACAGGGTGTCGCCGCGCAGCGCCCCGTCATAGGGCTCGTTGTCGCCGACGACCAGCGAGGGATTGGCGCGCAGGGCCTCGATCAGGGGTTTTGCCGCCCGTGGGTCGGAGTCCCACAACACGCCGACATGCCAGGGCCGCGGGGCGGAGGCGAGCGGCGCCTTGCCCAGCCGCGGCGTGAACGAGTGGATGGAGAACAGGAAGGGCGCAGCATTGCAGGCGTGCGCCACCGCCTCGACCTCGGCGGCGACCGCGGCGTGATAGGGCCGGTAGAAGCGCCGGAGCCTTTGCTCGCGCTCGGCCTCGCTCAGCGGGTAGTTCCCGGGGATCACGGTGCCGTCATAGAGCTGCCGCACGAGCGTCGGGTCGTCCTCGCCGCGATTGGGATCCACGACCAGGCGCGAGAAGCCGGCGAGCACGGCGGGCGCCTCCAGGAGCCCGGCCAGGCGGCGGGTCACCTGCTCCGCGCCGATGTCATAGGCGATGTGGCGTTCCCAAGCCTCGGGCGGCAGGCCGAGGTCGCCGTAAAAGGGCGGAGTGGCGCGCCGGGCGTGATCGCACAGGAGCACGAGGCCCTTGCGGCGGTCGCCGGGAATGGTTTCCCAGACCGGCCAACCCTCCCACTCCTCGCTCCCTTCGGCCCATCCGTCCCGTTCGGCCATCTCGCCCTTTCCGCGCCAAGCGCCAGCTTCGCGCATCCTTTTCCATGCTCCAATAGCGGCGTCCATGCCGTGGTTTGGCCCATCTCTGCCGCTACCGGGCATCTGCACGCATAAGGGAAAGCCGGCCGCGCCGACCCCAGGAAAGATTATTCAACCGTTTGAAAGCCTGCCTATTGCCGCGTTGACAAAGGCAGGCGAGTTCACCCAAAAGAACCCACCCAAGGTGTCTCGATGCCCCTCATCCCGCTCTTTCTTCGAACCCTGCCCCGCCCGACCCTCCCCGCGTCGGCCGCGCTCCTCGCTGGCGCAAGCGCGCTCCTGTTCGCCGCTGAGCCCGCGCGCGCCGATTTCCGCGTGTGCAACGCCACCCAGAACCTTGTCGGGGTGGCCATCGGCTACCGCGCCCCAAGCGGCTGGATCACCGAAGGCTGGTGGCATGTGGACGGGTCGAGCTGCAAGACGCTGATCGAAGGATCGCTGTCCTCGCGCTTCTATTACCTCTATGCCGAGGACGCCGAGCGCGGCGGCCGCTGGGAAGGCCCCGTCAACATGTGCGTGGCCGAAAAGGAATTCAAAGTGGCGGGCGTGGCGGACTGCTTCGCCCGTGGCTTCCAGCGCGCCGGCTTCCAGGAATACGACACGGGCGAGCAGACGAGCTGGATGGTGCAGTTGACCGACGATGCCGCGGGCGACGTGGTGGGCGCGACCGCCGCGCCCGCCCAGGCGGCGGCGGGCGCCGTGCCGTCTTCGCCGCCCACGCCGTGACGACGGGGCGGATCGGGGGCTCGCCCGTCGGCTGACGATTCCGCTTTTCCCATCTGCGGCAGCCAGGTTCGGCCGCGCCCCAGCATATCCCGAGGCCCGACCATCCGATGAGACGCAGCCGCAAAGTCAAGATCCTCGCGACGCTGGGGCCCGCTTCCTCCGAGGCGGAGATGATCCGCAAGCTGTTCGAAGCGGGCGCGGACGTGTTCCGCATCAATATGAGCCACACCGACCACGCGTTGCTCAAGACGCTGGTGGGACGCATCCGCGACGTGGAGGCGGCGGTGGGCCGGCCCATCGGCATCCTCGCCGACATCCAGGGGCCGAAGCTCAGGGTGGGCAAGTTCCGCGACACCAAGGTGGAGCTGGAGATCGGCCGGCGCTTCCGGCTCGACGACGATCCCACGCCGGGCGATGCCGAGCGCGTCCATCTGCCCCATCCCGAGATCCTGCGGGCGGTCGAGCCCGGCGACCGGCTGCTGATCGATGACGGCAAGCTGGAGCTCAGGGCGGTCGAGACCGACCGCCGCTCGATCACGGCCGAAGTGGTGGCGGGGCGGACGATCTCCGACCGCAAGGGCGTGAGCCTGCCCGACACCGACCTGCCCGTGGGCGCGCTCACGGAAAAGGACCGCCGGGATCTCGAAGCGGCGCTGAACGAGAACGTGGACTGGATCGCGCTGTCCTTCATCCAGCGGCCCGAGGATCTGGCCGAGGCGCGCAAGATCGCCCGCGGGCGGGCGGCCATCATGTCCAAGATCGAGAAGCCCCAGGCCGTGGCGCGGCTCAACGAGATCATGGACCTTTCCGACGCCATCATGGTGGCGCGCGGCGACCTTGGCGTGGAGATGCCGCTCGAAGCCGTGCCGGGCATCCAGAAGCAGATCACGCGGGCAGCTAGACGCGCCGGCAAGCCGGTGGTGGTGGCCACCCAGATGCTCGAATCCATGATCTCGGCGCCCGTGCCCACCCGCGCGGAGGTGTCCGACGTGGCCACCGCCGTGTTCGAGGGCGCGGACGCCGTGATGCTGTCGGCCGAATCGGCGGCCGGGCAATATCCGGTGGAGGCGGTCTCCACCATGAACCGCATCGCCGAGCGCGTGGAGCGCGACCCCACCTATGCCGGCATCATCAACGCCCAGCGCACCGAGCCGGAGGCGACCGGCGCGGACGCCATCTCGCTCGCCGCCCGGCAGATCGCCGAGACGCTCAAGCTGTCGGCCATCGTCACCTACACCGCCTCCGGCACCACGGGCCTGCGCGCCGCCCGCGAGCGCCCGCAGGTGCCCATCGTGGCGCTGTCGCCCGTGCTCGCCACCGCGCGGCGGCTTTCGCTCCTGTGGGGCACGCATTGCGTGGTGACGGAGGACGCCTACGACCTCGACGACATGGTGAACCGCGCCTGCGGCATCGCGCTCGACGAGAATTTCGGCGGGGCGGGCGACCGCATCATCATCACGGCGGGCGTGCCGCTCAGGACGCCCGGCACCACCAACATGCTGCGCATCGCCTATCTGGGCGCGCGGGACGGGCGGTCGTAGGCCATCCTAGGAAGGGCCGTGACGGTGAAGGGATTCATCCCGCCTGCAGCCCCGCCGCCGGCGCGGGGAGGTCCGCGCAGCGGTCCATCCCGAACTCGTCGTCCCTGATCCGCGCCTCCACGTTTCGCGCCAGCGCAGACAAATCGCGCGGGCGGCCCCAAACCTTTTCAATGGCGGCGACCACGAGGTCGGCGGCGACCCAGTCCGGCTTGTGGCCGAGATTCTCCACCCAGACCAGTTCGGCGCCGGGGATGTCGCGCGCGAGCCCGAGGCTGTGGATCTCCTCATACACCACCGTGTCGCGGTCGCCCGTGATCACAACCGTGGGAGCCTTGATCGTCGGGTAGCGCTTCGACGCCTCGCTGACGAAACCGAACAGGCCCGCCACGTCCCGCGCATTGGCTCGGAAGGCGCGCGGGCGCAGCACGAGCCGGATGGCGGCGGCGTCGAGATAGGTTTCCTGCGGCGCGCGGTTGGGGGCGAACACGCATTCGGCCGCCGCCTCCATGCGGAGAAGCCCGGCTGGCAGCGTGACCGTCTCCGTGAAGAGCGGGCCGAGCACGGGCGTGGATGTGACGCTGTAATACCAGGACGTGTCGCCGCCCGGCCAGGGATGGGTGGCGGGGGCCAGGAAGACGAGGCCGAGCGTCCGCTCGGGAAAATCCATGCCGAACACGGCGGTGGCGGCGCCCCCGAAGGAGTGGCCCACGATCACGGCGCGCTCGATGCCGAGCCGGTCCATCAGCGCTGCGACCGTCTCGGCCTGCTCGCGCGGCGTCTCGTTCTTCGGCCCGCGCGCCGACCAGCCATGGCCGGGCCGGTCCAGAAACAGCATCTCCGCCCGGCCTTCGAGCAGCGGGCGAAGCGGCAGCATCTGGTCGTTGAGATTGGCACTCGCGCCGTGCAGGAACACGATCGGCGGCAGGTCGGCGCCGGCGGGAGCCGGCACATGCACATAGTGAAGACGCGTGCCGTTCGCTTCCATGAACTGGCCGACCGGCGGGTGCTTGCGCTCGATGCGCCACACGCCGATCCGTGTGACGCCCGCGAGCACGAGAACGAGCGCGAGCACGAAGGCGAGGGAAGCGGCGAAAAGGTTCATGCGAGGCGGGGGAGGGCGTCGGCGGAAGGCGCCCCTCCAACTAACGCTTCCGACCAAAAGGCAAGAGGCTCCTGCGCCGCAGCACGGGCGCTGGCCCAATGGGGCAGGGCTTGCCCCGCGCCGTCCGGTGGTTCAGAAGCGCCTCCCCCAGGCGATTCCAGCGGCGAAGGGGGCCCAGCATGCGCGCGCCGACCGCACCGCCGACAGCAGGAACGTGGAGAGACGAGGCCTTCGCGACCGTCGCGCTCGCCTGGCCGATGATCCTCACCAATCTCGCGCAGACCGCCATGACGGCCACCGACGTCATGATGATGGGCCGGCTGGGCGCAGATGCGCTCGCCGCCGGCGCGCTGGGCTCGAACCTCTTCTTCGCGCCCATGATCTTCGGCCTCGGCCTGATGCTCGCCACGAGCCCGATGCTCGCCTTCGAACTCGGCCGCAAGCGCCACTCCGTGCGCGATCTGCGCCGCACCGTGCGCCAGGGGCTTTGGATGGCCACGGCCGTGAGCGTGCCGGTCTGGCTCATCCTGTGGAACACCGAAGCGATCCTGAACGCCATGGGCCAGCAGCCGCGCCTTGCGGCCTTGGCGGGCGAATATGTGCGCACGCTGCAATGGAGCGTCCTGCCCTTCTATGGCTACATCGTGCTGCGCTCCTTCATCTCGGCGCTCGAACGGCCGGGCTGGGCGCTGGTCATCGTGCTCGTCGCCGTCTGCTTCAACGCCGGCGCGAACTGGGCGCTGATGTTCGGCAATCTGGGCTTTCCCGCGCTCGGCATCCCCGGCTCCGGGCTCGCCACCACGCTCTCCTCCACGCTCATGTTCCTCGGGCTGGCGCTGGTGGTCGCGCTGGACCCGCAGTTTCGGCGCTATCGCCTGTTCGGCCGGTTCTGGCGGGCCGACTGGCCGCGTTTCTTCGCGCTGCTCAGGCTCGGGCTGCCGATCGCCGGCCTCTTGACCTTCGAGGTCACGGTGTTCAATGGCGCGGCCTTCGTGATGGGCCTGATCGACGCGAACGCGCTCGCCGCGCACGCCATCGCCATCCAGATCTGCTCGCTTTCCTTCATGGTGCCGATGGGGCTGGGTCAGGCCGCCACCGTGCGGGTGGGCCTGTTCTTCGGCGCGGGCGACGTAGGCGGTGTGCGGCGCGCCGGCTGGACGGCCTTTGCGCTCGGCGTGGGCTTCATGGCCTGCATGGGCCTCGTGATGCTGGTCTGGCCGCAAACGTTGATCGGCGCCTTCCTCGACCTCGACCAGCCCGCCAGCGGCCCCGTCGCGGCGATCGCCGTCACCTTCCTCGTCTTTGCCGCTCTGTTCCAGATCGTGGACGGCGCGCAGGCGGTCACGGCGGGCATGCTGCGTGGGCTTCATGATACCAATCTGCCCATGATCTTCGCGGGGCTGGGCTATTGGGGCGTGGGCATGCCGCTGGGCGTGTTTCTGGCCTTCCCGGGTGGTCTGGGCGGAAGCGGCGTGTGGATCGGCCTGTCGGCGGGCCTCGCGGTGGTGGCGGCGCTGCTGTTGTGGCGCTGGCTCGGGCGCGGCCGCATCCTGGAACAGGCTTTCGCCACGCATGAAATGCCCCTGCCGCAGGCCGCCTAACCTTCACACACGAAAATTGCTGCAAGTTTTTCTTGGTGCTGACGTAAAGGAATCGTAAAGTCGCCATGGTCGGCGTCTGTATTGATGCCGCACGGGCGGTCGGGATGCTGCCCGGGCAAGCATGGCGGGGATGCCATGGGTGGGACGGGGACGATGCTGAAGACGATGGCGCTGGCCTTGGCGGCCGGCCTTGCAGGTATGGCTTGGCCAGCCTCCGCCGAAACGCGCGCGGTGGTGGTGGGCGTGTCGGGCTACCCGAACCTGCCCGAAAGCCTGCGCCTGAGCGGGCCCAAGAACGACGTCGCCGGGGTCGCCGCGACCCTGGTCGAAAGCGGCGTGCCTGCTGAAAACATCGTGGTCCTGGCCGACGGCGCCGGGAGCCTGCCTGCGGGCGTTCTGCAGAAAGGACCTGGCACGCTCAAGAACATCCTCGACGCGTTCGATCGCATGGCGGCGGCGACCGGGCCGGGAGACCTCGCGGTCTTCTATTATTCGGGCCATGGCGCGCAGCAGCCCGACGCGGACGGCGACGAGGGCGGCGGCAATGACGAGATCCTGCTGCCCTACGACACCGGACGCTGGAACGGGTCGGGCGTGGAGGGCGCGTTGGCCGACGACGAGCTCAGGTCGCGCATGAAGCGCATCCTCGACGCCGGCGGCGATTTCTGGGGAATCATCGACGCCTGCCATTCCGCCACCGCCTTCCGCGACGTCCCGGCCTCGGACGCCAAGGCGCGCCTGATTCCCGCCGAGGTGCTCGGCGTCCCGGAAGACATGATCGGCTCGCGAGGCCAAGCGCAGTCCACGGCGCGGCTCGATCCCGGCCCGGCCAGGGGCAGGGCCGCGCTGTTTTATGCCGCGCAGGAGGTCGAGGTCGCGCTTGAGACCACGCCGCGCGGCGCGCGCGAGGACGAGACCTACGGCGTGTTCACCTTCAACCTGCTCAAGCGCATGAAGGCCAATCCCGAGCTGAGCTATCGCCGGCTCCACCAGGCCGTCGTCAACGACATCAAGCGCAGCACCATGATGTCGACGCAGACGCCCGAGCTGGAGGGCACGCTGCTCGACGCGCCGGTGCTGGGCAGAGCCGCCGCGAATCTCGCCGCCGACGCCCAGTGGCCGTTCTACAACGGAACGCTCCAGGCCGGCCTGCTCGCCAGCCTGAGCGAAGGTGCGGTTCTGGGGCTTTACGCGGACGCCGCCGCTCCGGCCGGCGCGGAAGTGGCTTTCGGCGTGGTGGAGGCGGCCGGCGCCGCGAAAAGCCAGGTTCGTCCGGCGCCGAAGCCTTGTGGGGAAGGCGGGGCCTGCGATCGCGCGATCGACGAGGCCGGCTACAAGAAGGCGCGCTGGGCGCGGCTCGTGGCGGATGGCGCCGCGCCGCCGCTGGTCGTCTCAAAACCTTTCCGTGCCGACGAGGGGGACGGCAGGGATTACACGCTGCCGCTCAAGGCCTTCGAGGCGGCGCTGGCCGCTCCGGGCCTCGGCGGACGGGTCCGCGTGTCGAACACCGGCTATGACGTCGCTGTCGTGCTCACTGACGGCACGCTCGCCTTCGCCGCCGCGCCCGAGCTTCTTGACCCTCACGGCCCGGGAACCTCGCCGCGCCTCACCCTCCCCGCCGACAAGGAACAGGCGGCGGACGCCATCGCCTCCGCGCTGGATCGCGCGGCGCGGGTGGCGCTCTTGAAGAGGCTCGGCGGCGCGGCGGAGGCCCAGGCGCTCGGGCTTCAGGCCGACATCTTCCTGCGACGGGCAGCCGAAACAGCCAGGGGCGCTGCCTGTTCGGAGGACGACGCGGCTTATGGCGATGCCGAACAAGCCGAGGGTGCCTTCCACGACTGCGACATCCTCGGCGTGGAGCTCGCCAACCGCGGGTCGAAGCCGATCGACGTGACCGTGCTGCTGGTCAAGCCGGATTTCTCGATCGAGACGGTCTGGCCTGAAACAGGCGAAGCCAACCGGCTGCACATCGGTGAAACGAAGACGGCCGAAATCCTTCAGATGCAGCCCGATCCGGCCGCCGGCGGGGAAGAGCGGCTGGTCGTCCTGGCGACGCCCGGACTCAACAAGGCGCATACGGTTTTCGACGGCCTCGCGCAGGAGGGACTGCGCAGCGGCGCCAGCGGGCTCGATGGGGAGCTCGCCGTCGAAGTCAGGCCTTTCCGCGTGGCGAGGGGACCGCGACGCTGAAGGGGACCGCAGGGGCTTTTCGCCTCGGCGGAGAAACGGGGCCGTTTGGAGCCCCGGAGGGACCGGATCGGCGACCTCTTCATGAAAAGGGGCATGCCGAACCGGGCCGCCGGTCGGGCGCGGTGCCTGCCGGCGTAGAACGGCAACGGAGAGGAATGGTCATGAAGAAGATGCTCGCAGCCACGGTTCTGATCGTGGCAGGACTGACGATGGGCGGCTCATTCGCCCAGGAAAACAACGATGCCGCCTCGGGAACCACCACGACGGAAGGCGCGGCGGCCGGCGGCCAAGCGCAGCAGCCGGAGCTGACGCCGGAGCAGCAGGCTGAGGCCAGGGCGACGATCGAGATCGCGCAGAACCTCGCCTCGTATGGCGAGACCAAGGGCGACGCGCTGGCGCTCGTCACCGCGGCCAAGATGCTTTCGAGCGTTCCGGGCCGCGTGCTCGCCCCCGGCGAGACGGGCGCCGAGGGCAAGAGCATCGACATCGAGGCAATGCTGAAGAAAGCCGAGGATCTCTCGCAGGGCGACGAGCTGATCGCCAGGGTGGCGGCCGATGCCCGCGCGGCGGCGGAAGCCAACGCCAGGGGCTACTGCGTGTATGCTGAATACTGCTACGGCGGTTGGTGCGAGTGGGCCTACGAGTGCTACTATTGATCGGCTGACGATCGCCGAGGTTCCGCGGGCGCCTGCGCGCCCGCGGTTTTTCGTTTGCGCCACCCCTTGTCGCGCAGGCGCGCGAAAACCAGCGAACTGTGCTAGAGCCTTGGCCATGTGAGGCCGGCTCCGCGTCATCCGGCCGCCTGAGTGAAGCGTTGCGGCGGGGACAAGCCGGAGATGACCAGAACCGACATCGCAAGGCGGGTCTACAACCACGCCTGGAAGCTCGACCCGATCGTCCGGTCGCTGCTCGACACCGATTTCTATAAGCTGCTGATGCTCCAGATGATCTGGGGCGTTTATGGCGACGTGAACGTCACCTTCTCGCTTATCAACCGCACCACCCGCGTGCGGCTGGCCGAGGAGATCGACGAGGGCGAACTGCGCGCCCAGCTCGACCATGCCCGCACGCTGCGCTTCGCGAAAAAGGAGATGATCTGGCTCGCCGGCAACACCTTCTACGGCCGCAAGCAGATCTTCGCGCCCGAGTTCCTGGAGTGGCTGGCCGATTTCCAGCTCCCGCCCTATGAGCTGTCCAAGCGCGACGGGCAGTATGTGCTCGAATTCCACGGCCCCTGGAAATATGTGACGCTGTGGGAGATCCCAGCGCTTTCCATCATCAACGAGCTGCGGTCCCGCGCGGCCATGAAGGAGTTCGGGCCGTTCACGCTGGACGTGCTCTACGCCCGCGCCAAGGCCAAACTGTGGAGCAAGACGGAGCGCCTCAGGAAGCTGCCGGACATCCGCATCTCGGACTTCGGCACGCGGCGGCGGCACTCCTTCCTGTGGCAGCGCTGGTGCGTGGAGGCGCTGAAGGAGGGCATCGGGGAAAGCTTCACCGGCACCTCCAATGTGCTGCTCGCCATGGATACGGACCTTGAGGCGCTCGGCACCAACGCCCATGAACTGCCCATGGTGGTGGCCGCGCTGGCCGACAGTGACGAGGAACTGCGAAAGGCGCCCTATCAGGTGCTGCGCGAGTGGCAGCGCTATTACGGGGGCAACCTTTTGATCGTGCTTCCCGACACCTTCGGCACCGCGGCCTTTCTGCGCGGCGCGCCGGACTGGGTGGCGGACTGGACGGGGTTCCGGCCCGACAGCGCGCCGCCGATTCCGGGTGGCGAGCGCGTCATGCGATGGTGGCGCGAGCACGGCGCGGACCCCGGCAACAAGCTCCTGATCTTCTCCGACGGACTCGATGAGAATGCGATCGAGGAGACTTTTCGGCATTTCCGCGGGCGCGTGCGCATGTCTTTCGGCTGGGGCACCAACCTCACCAACGACTTCGAGGGCTGCGCGCCGTTGGACAGCGACGGGCTGAAAGCCATTTCGCTGGTGTGCAAGGTGACGGAGGTCAATGGCCGGCCGGCGGTGAAGCTTTCGGACAACCCGGAAAAGGCCACCGGCGATCCCGAGGAGATCGAGCGCTATCTGCGAGTGTTCGGCGGAGAGGAACGGGTGCGGCAGGCCGTGAGGGTATAAGGGCAAGCCCTCAAAGCGCCTCGCCGGCCAGCTCCTCGGCGAGCGTCGCCACCTCGTTCTGCGCGCTGCGCATCATGGGATAGACCGCGAGCACCCGTTCGAAGACGCCGAGGGCCGAGGCCTTTCGGCCGGTGTTCTTGAGGATCGCGGCCATGCCCGACAAGGCCCCGAAATGGCGCGGCTCGAGCCGCAGCGTGCGCTCGATGTCGCTCATCGCCTTGCCGTAATTGCTCATGGCGAAGTGGACCGTGGCGCGGCGGTTCCAGCCCTCGGCGTAATCGGGGCGGAGCGTCACCACTTGGTCGAGGAAGTCGAGCGCGACGGCGTGTTTCTTGGCCTCCAGCGCCTCGCGCGCCCAATGCATCATCAGGTCCACCGAGGCGCTGCCCGAGCGACCCCATTCCTCCCCGATGCGGGCAGCCACGCGCTCGGCCGCCTTTTCGTTGCGCTCGCGCTTGAGTTCGGAAAAGAGCCGTTCGAGCCGCACGGAAGGCGCCTCGCGTGGGGCGAGGGGGGCAGGCTTGGCGTCGCCTTGCGCCGCGGCGGGCACGGCGAACGAGACGAGCGAAAGGGCAATGAGGAGCGCGCGCATGAACGGCAGGCTAGCCGTCGCTCGCCCGCCGTCAAACTGAATTTTTCGTGTGGCGCGCCGTCGCGGGCGCGACCAAGGTCAGCCCTGGCGCGCCTTGTAGCGCGGGGCCTCCTTGTTGATGATGTAGATGCGGCCCTTGCGGCGCACCATGCGGTTGGCGCGATGGCGGCCCTTGAGCGCTTTCAGCGAGTTCTTGATCTTCATGGCTGTCGGCCTTGGGTCGTGGTTGGCCGGGCTTATCCCAGGCCTTAGATAAGGAAACGCGCGCCAAAAGCGGCGCGCAAGGTTGCGGGCTTCTAATCGACGGCTTGCCGGGATGTCAACCGCGCGCTCCGCGGCCAAGCCCGAGAAGGCGCGTGACATGGCCCATCTTGCGGCCCGGCCGCGCCTCAGCCTTGCCGTAGAGATGGAGGACGGCATCGGGTTCCGCAAGAAGCTCCGGCGCGGAAAGCACCTCATCGCCCAAGAGGTTCTCCATCGCGCAGTCGGCGAAGCGCCGCGTCGAGCCGAGGGCCAGGCCGCACACGGCGCGAACATGCTGCTCGAACTGGCTCACCGCGCAGGCGGCCTCCGTCCAGTGGCCGGAATTGTGAACGCGGGGCGCGATCTCGTTTGCGAGGAGGCCGCCATCGGGGAGCGCGAAGAATTCGACACCGATCACGCCGACATAATCGAGCGCGTCCAGGATGTGCCGGGCGGCGTCCCGTGCGGCCGAGGCCGTTTGCGGGCTGATCGAGGCCGGAACGGTCGAACGCCGCAGGATGCCGTTCTCGTGCGTGTTCTCGGCCGGCTCATAAGCGGCGAACGCGCCGTCCTGCCCGCGCGCGGCGATCACGGAGACCTCGCGCTCGAACGGAACAACGGCTTCAAGCACGAGCGGCGCGCCGCCCATCGCGGCAAACGCCCCGGCGGGGTTTTCGCAGGCCCGGAAACGGCGCTGGCCCTTGCCGTCATAGCCGCCGCGGCGGGTCTTCAGGATGCCTTCGCCGCTAAACGCCGCAAGGGCGTCGGCCAGTTCCGCGTCGCCGTTCACGACGCGGAACGCCGCCGTGGGGACGCCGAGAGAATTGAGGAAGGTCTTCTCCCGCACCCGGTCCTGCGCCGCCTCCAGCGCGGCGACGGGCGGATGGACCGGCACGCGGCTCGCCAGATGCCGGACAGTTTCGACCGGCACGTTCTCCCATTCATAGGTGACGACCGCGCACTGCGTCGCCAGCCGGTCGAGGGCGGAGAAATCGTCGAACGGCGCGCAGACATGTCCGGCCGAAACGAGGGCCGCCGGCGCATGGCCGTCCGGGTCGAGCACGACGGTCCGGTAGCCGAGCCTGGCCGCGGCCATCGCCATCATGCGGCCCAACTGGCCGCCCCCCAGCATGCCGATCGCGCTTCCCCGGGGAAGCGGCGTCACCTGGCGTCCACGGGCTGTTCGGGCACACCTTCGGATTGCCGCCGCCGCCACGTGTCGAGCTTTTCCGCGAGCGTCGCGTCGCTGAGCGCAAGCACGGCGGCGGCCAGAAGCGCGGCGTTCACGGCGCCGGGCCGTCCGATGGCGAGCGTGCCGACAGGGATGCCCGCCGGCATCTGCACGATGGAGAGCAGCGAATCCTGGCCTGACAGGGCCTTTGATTCCACTGGCACGCCGAACACGGGCAGAGGGGTGAGCGCGGCCAGCATGCCGGGCAGATGCGCCGCTCCGCCTGCGCCCGCGATGACCACGCGGAAGCCATTCTCCCGCGCGCTCCTGGCGAAGCCGAACAGGCGTTCGGGCGTGCGGTGGGCCGAAACCACGAGGTTCCTGTGCGACACGCCGAGCGCGTCCAGCGTTTCGGAGGCGAGGCGCATCGTGTCCCAGTCGGACCGGCTCCCCATCACCACGGCGACGTCGGCGCGCTCGCTGTCCACCTCTCGATCCCCTTGCTCCGCCGCCGCCAACCCTACCTCAGGCGATGATGTCGGGGACGACGCGGTCCTCGAGGCTGCGCAGCCGGTCCTTCAGGGCGAGCTTCTTCTTCTTCATGCGCTGGATCTGCAGCGGGTCGCAGCCCACCGTCAACATCGCGTTGATCGCCGCATCGAAGTCGAGATGCTCCTGCTTGAGCCTCGCATATTGGAGGCGCAGTTCGGCCTGTTCCTGATCCGACATCATTCCCGCGGCTGGTTCGTCCCGACCAAAAGAGCGTTCACAAAAATTTTCCCCGCGACCTGTCTCGTCGGCCCTGCCTCCCCATCCTCTCCGGCCGTCCTGCCGCAGCGGAAAGATGTTTCGCCAGTTCAACGGTTTGCAGCCGCATGGCTCCTTTTCGCGCGCCCTCGAATTCGCTCGGCACGGGCTCTAGCATGCTTCGCCGGCGCTGGAAATCGGGCGCGGTCGCCTCTTGTCCCCTTCGACATCCGACCAAACTGATGGCATGCTCGCCTCGCTGTGGTCGCGGGTGCGTGGCCCGAGTGTGCGAGTTCGCGGCCATGGCGAGCGAGGAAACACGAAAGGAAGCACCGCATGTCTCTGGCCAACCATCTTGACGAACTGAAGCGCAAGCATGGCGAGATCGAGCGCGCGCTCGATGAGGCGATGAATCATCCTTCCGCCGACGACCTCGAACTCACCGCGCTCAAGCGGCGAAAGCTTCAGCTCAAGGACGAGATGGAAAAGCTGAAGGCGCAGCCGACGGCGCACTGACGCGGCTATTCTCCCACGGCTCGCCGGGCACGACTCGCCGGGCCGACCGCGCGGCGCTCGAATCGGGCGCCGCGCCTTGCGCGAATCAGGCCGCCCGCCGTTCGGTTTCCGGCTCACCATAGGCAGGAGAAGCGGGCTCGGCCGTCGCGTCCTCCTCGCCGGGATTGCGCGGATCGAGCCGCCCCGATTCGGGCGTGACCGCCCGCTCCGCGGGCAGCGTCTGAAAGGCGCCGCGCTCCTCCAGGGGAACGGGCGCGCGGCGGCGCACCCTGAGCAGCGTGTAAAGCCCAAGCGCCGCATGCGCGATGGCCGTGGCCATGAACAGGGCCTCGGGGCGAAGCGGCGCCATCAGCGTCGCCCCCAGCACTGGGCCGGCCATGGTGCCGAAGCCGTAAAGCAGCAGGAGCCCGCCCGACACCTTCATGAAATCCTCGGGCCTGGCATGGTCGTTGGCATGCGCCACCGCGACCGAATAAAGGGCGTAGGCGAGCCCGCCATAGCCCGCGGTCCAGGCGATCACCGCGAGCGGCGAGCGCGGCTCGAAGGAGAACAGCGCCGTCGCGATCAGCGCCGCGCCGAAGCTGGCCGCGGCCAGCACGAAGCGGCGGTCGGTGCGGTCGGACACCCGACCGACCGGCATCTGCAGGACAGCGCCGGACACGACCGCGACGCTCATCATCACGGCGATCTCGGCCGCCGAGATGCCGATCCGCGCCCCATAGACAGCGCCCAACGTGCCGAAGGCCCCGTTGGCCACACCGATCAGGAAGCAGCCGACGAATGAGACGGGCGAATTGGCATAAAGCCCCTTCAGGTCCAGCGACACCTCCTGGAGCGGGCGCGGCGCGGCTTCCGTGGAAACGGCGGTCGGGATCAGGGCCAGGCAGTAGAGGATGCCCGCCACCATGAAGAGCTTGTCGGCTGCGATGTCGCCGACGGCGACCCCCATCTGGCCGGCCATGAGCGCGGCATAGGTGACCATCATGTAAAGGCCGAACACCGTGCCGCGGTTCTCGTTGGTGGATTTCTCGTTGAGCCAGCTCTCGATCACCATGAAGGCGCCGGCGGTGGCGAAGCCGGTCGCCGCACGCAGCGGGATCCATACGAGCGCGTCGATGAAGAGCCCCGTCAGAAGCGCGATGATGGCGGCCGACGCCGCGAAGGCGCCGAAGGCCCGCACATGGCCCACCCGCCGCACCAGCCTGGGGGCGAGCAGGCAGCCTGTCACGAAGCCCGCCGCCCAGGCCGTGCCGAGCAGGCCCAGCGAGACGGTGGAGAAACCTTCCGCTTGGCCGCGCAGCGGCAGAAGCAGTCCGTGCAGGCCGGCGGCCGCCAGGAGGAAGGCGGTTCCTCGCAGCAGGGAGAAGATCGGCCGATAGGCGGCAAGCATGGCGGCGTCCGACGATGGAGGCGAATCAGGTGGGGCGGCGGCCCGACACGCGCCCCTAACAGGGCAGGATGATGACAGGCTCCTGAAGGAGCGGTATGGTTGCCTCGGGGGACCGCCCAGCCTTGCCCCGCCGGCCATTCTCCGCGATCGGACTGGTCCCAGGCTTGCCTGCCCGCCCCACACCGGGGCCTTGCGCTGCTTGCGCGATCTCAGCGCTTGAACAGGCTTTCCGCGGCGCTCCGGGTCTGGTCGCGCGCGGCGAGTTCGGCTTGGAGGCGTGCGATTTCGTCCTTCAGCTCCCCGACGCGAGCCTGCAATTCGCCCGCGCCGAGGAGGGACACGTCCTCGCCGATTTCGTGGCGGCGCTTGGGTTTCGGGCGGTCGTCGTCGATGAAGGCCATGGCGCGCTCCTCTTGCGGGCTGTTCGGGTCAGCCTACAGTGGCGCGGCACGCTTCGGCAAACACCGTTGCCGTTGCGGAAGGAAAGGGGGTTGCATGACGCTACCTGACACCATGCTGGCGATTGCGATTTCTGAGCCGGGCGGATCGGAGGTGCTCAAGCCCGTGCGGGTTCCCGTGCCTGCTCCGGGCTCAGGCCAAATCCTGATTCGGGTGGTTGCCGCGGGCGTCAACCGGCCGGACGTGCTGCAGCGCCGGGGCGCCTATGCGCCGCCGCCCGACGCCTCGCCTTTGCCAGGCTTGGAGGTGGCGGGCGAGGTCGTCGGACTGGGGGAGGGCACAGGACGCTGGAAGGTCGGGGATGCCGTCTGCGCGCTCGCCCACGGCGGCGGCTATGCCGAGTTCGTCGTCGTGCACGGCTCGCATGCCCTGCCGGTTCCGCCGGGATTCAGCATGACGCAAGCCGCGGCGATCCCCGAAACCTTCTTCACGGTGTGGCACAATGTGTTCGAGCGCGGAAAACTCCGGCCCGGCGAGTGGCTGCTCGTGCATGGCGGATCGAGCGGCATCGGCACGACGGCGATCCAATTGGCGGTGGCGCTCGGCTCCCAGGCGATCGCGACGGCGGGCTCCGCGGAGAAATGCGTGGCCTGTCTCAGGCTCGGCGCGGCGCGTGCCGTGAATTATCACGTGGAGGATTTTGTGGCCGCCGTGAAGGATGCGACCGGGGGCAGGGGCGTCGACGTGATCCTCGACATGGTGGGCGGCGATTACGTCCCGCGCAACCTTGACGCCGCGGCGGTCGATGGCCGCATCGTGCAGATCGCCACCCAGGGCGGGGCCAAGGCCGAGATCGATGTCGGGAAACTCATGATCAAACGGCTGACCCACACCGGCTCGACGCTCCGGCCCCGCACCGTCGAGGTGAAGGGTGGAATCGCCGCCGCGCTGGAGGAGCATGTCTGGCCTTTGCTGGCGGCGCGGAAAGTCGCACCCGTGATCGACGGCACGTTCCCGCTCACCGAGGCCTCCGAGGCCCACCGGCGGATGGAAGCTGGCGCGCATATCGGCAAGATCGTGATCACGGTGGGGTTAATGGCGGGCGTGGTCCCCACCGCGTCAGGCGACCCTTCTCCCCCGCGCCTCGAAGCGTCGGCCAAGCGCGGGGCTGCCCCCGATTCTCATTGAACGCCTCTGCCGTTGAGGCTATATGCGCCATGACTCCCCCATTGGTGGTTCTCGCAAAAAGACCACCGTCCGCGGCCCGCGCAAGGCTGCGGGCGCTCGAGAAGGATTTGCTTTCATGGCCAACACGCTTCTGATGCCCAAGGCGACCGCCGTCTGGCTGGTCGACAACACCGCGCTTTCCTTCGACCAGATCGCCTATTTCTGCGGCCTGCATCCGCTCGAGGTGAAGGCGATCGCCGACGGCGAGTCGGCGCAGGGCATCAAGGGCATGGATCCCATCATGACCGGCCAGCTTTCGCGTGAAGAAATCGCCCGCGGCGAGGCCGACCCGAACTACCGCCTGAAATTGCAGGACCCGAAGGTCCGCGTGCCGGAGGCCAAACGCAAGGGCCCGCGCTACACGCCGCTGTCCAAGCGCCAGGACCGGCCCAACGCCATCTACTGGCTCGTCAAGAACCATCCCGAGCTCAAGGACGCCGCCATCTCGCGGCTGGTGGGCACCACCAAGGCGACTATCGACCAGATTCGCGAGCGCCGGCACTGGAACATGACGAACCTCGTGCCCATGGATCCGGTGGCGCTGGGGCTGTGCTCGCAAATCGACCTTGATTTGGAGGTGGGCCGGGCGGCGGCCGCCAAGGGCGCCGAGCCTCAGGCGCCCACGGGCGACACGCTTCTGCCCGCCGCCCTCACCGAACGGCTGCCGGCCGAAAGCGAGCGCGAGCGCGACGAGGACAAGGAGCTTTCGGCCGAGACCGTGTTCGCCAAGCTGTCGGCGCTCAAGAACCGGCCGGCCGAAGAGGAATAGGCGGCGCTTCCCCCCGGCATTCCATCTGCCGGTAAAAATCGACGAGCCGCCGGCCAGGCTCGGGCTTGAAGCTGCGGTTCGCGGGCTCCAGCGTCAGCATCCGGTCGATGCGGAACATGCGGAAATCCTGCCTGAGCTCGCACCAGGCGACCAGCGTCCACACCTTGCCCCAGAACCACAGGCCCAGCGGCCGCACAGTGCGGCTCGTTTCGCGGCCCGCCTCGTCGCAGTAGCGGAGGTGGAGCACGTCCCGGCTCTCCACGGCATGGTCGAGCCGGTCGAGCGCCGCCCGGATGGGCTCGGGCAGCGCGTCGCGTGCGGCGTGGATCTCGGTGCGGTTGAGGCGCTCGCGCGCCGCGTCGGGCAGGACGGAAGCGATCTTCACGAGGGCCTCGACGGCGGCGCGCGCCATGGCCGCGCCGCCGAAGCTCTGCACCATCCGTGCGCCGGCCACCAAGGCCACGATCTCGTCGCGCGTGAACATCAGCGGGGGCAGCTCAAAACCCTCGCGCAAAAGGTAGCCCACGCCCGCCTCGCCATCGACCGGCACGCCCGAGGCCTGCAGGTCGGCGATGTCGCGGTAGATCGTGCGCTCCGACACCTCCAGCCGCTCAGCGAGCGCGCGGGCCGTGACAAGCCGGCCGCCGCGCAGGCGCTGGACGATCTGGAACAGGCGGTCGGCGCGGCGCATGTTGGGAGCCTAGCGCGAGAACACGCCGAAACTGTTGCCGTCGGGGTCAAGGCAATAGCTGAAGCGGCCCGCGGGAATGTCGATCACCGGCGAGACCACCTGGCCGCCATGGGCCGACACCCGCGCCATCGCCTTTTCCACATCATCCACCGCCAGATGGATGGTGATTCCCGTGCCGCTCGGGGCGGGCTTGCCCGGATAAAGGTGGCCCGAAACCGAAGCGTCGCCTGCCGCCGGAAAGGCCGCCATCGGGTTCGAACCGCCATCTTCGTCCTTCAGGGCGCCGCCGACCACGGCGGCATAGAAGCTCTTCGCGCGCGCCATGTCCGCAACCGGGATTTCGAACCACACCGCGGTGTTGGGGGGAAGGGGCTGGGTCATCGTCCGTCTCCTGTTTGGATATGCAACAAGGAAACCCTAGCAGGCCCCTCCTGACAGCATCCTGTCAGGAGGCGGACGCGCCGTACTCCTTGGCGAACATCGCGTGCATGTCGCAAAGCATCGCCTCCCGTTCGGGATAGAGCGCGCCTAGGAAGGCGCAGGCGAAGGTGCCGGGCGCGGAGCCCGGCGCGGACACGATCCGGCGGTCGCAAACGGCATGCGGCACGTCGCGGTAGCGCTCCGACCCGGCATAGCCCGGCACGCGCCCCATGATCCATTCGCGCCCGTTGCTGGTGTGGTCGCGGCCGGCGAACAGCCCGGCCCGCGCCAGCGGAAGCGTGCCGGCGCAGATGCCGCCGACCACGCCGCCCTTTTCCGCCACGGCCCGCAGCAGGCCGCCCACCTCCGGCGCCTCGCTCTCCGGCCAGCGGTCCGAGCCGATCACTGCGATCGCGTGGAGATCGGCGTTCGCTTCCGCGTCCAGCGGGCGGTCAGGCGTCAGTCGAAAGCCGCTGGCCGAGGAGACCTCACGGCCGCCGGGCGCGAGCGACAAGACCTTCGTGTCGAACCAGTCGGCGGCGGAGGCGGCGAGCAGGCCATACTCCCGGTCCGCCCAGCGGTGGATGAACAGCACGCCCAGCGTCTTTCGCCGCGGCCCATTCTCGCCTGTCATGTCGCATGCCCTCGGAAGGTTGGAGCGTGAGCCTAGCAGACGCCTCCTGACAACGGTCTGTCAGGAGGGTCTGTCAGGAGCCCGCGCGGACGGGCGGTCCTCCCTTTCCGCTTCCGTCTCGACAGCCGCCTTACGCAGGTCCATGGGAAGCGGCATGTTCAAAGTCCTGTCCGTGCTCATGGTGCTCGCCATGATCGTCCAGATCATCCGGCCGCTCGGGTTGCCGGGGCTGACGCGGCGCTCCGACTTCTGGAAGCTGGCGCTCGCCGGGCTCGTCCTGATGGGGCTGACCACCATGCTGCGCGAGGGCAGCGCGCTGCTTTAGCGCTTCAAGGCCTCGACGCCCGGCAGGGCTTTCCCTTCCATCCATTCAAGAAACGCGCCGCCGGCGGTGGAGACGTAGGAGAAGTCGTCGGCCACGCCCGCCTCGTTGAGCGCCGCCACCGTGTCGCCGCCGCCGGCCACAGAGACGAGCTCGCCCGCCTTGGTGCGCTCAGCGGCGAAACGGGCGGCCTCGACGGTGCCGCGGTCGAAGGGCCTCGTTTCGAACGCGCCGAGCGGACCGTTCCAGACCAAGGTCTTCGCCCACCCGATCCAGGTCTTGACCGCGTCCACGCTTTGCGGGCCGAGGTCGAGGATCATGCCGTCGGCCGGCACGCTCTCCACCGCCACGACCTCGCTGGAGGCGTTCTCCTTGAACTCCTTGGCCACCACCGCGTCCACGGGAAGCACCAGCGCGCAGCCGGCTTCCGCCGCCTCGTGCTCGATTTCTTTCGCGCGCTGAGCGAGGTCATGTTCGCACAGCGACTTGCCGACATCGACCCCACGCGCGGCCAGGAACGTGTTGGCCATGCCGCCGCAGATCACGAGCGCGTCCACGCGGCGGACGAGGTTCAGGAGCAGGTCGATCTTGGTGGACACTTTCGCGCCGCCCACCACGGCCACCACCGGCCGCTCGGGCTGGGCGAGTCCCTTCTCCAGCGCCTCAAGCTCCGCCTGCATGGTGCGCCCGGCGAAAGCGGGCAGGACATCGGCGAGGCCTTCGGTCGAGGCATGCGCGCGATGGGCGGTGGAAAAGGCGTCATTCACATAGAGGTCGCCGTTCTCGGCCAACTGCCGCACGAAGCCCGGCTCGTTCTCCTCTTCGCCGGGATGGAAGCGGGTGTTTTCGAGCAGCAGCACCTCGCCTTCGCCCAGCTTCGCCACCGCCTCTCGCGCCGCGTCGCCCACGCAGTCCGCCGCGAACGCCACCGGCCGCCCAAGCACCTCGGCGGTCGCTCTCGCGATGGGCTCCAGCGTGTATTTTGGGTCGGGCGCGGCTTTCGGCCGGCCGAAATGGGCCAGCAGGATCACCTTCGCGCCCTTGTCGGAAAGCTCTCGGATCGTGGGGAGGACGCGCTCGATGCGCGTCTTGTCCGTCACCACCCCATTCTCGAAGGGCACGTTCAGGTCCACGCGCACCAGCGCGCGCCTGCCCTGGACATCCCCCATCTCGTCGATCGTCCTGAACCTGGACATGCCGCTCTCCTCGTTCCGCTCCTGGTTAGACGCACCCAAATAGCCGACAACCATGTCAGGCGTTTTCCGGCGGCGGGCCGCCCTTGGCCGATCCCCGCCGCGTGCCCCGCAGCCAGCGCGCGAGCGCCCGAACGACAGGCGCCGCGCCGGGCAGGATCGGCATGGCCTCCGTCGTCGCCGGCTCGAAAGAGAGGCCCAGCGCCGACACGCGGCCGTTCTCGTCCACGTCGCGCACGATCAGCTCGATGGGGCCGAAGCTCACGCGGTCGGCATATTCCGCTTCGCCGTTGAGCCGGGCCATGACCAGCGCGCCGATGGTGAGCCGCTTCTCCTCCTCGCCAAGGAGGCCGGGACCATAGGCCGCGTCGAGGTCGGACGCGGGGCGCTGGGGATCGACGGCGAAAGCGCCGAAGAAGTCGGCGTCCTCCGGTTCCACCCTCGCGGGGCTGGCGAACAGCCGATCGAGCAGGCGCGGATAGCGGTCGGGCACGAAGATGTAGACATGGTCGCCGGCCTGCAGTCGGCCGGCCTCGCGCAGCCGCATGGAGCGGCCCTCGCGCACCACCAGCGATGGCCGTGCCCAGTGGGGCAGGCGTTCGCCTCGCGTCACCGGGCTGCCCGGCACCACCGTATAGGCGAGCAACTCGTGATGGGCCGAACCCGGCAGCTCCAGCTCGACCTTTTCCAGCGGCCCGATCTTCTGGGGCACGATCAGGCCGAGACGCCGCGCGAACGGCCCCACGGTCCAGCCCTGAACGAGGAGCGATACGAGCACAACGATGAAGGCGATGTTGAAGATCAGCCTTCCATCCTCCAGCCCGCCCAGGATAGGCGTCAGGCCGAGCAGGATCGACACCGCTCCGCGCAAACCCACCCACGCGACGAAACCGGCCTCGTTGGCGGGGAAGCGGAAGGGAAGGAGGCACAGCCACACGGCCACCGGCCGCGCCACCAAGATGAGAAAGAGCCCGAGCGGCACGGCGAACGGGAGGAGGGCCACGAACTCGGACGGGGTCGCGTAAAGGCCGAGCACCAGGAACATGATGATCTGGGCGAGCCAGGACAGGCCCTCCTGGAAGCCGCGGATGGAGGCTTCCGATCGGATCCGCGCGTTGCCGGCCACGAGACCCGCCAGATAGACCGCCAGGAAGCCGGACCCGCCCACCGCCCCTGCGCCGGCAAAGACCAGAAGCGACAAGGCCAGCACGAAAATGGGCGTCAGGCCGCGATCGAGGTCGAGCCGCTCCATGAGCCGCACGATCAGGAATCCGCCAGCCACGCCGACGGCGGCCCCGAGCCCCATCTTGAGGACGAAATCCCCGAGCGCGGCCCAGAGCGGAAGCGCCTCCTCGCGGCCCTGGCTCGCGATCAGCTCGACCAGCGTGACGGTGAGAAAGATCGCGATCGGGTCGTTGGTGCCCGATTCGATCTCCAGCGTGGCGCGCACGCGCTCGCGCAGATTGATGTTGCCCGCGCGCAGGAGGAAGAACACGGCGGCCGCATCCGTGGAAGCCACGACCGCGCCCAAGAGGAGGGCTTCGAGCCAGCTCAGGCCGATCAGGAAATGGGCGGCCGCGCCGAACAGAACCCCGGTCAGGCCGACCCCGAGCGTCGCCAGCGCCAAGGCGGGCCCCGCCGCCTGCCGAAGCACCGCCAGTGGCGTGCCGAAGCCCGAATCGAAGAGGATCACCGCAAGCGCGATCGAGCCTAGGAAATAGGCGAGACCCGCATTGTCGAAGTCGATCCCGAGGCCGTTCTCGCCGGCGGCGAGCCCGATGCCGAGGAAGAGAAGGAGCAGCGGCGCGCCGAAGCGGAAGGCGATCAGGCTGGAAAAGGCGGCGGCCAGCACGAGTCCGGTGCCTACCAGCGTCGCAAGATAGACCGCCTGCTCCACGCAACTCCCTCTGCTTCCGTGCTTGCCGCCTTCCTTTGGGGGTCAAACCGTCCGGGATTGTGGCCGGACGCGCTTGCCGCGCCCGGTCGCGCCCGGCATTTTGCCGGGGCGCATGATCCTCGCCGCGGAGCGCGTCTTTGCAGCGAGGATCTTGCTTAGTTGATGGTGCGCGCGAAGGCGACCGCCGTGTCGGCCATGCGGTTGGAAAAACCCCATTCGTTGTCGTACCAGGACAGGATCGACACGAAACTGCCGTCCATCACCTTGGTCTGGTCCATGTGGAAGACCGAGGAATGCGGGTCGTGGTTGAAATCCACCGACACGTTGGGGTGATTCGTGTAGCCGAGCACGCCCTTGAGCGGCCCGTCGGCCGCCGCCTTGATCGCCTCGTTGATCTCCTCCTTGGTGGTGGCGCGCTTGGCGATGAACTTCAGGTCCACCACCGACACGTTGGGCGTGGGCACGCGAATCGAGATGCCGTCGAGCTTGCCCTTGAGCTCGGGCAGAACGAGCCCGACCGCCTTGGCCGCGCCCGTCGAGGTCGGGATCATGGAGATCGCCGCGGCGCGGGCGCGGTAAAGATCCTTGTGCATCTGGTCGAGCGAGGGCTGGTCGTTGGTGTAGGAGTGAATGGTGGTCATCATCCCCTTCTCGATGCCGATCGCCTGGTGCAGCACCTGCGCCACAGGCACCAGGCAGTTGGTGGTGCAGGAGGCGTTGGAGATCACCTGATGCTCGGCGGTGAGCTTGTCGTGGTTCACGCCATAGACCACGGTGAGGTCGGCCCCTTCCGAGGGGGCGGAGACGATCACCCGCTTGGCCCCGGCCGTGAGATGGGCGGCGGCCTTTTCGCGGGCGGTGAAGATGCCCGTGCATTCCAGCGCGATGTCCACGCCCATGTCCTTCCAGGGAAGCTGGGACGGATCCTTGACGGCGAGCACCTTGAAGCCCTCCTCGCCGATGCGGATGGCGTCGCCGTCCACCGTCACCTCGTGGGGAAAACGGCCATGCACGCTGTCGTAGCGCAAGAGGTGGGCGTTGGTTTCCACGGGGCCGAGATCGTTGACGGCCACCACGTCGATGTCCTTGCGGCCGGATTCGTAGATGGCGCGGACGATGTTGCGGCCGATGCGGCCGAACCCGTTGATGGCGACGCGGACGGTCATGGCTTATCTCCTTGGGGCGCGCGTGGAAACGGCCGAAGCGGCCGCGTCGGCTGCTTCATAACGGCAGCAGGCTGGCGAATCTAGACAAAGGTGGCAGAAATTAAATCGATTAGCGTGATCAAGCAGGACAGGATGTCACTGGAGCAGTAAGAAGGATCACAACCGCGCCTGGAGTGTCTCAGCCCAGAAATCCAGGGGTGATGAGTCGCTCTGTTGAAATTCGTTCGCCGCTAGACCGCCTAAGTGGCGGTCGTTGTGGCTGGAACCAAACACTCGGACGGTGGGATTGAACGGTGGCTCTTGGCCGCTAGCGGACTGACGGCTTTCTGGACTTCGCATTCAGAAAGCAGACGTGCAACCGCCTACTAGGCCCTGTCAGCGTCTGAGCCAGTCCATGCTGACTGCGAGGCAGAGCACGCCCATGAAGCTCGCAGCGGTTTACTCGTATCGAGTTGCGATGGCTCGCCATTCTTTCAGCCTTCCCCAAAGCCGCTCGACGCGGTTGCGGTGGACATGGACCAAATCGGGGCAGGCCACGGTCGGCTCGTTGCGCTTGGAGGGGATCACAGGCCAAACCATGGCATAGAGAGTCGGCGCCAGGTGCTAACAGGGCCTCGGCGGGAGTAGAAGATTCCGCACGATCCCCCTGATGCCGACACACAAGGCTGCGCCTGACAAAGCTGTCGGCGCAGCCGAGACGCTTGCTCACATGGTTGCCCAGGTCAGCTTACGGTCGCGATGGAAAGAAGCGCTCGCATCTCGGCCCGTATAGCGCTGGTCTACCCGGTTGCGGTCAAACTCACACTGGACCGGATGTCGCTCGAACTGCTCCCAGCACTCAGCTCGACAGAGCTCCAGCTCGACGCGAGCGAAGCCAACGAGCTGCTGTGTCCTCAGGCGCGCATCAATGCGTCGGCCCGTATAAGGTGGGCGGCCTTCTCGGCGATCATCAAGGTCGGCGAATTGGTGTTGCCTGAGGTGATGGTCGGCATCACTGAGGCGTCGGCGATGCGCAACCTGGCTATGCCGCGCACCTTCAGCTTCGGATCGACGACCGCATCCAGATCGGCGCCCATTCGACAAGTGCCGACGGGATGAAAGATCGTGGTGCCGATCAGGCCGGCCGCGTCCACCAGTTGGTCGTCGGTCTGATAGTGCGGACCCGGCTTGAACTCCTCGGGGCTGTAACGTTGCAGAGGCTCCTGCGCGACGATGCGGCGCGTCAGCCGGATCGCGTCGGCGGCGACGCGCTTGTCGCTTTCGGCCGAAAGGTAGTTGGGCTTGATCGCCGGCTGGGTGCGGAAATCGAGCGACGTGGCATGGACCGAGCCGCGGCTGTCGGGCCGCAGGTTGCAGACGCTCGCGGTGAAGGCGGGAAAGGAGTGCACCGGCTCGCCGAACTTCTCCAGTGTCAGCGGCTGCACGTGATATTGGAGGTTTGGCGTCTCGTAGGACGGATCGGATCGCGTGAAGACGCCGAGCTGGCTCGGTGCCATGGACATGGGGCCGGAGCGCTTGATGAGGTATTCGAGCCCGATCGCCAGTTTGCCGGAAAGCCGGCTCGCCTGCTCGTTGAGAGTGCGCACGCCCTTGACCGTGTAGGCGCAACGGAGCTGCAGGTGGTCCTGAAGGTTCTCGCCGACGGCCCTCCGTTCGAGAAGGACGGGAATGCCGGCCCTCTGCAACACCTCACCCCGGCCCACGCCGGAAAGCTCGAGAAGATGCGGGGAGCCGATGGCGCCGGCCGCGAGCACGATCTCGCGCCGGCACCGGACCGTGCGGATGACGCCGCCCTGCTCGAACTCGACGGCTTGCGCGGCGGCGTCCTCGATGACGAGCCGGCGCGCATGGGCATGGGTCTCGATCCTGAGATTCCGGCGATGGCGCACCGGCTTCAAGAAGGCCTTGGCCGTATTCCAGCGGATGCCGTCGCGCTGGTTCACCTTGAAGTAGGAGGAGCCTTCGTTGCTGCCGCGGTTGAAGTCATCGACGCGCGGGATGCCGATGGCTTCGGCGGCGGCCGCGAACGCGTCGAGGATCTCCCAGCGGACGCGCGATTCCTCGACCCGCCATTCGCCTTCCGCGCCGTGCATGTCGTCGGCGCCGCGATAATAGTTCTGCGACTTGCGGAAGAAGGGCAGCACGTCATCCCAGCCCCAGCCCGTGCAGCCCATCTGGCGCCAGCCGTCATAGTCTCGCGCTTGGCCGCGCATGTAGATCATGCCGTTGATGGACGAGCAGCCCCCGAGCACTTTTCCGCGGGGATAGATGAGCGAGCGGCCGCGCAGGCCTTCTTCGGGCTCGGTCGTGAAGCACCAGTCGGTGCGGGGATTGGAGATGCAGTAGAGATAGCCGACCGGGATGTGGATCCAGTGGTAGTTGTCCTTGCCCCCCGCTTCGAGCAGCAGGACGGAAACATCGGGATCGGCGGAAAGGCGGTTGGCGAGCACGCAGCCCGCCGTGCCCGCGCCGACGATGACGTAGTCGTAAAATTCTGACATGGTCAGCCTATGGGGCTGCGGGCGCGTCCCAGGCGGGCTTGGATCTCGCCGAAGATCCCGCGGCGGAATAAAAGCACGCAGGCCATGAAGATCAGGCCCGTGACGACGGTGACGGGAAACTCCGACGTCGCGAGGTAGTTCTGCAGGGCCACGACCAGGCCCGCGCCGACAATCGGGCCGACCATGGTCCCGATGCCGCCCAGGAGCGTCATCAGGATCACCTCGCCGGACATCTGCCAGGTGACGTCCGTCAGGGTGGCGAACTGGAAGACGAGCGCCTTCATCGCGCCGGCGAGGCCCGCGAGCGCGGCCGACATCACGAAGGCGGCAAGCTTGTAGCGGTTCACGCTGTAGCCCAGCGACACCGCCCGGTTCTCGTTTTCCCGGATCGATTTGAGGATCATGCCGAACGGCGAGTTGACGATGCGCCAGATCGCGAAAACGCCGAGCAGGAACATCGCCAGCACAAAGTAATAGATGTTCAACGGAATGTTCAGATCGATGATGCCGAACAGAAAGCCGCGCGGGACGCCCTGAATCCCATCCTCGCCCTTGGTGAAGGGCGCCTGCACGCAGAAGAAGTAGAACATCTGCGACAACGCCAGGGTGATCATGGCGAAATAGATGCCTTGCCGGCGGATCGCGAAAAACCCGATCACGGCCCCGAGCAGTGCCGCGCCGGCGACGCCGAGGAGCACGCCGGCCTCGGGCGTCCAGCCCCATTCCTTCACGGCATGCGCGGTGAAATAGGCCGCGCCGCCGAAAAAGGCGGCATGGCCGAAAGAAAGCAGACCGGTGAAGCCGAGCAAAAGGTTGAACGCGCAGGCGAACAGCGCGAAGCACAGCATCTTCATGAGGAAGATCGGATAGAGAAGAAGCGGCGCGGCCAGCAGGGTCGCGACGCCCAGAACGATCAGGGCGCGTTCCAGCCGCGCGCTGGAAATGGCGGGCGTGTCCCTCACTGCTTCGGCCAACATGTCACGCATCCTTTCCGAACAGGCCGGCGGGCCGGACGAGGAGAACGATGGCCATGATGACGAAGATCACGATGTTGGAGGCTTCCGGATAGAAGACCTTCGTCAACCCCTCCGCGAGGCCGAGCATGTAGCCGGTGACGATCGCGCCCAGAACCGAGCCCATGCCGCCGACGACGACGACGGCGAACACCACGATGATGAGGTTGGAGCCCATCAGCGGGCTCACCTGATAGACGGGTGCCGCCATGATGCCGGCGAGGCCGGCCAAAGCCGAGCCGATCCCATAGGTCAGGGTGAGGAGCAGGGGCACGTTGATCCCGAACGCCTGAACGAGCGTGGGGTTTTCCGTCGCCGCGCGGAGATTGGCGCCGAGCCTGGTCTTCTCGATCAAGAGCCACGTGCCGAGGCAGATCACGAGCGACGCGACCACGACCCAACCGCGATAGTTGGGCAGGAACATGAAGCCCAGATTGGTGCCGCCCGACAGCAGCGCGGGCGGCGTATAGGCCTGCCCTGAAACGCCGTAATAGTAGCGGAACGTGCCTTCGATCACGAGCGCGAGCCCGAAGGTGAAGAGCAGGCCATAGAGCGGGTCCACGTCGTAAAGCCGGGAAAGCGCCACCCGCTCGATGACCATGCCGGAAACGCCGACGATCAGCGGCGCCAAAATCAGCGCCGGCCAATAGCCGATGCCGAGAGTGCTCAGAAGCAGGTACCCGGCAAAGGCGCCCAGCATGTATTGCGCGCCGTGCGCGAAGTTGATGATGCGTAGGAGACCGAAGATGATGGCGAGCCCCAGGCTGAGCATCGCGTAAAAGGAGCCGTTGATCAGGCCGACCAACAACTGGCCGGCAAAGGCCTGGATCGGGACACCGAAGATCATCGTCACGGCGGATCAGACTCCCAGCACGTCGTGAAGCGCGGCGATCTGCGCGTCGAGTTCGGAAACGGGGAAGCCGGCCGTCACCCTTCCATGCTCCATGAGGTAGAAGCGGTCGGCGACGCGGCTGGCGAAGCGGAAGTTCTGCTCGACGAGCAGGATCGTCATGCCGCGCGCTTTCAGCGCCTGCAGCACTTCGCCGATGCGTTGCACGATCACGGGCGCCAGCCCCTCGGTCGGCTCGTCGAGCAGCAGGAGCTTGACGCCGGTGCGCAGCATGCGCGCGATGGCGAGCATCTGCTGCTCGCCGCCCGAAAGCTTGGTGCCCTGGCTGTTGCGGCGCTCCTTGAGGTTTGGGAAGAGATCGAAAATCTCCTCGACCGACATCCCGCCGGGCGACACGACCGGCGGCAGAAGCAGGTTCTCATCGACCGTCAGCGTGGCGAAGATGCCGCGCTCTTCCGGGACGAAGCCGATGCCTGCATGTGCGACCCGGTGCAGCGGCAGCCGCATCAGGTCGCGCCGATCGAAGGTGATCGTGCCCCTGCGCTTGCGAATGATCCCCATGATCGCGCGAAGCGTCGTCGTCTTGCCGACGCCGTTGCGCCCGAGCAGCGTGACCGTCTCGCCCTGGCTCACCTCGAGGTCCACCCCGTGCAGCGCATGGCTCTCGCCATACCAGGCATGGAGACCGGCCACGGAAAGGAGCGGCGCGCCGCCCGTCACAGGCCTAGTCATGGGCCGTCCCCATGTAGGCGGTCTTAACTTGGCTGTCCTGGCTGACGGTCGCGTAGTCGCCGGCCGCGATCACCTCGCCGCGCTGGAGAACGGTGATCCAATCGCAGAGATCGGCCACGACCTTCAGATTGTGCTCCACCATGAGGACCGCCCGATCCCGGGCAATGCGGCGGATGAGGGTCGAAACATTGGCCACATCCTCGTGGCCCATGCCGGCCATGGGCTCGTCGAGCAGGAGCACCTTGGGGTCGAGCGCGAGCGTGGTCGCGATCTCCAGAACCCGCTTGCGGCCGTAGGAAAGGTCAGCTGCGAGCTTGTGCGGCTCCTCGCGCAGCCCGACCTGGTCGAGCAGTTCCTCCGCGCGGCCGTTCAGCCGGTCGAGCGCGCCTTGCGGAAGCCAGAACTGGTAGCCGAGCCCGCTCGGGCGCTGCAGGGCGACGCGCACATTGTCGAGCACGGTCAAGTGGGGGAACACCGCCGAAATCTGGAACGAGCGCACCAATCCCATCCGCGCGACCTTGGCTGGGGCCAAGCGGGTGATATCCTCGCCCAGGAGCGTGATCGTCCCGCTGGTTGGCGGCAGAAACTTGGTCAGGAGATTGAAGACCGTCGTCTTGCCGGCGCCGTTGGGCCCGATCAAGGCGTGGATCCTCGCATGGTGCAGGTCGAGATCGACATTGTTGACGGCCACGAACCCGCCAAACTCGCGGCGAAGGCCGCGGGCGGAAAGAACCACCCGCAGCTCGGCCTCGCGCAGTGGGCCGCCCGGACGGGCAGCCCCCTCGGCCAGGGTCATTGCTGGCCCACGAGCGGGCAGCCGCTCTTGGCAGGGTCGATATAGGCCTCGTTGCCCGGGATGGTCGCCAGCACGTTGAAGTAGTCCCACTCCTCCTTGCTGTCGGCGGGCTTCTTCACCTCGAGCAGATACATGTCGTGTATCATCCGGCCATTCGCGCCCACCGTGCCGCCGCGCCCGAAGAAGTCGTCCACCGGCATCTCGCGGAGCGATTTGGCGACGGCCTCGGTCTCGTCGGTACCGGCCTTTTCGATCGCCTTCAGGTATTGCGTGACCGCTGAATAGGTGCCGGCATGCACCATGTTGGGCATGCGGCCGGTGCGCTCCTTGAATTTGGTGGCGAAGGCGCGCGACTGGTCGTCGAGGTTCCAGTAGTAGCCCTCGGTCAACGTCAGTCCCTGCGCGGCCTCGAGTCCCAGGCCATGCACCTCGGCGAGTGTGAAGAGCAGGGCAGCCAAACGTTGGCCGCCGGCCACGATGCCGAACTCGGCCGCCTGCTTGATCGCGTTGGAGGTGTCGAGGCCGGCATTCGCCATGCCGATCACCTTGGCGCCAGAAGCTTGCGCCTGGAGCAGGAAAGACGAGTAGTCGGTGGTCGCGAGCGGATGGCGGACCGCGCCGACAACGGTGCCGCCCTTGGACTTGACGAAATTGCTGGTCTGCTCCTCCAGCGAATAGCCGAACGCATAGTCGGCCGTCAGAAAGAACCAGCTATCGCCGCCCTGTTGCACCAGCGCACCGCCGGTGCCGACCGCCAGCGCATGCGTGTCATAGGCCCAGTGGAAGCCATAGGGCGAGCACTGCGCGCCCGTGAGTTCGGTCGTCGCCGCGCCGGTGACGATGTCGATCTTCTTCTTCTCCTTGGAGAGGCCCTGGACGGCCAGCGCGACGGACGAGGTCGTCAGTTCCATGATGGAATCGACCTGCTCCGTGTCATACCACTGGCGCGCAATGTTGGAGGCGATGTCCGGCTTGTTCTGGTGGTCCGCCGTGATCACTTCGATGGGCGCACCGAGGATCGTGCCCCCATAATCCTCCACGGCCATCCTGGCCGCTTCATAAGACCACTTGCCGCCAAAATCGGCATAGACGCCGGATTGGTCGTTGAGGATGCCGATCTTCACCTTCCCATCCGACACTTGCGCGTGAGCAGGTAGAGCGGTGGCGGCAAGGAAAGCGAACGAAGCGAACGCCAATACTTTCATCATGTTTCCTCCCGAATGCTTACTTTATTCACCCTCCAGGGATTTACTCCCTCGGTCGCGTGAGCAGTGCATGACGTGCCAAGCCATGAGGCCGTCATCTAATTATGGATAGGGAACTTAGAGGCGAGTGTCGACTCGGCTTGAAGATTTTTATGTCGGCCTGCATCCTCGCTTCTCCCCCCGCCCTGCCGCCAAGTTCATGGACTCTACAGTTGATGCGAGCTCCTAGTAACTCGTGCTCTGGTTGCAAGTCCGCTTCTGAGGTGATGACGAACCAGATGGCGGCTACCTCGATGTCCGCTTTGGAGCCGCAGATGCACTCGGTTGCACGACCGAGATGGGCGCTCAGCGATCAAAGGCTTCACGCACTCTGCGTTGGGAACCGACGGCTCAATCCACCAGATTTCACGGTGAGACGCTGCCAACCCGCTTGCCGGCTCGACAGCTCGACCCCAGGCCGCAAGCTGGTCCTGCTGCCCTCCGGTCAGGCCCGACCCACCACGATCCACAACGGATCGGAAAACCTTCCGGGCGGGACGGGCTCGCGCGCCTCGATGCTCTTGAACCCGGCCTCGGAGAGATAAGAGCTGACCAGCCGCGCGTGGTCGCGTCCGCTGAGCGACAGCCAGATCGCCACCGCCTTGGTGGGGAAGCAGCGGTTCGAGAACGCGATCACCACCGGCCCGCCGGGCCGAAGCACGCGCCGAACTTCGGCGAAAACGGCGACGGGCTGCTGCAGATACTGGATGGAAACGCAGATGGCCGCCCCGTCCACGCTTGCCGTGTCCAACGGCAGAACCGGATCGGCATTCAGGTCCTGCACGAAAAAGCGCGACAGGCGCGGGTTGGCCTGAAGCTCCTCTTCGTTCATGCCGTGGCCGATCACTTCACGGTATTCGACCTCGGGCGGCAGGTGGCTGACCCAACTGCTCATCAGGTCGAGGATCACGCCGCCGGCCGGTAGGAACTCACGATAGGCTTTCGTGACAGCCGCGATCGCGTGGTCATCGATATGCGTGACGAAGCGTGGGCTGCCGTAGAAGCGGCTGTCTGGTGAGGAATCTTCCTTGCTGAAGGCTTGGCGGGGGAGGTTGAGGGGCATGGCGGCTCCTTGAGGCCTCCCGATGAAGCTGTGGCGAGCTCCTGCCGCGTCAACTTATCCACAGGCCAAGTCCACAGGCCAAGCCGTTGATTTAGCAGGTGGAGCGACCTGTCGGCCATATTCGATCCACCTCCCCAAGCACCCCTCTTATGCTTCGCCCCAGCTTCTCCCATCGGGAACGCCGGTCATGACGGTGGTCTGCGGGGAGGAGCCGGCGCCTCCGGCGGGCCGCTAACGTGGCGGCCCGCCCGGGGAGACACCGCCTAAGCTTCCCTGCGGGTACTAAAGGCCCGCACGCGGCGGACTGAACACTGTCCACACCGGCGCGCGAGTAGCCAGGGCCTGCCAAGAGGCTCCTCCCGGGACGGAAGGGATGGAGGAGCCGGCGGGCCGGGGAGGGGAAGGGGCCGGGCCTGAGAACGCCGGCGGGGCGCGGGTGACTGCGCCACATACAAAGTTCGGAAGGCACGGCCCCGCGCCCCGCTTCCTGAACGGTTCTTTGACAATGGCCAGACGCGAAAGCGGGCGTGGCGATGAAGAAGCGTGCCCTCAGGGATGCCGCTTGACGCGCTCCTGCTCGGGCACGCCGCGGGCCTCCTCGCCCGTGGGCGCTTGGCCCGACAAGGCTTTTCGCGCGGCGTCCGCCGTCGCTTCCGCCGTGATGCCGAAATAGTCATAAAGCGCCTCGATGGGGGCGCTCGCGCCGAAGGTGGTCATCCCCACGAAATGGCCGTCCGTGCCGATGAAGCGGTCCCAGCCCATGCGGATGGCGGCCTCGACCGCGATCCGCACTTGCGTCTCTCCCAGCACCTGTTTGCGGTAGGAAACGTCCTGCTCCTCGAACAGCTCGAAGGAGGGCACCGAAACGACCCGCGTGCCGTGGCCCTCGGCCTCCAGTAGCTTCTTGGCGCCGAGCGCCACCTCGACCTCCGAGCCGCTCGCGAAGATCGTGACCTTCGCCTCTCCTTGCGCTGGCGCGAGCTCGTAGGCGCCGCGGGCGCTGAGGTTTTCCTCGGCGAATTCGGTTCGCACGGCAGGAAGGTTCTGGCGAGTCAGCACGAGCGTGGAAGGGGTTTCCGCCGCGCGCAGCGCGATCTCCCAGCACTCGGCCGCTTCCGTTGCGTCGGCGGGGCGAAGCACCTGATGGTTCGGGATGGCGCGCAGCGCCGCCAGATGCTCCACCGGCTGATGAGTGGGGCCGTCCTCGCCAAGCCCGATCGAGTCGTGCGTCATCACGAAGATCGAGCGGATGCCCATCAGCGAGGCGAGCCGCATCGCGGGACGGGCGTAGTCGGAAAAGGTGAGGAAGGTGCCGCCATAAGGGATCACGCCGCCATGCACCGCCAGACCGTTGATGGCAGCGGCCATGCCGTGCTCGCGGATGCCGTAATGGACGTAGCGGCCGGAAAAATCGCCGGGCTTGATTGGCGTCGTCTGGCTCGTCTTGGTGTTGTTGGAGCCCGTGAGATCCGCCGAGCCGCCGATCGTTTCCGGCACGGCGGCGTTGATGACCTCCAGCGCCATCTCCGACGACTTGCGCGTGGCGACCTTCGGCTTGTCCTGTGCGAGCTTGCGCTTGTAGTCGGCAATCACGGTGCCGAAGTTTTCGGGCAGTTCGCCCCGGATGCGGCGCTCGAACTCTGTGCGATGGCTCGCCTGGGCCAGCCGCGTCTCCCAAGCCTCGCGGCCGGAGGCGCCGCGCCGGCCCGCCTCGCGCCAGGTAGACAGGATGTCTTCCGGCACCACGAAGGGCTCGGCCGACCAGCCCAGGGCAGCCCGCGTGGCGGCGATCTCCTCCTTGCCGAGCGGGGAGCCATGCGCCTTGTTGGTGCCCGCGCGGGTGGGCGCGCCGAAGCCGATGGTGGTCTTCGCCGCGATCATGGTCGGGCGGTCGGAGCGCTTGGCCTGCTCGAACGCGGAGAAGATCGCCTCGGGGTCGTGACCGTCGATGGCGATCGTGTTCCAGCCGCTCGCCTGGAAGCGCTTCTCCTGGTCGGTCGAGTCGGCGAGGGAAACGGGGCCGTCGATAGAGATGTTGTTGTTGTCCCAGACGACGACGAGCTTGTTGAGCCTGAGATGCCCGGCAAGCGAGATCGCCTCCTGGGAAATGCCCTCCATCAGGCAGCCGTCGCCGGCCAGGACATAGGTGTAATGATCGACCAGACCGTCGCCGAAGCGGGCGTTGAGGATGCGTTCGGCCAGCGCCATGCCCACCGAGTTGCCCAAGCCCTGGCCGAGCGGGCCGGTGGTCGTCTCGATGCCGGCGGCGAAGCCGCGCTCCGGGTGGCCGGCGGTCTTGGAATGGAGCTGCCGGAAGTTCCTGATCTCCTCCATCGTCATGTCGGGATAGCCCGTCAGGTGGAGCAGCGCGTAAAGCAGCATGGAGCCGTGGCCGGCCGACAGAACGAAACGGTCGCGGTCGGGCCAGTCCGGCCGCAGCGGATCGTATTTCATCACCCGCGTGAAAAGGACGGTGGCGATGTCGGCCGCGCCCATGGGCAGGCCGGGATGGCCGGAATTGGCCTTCTCCACGGCATCCATGGCCAGGAAGCGGATGGCGTTCGCCATTCCGTCATGTCGATCGCGCGCAGTCATGGTAGCCCTGAACGGTTGGGGAGGGGAGATGCGGGCAGACATAACAGCCGGCGGCCTTGAGTCAACAAAACGGCGGGGTGAGCGCATGGCTCTTGGGAGAAGCGCCGCCCATGTGATTGACGCCCGCTTCACCCGGCGCCTAATGCTTTGGCGTTAACGCGTTCTTAACCCATGCGATTCGGTGATGGGTGGCGAAAGGCGGGGTGGCGGTGGTGGGTGATGCCGGCTTGAAGGAGGCCCTGGCGCGGCTCGAACGGGCGGTGGCCGCGCTGGAAGGGGCCGCCGAGCGCCGGCTCGAGCGCGAGGGGGACTATGGCGAGGCCGAAGCCGAGGTGCAGCGCATGAACGCGGACCGCTCGCGGCTCGCCCAGGAACTCGACAGTTCGGAGGCGCGCGCGGAGCGGCTGGCAGACGCCAACAAGGAAGTGTCGCGCCGGCTCGTCACCGCCATGGAAACCATTCGCGCCGTGCTCGACCGCTGATTTCGGGCTGGCGGCGCGGCCGAAACAAAGGAGAAGCGCATGGCCCAGGTGACGGTGACGATCGACGGCAAGAGCTACCGCATGGCCTGCGACGAAGGCCAGGAGGAGCACCTCGCCGGTCTCGCCACGCGGTTCGACCGCTGTGTCTCCCACCTCAAGGGCTCGTTCGGCGAGATCGGCGACATCCGGCTGACCGTGATGGCCGGCATCATGGTCATGGACGAGCTTTCCGAGGTGCAGAAACGGCTCGCCGGGCTGGAAGAGGAAGTGGCGTCGCTCAGGCAGGCGCGGGACGCAGCCCTCGCCCAGGCCGGACAGGAGGACACGGCGGCGGCCGCGGCGCTCTCTGGGCTGGCCGAGCGGATGGAGGTTTTGGCCGAAAAGCTCGCCGTGAGGGCTTGAGGCCGGGCTGGAGGGGAACGGGGCCGCCCCTTTCCGGGGCAGCCCGTGAGCGGTGCTCGCGCGATCCGCTTAGCGGCTGTTGGGGCCGAACAGGGTTCCGTGGCTGTACGGAGCCTCGACGCCGGCCGAGCGGCCGTCCGCGTCATCGGGGGCCTGCACGGAGCGATCGGCCGTCAGGCCGGTCTCGGCCGCCGGAACCTCCTCAAGCTGCGAGGGGTTGTTCAAGAGCGACGGATCGATGTCGAGTCGGCCGGCGGCAGCCGGCGCGGACAAAGCGGCAACAAGGCCGAGGGCGAGAAGAAGCTTGCTCATGATGGTTTCCTTTCCTGGTCCGGGTGCGATGGGCAGGGCCAGCGCCGTTCGGCGGGAGGCCTTCCTTCGCTCGTCCCGGCCGGGTCCGGCCGTTCTGGCCGGCCCGGCATGTTCGGTTTCAAGCTTGGTATTCGGGATCAGCCCGTTAGCGGCTGTTGGGCCCGAAAAGGTTGCGGTTCACGTCGCGGTCGCCAGCCGTATCGCCGCTGATGGACCGGGTGACGGTCACATCGACCGCAGGCGCGGTCTGGCTGCTCTGCGACGGGTTGGCGAGCTGAGCGGGATCGACGTCGAGCCGGCCGGCGGAGGCCGGGGCGGCGAGAGCGGCGACGAGGCCGAGGGCGAGGAGGATCTTGGACATGGTGTTTTCCCTTCTTACGTTTCCGACCCTTGCCCGGCCGTCTTGGGAGGACGCGACCAGCGGATCAGAGGGCTGTTGATGGCTCTGCGAGCCGTTCCTTACTAAACCGTTTGGTTCAGTGGCTTGAAGTTAGGCCGGGAAAGCGCTATTGTCAAGCGGACTAAACCGTGTAGTAAATATTTTTTTCGAAGGATACTCTTATGGACCGCGATCAGACCGTCAGCATGATGGAAACGGTTCTCGACGTGACACCGGCCCCGGAAGGCACCACGGACAAATGCTGCGGACCGCCGCTGAACGCCAAAGCACAACGGATCCTCGCGGGTGCTCGCTCGGCGTTCCAGGAATTGGGCTTCGAAGGAACGAGCGTGGACGAGATCGCGCGCCGCGCAGGCGTGTCCAAGCCCACGCTCTACAGCTATTTCGGCGACAAGCAGGCGCTGTTCGCCGCAAGCTTCGCCGACCAGTGCCAGGGTGAGGCGGCCCTCGCCCTGAGCAGCGTGGACGGCACCAGCAGCGACTGCGTGGAAACCGCGCTTCGCGATGTCGCCCGCCGCGTCGTCGCCTTTCTGGTGTCGCCCTCGGCCATCCTGATGTTCCGCAGCGCGGTCGCCGAGAGCGGCCGCTTCCCGGCGCTCGGCCGGACGTATTTCGAAACCGGCGAAACCACCAAGAAAGGCTTGATCGGGCTCTTCCACAAGGCCATCGCCGCGGGCGTCCTAGCCATCGACGACGTCGAGCTTGCGGCCGACCAGTTCCTCGTCCTGTGCAAGGTCGACCTCGTGCACAAGCAGCTCTTCCTGCAGGCCGAGCCGCCGAGCGAGGCCGACATCAACCGCGTGGCGGAGGGGGCAGTGAAGCTCTTCTTCGACGGCTACCGGAAGCGGAACTGAGCCTATCGGGCCGCGGGCAGGGGCTTGGTGAGCTGCTTCAAGAGCGCGCGGTGGACATATTCGTTGCCCGCCACGATCGAGCCCTTCTCGAAGACCCCCTGGCCGCCGTCGCGGTCCGTGACGTAACCGCCGGCCTCGCGGATGAAGAGCATGCCCGCCGCCACGTCCCAGGGCGAGAGCGGGTCTTCCCAGAACCCGTCCATGCGGCCGGCGGCCACAAAGGCCAGGTCGAGCGAGGCGCAGCCCAGGCGGCGGATGCCCGCCACCTCGCCCATGACGTTGCGCAGCTCGACCAGGAAGTGGCCGTGCCGGGGCCGCCCCAGATGCGGCACGCCGGTGCCGATCACGCAGTCCGACAGCGCCTTTCGCCCGGCCACGCGCAGCCGGCGGTCGTTGAGGAAAGCGCCGCCGCCGCGCTCGGCGGTGTAGAGCTCGTCCATGGCGGGGTTGAAGATCACGCCCGCGACGAGCTGCCCCTGGCGCTCCAGGGCGATCGAGATCGCGAAGACCGGCAGACCGTGCAGGAAGTTCGTGGTGCCGTCGAGCGGGTCGACGATCCAGCGGTGCTGGTCGTCGGACCCTGCGACCGCGCCGCGCTCCTCCATGAGGAAGCCGTAGCCGGGACGGGCGCGGGAAAGCTCCTCGAAGATGATCTTTTCCGCGCGGTGGTCCGCCTGGGACACGAAGTCGCCCGGCCCCTTGAGCGACACCTGGAGGTTCTGCACCTCGCCGAAATCGCGCGAAAGCGAGCGGCCGGCTTTCCGCGCGGCGTCCACCATCACGTTGAGAAGGGCTGATCGCGCCATATTAGCGTTCCCGATTTCTTGGCTGAGAGCCGCGGCCCGTCGCCTTCTGCCGATCGAGCGCCGGCAAGCCCACAAGCTTCGAGCCGCGATCGGCGTTCCCGGAGGGGACGGCCCGGCCGCCGTTTGGGGGCGCTCCTCACCACAGTTTCCGGGGGGAGGCAAGGGCGGGAAATTCGGCGGGGCAAGGCGGCGCGCCAGGGCTCGCCGTCCATGGGTCATGCTTCATCATCGCCGCGCCCGGTGCTTCCACCGTCCGGCCATTATCAAAGAGCGCGCTCCCCTGATGGGCTAAGGAGCATTCGACACAAACGCTGGCGCGTTTGGTCTCGACACAAACCTGCTGCGCAGGTTTGGTCGGGGGAAGCGGGGCGCGGGGCCGTGCCTCTCAAACTAAATTATCTGGCGCGGTTTCCCGCGCCCCGCCGGCGTTCATAGGCTCAGCCCCGCTTCCTCTTCTCCCGCCCCAGGCGGCTCCCCTCCGTTTCGTGTCCCGGAGAAGGCCTCACGCGCCTGGGGCGCTTGTCGCCTTTGCCCATCGAAGGGCCGGTCGCCGGACAAGGCGCCGGGGCGCGCGGGGCATAGTGCCCGCGGAAAGCTTCGGGCGGAGCCTCCCCGGGCGGCCCGCCACGTTAGCGAACCACCGGAGGCGCCGGCTCCTTCCCGCAGATCACCGTGATGATCGGCGTCCCCGAAGGAAGAAGCTGGGCGCAAGAATAGGAGGGGCCGGAAAGGGCGTGGACAAAGCGCATGAACCTTTTTGGCTAGAACACAGCTAAGCGGCTGAACGGGCACAGAAGAACGTTGGCGGACCCGCCAAGCGGCCGCAGTTTTGTCCACGGCTGGAGCGGCGGACGGGGTGCGGGCCCCCTCCACCATGCTTCGCATGGTCCCTAGGCCCTCCGCATGGCTTCGAGCGTTCGTCACTCGGAAAGCCACACTGTGGCTTTCCGCCGGCCTCTGGCCGTCGTTCCTCACCCCCCATGAATGGGGGAGGATCAGCGGCGGCGACGCCGGCGCAAACAGGTTGCCCACGCCGATGCAACGAAGCGCGCATCATCTTCGTTGCTGCTTCGTAGGGACGCCAATCCGGCCGGCTTCGATGCGGCCCTGTCGAGATGAATCCCATGAACCCTTTCGTTCGCCCCCATGCCATCCTTTTCGCCGCCCTGCTTGCGGTTGCGCCCCTCCACGTCGCCGATGCGCAGGAAGAGTTCTTCTGCACCGAGGAATATGCGCCGGTCTGCGCCGTGCGGGGCGGAGAGCGCCGCACCTTCTCCAACGCCTGCAAGGCCGAGATTCGCGGCTTTCGGGTGATCCGGGAGGGCGAATGCCGCGGCCGCGCGCAAGCGCGCCAATGCACGGCCGACCGCGCCCTGGACGAGGCCGAGCGGCTCGGCTTCCGGCGGGTGGAGGTCGAAGAGGTCCGGCGCAACCGGATCATCGTCAGCGGCCGCCGCCGCGGCGAAAGGCGCGAGGTAGTTTTCTCGCGCGAGCCCGGCTGCCCGGTGATCCGCATCCGCTGAACGTCGCGGACGCCGTTCTAGCGGCCGTGATAATCAGCCTCGAACTTCAGCCAGAACACGGTGGCTCCGCTCTCGTCGGCCACCGTCATCTGCCAAGGGCGGCCGCTGGGGAGCCGTTCCGCATCATCGGCCAGAACTCGTCCGGCCAAGCGGATCGCCTCCACGCGCATGGCGTCGAGGCTGTCCATCTCCGTGCCCTCGGTGTCCACAAGGGCGCGGTCGTCCATGATATGAAAGAAGTAGCGAGCCATGCTGCCGCTCTTGAAACCAGGCGGGAGCGCGCGTCTCTCTCAGTCACCGATTGCCGATAGAAGGGACGATGATCCGAGCCAACCCCCGTCTGGCCGCAAAGGTTCCGGCGGCCTGAACGCCCGCCAACAACGGGCGCGGCGCGTCAACGATGTGATCGCCGGCCGCGGGCGGGGGTTCGCATTCCGCCGTTCAGGTCGTGAGGCTCACATGCCGGCTCTTCCGCCGTGCATGCCTTCCGCCGCTTCCTCGAAGGGCAGCACGAGCACGAGTTCGCCCGTCTCATCGGTGACTTCGAAGCCCCAGTCGAGCCAGTCGCGGACCATGTCCATGCGCGTGTGGAGGATCATGTCGCGTGCGGTCGCAATCGCATGCTCGCGCAAGCTGTGGCCTTCTTTCAGCTCGTCGCCTTCCTCATCGCGAACGAAGCGATTGCGATCGCGCATGTTCATGAAGAAGCGGCGCGCCATTCAGCTTTCCCTCCTAAGAGGGAACTGAAGCACATTGGTGTATTCCCTTTCCGCAAGCCCGTAAGCGTCACCTGCGAGCTCTTCGAGCTTTCTGCGACTGAGCACGGTGATGCGGCCGCGCGTGGCCCGGATCATGCCGCCGCCCTCCAGCACCTGGACGGCGGGTGCCGAGCATGATGGACAGGAACTCGTGCGTGAGGGACAGCTCATCGACTTCCATCCGGTCATGCGTCATCAGCACCCAGCGGGCGAGCCGTGCTTCCAGACTGTAGCCCGCGTTCGCATAAGCCGTCTGAGCGATCTGAACCGTGAACGCATGCACATAGCGCAAGAGCAGCGCCCGTAGCGTGGGGCTTGCTTCCATGGCGGCCTGCAGGTGCTCGACGGTGATGCTGAAGCCCCGTCCACTTGCCTGCACCATCTCCGTGTGAGGCGCTGACTTGACGCCCAGAAGCGCGGGCATGCCTGAGAGGCCTTCAAAGCCGTTCATGCCGATCTCGAAGCGGCCCTCTTCGGTTTCGGCGAGCGTGGATACGATGCCATCCTCAGGGAAGGTGACGTGCGTCAGCGTGCCGCCCGCATGGTGCAGAAACTCGCGCAACTCGAACGTCACCCGCTCCAGATGCGGCCCAAGCAGATCGAAGTCGCCGGGTGACACGGCTGCAAGCAAATGATTGCGGATAGATGACTGTTGGTGCTGAGCCATGCTCTGCCTCCCATATCGGGGCAAGAGCTTGAGCATCACGCCATCCCTCAGTCGCCTGCGCCCGAGATCGTCAGCAAGCAATATCCTGCAAGTGATGCTTCGGCGGCACGAACGCAAGAACAATGTGCCGGGACCGGGAGAACGGTCTGGTTTCATACCGTTCCAACTCTTTCCCCAGCCCTGCCTTTGTTCGCTTTCATACCCTTCTGGCCCAAGGGGTGGTCAAAGCGCGCAGGCATGCGCAAATGAAGGGCCGTTCCTCTTACGAGCGTGTATCGCCATGGCAAGCGCCCGCCCGCTGCGTGGCTTGGTCTGCGAAGACCAGGCCCTGATCGCGTTCGAACTCGAAGCCTGCCTGGAAGACGCGGGCCTCTCGGTCGCGGGGCCGTTCGCGTCCTGCGCCGACGCCCTTGCCTGGGCGGCGGGCGACACGCCCGACTTCGCGATCCTCGATTTCAAGCTCGACGACGGCGCCTGCACCGAGCTGATCCGCCTTCTCAGGGCGCGCAGGGTTCCCGTGCTCGTCTATTCCGGCTGGCCGCAGGACGCGCGCGACACGCCCCAAGACCTCCGCGACCTGCCCTGGCTTTCCAAGCCGCTGGAATGCGAGGCGCTTCTGAAGGCGCTCGCGCAAGCCGCGCCCGCATCTCTCTTGGCGGGGCGCGACGCCAAAGCCCCTGCCGCGACGCTCGAGGAGCGGCGGCCATGATCCCCAATGCAGCGCAGAATCCGGTCCGCATGAAAGGCACACCCATCCACCTTCTGGTCGAGCGGCTTTCCGTGCTCGCCCCGCTCGACGATGTCGAGCGCCAGGCCCTGGCCGAAGCGCCGCTCCGGACGATGGTCGCCGCGCGCGACCAGACCCTCGTGCGGCACGGCGAGGGAATGGCGGAGTGCCGCGTCCTGTTGAGCGGGCTCGCGGCGGCCCACAAGCTTCTGCCCGACGGCAAGCGGCAGATCGTGAGCTTCGTGCTGCCCGGCGACTTCCTCGACCTCGACGCCTACGCCGCCGGCCGGATGGACCGCGGCGTGACCGCGCTTTCGTCCTGCTCGATCGCTTCGATCCCGCACGCGGCGCTGCGCCGGCTCAGCGCCGACCATCCCGGCATCGCGCTGGCGCTCTGGCGCGACACGCTTCTGAACGCCGCGGTCGCCCGCGAATGGGTCGTCAATGTGGGGCAGCGCATGGCGGCCGAGCGCCTCGCACATCTCATCTGCGAGATGTGCGCCAACCTGGAAACCCGCGGCCTCGCGCAAGGGGAGGGGGACGAAAGGTCGTTCTCCTGGCCCGTGACGCAGGCCGACATCGCGGACGCCACGGGCCTGTCCACCGTGCATGTCAACCGCACGATCCAGGACCTGCGCGCACGCGAGCTGATCCAGTTCCGCCACCAGGAGGTGACGGTGCTCGACTGGCCGGGGCTTCAAAGCCTGGCGGGCTTTTCGCCGGACTACCTGTCGCCGTTCGACAAGCGCCCTGGCTCGCACCTTCAATAGCAAAGGTAAGTGCGGCGGCGGGCGCTGCCGTGCGAGACATGCGGATTCCAGCAACGACCCGGAGCATCGCAGGTGCATGCCGTCGAATTCCAGCCGATCCGTGTGAGGACCGGCAGCGAGGACAAGGAGGGCCGGCTCGCCCTCCTTGATGGCGAGCTCATCGCGATCCTGGTCCGGCTCGACGACGAGGTCCACGACTCCGAACGGGGCAAGTGGTTCGTCGAGGCGCAGTTCGGGCCGCCCAGGCGGGTGGAGCCGTTCGGCACGCTGGACGACGCGGAAGCCTGGCTCAGGGCGCAGATCGCCCCTCCGGCGACGCCGAGGCCCGAGCCCCGTCAGGCGCGAGCCTGAACCGGCGCGAGCGATCGCGGACAAGGCCGGGCTTTTCCGCAGCGCCTTCCGGCGCCGCGCTCAGCGGAGCGAAAGGACTCCGCTCAACCCCCGTTCTGGTGCCCGTCGCGCCAGGCCCGCTCGAAGGGCAGCCGCCAGGCGTGCGGCGCGATCAACTGGTGGACGCTTTTGGGACCCCAGGAGCCGGGCGGGTAGAGCCGCACCGGCGGCGGGTTGTCGAGCAAGGGCTGGGACACCTCCCAAAGCCGCTCGATGCCCTCGGAGGTGGTGAACAGTGTGCGGTCGCCGCGCATGGCGTCGAGGATCAGCCGCTCATAAGCCTCAAGCACCTCGCCGATCAGGCCGGTGTCGTGCAGCGCGAACTGCATGGACAGCTTGTCGAGCCGCATGCCGGGGCCGGGCCGCTTGCCGTAGAAGGAGAGCGACATCTTCGACTCGTCGGCGAGATCGAAGGTCAGGTGGTCGGGGCCTTGCGCGCCGACGCCCGAGCCGGCCGGGAACATCGATTTCGGCGGCTCGCGGAAGGCGATGGAGATGATGCGGCTGCCCTCAGCGAGTCTCTTGCCCGTGCGCAGGTAGAAGGGCACGCCGGCCCAGCGCCAATTGTCGATGCCGCATTTGAGCGCGATGAAGGTCTCGGTCTCGGACACGGGATCGACGCCTTTCTCCTCGCGATAGCCGACATATTGCCCGCGCACGACCTCGCGCGGGTCGATGGGCAGCATGGAGCGGAAGACCTTGTTCTTCTCCTCGGAGATCGGGCCGGGTTCGAGCCCCGTAGGCGGCTCCATGGCGGTGAAGCCGAGGATTTGGAAGAGGTGGGTCACCACCATGTCGCGATAGGCGCCGGTGGATTCGTAGAAGGCCGAGCGCATGCCGAGGCCCAGCGTCTCGGGCACGTCGATCTGGACGTGGTCGATGAAGTTGCGGTTCCAGATCGGCTCGAACAGCCCGTTGGCGAAGCGGAAGGCGAGGATGTTCTGCGCGGCCTCCTTGCCCAGGAAATGGTCGATGCGGAAGATCTGGTCCTCGGAAAAGACCTTGTGGAGCTCGGCGTTGAGCGTTTGGGCCGTTTCGAGGTCCGTGCCGAAGGGCTTCTCCATGACGATGCGGCTGCCCTTGACGAGCTGGGCTTCGTCGAGCGTCCTGACGGCGGACAGGGCCGCCGAGGGGGGGACGCTGAGATAGTGCAGCAGGCGGGTTTCGCCTTCGAGCTCGCCGCTGGCCTTTTGCACCGCCGCGCGAAGGGCCGCTGGGCCCGCCGACAGCGGCACATAGGAAAGGATCTGGGCGAAGGCGGCCTCGTCGGCGTCGGCCACGTTCCGCGTGCCGAAGCGGTCGAGCGCTTCGCGCGCAATTGCGCGGAACGCGTCGGCGTCGATCTCGTCGAGCGACACGCCGACGATGCGGCAGCCCGGAATGAAGCCGGCGCGCACGAGATGCAGCAGGCCCGGCAGGAGCTTGCGCTTGGCAAGGTCGCCGGTGGCGCCGAACAGCACCACCACATGCGGGTAGCGGGGGCCGACGCGGTGCGAGTTCGCAATGAGCATGGATGGGTTCCCCGGCGCGGTCCTCGGCTCAAGGTAGACGTGGATCGGCCGACCCTTGAGGCGCGAAAACGACTTAGCGCAGGCGGTTGGCCCGTTCCAGCGCCTCTCTCTGCTGCTCCTCGGTGAGGCCGTCGAGCAGATCTTCCAGCGCGGCGTCCTTCAGGCCGGCGCGGCGGGCTGAGAAATACCAGGCGGCGGCCTCCACCGTGTCGGGCTCTGTGCCGATGCCCGCCATAAAGAGCTTCGCCACGCGCGCCTGCGCCGCGACATTGCCGCCGAGGGCGGCGCGAAGAAGCCAGGCGAAGCCGGCGCGCTCGTCCTTGCCGCCGCCACGGCCCTCCACGAGCCAGGTGCCGAGGTCGAGCTGGGCGGTGTCGTAGTTCTGCCGCGCGGCCTTCTCCAGCCAGTCCCTCGCTTCGGCCTCGTCGCGCTTGCGCCCGCCCTGGCCGAAGGCCGTCACCTGCGCCATGGCGTATTGCGCGTCCGCGAGCCCCGCATCGGCGGCGCGCTGGTAATAGGCCACGGCCTTGGCGAGGCCCGTCGGCCCCGGCTCGCCGTCCACCACCATCTGCGCGAAGTTGAACTGCGCCAAACGGTTGCCGGCCTCCGCCGCGGCCTGCATCAGCGCATAGGCGCCTTTCCGGTCCTTCGGCGCGAAGCGGCCGTCCAGCAGGAGCAGCGCATACTGGAACTGCGCCTCGGGCACGCCCTGCTCGGCGGCCCTTTGATACCACTCGGCGGCCGCCTTCTCGTCGCGCGGGCGGCCGAGGCCCTGCGAAAGGATTTCAGCCACCAGCGTCTGGGCGGCGGGGTCGCCGTTCTCGGCGCGGGGCAAAGCGAGGTTGTAGGCGGTGACATAGAGGCCCCGCTGGAACGCGCCATAGGCCTGGTCGAGCGGCCGGCCGCCCCAGCGGTCGGGCTCCACCTCTTCCGCGATCTTGCCGCCGGCGCGGCCGCCATCGGTGGCGAAGGCCGGAGCGGGGAGGAGGGCGGCGAGAAGGAGTGGCAGAAGCAGTCGGCGCATGGCTCAAGGATTCCAGCGCGGGCCGGTCTCGTCGAGGATCCGGTTCGCCTCGGCCACGCTTTGGGCCGGGTCGCGGCCTTCGCCGAACACGGCGGCGCAAAGGCCGGCGAACTCCACGCCCGTGGCGGCCACGGCCTCGACGGAGGCCAGATCCGAGCCGGCCATCACGATGGCCGGAATGTTGATCATCTCGGCCCACCATTGCCCGAGCGAAAGGTTGCGCGGGTGGGGATCGGGCTTCTCGTCATAGCCGAAGCGGCCGAAGAAGAGATAGTCGGGCCGGGCTTCACCCAGGTTCAACGCCTCGTCGCGCGTCCTGGCGCCGCCCGCCCCCACCGCGATCTTTCCCTCCGCGCGCTCGACCGCTTCGCGCAGCGCGTCCGCACCGCCCTCGACATGGACGCCGTCTGCGCCTAGCCGGAAGGCCAGGCTCCTGTCGGCCGCCAGCACGGCCGCCGCGCCATGGGATTTCGCGAGCCCGACCAGGGATTCCGCGCGCGCCTGGAATTCTCGTTCCGGCAGCTCGCCTTGGGGCAGGATGACGCTCGCCACGTCGCCCGCCCCGAGCGCTCGGCCGAGCTTCAGCGGGAAATCGCCGTCGCCCAAGCCGAGCGGGACCACGAGCACGAGGCGGCAGCGGTTGGGCGGAGAAGCGTCGGCGGGCATCGGCGGGCGGGGGACTCGGGTCTGGCGGGTTCTCTTGGGAACGAAACATGTTGGCAATGCGGCAGAATGCGCTGCCGATCCAGTGTGTCCAAGACCTCGCCAACCCGCGGCCATCGGGCTACAGCCGCGCCCATGGACGCTTCGCCGCTCACCGAGCCCCTCTTCTTCGCCGCGGCCCTGCCGGCGGTCGCGCTGGTGGGCCTGTCCAAGGGCGGGTTCGGCGGGGCGGTGGGGTTCGTCGGCGTGCCCCTGATGGCGCTGGTGATCCCGCCCGTGCAGGCGGCGGCGATCCTTTTGCCCATCCTCGTGCTGATGGACCTTGTCTCGCTGTGGACCTGGCGCGGAACTTACGACCGGCAAAGCCTCCTCCACACGCTGCCCTGGGCCATGCCGGGCATCGCGCTCGGCTGGTGGCTGGCGGCAGGGGTCACGCCGGACGCCGTGCGGCTCATCGTCGGCGCGGTGGCGCTGGCCTTCGTGGGCCGCTGGGTGCTCGGCCTGTTCCGGCACGGGCGCGAAATCCCGCCCGCGAAGCCCAGCGCCGCGCAGGGCGGGTTCTGGGGCTTCGTGGCGGGCTTCACGAGCTTCGTCGCCCATGTCGGCGGGCCGCCCTTCCAGGTGTACATGCTGCCGCTCAAGCTGGCGCCCACCGTGTTCACGGGCACGAGCGTGATCTTCTTCGCCGTGACGAACGCCGTGAAGCTCGTGCCTTACGCCGCGCTCGGCCAGTTCAACGCTTCGAACCTTTGGGCGTCGGCGGTGCTGATGCCGCTCGCGCCCGTGTTCACGCTGCTCGGCGCCTGGCTCGTGCGGCGCATGCGGCCGGAAATCTTCTACCCCTTCACCTACGCCACCGTGGCGGTCGTTGCGGCCAAGCTCGTCTGGGACGGGCTCGTCGCGGCGATCTGACGGCGGGACTCGATTCGTTCAACGACATGGAACGCGCATGACCAAAGCTTTGTCGGCCCGGCTTCTGGCTCTCATGGATGCGCTGCCTCTGCGTCCCGGCTTGCGTGTGCTGGAGATCGGCTGCGGACCGGGTGCGGCGGCGCGTGAGATCGCCCGGCGATTGGGTGAGGGCCAAGTCCTGGCGATTGATCGCTCGGCCAGAGCGATCGCCCAGGCGGAGGCCGCGTGCGCCGACGAAATCACGTCGGGGCGTCTGAGCCTGCGCCGGGTCGCGGCCGAGGATTTCTCGCTGCAGCCAGGTGACGCGCCATTCGACCTTGCGCTCGCCATCCGTGTCGGCGCGCTGGACGGGCGCCATCCCGAAGCGGGAGCGCTGGCGCGTGAACAGATCGCGGCCGCGCTCAAGTCGAATGGTCGCCCCTTCATCGACGGCGGCACGCCCCTGCGGGAGGTTCGCTTGGAAGAGGAGCGGGCACGGCTGGGGATCGCTTCCGGTTAACCGGAGGCACCCGACTGAGGGCCTTCGAAAGCCGGTTGGACGGAAGCCCTAGCGCAAGCGCGTGGAATTGGGGAGAAGAAGGCAAAAACAGGAGGGAAATGCCCGATATGGCCAACCCGTACGAAACCGATCTCGGCCGCAACCCGGCCAATCACCAGCCGCTGACCCCGCTCACGCTTCTGGAACGCGCGGCGAGGACCTATCCCGACCATGCCGCCGTGATCCACGGCCGGGCGCGGCTCACCTACCGCGCGTTCTGGGAGCGCGCGCTGAAGCTCGCCTCGGCCCTGGGGCGGCGCGGGATCGCCAAGGGCGACACGGTGTCGGCGATCCTTTCCAACACGCCGGCCATGCTGGAATGCCATTTCGGCGTGCCGATGCGTGGCGCGGTGCTGCATTCGGTCAACACAAGGCTCGACGCCGCGGCCATCGCCTTCCAGCTCGACCACGCCGAAAGCAAGGTCCTGATCGTCGATCGCGAGTTCGCCGACGTCGCCCGCGAGGCGTTGAGGCTCGCCAAGGCCGAGCCGCTGGTGGTCAGCTACGACGATCCCGAATACCCGCTTGATGCGCCATACCCGAAGGGCGCGCCGGCGAGCGAGCTCGACTACGAGGCGCTGGTGGCGGAGGGGTCGCCCGAGGACGGCTGGCTGATGCCGGACGACGAGTGGGACGCGATCTCGCTCAACTACACGTCGGGCACGACGGGCAACCCCAAGGGCGTGGTCTACCACCACCGCGGCGCGGCCCTGATGGCCTATTCCAACACCGTCCATGCCGGGATGGGCAAGCACCCGGTCTATCTCTGGACCTTGCCCATGTTCCACTGCAACGGCTGGTGCTTTCCCTGGACGCTCGCCGTGCAGGCCGGCACGCATGTCTGCCTGCGCTGGGTGCGCGCCAGGGCGATGTACGAACTGATCGCCGAGCACGGCGTCACGCATCTGTGCGGCGCGCCGATCGTCATGGCGACGCTCATCAATGCGCCGGACGGCGAGAAGAAGAGCTTTCCCCAGACCGTCACCTTCAACACGGCCGCCGCCCCGCCGCCCGAGGCCGTGCTCGCCGGCATGGCCGATGCGGGCTTCGCCGTGAACCACCTCTACGGGCTCACCGAGACCTACGGGCCTGCGACCGTCAATGAATGGCATTCCGAATGGGATGCGCTCGACCGGAACGCGCGCATGGCCAAAAAGGCGCGCCAGGGCGTGCGCTATCTGGCGCTCGAGGGGCTGACCGTGATGGACCCCGCCACCATGGAGCCCACGCCGGCCGACGGCGAGACCATCGGCGAGGTGATGTTCCGCGGCAACATCGTGATGAAGGGCTATCTCAAGAACGCACGCGCCACCGCCGAAGCGTTCCGCGGCGGCTGGTTCCATTCCGGCGATCTGGGCGTCATGCACAAGGACGGCTACATCCAGCTCAAGGACCGCTCCAAGGACATCATCATCTCGGGCGGCGAGAACATCTCCTCCATCGAGGTGGAGGACGCGCTCTACAAGCACCCGGCGGTGGCCGCCGCGGGCGTCGTGGCGCGGCCCGACGACAAATGGGGCGAGGTTCCCGTCGCCTTTGTGGAGCTGAAGCCCGGACGCGAGGCCACGGAAGCCGAGCTGATCGAGCACTGCCGGACCATGCTCGCCCGCTTCAAGCTGCCCAAAACCATCCTGTTCGCCGAGATCCCCAAGACCTCGACGGGCAAGATCCAGAAGTTCCGGCTGCGGGAGCTCGTGAAACAGGACTGAAACCAAGGCCGCGCCGCGGCGGCACGATGCCGTTCCCCGCAGGGGTCAGACAGGGGCCGGTTCAGCCGCAGCATCCCGGCCGGAGCCGCAACCGCCAGGTGATTCGGCTTTCCTTCCCTTGCGTCATGGGGCAGGATGAGACGATCCGTTTTTGGGGAGGGGACCACCATGCACGGCGTCGCACGCCATTTCTTCACGCTCGCCATCGTCTATGCGCTCGCAGGCATGGCGCTCGGCTTGCACATGTCCATCGCCCACGACCACAGCCAGATGCCGACCCATGCCCACACGATGGCGGCGGGTTGGCTGATGTCGGCAGTGATCGCCTTCTTCTACCATCTCGTGCCGGCCGCCCGCGAATCGCGGCTGGCCATGCCGCATTTCTGGCTGAGCGCGGTGAGCGGCGTCGCGCTGCTCGTCGGCCTCTACGTCCTGCTCGCCGGGAACACGGGCGTCGAGCCGGTCGTGGCGATCGCCTCCATGGGCTTCTATGCGTCGATGTTGCTTTTCGCCGTGATCGCCTTGCCCGCCGTCTGGCGCGGAACCGAGCTGGCGAGGGCGCCGGGCGTCGCGCCGAGCCTGGGGAAAATCTGAAGAAAACTTGCGTCGAAGGCCCAGCGTTAACCCTTTGTTAGGCTTTACAGGTGTTTACTCCTTCCCATCCAGTCTTCTGGATTCATTCCGAGTGGTTGGAGCCACTTTGTTTGACGCCTCCCTGTTAAACTCCCGAGAGCCGCCCCGTGCGGCTCTTTTTTTGCGCCCGCGCCAGCGGAATCCGTTAAGATCGGAGGCGGCCGGGAATCTTCCGTTAACCTTCCATTAAGGACGGGCTTGCCTCCGGGCTGAGCCGGCTCCATTTTCCCCCACCGGAGCGGACGGGGCCGGAGAGTCCCCCTGCCTTTCGGGCCGAAGAGAGGGAAGATGAACGAGATGCTCAAGCCGAGCGAGAACACGGTCAAGCTCGCCGAGCGGCGCATCTTCTCGCCCTCGTTCAAGCCGCTCTACGACGACGGCATGCGGCTCGTGGAAGAGGCCGCCGAATATCTCGATGGGCCCGGCCGGGCCGACGCCAGGGGTCTGTCGCGGCTGGCGGCGACGCTTTACGCCGCCGAATCCATGCGGCTGACGACCCGGCTCATGCAGATCGCCTCCTGGCTGCTTCTCCAGCGCGCCGCCAATTCCGGCGAGATGACGCGCGACCAGGTGGCCGCCGAGAAGGCGAAGGTGCGCCTCGACACCGCTTCCGTGCGCGAGGACGCCGCGGGCTGGATGGAGCTGCCCGCCGCCTTCCGGGCGCTGGTCGAGCGCTCGCTGTCGCTGCAGGCGCTCGTGCGGCGGATGGACGAGCAGATCTATGGCGTGGAAGCCCAGGCCGACGCGTCACGCGCGGCGAATCCTGTGTCCGACCAGATCTCGCTTCTCAAGACCGCGTTTGCCGGCGGCTGAGCCCTAGATCTGACCCAAGGCTCGACGCAGCGCTTCGCCGGCCGGCGGCAGGGCCAAGAGGCCCGACAGCACGACCAGACCGAGCGTGAGGCGCCGAAAGGTGGCCTCCGTCGCCATCCCATGAAGCCGCGCGCCGGCGAGAAGCCCGGCGAAGTAGGGCGGAATGGCCGCAAGGCCCAGGCCGACAACCTCGCCGTCGAACAGGCCCGCGACCCAAAAGCTCACGATCGACAGGCATTCGGAAAGAAGGAACAGCGTCAACAGGTTGGCGCGGACGATCGCCGCTCCCATGTCCGACGCCATCCAGTAGAAGATCACCGGCGGGCCGGGGATGGAGGCGATGCCGGACAGGAGCCCCGCGAACCCGCCCACGCCGAACGAGACCGAAGGGTCGCGCGGCCCTCGATAACGCCACCCCGTCGCCAGGATCGCCGCGCTGGCGAGAACGGCGATCGAGATGGTCCAGCGCAGAAGCCCTGCCTCGGCATGGGACAGGATGAAGACGCCGGCGGGCAGGAACAGCGCCAAACCGAGAAGGACGGGCAGCACTTCGGACCAGCGCGCGACCCGCATCGCAGGCAAGGTCATGGGGATCGTCGGCAGCGAATCGAGGACCACCAGCATCGGCACCGCGACCTGCGGGCCGTAAAGCGCGGCCGCCACGGGCGCGACGACCAGGCCCGTGCCGAAGCCCGACAGGCCCCGCGCGACGCCCGCGATCACCACCGTCAGGCAAAGAAGGGCGAAGGGAAGATCCGGCTGAGGAAAGGCCAAGCTCATGGGGTCGCTGCGGCGCGGGCGGGGCGCATCCCGGCCCGCCGCTTCTCTTTTCGCCGCCCGGCACTGTCAATAAGGCCAGCCGCCGTCTAGAGCCGTTTCCACTGACGTGGAATCGCCTCCAGGTGTTCTTTGGCCGCATTTTCTGCGGTGAGCCGGCGTCCACCTCACCGGAAAATGCTCTAGCTTGGGGCCATGACGCGCGACGCGATTCGAATCCTCGGCATCGACCCCGGCCTCCGGCGAACCGGCTGGGGCGTGATCGACCTTGCCGGCAACGCGCTGCGCTTCGTGGCCTCCGGCACGGTCCGCTCGGATGAGAAGCTGCCGCTCGCCAACCGGCTGCTGCAGCTTCACGAGGGCCTGACCGCCGTGCTCAACGAGTGGCGGCCCGACGAGGCGGCGGTCGAGCAGACCTTCGTCAACAAGGACGCCGTGGCGACGCTGAAGCTCGGCCAGGCCCGGGGCGTGGCGATGCTTGTGCCCGTGCAGGCGGGGCTGCCAGTCGCGGAATATGCGCCCAACGCCGTCAAGAAGTCGGTGATCGGCGTGGGCCACGGCGCCAAGGAGCAGATCCACATGATGGTGAAGGTGCTGCTCCCGCGCGCCACGTTCGAGGGCGATGACGACGCCGACGCGCTGGCCATCGCCATCTGCCACGCCCACCATTCGGGTGGGGCGCTGGGCCGGCTCAGCCGCGCCGTGGCGGCGGCAGGTTAGGTTCGTTTCCCATCATCGCGCCGGACACAAACCCATGATCGGCAAATTGTCGGGCCTCATCGACGAGATCGGCGAGGACCATTGCGTGATCGACGTGAACGGCGTGGGCTATGTCGCCTTCTGCCCGACGCGCACCTTGGCCGGGCTGCCGGGGCGGGGCGCGCCCGTGGCGCTGTTCATCGAGACGATCGTGCGCGAGGACATGATCCGGCTTTACGGCTTCGCCTCCGGGCTGGAGCGCGAGTGGTTCCGGCTGCTTCTCAACAACGTGCCGGGCGTGGGCGCCAAGGTGGCGCTCGGCGTGCTGTCCACGCTGTCGGCGGCCGATCTCGCGAGCGCCATCGCGCTGCGCGACATCGCGACCGTTTCCCGCGCGCCGGGCGTGGGGCGCAAGGTGGCCGAGCGCATCGTCTCCGAACTCGCCAACAAGGCGCCGGCCTTCGCCGGCGAGGCGGGGCTCGCGATCGGGCTCAAGCAGGAACTGGGGCAAGGGGTGGCGCCCGCCCCGGTGGCGGATGCTGTCTCGGCGCTCGTCAATTTGGGCTACGGCCGCGACGTGGCGGCCAATGCCGTGGCCGCCGCGCTCAAGGCGGCCGGCGAGACGCCCGACTCCGCCCGGCTCATCCGGCTGGGGCTCAAAGAGTTGGCGCGGTGACGCCATAGGCGCAGGGCCTGCTTGTGGCGTGTAGGCAGGGCGGCTATATCTCAAAGTAAGGAAGCAAGCTTCAATGTAAGGCGGCTGGCATGTTCGCGACCATCACGTCCAAAGGGCAACTCACATTGCCGAAGGCGGTCCGGGACAAGCTCGCGCTTCGCGCGGGCGATCGCCTCCTGCTCACGGTCGTTGACGATCATCTCGTGGGCATTCCTCAAAATTTCGACTTTGAGCAGCTTGCCGGCATCCTCGGTGATCCGCCCGGCGGCCCCGCGACATTGAAGGAGATCGACGAGGCCGTTGCCGAGGCGGTGGGACGCAGTGTCGCTCCTCCAGGCGATCCGACACGCGAGAATGCCGCGTGAGCGCAACAGGCATCGACACGAATGTGCTGCTCCGCCTGGTGCTGAATGACGATCTCGGTCAACGGGCGCTCGCCCTGCGCTTCGGGACCTCGCTCCGCCCGGACCAGCCGGGCTTCGTGAACCTCGTGGTGCTTGTCGAACTTCATTGGGCGCTGCGTTCGCGCTATCGCCAGCCCCGCGCAGCCGCGCTTGGCGCGATCAGGAGCCTCCTGAGGACGCGCGGCCTGGTGTTCGAGGGCGCTGAGGCCGTCGCAAGGGCGCTGGATCGGGCCGCGCGTACAGGCGCGGACTTCGCCGATGCCGTCATCGCCGAACGCAATCTCGACCTGGGGTGCTTCAAGACGGTGACCTTCGATCAGGATGCCGCCCGCCTGATCCCCAGCATGGAACTCCTTTCTTGACGCTTCCCCCCCCGCGCCTGGTGTCTGCCGACAAGCGCGGCGAGGACGTGGACGCCACGTTGCGCCCGCAGACGCTGGACGAGTTCATCGGCCAGGCAAGTGCGCGCGCGAACCTGAAAGTGTTCGTGGAGGCAGCCAAGGGCCGCGGCGAGGCGCTCGACCATGTGCTCTTCGTCGGGCCGCCGGGCCTGGGCAAGACCACGCTCGCCCAGATCATGGCGCGCGAGATGGGCGTGAACTTCCGCTCGACCTCCGGCCCGGTGATCGCCAAGGCCGGCGATCTCGCGGCGTTGCTGACCAATCTCGAAGACCGCGACGTTCTCTTCATCGACGAGATCCACCGGCTCAGCCCGGCGGTCGAGGAAATCCTTTATCCGGCCATGGAGGATTTTCAGCTCGACCTCATCATCGGCGAGGGGCCGGCGGCGAGAAGCGTGAAGATCGACCTCGCCAAGTTCACCCTTGTTGCCGCCACCACCCGCCTGGGCCTGCTCACCAACCCGCTGCGCGACCGCTTCGGCATCCCGGTGCGGCTCAACTTCTACACGGTGGAGGAACTGGAGCAGATCGTGCGGCGCGGCGCACGCATCTTGAGCCTGCCGCTGACCGACGATGGCGCGCTCGAGATCGCCCGCCGGGCGCGGGGCACGCCGCGCATCGCCGGCCGGCTCCTGCGCCGCGTGCGTGACTTCGCCAGCGTTGCGGGAGCGGCGCAGGTGGATCGGAAGACCGCCGACGAGGCGCTGTCGCGGCTGGAGGTGGATCGGCTGGGGCTGGATGCGCTCGACCGCCGCTATCTCGGCATGATCGCGGGCAATTTCGGCGGCGGGCCGGTGGGGATCGAGACCATCGCGGCGGGCCTCTCCGAGCCGCGCGACGCCATCGAGGACATCATCGAGCCTTACCTGATCCAGCAGGGTTTCATCCAGCGCACCCCGCGCGGACGCGTGCTGACGCAAAACGCTTGGAAGCATCTTGGGCTACCCACGCCCGAAAACCTCGCGCAGGCGCAGATCGCCCTGTTCCAGGAAGAGGACTGACGGCCGGTGGCCGATCCGGTCGTTCCGCTGTCGGGCGAGCTCACGCCCTGGGGCCACCGCACCACGGCGCGCGTCTATTACGCCGACACGGATTTCTCCGGCGTCGTCTATCACGCGCGCTATTTGGAATTCCTGGAGCGCGGGCGCTCCGATTTTTTACGGCTTTCGGGCGTCCACCACCACGAGCTCGACGCGGGCGCGCAGGGCGAGCGCGTCGCCTGGGTGGTGCGCCGCATGGAGATTTTCTTCCGCGCGCCCGCCCGCATCGACGACGTGCTCACGATCGAGACGCGGGCGGAAAACGTGCGCGGGGCGCGCATCGAGATGCGCCAGCGCATCCTGCGCGGGGAGGACGTGCTGATCGAGGCGACGGTGGAAGCCGCGATCGTGGGCGCCGACGGCCGGCCCAAGCGATTCCCGAAGGAATGGGCCGGGGCGTTCCTGCGGGGCGGGGCTCAGGATCGAGACGTTTGAGCTGACCCCCTCACCGTCGCGGCTTCGCCGCGCCACCTCTCCCCCACACTCGTGGGGGCGAGGAACTGCGGCCGCGAACTTGGCGCCCTCCCTCGCCCCCGCCCTGGGGGCGCCTCACTGCTGCGCATGGCTGGATGCGCCTTCTAAACCCTCCGTTAACCATATCGGCCCTATCCAGAACCTCCACCGGGGAAGGCCAGACGCCCGCGCCTTCCTTTCACCAAATTCGGCCCGCAAAAGCCGGGCGCCAGTGGGGAGAATGGGGCGGGGATCAAGCGCTGATGCGCCCGCCGTTTCGTGAGTTCCGCGCCTGTTTGAGGCGCACGGCGCCTCCGGACGGCTCTTTTCCGCAACCAGAACCGCCTGCCGGCCGACGCATGGACCCTTTTGGCGCGCCAGCGCCGCTTCGATCGTCAAGGACGAGGTTTTGATGGAAACGGTTCAACTCGCCCAGCCCGGCGACATGTCGATCTGGGGCCTGTTCTGGCAGGCGGGCTGGGTCGTCAAGCTCGTGATGGTCGGGTTGCTCGCGGCCTCGATCTGGACCTGGGCCATCATCGTGGACAAGGCGCTTTCCTTCGGCCGCATGCGCCGCGCGCTCGACCGCTTCGAGCAGAACTTCTGGTCGGGCCAGTCGCTGGAGGCGCTCTACCAGAGCCTCGCCGAAAAGAAGACCACCGGCATGGGCGCGATCTTCGTCGCCGCCATGCGCGAATGGAAGAAGAGTTTCGAGAAGGGCGCGCGCTCGCCGCACGGCCTTCAGACCCGCATCGACAAGGCCATGGACCTGGCGCTGACCCGCGAGATGGAGCGGCTCGAAGGGCGGCTCGGGTTCCTCGCCACCATCGGCTCGGCCGCGCCCTTCATCGGCCTGTTCGGCACGGTGGTGGGCATCATGACCTCGTTCCAGGCCATCGCCGGCTCGAAATCCACCAACCTTGCCGTCGTGGCGCCCGGCATCGCGGAGGCGCTGCTCGCCACCGCCATCGGGCTGCTCGCCGCCATCCCGGCGGTCATCGCCTACAACAAGCTGTCGTCGGACGCGAACAAGCTCGGCGCGCGCATGGAAGGTTTTTCCGACGAGTTCTCCGCCATCCTGTCGCGTCAGATCGACGAAAAGGTTGTTGCGCGACTGGCGGCCTGAGCAGGCGAACCGGACGGAGACGAGCATATGGGAATGTCCGTGAGTGCATCGGGCGGCGGACGCGGCGGCCGGCGTCGTCGGGGCCGCAAGCACGGCCTGATGTCGGAGATCAACGTCACGCCCTTCGTGGACGTGATGCTGGTGCTGCTCATCATCTTCATGGTGGCGGCGCCCCTTCTCACGGTCGGCGTGCCCATCGACCTGCCGGAGACGCAGGCCAAGGCGCTCAACGCCGAGACCCAGCCCATCACGGTCTCCGTCAACAATGGCGGAAAGGTCTTCATCCAGGAGACCGAGATCGCGGTGGAGGAGGTCGTGCCGAAGCTCCAGGCCATCGCGAGCGCCGGCTATGAGGAACGCATCTTCGTGCGCGGCGACAAGACAGCCGATTACGGCACGGTGATGCAGGTGATGGCCCGCATCTCGGCGGCCGGCTACAAGAATCTCGGCCTCGTCACCTTGCCGGAGCAGGAGTGAGCCCACGATGAAGGCGGGCTTCGCCACATCGCTGGTTTTGCACGTCGCCGTGCTCGGCTGGGGCCTTATCGCCTTGTCCGCGCCCGCGCCGCTGAACGCGGGCGACGTCGAAGCCCTGCCCGTGGACATCGTGCCCATCGAGGAACTGACGCAGATCCTGGAAGGCGACAAGACGGCGGCCGTCAGCGAGACGCCCGCGCCCAAGCCGACGGCCAAGCCGCAAACCGTGCCCGACGCCCAGGAGATCGGCGAGAACGACCAGGATCTGAAGACCCCGCCCACGCCCGAGGCGAAGCCCAGGGAAGTGAAGGCCGCCGCCGAGCCGCCGCCGAGCCCCGAACCCGCGCCAAAACCCGCCGTCGAGCCCCTGCCGGAGCCTGCGCCCGCGCCGAAGCCTGAGCCGAAAGTGGAGGCGGCGCCGGCGGTCGAGCAGACGCCCGAGGTTCAGCCCAAGCAGACGGTCGAGCCCGAGCCCGCGCCGGAAACGGCGGTCGCGGAGGCCGCGCCCGAGGCGGAAGCGGTTCTGCTGCCCGACAGCGCGCCCGCGCCGCAGGCCAGGCCCAAGCCGCCCGAGGCGCAGACCGCCAAGGCACCGGAAAAGAAGGTCCAGGAGCCCGAAAAGAAGGTCGCGGAGAAGCCGAAATCCGAAGCCGAGAAGCCCACGCTCGAGGAAGAGGTGGCGATGCTCCTCAACAAGGAAAAGGCGAGCGGCGGCGGCGCGAAGCGCTCCACGCAGCAGGCGTCGCACGGCGGGAGCAAGAAGACGGCGACGAGCGAAAAGCTTTCCCAGGGCGAGATGGATGCGCTGCGCGGCCAGCTCGCGAGCTGCTGGAACCTGCCGGGCGCGGGCGGCGGCGAGGACCTGTCGGGCCTGCGCGTCTCCGTCCGCTTCAACGTGGACCCGTCGGGTAAGGTGGACGGCCAGCCGAGCGTGGAGTCCTCCAGCGGCAACAGCATCTTCGACGAGAGCGCACTTCGGGCGATCCGCAAATGCAACAGCCGCGGCCTGATCCTGCCCAAGGACAAGGCCGATGTCTGGTCCGAGATCGTGGTCAATTTCGACCCGAGCGAAATGTTGTTCTGAGCCCTTTGCGGCTCCCCGCCGAGCGCCTCGCGCCGGCGGACATTCCATGAGGCACTATCCCATGCTGAAACTTCTCAAATCCTCGCTGCTTGCGGCGCTTCTGGCTGTCGTCGCGACGCCCTTCGTCGCCATCTCGGCGCATGCGCTGGTGGAGATCGACGTCAACAAGGGCGTGGTCGAGCCGCTGCCCATCGCCATCACCAATTTCGTGTCGGCGGACGGGCTGGGCGCGGAGATCTCCTCGATCGTCGAGGCCGACCTGAGGCGCTCGGGCCTGTTCGCGCCCATCGAAAAAGCCGCCTTCATCCAGAAGATCGACAATCCCGACTCGGCACCCCGCTTCGAGGACTGGACGGTCATCAACGCGCAGGCGCTGGTGACGGGCCGCGTGAGCCAGGAGGCGGACGGCCGGTTGCGCGCCGAGTTCCGGCTGTGGGACACCTTCGCGGGCCAGCAGCTCGCGGGCGAGCAGTTCTTCGCCAACAAGGCCAATTCGCGCCGCGTGGCGCACATCATCGCCGACGCGATCTATGAGCGGCTGACGGGCGAGAAGGGCTATTTCGACACCCGCGTGGTGTTCATCGACGAATCCGGCCCCAAGAGCGACCGGCGCAAGCGGCTCGCCATCATGGACCAGGACGGGGCGAATCGCCGCTATCTCTCGGACGGCCGCTCGATCGCGCTCACCCCGCGCTTCTCGCCGAACCGGCAGGAAATCACCTACATGTCCTACGAGTCCGGCCAGCCGCGGGTCTATCTCCTGCAGATCGAGACCGGCCAGCGCGAGCTCGTGGGCAATTTCCCCGGCATGACCTTCGCCCCGCGCTTCTCGCCCGACGGCCAGAAGGTCATCATGAGCCTTTTGCGCGACGACGGGAACTCCAACATCTTCGCCATGGACCTGCGCTCGCGCACCACCACGCGGCTGACGAACTCCAACGCCATCGACACCTCGCCGTCCTATTCGCCGGACGGCTCGCAGGTCGTGTTCACCTCGGATCGCGGCGGGCAGCCGCAGATCTACATCATGAACGCGGACGGCTCGGGCCAGAACCGCATCTCGTTCGGCGGCGGGCAGTATTCGACGCCGGTGTGGTCGCCGCGCGGCGACCTCGTCGCCTTCACCAAGCAGGCCGGCGGCGAGTTCCAGATCGGCGTGATGCGGACCGACGGCTCGGGCGAGCGCATCCTTTCGACCGGCTACCTGCAGGAAGGCCCGACCTGGGCGCCCAACGGCCGCGTTCTGATGTTCTTCCGCGAGGCGGCGGGCTCCGGCGGGCCGAAGCTCCATTCGATCGACCTCACGGGCCGCAACGAGCAGCAGATCCCGACGGAGAACTTCGCCTCCGACCCCGCCTGGTCGCCGCTGCTGGAGTAGGTGGGGCGCTAGACCTTCTATGCCACATAGGGGCGGCAACCTTGCCACAGGCGCCCCGCTTCCGCCCCATTCCCGCCTTAGCCGCCAAGCCGGGGCAGGGATGACGGAGCCGGAAGGGCTCCGAGGCGGGAAGCGCCGGGCAAGGGAACGTTAACCCTATTCGTTGAGCATCGGCTAACCTCAACGTGGTTACTGCTCGCTTGATGGTTTTCCGGGTATTTTAAGGAGAGGCGGGATGATCGGCCTGATCGCACGCAACAGAACGAACACGATTGCTTTGGCACTGGTGGCCGCCCTTGCCGCCACGGGCTGCGCGTCCAAGAAGACGCCGAACTCCGCGGCCGATCTGGGCCTGGGCGGCGGTGCCGGCGGCGCAGGTGCTGCCACCCCGGGCTCGTCGCAGGACTTTACGGTCAATGTGGGCGACCGCATCTTCTTCGACACCGATTCGTCCGTGGTCCGCGCCGACGCGCAAGGGGTGCTTTCGCGCCAGGCGCAGTGGCTGAACAGATATGGCTCCTATGCGATCCAGATCGAGGGGCACGCCGACGAGCGCGGCACGCGCGAATACAACCTCGCGCTCGGCGCCCGGCGGGCGGCCGCCACGCGCGACTTCCTGGTGGCGCAGGGCGTTCAGGGCAACCGCATCCGCACCATCTCCTACGGCAAGGAGCGCCCGGTGGCCGTGTGCGAGCAGGACACCGCCTGCCAGTCGCAGAACCGCCGCGCGGTGACCGTGCTCAACGGCGCGGGAAGCTGAGGCGCTCGAGCCTCGACGCATTCCAGCGAAAGGCGGCCCAAGTGGCCGCCTTTTTTCTTGGTCACCAAGCCCCTTCGCGTAGGATGGACCGCCCCAAGGGGCGAGACGGTGAGGGGCGAAAGCGCGGCGCCGAACCGTGGCGTCGACCGCCCGCCGGTCCCCTCACCTAAATTTGGCCGAAAAGGCCGGGCTTGGTAGGCGCAGACCTTCTGCGCCGGCACGGGCGCGACTCACGCGAACACGGCTGACCCTCATGCGACACACGGTTCCTGGCGCGCTTGCGCTCGCCCTTCTCGCCTCGCCCTTGGCCGCGCCGGCCTGGGCCGACGACCGCAGCGGCTTCCGCTTGCCGGGCGTGCTCGAGGATATCTGGCCCGGCCGTGAACGCGAGTCGGCCCAGAAGCGCGCCGCCGAACAGCCCGCCGTGCAATATGCGCAGGCCGGCGACCCCCGCATCACCGAGCTGCAGGAGCAGATCCGCCGCCTATCGGGCACGGTGGAGGAACTCAACTTCCAGATCCTGCAAATGCAGGAGCAGATGCGCAAGCAGCAGGAAGACATCGAGTTCCGCTTCCAGGAGATCGAGGGCGGCGGGGGTGGAAACACCAACTCTGGCGCCAAGACGAACACGCAGGGCTCGTTGATCCCGCCGGCCTCGACCGCCGCCGCCACGGCGCAGGCGCCGGCCGCAGGCGAACCCATGGGAGCGGCCGGCGACGTGCCGGTGGGAGCAAGCCAGGCGCAAGGCGCGCCGGCGGGCGATGCGGCGCCCACGAACGCGGCCTCCGTCGGGATGTTCGGCTCCATCACCTTCGACGCGTCGGGCAATGTGACGGGCGGCAGCGTGGGCGACCAGGCGGTGATCAGCCGCGGCGCGGAAGCTCCGGCCGACGCCGGAACCGACGGGACGGTGGTGGCCGCCCTGCCCGCCACCGACAACCCCGACGAGCTCTACGGCTCGGCCTACGAGTTCATCCTGGCGGGCGACTACGCCACGGCGGAGGCGGGGTTTCGGGCGCATGCCGAACGATTTCCCGAAGACACGCGCGCCGCCGACACCCAGTTCTGGCTCGGCGAGGCGCTGCTCGCGCAGAACAAGAGCCGCGACGCGGCCGAGGTGTTTCTGGCCGCCAACAAAGCCTGGCCGGATGCCAAGAAGGCCCCCGACATGCTGTTCAAGCTCGGCGTGTCCTTGAAGCGCTTGAACCAGGGCGACGTGGCCTGCGCCACCTTCAAGGAGGTAGAGAAGCGCTACCCCGAGAAGCTATCGAAGGGCCTGACGCAGCGCCTTGCCGCGGAGAAGGCGGCCTGCTGACCGCAGCGCCGGCCCCTGTCGAGGGCGCGGCGCTCCTGCCCGATCCCGAAACGGTCTTTGCGCCCTTCGACCTTTCCGGCGAGACGGCCGTGCTGGCCGCGCTGTCGGGCGGCGGCGATTCCCTGGCGCTGCTGCTCCTGCTCCGGCGCTTCCTCGATCGACATGCGCCCGGCCTCCACCTCCTGGCGGTAACGGTGGACCATGGGCTTCGGCCGGACTCGGCGGCGGAAGCCGCGGCCGCGGGCGAACTGGCTGTCCAGCTCGGCGTCTCCCACCAGATCCTCCGCTGGGAAGGCGAAAAGCCCCGGACCGGACTGATGGCTGGGGCGCGCGAGGCGCGCTTCCGGTTGCTGGCAAAGGCCGCCCAGGCGCAAGGCGCGCGTCTCGTCTTCACCGGCCACACCGCCGACGACCAGGCCGAGACGGTGGCCATGCGCGCCGCTCGCGCCGACCAAGGACCGGGCCTCAGCGGGATGGCGCCGCTCGCCTTGCTCGACGCCCGCATCTGGATCGCGCGTCCGCTGCTGGGCGTGCGGGGGGCCGCCTTGCGCGCGCTTCTCGCCCGCGAAAACCTGTCCTGGATCGAGGACCCTTCCAACGAGAATCCTTTCTTCGAGCGCGTCCGCGTCCGGCAGGGGCTGTCTGAGGTCGAAAAGCTCGCCTGGCTCGACCGTGCCGAACAGGCAGGGTTTTCCCGCGCGGCGCTGGGGCGGCAGGCCGCCGGCCTGATCGCCGCCCATGCCGCCCGGCCCGAGCCCGGCTTGGTGCGGCTCGATCCGGGCTTTCTCGACGCCCAGGAAGGGGAGGCGGCGCTGTGGGCCTTCCGCCTCCTCCTGGCCTGCGTGGGCGGCCGCACCCACCCGCCTGACGCGCTTCGCGCGGAAAAACTACTGGCGCGGCTCAGGGCGGGGCCGGCGCGGGCCAGCCTCGGCGGCGCGGTCGTGGGAAGCGCGCGCGACGCGGTGCTCCTGCGCCCCGAACGGCGCGGCGGCCGGGAGGCCGCGCGGGCCATGTCGCCCGCGCCTTTCGCCCATCTTCTGCCGCTCTTCGACGTGGCGCTCGCGCGGGCGCTCGGAAAACTGTTCGGCGCCCCGAACATCCCTGCGCCGCCCTGTCGCGGGCCGCTTTGGCCCGATGCTTAACCGCGCGGCGTGGTTCGGCTTGGCAGGGGGCGGGGGGCTCCCTATGTTAGCCGCAGTGAGACGTGACGGCTCGTGGGGGCGTCGAGCGGTCCGAAACCCGTCCCCCACCCTTGGGATGTTTTGATGAATCCGAATTACCGCAACCTGGCGCTGTGGGCGATCATCGCCGTTCTGCTGATCGCGCTGTTCAACCTGTTCCAGGCCCCCCAGCAGCGCGGCGCCTCCACCGAAGTGGCCTATTCGGAATTCCTGAGGGACGTGGATGCGGGCCGCGTGAAGTCGGTGACGATCGCCGGCGACCGCATCACCGGCAACTATCTCGACAGCTCCCAGGGCTTCCAGACCTATTCGCCCGGCGACGCCGCGCTCGTGCAGCGGCTCGAATCCAAGGGCGTGCAGATCAACGCGCGCCCCGAGACCGACGGCTCCGGCTCGATCCTGGGGGCGCTGCTTTCCTGGCTGCCCATGCTCCTGATCCTGGGCGTGTGGATCTTCTTCATGCGCCAGATGCAGTCGGGCTCCGGGCGCGCCATGGGATTCGGCAAGTCCAAGGCCAAGCTTCTGACCGAGGCGCATGGCCGCGTGACCTTCGGCGACGTGGCCGGCGTGGACGAAGCCAAGCAGGACCTCGAGGAGATCGTCGATTTCCTGCGCGAACCGCAGAAATTCCAGCGCCTGGGCGGCAAGATCCCGCGCGGCGTGCTGCTTGTCGGCCCCCCCGGCACGGGCAAGACGCTGCTCGCGCGCTCCGTCGCGGGCGAGGCCAACGTGCCCTTCTTCACCATCTCCGGCTCGGACTTCGTGGAGATGTTCGTCGGTGTCGGCGCAAGCCGCGTGCGCGACATGTTCGACCAGGCCAAGAAGAACTCGCCCTGCATCATCTTCATCGACGAGATCGACGCGGTGGGCCGCCATCGCGGCGCGGGTCTCGGCGGCGGCAATGACGAGCGCGAGCAGACGCTCAACCAGTTGCTGGTCGAGATGGACGGATTCGAGTCCAACGAGTCGATCATCCTGATCGCGGCCACCAACCGGCCCGACGTGCTCGACCCGGCGCTTCTGAGGCCGGGCCGCTTCGACCGCCAAGTCGTGGTGCCCAACCCCGACATCAACGGGCGCGAAAAAATCCTCAAGGTGCATGTGCGCAACGTGCCGCTGGCGCCGAACGTCGATCTCAAGGTGATCTCGCGCGGCACGCCGGGCTTTTCGGGCGCGGACCTGGCCAACCTCGTCAACGAAGCCGCGCTGATGGCCGCGCGCCGCAACAAGCGGCTCGTCACCATGGCCGAGTTCGAGGACGCCAAGGACAAGGTGATGATGGGCGCGGAGCGCCGCTCCACCGCCATGACCCAGGCCGAAAAGGAGTTGACCGCCTATCACGAGGCGGGCCATGCGACCATGGCGCTCAACGTGCCGGCGGCCGATCCCTTGCACAAGGCCACCATCATCCCGCGCGGGCGCGCGCTCGGCATGGTCATGCAACTGCCCGAGGGCGACCGCTATTCCATGAGCTACAAATACATGGTCTCGCGCCTCGCCATCATGATGGGCGGCCGCGTGGCGGAGGAGGAACGGTTCGGCAAGGAGAACATCACCTCCGGCGCGGCCTCCGACATCGAGCAGGCGACCAAGCTGGCGCGGGCCATGGTCACGCGCTGGGGCTTCTCCGACAAGCTCGGCCATGTGGCCTATGGCGACAACCAGGAGGAAGTGTTCCTGGGCCACTCGGTCGCGCGCACCCAGAACGTCTCGGAGGAGACGGCGCAACTGATCGACGCGGAAGTGCGCCGGCTGATCGACGAGGCCTACGAGGCGGCGACCCGCATCATCCATGAGAAGCGGCAGGACTGGATCGCCATCGCCGAGGGCCTGCTCGAATACGAGACGCTGTCGGGCGAGGAGATCCGGCAGTTGATCGCGGGCAACCGGCCCAACCGCGACCAGGGCGACGACACGCCGCCCTCCCGCGGCTCGGTGGTGCCCAAGGCCGGAACCGGCGCCAAGGGCCGCCGCCGGGGCGACGAGCCGGAGGGCGACCTGGAGCCGCAGCCGCAGGGCTGATCGGGCTCAGTTCGTTGGAAATGAAGAAGGCCGCGGGCGGGAAAAGCCCTGCGGCCTTCTTCTTGTGGTCAAGCGGTGAATGTTGACCAAGCCAGAGGGTCGAAGCCGATCGTCGGCGCGATGTTCACGTCCGCGCTCGCCCAAGCGGTGAGACCGAGAAAGAGGAGAAGCAAAAGCAAGACGGCGGCTGCTTCGAGCAAGAGGCCAGACGAATGGTCCCCTTCATCTTCGTCGTTCCCTGAGCCCCGGCGCTTCAGCGTCGAAACGGTGTTCCAGTCTGTCTGCATCATAGCGGCGTTCCTCGATACGGCCGACGAACCGATGGCGGTCTGGCGAGCCTTCAGTGCGGGACCGTCATGATGGGGTTGAGACTACGTGCAGAAAAGTTGGTTTAATTGAGCTAGTGCTTGAGCTAGACTCAACACATGCTCCGCAACCTGGATATCGGCGTGCTCCGATCCTTCCTGCTGATCGCCGACGGTTCGAGCTTCGCCGAAGCCGCGGACCGAGTGGGACGCTCGCCGTCAGCCGTCAGCCTGCAAATCCAGCGCCTGGAGGACGAACTCGGCGCCCAGGTCTTCCGTCGCAACAACCGGGGCGTGGCGCTGACGCTTGCGGGCGAGCGCCTGCTCGTTTTCGCGCGGCGGATCGTGGGCCTTAACGACGAGACGATACAAGCGTTCAGGAGCGGCGGGGAGGTCCGCCCGTTGCGCGTGGGGCTTACGCAGGACTTCGCGGAGTCGGCGCTGCCCGATGTTCTGCGCCGGTTCTCGCTCGAGCACCCGACGGCGGAGCTTTCGCTTCGCATCGACCGCTCCGCGCATCTTCTGGCCTCGCTCCATGCCGGTGAGATCGACCTCGCGGTGGCGGTTCGGCGCGACGATCCGCTGGCGCGCGACGTGCTCGTCGAGACACGCATGGCCTGGATAGGCCGGGAGGGCGAGACGCCGGATGTCGAGCTTCCGGTTCCGCTCGCGCTGTTTGAGGCGCCGTGCACCTTTCGCTCGGTAGCCATTGACGCGCTTGCCGCCGCAGGCCGCGATTACCGCATCGGCTTCACCAGCCCCAGCCTTGCCGGCCTGCGTTCGGCCGTTCTGGCCGGCCTGGGGATCACGGTCCGCACGCGGCTCCTGCTCGCGCCGGGCCTCGCCGCGATCGCCGACGGGTTGCCTCGACTTCCCGACATCGCCTTCTCGCTCTACGCGCGCAGCGATGTCGGCTCGTGGCCCGCGCGCGACGACTTCGTGGAGCTTTGCCGCCGCGCTTTTCGGGGATGAGCATCACGCCTTCATTCCTCCTTAACGCCTGCCGCCGAATCTCTTGACGGAGCGGGAGCCCTGCGCTCCGTTACAGAGTCTCACACAAATTGATGCCCATGCGGGCGGCGTTTGTGGCACAGGGCGGCCGGAGGAAATCAGTTCGAGGTCTTGCGCATGGCGAAACGCTATTTCGGCACCGACGGCATCCGCGGCCGCGCCAACCGGTTCCCCATGACGGCCGACATCGCCATGAAGGTCGGCATGGCCGCCGGCATGAGTTTTCAGCGCGGCAAGCACCGGCATCGCGTGGTGCTGGGCAAGGACACGCGGCTTTCCGGCTACATGCTGGAGAACGCCATGGTGTCGGGCTTCTGCGCGGCGGGCATGGACGTGTTCCTGCTCGGCCCCATCCCCACGCCGGCGGTGGCCATGCTCGTGCGGAGCCTGCGCGCCGACATCGGCGTGATGATCTCGGCCTCGCACAATCCCTACCACGACAACGGCATAAAACTGTTCGGGCCTGACGGCTACAAGCTCTCCGACGAGATCGAGGGGCGTATCGAGGCGCTGCTCGACGACGGCGTGGACATCGCGCTCGCCGACGCCGACGCGCTGGGCCGCGCCAAGCGCGTGGACGGCGTGCATGACCGCTATATCGAGGCGGCCAAGCGCACCCTGCCTCGCGACATGTCGCTCGCCGGCCTGCGCGTCGCCGTCGATTGCGCGAACGGCGCGGCCTACAAGGTGGCGCCCGCGGCTCTCTGGGAGCTCGGCGCCGAGGTGATCGCCATCGGCGACGAGCCCAACGGCTTCAACATCAATCTGGACTGCGGCTCGACGCATCCCGAGACGCTCGCCAGGAAGGTTCACGAGGTGCGCGCCGACATCGGCATCGCGCTCGACGGCGACGCCGACCGCGTGGTGATCGTGGACGAGAACGGCGCGGTGGTGGATGGCGACCAGATCATGGCCATGATCGCCGAAAGCTGGGCCGACGAAGGCCGGCTGCAGGGCGGCGGCGTGGTGGCCACCGTGATGAGCAATCTCGGCCTCGAGCGCTTCCTGGGCGAGAAGCGGCTCGAACTTCACCGTACCAAGGTGGGCGATCGCTATGTGGTGGAGCACATGCGCGCCCACGGGCTCAATGTGGGCGGCGAGCAGTCCGGCCACATCGTGCTCTCCGATTTCTCCACCACGGGCGACGGGCTCGTTTCGGCGCTGCAGGTGCTGGCCTGCGTGAAGCGCTCGAACAAGCCGGTGAGCGAGGTGGCCAAGAAGTTCGAGCCCGTGCCGCAACTGCTCAAGAACGTGCGCTACGCCGGTGGCAAGCCCCTCGAACAGGCGCATGTGAAGGCGGCCATCGCCGACGCCGAGGCCATGCTGGGCAGACGCGGCCGGCTGGTGATCCGCGCGTCCGGCACCGAGCCTCTGATCCGCGTGATGGCCGAGGGCGACGACCCCAAGCTCGTGGAGCAGGTGGTGAACGGGCTCGTGGCGCTGATCGCCGAGACGCGCGACGCCGCCTGAGCCCGGCCGGCCTATCGCCCGATCAGCCTGAACAGCGTCCCGTCCGGGTCGATCAACGCGGCCATGCGCCCGCCCCAGGCCTGGGCCGCGGGTGGATGCAGGCGCGGCCAGCCCTGCCTCGTCTCGGGCAGGCCCGCGGCGAGGCACAGGGCATAGAACCCGTCGAGGTCGCCCAGCCGCAGGCAGGCGCTGAACCAGTTCGCCGCAGGGTCGAGGCTGGGATGCGGGAAGAATTCCAACACCAGCCCGCCGCGACCGAGGATCATCCATTGCTCGTCGCGCCACCGCTCCTCGAAGCCAACTGAAGCGAAGAAGCGCACCGTCGCGTCGAAGCGGCGCGAGGGCAGGTTGGGCGTCGCCTGGTCCATTCGTTTCTCCCCCAGCATCGCGCAGCCGCGCCGCCAAAGCGGATCGCGCCGTCAAAGGACAACGTGGTTAAGCGTTAGGGTTAACCAGCCCTCAACCTTTGGCTTTCATTATCCATTCCCGGGATCAATCCAACCGGGCAAAGGGACAGCGCCCGGTGCATTCGAGGGAAACAGACATGAAGACCCAGGCACTGCGCGGCCTCCTGGCTGCGATCATGGCGACGACCGCGACGGGCGCGTTCGCGGCCGACCTCTACGAGCCGCCGGTGGTGGACATGCCCCCGGCCGAGGTCGTGGTGAAGGAGGTGTCCTATGGCGGCTGGTATATCCGCGGCGACCTCGACTACCACAAGACCAAGTTCAAGGACGCCAAGTACTGGACCTATTTCCACGACGACAACGGCACCCCCGACTTCGATGCCGACGACCGCGTCATCGCGGAGAAGAACGGCAAGCTCGAAGGCGAGATCGACGAAGCCTTCTCGGCGGGCCTGGGCATCGGCTACCAGGTCAGCAAGCATCTGCGCACCGATGTGACGCTCGACCACTTCTTCGAGGCCGATTTCGAGGGCAGCACGGACGGCTTCTGCTACGACGAGGATCTTGATGACTTCGTCGCCTGCTCGTCGGAGGACAGGACGTCCATGAGCGCTTGGCTGCTGCTGGCCAACGCCTATGTTGAGCTCGGCACCTACGGCAAGTTCACGCCCTATGTCGGCGCCGGCGTCGGCGGCGCTCACATCAAGTGGGACAAGCTTGTGAACACGATTCCGGGCGGCGAGTTCGAGCACAAGGGCGAAAAGGAATGGCGCTTCGCCTGGGCCCTCATGGCCGGCACCTCCTACTGCCTGACCAAGAACCTCAATCTCGACGTCGGGTACCGCTTCAGCAAGGTCGAGGGCGGCAAGATGTTCGGCTATGACAGCGTCAGCAGCAGCGGCCCCGGCGAAGACGACGGCTTCCACGTGCACGAGGCGCGCGCGGGCCTGCGCTACCAGTTCGGCGCCGGCAACGCCGCCTGCGGCGAGCCGGAACTGGTGGCCTACGAGCCGGAGCCGCTGCCGCCCGTCTACAAGTGATCGCCGCCCCTTCATCGAAGGGGCTCTCGTCCGGCGCCGCGCGGTCTTCCCGACCGCGCGGCGTTCGGCGTTTGAAGCCGCCCGCACGACAGCGCCGCGCGGGGGAGGCGATCCGCGCTTTTCCGCTAACCCCCTGTTATCCTTAACCTCGATTTAACCGTCATGGTTAACAGTGAGACCCGACAAGGCGTGGGCCACGAGGGGGTTCTCGGTTGAGCGGCGCCGGTTCTCGGGAGTCTTCGCCATGCGCCTTCGCCTCGCCCTTCTCGTCTCGGCCGCGCTTCTCGCCGGCCCGGCGCTCGCCGCCGACTACGAGCCGCCCGTCGTGCTCGACGACGCGCCCGAATATGTGCCGGTCGAGGTCGGCTCGGGCTGGTATCTGCGCGGCGACTTGGCCTACACGCTGAAAGAGGCCTATGGCGACGAGAACGACGACATCAACATCGTTGTCGGCAATGCGGTCGCCGACTACAACGAAGACGAGCAGATGTTCTCGGGCAGCCTGGGCGTCGGCTATCACCTGACCGATTACCTGCGCACCGACCTGACCGTCGGCTTCATCCCCGGCAATGAGATCGAAGCGTCCTATGACGACGGCTTTGTCGCAGCTGAACTCGACGTGGAGAACAGCGCCTGGTACGGCCTGGCGAACGTCTATGCCGATCTCGGCACCGTTGTCGGCGTCACGCCTTATGTCGGCGCAGGCGCGGGCGTGATCCGGACCAGGCGCCTCGCCGAAGCCGCCTATCTCGACACCTCCTTCGACCCAGACCTGTTCATCTACAACCAGGACGACGCGCGCGAATACTCCTATGCCTATGCGCTGCATGCCGGTCTGGCCTACAACATGGGAAGCAACGTCTCCCTCGATGTCGGCTACCAATATCTCAACGCCCCGGAAGCCGAATATGTGAAGGGCGACAGCTTCACCGATCTCGAGCTGGAGAAGGGCCTCGAGCTGCACCAGGTGAAGCTCGGCCTGCGCTACGATCTGTGGTGAGCCCCAGGTCCGGCATTCCTCGCGCGGCGGGCTCCTCCCGGGAGCCCGCCGCTTTCGCATCGGCGGCCCGGCCATCCTCAACCAAAAGGCGGACAGGGGAGTCTTGACGCCGGAGCGCGAATGGACGTAACGGCATCGGCGGGCCACCCCTCCCCAACGAGGGGCTGCTATCTGGAAGGATAGACCGCGATGACCGCATCTCCGAAGCCGGACAAGCGTCCGGCCGTCCCCCATTTCTCGTCCGGACCCTGCGCGAAGCGGCCGGGATGGTCGCTCGAAGCGCTCGCCGGCGCGGCGCTGGGCCGCTCCCACCGCGCCAAACTCGGCAAGGAAAAGCTCGCCGAGGCGATCCGCCTCACCCGCGAGGTGCTGGAAGTCCCCGACACGCACAGAATCGGCATCGTGCCGGCCTCCGACACGGGCGCGGTCGAGATGGCCCTGTGGTCGCTGCTGGGGCCGCGCCCCGCCGACATCCTGGCCTGGGAAAGCTTCGGCGCGGGCTGGGCGACGGACGCGGTGAAGCAGCTCAAGATCGACGCCCGCGTGATCGAGGCGCCCTACGGGCTTCTGCCGGACCTTTCCCAAGTCGACTTCTCCCGCGACGTGGTGTTCTGCTGGAACGGCACGACCTCCGGCGTTCGCGTGCCCGACGCCGGCTTCATCCCGACCGATCGCGAGGGCCTGACGATCTGCGATGCCACCTCGGCCGCCTTCGCGCAGAAGCTCGACTGGGAAAAGCTCGATGTCGTCACCTTCTCCTGGCAAAAGGTGCTGGGCGGGGAAGGGGGGCACGGAATGCTGATCCTCGGCCCCCGCGCGGTCGAGCGGCTGGAAAGCCACAGGCCGGCCTGGCCGCTGCCGAAAATCTTTCGGCTGACCTCGGGCGGCAAGCTCATCAAGGGCGTGTTCGAAGGCGAGACCATCAACACCCCCTCCATGCTCTGCGTGGAGGATTATCTGGACGCGCTCCGCTGGGCGAAAGGGATCGGCGGCCTGCCGGCCCTGATGGCCCGCGCGGACGCCAATTTCGCGGCGCTCGATCGTTTCGTGGAACGCTCGCCCTGGCTCGCGCATCTCGCCGAACAGCCGGGAACGCGCTCCAACACGAGCCTGTGCCTGAAAATCGTCGATCCCGACATTCTGGCGCTCCCCGCCCCGGCGCAAGGGGAGTTCGCCAAGGGCCTGGCCGCGCTGGTCGAGAAGGAAGGGGCCGGCTTCGACATCGGCGCCTATCGCGACGCCCCACCGGGCCTGCGGGTCTGGTGCGGCGCGACGGTGGAAACGGCCGACATCGAGGCGCTGCTGCCCTGGCTCGACTGGGCCTTCGCGCAAGCCAGATCCGCGCTCAAAGCCGCGGCCTGAACCCTCCCCTCGAGGGGAGGGTGGCCCTGAGCTTGTCGAAGGGCCGGGTGGGGCCACCTCCACCCGCTCGACCTCCCGAAAGAAATGCGGTCACGCTCGGCCGCTTGGACCCCACCCCCGGCCTTCGGCCGGACCCTCCCCTCAAGGGGGAGGGGAACTCGCGCCAAGGACACCCCGCCATGCCTCGCGTGCTCGTCTCGGATAAACTTTCGTCCACCGCCGTGCAGATCTTCAAGGATCGCGGCGTGGACGTGGACTACCTGCCCGATCTCGGCAAGGACAAGGACGCGCTCCTCAAGGCGATCCCCGATTATGACGGGCTCGCCATCCGCTCGGCCACCAAGGTCACGGAAAAGCTGATCGCGGCGGCTCACAAGCTCAAGGTGGTCGGCCGCGCCGGCATCGGCGTGGACAATGTGGACATCCCCGCCGCCTCGCGGCGTGGCGTGATCGTCATGAACACGCCCTTCGGCAACTCGATCACCACCGCCGAGCACGCGATCGCCTTGATGTTCGCGCTGGCCCGCCAGATCCCCGAGGCCAACGCTTCCACCCAAGCGGGGAAGTGGGAGAAGAACCGCTTCATGGGCGTGGAGATCACGGGCAAGACCTTGGGCGTGATCGGCTGCGGGAACATCGGCTCCATCGTGGCCGCGCGCGGGGTCGGGCTCAGGATGCATGTGGTGGCCTTCGATCCCTTCCTGTCGGAAGCCCGCGCCTCGGAACTCGGCGTCGAGAAGGTCGAGCTCGACGAGCTCTTCTCGCGCGCGGATTTCATCACGCTCCACATCCCGCTGACCGACAAGACGAAGAACATCATCGACGCCCAGGCCATCGCCAAGATGAGGGACGGGGTGCGTATCATCAACTGCGCGCGGGGCGGGCTGATCGTGGAGGCCGACCTCGTCGCCGCGCTCCAGAGCGGCAAGGTCGCGGGCGCGGGCATCGACGTGTTCGCCGAGGAGCCCGCGACCCAAAACCCGCTGTTCGGGCTGGAGAACGTGGTGGCGACCCCGCATCTGGGCGCCTCAACGGCGGAAGCGCAGGAGAACGTGGCGCTGCAGGTGGCCGAGCAGATGGCGGATTATCTCGTCAGGGGCGCGGTGACCAACGCCATCAACATGCCCTCGATCTCGGCGGAGGAAGCGCCGCGGCTCAAGCCCTTCGTCAAGCTCGCGGAGGTGCTTGGGGCCTTCGTGGGGCAGGTCACGGAGGAGCCCATCAAGGAGGTGGAGATCCTGTTCGACGGCTCCACCGCCGCCATGAACACGCGCGCGCTCCTCTCCGCGGCGCTCGCCGGGCTGATCCGCCCGCAGGTCAGCGACGTCAACATGGTGTCCGCGCCCATCATGGTGAAGGAGCGGGGGATCATCGTGTCCGAAGTGCGGCGCGACAAGTCGGGCGTCTTCGACGGCTACATCAAGCTGACGGTGAAGACGGAGAAGCAGACGCGCTCGATCGCCGGGACCGTGTTCTCGGATGGCAAGCCGCGCTTCATCCAGATCAAGGGCATCAACCTGGACGCCGAAGTGGGACAGCACATGCTCTACACCACGAATGCCGACCTGCCGGGCATTATCGGCCTGCTGGGCACGGTGTGCGGCAGGAACGGGGTCAACATCGCGAACTTCCACCTCGGCCGGAACCGCCCCGGCGGCGACGCCATCGCGCTGCTTTATCTCGACGCGCCGTTCCCCGAGCCCGTGCTGAAGGAACTGCGCGCCGACCCCAAGATCGATTCGGCCAAGCCGCTCTCCTTCGACGTGGCGGCGTGAGGCTTCTTCATTTCGCAGGATACCGCTCGGCGCTATGGTGCATTTCGCATAGCAGATTTCATCATGCGTGTTGTAATCGACGCTTTCTGGGATGACGAGGCGAATGTCTGGGTCGCATCGGCCCGCGATGGGCTCGGCCGAAGCTGAGACAATCGAGGCACTGCAACAGCGCTTGGCGCTCGTTGTTCTCGGCTTCCTTGGCAACCGCCACGCCGGACCATTCGAAATCGAAGTTATGCTTACCAAGACCCGCCAGTCCACGGGTTGATCAATTCCAGCCCGAGCCCCTCGAAATCCCGAATGTTGCGGGTGGCCAGGCGTGCGCCGCGGGACAGGGCGATCCCGGCAATCTGCGCGTCTGCGGTCTCCACCCGGCGGCCAGCGAACCGCCTCAACGACGAGACATCGGCAGCCTGTTCGGCGGCGGATCGGTCGAAAGGCGCAACACGGCCAAGCAGTTTTCCTTGCAGGAGGGACTCGAATGATACCGTCAGGGATGATCGCTTCTTGCCATCTTCCATGATCGCCAATCCGAACCGGATTTCAAGAATCGTGACGGCGGTTGTCCAGATCAGGCTGCGGGGAAGCGTGTCCAGCCAGCCAACGACTGATGGGTTTTCGCGCGGCCGCATCAGCGCAGACACGACATTCGTGTCGAGGATCACCATCAGTCGAAGGACGCGGGCCGGACCTCGGACGAAGGAAGCCGCTCCAGTTCCTCCTCTCCCCATTCGATATGCCTGAACAGCGCGGCGATCTCGCTGCCGAGCCCATATTCTCGTTCGTCAGGCGCAAGCGCGGCGCGCATGATGCGCCGCGCCTCTTCCTCCATGCTCACGCCGTGGCGTCGCGCGCGCTCCTTGAGGCGCGACTTCAGATGGTCGTCGAAGTTGCGCAGCAGCAGTTGTCCCATGCCATCATCTCCTCTGCTATCATGATAGCAGATAGGCTTCCTTCCGTCACGCGGCCATCCTCTTGCCGCTCCATTCCGCGAGCGCGATGCCGCCCAGCACCATGGCGAGGGCCGCGGCGTGGTAGAGGTGGAAAGCTTCGTTCAGGATCAGGATGGAAAGCAGTGTGCCGAAGATCGGCACGAGGTTGACGAAGAGCCCTGCCCGGTTGGCCCCGATCAGCTCCACGCCGCGGATGAAGAAGATCTGCGCGAGAATGGAGGGGAAGAGCACGGTGTAGGCGACCACCGCCCAGCCTTGCCCGTCCGGCTGGATCATGTGGCCGAGCGCGGCTTCGCCGATGGCGAAGGGCAGGGAGGTGAGGGTGGCCGCGCCCGTCAGAACCACCATCAGGCTCAGCCAATGCACGGCGGGCCGGAAGCGCAGCAGAACCGTGTAGAGCGCATAGGCGAGCACCGCCACCAGCATCAGCGCGTCGCCGAAATTCACGTCGAGCGCGAGCAGCCGATCGAGGCTGCCATGCGAGGCCGTCAGCGCCACGCCCGCCACGGCGAGCGAGAAGCCGACCGCCTGCCCCCAGGCGACCCTCTGGCGGAACAGAAGGAAGTTGAGCCCGAAGATCAGCATGGGGATGCCCGCCTGCTCGATCGAGGTGTTGACGGCCGTGGTGAAGAGAAGGGCGGCGTAAAGCGCGATGTTGAAGAGCGAGAAGCCCAGAAAGCCCAGAAGCGCGAGCAGGGGCAGATGCGGGCGCAACGCCGCCCAGTCGGCGCGCAATCGTCCGCGGCCGAGCAGCCACAGGATGAGGAAGGCGAGGCCCCAGCGCAGGCTGGTCAGGAGCATGGGCGACACATGGCCCACCGCCAGCTTGCCCGCCACGCCGTTGCCGCCCCAAAGCAGCGTGGTCAGCAGCAGAAGCAGATAGGCCATGAGGGGTTCCGGGCGTTCGGCAGAGGCGGGGCTTAGGGGAGCCACGGCCGGCTGACAATCTCTCGCGGTTTGGGAAAGCCGGCGGGAAGGGGTCGCCCCCCGCCGGCGCTGCCGCTATAGGACGGCGCGAAGCGTTTTTCCGCGCAAGGACGATCCATGGCGAATGTGGTGGTGGTCGGCTCCCAATGGGGCGACGAGGGCAAGGGCAAGATCGTGGACTGGCTGTCCGAGCGCGCCGACGTGGTGGTGCGCTTCCAGGGCGGGCACAATGCCGGCCACACGCTCGTGGTGGGGGGCACGACCTTCAAGCTCTCGCTCCTGCCCTCGGGCATCGTGCGGCCCGGCACCTTGTCGGTGATCGGCAATGGCGTGGTGTTCGACGGCCACGCCTTTGTGGCGGAATGCGCCCGGCTTCGGGAACAAGGTTTGGAGATCACGCCCGAGCGCCTGAAAATCGCCGAAAACGCGGCGCTCATTCTGTCCGTGCATCGGGAACTCGACGCGTTGCGCGAAGACGCGGCGGGCGCGGGGACGAAGATCGGAACGACCCGCAGGGGCATCGGGCCGGCCTATGAGGACAAGGTCGGACGGCGGGCGATACGGGTGATCGATTTGGCGGATCAGGGATCGCTGCCGGCGAAAGTCGAGCGGCTTCTTTCGCATCACAACGCGCTCAGGCGCGGGTTCGGGCAGGCGGAGGTCGCGCCCGAAGCGATCCTGTCCGAGCTGTCCGCCGTGGCCGAGCATGTGCTGCCCTTCGCGACCCGCGTCTGGAAGGTGCTGGACGAGCGAAGGCGGGCGGGCGACCGCATCCTGTTCGAGGGCGCGCAAGGCACGCTGCTGGACATCGACCAGGGCACCTATCCCTTCGTGACCTCCTCCAACACGATCGCCGGCCAGGCGGCGGCCGGTTCGGGGCTGGGGCCGGGATCGCTTCACTATGTGCTGGGCATCACCAAAGCCTACACCACGCGGGTGGGCGAAGGGCCGTTCCCCACCGAGCAGCAGAACGAGATCGGCGAGTTCCTGGGCACGAATGGCCACGAGTTCGGCACGGTCACGGGACGCAAGCGCCGCTGCGGCTGGTTCGACGCGGTGCTCGTGCGCCAAGCGGTGGCCGTGAACGGCATCGACGGCATCGCGCTCACCAAGCTCGACGTGCTCGATGGGCTCGACGAGATCAAGGTCTGCACGGCCTACCGGCTCGACGGCCAGGTGATCGATTACCTGCCCGCGAGCCAGGCCGCCCAGGCGCGCGTGGAGCCGATCTACGAGACGGTGGAGGGCTGGAAGGCGAGCACCAGGGGCGCGCGCTCCTGGAGCGCGCTGCCCGCCGCGGCCGTCAAATATGTGCGCGCCCTTGAGGAGTGGATCGGCGCGCCGGTGGCGCTTCTGTCCACGAGCCCGGAGCGCGACGACGCCATACTTGTGACCGACCCCTTTCAAGACTAGTGCTGACGATTCGCGGGACTGGCTTTCCGCGGGCGTGCGCCCCGAGTGAACGAGCGACCCCATGGCAGATTTCGTTGCGGTTCTGAAAAAGACGCTGGAGGGCTTGGGCCCCACCACGCCGGAAATGCGGGGGCGCGTTTACGACAAGGCGCGGGGCACGATCGAGAACAAGCTCGCCGCGCTCAACCCGCCGCCGCCGCCGGGCGTGGCCGAGCGCCAGCGCCGGGCCCTCGAAGAGGCGATCCAGACAGTTGAGCGCGATTATGCCGCGCCCCCGCCGCCGCCCAAGGGCAGCGACCCGCTGGACGAGCTTGAAAACGTCTTCTCCTCGATCAACGCCTCGCGCGTCGCCGGCCATGCCGCGGCGGCGCGCCCGCCCGCGCCTGCCCCGCAGCCTGCGCCCGCGGCGCCGCTTGGACGCGCCACGCCTGTCGCGCCGCGCGCCGCCCCCGCCACGCCGCAGCCGGCCGCGTCGCCGCTCGTCGTTCCGCTGGCCGCCGCGCCCGTGCCGCCGCCGCCCCCCCGCGCCGCCGAGCCGGTCCGCGTCCAGGAGGAGCCGCCGCAGGAGGATCTTGCCGCCCGTCGGCATGAGGACGACGAGGACGACGTGATCCCCTCCGAAGATCCGGCCGACGAGGATTGGCCGGACGAGGAGCCGGATTACCTCGAGGAACGGCCCGCGCCGCGCCGCCGCTCCTGGGCCGGCCCGATCGCCGCGCTTCTGCTTCTGGCCGCACTTGGCGGCGGCGGTTACGCCGCATGGACCAACCGCGACGCCATCGCGCCGACCTTGGCGGGCCTTGGCCTCGGCGATCCCGCGCCGACATCCGACGCGGCGACGGCGGAGCCCGCCGCGGTCGAAGCCGCCGCCGAGCCTGCGCCTGTCGAGCCGCCTCCGGCCGAGCCGGCGCCCGAAGCGCCCGTCGAGCAGGCCGCCTTGCCGCCCGAACCCGCGCCGGAGCCGCCTGCTGCGGCGCCGGTGCAGAAGTTCACGCAGCGGCTGACGCCCGACGGCAGGGAAGTGGATGCCGGACCCGCCGGCGGCGATCCCGGCGTGGGCGAGGGCACCTCGGTCGCCTCCGCCTCGCCGCCCGCGCCCGGCGCACTGGTCGGCGAGGGGGGCGGGGCGGCGGCGGCCGGACAGGAGCCCGCGGCGGCCGCGCCAGCCGACCCGTCGGCGCCCCAGCCTCCGCCGCCCGCGGAGACAGCCGCGCTTCCCGTGGCGCAGCGCGCGATCTTCTACGAGGAGCGCACCAATGTCGCCCAAGGCTCGGCCGAGCAGGGTTCGATCGTCTGGTCCACGGTGAACGAATCGCCCGGCGGCGACCTGCCGCCGGAGCCGGCCATCCGCGCCGAGGCCGTCATTCCCGGCAAGGATCTGCAGTTGCGCATGACGATTCGTCGCAACGCCGACCGCACGCTGCCGGCGTCGCACATCGTCGAGCTGATCTTCCTGACGCCCGAGGGGTTCGAGGGCGGGGGTATCGAGAACGTGCTGCGCGTCTCCATGAAGGGATCGGAGCAGGAAACCGGCAGCCCGCTGATCGGCCTGCCCGCCAAGATCGCCGACGGCTATTTCCTGGTGGCGCTCGACGAGGGCAAGGGCGAGACCGAGGCGAACCTCAACCTGCTCCGCGGGCGCGACTGGATCGATGTGCCGATCGTCTACAAGTCGGGCCGCCGCGCGCTGATCACGATGGAGAAGGGGCTGCCCGGCGGACAGGCCTTCGAGGAGGCGATGAAGGCCTGGGGCACGACGGCCGGGTGAGCCGCCGGTTTCGCACCTCTGGTGCGAAAGTCGTGATGCCTGTGGCATCACGGCAGGCGAGCGAACGCCGGGGAGCTGCCGGAGGCAGCGGGGTCGCCGGCTGGGAAGCGGCTGAAAAGAAAAAAGCCCTCCCGCCGGGGCGGGAGGGCTATCCTGGTTCTGAATCCGAAGAAGCGCTCAGGCCCGCGCGGGCTCGGCGTCCACCACGCGAAGCGCCTGAAGCTGGCGCTTGGCGGCGGCCTTCACCGCCTCCTGCACCTTCTCGAAGGCGCGCACCTCGATCTGGCGCACGCGCTCGCGGCTGATGTTGAACTCGGTGGAGAGTTCTTCCAGCGTGATCGGGTCTTCCGCGAGACGCCGCGCCTCGAAGATGCGCCGCTCGCGGTCGTTGAGCACGCCCAACGCCTCCGAAAGCATGCCGCGACGGTTCTCGAGCTCGTCCTGCTCGACCAGCATGGCTTCGGCCGTGTCGCGGTCGTCCACCAGCCAGTCCTGCCATTCGCCGCCTTCGCCTTCGTTGGCCCGGATGGGCGCATTCAGGGAGGCGTCGCCGCCGAGCCGGCGGTTCATGGAGATCACATCCTGCTCCGTGACGTTGAGCCGGGTCGCGATCTCCTTGACCTGGTCGGGGCGAAGGTCGCCCTCGTCCAGCGCCTGGATCTTGCTCTTCACCTTGCGCAGGTTGAAGAACAGGCGCTTCTGGTTGGCCGTGGTGCCCATCTTGACCAGGCTCCAGGAGCGCAGGATGTATTCCTGGATAGAGGCCTTGATCCACCACATGGCGTAGGTGGCGAGCCGGAAGCCGCGCTCGGGCTCGAACTTCTTGACGGCCTGCATCAGGCCGACATTCCCTTCGGAAATGACCTCGCCGATCGGCAGGCCGTAGCCGCGATAGCCCATGGCGATCTTGGCCACGAGCCGCAGATGGCTCGTCACGAGCTTGTGCGCGGCGATCGTGTCGGCATGCTCCTGATAGCGCTTGGCGAGCATGTATTCTTCCTGCGGCTGCAGCATGGGGAAGCGGCGGATCTCTTCGAGATACCGGCTCAAGCCCCCTTCGCTGGACGCAATGCTGGGCAATGTCTGGGCCATATACCCCTCCTCTTTCTCGCGTCTGTTCCTATATGAGTTCTCGACGCGGTATGCGTCGGGACGCGCCGTCCCGACGCCAACACACTGATATAGGGTTCAGGTTCCGCTTTTTTGAGGGCGGTGCCGCGTTTTTTACGCTGTGTTACGGATCCGTGAACACTGGCCGGATGGGCAGGTGGGGGTAGAGCGCGCCTCGTTCAGGCCAGGCTGCGAAACCCCCTCACAAGATCGGCAAGATCGCGGGGCAGGCCGGATTCGAAGCGCAACGCCTCGCCCGTGACCGGGTGCTCGAAGGCCAGCAGATAGGCGTGCAGCGCCTGGCGCGCAAACGCATCCACTTGGGCTCGCAGTCCCCCGGGCAGCTTGGCCGATTTGGTGCGGAAGCCGCGGCCGTATTCAGGGTCGCCGATCAGCGGATGGCCGAGATGGGCCATGTGGACGCGGATCTGGTGGGTGCGGCCCGTTTCCAGCCGGCACTCGACCAGGGCGGCCGGCGACTCGCCGCCGCCCGCGGGGCCGAATCGCTCCAGCACGGAAAAACGCGTGACCGCATGCCGCGCGTCCGACCGCTCGGGCGAGACCACCGCGCGGCGCGTGGGATCCCTGGGGTCGCGGCCGAGGCTCGCGTCGATCACGCCGCCCGGCGCTCTCGGCGCGCCCCACACCAGCGCCTGATAGGCCCGCTCCAGGCCGCCCGAACGGCCGTGGTCGGCGAAGCTCTCGGCCAGCGCGCGATGGGCGCGGTCGGTCTTGGCGACCACCATCACGCCGCTCGTGTCCTTGTCCAGGCGATGCACGATGCCGGGCCGCTTCACCCCGCCGATCCCCGACAGGCTGTCGCCGCAGTGGTGGAGAAGCGCGTTCACGAGCGTGCCGCTACCCACGCCCGCGCCGGGATGCACGACCAACCCCGCCGGCTTGTCGATCACGACGAGATGCTCGTCCTCGAACAGGATCGTCAGCGGGATGGCTTCGGGCCTGGGTTCGGCCGGCTCGGGCTCCGGCAGCCGCACCGCGACCGTTTCGCCCCCCGCCATCCGGCGCTTGGCTTCCCGGACGGATGCGCCGTCGACGGTGACCTGGCCTTCGGCCAAGAGGCGCTGGGCGGCCGAGCGTGACAGGTCGGGGGCGAACGCCTTGGCCAGCCACTGGTCGAGCCTGAGGCCCCGCGCCTCGACCTCGACGATGCGCACTAGGCTGGGCTCGCCGCTTTCGTTATGGGGAGCGCTGTCCGCCGCCTGCCCGGAAGTCTCATCGGCCATGACCAGCCCTATCGCCGACGACGCGCCTGAAGACAAGCCGCTCGACCCCGAGGTCGAGCGGGTGCGCCGGAAGCTCATGCGCTTCGCCGTGGTCAACCTCCTGATCCTGTTCGTGGCGCTGGCGGCCGTGGTGGGCGCGCTGATCTGGCGAACGGGCAGAAGCGACCGGGCGGGGACGAGCCCTGGCGCGCTTGTTGAGGCGCCGCTCGCCCTGCCGGCGGGCGCGCAAGTGCTGTCGCACGCGGTGGGGGAGGCGGAGGTCTCGCTTCTCGCGCGCCTGCCCGATGGGCGGGACGCGCTGTTCGTGTTCAGTCGGGCAAACGGGGCGCTGGTCGGCCGCTACCCCGTCGCGCCCACGCCATGAACCGGCGCCTGGCCACGGTCGCGCTGCTCGTGCGCGACTATGACGAGGCCGTTTCATGGTTCGTGGAGAAGCTTGGCTTCCGGCTGCTCGCGGACGACCCGCAGGGCGACGGCAGGCGCTGGGTCGTGGTCGGCCCCGAAAGCGGGGCGGCCCTGCTGCTGGCGCGAGCGGCCGATGAGGCGCAGGCCGCCATGATCGGCCGGCAAGGCGGCGGGCGGGTGTTCCTGTTCCTCGAAACCGACGATTTCCTTCGCGACCATGCCGGCATGGTCGCCCGCGGCGTCGAGTTCCGGGAGGAGCCGCGGCACGAGGCCTATGGCACGGTGGCGGTGTTTTTCGACCTTTGCGGCAATTCGTGGGACCTGATCCAACCGCGCCGCTAGACCCGCAGGCGCCACCGCGCAGGCGCCCCTCTGCCGTTCCTTCATGGCCCAATCAGGCTGTTGCCATCCGCCGCCGCCTCGCCTATATCGGGCCTGTCACCCGCGCGCCCATCGTCTAGCGGTTAGGACGGCGCCCTCTCACGGCGCAAACAGGGGTTCGATTCCCCTTGGGCGTGCCAACCTTCTCCTAAACCCTTCAGAAGCTTGAAGTTGTTGCCCTGCAAGGGGTTGCAGCATCGCTCGTGCTACACTCGTGTGCTACGGGAGCACTGAGGATGGCTCGGATGAAGTATGTCCAGCGTCGTGCAAACCGCTTCGAGTTCCGCTTCCTGCTGCCCGATGATGTGGCGGGGCAGCCCTATCCGTTGCCGTGGCCAGAGTCGCTCGTCTGGTGCGTGAACGAGCGCACCGGCAGGTTCAAGACCGAGCTGATCCGCTCGCTCAAGACCAGCGATGCCAAAGCCGCCGAACGGGCAGCCCTTCCCTTGATCGCTGAAGCGCACCGTCTGGTGGATCACGCCCGCCAGGCGCTGAGGAGTGGACCGCCGACCGAGATCGCGCCCAACCTCATCGCGGAGTTGGCCAAGGAACACGAGATCAGGCTGCTGCAGAACGATGAGGCACTCAGAAGGCGAGGTGTTGGGCTGAACCTGAGGCGTGGCCGCATCGAGTCCGACGGGTTGGGCATGTCGGACGACGACATCGGCCTATACCAAAGAGCTGTTGCCGAGCTTGATGAACACACACGCGCCGAGGCTGCCAAGATGCGTGGCGGCGAGGCTTTGCAGCTGAGCTTAAACAGAGCTGTCGAGGAACGCGGCATTATTCTCCACCCGGACGACCCGGCCTGGCGCGAGCTGGAGATGGCCTTCATCAAGGCACAGCGATCAGCGCTAGACAGCATCCAGGCTCGCCTCAAGGGCGAGACGGTTGCCACGCCTGAACTCCCCAAGCAGGCAGCTATAGCGGCGTCACCTCGCGACACTTTGTCGGGCGCTCTGCATCGCTGGTCTACTGGCGGCGGCAAGGCGGCGCGCAAACCACGGGAGAACTCGATCGCGGAAGCAGAGCGAGCTGTTCAGCAGTTCATCGAGCTGCATGGTGACCTGGAGCTGCAGGCCATCACCAAAGCGCATGCGCGCCAGTTTCGCGATGCACTGGCCCAGGTGCCAAAAGCGTTGCCGCGTGCGATCGCCAAGCTGCGGCTGCCGGAGATCCTGAAACGGGACCTGAGCAAGTACCCCAAGCGCAATGCCCAAACCGTCAACAAGAACCTCCACCTGATTGCCGGCATTATGGCCAAGGCTGAGAAGGACGGCTTCTTTGAGGAGCTACCCAGCTGGTCTAATCCCTTCCATGTCGGCTTCGACATCGCGCCAGCCGAGCGGGAGCCGTATGAGCCCTTCAGCCTGGATGACCTGAACCGGCTCTTTGCCTCGCCTGTGTTTGCTCAGAACAAGCGGCCCACGGGAGGGCAGGGAGAGGCGGCATTCTGGTTCCCGCTGATTGCCTTATTCACGGGTGCAAGGCGCACTGAGATCGCGCAGCTGCGCGTTGGCGACATACGCGAGAGTGGAGGCATCTTCTTCATTGACTTCAACGATGAAGGCGAGGATCAGAACCTAAAGAACGCCTCGTCTGCACGGTCGGTGCCGATCCATGCCGAGTTGTTGAAGTCAGGTTTCATGGACTATGTGGCCATGCAAGCGACGAGCGCGGCACCGGCTACCCTTTTGTGGCCGGGCTTTGAGACCCCCATCGCGGCAAAAGCAAGGGCATGGTCCAAGTGGTTTGGCCGTTACCTCGGCCCCCACGCCGTTGATCACCCAGCCAAGACGTTCCATTCGTTTCGACACACCTTTAAGCGGGCCTGTCGAGAGGCAGGCATAAGCGAGGAGATGCACCATGCCTTTACCGGCCATAGTGGTGGGGGGGTGGGGCGCAGCTATGGCCGCTTGAGGCGAAGCGACGGCACCATGGATCGTGGCGTTTCGCTGACCAGGCTCAAGCTTGAGATTGACAAGGTGAGCTACCCCGGCCTTATCGTGCCAGCATGGAGCAGCGCAAATCGGGTGACTGGGAATTCCGCCTGAAGCTGCTAGCCTCTTGCGACGATGATCGCCATCGCGGCCGTCATGGTTGTGACTGAAGCTGTGTACCACCACGTCGGTCTCAAACCAATGAGTTTACTGGTCTTCTTTGGGCATCAACCCCTTGGTGGGCAGCGCGGAGAGGAAGAGACCGCTTCTAGACGCCAAAACGCACAGTAAAACAAAGGCGTAAGATTCCGCCGTTGGCAGTCTGCGTACCACCGCTGTGGCGCAGTGTCAGCTATTCGCAACCTCTTTCGGCCGAGCCGCAGCGGGAACGCACAAGGCGCATCTTGGGGCTCCGCGCCGTCCGGCGCGGCCTGACGAGTCCACGCCGGGGCTCAGGAACCAGCTAGCGCCTCGATCGTGGCTCTGTGCTTCGTGCAGCCCCGGCACTGGCCGCAGGCGAATTCGCCGGAGTGGCAGGAAAACGTCAGGCCGAGCAGTTCCCGGGGAAAGCCGGATGAACGCAGGAGGTCCAGCGGGTCGACATCGCGGGCGGGGGCGGACAAGCGGACACCACCTTCCTGGGACGCGAGCGCGCAGTCCATGGCATCAAGGAAAGGCGCCTTGCCGTCGGCATGGGAGTCGGTGGCAACGGCGCCGATGATGATTTCCTTGAGGCTGCTCGTCACGTACCGCATGGCGGCCAGAGTAACGAGCATCTGGTTGCGGTAGGGCCACCATTCCGGGCCGCCTGCCGCCAGTTCGGAAGCCGCTGTTCCGGCCATGTTTCCCGACCCGAGGAAAGATAGGTCAACGGAGAGCACCTCGTGCTGAAGGCCGAGCGCCCTTGCGATGGCAGCCGAGGCCCGTATCTCGCCACGCGCGGGCCGCAGGCCGTAGTCGACCGTCAGGCAGAGATCGGGACGGAGCGATGAAGCGAGCGCTGAGGAGTCCAGGCCACCGGAGAACAAGAGAAGGCGCAAGTATTCAATCCTGCGTGACTGGCTGGAGTGGCGAGGCCGTTCTGCCCTGGCGCCTTTGGTTGAATGCGTCCTCTGTCATGCGCAGAGGCTCACTTGCGTGCCGCCCAAACCGCCTTGTATGCGGCAGTCGAGACGTCCGGCACCACTTCGCACCCGGTCCCGGAGAACATCGTCAAGTCACCTTCGCGCACGTTCTCGGCCAGCATGATCACAGGGATGCCGTTCGAGCGCGCGTATCCCACTTCGAACAGCGTTCCTGGGTCGCGTCCGTCCATGACCGCCAGCACCGCGTCGCAGGACTCGAGACCCGCGAGGTCGGCCGTGGCGAGGCTCGCTACTGGGCCTCCCATACCGACGTCGTGGAACGGGGAGAAGGCCGTCGCGCCGAGCGTCCTCGATGAAGTTCGTCGGTTCGGACATCAACCGCAAGTCGCCGTAGCTAACAGCGCCGAATCGGCTGCCATCCTCTACGAGCACCACGTCCGGCATGAAGTAGAGCACCTGCCTGCCAACGTGGATTGAGGGCGGCAGCACGTTGCTCTGGATGACCGCAGGAAGGGCATGCGCAAATGTGGTCGACTTCTTCTGGACAAGGGCGCTGGCGCCTGCGTTCCGCTTCCAAGCGGTCAGGGTCTCGATCTGTCCACTTGAGGCGACATGCCACTTGCCCCCGCACGCCGTCAGTGTGCCGAAGGCATCGGTCAGCTGCCCGTAAGCCTGTTCGGCATCACGTTCGAGGTCGTAGAACAGCACGGTCACTCGCCGATAACCGTCGAACCAACGGCCAACAATAAGGCCCGGCAAAGAGGCGGCAATGCCGATCAGACCGGCGCCTGCGCCGCCAGATAGGACCATACCGCCAAGCAGGCCGATTGCGCCGCCCACCAGACCAAGCGTGGTGGAGAGCTTGGTCTGACCCTGCTTTTGACTAAGTTCGTCGAGAACGGCTGCGAATGTCTCGTCCCGCATGCCGAGAACATCCTCAGACTCGATCTGGGTCATCGTTACGTCGGATTGGTTGTCCATCGGGGAGTCGTCGAAACGAGGCTCCCGGACCGGTGCCGGGCGTCGTTCGAACCGACCACCGGCCGCGCCGATGGTGCCTCGATAATAGAGCCTTCCGGCGCCCGCACGGATGTAATGTCCTCGCGGCCCAGTGCCAATCCGCAGGCCCTTAACGCCGACCGACACGCCGACGCCGCCCTTTGAGAAGTTGAACCGGAATGGTCCGGCGCTGATCGATTCTCGAAAGTAGAAGCCCATGGCGCAAGCTGGCCCAACAACGCTGAATCCACTGATAACGTGTGGGGCTGACCCCCGCTGTGACAGGCGAGCCACATCAGCGGTCTTTCCTCCGCTCCAGACTTCAGCCGAAGGGGCTTTCGCTGAAGCCGATTGAGTCGCTTCTATCAACCCGTGAGGGTTCACCCGGCTTTGATGGATCCGTTCACCACCTCCCACCTCCTGTGGACTGAAGCAAGATGGTCTGGTCGGCACGCTCGGTCACTTCCCTTAGAGTCCGACTCGAAACTCATGCTGAGCTTGCCAGTCGGCGGGTGAGCAGCAGGACCGAGGCGGCGTAGAGGAAGGCTCGGGCGGAGTTGATCGTGCCTTCGAAGTCCTTGGCGAGGCGTCGGCTGCGGTTGATCCAGGCG
>DASYHP010000003.1:0-6359 GCA_035998495.1 Mesorhizobium sp.
CGAGAAAGGATCAAACGAGACACCATCAACCAGCGCCGCTTGCTCCACCGCAAGGCGGCCGCATAAGCTCACAACCCAGATGCGCCAGAGCCTCCGCTAAATCAGCCCATCAGCTGTCTCAAAAACCCTGACGACGGACAAGCGTGATTTGGTCATCAGTGACGGCCGTCTTAATTGCGATCTCCCCTTTGCGCTTGCCCGGAAAGGCGTGCTTGCAAGCGTTGGAGATGACCTCGGTCGCGAGCAGCGCGATAGGAGTCCCGAGATCCAGCCCAATCGGGATCACTGGTCCCTCAACCCTGGCTGAAACGCGCTCCTCCATCCCGAACGTGCTGATCACAGAGGTCAGCAACTCGCCGAGATAGGCAGTCAGGTCCCTGCTTCCGATCTCCTGTTCCTGATAGAACCCCTCGTGGAGCAGGCCCATTGCTCGGATCCGACGTAGGCTCTCATCGAAGTGCGCCTTCACCTCCGCCGGAACAGATCGGCTCTGGAGCGCCAGCAGGCTGGCGATCACCTGGAGGTTGTTCTTGACCCTGTGGTAGACCTCCCGGACGAGGACCTGCTTCTCTGCAACCCGCCGCTTGGCCGCTCGCCGGAGTTCGAGCTCGTCCATCACGATGGCTGCGAGATCTGCGAGCTGCTCCGTTTCTGCCGGGCTGAAGGCGCGAGGTTCGCGATCGATGACGCAGAGCGTGCCAAGATTGAACCCGTCGTGCGTGTGCAGCGGAACGCCAGCATAAAAGCGCAGGCCGAACTCGCCTGCGACGAGCGGGTTAGAAAGCGAGCGTGGGTCAATCCTGGCGTCGTTGAGCACCCAAGGCTTGTTGTCGAGAATGGCTGACGCACAGAGGCCTGGGCTGCGGGGGATCTCTTCGACATCCAAACCGTGGTGCGACTTGAACCAGATGCGGTCGTGATCAACGATGCTGACAATGGCGATCGGTACGTCGAAGAGTCGAGCTGTGATCCTTGTCACACGATCGAAGGCCCCGTCAGGTGGCGTGTCCAGAATGTCATAGCGCCTGACCGCCGCCAGGCGCTCCGCTTCACTCTGCAGAATGATTGCCGTCATGGAGCCGTGTGACCGATCAAGTGGGTGAGTCAGGCTAACCTAGGTAAGTTTCTCTGCGGTCAGGCGTTCCTCTGGTTGGCTATGTGACGCTCACGTTTGGCGGAGCTTGCAGCAGCTCAGCCCTATGGGCGGCAGTGGCGAAGCTTAGCGCGACGGCTGTATGGGGGAGCCAAGGTCGGCTAGATGATAGCTCGGGCCGCTACTACAATTCACTTGCGGCCCAGTTCACCACCTGCATCTCCATAGTTCTACCAGCGAGGAAGGCCCGCACGTGAACGAGTTTCAGGAGGGGTTGGAGGGTACGACCGCCCGCACGGCATCGGAGCGCGACCTTGAGAACGTGAGGGAGCGAGGTGGCGTGTTCGTTGAGGCGGTTCGCGTGACGCGGATGCCGATGGTGGTGACTGATGCTACGCTGCCCGGCAATCCGATCACCTTTGTAAATCCCGCGTTCATTCGGCTGTCGGGTTACGCGCTTGAGGAGCTGCTCGGCCAAGACCCGCATTTCATGAACGGGCCAGAAACCGATCCGGAGGCGATCGTTATGTACGAGATCGCGATGGAAGAGGGTCGAGACGCGACCCTCGAGATCCTGCAGTACCGCAAAGACGGATCGCCCTTCCAGGCCATGCTCTTTGCGACTGCTCTGGACGACGGGCAGGGACGCATCACCAATCACTTCCTCTCCTACCTCGATATCACGCGCCGCCACGACGCCGAAGAGGCGCTTCGCGCGCTCACGGCCGAGTTGGAACAGCGGATCGATGAACGCACGCGTTCCTTGGAAGCGGCAAACGCAGCGCTCAGGAAGGTAGATACCGAACGCGAGATGCTTCTGATTGAGGTGAACCACCGGGCGAAGAACAGCCTGGGCGTGGCAGCGTCGCTCCTCCAGCTGCAGGGGCGACGACAGGCCGACCCGGCGGTCAAGTCGCTCTTCGAAGAATCAGCTGAACGGCTGAACGCCATGGCTCGGGTTCACGATATGCTCAGCAGATCGGAACATGCACAGCGGGTTGATGTGGCCACGTATGTCAGCGAGCTTTGCGAGGCACTGAAGTCCCTGACCGGGGGCGACGAACGGATCTCGCTGAGGGCAAGGGTCGAGGAGGACATCCTGGTCGATGCCGATGCGGCCTTCCCGATCGGCATCGTGCTCACCGAACTCATCACCAACGCTATAAAGTACGCTTTCCCCGATGGTCGGTCTGGCATGATCCTGGTTCAGGCGAGGCGAAGTGGGCCAGGGCGCGTCGAGATTGTGGTCCGTGACAATGGTGTTGGGATGACCAACTACCGAGAAGGGTCTCTTGGCTATGGCCTGGTTCGTTCGCTTGTGAAGCAGATCGGGGGCGCAATCGACGTCCAAGGCGACGCTGGCGTGACCGTCACGATATCCTTCTCGGACGCGTCGCGGTATCCACCCCCAGGCGGTCGCGAGCCAGCACACGGGGCCGGGTAATGACCAACGTCGTCAATCTACACGGGGAAAAGCGCGGGAGGGCTGTGATCGCACATGCTCACGGAAACGGCCCCGTCACGATCGAACCGCTTACATGACGCAGCTGGCCGAGGGACGCACAGAGAGTTAGGGTGCCCTGAAGCCCGTTCGGCCTGAGCCATGACTGGCATCGCCGCCGTGCGCATGTTGGTGCGGCAGGCGTCAACCCGCAGGTCTAAGAGCCCATCCGGGAAGTTTAGCGTCGTGATCAGGGGCTTGCTGCGAGGCGGCGCAGCATGAGGCGGATCATGGCCAAGCGCACAAAGGCCGCTGCTTGGCAGGCGTGGCGCTCGTAATCGCGGGCAAGCCGCCGACAGCGGCTGATCCAAGCCAACGTCCTTTCGACGATCCACCGCTTTGGCAGCACCACAAAGCGGTGCCGGTCACAGCGGCGCACGATTTGCAGCTCCCAAACACCGGTTCGGTTGCAGCTCCCAAACACCGGTTCGGGCGACAACTGCCCCCATCTTCTGCCCTTGATAGCCAGCATCTGCGATGATGCGCTCCAGAAAGGGGAAGCTGCGGCGTGCTTCCCGCAGCAGCGCCTCGGCCCCATCCCGGTCTTGCACATGCGCCGGATGAACCGTGACGGCCAGCAGGAGGCCAAGCGTGTCGGTCAGGATGTGACGCTTGCGGCCAAGGACCTTCTTGCCCGCATCATAGCCGGACGGGTCGAGCGAGGCCCCCCTTTGAGAGCACCCCGGGCGGTCTGGCTATCGATGATCGCCGTGGTCGGGCTGGCCTCCCGCCCCGCCGCTTCCCGCGTTTCCACATAGAGCGTGTGATGGATGCGCTCGAGCGTGCCGTCCCAGTCCCAAAGGTCCAGATACTCCCAGACCGTGCTGCGCGGCGGCAAGTCCTTCGGCAGCGCCTTCCACTGGCACCCCGTCCAGAGCAGATAAAAGATTGCATTCAGGACCTCGCGAACATCCACCGTTCGCGGACGCCCGCCGCGCTTGGCGGGCCGGATCAGGGGGGCAACAAGCGTCCATTCGGCATCTGTCAGGTCGCTGTCGTAGCGCAGCCCGCGCCGATCCGCCGCCACCCTGTGCTCTGGCTTCCACATGAGGCACCTCGCTCCATCTCAGGTGCCCCGCAGGGAATCACAACCGACTCAGAGGACTCAACTTCTTTCCGGATGGGCTCTCAGGTCAGGTCGCACCCGCAAGCCTGCAGGGCATGAGGTCTATTGCGCTGGCGCAGCTGGTGCCGCGGGGGTCGTTGTATTCGTGCCAGCAGCAGGGGCCTCGGCTGGCGCGTCCGTGGGCGTGTTGGCTGGCGTTGCGTACCACCAGATTGCGAGCACGACGAGCACGGCGACGATCGCCACAATAATCCAGGTGTTGGTGTTCCTACGAGGACCTGAGCCGCCATAGTTTGCCATGCAACCCTCCTCTCTCGTTCACGCAAGCGGGAGGCGACCGATCATCTCGATCCAGCGTCAAGGCGCAGGAGGCAAGGCAAAGGCGGGCTCAGTTGCTCTGGTCGGGTGCTGCATCCTCGTTGATGGGCGGCAGTTGCGCTGGCTGGTCCGTCCCATCCGAGGGATGGATGAGCAAAAGCCAGCCCACGAGCGCCGCAAAGGCCGCGATCACGACAAAGCCCAATGCCGCATAGGGCGATCTCACCAGCGGCTCCTCGACACTGTTCAGCAACCGGATGCAACGGCTTGGCTTCGAGTGTTCCGCACGCCTTTTCGGCAGCACCTCAAGGTTAAGCGGGACCCTGGCGGGTGAGAGCGGTCCGATGGCGCAGTGATTGTGTCGGCGGATCAATGACCTTGGATCTCATCCAAACCCCTGTTTAGGTCGAGATGCGAGCTGACGAACTTCCTGAAGACCACCCGAATGCCGCAGCCACTCGCAGCAAGGTGGTTCATGCGGTGTTTGTCGGCGGGCGTGCTTCAGCCGCCGTCAACGGGGAGCACCGCCGGGCGGGTCGTTGTGTTGTAGGCTGGTTCAGAGTGGTAGCCCAGCGATGCCCCATCAGGCTCAAGCTAGTTCCCGGTCGGGGATGCCGTTGCCTTAAGATGCGGTGCATCGATGCTTGCTGTGGGCTCCAGGTCGACCGCGCCTGTGGTGAAGAACCCATCGCCCCACATGAGGGCAAGCGCGATTGCGGCCACCGCAGCGACTGCGCCCCCGAGCAGGGCGGAGACACGCCTGCGGCTGACCCGGTCTTGATCGTCTGATTGTCCGTTGCTGTTCATTGTCGTGGCTCCCTTCTCCTGAAGAAAGCCGCTGCCGGTAGGCCAAGTTCCGCTTCAGCGGCGATGAAGCTCAAAACAGCGACAACGGCCCGTAGCACGAACACGGGTCCAAGAAGCCAACGAGCCCGCCTGCCGCTGTCATCCGTCGCTGTCGGCCCGTCTACTCAGACTGCTCGTTGAGCGGAAGGTCAACCAAGCAGCGCAGGTTTGCCCCGGAGCACCTAAAGCAATGCGCGCTCAATCAGTTCGCGGTTGGCTGCGTCACGATCGTCGGGGTGGGACCAGTTCATCGGTCGGCCGGGGCGGGTCACCGCCGCACCGCCCAAGCTGCTCGTTCAAGTACTCCGGCTTTCGTGCCTTTCGCCAACCTCATGAGGCTCACAGCTCAGCTCTTCGGCCTTGCCTCCCTTCCGCGGCTTCCTCAAACGGCAGCACAAGCACGGTTTGCCCTGTGTCGTCGGTGATCTCATACGTCCAGTCGAGCCAGTCGCGGACAGAGGCCAAGCGCGTGTGACGGATCAAGTCGCGCGCGGTTGCAATTGCATGCTCGCGCAACATCTGCCCGTCATGCAGTTCGTCGCCTTCCTCGTCCGGCACAAAGCGGCTGCGAGAGCGCATGTTCATGAAGAAGCGGCGCGTCATTCACGCGTCCCCCTTCTGCGGGAACTGAAGGATGTTGGAGTATACCTTCTCCGCAAGCCCGTAAGCGTCGCCGGCAAGCTCCTTGAGCTTTGCTCGGTCAAGCACGGTGATGCGCCCGCGTGTGGCTCGGATCATGCCGTTGCCTTCAAGCGTCTGCACAGCAATCGTCACGCCTGAGCGGCTGGTCCGGGGTTGATCTTAATGCATGGCTGACCTTGGTGCTACGGATGGGGTGGCCGGCGAAGCTGGTTCAGGTGGCGCAGCCGGCCACAGCACGGCTGAGTTCATCAACGTGCTTTGGCCCGATCCTAGGCCCAAAAACTTGATCGACCGATCAGCGCCGGCGTACTTAGCCAAATCGTGGATGGCATGCTCCTCAAGGTCACGTGGAACGTCTTGTTGCACGGCCGCTTATTGGGCGACGTCACAGCTCCCGAGGAGACCCCAATGTCCGACAAAGACCTCAAGGCCTTGTTTCTCCACCAGCTCAAGGACACCTACTTCGCCGAGCAGGCGATCCTGAAAGCCCTGCCGCAGATGGCGGATGCGGCGAAGTCGGACGAGCTCAAAGGCGCCTTTGCGGTGCATCTCAGGGAAACGGAAGGGCAGGTGAAGCGGCTCGAACAGGTGTTCCAGACGCTTGGCGAGACGCCGCAAGGCGTGGAGTGCAAGGCCATCCAGGGCATCATTGAGGAAGGCCGGGAGATCATGAAGGCGTTTGAGGGCGGCGAGGCGCTGGACGCCGGCCTGATCGCGGCGGCGCAGGCCGTGGAGCACTACGAGATCACGCGCTACGGCACGCTGCTCGCCTGGGCCAAGCAACTCGGGCTTTCGGATGTGGAGGATCTCATCCAGGAGACGCTGGTCGAGGAGGAGAACACGGACGAGATCCTGTCCGAGCTGGCCGAAGACGCTATCAACCCGGCGGCCGC
>DASYHP010000009.1:0-63805 GCA_035998495.1 Mesorhizobium sp.
TGTTGCGTGGCTCGCGCCACGCATGCCGTCGGCTCTCTTGCCCCGGATCCAGGCGGCGCTTGCACGCTTTTGCCGTGCGCGCGCCGTCCTCCCCTGGGGCCTGGACCTCACGGGCTCATCGCCCAGCCGGGCCACCGTCGCCCGACCAATCCAGCACCGGCCCGCCTCCCTGAGCACCCGGTATGCATCCCAGGCTTCCCGCAAGACAGGCGACAGGGAGAGTACGAGAGACGCGAGAGGGCGTGGATAAAATCCCGACGAAAAAATCTGGAAATCTTCTCGGAAGGGCACGAGGCCCCAAGTTCGCAGCGCGAATCTTTGGGCCGGAACCGAGTGCTTGCGCCTTTTGTCCACGCTCCCTATCCAGGGGTCGGCGCGAGGGGCCTTCCGTGATCAAGTTCATCGACCCCGACGACAGCTTCTGCTTCCGCGCGCTGCACACGGTCTATGCCGTCTTCTACGACGACGATGGCCGGCTGACCGCGCGGGTGACGAAGAAAGACGGTTCGCTCTACGCGTTCGAGATCAAGAGCTTCCATTTGCCGGAGGCGGGCAGGGTGTATCCGTGAACGAGCATGTGCGGGCTCCGGAAGCTTTTGGCGAGGCGGCGGAGGCCGGCTGCCACCCGATGTTCCGGGAGGCCCCGGCGTCGGTCGAGTTCAACAAGCTGCGCAAGCGCCTGCTCCGGCAGATGCGGCAGGCGCTGGAGGATTTCGCCATGGTCACGCCCGGCCGGCGCTGGCTTGTCGCGATGTCGGGCGGCAAGGATTCGTATGGGCTGCTCGCGCTCCTGCTCGACCTGAAATGGCGCGGGCTGCTGCCGGTCGATCTGCTCGCCTGCAATCTCGACCAGGGGCAGCCCGGCTTCCCCGGGCATGTGCTCCCGGAATTCCTTTCGCATCACGGCGTGCCGCACCGGATCGAGCGCCGGGACACCTATTCGGTGGTGAAGGAAAAGGTGCCGGAAGGCGCGACCTACTGCTCGCTCTGCTCGCGGCTGCGGCGCGCCAACCTTTACCGGATCGCGCGCGAGGAAGGATGTTCGGCGCTGGTGCTGGGCCACCACCGCGAGGACATCCTCGAAACCTTCTTCATGAACCTGTTCCACGGCGGCAAGCTCGCGTCCATGCCGCCGAAGCTGCTCAACGATGACGGCGACCTCATCGTGCTGCGCCCATTGAGTTTCTGCGCGGAGAGCGATCTTGCGCGGCTGGCCGAGGCCATGCGCTTCCCCATCATCCCCTGCGACCTGTGCGGCAGCCAGGACGGGCTTCAGCGCAACGCGATGAAAACCATGCTGGAGGAGATCGAGCGCAAGATGCCGGGCCGGAAGGACACGATGATCCGCGCGCTGTCCAACGCGCGGCCCTCCCATCTTCTGGATCGGGCCCTGTTCGACTTCGCCGGGCTTGCGCCGACGGAGCGCGGCTGAGCTGGCGAGCCGCGATGCCGTCGCTTACGAAGAAACTGGTCAGTGCGTCAGCCGGAGGCTCGAAATGGCTCGCCCGATCTTGGCGAAGGCGGCTTCCAGCGAGGCCGTGTTGTTCGTCATGTAGAAGTTCTCGGGTCTGGACGCGCAGGTGCGGAACATGTCGTGGACCGACGCCGCCGTCTCATTGTAGACGACCGTGAACACCTGCACGCCCTGCCTCTTCATCTCCGAGCACATCTGAAGCGTCCAGGTGTTGAGCACCGTTTCAGCCTGTCCCTGATCGGTCTTGCCGTCGATGCGGCCCGTGCCCAGGAAATTGTAGGCGCCATAGTCCGAACGGTTCACGGTGGTCTTCGCGCCGAACGAGACGTTGCGGCCGTCCGTCATCAGGATCAGGAACTTGGAAACATTCGGCGCACCCATGGGCGTGGCTTCCGTATAGGGCGCCTCGGGCGACAGCACGCGCCACCCCCAAGCCAAACCCTCGGCGATGTTGGTGCCGGAACCGTTCCAGAACTGCATGGCGTCGATGTTGGCGCGCACCTTGGCAAGGTCTGCGGTGAGCGGCACGACTGGAGTGGGGCAGGCGCGGTTTGGGCCGATCGTGAGCGGAGCCGCCTCGTGGACCCTCATCAAGCTGGCGTTGGGATCGATATATTTGAGCGTCGAGCGCTGGCGCTCCGCATCCGTGCCCGACACTTCATCGTGAAGCCAGGAATTGTTGTAGTTGTTGCCGTCGTTGCCGCCATTGTCGTTTCGCCTGTTGCCCGGCTCGTCGGCGGCGAAGTAGGGCACGAAGAGCGTTTCGGGCAGAAGCGGGTCGGGCGGGGCCAGGGTGAAGTTCAGCGGCGCCGGGCGCGCTTCCACGCAGCCCTTCCAGGTGGTGCCGGAGCGCGCGAACAGCCGCAGGTGATGCGGATATTCATCCGCTAGCCGGCAGCGTTCGCGCATGGCGATGGCCGGCGCGCCTTGGCCATTGTTGTTGCAGGCCTGCCCGCCGCCGTTGCCGCCGCCTGTGCTGTTGCTGCCGAAGCCAGTAGGGAGCTGCGACAAGCGTTCGCCGCCGGTGCGCCGCTGGCGCAGGGCGTCGTCCAGAAAATTCCAGCCATTGTAGAGCGCCAGCCCGTTCTGGTCGATCCAAGCCGGGTCGTAACCTTCGCCCTTGATGTTCACAGCGGTAACGAAGGGCACAAGGCCGAATCGGATCACCTGATGGCCGTTGCCGCCGCTCTCCACTGCGTTCACCAGGGCGTGCGACGCCTTCTTCAGCGCAGCGATGCCGGCGGCGCCCATGGAACCCGTGTTGTCGAGAACCAGGGCGATCTCCGAGCTTTTGGTCGAAAGGGTCGCAGTAGCCGAGACCGACACCAGTCCTTCCGCGAATTGCTGCATGAAGTAGAGGCCGACCTTGCCGGTGGCCTGGCCGGTGAGGGAGAAGGATGTCAGCTCCGTTGTCTGGGTCAGATCGGTCGAAAGGAGCTGAATCCCGGTGTTCTGAAGGTTGGCGGCGAGGTGAGCCTCGTACATCGCCTTGCGCTCCGCATCGAGGACCTTCTGACGGCCGGCCGTGAGAACGGCGGCGTCGGTCGCGTTCTGGAGCCGCGCGCGCGCGGAGGAGATGTTGGCGATATCGATCCCGAAGCCCACGGCCGTGATCAGCACGGGCGCGATCAAAGCTGTCGCGATAGCGAAATTTCCGGCTCTGGCTCGAAGAAGCGATCTGAACATGCGTGGACCCCCATCCAGGCCCGATAAGTGCATGTTTCCGTTGAGATCCGATTACCGCGCGGCGGAAACCTGCTCAAGAGGCTGCCGGGGTCAGATGGGGCTGCACCCCGGCGCCCTGCCGTCCCTTTACAGTCAACGGGCCGCGGACGCGGGGTTGCGGAACAGTTTTCCCCGTTCGGCCACCAGCGCCAGGAGAAGGGCCACCGTGCCAACCGTCAGGAAGCCTGCGGCGAGCGGCGTGGTGGTGCCGTCATAGGCCTGGCCGACAAACGCGCCGATTACGCCGCCACCGAGGGTCTGGATGAAGCCCTGCACGGAGGAGGCCGAGCCCGCGATGTGGCCGAGCGGCTCCATGGCCATGGCGTTGAAGTTCGATCCGATCCAGCCGAACTGGAACATCGCGACCGCGAAGAGCCCGAGGAAGATCGGGAACGGGACGACGGCGAACAGCGACCAGACGAACCAGATCAGGCTCGCCGCGATGAAGCCCAGCACCGCGATGTGGGACAGCCGGCGCATGCCGAGCCGCACCACCAGCCGCGAGTTCAGGAACGAGGAGACCGCCATCATGCCGGCGACGAGGGCGAAGATCACGGAGAACCAGCCGCCCAATCCGTACAGCTCCTGATAGACCTGCTGCGCGGAGTTGATGAAGCCGAACAAGGCGCCGAAGATCGCGGTGGCCGCCAATGTGTAGCAGAGCGACACGCGCGTGGTGAGCACCGTGGCGAAGGCGCGTCCGATGGTGCCGACCGACATCGGCCGCCTGTTTTCGGGCGGCAGCGTTTCGGGCAGGCGCAGAAAGGCCCAGGCGGAGATCGCCAGCGCCATCAGCCCCATGGCGACGAAGATCATGTGCCACTCGGAAAACATCATCACGAGCTGGCCGACATTGGGCGCAACCACGGGGATGATCATGAACACCATGAAGATCAGCGACATCACCTCCGCCATCTGCCGGCCGCCGAAGCGGTCGCGCACGACGGAAACGGCGATCACGCGCGTGGAGGCCGCGCCCACGCCCTGGATGAAGCGCCAGGCGAGCAGCGTCTCGAAACTGTTGCTCCAGGCCGCGGCGAAGGCCGCCACGAGGTAGATGCTGAGGCCCACGAGGAGCGGGGCGCGGCGGCCGAAGCGGTCGGACAGGGGGCCGTAGAAGAGCAGGGCCAGGCCGAGACCGCCGAAGTAGGCGGAGATCACCCACTGGCGATCGTTCTCGGCGGCGACGCCAAGATCCGCGCCGATCTGCGCGAGACCCGGCAGCATGATGTCGATGGCGAGCGCGTTGAGCGCCATCAGCGCGGCGGCGAGGCTGATGAACTCCCAGCGCGGGATGCCGAGCGAAAGCACGGCCGGAGCTTGGCCCGGGAGAGGCTGATCGACCCTTTGGTCCATGATGGGGCTCCGGGGCTGCACAAAAGGAAAAGCGCCGCGAAAAGCGCGGCGCCTCAAGGTGTTCATCCTGGCGCATGATCTTGCCCGGAAAGTCTGCAACTTTCCGGGATCATGCGCGTCAGCCGGGCAGACAGGTTCCGCCCGGAGATCAAGGCTGGATCAGGCCGCGCCCTTCGCAGCGACGCCCTTTTCTTCCAGGAAGCTCTGGAGCTCGCCCGCCTGGAACATCTCGCGGACGATGTCGCAGCCGCCCACGAACTCGCCCTTGACGTAGAGCTGGGGGATGGTGGGCCAGTTGGCGTATTCCTTGATGCCCTGGCGCAGCTCGTTGGAGGTCAGCACGTTGACGCCCTTGTAGTCCACGCCGAGGTAGTCGAGGATCTGCACCACCTGGCCGGAGAAGCCGCATTGCGGGAAGCCGGGTGTGCCCTTCAGGAAGAGCACCACGTCGCTGCTCTTCACTTCGCTGTCGATGTAGTCGTTGATGGCAGTCATGGTCGTCTCGCGGAAAACGGGAGGGCGCGGTTCGCCCCGATCGGCCCCTCAGATAAGATAAAGGGTCCGGCGTGTCGAGGGACGAGGAGATCGCCGGTCGGGCGCGTTGGGGCCGGGCGGACGCTCAGTCCGGCGCCGAGGTCTGCAGGGCGAGCGCGTGGAGCACGCCGCCCATGTTCCCCTTGAGGGCCTGGTAGACCATCTGGTGCTGCTGGACGCGGGTCTTGCCGCGAAAGCTCTCGGCCACGACTTCCGCCGCGTAGTGGTCGCCGTCGCCGGCCAGGTCACGGATCGTCACCCGCGCGTCGGGGATGGCCTCGCGGATCAGGCGTTCGATGTCGCGGGCGTCCATGGGCATGGCAAAGACTCGGGCTGCTTGTGGATGCCGAACTATGGCCGCTCGGCCGCAGGCGGTCAAACGCGAGCCACGCCTCAGGCGGTGGGCGGCACCTCGCCCTCCATGAAGCGGGGGAACCATGATTCGTGGGCGGCTTTCAGCTCGGAAACAGCTATCGCACGGGCCTCGCCGAGCTTCAGTTCCGCGCCGCCCGTCACGCCGATCCAGGGGGCGACGACGTTTTCGGCCTCGGCCCTGTTCTGGAGTCCGGCGAAGGCTTCGCCCCGCGGGTCGAGACCCACGGTGACGAGATAGCGGCCCTGGTCCTCGCCGAAGAACACGGCAGCCGGATCGGCCTCCGCCAAGCCGGGAATGGTCGCGCCGATGCTTGATGCCATCGCCATCTCGGCGAGCGCAACGGCGAGCCCGCCGTCGGACAGGTCGTGAACGGCGGTCGCTATGCCCGAACGGATCAGCCTGCGCACGAAATCGCCGACGCGCTTTTCATGCGCGAGATCCACAGGCGGGGGAGGGCCGGCAGCCACGCCGTGGATGTCTCGGGCATAGATCGACTGGCCGAGATGCGTGCCCCAGGAGCGCGGCGCGCCGACGAGCAGGATCGCCTGGCCCTCGGCCGCGAAGCCGATGCGGGCCATCTTCGACCAGTCGGGCAGGAGGCCCACGCCGCCGATCGTGGGTGTGGGCATGATCGCCTGGCCCGAGGTCTCGTTGTAGAGCGAGACGTTGCCCGACACGATGGGAAAGCCAAGCGCGCGGCAGGCCTCGCCGATGCCCTCGATGGCGCGCACGAGCTGGCCCATGATCTCCGGCCGCTCCGGGTTGCCGAAGTTGAGATTGTCGGTGGCGGCCAGCGGCTCGGCGCCCACGGCCGTGAGATTGCGCCAGCATTCGGTGACGGCCTGCTTGCCGCCCTCGAAAGGGTCGGCGTCGCAGTAGCGGGGCGTGACGTCGCTTGCGAAGGCGAGCGCCTTGGTGGGGTGGCCGTCCACGCGCACCACGCCCGCATCGCCGCCGGGGCGCTGGAGCGTGTCTCCGCCGATCAGCGTGTCGTACTGTTCCCAGACCCAGCGACGGGAGGAGAGGTCGGGACCGGCGAGGAGTTTCAGGAGGGATTCGGCGATGTCGGCCGGCGGCAGGTCGGGGAGGGGGATCCGGGCCGCCTGCGGATCCCAGGGCCGGTCATACTCCGGCGCCTGGTCGCCGAGATCCTTGATGGGCAGGTTCGCCACTTCCCCGTCGCGGTGAAGAATGCGGAAGCGCAGGTCGTCGGTCGTGCGGCCGACGATGGCGAAGTCCAGCCCCCATTTGCGGAACACGGCTTGAGCCTCCGCCTCCTTCTCCGGGCGGAGCACCATCAGCATGCGTTCCTGGCTCTCGGAGAGCATCATCTCATAGGCCGACATGCCGGATTCGCGCACGGGCACGCGGTCGAGGTCGAGTTCGATGCCGAGATCGCCCTTGGCGCCCATCTCGACGGCCGAGCAGGTGAGGCCGGCCGCGCCCATGTCCTGAATGGCGATGACCGCGCCCGTGTCCATCAACTCCAGGCAGGCTTCGAGCAGGCATTTCTCCGTGAAGGGGTCGCCCACCTGAACGGTCGGGCGCTTCTCCTCCGTGTTCGCGTCGAACTCGGCGGAGGCCATGGTGGCGCCGCCCACGCCGTCGCGGCCCGTCTTCGCGCCGAGATAGACCACGGGCAGGCCCACGCCTTCGGCCTTGGAGGTGAAGATGGCGTCCGTTTGCACGATGCCGGCGGCGAAGGCGTTGACCAGGCAGTTGCCGTTGTAGCGGGCGTCGAAGTTCACCTCGCCGCCGACGGTCGGCACGCCGAAAGCGTTGGCATAGCCGCCGATCCCCGCGACCACGCCGGCCACCAGATGCTTGGTCTTCGGGTGGTCGGGCGCGCCGAAGCGCAGGGAATTCATGGCGGCGATGGGCCGCGCGCCCATGGTGAAGACGTCGCGCAGAATGCCGCCGACGCCCGTGGCCGCGCCCTGGTAGGGCTCGATGTAGGAGGGATGGTTGTGGCTCTCCATCTTGAAGACGACCGCTTGGCCATCGCCGATGTCCACCACGCCGGCGTTCTCGCCCGGCCCCTGGATCACAGCCTCGCCGGAGGTGGGGAGCGTGCGCAGCCAACGCTTGGACGACTTGTAAGAACAGTGCTCGTTCCACATGGCGGAGAAGATGCCGAGCTCGGTCCAGGTGGGCTCCCGGCCGATGATGTCGAGGATGCGCTGGTACTCGTCGGGCTTCAGGCCGTGCGCGGCCACGAGCTCTCGCGTGATCGGCACATGTTCGGGGCTTTGCACCAGGGCCACCTCTCGTCTGGAAGGAGGAGGGTTGTGGAAGGCGGTTCAGTGAGGAAGTCAAGGCCGCGCGGGCGAAGCGCCCGGAGGCGGCGTCAGGCCGCCGCGCCGCAGCCCGTGCCGCCCGCTGACCAGCGGTTCACGTCGCTTGTGATGCGGCCGCCCAGCGTCTCGTCGAGAAGCGGGCCGAACGTCTCTACCCGGCTCGATGCGCCTTGGGCCTGGACGACCAGCAGCGGTCGGCCGCCAAAATTCTTGGCCGGCACCAGGAGGAAGCGCGGCTGACCGCTGAAGGAGTTCAGTTCGTTGGCGAAGCCGTAGGGCTTGAAGGCGGGATCCTTGCTCGCGAACCAGCACTGGTAGGCCTGCGTTGCCACCTGCTCCATGACGCGCAGCGAGGCGCTCTTGCCGGAAGCGGCCTCGGCCTGCGGCTCGGGCTTGGCGGATTGGCAGCCGGCCAGCGCCATGCCGATCGCGCAGAGAACGAGGGCCGTCCGTGCGGCGAACCTGCCCGGCGTCACGCGGCCACGCCCAGGGCGCTTTCGAAGATGCCGCGCGCGTCCGCGCCGCCATGGGCGGCCTCGATCAGGTTCTCGGGGTGGGGCATGATGCCGAGCACATTGCCGCCTTCGTTGAGGATGCCGGCGATGTCGTTGACCGAACCGTTGGGGTTGGTGCCTTCGGCGTAGCGGAAGGCGACGCGGCCCTCGCCTTCGAGCCGCGCCAGGGTTTGCGCGTCGGCGAAATAGTTGCCGTCGTGATGAGCGACGGGGCAGCGGATGATCTCGCCCGGCCCATAGGCGCGGGTGAAGGCCGTGTTGGCGTTGGCGACCGAGAGCTTCACCTCGCGGCAGACGAATTTGAGCGAGGCGTTGCGCATCAGCGCGCCGGGGAGCAGGCCGGCCTCGACCAGGATCTGGAACCCGTTGCAGACGCCCATCACGAGCGTGCCGCGCTTGGCGGCGTCGGCCACGGCGCGCATGACCGGCATCCGGGCGGCGATGGCGCCGCAGCGCAGATAATCACCATAGGAGAAGCCACCGGGCACGACGATCAGGTCCACGGGCGGGATGTCCGTGTCGGTCTGCCAGACGGTGAGCGGAGCTTGGCCCGAAACCTTGGTCAGCGCCGCGATCATGTCGCGGTCGCGGTTCAGGCCGGGAAGGAGGACGACGGCGGATTTCATGGTTCGTGCTCGAAAGGACGCTGCGCTTCGGCGAGCTCGCGCAGCTCAAGCCGACGCTCGATACGCTCAAGGCGCTCGTCATGCCGGCCGAATATGCCGTAGATGTCGTTCTGCATGCTGAGCATGCCGAGGCGAATGGAGACCAGTTCCTGACGGATTTCGCCGATGCTGTCCTTCATCAGCGACATGTCGGCCTGCATCTTCCGCAGAACCTCATACGTCAGTTCATTGGTGACTTCCGCCATCGCGCGCTTCCGCAACCTCAGGTTACCGAGACCACATAGTTCTCGATCACCGTGTTCGCCAGGAGCTTTTCGCACATCGCCCTGAGGTCGGCCTCGGCGCGGGCGGGGTCGTCGCCGTCCAGCTCCAGGTCGAACACCTTGCCCTGCCGCACCGAGCCCACGCCGGCGAAGCCCAGCGTCGCGAGCGCGCCCTCGATCGCCTTGCCCTGCGGGTCGAGCACGCCGTTCTTCAGCGTGACGGTCACACGCGCCTTGATCACGATGCCGGACTCCGAGGGTTAGTGGGGTCGGCCGCGGCTGGTGTCCTTGCCGGCGACCAGCATGGGGCCGGCGGGGCGCGTCGGCTCGTTCTCGTTCATGATCCCGAGGCGGCGCGCCACCTCCTGATAGGCCTCGACCAGCCCGCCCAGATCCTGGCGGAAACGGTCCTTGTCGAGCTTGTCGTTGGTCTGGATGTCCCACAAGCGGCAGGAGTCGGGGGAGATCTCGTCGGCGACCACGATGCGCATCATGTCGCCTTCCCAGAGGCGGCCGCACTCCATCTTGAAGTCCACCAACTGGATGCCGACGCCCAGGAAAAGGCCGGACAAAAAGTCGTTGACGCGGATGGCGAGCGCCATCACGTCGTCGATCTCCTGCGGGCTCGCCCAGCCGAAGGCGGTGATGTGCTCTTCCGTCACCAGCGGATCCTCGAGCGCGTCGGCCTTGTAGTAGAACTCGATGATCGAGCGCGGGAGCACCGTGCCCTCCTCGATGCCGAGGCGTTTCGCCATCGAGCCCGCCGCGATGTTGCGCACCACCACCTCGAGCGGGATGATCTCCACCTCCTTGATCAACTGCTCGCGCATGTTGAGCCGGCGGATGAAATGGGTGGGGATGCCCATGCGGTTGAGATGGGTGAAGATGTGCTCGGAGATGCGGTTGTTGAGCACGCCTTTGCCGTCCACCACCTCGTGCTTCTTCTTGTTGAAGGCGGTGGCGTCGTCCTTGAAGAACTGCACGAGCGTGCCGGGCTCGGGGCCCTCGTAAAGGATCTTTGCCTTGCCTTCGTAGATGCGGCGGCGATTCTTCATGGGAGCGTGTTCTCTGGTCCGGTGGGCGCGGGAGGAAGCTGGCCGGCCAGCGGCCGGGCAGCGGCGGGAAAAGGCGGCGCCCATGCCTTCGGTCCCGTCTCTATAATATAAGCAGCCACTCCTCAATTGAAGATTGACCCTCGGCCGGCCGCGCTCGACCGCCGCGCTTTCGGGCGGCGCGCATATTGACCGCCAGCCGATTGATCTGCTTCTTGCGGGCCTCAACCCGCGCGCCCAGGAGCAAGAGCCATGAACAATATGCGAGATCGCCAGGAAGGTTTCGAGCGCAAGTTCGCGATGGACGAGGAGATGCGCTTCAAGGCCATGGCGCGGCGCAACAAGATGCTGGGCCTCTGGGCGGCCGAGCGCCTGGGCAAAAGCGGCGCGGAAGCCGACGAGTATGCCAAGGAAGTGGTGCGCGCCGATTTCCAGGAAGCCGGCGACGACGACGTCCTGCGCAAGGTGCGCGGCGACCTTGAGGCGGCGGGCAGGGGCGTGAGCGATGCCGACATCCGCCGCACGATGGACGATCTTCTGGCCCAGGCCGTCCAGCAGCTTCAGCAGCAGGGCTGAGCGGCCCCTTCCCGTCGAAACATCCACTCGAAACGGAGAGCGTCATGTCGCTCATGTCCCGGCTGAGCGCCGACGAGGTGATCATCACGGCCTGGTCGGGCGTGCCGGACCCGCTGACCGTCGAGATCATGGCGGCGCAGAACTTCGACGCCGTGACGCTCGACATGCAGCATGGCGGGCATCACGAGGACAGCGTGCTGCGCTCGATTCCCGCCGTCATGCAGCGCGGGCGCCCGGCGATCGTGCGCATCCCCGTGGGGCGCTTCGACATGGCGAGCCGCGCGCTCGACTTCGGCGCGGAAGCGGTGATCGCGCCGATGGTGAACTCGGCCGACGATGCCCGCGCCTTCGCGGGATTCACGAAATACCCGCCGCTCGGCGAACGGTCCTGGGGGCCGAGCTTCGCCTTGCCGCGAACGGGGATGTCGATGCCCGACTTCCTCAGGGCGGGCAACTCGGATCGCGCCGCCATCGCCATGATCGAGACGCGCGCGGCGCTTGATGCGCTCGACGACATCCTGGCGGTGCCAGGCATCGACGCGATCTTCCTGGGCCCGTCCGACTTCTCCATCGCCTGGACGAACGGCGAGACGATCAATGCCACGCTCGAGGACATGATGGAGGCCATCGCCGACGTGGCCGGCCGCGCTCGGGCGGCGGGCAAGTTCGCGGGCATCTTCGTGATGGACCCGGCCTTCGCCGGCCGCTTCGTGGAGATGGGCTATCGCCTGCTCGCCATGGGAACGGAGCACCGGCTGATCGCCATGGGAGCGGAGAGCCTGCTCAAGAGCGCCAAGGCATCGCTTCAAGCCTGAAGGCGCGAGAGGAACCGCGCAAAGGTCATGGAGCCCTCGGGCCAGGGTCCGTAGCCGCTTTCCCCATTGATGTGGCCGGCTGCGCCTGCGTCCACGAGGAGCGATCCCCAGGCGCCCGCGATGTCCTCGACAGCCTCGAAGGAGGAGAACGGGTCGTCGCGGCTCGCCACCACGACCGAGGGGAAGGGGAGCGGTTCGCGAGGGTAGGGGCCGAAGGTCATCAGATGCTTCGGACGGATGTCGGGGTTGGCCACGTCGGGCGGCGCGACCAGGAACGCCCCCGCGATAGGCTTGGTGAACTGCGGCAAGGCCTGCACAAGTGCTGCCACGCCCAGCGAATGGGCGATCACCACCACGGGCCGCACCGAGCTGTTGACCTCTTCGGCCATGCGGGCGGTCCAGTCCTCGCGCACGGGCTTCGACCACTCGGCCTGCTCCACGCGGCGCGCCGTGGAAAGCTTCTGCTGCCAGCGGGTCTGCCAGTGGTCGGGGCCGGAGTTCTGGTAACCCGGCACGATCAGGATTTCGGCGTCCTTCACCTTCATGGGGGCGGTCAATTAGCTTCGCAGCGGGCGAAGGGCAACCCGCCCGACCTGCCGAGTGAACACGGTGTTCGCCGCCAAGCCGCTTGCGGACGCGCGCAGGAAGGCCGACCTTCCCCAAGAGCCGGGCGCGAAACGCTCCGGCCACCGAGGAAAGAAAGCCATGTCCGCTCTGCCGTTCGCCGTCGAGGCTCCGATCCACGTGTCGCGCGTGGCGCTGAAAGCCCGTGATGCACGCGGGCTGGCGGAATTCTACAAGACTGCCGTGGGTTTGCAGGAGCTTGGCCGGCGCGACGGCGTGATCGAGCTGGGCGCGGGCGGGCGCGAGCTTCTGCTGATCGAGGAGGACAGGGCGGCCAAGCCTGACGATCCGCGTGGGGCGGGGCTCTTCCACACCGCCTTCCTCCTGCCAATGCGCGCCGATCTCGCCCGCTGGCTGCGGCATGCCGCGGAAAACCGCATTCCCGTGACCGGCGCGTCCGACCACTATGTGAGTGAGGCTGCCTATCTCGACGATCCCGAAGGGAACGGCATCGAAATCTATGCCGACCGCCCGCCGAACGCCTGGGGCTGGGACGGCGACCAGGTGCGGATGGCCACCGTGCGGCTCGACATGGACGACCTCATGGCTAGCGTTCCGGCGGGCGACGCGGGCTGGCGCGGCGCGCCGGAGAACACGGTGATCGGCCATGTCCACCTGCGCGTCGGCGACCCCAAGCAGGCCGAAGCGTGGTGGAATGAGGCGGTCGGGCTGGAGACGGTGGCGCGCTATGGCCGGGAGGCGGTGTTTTTGTCCTCGGGCGGCTATCACCACCATATCGGAGCCAATTCCTGGCGCAGCGCCGGCGCCGGCCCGCGCGACCCTTCGCGCGCCGGGCTCGCCTGGGTGGAGCTGAACACGCGCGGCGGCGCGGAAGAGCGTGAACTGCAAGACCCCTGGGGGACGGCGATCCGGCTTTCGCCGGTGGAATAGGCGGAGAGCTTAGGCCTCGCCGAACACGCGGCGGAAGATCGTGTCCACATGCCTGGTGTGGTAGCCGAGGTCGAAACTCTCGCGGATTTTCTCCTCCGACAGGGCCGCGCGGACGTCCGCATCGGTGAGCAGTTCCTCAAGGAAGTCAGCGTCTTCCTCCCAGACCTTCATGGCGTTTCGCTGCACGAGGCGGTAGGCGTCCTCGCGGCTCACGCCCGCTTGCGTGAGGGCGAGAAGCACGCGCTGGGAGTGGATCAGCCCGCGGAAGCGGTTCAGGTTCTTGAGCATGTTGTCGGGATAGACCACGAGCTTTTCGACCACGCCCGTAAGGCGCGCCAGCGCGAAGTCGAGCGTCACGGTGGCGTCCGGGCCGATGGCGCGCTCGACCGACGAGTGCGAGATGTCGCGCTCGTGCCAGAGCGCGACGTTCTCCATCGCGGGAAGCGCATAGGCGCGCACCATGCGGGCGAGGCCGGTCAGGTTTTCGGTCAGCACCGGGTTGCGCTTGTGCGGCATGGCCGACGAACCTTTTTGGCCCGGCGCGAAATACTCCTCGACCTCCAAGACTTCAGTCCGCTGGAGATGGCGGATCTCGGTGGCGAGCCGCTCGACCGAGGAGGCGATCACGGCCAGCGTCGCGAAGAACATGGCGTGGCGGTCGCGAGGAATGACCTGGGTGGAGACGGGCTCGGGCTTGAGGCCGAGCTTTTCCGCGACATGGGCTTCCACGCGCGGATCGATGTTGGCGAAGGTGCCGACCGCGCCGGAGATGGCGCAGGTTGCGATTTCCTCCCGTGCGCGGACGAGACGCTCGCGGGCGCGGGAAAACTCGGCGAAGGCGAAGGCGAGCTTCAGGCCGAAGGTGGTGGGCTCGGCATGGATGCCGTGCGAGCGGCCGATGGTGAGCGTGTCCTTGTGCTCGAAGGCGCGGCGCTTGAGCGCGGTGAGCAGCGCGTCGAGGTCAGACAGGAGAATGTCGCTCGCGCGCGAAAGCTGGACGGCGAAGCAAGTGTCGAGCACGTCGGACGAGGTCATCCCCTGATGCACGAAGCGCGCCTCGGGGCCAACGATCTCAGCCAGATGCGTGAGGAAGGCGATCACGTCGTGACGCGTCTCGCGCTCGATCTCGTCGATGCGCGCCACGTCGAAGACGGCGTCGCGGCCTTTCTCCCAGATCTTTTGCGCGGCCTTCTCAGGGATTACGCCCAGATCGGCCATGGCGTCGGCCGCATGGGCCTCGATCTCGAACCAGATGCGGAAGCGCGTCTCGGGCGACCAGACCGCCACCATCTCGGGCCGGGAATAGCGGGGGATCATGTTGGCGCTCGCTGCAAGGAGAGGAGAAGCGCTCCCTAACAAAGCCCAACGCCCGGCTCAACGCGCCGAGGCAAAGACGCGGCTCAAGCGCCCTGCGCCCAGGATGGGAAAAGGTCGTTGGGCGCGGGCGTGGCGGCGAACACGCCGCGCGCGATGGCTCGCGCCATCGTGGCGCCCGCTGCCGCGAAGAGTTCGAGCGCCGCCTCGGCATCCGGTGCAATCCCGCTCGCGCCTGTGGCGAGGCCGAAGACGAGATCGCCGTCGGCTTGCGTGTGAGTGGGCCAGATCGCCCGCACGAAGCCGTCATGGGCGGCGGCGGCCAGCCGCTTGGCCCCGGCCTTGGTCAGTTTGGCGTCGGTCGCGATCACGCCGATCGTGGTGTTGGCGATGGCATTGGCCGCCTCGCGGAACTTGAAGCGGATTTTCTGCGCGTCCGGCGGCAGGGGCGAGGGCAGGCCAAGCCCGCCGAACTCGTCATCGAGCTCGAAGGGCGCGGCCCAGAAATGGCGCGAGGAGCCGACCGTCACCGAGCCCGTGGCGTTGACGGCCACGAGCGCGGCCACGGTGACGCCGGAGCGCAGCAGCGTGGAGGCGGAGCCCAGGCCGCCCTTCAGACCGGCCGTCAGCGCGCCTGTTCCTGCCCCGGCGGTGCCGATGGCGAAGTCGGGACCGGCCGCGCGGGCGGCTTCATAGCCGAGTTCACGATAAGGCGGATAGCGGCCCCATTGCTTGTCGCCGCCGTTCATCAGGTCGAACAGGATGGCCGCGGGCACGATGGGCACGCGGTGCTCGCGCACGGCGAAGCCCACGCCGTCCTCGCGCAGCGCGGCCTGCACGCCCGAGGCCGCGTCGAGCCCGAAGGCCGAGCCGCCCGAAAGCACGACCGCGTTCACCGCCTCGACCGCCGCGTGCGGCTCCAGAAGGTCTGTCTCGCGTGTGCCCGGCGCGCCGCCGAGCACCTGCACGCCGGCAACGGCCGGCGGGTCGCACAGCACGACGGTGACGCCCGATTTGAGCTTCGCGTCGGACGCCTGGCCGACCCGGAGGCCGGCCACATCGGTGAGCAGATTGCGGGGGCCGGGACGAAAGCTCACGGAACGGGCTCCGGCAAGAAGCTTTGGCCGTCCCAGCGGAACAGGCGGAAGGGGTTCTGGGCGCGGTCGCCCTTGGCGTCGAAGCCGATCGCGCCGATGACCGTATCGAAGGTGCGGCCGGGGGCGAGCAGCGTTTCGGGTGCCGCGCCGGGCGTCTGCCCCCTCAGGGCCGCCGCCATGATCTCGACCGCGGTATAGGCCGGCAGCACATAGCCTTCGGGAACGACGCCGCGCGCTTGGATCGCGGAAAGCGCCTCGGGCGGGGCCAGCGCCGACCACTCGGGCAGGCCGACCATCAGGGTTCCCGGCGCGAGCGGAACCTCATTGAGGGCGGTGCGCAGGTTCTCGCCGCCGGCGAAGGTGAGGCCGGTTTCGAGTTCAGCGGCGTCACGGCCCATGACCGCGACGTCCTCGCGGTCGCCGCCCACGAACACATGCGTGGCCCCGGCGCGGTTCAAGCGACCGACCAGCCCGATCTGGTTCTCCATTTGCGGGCGAAACGTGTCCACGAAGACGGGCTTGAGCGCGGCGGCCTCGGCGGCCGCGCGCACGCTTTCGGCGAGCTCGCGGCCGTAGATGGTGCCGTCGTCCACGATGGCGAACAGGTTCTCGCGCCAGAGCCTTGGGATGATGTCGGCCGCCGCGGCCCGTTCGGCATCCGCGCGGGGGGCGAGGCGGAACACGGGCCAGCCGGTCTTCTCTTTGCCGTCGGTGAGGCTGTCGGTGCGCACACCGACCGTCAGCACGGGAATGCCGGCGCCATCGAGGATCGGCATGGCCGCCTCGATGCTTTCGGTGCAGAGGAAGCCGATGGCGGCCTGCACCTGATCGGCCACGAGCTCTTCCGCCGCGCGCCGCCCGCCTTCGCCGGTGCAGGCGTCGTCGGCCGCCACGAGTTCCACGGGGCCGCCGACACCGTTTGCCGCGGCGGCGGCCTCCGCGCCCGCCATTATCTGCTCGCCCAGGATCGCGGACGGGCCGCTCAGGGGCGCGACAACGCCGAGGCGAACGGACTCCGGCGCTTGCGCCCATGCCGCCTCGGCTGGCAGACACGCCAGCGCGGCGAGGAGGGCGAAGATGAGCCGCATCCGTTTCCTTGAGGTTTGGCGGGTCGGGCGAGCGCGGCCGGCGAGCCGCGCCGGTCTGACATTAAAGCGCGCGACAGAGGGCGCAAGGGTCGGATCTCGCCGGCACCTCCTCGGGCCTTTGCGCCGGCATCCCCGCAGCCCTATATCAGCGCAGCCCTTCCTCCCGCCCAGGCGCTTCCTTTGCTTCAGCCTTTTTCCGCCGATCCCCAGACCTATCGCGACGCGATGAGCCGTTTCGCCGGGGCGGTGCATGTGGTGACGACGGCCGGCCATGCCGGCCTGCGCGGCGTGACGGTGATCGCCGCTTGCTCGGTCTCGGACAACCCGCCCACGATCCTGGTCTGCGTGAACCGCAGCAACCCGAACAACGACCTTTTCGTGGACAACGGCGTGTTTGCGCTGAACACGCTGGCCGAGCATCACCGGTCCCTGGCGGAGGGGTTTTCCGGCATGACGGGCCTTTCAAGCGAGGAACGCTTCAAGCTGGGCCGGTGGGACACCATGGCCAGCGGCGCGCCGACGCTCAGTGACGCCCTCGCCGTGTTCGACTGCGAGCTGATCGAGGCCAAGGAGATGTTCACCCACCGCGTCATGTTCGGCAAGGTGACAGGCCTGCGCGTCGGCGATAAGCTCCGCCCCCTGATCTATCACGACCGCGGCTATCTCCCCCTGTGAGCGGCGCCTCCCCTCTTCCCACCGAAGCCGTCGTCGCCCGCCCGGCGCCGACGTCGATCGACGACACGCTGCTCATGCTCGAGGGTGCCGGCTATGTGGCCGACCGGCCGCTCGCCACCGTGCTGTTTTTAGCGCTCAAGATGGGCCGGCCGCTCTTCCTCGAAGGCGAGGCGGGCGTGGGCAAGACCGAGATCGCCAAGGTGCTGGCCTCGGCGCTCGGCCGCAAGCTGATCCGGCTGCAATGCTATGAGGGGCTCGACGTCTCCTCGGCGGTCTATGAGTGGAACTACGCCGCGCAGATGATCGAAATCCGCATGGAGGAGGCGGTCGGCGAAGCGTCGCGCGAGCGCCTGGAGCGCAACGTCTTCTCCGAGCGATTCCTCATCCGCCGCCCCGTGTTGCAGGCGCTCGAAGGCGAGACGGGGTCTGCTCCCGTGTTCCTGATCGACGAGCTCGACCGCACGGACGAAGCCTTCGAGGCCTTTTTGCTTGAAATCCTGTCCGACTTCCAGGTGACGGTGCCCGAGCTCGGCACGATCCGGGCCGCCGAACCGCCCATCGTGGTCATCACCACCAACCGCACGCGGGAAATCCACGACGCGCTGAAGCGCCGCTGCCTTTACCACTGGGTGGATTACCCCAGCGCCGCGCGCGAGCTGGAGATCATTCGGCGAAAGGTGCCGGAGGCAAATGCGCGGCTTTCGGCCGAGGTCGTCTCCTTCGTGCAGAGGCTGCGGGGCATGGAGCTCTTCAAGGCGCCCGGCGTGGCCGAGACCATCGACTGGGCGAGCGCCTTGACCGAACTCGACAAGCTCGCGCTCGACCCCGAAACGGTGGCCGACACCATCGGCGTGCTGCTGAAATACCAGGACGACATCGCCCGCATCGGCCAAGGCGAGGGCCGCCGCCTTCTCGACGAGGTGAAGGCCGGGCTCGCCGCGGCGGAATAGGCCGATGAGCGGGGTGGCTCCAGCGCAGGCGGCCGTGACCGGGCGGCTCGCCGACAACATCGTCTATTTCAGCCGCGCGCTGAGAAGCGCAGGCGTGCGCGTCGGCCCCGCCGCCACGCGCGACGCCATCGACGCTGTGCTCGCCGGCGGCATCGGCTCGCGCGACGATTTCTATTGGACGCTGCATTCCGTGCTGATCTCGCGCCGCGAGGATCATGCCGTGTTCGACGAGGCGTTCCGGCTGTTTTGGAAGTCGCGCGAGCTGGTAGAGAAGATGCTGGCCATGTTTTCGCCGGTTGCGCCGGACCGGCGCGAGAAGCAAAGGCCGCGGGCGGCGGAGAACCGGGCGGCGGACGCCATGTTCGCCGGTCACCGCAACGCGCGGATGGACGAGGTGCCGGAGATCGACATCGACGCGCGGCTCACGGCCTCGGGCAACGAGATTCTCCGCGCGAAGGACTTTTCGCAGATGACGGCCACCGAACTGGCCGAGGCCCGGCGCGCCCTGAGCACATTGCGGCTGCCGGTGGACACCGTGACGACGCGCCGCTTTCGAGCCGATGCGCGGGGAGGGCGGATCGACCCGCGCGCGACCCTGCGGGCGGCCTCGCGCACGGGCGGGCAACTGATCCTGCCGCGCTTCCGCACGCCTCGCGAAACGCATCCGCCGCTGGTGGTGCTGGCCGACATTTCCGGCTCCATGAGCCAGTACACGCGTATCTTCCTGCACTTCGCCCATGCGCTGACCGAGCAGCGGCGGAAAGTTCATTCCTTCGTGTTCGGCACGCGGCTCACGAACCTCACCCGCGCCATGCGCCACCGCGACCCCGACGAGGCGCTGGCCGACTGCGCCGGCCGCGTGCGCGACTGGTCGGGCGGCACGCGCATCGGCGAGGCGCTCAACGAGTTCAGCCGGCTCTGGTCGCGCCGGGTGCTGGGGCAGGGCGCGGTGGTGCTGCTCATCACCGACGGGCTCGAACGCGACGACGTGGCAGGGCTCGGGATCGAGATGGAGCGGCTGCGGAAGAGCTGCCGGCGGCTGATCTGGCTCAACCCGCTGCTGCGCTTCGACGGATTCGAGCCGCGGGCGAGGGGCGTGCGCGCCATGCTGCCGCATGTGGACGAGTTGAGGCCCGTGCATTCGCTCGACGCCATCGCCGACCTGTGCCGCTCGCTGGACGGCCGGAGCGAGACGAGGTTCGCGCCCGAGCGGATCTTCCAAAGGTCGGCGGCATGAGGAGTTTGCGATGACGAGTTCTTCCGCGCTGGACGAGGCCCACGACCCGCTGCTGGTGGCGGAAAAATGGCTGGGGGAGGGGCGCAGAATCGCGCTCGCGACCGTGGTGGAGACATGGGGCTCGGCGCCGCGGCCGGTAGGCAGCCATCTCGTGGTCGACGCGGACGGCAATTTTCAGGGCTCCGTGTCCGGCGGCTGCGTGGAAGGGGCCGTCGTGGCCGAAGCGGCCGAGGTGATCGCCGAGGGCAAGCCGCGCATGCTCGAATTCGGCGTGGCCGACGAGACGGCGTGGCGCGTGGGCCTTTCCTGCGGCGGAAAGATTTCCGTCCGCGTGGAGCCGATCGACTGACATGGAGAAATCCGCGCTTCTCGCCCTGAACGCTGAGCGCCGCGCGCGCCGCGCCGCGATCCTCGTTTCCGACCTCGGTGGCGGGCCGGATCGCGTGGTGCGCGAGGGAGAGAGCGTGGCGGGGGAACTGGGCGCGCTCCTGGCCGAGCGCTTCCGCTCGGGCCGGTCGGGCCGGGTGGAGGCGGACGGGCGAGAGTGGGTGCTGACCGTGCATCTGCCGAGCCCCCGCATCGTGGCGATCGGGGCCGTGCATATCAGCCAGGCGCTCGCGCCCATGGCGAGGATCGCGGGCTACGACATCGAGATCATCGACCCGCGCACCGCCTTCGCCACGCCGGAGCGATTTCCCGACGTGGCGCTTCATGCCGAGTGGCCGGAGGACCGGCTGGCCGCACAGGGGCTCGACCCGTTCACCGCGCTCGCCGCGCTGACGCATGACCCGAAGATCGACGATTTCCCCCTGCTCGCGGCGCTTGAGGCCGGCTGCTTCTATGTGGGCGCGCTGGGCAGCCGGAAGACGCATGCGAAAAGGCTGGACCGGCTGGCGGCGGCGGGCGCCGTGCCTGAGCGGCTTTCGCGCATAAGAGCGCCCATCGGCCTCTCCATCGGCGCGGCGAGCCCGGCCGAGATCGCCGTGGCCGTGCTGGCCGAGATCGTTCAGGCGTTCCGCTCGCGCGGCGCGGCCCAGGCCAATCCGGCATGAGGTTCGGGCCGATCCCCCTCGATCAAGCGGAGGGCGCGGTGCTCGCCCATGCCGTTCAGGCCGGGGCGGCGCGGCTGCGCAAAGGGCATCGGTTGACGCGCGGCGACATCGCCGCGCTCGGCCAAGCCGGGGTGGCCGAGGTGATCGCCGCCGTGCTGGAGCCGGGCGACCGGGGCGAGGACGAGGCGGCAACGCGGTTGGCAGGGGCGCTGCGCTTTGGGGGCGCGGAGGCCAGGCGGGCGACGACGGGCCGGGTCAACATCCATGCCGTCCATGCCGGCCTGTTCACGGTGGACAAAGGATTGATCGACCGCATCAACGCCGTCGATCCCGCCGTGACGCTCGCCACGCTTGCGCCCTTCGCCGCCACCGCGGCGGGGCAGATGGTGGCGACGGTGAAGATCATCCCCTTCGCCGTGCCCGGCGCAATGCTCCAACGGGCGGCGGCGCTTGCGGGGGAAGGGGAGGCGTTCGCCGTCCACGCCTTTCGTCCGCTCAGGGCCGGGCTCGTGCAAACCGTACTGCCCGGGGTCAAGGCGAGCGTGCTCGACAAGACGGTTCGGGCGACCGAAGACCGGCTGAAGCGTTCAGGCGGGTCGGTCGGGGCCGAGCGGCGCACGAGCCACGACGCGGGAGAGGTTGCCGGCGCGATCCGGGCGCTGCTGCCCCAAATCGACATCCTGCTTCTGTTCGGCGCGTCCGCCGTGAGCGATCCCGCCGACGTGCTGCCCGACGCGATCCGGCTGGCGGGCGGCAAGGTGTTTCGCGTGGGCATGCCCGTCGATCCCGGCAACCTGCTCGTGCTGGGCGAGGTCGCGGGCAAGCCGGTGATCGGCGCGCCCGGCTGCGCGCGCAGCCCCAAGGAGAACGGGTTCGACTGGGTTCTCGACCGCTTGGCGGCCGGGCTCGAGGTGTCGGACGAGGCGATCGCCGGGATGGGCGTCGGCGGTCTCCTGATGGAAATCCCCGCGCGTCCGCAGCCGCGCGAGGCGCCTGCCGTGTCGAACAAGGCCGTGAGCGCCGTGGTGCTGGCGGCAGGGCGGTCGAGCCGCATGGGCGGACCCAACAAGCTGCTCGCGCTGTTCGAGGGCGAGCCCCTGGTGCGGCTTGTGGCCGGCCAGGCGCTGCGGTCGGGCGCGGCGGAGGTTGTGGTCGTGACGGGGCATCAGGCGGAGCGCGTGGAGGCAGCGCTGGCGGGTTTTTCCGCGCGCCTCGTCCACAATCCCGATTTTCGCGCCGGCCTGGCGTCGTCGCTCAAGACGGGCGTCTCGGCTTTAAGCGATGAAGCTGCGGGAGCGCTCGTCATGCTCGGCGACATGCCCGGCGTTTCGGCGGGCGACCTCGACCGCATGATCGCAGCCTTCCGGCGGGAACGCGGGGGGCGCGTGGTGCGGGCGACGTCGCGCGGCAAGCGAGGCAATCCCGTGATCCTGCCGAGAGCGCTGTTCTCGGCCGTGATGGCGCTCGAAGGCGACACGGGCGCGCGCCACATCGTGGAAAGCGCCGACGCGGTCGATGTCGACCTGGGCGATCACGCGAGCCTCGACGTGGACACGCCCGAGGCGATGGCGGCGGCCGGCGGCCTGCTTCAGGACTGAGCCGCCGAAGGCGACGCCCCCTTGCCTCAGCCGCATTCGGCGGGCAAAGGCGCAAGCCTCGTCATGTCGAGACGCCGATGCGCCTGTTCTCCTGCCTTCTTCTCCTGCTCCTTGCGTTTCCGCCGTCGGCCTGGGCCGTCGAGCTGAAACCCTTCAAGGACGAACTCTTCGCCTATCCCGGCGTGATTTCCACCAGCGATGGCGGGCGCTACGTCACCGTGGATTACAGCGAGGCGCGCGACATCGACGCCCGCGACGAGGTGCCGGAGCGGCGCGTCAGGCGCGAATATGTCTCCTTGGGCGTGCGCAGCCAGCAGCGCGACCTGCGCCCCACCGGCACGGCCGGCGGGGTTCGGCATGTCGCGGTGGGCCGCGACAAAGGGGCGTCGCTCATCTTGCTCTACCTGCACGGGCAGGGCGGCAGCCGTCGCCAGGGCGTGGACGACTTCACCTTCGGCGGCAACTTCAACCGCGTGAAGAACCTCGTCGCGGGCGCCGGCGGGCTCTATCTCTCGCCCGACTTCTCCGATTTTGGCGAGACGGGCGCGGCCGAGATTGCCGCGCTCATCGACTTCTACGCCGGCCGCTCGCCGGGCGCGCCGGTCGTCGTCGCCTGCGGCTCGGCCGGCGGCGGCCTGTGCTGGGAGCTTGCCAAGTCGCCCGAAGCGGCGGCGAAGCTGGACGGGCTCCTGCTGCTCGGCTCCTTCTGGGACGAGGGTTTTCTGGGCAGCCCGGCCTTCAGGAGCCGAGTGCCCGTCTTCTTCGGCCATGGCAGCCGCGACAAGGTGTTCCCGCTGGAGAAGCAGGCGGGCTTCTTCCGCTCGATCCTGAAGGCCGCCCCCGATTACCCCGCCCGCTTCGCGGCTTTCGAGGGAGGCACGCATGGCACGCCAATCCGCATGACGGATTGGCGCGACGCGCTGAATTGGATGCTCCAAGCCAAGCCCTAGTTCGCTCCGCGCTCCGCCATCTGCCGCGCGATGCGCGGGAAATCCGCCGGCTTGATGCCGATATCGGCCTGGTCGCGCGTGCTCATGCCATGCAGCAAGTCGAGCGCGGCCCGGTAGCGGCCCTCATGCTTGGGACGCGGCCGGGTGAACAGTTCCGTTAAGAATCCCATGGCGGAAGCTCCGTCTTCGATCCCCCCGCCGCAGAGATAGCGGCGATCGCCACATTGTGCAGTGCAGCATAGACATGACTGCCATGTGAAAACGGCCGGCCGCTCGAATTGACAGCTGCGAATGGACCCAAATTTAACGGAGTGCCGCTATGCCTGTCGTGGAAACAGGCGTCTCGGTCCCTGCGAGCCAAAAGCCATGGTGGACGTCAAACGCGACTTCGCCTCCTTGCTGGACGACCTGTTCGCCGCCGCCGACGAGCGGAACACCGCCCCGCCGATCACCGGCGTTGACTATCTTTCGGTGGTGGATGAGCTGCATTCCGGCCGCATCCGGGTGAGCCCCGAGCCGGCGCTCGCCAGCTACCGGGAAGCCGCGGCGATGCTGGAGGAGGAGCTTGCGGGCCTGTTCGCCCTGGAAGACGCGGCGGCGGAAGCTCTTCCGCCGACCGATCCGCCGGCCATCGCCACCGAGCTCGGGTTGGAGCGGCTCGGCCCGGCCGAGCTGGCGCAAGTCAGGCGGCAGTTCGCGTTGAAGAACCACCCCGACCTGGTGGCGCCGCATCTGAGGGAGAATGCGCTCCAGCGCATGCAGGTCGCCAACATGCTGATCGACGAGGCTGAGCGCAAAGCCGGACGCGGCCGCGCTTAGCCGAAGAGCCTCTGGCGGGCTGCAAGGGCCTGCGCTAAGCAGCGGCCGGGTCGCCGGCCGTCCGGCCGCGCGCTTAGGCTCGGAGCCTGTTATGGAACTGTGCCGCCTCGGCCGCGCCGATATCAGTGTGTCCGCGATCCGCCTCGGACCGCGCCAGCGGTTCGGGAGCCCACGCCCATGAGCCTCAGCTTCAACCCTCCCGCGCCGCCCTTCTTCGGCGCGGCGTTGGCCGAAAGCGCGAAGGGGTTCGGGGCGGCGGTCTTCGCCGCGCCGCACGGCACGCCCTATCCCGGCATCGACAACACCGCGCATGAAGGCACGGGGGCGGCGCTGCGTGAAGCGCTCGCCGACGAGCCGCACTGGGCCGGTCACTGGAACTTCGACTTCGACGGCCCGCTGCTCGGGGAGCACCGCTTCCGCCTTGCCGATGTGGGCGACCTGCCGACAACCCCGCTCGATGGCCCGCGCAACCGCGGCTTGATCGAGGCGGCCACGCGCGAGGTGCTTGCCGCAGGCGCGGTGCCCATCATGCTGGGCGGCGACGATTCCGTGCCGATCCCGTTCATCGCCGGCTTCAGCGAAGCGGGACCGCTCACCATCCTGCAGATCGACGCGCATATCGACTGGCGGGAGGAGCGGCGCGGCGAGCGCTTCGGCTATTCCAGCACCATGCGCCGGGCGTCCGAAATGGGGCATGTCGAGCGCATCGTGCAGGTGGGCGCGCGGGGCCTGGGCAGCGCGCGGCGCGAGGAGGTGGAAACCGCTCGCGCCTGGGGCGCGCGGATCGTCCCCGCGCGGGAGCTGCACGCGCAGGGCGTCGAGGCGGCGCTCCGACACGTTCCGCAAGGCGCGCGCGTGCTCGTGACGCTCGATTGCGACGGGCTCGACCCTTCCGCCAATCCCGCTGTTGTCGCGCCCACGCCCGGCGGGCTGACCTACGCGCAGGTCATCGACCTCCTGGAAGGCGTCGGCCGCCGCGCGAAACTTGTCGGCTTCGACCTCATCGAATTCGTGCCCGCCCGCGATCCCACGGGCATTGGCGCGATCACCGCGGCCAATATCGTCGTCAATGTCGTCGGTCGGCTCGCCAAGCCGTGAGAGACCCGCACTTGGACCCGTCGCGAAGCGCCGGCGGCAGCCCGAGGGCCGGCGGGCCTCCTGAGATCGCGACGGCCATCTCGCGCCCTAGGCGGATGCTTTCCGATAGACCGCGATCTTCCGGGTAGTAGAAGCAGGTGTCGGCGATCTGTAGACCGGCGATCGGCGTCTGGATCGGCGGAAGCATGCCGGTGAAGCCAGGAGGGCAGATCGGTTGGGCATGGCGCAAGCGGCTCACCTGCACGCCCAGCAGATCATCGGGCCGCAGCGCAGGGTTGACGCGCCGGAGGGCGGAGAAGGCCCAGTTGACCAAGGCTTCGTCCGGCCAGCGCCATCTCGGGTTGGAGGCAGGCATGTAACAGGGCACGTAAACGATGGCTTCGTTTCCCGCCGGCCGCAGGTTCGAGAATTCGATCAGGCCCGGTATCTCCAAATCCGGCTCGGCGATGTTGATCCAGAAATAGGGCGCGAGCGAGCGCCTGAGCTTGAACACGAGGCAGACCACGCCGATGTTGACGATTGCCTCGTAGTGCCGCCGCCAATCCTCAGGCAAAGCGGGGACCATGCCGCTCACGGAGGCCACGGGGACTGTCGAGATCACGTGGTCCGCCGCATGCTCCGCGCCGTCGAGCGTCCGCACGCCGCGGACTTCGCCATTGAAAACGAGCACGTCCGTCACCGGCATGCCAAGCCGCACAACTCCGCCTCGCGCCTCGATCGCGCACACGAGCGCCTTCACAAGGGTTTCCGATCCCCCTTCGATATGGCCGAACTCGCCCTGCAAGAGGGAGCGGCCGGACTGTCCCATGCGCTTGATCCGCCGCCAAAGCCAGGCGGCGGACACGCTGTCTGCGTATTCGTGGAACTTGAGCTCGAAGAGCTGTTTCCAGAGCTGGTCATAGACGCGTTCGCCGCACCAGCGTGTGATCCATTCGCGCGCTGTCCGGTTCTCCAGCGCGTCCCAAGCGTCGAGCTTCGTGGAAAGCAGGGCCAGCAGGCCGTAGCGCAGCTTGGACACCGGACCGAGATGCGGAAACCGCAGCAGCGAGAGCGGATCGCCCCAAGGGTGCAGGCTTCCTTCCGCGAAATAACCGATGGAGCATGGCCGCCAGCGCATCCGGTCGCCGATGCCGAGCTCGTCCATCAGGTCGAAGATCGGCTCGTCGGCCCGGCAGATGAAATGGCAGAAGCGTTCGATGGACAGGCCGTCGAAGTCGAAATGCGCGGCCATGCCGCCAGGGAACGGCGCGGCCTCGAAGACCGCGACCTCGTGACCGTCCCTTGCAGCCTGATAGGCGGCAGCCAACCCCATGGCGCCTGCGCCAAGCACCGCGACACGCGCCATGAGAACTCCGGCGTGGTTCAGACCGAGACGATAGGCAGAGGTTTGCGCCGGACATTTGCCGCGACGCCCGCCAATCGGCGGCCTCTCGCGCCAGATGTAGGGAACTCGACCGTTCGAGGCGAGGTCACGCCCACCTTCGAGGCGAGCGGCGGCATCGGCGTCGCACGTGGCGCGACGCCTGCCTTAAAGCCGCCGCGAGACGATGTTGCACGGCGGCGTCGTTTCACCTGGCGGCCCGGAGCGATTCGGCGCCCGGGTGTTCCACAAGGCAGACGCTTGAACGATGGCGCCGCCACGGCGTCGCGCATGGCGCGAATCCGCGATGTCCAGTTAAGCCTCCGCTAGGGTCTTTGGGGCGAAGTGCGGTTCGGCCGACGTTCGGCCGGCACGGGGGGTAAATCATCATGCCTGCAACCACCGGCGTGAGCAGAACGGGCAACGCCTACACGGACGGCCTGCTGGGCGACACCAAGTGGGCGACGACGTCGCTGACCTTCAGCTTTCCCACAAGCGGCGGCCTCTATGGTTCCGGCTACGGGCAGGGGGAGAACAACACGAATTTCGGCGTCCTCAACGGCGCTCAGCAAACGGCGGCCCGGCTGTCGCTCCGGCAATATTCGGACGTGGCCAACCTCGCCTTCACGGAAGCGACGGGGACCTCCGCGCGATATGGCGACCTGCGCTTCGGCCTGTCGGACAAGCCGAGCACGGCCTGGGCCTATATGCCGTCCGCCGCAGATGCCGGAGGCGACGTGTGGTTCAACAAGTCGAACGGCTATTACAACAGCCAGCTGAAAGGCAACTACGCCTTCGCCACCTTTCTGCACGAGGTCGGGCACGCGCTGGGGCTGGAGCACCCGCACGAGAATGGGATGCCCCTCGACCGCGATTCGGTCGAATACAGCGTGATGAGCTACCGCTCTTACGTCGGCGCTTCGGCCACCGGCGGATATGTCAACGAGACCGGCGGTTATGCGCAGTCGCTGATGATGTACGACATCGCCGCCATCCAGCACCTTTACGGCGCGAACTTCGCCACGAACGGCGGCGACACCACCTATCGGTGGAGCCCGAGCACGGGCGAGTTCTTCGTCAACGGGGTCGGCCAGGGCGCGCCGGCGGCCAACCGCATCCTGCAAACGGTGTGGGACGGCGGGGGCGTGGACACCTACGATTTCTCGAACCACGGCGGGGCGCTGAAGGTGGACCTTCGCCCCGGCGAGTGGACGACCACCTCGTTCGCGCAACTCGCGCAGCTTCACTACAACGGGTCGAAACCCGCGATAGGTAACATCGCCAACGCCCTGCAATACAATGGCGACCCCCGGTCGCTCATCGAGAACGCCAAAGGCGGGTCGGGCAATGACGTGATCACAGGCAACCAGGCGGCCAACACGTTGTGGGGCAATGGCGGCGCCGACCAGCTTTTCGGCCTCGTCGGTGACGACCGCCTTTGGGGCGGGACCGGGAACGATTGGCTGGACGGCGGCGACGGGTTCGACGCCGCCCTTTTCTCCGGCGCAAGCAGCGCGGCGCGCTATGTCAGCCTGGGCGGGAACACGGTTCTCGCCAGCGCCGAGGGCGTGGACCAGCTTTGGGCGGTCGAGCGGCTCGACTTCACGGACCGCGTCGCCACGCTTCGCGACAACGCGCTCGATTACATCGCCTCCCATGGCGACCTGCGGGCCGTTTTCGGGGCGGACGCCGCGGCGGGCTTCGACCATTTCAAGACGAGCGGCGTCTTCGAAGGCCGCGCCGTCACCTTCAACGGGCTGGAGTATCTCGCCTCCTACGCCGATCTCCGCGCGGCGTTCGGCATCGGCGCAGGCGCGGCCGCGGCGCAGCACTTCATCCTGAACGGCGTCCGGGAAGGCCGCGCGGTCCTGTTCGAAGGCTTGGAGTACATCGCCTCCTACGCCGACCTGAGGATCGGCTTTGGACTGAATGAGGACGGCGGCACGCTCCATTTTCTGGAGCGCGCATTGATGGAAGGTCGCACCGTCACGTTCGACGCGCTGGAATATATCGCCTCGCACAGCGACCTGATCCAGATCTTCCGCACCGACCGCGCCGCGGGGGCTGAACATTTCATCGCCTATGGTGCGGCCGAGGGCCGGCACGACACGTTCGACCCCGCCGGCTATCTCGCGAAATACGGAGACCTTCGGACGGCCTTCGGCGGCGATCTCGATGCGGCGACACGCCATTTCATCGAGACTGGCTTCTTCGAGGGTCGCACGGACGATCCGCTGATGGCGTGAGCGCCGCCTGGAGGCCTGGCGTCTGAAGGCTGGAAAGCAAGGCGGTCCTGAGCGGGATGTGGCTGGGGCGCCAGGATTTCCACAGAACAAACGCTAAGTGCTTAAGTCCCCTAAACAACTTGCTTTTTCGAACCGAACTGCCCTAGAAAACTGCCCTAGAACGTCTCTCGTTGAGGGCAGTTAATGGCATATTTGAAGCGCCGCGGCAGCACCTATCACGCGCAACTCGCCGTTCCCCACGACCTTCAAGCCGCCCTTGGCCGAAAGACGGTCGAGCAAAGCCTCCGCACCAAAGATCGCGGCGAGGCCCAGTTTCGCGTCCTCGACGTTGTTAAAGCCTGGCACGAGCTCTTCCAAAAGACGCGCGCCGGCGGCGTCCAACCCAAAGCCCAGCTCAAAGAGCTCACCGCCGGCCAGCTCGCCAGGCGCGACTATGAGGCGCGGCTCAAAGCCGACACGGCCGTGCGCAACGCCGTTCCGGCCTATGCGTCGATCGGTTTTGACGATCTTCGCGTGGCCCAGCTTCGCGACGCCATCGCCGGCAAGCTCGACGACCAGGGCCTCGAAGACGCCGTCGAGCCCGCCCTCAAGCGCTTCGCACGCGCCGGCTTCAACATTGCCGAGTTCGGAACACCGCAATGGCGTGAACAGGCCAAGGCGCTCGCCGTGGCCGAGTATGAGGCTCTGGCGCGCGTGGTGGAGCGCGACGAGGGCGAGTTCGCCGGCCAGCTCTCGCACCCCGTCATCGTGAACGCCGAACCCGAGCCGGAAGTAGCACCGAAAGGCGAGGGCATCCTCGATCTTTTCGACCGCTACGCGCGCGAAAACCAAAAGGGCGTTTCGGCCGACACGCTCAAGCAGGCCCGCCGCGACGTGGCGCTCTTTGCCGAAACAGTTGGCAATATCCCGGCGTCCAAGATCACGCGGCGCCACGTCGCCGCGTGGAAAGACCTCTTGCTGCTCTATCCCGTGAAGGCCGCCGAAATCGCCGCCTTCAAGGGCCTCACGATGCAAGAGATCGCCGCCAAGAACGAAGCGCTCGGCAAGCCCCGCATCGGCGCGCGCACCGTCAACCGATACTTGTCGGGCCTGTCATCCTTCTGCGATTGGTTGCGCGGCCGGCTGATCCTCGACGCGAACCCATGCGACGGCCTGTTCCAAGCGCTCGACAAAACGGCGAGCGAAGCGCGCCCCTTCACCGCCGACGAGCTCGCCACCTTGTTCGACGCACCGCCCTTCACCGGCGCCCTCAGTGACGAGGAATGGCGCAAGCCTGGCAACGTGACGATCCGCGACCACAAGTTCTGGATTCCACTTGTGATGCTCTTCTCTGGCGCCAGGCCCAACGAGATCGCCCAACTTCGCGTCAACGACGTGCGCGAGCAGCACGGCCACTGGATCATGCATATCACCACGATCGACGAGGCCGGCAAGCACTCCAAAGGCGTGAAGACGAAGGGCAGCGTCCGCGTCGTGCCGATCCATCCCGAGCTCGCGAAGCTCGGCTTCCTGGCCTATCGCGCCGAGATCGCCGCCACCGGCGAGAAGCGCCTCTTCCCCAAGGCCACGCAGAACACGCGCGGCCAATGGGTTGCCGACTTCTCGCGCGACTTCAACCGCTACCTCACGACGCTCGGCTTGAAAGAGGGCAGGGGCCTATCGCTCTACAGCTTCCGGCACGGCTTCATGGACGCGCTACGCGAGGCCGGTTTCCTCGACGAGCAGTTTCGCTTCCTCGTCGGCCATACCGCCTTCACGACCACGGCGCTTTATGGCCGCGTTCCCGAAGGCACCTTGCAACAGCGTGTCGCCATGGTGGCCGCGGTTGCCTATCCCGGCCTTGAGCTGGCGCAACTTTACCCTCAAGCACCGAGATCATAGTTGCCGTTTTCAGTCAAGAAAACAATCCCGACGCGCAACAAAATATAGGACTATCTTCCTACATCTGAACATGAGAAAATAGTCTCGTTCAGTTGGGAATTGATGTGTTGCGTCCTGGTTTCTTGCGTTCAATGAAAGGTTGGTTCGGAAGGGAGATCGAGGAAAAGTCGATCTCCCTTTCTGATCCATCGATCTTCGAACTATTCGCGGCAACGCCGACCGTTTCCGGCCCCTTTATTTCGCCCGCCACGGCCATGACTGTTCCGGCCGTGCGCAACGCCGTCGTGCTGATCGCCAGCATGATCGGCTCGCTCCCCGTCAAGGTTTACCGCCGCGCCCCTCAAGGCGAGGGCAAGGAAGTCGATCGCGATCACCCCGCTTTCGCCCTGGCCCATGACGACGCCAGCGACGAGCTCAGCGCCCAAGAGTTCCGCGAGCTTCTGACGATCGACGCCTTGCTTCACGACCACGGCTTCGCGTTCATTTCCCGCAATTTTGAAGGCCGCGTGCTGGAGCTGATCCGCTTGGATCCCAGCCGCATGACGATCAAGCAGGACGCGCGCGGCGCCTCTTTCTTCGAGCTCCAGACCGACACCGGCAAGCGCACCTTTGCCCGAGACGAGATCCTCAAGATCACCGTTCCCGGCGGCGTGTCGCCCATCAAGCACGGCCGCGAAGCGATTGCGTTGGCGATCGTTCTTGAGCGCTGCGCAGCCCGTATCTTCGCCAAGGGCGGCCGCCCATCCGGCGCCATCACCGTTCCCGGCAAAGTCGGCGACACCGGCCTCGCCCGTCTCAAGGCCGCCTGGTCCGCAGCCCATGGCGGCGAGAACAGCGGCGCAACCGCCATCCTCGAAGACGGCGCCAAGTTCGACCAGTTCACCTTCTCGTCGGTCGACACCGAGTTCGCGGCCATGCGCCGGCACCAGGTGGTCGAGATCGCACGCGCCTTCAACGTGCCGCCGACCATGCTCCAGGCGCTTGAAAATTCCAGCTATGCGAACACCGAGCAGCTCGCCCTTGCCTTCAAAACCTTCACGCTCGGCCCTTGGCTCACCGCCTGGTCGAAGGCGCTCACCCGTGCGCTGATCTCTCCCGAAGAGCGCGCCAGCCATTTCTGCGAATTTGTCGCCGATGGTCTGGTGGCCACCGACACCGCTGGCCGGACAAACCAGCTTAGCACGCTGATCCAGGCACGCGTCATGACAAGCAACGAGGCCAGGGCCGTTCTTAACCTGGCTCCCCATCCTGAAGGGGACCGCCTCGTGAACCCCCACACGACCAGCACGGCCCCGGCCCCGGCGCCCGCAAAGGACGCCCCATGACCTTCAAAGCTTTTGTCGGTGACGCCGAGCACCCGCTTCGCCTCACCCCGCCCATGATCCTTGAGCTGGAGCGCCTGCTTGGCACGGGTATTGCCGCGATCTTCCGCCGCGTGGCCAAGGGCGAGTTCACCTTTTCCGACCTTGAGCAGTCGATCCGCCTTGGCCTGATCGGCGGCGGCATGGCCCCCGAAAAGGCGTCTCAGCTCGTCGCCACCTACGTCGCCACGCGCCCGATTGCCGAGATCCTCCCCGCCGCCCTTGGCGTGCTGTCCGTCGCCTGGTTCGGCGCCGACGAGAAGAAGCCCGCCAAGCAGAAGGAAACCGCGGCGTGAACGACCTAATCACCCTCAAGGCCGCCATCACGGCCCAAGCATCCGGCGAGATCGAGGCCATGGCCTGGCCCTTCGGCACGGTCGATCGCATCGGCGACATGATCGAGAAGGGCGCCTTTGCGTCCATTCCCTTGCCGTTGCCCATGCTCTTCGGCCACGACCACAACGACCCTGTCGGCGCCTGGACCGAGGCCGAGGAACGCCCCGACGGCCTGTTCCTGAAAGGCCGCCTACTCGTCGAGGATCTGCCCCGCGCCCGTGAAGTCGCGGCCCTGGTGAAGTCGGGCGCCGTGCGCGGCGTGAGCATTGGCTTCATCACCAAGAAGGCGGCGCCCCGCAAAGGCGGCCGCTCGATCTCTCAGCTCGAATTGATCGAGGCGAGCCTCGTCTCGATCCCCATGAACCCGAAGGCGCGGATCACGTCCGCAAAATCGGCAACCGAGGCGCTCCGAATTGCTGACCTCATCAACCGCGCTGCGGCGCACCTGAAAGAAGGAACTTCCCCATGATGCACACCAACCCCGAGGCGATGCTTCGGGGCGCTCTTGAGCTGAGCGGCGACACGAGCGCCATTGAGCTGAAGAGCGCCGACGACGACGCCCCCGAGCAAATCGTCACCAAGGCGCTCGCCGACCTGACGGCCAACGTCAACGCCAAGCTCGCCGAGATCGAGCAGAAGGCCGCCGACCAGAACAAGCTCGGCCAGCGCCTCGACACGATCGAGAAGGCGCTCAACCGTCCCGCCACCGGCGCCGCGTCGATCGAGTCCGGCGACCAGACCGAAGAGCGCAAGAGCTTCGTGAACTATCTGCGCACCGGCGTGGTGGAGCAGAAGGCCCTGGCTTTCGGCGCTCCCTCGACTGGCGGCGTGCTCGCCCCCCAAGAGTTCTCGAAGACGGTTCTCGAAAAGGCCCTGGAGTTCTCTCCGGTTCGCCAGATCGCCAGCTCGATCACGATCTCCGGCCCCATGATCTCTCTGCCCCGTCTCGTCGACGAGGTTGAGCCCGCTTCCGTCACCGAAACCGGCACCCGCGCCGAAGACGAGCCGAGCTTCGAGCAGATCGACCTCAAGCCCTTCGAAATGGCCGTGATCGTCCCCGTGACGCGCGTCCTGCTCGAAGACGCGCACATCAACCTCGAAGCCTATCTCGGCGACCACATCGCCCGCCGCTTCGGCAAGAAGGAGTCCACGGCGTTCGTGAACGGCAACGGCACGACGGCGGCTGAAGGCGTGCTTACGTCGACGGAAGTCGGCCAGCTCGTCGCCGCTGACGACGTGAACCTGACGGCCGACGAGCTGATCGACCTGTTTTACAGCGTCAAGTCGGCCTACTCGGCGAACGGCTCCTGGCTGATGAACCGCGCCACCATGGCCAAGGTTCGGAAGCTCAAGGACACCGATGGCAGCTATATCTGGCAGCCCTCGATTGCCGCTGGCCAGCCGGCCACGCTCATGGGCCGCCCGGTTCTCGAAGCGGTTGACATGCCCAACGCCGCCGCTGGCACGACCCCGATCGTCTTCGGCGACTTCGCCGCTGGCTATGTGATCGTCGATCACGTGGCGTTCACGACGCTGCGCGACGAGTTCACCGGCGCCTCGACCGGCCTGATCAAGCTCCATGCCCGTCGCCGTGTTGGTGGCCGCGTGGTGCTCGGCGAAGCCCTCACCAAGCTGACGACGGCAGCGTCCTAATCAACAAGGCCGGCGCTCACCCGCCGGCCTTCCTCCCCCTGTTTTCTGAAAGGTTATCCCCATGGCTGATGCAGCCCTCTCTCTCGTCGCTGGAGCAAAAGTTTACGTGTCCGGCGTGATTTCCAGCCCGGTTCTCGCTGAATTCGAAAACGTCTCGCGCACCTGGACAGAAGTCAAAGGCGTGACCGCCATTGGCGCGTTCGGCGACGAAGCCGAGATCGCCACGCTCCAGACGATCGACGGCGCCCGCGTGCGTAAGCGCAAAGGCACCCGCGATGCGGGAACGCTTGAGCTCACCGTCGGCCGTGACCCGGCCGATGCTGGCCAGGTGGCGCTTCGTGCCGCCGAAAAGACCAGCTCGGTCTATGCCCTGAAAATCGTCGGGAACGATGCACCCGAAGGTGGTGATCCGACGATCTACTATCTGGCCGGCGTTGTGGCATCGGCCAAGAACGAAATGGCCGGCGCCAACGACTTTGTCTCGACCGTGTTCTCCGTCGCGATCGATGCTCAGCCCGTGATCGTCGAGGCGTCGGCCTAATCATGGCCCTGGCAAGCAGCCCTCACGTGGTGGAAGTGGAAGGCGAGGCAGTCCTGCTTCGCCCGACACTCCGTTGCGCGCTCCGCCTGGCACGGCTCGGCCTTCCGACCGTGTTCCGTGGCGTGGCCGAGGGCAGCTTGTCCACCATGGCCGATGTGATCCGCGAAGGGTCCGATCGGCTAACCCACGTTCCCGCGCTCTTGCGCGAGATCGAACAAGAGGGCGCGCAACGGCTCGACCATTTGCGCGCCCCTCTCATGGCTTTCCTGGCCGACTTGACCGGCGCCGACGAGCGCCGTGGCAAGCCCAAGGCCGAGGCCGAAAAGCCCAAGCCCGACGTGCTCGTGACCTATGAGCAGTTCTTCGTCGAGCTCTTCGAGTTCGCCACCGGCAACCTTGGCTGGACACCCGACCAGGCATGGATCGCTCACCCGGCCGAGATCGCCGCCGCCCAACGTGGCCGCATGGCCCTTTTGCGCTCGATCTTCGGATCCGGCGACCAGGCCGACGAGAAGCCCAAGGGAAACCTGGCGCAACAGGCACGCAACGCCATGGCCATTCTTGGCGGCACGACCGTCAAGCGCAGCGACATGAAGGCGGCCGCCTAATGCCGAGCCTTCCCCCTTCCATCTGCTCTTGTGGCCGGATCGTTGCGGCGCGCACCCGTTGCGCCTGCAAGGCCCTGGCCGATCGCGAGCGCAAGGCCCGTTTCGACCAGCGCCGACCCTCTGCTCGCGCCCGTGGGTATGATGCGACCTGGCAGAAAGCCCGCGCCGAGTTCCTGACACATAACCCCACGTGCCGCTTCTGTGGCAAGCCCGCCATCGTGGTCGATCACGTGAAGCCCCACAAGGGCGACCAGCGCCTCTTTTGGCTGAAGTCGAATTGGCAGGCGCTTTGCACCCCGTGCCATTCCAGCGTGAAGCAGTCGAGGGAACGCCGCTAATGCCGTTCCCCTCTTTCACGCCCCCGCTCAGCCCCTCCAGCGTCGAGTTCGAGCCCGAGCTCAAGCTCAACGAGGTGGAGTTCGGCGACGGCTACACCCAGACCACGGCCGCCGGCATGAACCATCTGCGCCAGGTGGCAACCCTGAATTGGGAACTGCTTGAGCCCGCCGAAAAGGCCGACCTCGTCGCCTTCCTTACCGCGCGCAAGGGCTTCGAGACCTTCACCTATACGATCCCCGGCGAGGCTACGGCCCTCAACTGGACCTGCAAGCAGTGGAGCGTCCAAGCGCGCCCCGCCTCGCTCTACAGCCTCACGGCCACCTTCCGGCAATCCTTTGAGCTCTAGCCCATGACCCGCGACCACACCCTCACCTTCGATGGCATCACGCAACCGATCACCGAATGGGCGCTCGACTATGGCATTCCCCCCGAGCTGATCACGCGCCGCCTTCGCGACGGCTGGACTGTCGCCCGTGCCATCACCACGCCCATGAAGGTGAAGCCCGGCGCGCGCCTGTCGCCCCACGTCCAACGCTTCGAGCACGCCGGCCTCAATCTCACGATCACCGAGTGGGCCAAGCACGCCAACATCAACCGCACGACCCTTCGCAAGCGCCTGGCCGAAGGCGTGCCGATCGCCCAAGCAATCCAGCCCGAGCGCCGCGCCAACCGAAACCGCACGCAGATCACCTTCCAAGGCGTCACCCGTAGCTTTCAGGAATGGGCCGCCTTTCTCGGCGTCTCAAGAGCCGCCTTGAAGCTTCGCCTCGCAACCTGGCCGATCGAGCGCGCCCTCACGACGCCTGCCATCGCCAAGAGCGGACGCCGCCAAGCCCAACGCTACGCGCACGCCGGCCTCAACCTCACCTTGGCCGAATGGGCCGACCGTCTCGGCGTCAGGCTCAACACCCTCCACAAGCGCCTCAACAACGGCATGACCGTCGCCGAGGCGATCGGCACGCCCATCGACACCCGCCCCCGGGGTAGGTCCAAGCTCAGCCAAGCACCTAGGGACCGGCGCGGGAGCGTCACGCGCGATCAAGGCAATAAAACTTTTGAGGCCTCCCCATGATCACCGTCGCCGACCTGAAAGCACACCTCAACCTCGACCACGCCGAAGACGATGACCTTCTCACGAAGAAGATCGCCGCCGCTCAGGCCTGGACCTATGCATACGTCGCCAACCCCGACGCGCCCCTGTCGCCGGCCTATGACGAGGCCGTGCTTCGGTTCGCGGCTTCCCTCTATGAGAACCGCGAAGACGGCGACGTGCCGCTCGGCGTGCTGGAGCTGCTCCAGCCCCTGCGCAGTTGGTGCTTCTGACCGTGGCGAAAGACCCGAACCTTTCCCGCGTGCTTCGGAAGATGCGCAAGGCGGCCGTGACGCCCCGCGAAAAGGTGCTCCCGGCGCTGCTCGAATCCGCGCACGAGCTCGCCGATCTCCAGCGCCGCTTCGCCGAACAGTCGCGCGACACCGGCAACCTTATTGCCTCCATCGCCGTGACCGGCCCCGGCCAGCAAACGCCCGCCTATTCGCAGCCCGGCGGCTCCCGCGTGGCCGGCGAAAACGAAGCGCTCGTGACCGTCGGCGACGATCTCACGAGATACCCCCATCTCGTCGAATACGGCACGGCCCACGCCGAAGCGCAGCCCTTCTTCTGGCCGGCCTATCGCCTGCTTCGGAAGCGGATCATTGGCCGGATCAACCGGACCGCCAAGAAGGCCGTCCGCGACGCATGGAAGGGCGCGTGATGGAACCGACGCTCGCCCTGCAAATCAACACGCGCACCCGCCTGGTTACGGCACCGATGGTTACGGCACTGGTGCAGCCCGCCCACATCGTCGACCGCCACGCCCGACCCGAACAGTTCCCCGCGATCGTGCTCGGCACCGCCCAAACCATGATCGAGGCCGCCACCTTCACGCGCGCCCATGTCCGCGTCGTGTTCGACCTCCATGTGTGGACGAAGGAAAGCGGCCTCGAAGAAGCCAAAACCGTCGCCCATGCCGTGCGCCTGGCGCTCAAGAACAAGCCCTCGATCGACGGCCTGCAAATCGTCGATTGGCAAGTCGCTTCGACCCGCTTTATGCGCGACCCTGCCGAAGTCGGCCATGCGATCGTCACCGTCGAGGCGCTCGTGCTGGAGCTCGTGTCGTGAAGTCTGGCCGCCTCGATCGGCGCCTTCAAATCCAGCGCCAAACCGAAACGATTTCACCGGCCGGCACCGTCTCGGGGACATGGGCAACGCTCGCGACCGTGCGCGCCGAAGTGCTCCAGCAATCGTCGACGGAGTTCTTGCGCGAGCACGGCGAGGCCGAGCGCGCCGCCATCATCTTCCGCCTGCGCTTCATTCCCGGCGTCGATCTTCTGCTCACCGATCGCGTCCTGTTCAACGGCCAGGCGCACAACCTCGTCGAAGTGAAAGAGATCGGCCGCCGGCAAGGGCTTGAGCTACGTTGCGAAAGGGTCCGCTCCTAATGCGTGGCCTGAATCCCTCGACCATCGTTCCCGGCACGTCGCGCATTGAGCGCACGCCGCCGGCGCCGAGCGACCTCAACAAGGACGCCCGCGCCGAGTGGAAGCGGGTTGCCCCGATTTTGACCGCCGAGCGCGACGTGCTCACCGTGGCCGACCTTGGCGTGCTGCGCACCTACGTCGTGCATTTCGCCTTGGTGAAGATGGCGCAACGCGAGATCGATCGCGACGGCCTAGTGATCAACGGCAAGCGTCACCCGGCCTATGGCGTTCTGAAAGAGTCCTCGCAACTCCAGCTTCGAGCGGCCGGCGAGCTCGGCCTCACGCCCTATTCCCGCTCCCGTGCCGCCATCGTTGGCGCCAGTGACGACGAGCCGTCGCCGCTTGACGTGTGATGGCCAGCACCTTCCCGACTTGGATTTACGACCCGACCTTCGAACCGGCTGACCCTTTGGGCCATGGCGAGCGCGCCGTGCGTTTCCTGCGCCTCTTGAAGCATCCCAAGTCGAAACTTCCCCGCCGCGCCTTTCAGCTCGACCCTTGGCAGGAAAAGGTGGTCCGCGCCGTGTTCGGTCCAAGGCACGCCGATGGAACGCGCATCATTTCGACCGTCGTGATGGTCCTACCGAGAGGTTCTCGGAAATCTTCATTGGCGGCAGCGCTTAGTCTGCTCTGCTCCATAGGTCCAGAAAGATGCCCTGGCGGCGAGGCCCTGTTCGCAGCAAGCGATCGCAACCAGGCATCGATCGGCTTTCGGGAAGCGCTCTCGATCATCCACGCCGACAAGCGGCTCACCGCGGCCGTGAAGGTGAGTGACGCCGTCAACTCGACAAAGTCGATCACCTACAAGAAGGACGGAACACGCCTCCAGACGATCAGCGCCGACGGCGCCCGCCAGCATGGCCGCACGCCGAATTTCGTGCTCGTCGATGAGCTCCATATCTGGAAAAACCGCGACCTGTGGGAAGCCATTCAGACCGGCCTCGCCAAGTCCGACGGCTCGCTCATGGTGGTGGCGACCACGGCCGGCCGAGGAACCGAAAACCTCGCCCATGAGATCGTCGAGGACGCGCGCAAGGTGGCGCGCGGCGAAGTTGACGATCCCTCGATCCTGCCCGTGCTCTTCGAGTCCGATCCGAAAGACGATTGGCAGGACGAAGCCCTATGGCACCGCGTGAACCCCGGCCTGCGCCATGGCTATCCGTCGCTGTCCGGCCTCAGAAAGCTTGCCAAGCAGGCCGAGCGCCGACCAGGCGAACGCGACTCCTTCCGCCAGCTCCATCTCAACCAATGGCTCGACATTTCGCACTCGCCTTTTGTCGAGATGGATCTCTTCGACCAGTGCGCCGGCCCGATCGACCTGGACGAAGTCAGGCACCTTCCGGCCTATATCGGCGTCGATCTCTCCAGCACGACCGACTTGAGCTCGATCGTCATTTGCTGGCGCACCGAGGCCGGCCGCTACCTAGCCAAAAGCTTCTTCTTTTGCCCTGGCGAGCAGCTTCGCGAGCGCTCGGCACGCGACGGCGTGCCATACGTCCTATGGGCCGACCAGGGCCATATCGAACCGACGCCCGGCTCAGCGATCGACTACGGCGCGATCGAGAACCGCGTGCGCGAGCTGTGCGCCGAGTTCAACGTCGTGGAAGTGGCGTTCGACCCTTGGGCCGCCCGCCCGACGATCATGCGCCTGTGCGACGAAGGCATTCCGGCCGTCGAAATGAGACAAGGCTCCGTCACCATGGGGCCGGCCGTGCGCGAGCTAGAGCGCGCCATCGTCGCCCAAGAGCTCCAGCACGAGCCCAACCCCGTGTTGCGCTGGAACTTCTCAAACGTGGCCGTCGAGATCGACCGCCTCGAAAACAAGTCTTTCACCAAGCGCAAGAGCACCGGCCGGATCGATGGCGCCATGGCGAAGGCCATGGCCGTCGGCCGCGCACATTTGGGCGGCTCTGCTCTCTCATCTTACGCCGCCGGCACCCTCGCCCCGGCTTCATCTCTCGTGATCTAGAAAGGAACATCCATGTCCACCAACGAAGAGCGGCTTTTGATCAGTTTGGAAGCCCGGTTCGCCAAATACGAAAAAGAAATGGCCAAGGCCGCCCGAACGACCGACCAGGGCTTCACCAAGATGGAACGCCGCGCCAAAGAGGCCGGCAACCGCATGGAGCAATCCCTTGCCGTGGCGGCCTCTCGTGTTGGCGGCCAGATGAAAAGCTTCGGCATCGGCCTGGCGGCCGGCGCGGCGGCTGGCGTTGCCTCGCTTCTCTCCCTTCAGCCGGTTCTCAAAGGCACAAAAGACGCCCTGGCCGACCTCGACAAAGTCGCCAAGGCGGCCAAGGCGAGCGGCCTCGACGCCGAAACCTATCAGGAGTTCGCCCACGCGGCCGAGCTCGGCGGCGTGGCGGCTGACGACTTCGCCAAGGCGCTCCAGACCCTCAACAAGAACGCCGGCCTGGCCGCTGTCGGCAAGGGCAAGCTCGTTTCGACCCTCAAGGCGCTCAATCCCGAGCTTCTCAAGAGCATCACCAGCGCCAAAAGCCAGGCCGAGCGCGTGCGCATCGCCGCCGACGCGATCGACCGTGCCGAAGGCGCCTCCCGCAAAGCCGCGCTCGCCACCGCCCTGTTCGGCGATCAAGGCGTGCGCCTGGTGGAAGTGTTCAAGGGCGGCTCGGCCTCCCTCGACGCCATGGCCGCCGAAGCGCGCAAGCTTGGCATCGTGTTCGATCGCGAGCTCGTGGCCCAGGCCGAACGGCTCGGCGACGAGCTGGCCGTCGCGCAAAAAGTGATCGACGCCCAGTTCACGCAAGCGCTCGTCGACCTGGCGCCGGTTCTCGTCTCAACCGCCAAGCTGATCGCCGGCATGGCGCGCGAACTGCGCTTGTTCCTCGACCTGTGGCGCGACTACGAGCAGCAGTCCAACCGATCGCTCGATCGCCGACTGGCCGAGCTCGGCCACCGCCGCCTGGAGATCGAGAAGGAGATCGGCGAGCTCAAGGCCGCGCCGGCGCCGTCGTTCCTCGAAGGCTCGGTCGACAACTCCACAATCATCGCCGCGCTTGAGGAGGAAATGCGCAAGCTCGCCGAAGCCGAAGCGCGCATTCTCAAAATTCTCAACGAGCGCAGCGAAGAGTCCAAGGCCGCCACCGAGGAAGCGGCCCCGGCCGTCGAGGATCTCAACACCGAGCTCGAAGACACCGAAAGCTCGGCCGCACGCGGCGCCCGTGGCATCAAAACCTACGCCGACGCCATTCGCGCGTTGAAGGGCGAGATCCCCGAGCTCACCGACGCCCTAAGCGAGCTCGACGCCCGCACGAGGATCGACCAGGCTTACAAGGCCGCGCTCGCCAAGGCGACCAGCATCGGCGACACGATCGAGGCAACCCGCCTTCGCGACCAGGCGCTCAAAGCCCTCTCCACCAAGGGCGCACGGGAAGCCGGCGGCAAGGGCATCCTCGACCTGATCGGCTATGCCGAAGGCACCGACAAAGGCCGAGGCTACAACGAGACGCTCGGCTATGGCGCGTTCACCGGCGGCCCCAAGAACCTCGTCAACATGACGCTCGACGAGATCGACGCCATGCAAGGGCAGATGCTCGAGCATCCCAAGAACACGTTCAACTCTTCGGCCGCCGGGCGCTACCAGATCGTCCGCAAGACGCTTCGCGGCCTGCGCGCCGAGCTCGGCCTGTCGGGCAACGAAATGTTCGACGCCGACATGCAGGACCGCCTGGCCCAACAGCTCGTCAGGCGCCGCGGCAACGATCCCGCGGCCCTCAGAAACGAATGGGAAGGCTTGCGCCGCGTCGACGATGGCACGATCCGTCAAGCCTTCGACACGACCTCGCTGGCCCTGCCGGCGGCCGATCGCGGCGTGGTCGAGAAGCGCCAGAAGCTCGAAGAGCTCAAGAACACCTACAAGGAGATCACCGATCGCGGCCAGCAACACGTCGCCGGACAGCAGATGGAGCAACAGGCGCTCGGCCTGACGAGCTTTGCCGCGGCCAAACTGCGCTACGAGCACCAGCTCCTCAACGAGGCCCAAAGCCAGGGCATCGAACTAACAGCCCGCCAGCGCCAGGAGATCTCAACCCTGGCCGAAGGCATGGCCCTGGCCGACCAGGCGCTCGCCGGCGCCGTCGATCGGCAACAGCAGCTCGCCGAAGGCCAGCAATGGATCGGCCAGCAACTCACCGGCCTCCTGTCGGGCATTCTCACCGGCAGCATGTCAGCCGAACAAGCCGTGCAACGCCTCGTGCAGACCCTTCTCGACGCGGCTTTGCAAGCGATGCTTCTCGGCGAGGGTCCGCTCGCAAGCCTGTTCGGCATGACCGGCGGCGGCCTGTTTGGCAGTCTCTTCGGCATGAGCACCGGCGGCGTGGTCGAGGCGGCGACGGGCGGCATGATCCGCGGCCCTGGCACCGGCACGTCCGACTCGATCCCCGCCATGCTGTCCGATGGCGAGTTCGTGATCAACGCCAAGGCCACCAGGAAGCACGCGGCGCTCTTGGCAGCGATCAACGAAGACAAGATCCCGGCCTTCGCCAATGGCGGATTGGTGAACGGCGGCAAGGCGCCCTTGGCTTCCATGGGCGGCTCGACGGCGCCCGTCGTGAACATCACGACCAACGTCCAAGCGGCCCAAGGTGGTGACGCCCGAGCCAACGAGGACGCGGCCAAGCGCACCGCCGCCGCTGTCGAGAACACCGTGCGCGGCATCGTTGCATCTGAGCTAAGACGGCAAACTCGACCCGGTAATTTATTGAACCGAAACCGCTGAGAACCATCGGGCGAGGCGGCGATCATTACGAAGACGCCGCCTCCCTTGAATGCCTATCACACTAGTGCTACCTTATAGGGACAACCACACAAACAAGGTTCTCCCCGCATGTCCCGCTTTACCGTCGCGCTCGCGCCCGAGCGTTTCGCCCAACTCCGGCGCCTGGCCGATCTCGACGGCAAAAGCCTGTCCGACACGATCGCCGATTTCCTCAATGATGCCATTCGCGCCGGCCGGCTCCCCGACGAGCTTCCCGGCTGGAACGTCGAGCGCCACGGCGACAACATTATGTTCGCCAACCCCGAAGCCGGCCTGACGAAGCGCTGGCCGATCGACGTGGCGCTCGGCGTGGCAAAGTCGCTCGAAGAGCTGTCCCACCGCGGCGGCTCAGCCCGTGGCCGCCAGGATTGGAACGCCCGCCTTGAGCTCCATCGGCAAGGCCGCGGCGTGAAGCTGATCGACCTCGACACCGGCGCCAGCGCCACCGCGGCCTTCAACGTGGCCGAGGATCTCGCCGCAATCCTTCGGAAAGCCGCGGCCTAAGCCGCTATAACCCGCCCACAAGAAAAAGGCCGGCAGCGCGTCAACGCTGGCCGGCCCAATAGGAAGTTCAATGCCACTCGAATATAGCACCGCCACGCCCGGCGCTCAAGAGTCCACAGCCCCCGTGGCGGCACTTTCTACGCCCGAGCTTCTCGGCCTCCTGGCCGACGAGGGCGACGCGTTCGACGCCTACTTCGACGCCTATGTGCTCGACAAGCCGGCGGCCATGGCGCCGATCGACGAGCCCAAGCACGAGCCCGCCGACCAGCCCGATCAGTGGACCGAAGCGGCCGTGGAAGCCCTCACGCATGAGGAACGCCTCGCCCTCCCCGAAGAGGTTCTCGACGCCTATCTCGCCGGCGAGCTGGCCACCGGCCGACCGTGCAAAATTGGTAAATCTGCCCCCACCCGAAACACCCCGCAACCCCAGGAAACCCAGGGCTTTGCGCCGGTCGCCGTGGAAGATTGTCTAGTAGTAGGGGAAACGCTTCTCCCTTCTACCCCTTCACGTGTCCCCTCTACCCCTTCGCCTGTTCCCTTCCATCACTCAACCGCCACCAGAAACCAACGCGACCGCCGCCTCTTCATCAAGTCGGCCCTCGACGCCATGCGTGATCCCTTCTCCCTCCCGTGGCGCAAGCTATGGCGACATGAGATCAACGCCGTTGCCTACGAAGCCGCTGGAAACCGCAACGGCCTCTTCGTCACCCTTCACCTGTCCAAAAAAATCGCCGCCGCGCTCCTGGCTTCCAACGATCCGGCCGACCTTCTGCGCCGCCGTGTCCAATACCAGCTCAAGCGCACCTTCGGCCGCGTGCTTCCCTTTGCCTTTCAGTTCGAGCTCGCCAACCGCCTCCACGTCCATGGCGTGATGATCCTCGACGAAGACACGCCCGAAAGTCGCGAAAAGCTCGCCATGGCGCTCAGAAACGCCGGCGGCCTCATCAAGGGCCGCTTCGGCTCAGGGCAATGCGTCTTCAGAGAGATCACCGACGGCCTTGGGCTTGGTGCCTACCTCGCCAAAGCCTTCGACGAAACCTGTTCCACGCTCGGCACCCACAAGATCACCTTCATCAACCGCGACCTTCTTGACCTCGCCCGCAAAGATCACGCTAATTTCTGCAACAAAGGGGAGGTGCTCAATGCCAGCGTCAGCAGCCGAACAGCAGCGAGTCCAAGACTTGGTGGACGCGGCAGATGCGCAGCAGCGTCAGGAACTCAGGCAGCAGGCCGAAGAGCGCCTCCTCAACCTCACCGGCATCATGTCCAGCCGACTACTCACGGCCGAGGAAAGCAAGGCCGCCGACATCGCCATCGAAATTCTTGCCCGGCTGGATTGCTTAGCCAACAACGGCGGCTGGTGGTATCGCTCGAAGAGGCGAATGCAGCTCGTTCAGATGTATATGGGATAGGGAATGTTCGGGTTTTTGATCGGCAAAGAAGTCAACGACGACGCTGTTCGTCTGAAAATGCTCGCGGACAGATTTGTTAGTTCCTACTTGTCTCTACCAGAAAACGAGCGACGAGCTGCACTCGTCAGAGATTTTCCTGCCCAAGAAAGCAATATGGACAGGGACGGAGCGACCATCATTTTTCCTGACCTTTCTGTGTTCCAATTCTACATACCTTTCACAGGTGGAATAACTGATCAGGTCATGATTTCTGGAAAAGGAAAGTATGCTGGTTTCAGTCTTGGTTGCACCAGAAATGGAATGAGCTGTTCTGTTAGGGACGGCTTAGCTTACAGCGCGACAGGCGGGGCGAAGAAACTCGGCCAGGTGATGACCAAGAAGTTCGGCGTCATGGACATGGACCGCCTCCCGTTCTGAGCCTGGCAACATCACCGCTTCTAAACGCAGAAGGTTGAGAGGGCGGGCACCGCCGGCCACTCCGCGAGAAGTTTACAGCCTGGCCCTTGACGGTTACGTAACCAAGCCATAACTCAGACACTAGCTCCCTCAGAAGTTACGTAACCGGACAGTTACATAACCAATCCCCAACCCTCTAGGTTTCTTTTCCTCGCCATGGCCCTCACCAACGCCGAGAAGCAACGCCGCCACCGCGAGCGCCTCAAGAAGAAGCTCGCCACCGGCCTCGACCTTCAGGCCCTCGCCGAGCAGGCGGTGAGGAAGTGGAACCAGAATTTAGCCGCCGGCGTGCAGCCCGTCACCGTCGAGGATCTCATTCACGAGCTCGCGGCGCCGCAGAAAGTGCAGAACCCCGGCCTTGCCCCACTCGTGATCGACTTCTGGCACGAGTTCTACATGGGCGCCTTGCGCGCCCTTGTGCCGAATGATCCCTGGCCCGAGCTCGACCGGAAGAAGCTGAATGAGCTGATCGGCGACCGTGAGAAGGCGGCCGAGGCGCGCGGCTTAATCTTCAGTTGGGACGTCTTCACGCCGCTGGAATGGAGCGAAAAGATCACCGCGGCCCACCATCGCGCCTGGCTTGAGGATGAAAAAAGCCGTGAGAAGGCCCGAAAGATCCGCGAGCGCGCAGACCAGAAGCGGGCCGAAAAGGAGGCCGCAGAGAAGGCCATGATCCGGCAGCTCAGGGAGGAACGCCTGCGCGCCAAAAAGGAGGCCCTGGCCGAGAAGCGAGCAGCCGAGAAGGCCCAGGCCGACAAGGAAGCAGCCGAGAAGGCCGAGCAGGAACGCCTCGCCGCCGAGCGCGCCGCCAAGCAGAAGCCCGATTACGTAACCAAGCAGCGCCAGGCCAATCCTAACTTCGGCCGGTTCTAAGCCCCCATGGGCGCGGCTCACCTGTGGCAGGACGCGGCACTTTTGTCACCTTGATATGCTGAGGTTCTTCTCAAGGAACCGCGACCCCAAGGCGATCACGTTCCGTTGCGAGGATTGCCGGCCGCCGGCCGCTCGCGTCGAGTTGACGTTTCAGGTTCCGGGATCGAACTTCGCCATTCACCGGCCGGTCATCAACGACGACCAGAAGGTGATCGGCTGGGTTTGTGGAAGGGGACGAGTGACGCATGGACCTCAGCGCCAACCTGAAATGGCTCTTCGAGCAGCCCGCGGCCTTCTGGCTGACAGGTATAGCCATCGCGATTGTGAGCCAAATTGTCTGGCTCATCGCGACGGCCGGCTATCACAGAACGTCCACGCGCCTCCGTGCCGGCATCATCAAGGCAGTGCTCCGAGATGTTTCAAGCCTAATACCTTACGCGGCAAAGGGAGAGCTTTCCTATGCCCAGAGTCAGATCAATTTAATCATAACGCTTTATAGCAATCTAAATATACTCGCTATCGTCGGTTCGATTGTCGTGTTAAATGCCGGAGGAGATGAATACATCCAAAGAAATATAGCAACTGCTTTGCTCGCTTTTAGTGGCGTTGTATTCTCAATAATGGCAAGAAGGGTGTCTCTTGCAAGAACCGCAATCAAGTTCTTTCACAAATTCAAGATCGAAGAAAGCTTATCTCTCACCCGTGAGAGTGTTGTCAGGTTTGTCGCGGAGCGGGCGGGAGCATCAGAGACACAAGTTAATGAGGTGCTTGCTTCCGACCCCCGCTCTTCCGCTGTAGTGCTTCTGCCATTTGAGGGCCTAGCAAATCAGTAGGCGCAATGACCTTGCCCTATCCCGACCACACGCCCGACATTGGCGCCGTCGGCCGGTTCGCGACCGTGTGCTGTTCGCCTTGATCGTCCCGCTCGTCCGCATGCGAAACTGTCCACAGCCGACTGCACTAGACGACTGCACTAGACGAAAACCTAAGTTATTGTTTTCATTAGGTTTTTCGGGATGGCTGGGGCGCCAGGATTCGAACCTGGGAATGGCGGTACCAAAAACCGCTGCCTTACCGCTTGGCTACGCCCCAACGCCGCTCGGGACCGGCTGATTCCGAAGGCCGAGCGCCTTATAAGTGCTCCAATCGGCCCGCACAACGCCCAATCTGCGGATGAAGACGCGGGCATTCGCCACGCGCGTCGCCGGCGAATGCGGCGGAAGTGAAGAGGCGCAAGGGGGAGCGGCGGCGTGGAAGCCGTTGCGCGCGCGCTCAACTCACTTTAGGGAAGGTGAGGGGAAATTCGGGTGGGCCTTCCATGACTTCGGCGGTTCGGCGCATGCGCGGCGCGGCGCGGGCAGGGTTCGTGAGCCTTTTCAGCTTCACGCTTCTCGTCAATCTTCTGGTGCTCGTGCAGCCGCTCTACATGCTGCAGGTCTATGACCGCGTGCTGCCGTCCGCGTCCGTCGAGACGCTGATCTACATCTCGCTCCTGGCGGCCGGCGCCCTGGTGCTGCTGGGCGTGGTGGACGGCCTGCGCAGCATGATTTCGGGCCGGCTTTCCGCGCGGCTCGGCGTGGCGGTGGGCGCCGACGCGCTGGTCGCCTCGGCCAAGGGCCCGCGCGCCTCGATCGGTGACGTCCAGCCCCTGCGGGATCTCGCCACCTTGCGCGGCTTCTTCGCCGGCCGCGGCGTGCTGGGCTTCCTGGACCTGCCTTTCTCGCCGGTTTTCGTGGCCATCCTCTACTTCATCCATGTGGACCTGTTCTGGATGACGGTGGGCGGCGCGGCCGTGCTCACGCTTCTGACAGTGGTCAATCAGTGGGCGACCGCCAAGGACACCAGGGATTCCTCGGAGCACGGGGCGGCGGCGCTACTGGCCGCGCAGTCCTATGTGCGCAACGCCGACACCATCACCGCCATGGGGATGACCGACAATGTGGTGCGCGGCTGGGGCCGGGAAGAGGCGCAGTCGCTGAAGGCCCATGAGCGGCTCCACAAGGTGAACTCCAGCCTCGCAGGCCTCGCGCGCATGATCCGCTTGGGCCTGCAGATCGCCATTCTCGGCTATGGCGGCTATCTCGCCGTGATCGGCGAGATCACCGCCGGCATGATCTTCGCCGCCTCGCTGATTTCGGGCCGGGCGCTGCAGCCCATCGACCAGGCCATCGCCGGCTGGAAGGCCTTGGCCGATGCGCGCCGGGCCTGGCAGCGCCTTGGCGGCGTGCTGGAGATCGCGGATGCGGATCGCGACGGCATGGGGATGGCGGGATTTTCCGGCCGGCTCGACTACGAGGATGTGACGGTGTTCGCGCCCAGCGGCACGTCGCCCGAGCCGCTCCTGAAGCGCATCTCCATGCGCGTCGCGCCGGGCGAACTGGTGGCGCTGGTGGGCCCGTCGGGCTCGGGCAAGACCACGCTTCTGAGGACGGCCATCGGCGCCTTCCAGCCGCGGACGGGCGTCGTGCGCTTCGACGGAGCGGACCTGGGCACGGTGGATCGCGAAAGCCTGGGGCAGCGGGTCGGCTACCTGTCGCAGGAGGCCGATCTGTTCCCCGGCACGATCCGCCAGAACATCGCCCGCTTCGACGACGACGCGTCCTGGGACGCGGTTGTGGCGGCTGGCAAGGCCGCCGGCGCGCACGACATGATCCTGCGCATGCTCGAAGGCTATGATACGCGCATCGGGCCCGGCGGCGTGCAGCCCTCGGGCGGGCAGCGCCAGCGCATCGGCCTGGCGCGGGCGCTTTTCGGCGAGCCCATGCTTCTCCTGCTCGACGAGCCCAACGCCAATCTCGACATGGAAGGGGAGGCCGCGCTTGAGCAGGCCTTGCGCGCGGCGAAGGAGAGAGGCGTCGCGGTGCTGGTCGCGACCCAAAGGCGGGCCGTCACGGAGATCGCTGACAAGATCGCCATGATGCGCGACGGCGTTCTCGAGGATTTCGGCCCCCGTGCCGAAGTGCTGGCGCGACAGGCGCAGCGCGCCCGCGCCATGCAGGAAGCGGCCGCCCGGTGGGCGCAAGGGCAAGCGCAGGCGGCAGCGCCAGCGGTGATCTCCGGCCGCTTCCAGCCGGTGATGACCGCCGGGCGAACGGAAGGAGGAGGCGCATGACCTCATCTCGGCGGAACGACTGGGCCGCGGGCGTCAAGACCGGCACCAGGGCGCTCAGCGTCGCGGGGCTCGGGTTTTCCACGCTCTGCCTCGCGGGTTTTGGCGCGTGGGCGGGCTGGGCGCCGCTTTCCGGCGCGGCCGTGGCCCCGGGCTTCGTGGCGGCGGCCGGCCAGAATCAGCGCGTGCAGCATCTCGAGGGCGGCATCATCAGCCGCATTCTCGTCGTCGAGGGCGACAGCATCAAGGGCGGGCAGCCCTTGTTCGAGCTCGACGCGACCATGGCCGAAGCCCAGAGCAACCGGCTCCAGAAGCAGTTGGCGGCTTTGAAGGCCCGCGCCGCGCGGCTGCGCGCCGAGCGGGACGAGCTCGAACGCCTCGAATTCCCGGAAGCATTGCAGGCGGACGTCCGCGAGCGCGGATCGGAGGACGTGCTGACCGAGCAGCGGAAGGAGTTCGATGCCCGGTTGGAGCGCTACCGCCAGGAGCGGGTCATCCTGAAGCAGCGCGTGCAGGCCCTCGAGGAGCAGGCCAGCGGCATGAGCGTGCAGCTCGCGGCGCTGCAGCGCCAGCTCGAAATCGTCCGGGAGGAGACCACCGCGAAGAAGCAGCTCCTCGAAAAGGGTTTGACCAACCGCTTCGAGTTCGCCGAGCTGATGCGCGTCGAGGCGGGGCTGGTTGGGCAGATCGGGCAGGCAGACTTCGCCGTCCTGTCCGCCAAGACGCAGATCGTGGAAGCGCAAGAGCAGCTCGCGCGCTCCCGCACCCAGCGCATGGAGACGGCTGCGACCCAGCTCAACGACGTCAATGTCGAGATCTCAGATGCCGAGGAGCAGTTGCGGGCCGCAAAAACCATTCTCGAGCGGGTGGTGGTGCGCGCGCCCACGGACGGGCGCGTGATCCGACTCGGCCACAACGCGGTGGGCGGCGTGGTGCGGCCCGGCGACACGCTTCTCGAGCTTCTGCCCACCGGCCAGGCGTTCGTGGTCGAGGCGCGCCTCCTGCCAACCGACGTGGATGTGGTGAAGCTGGGGCAGCGGGCCGACCTGCAATTCAGCGCGCTCAACGTTCGCACCACGCCCAAGGTGGCGGCGGAGGTGATCTATGTGTCGGCCGACCGGCTCTCGGACCAGGCGACGGGGCAGGTCTATTACGCCGCGCGGCTGAGGATCGCCGAGGATCTGCCGCCCGAGATCAAGGCCGACCAGGTTTATCCCGGCATGCCGGTGGAAGTGTTCATCAACACCGGCGAGCGCACCTTCCTTGAATATCTCGCCAAGCCGATCACCGACAGCCTGAGCCGAGCCTTCCGCGAGGAGTGAGGCGCTCGTTCCTCGGCGGGGAGGCCGGGAGGGCAGCGCGTCTTCCCGGTCTGATCCTCAAACTGTCAGATAGCCTTCTAAGAAGCTGGGTCGCCGCCACTACTGTGGCGGCCAAGTGTGTCTCGACGGGGCGTTCAGGGCTTGCCGTTCGGGTGAACACGGCGGTCATGCTCAAAATGGAGAATGCCACAAGCATCGGCGGCCCCGATGCAGGATACAGATAGCTATGCAAGGCGGGAAACGAGGTGAGGTCAACCAGCGCCAGAACCACTGCACGCGCAACGACCCCAGCAAGCAAAGCCGTTGCGAGCAACAGAGCGGGCTCGCGGATCCAGGCTCCGCGGTGCCGCACGAGTGCGATCAGGAACGCGACTGGGCCGAGCAGGCAGAGGGCGCGGTACACAGGCGTAAGGCCGCCAAGTCCGCTGATAAGACCGTGGTAAGCCGCCGTCCGGATTGTGGTGGGCCGACCTTCGAGAGCTTCAACCGCATCGAAATACAGTTGTCCATCCCCGAGTTGAACTCCGCCCGGACGAAGCGTCGCGAGGTCGAAAGTGATCGACCCTCCGTCCCTATTGTCCTGGGCGAGGATGACCGGACAGGTTGCCGCGTCTGGGCAGGCGTAGCGGATCTCGAATCGTTGTTTCTGCGCGCCTGGATCCTTCATATAGGCTGCGATGTCAGGACTCGGGAGCCGTTCTGACGATTGCAGTGCGCCGCCTTCTGCTTCCCGCAAGTCGAACCAACCGCCTCCGGGACGCCAGAACCAGCCCCTGAGCACATAGCTCGGCCCGCTCGGACCTTCAATAAAACGTGGGAAATTCAACAAGGTGAGCACGGCCTCGCGCCGCTCCGGGGCGATCACCGAGGGCGGCACGTCGAACTGCACCGGCAAGGCGAGAGCAAAGACATCGAGGGCTTCGATAATCCGAGCCGGAAGGTCGTCGGCTTGCTCATGGGTCATCGGGGGAACAAGAGGCGGCAGCCAAGCAGCGCAGGTGAGCCGACCGGCCACGCAAGCGGCCTCGACCTCTTTGGCAATCGCTGCGTAAAAGTTCCGCGCCGTGGTCGGATCTTGGTGCGCGCCGACTTGTGCGACCGCCGAGCGCAAAGCCCACATCCACCAACCGCCCGCAATATCCCCGCAGGTATTCTGATAATCGGGAAGCGAGCAGCCGGGGTTATAGAAGGAGGAGCGCCCATTTTCGGGATCGAGGAATGGCTTTAGCCGCAGGAAGGTGGGGCTCTCCCGATAAATTTTGAAACGTGCCGCACGCGACACAGGCAGATACGGCTGCCAGTGTGGGTAGGAGGCCCGCTGCACGGCGGTCATCGCGCGTTGGAAGTCGGCGTCCTTCATCTCATTCACGATGAAGCGGCCGTAGATGGTGGCGTTGACTAGGCCGATTGAACCAATTAGGGCCGTTGCCACGAGGGCGGCTGCTCCAACTGACTTGACTAACGCCCAGTCGCGTCCGTGCTGCGCCCAGCTCGCTCTCAGTCGCATCAGTCCCGCCAGGGCGAAGACCGCCACGATCGGCACCAGTGTTATGCCCTCCTCGCGGGTGAGCCAGAGGGCGCCGAACGCAAGGCCCGCGAGAATTCCCCATTTCCAGGCCTGACGCGTCGTCTGACCCGGGATGGCCGCGCCTGCGAGGGCGGCCACGAGAAAGAATGTCAGTGCCGTGAAAAGCGTCTCGCGCATCACGCGAGCGGAGGCAACCGAATGCAGGGACGGCAGGAAGATCAAGCTTAGCGACAGAACTGGGAAAAGCCATGCTCGCCTCAGGAGCCGTGCCGCAGTCCAGGAGAAGGCAAATACAGCCAGAAGAAGCGTCGCCGTCTGCGCCATCGAGAACGACAGCCCGGTTAGATGAGCCAAGGCAATAAAGATCGGCGTCATCGGACCCTTGACCAGCGTCACGTCCGAGTAAGGCCCCAACCATTGCATCGTCAGCAAATTGTGCGCCTGAGTGATGAAAAGCATGTCATCGTAGCGAGCGGTGGTCCAAATGACGACGGGCCGTTCCGCGCCGAGACCGAGGATCAACGCCATCGCGATGACGACCAGGGTGAGCGCGAGGCGACTCGGGTTAGCCGTAGTGGATCGCTCCAAGTGGTGCCTCATGTCGGGACTTACCTGTCGGGAGAGCCTTGGGTAGCGCTATCGATCAAAGGATGAGCCGGCGAGCACCAAGGGCGACAGGGACTATACAAGTGCTCGTCACGATGGCAACAGAGCGCGCGCGACCACCGGGGGCCGTAGCGCATCTGGGCCGCCGCCGCCGGATCTCGTAGGTGAATAACAAGGCGCGTCGAGAGTGAAAGGATTTGAGGGATGCTCTCGTGCTGATCAAGGCCGTTGGAACCTTACACGACCGCCTGATTTTCCAGCGCCGAATCCAGGTACTTAGCCAGATGATCGGCAAGCTTCTACCGGAGAGCGGAACCGTTCTCGATATTGGGGCCGGCGACGGCCAGATCGCCACGCTTCTCAAGAAGATCCGGCCCGGAATCGAGGTTGAGGGAATCGATGTCTATGTCCGCGGAGAAACCCATGTGCCCGTGCACGAGTTCGACGGACTTCACATCCCCTTAGATGACAAGAGCGTTGACGCCGCCATCTTTGTGGACGTGCTGCATCATGCCGACGATCCGCAGCAGCTTTTGCGAGAAGCACGGCGCGTAAGCCGCGAGGCCGTGATCATCAAAGATCATCTCTCGGAGAACGCGCTGGATTTCGCGGTGTTGCGCGCCATGGACTGGGTGGGGAATGCTCCCCACGGTGTCGTGCTGCCCTACAACTACAAGTCCTCGGCTGAATGGAACCGTCAGTTTCAAGCGTCTGGCCTGCGGATCGACACCTACGAAACCCGGGTCCCGCTCTATCCGGTTCCGCTGAGTTTCGTGTTCGGGCGTAAGTTGCACTTCATCGCGCGGCTTAGGCCGACCGCTTGAAGATCACAATTTGGCAGAGAAGAAAGCTGAGGACGGACGCAACACCCGCGGTCATGAGATAGATCAGCGCGTCCCTAGCGAAGTGTCCGTTGATGAGCCGTATCGTCACGACCGACACGGCGACAATGGTCGCAACCTGAAGCGCTGCATAGGCCGGAAATGAAAGCGTCCCCGCCCGTTCAACCTGAAACGTGAACCGCTTGTGAGCCAAGTAGGCGAACGGGATAATCGCACAGTAGATGAGGGTGCTGGCGACGGCTGGCTCCAAGAGGCCCAGCCGTGTCGCGCCTGCCGCGAGCGCGGCATACATGAGCGAAGCGCAGGCGCCCACGACGCCGAATCGAAACAGCCGACCAATGGACGAGCCCAACAGTCGCATGACTACAAGGCTCTGTTGAGGCGGAGAGGGATCTCGATAATGCCTATGATGAACGCGGAGAAGAAGGTCTGGACGCCGATCAGCATTAAGCTCATGCCGGCGACTACCGTGCGCGGGATAAGCTCGTTGTTCAGGGGGCCGAACCCCGTCGCGGCCCATGACGCTGTAGCGTAGCCGAACAGCGAGAGGCCAAGAAGCAGGCATGCACCCCCGATCAGAGCGAGCCGATCGGTGGTCAGGTGGCGCACAAGTGCGTTCGCCCGGGGGCTTCGGGGCAGGAAGCCAGTAACGGTCGCGTAATAGCGCGCGAGAGCGCCAAAGGTGACGAGCTGGATGCCAACCACGACGAGAAGGCAGGCGAAGATAAACGTGTTCAGATCGAGAACGAGGTTCCCGCCGAGATCGATGGGGCCGAAGAAGAGCATGGAGGCCAACACAGCGCCACAGACCGTCAGGATCGCGCCCGGGATCATGAACAGCCAGCGCGGGTTGTACATCAGAAGGAACTTCAGATGCCGCCAACCGTCTCGCCAAGTCTTAAGGTGTGGCGCGCGGCTGCGGCCGTCTGGCTTTAGGGTGGTTGGCACTTCGGCGATGCGGAGACCCTGGAGCGTGGCCCGAACCACCATTTCGCTCGCGAACTCCATCCCAGTGGTCTGCAGGTTCAGCGTCCGGATAGCCGCAGCATTGAAGCCGCGAAGGCCGCAATGGAAATCGCCGATAGGGGCCTTAAAGAACAACCGGCCAAGTAGGCTAAGCACCGGATTTCCCAGATAGCGGTGCAGGAAAGGCATGGCTCCAGGCTCGATTCCTCCCTTGAACCGGTTGCCCATCACGAGGTCCGCGCCATTCCGCAGAGCGTCAAGGAAATGATCGAGATGGCCGAAGTCGTAGCTGTCGTCAGCGTCGCCCATGACGATGTAGCGGCCTCGCGCAGCTTCGATCCCACCGATCAGCGCAGCTCCGTAACCGCGTCGCGGCACCGCGACGACACGAGCGCCTCGCTTGCGTGCGATGTCCTGCGAGCCGTCCGTGCTGCCATTGTCGGCAATTAGAACCTCCCCCACGACCTCGGCACGAGCCATGAAAGACTGAGCCTTTTCGACGCAGACCGCAATAGTTTCCGCCTCATTGAGGAAGGCATCACGATCGTGAGCTCAAGCTCCATGGAACTTACTGCGTCCGCCATGGCCACTACCGTTTCGGTCACTCGGTCGCGTTCCACACTTCACTATCGTTGACTGCTGATTGTGGCGCAGGCGCTCTGCTTGGCCAGCTTGCTGGTGGGCGCGCTAACATCGACGTTATGGCTTGTCAACGAGCCCAACACTTGCATGAGTCATGGCCCGCACAGAGACGGCACACCGCCTCCACCATCACGCCCACAACTCGTTTCTTTGAGATCGAAAAACGCCTGACGTACATGCGGCGCTTGCTCGACATCCTTCCAGGGGAACGAGGACGAACCTCAAGCCGCTTCGCTAATCGAGCAAACCCAATTCACCCGCGCATTCCCCTTTCCGCAGTGGAACCGCTCAAGAGGGCAGGGGAGGGTTGCGCGCCTTCCCGATCCGACCCTCACACCGACAGCACGTCGTCCACCCGGCCTTCGCTGAAGCCGGCCTGGATGAAGTGAAGCGTGGCGGCTTCCTCGTTATAGCCGCCCTGACCGTTCGCGAAGGCCTGCCTCAGATCGCCGTAGTTGGCCAGGTACTGGCCGACATCGAAGGAGCCGATGCCCGCGCGCCGGTTCTCCGTGAAACCGGAACTCCTGAAGTGGTCGACGCCCGCGGCGGCGATCGCGGCGGCGCTCCCCAAGCCTTTGAACGCGTTTATCAGGTCACTGAACGCCGCGACATAGCCGAGCGGGTTCTCCCACAATCGGCCTTCCTTGGCGCCCCAGTTGATGAAGTGCCAGGCCGCGAGATCGTCATTGCCGCCGAACGCGTTGCGCACGTCCCCCTGGTTGGCGAGATAGCTCTTCGCGTCGAACAGGATGCCGCCCCGCCGCCCCTCGTTGTAGCCGTTGGACTGGTAGTGGCTGAGCCCCGCCAAGCGGGCTTGGTCCACCGTCTGCCCGGCGAAAGCGTTTCGCAGGTCGGTGAAGCTGGCAAGGTAGTCGAGCGGATCCTCGGCGAGCCGCTTCTCATTGACGCCGAAGTTCAGGAAGTGGTGCGTGGCCGCGACCTGGTTCGTCCCGAACGCGGATCGCAGGTCCGCATGGTTGATGAGATATTGGTCCGCGCTGAAGAACGACTTGCGGCCCTCGAAATAGCCGTGATCGATATAGTGGAAGGCCGCCGCCATGCCGTTGGTCCGGAAGGCGAGGGCCAGGTCGTTATGGCTTGCGGCATAGGCCAGCGTGTCGGCGTTGGAGAACGCCTTGACTTGGCCGAGCCCGATGGTGGCCAGACCGTCCGTGAAGCTCTCGACCGTCTGCAAGGCGTCTCGCGACTTGTCGCGGAAGTCGAGCGCATAGACCGTCCCGCCATAGTTCAGGATGGCGTTCTTCGCCCCGGCCAAGCCTCGCAGCACCGCCGTGTCGAAACCTTCGCCGCCGACGAAGGTGTCGCTGCCGCGACCACCTTCGAACCGATCGTCGCCTGCGCCGCCGAAGAACCTATCGTTGCCGCGATAGCCGAAGGCGGTGTCGTTGCCGCGGCCGCCGCGGATCAGGTTGTTGAGCAGGTTCCCGTGGATGATGTCATTGCCATCCCCCGTGGCGACGTTCTCGATGGTTGCGCCCGAAGTCGTCACGGTGAGCCCGTCAATGGTCGAGACGCCGCCCACCCGCAAGTCGATCACGATATTGCCGAACACCGCCGAGGTGTTGACTTCGTCCAGCCCGCCGTCGGTGTCGTTCAGCGTGCGCCGGCCGGCAGGCGCGCCGTAGGTCGAGAACTCCTCGGTATAGACATAGGTGTCGTTGACCGTGCCGCCGCCGGTGACGTGCAGGCGGGCCGCCTCGATCTGCCCGGCGTTCCCTGCCACGTCGTCGATGAAGCGCAGCGTCCATCGGCCTCCTGCGTTCTCGCCCAAGAAGGCGGTGCTGGACACGTTCAGGTCGTACGGACCGAAATCCGGCACGGCGTTGTTGGCCATGTGGTTGAGAAAGATCTCGCTCACCGTGCCGGTGGGCGAGATCAACTGCACCTTGAGGTCGCCGAACCGGGAATGGCTCATTCCGAGATCGAGGTTGATCCGCTCCACGGAGATCCCAGCGGCGATGTCGAAGGTGATGTCGGTCGAGCCGCCGTCAGGAATGCTCCTCGCGGCCTCGTTCATGTTGGCGCTGGTAGCCAAGCGGTTGGCCTGCGTGCTCTGGTGACGCCAGCTTTCGGCGAGGCGCACGGCGGCGAAGGCATCCACCAGACCGAAGCCGTAGTCTTCGGAATAGTGCATGGCGCCGCCGTTCCAGTTGGTCGCGCCGTTCCACTTCCAGCGATGGGCCTCGTGGCCGGCCGGTCCACCGCCGATCGCCGAGCCCCCATGCTGGGCCGTGGCCGCCAGGATGGTCTGGACATCGCGGTAGCCGAGGTTGGGATTGGCCTGCAGCATGAGCGCCACGACGCCCGTCACCATAGGGGCGGCGGCGGAGGTGCCATTGAATCCGCCGGTGTAGTCACCCGCCCCGTAACCGGCATCACCGGTGCGGTCCGTCGTCCAGACATCGGCGCCCTGGGTCGGGCCGCCGAAGGCCGTCACGAGAACGGACGAGCCCGGGCAGGAATAATCGGAAACGAAGCCGTCGCGCTGCGCCGCGGCCACGGTGATCGAATAGGGCGAGGTGTTGTTGTAGCTCGAACTGGCGTTGCCGAATTCGGCCCGCTCGTTGCCCGCCGACTTCACGAAGATCGTGCCCAGGCCGCCGCGGCCGTTTGCGGAGAGCGTGGCGAGCATATCCCGGTCGGCGCGTCCCTCGGGATTGAAGAGAGCGTCGTTGAAATCGACGCCGCCGCCCCAGGAATTGTTGATGACGTCGAAATTGGCGTAGTTCGCGATGGCCTGGCTGTAGCTGGGGCCGCCGGACGGGGCGATGGCCGCCATGGACGCGAAGCGCGCGTCATAGGCGATGCCCACGACGCCCGAGCCGTTGCGCTCCGCCACGATGATGCCGGCCACCGCCGTGCCGTGCGAGTCGTTGGCCCCGGGAGGGGAGCCGTCCGAGCCGGGGAGCGCCCAGGCCGGATTGTGGTTGCCGTCGAGATCGGAATGGCTCAGGTCAACGCCGTCGTCGATGACGCCCACCCGCACGCCGCGACCCGTGAACTCGTCCCAAACCGAGCGGTCGCCGTGGAACATGTGGAGGTCGCGGCCGCCGGCCGCGGTGTTGCGGAGATAATATTGCTGAGCGAAATGCTCGTCGGTGGGCAGGTTGGGCGCGTTGAGCCCCGGCTGGCTCACAGGGCCGGCTGCTGCGCCGGCCGGAGCCAGGCTCATGGGGGCCGGAGCGCCGAACCCGGCTTCGAATTCCCAAAGCCCGTCCGGCCGCCGGGCATCGGCTTGCGGCTCTTCGCGGGTCGTGCCCCCCTGCCTGATGAAGGCGGCCTGCGAGCCGGCCGAGCCTACCGCCACGTTCCCATCGACCGCAAAGTTGCCGACGATGGCCGCCGACTCGGTCTGGCGAAGGACGTGGCGCCCGCCCGCGGCATCGGCGGAGGGGATTTCATGACCCCCGTCCTTGACGAAAAGCTGATCCTCGGCGCCGACGAGAAAATCAGCCGAATCCCCACCCCGCACGAAGCCGATCGCCGCGCCCGCAAAACGGTCCATCATCCACCCCTCTTATCCCCGGTGCCGGGGTAGATCGGTTCCCAGGGGCGGGCAAGGCGGGAGAGGGCCAGAACGGCTATTTCACGCCGGTGATGCAGGAAAGCAACGCCGGCCTGGTATTCCGCCCCGGTCAGACCGTCAGCACGTCGTCCACGCGGCCCTCGAAGAAGCCGGAGCGCACATAGTGGATCAGCGCTGCGTCCTCGTTGTAGCCGCCGACTCCGTCGGCGAAAGCCACCTTCAGGTCGGCATAGTTGGCGAGATACTGATCGACGTCGAAGGAGCCGATGGCGCCGCGGCGGTTCTCGGTGAAGCCGCTGGACGCGAAGTGGTTGAGCGCCGCGGTGGTGATCGCGGCCACACTGCTTAAGGTTCCGAATGCCGCTGTCAGGTCGGCAAAGGCGGCGACATATTCCAGCGGCTTCTCCCACAGGCGCTTCTCGGTGAAGCCGGCATTGATGAAATGCCAGGCCGCCAGATCATCATTGCCGCCGAACGCCGATTGCAGGTCGGCGTAGTTGGTCATGTATTGCAGCGGGTCGAACTCGATGCCGCCACGGCGGTTCTCGGTGAAGCCGCTGTTCTTGTAGTGGGTGAACCCTGATGTGCGGGTCTGCGCGAGGCCCTGCCCGTCGAAGGCGCCGATCAGGTCGCTGAAGCTCGCGATGTAGTTCAGCGGATCCTCGGCCATGCGGCGCTCGTCCACGCCCGAGTTGAGGAAGTGCCGCGTGGCGAGGTCCTGGTTGGTTCCGAAGGCGGCGCGCAGGTCGGCGTAGTTCGCGAGATATTGCGAAGCATCGAAGGAGGTTTCCCGGCCCGCAAAGAAGCCGTTCTGGATGTAGTGCATGGCGGCCGCAGAGGCATTGGTGCGGAACGCTTGGGCCAGATCGTTGTAGCTCGCCGCATAGGCGCGTGCCTCGGCGTCCGTGAACGCGTCCACCTGACCGAGCGTGATCGTGGCCAAGCCGTCGGTGAGGCTCTCGATGTTGACCGCGCGGTCGAAGGAGCGGTCGCGGAAGTCGAGCGCGTAAACCGTGCCGTTGTAGCTCAAGAGGTCGTGCTTGGCGCCGTCGAGGCCGCGGAACACGGCCGTATCGATGTCCGCGCCGCCATCCAGGATGTCGCTGCCGCGCCCGCCGTTCAGCCGGTCGTTGCCGCCATAGCCGTTGAGCGTGTCGTTGCCGCGGAAGCTGCGGAGCAGGTTCTGGAGCGAGTTGCCGTGGAGGGTGTCGTTGCCGTCTCCGGTGACCGCGTTCTCGATGGTCACGCCGACCGTGGTGACGTTGATGCCGTCGATGGTGGAGATGCCCGCCGCGCGCAGGTCGATGGTGACATTGCCGAACACGGCCGACGTGTTCACCTCATCCGTGCCGCCATCCGCGTCGCCCAGGGTTTGGCGGCCGACGAGCAGGCCATAGGTCGAGAACTCTTCCGTGTAGACATAGGTGTCGTTTGCCCCGTTGCCGCCGATTACGTAGAGCAGAGCATTGTTGACCTGCCCGGTGTCGATCGACGCGTCGTCAGTGATGCGCAGCGTCCAAGTTCCCGCGGCGTTCTCGCCTAGGAATGCGGTGCTGGCGAAGGTCATGTCGAATCCGGTTCGGACGGGAACGTCGGCGCTGCCGAAGTTGTCGCGGACGATCTCGCTGACCGTGCCGTTGGGCGAGATTAGCACGATGTCGAGGTCGGCGAAGAAGGTGTGCGTGAAGTCGATGTCGATGCCGATCCGCTCGACGGACATGTTGGAGGAGATGGTGAATGTGATGTCGGTGAAGCCTGCGTCCGGAATCAAGCGCGGCGCCGCCTCGTTCATCGCGTCCTCGGCATAAAGCCGATTGGCGAACGTGTTCTGCTGGCGCCAGCTTTCCGCCAGCCGCACGGCGGCGAAGGCGTCCACCAGGCCGAAGCCGTAGTCTTCGGAGAAGTGCATGCCGCCGCCGTTCCAGTTTGCGGACTTGTTCCATTCCCAGTTGTAACGCTCGGCGCCCGTGAGCGCCCCGCCGTCGAAACTATTCGAGCCGGTATGCCGGGCCGTCGCGGCGAGGATGGTCTGCACGTCACGGTAGCCGAGATTCGGGTTGGCTTGCAGCATGAGCGCCACCACGCCCGTCACCATGGGGGCGGCGGCGGAGGTGCCGTTGAAGCCGCTCGTGTGGTCGCCGCTCGTGTTATAGCCGGCGCCGCCCTCGCGATCCGTTGTCCATACGTCGCCCGGAATGGGGCCGCCAAAGGCCGTCACCAGGACGCCTGAACCCTCTGTCGAGTAGGACGAGATCACGCCGTTGCGCTGCGCCGCGGCGACGGCGACGGTGCCCCAGAAGGACGTGAAGAAGCTGCCGTTCGTGTTGCCGATCACACCGTCGTCGCGTTCGTTGCCGGCCGATTTCACGAAGATCGTGCCGAGGCCCCCTCGGCCGAGCTGAACCATGTTGAAGAGCGACGTGTGCTCGCCAGCGGAAGATTGGGCGGGGTTGAAGAATTGATCGTAAAGGCCGCTATAGCCCCAGGAATTATTGATGACATCGAAGTTGTTGTAGTTCGCCAGCGACTGGATGAAATTGTCGCCCGAGCCGGAGATAGCCGACATGGAGGCGAAGCGCGCGTCATAGGCGATGCCGACCACGCCAACGCCGTTGCGCTCCGCGGCGATGATGCCGGCGACGGCGGTGCCGTGGCTATCGGAGGACGTCGGAGGCAGCCCGTTCGAGCCGGCGATCTCCCAGGCGGCGTTGTAGTTGTCATTCAGGTCGTAATGCGTGTGCTCGACGCCGTCGTCGATGATGCCCACGCGCACGCCGCGCCCCGTGAACTGGTCCCAGATCGCCCGGTCACCCTCGAACATGTGCAGGTCGCGCCCGCCAAGCTCCGTGTTGCGGAGGTGGTACTGGTTGGCGAACAGCGTGTCGGTGGGCAGGTTTGGCGCATTTACGCCAGGTGCGGCCTGAGATTCCAGATCGGCGTCGCCGCTGGCGAAGACCGCCGAGAACAGGGCGGCAGCGGCGGGACTGCCCTCCTGCTTGCCGAATGAATCCTGCGCCTGAGCCTCGTTCGCGCCGCCCTTCGGCGCGGTCTTGGCCGCGCCGGAGAAGACCGCCCGCGCAAAGCCCGGCGCGTCGGAGCCTTCGGCCTCTTCAAAGTTCGAAACGCTCACCTCGGAAGCGACGAAGGATGCCGCTTCGCTGCGGCGAATCACTTGGTCGTCGGCTTCGGCATCCGGGTTCGGATCGCCCGAGCCGGCAGCGCCTTGCGTGTCGCGAAGCCACCAAGGACTTGCGGTTCCAACAGCTTCGCTCGCGGCTTCGCCCTGCGCGAAGCCGACATCCCCGCCCATTGAACGGTCCATGGTCCACCCCTCTATTCCCCACCTCCCTATACTGCGCTTCCTTTGGAGAAAGCAAGACAAAGCACGTCTTCATGTGCGGCAGTTGCTTGCGAATGACGCAAGGTCATGCCAAGCTGCCCTGCAATCTTGAACCGCGTTGCGGCCTGAGTCCGTGTTGGGTGTTTCGGCGCTTGGAGGAGAGGAGCGCCGGCGGCATCTCAAGCGATGCCTATAGGGGCCGTGACCTGCGCCACTGGGGAGGAGGAATCCATGGCCATCATCAATGCATCCGCGGCGAATGAGGCGTTCGACATCAGGTTGGCCGGCGAGGTTGCGTTTTCGTCGCCATCGTTGCGCTCACCGGCGATCTACGACTGGTTCACGACAGGCTCCGGGCGGGTTCTGACGGACGGCAGCGGCTACACCTACGACGCCGGCAATCAGCCTACCGATGGAACGGTGAGCTTGATCCGAATCCAGCTCAGCAATGACGGGCTGACGGACATCGAGATCACCGGCATCGCGCTTGACCTGGAGCAGCTTGCCCAGCCCGGTCTGTCCGCGGACGCCTTCGCCAACGCCTTCTGGCTGGAGGCGCTGAGCGGCGACGACACGATCACGGGCGCGAACGGCCAAGCCTTCATGATGGCGGGCGACGCCCGCGACATCGTCGAGGGCCAGGTGCTGATCGCCCGGAATGATCGGCTCGCGGGCGGAACAGGCGGCACGAACGCGCAAGACCAGATCCTATGGGGTGACGCGAACAACAACTACGGCACCCTGATCGGCGGAAACGACGTGATCGTCGGACGCGGCGATTTCAGGAAGATCCTGATCGGCGATGCATCCTTCAACTACGGCGTGCTTCAGGGAGGTGATGATGTTCTCCGTTTCGAAAACGTCGGCAGCGGCCTCGTTGTGGCATGGGGTGATGCGGAGACTCTCTATGCCGGCAGCTCGACCTTCGGTGGCAATGACCACATCACAGGCTCGAACCTAGGCGACCTCCAGTTGGTCGGCGAAGCTCAAACCGTGCTCGGCTACTTGGTCGGCGGCGACGACGAGATCTTCGGGCTGGGCGGCGCCGACAACCTTTATGGTGACTATGTCAGCAAGAGCGCCTCGGCCGTCGTCCGCGGCGGCAACGACCGTTTGTTCGGCGGGTCTGGCAATGACGAGCTTTGGGGCAACGGGGGGTCTGACCTGATTGACGGCGGCGCGGACTCGGACACCGCGCGCTTCACTGACCTGAACATGACAGGTCATGCGCTCGTGCGGGTGGGCGGCACGCTTTACGTCAGCCAGATCGTGGACGACGCCACCGACACGTTGGTGAATGTGGAAATCGTGAACTTGACGGGCGCAAACGTGGCAGTGGGCTCGATCGCGCAGTTTGGCGGGCTGAACTATGTGGCCTCCCACCTGGACCTGGTGGCCGCCTTCCGGGGCGGCACGGCGGACAGCATCAATCGCGCGGGGGCGGAGCACTATGCCTTTGGCGGCTATTTCGAGGGCAGGCTGACCGAAGGCGCGCCCTTGTTCGATGCGCAGGCTTACGTCAACAACTATGCCGACCTGAGAACCGCCTTTGGCACGGGGGCTGGGCTGAACGTGGCGGGCGCCACGCTTCACTTCATCAACACGGGCTCAGTGGAGGGCAGGCTGGGCTTTGACGGGCTGGCCTATATCGCCTCTCATGCCGACCTTCGCGCGGCCTTTGGGACCAACCAGGAGGCAGGGGCGGCGCATTACAAGAACACAGGCCGCACGGAAGGCCGGCAGGTCACGTTCGACGCCCAGCAGTACATCGACAACTACTCGGCGTTTGCGGGGTTCACGCCTTCGCAAGCCGCGCGCCACTTCATCCAGTTTGGCGCAGCCGAGGGGCGCACGGACATTGACCCGCTCGACTATGTGGCGAGCTATGCCGACCTGATCCAGGCCTTTGGCGACTATGGCTCGGCTCCCAACGCGGCAAGCCTTGGGCGCGACCACTACGTGTCCTCGGGCCGGGCATCGGGCCGCACCGCCACCTTCGACGCCTGGCAGTATCTGGAGAACTATGACGACCTCACC
>DASYHP010000019.1:0-7815 GCA_035998495.1 Mesorhizobium sp.
GCAGCGCGCGAATGAGACACTCGAAAGCCGTGTTAGAGAGCGGACAGAAGAGTTGACGAAAGCGCATGAAGCTCTCCGTCAGGCCCAGAAGATGGAGGCCGTGGGCCAGCTCACCGGCGGCATCGCGCACGACTTCAACAATCTTCTGACCGGCATCATCGGCAGCCTCGACATGCTGCAGCGACGTGTGGCTCAGGGCCGCACGGGCGAGATCGATCGCTTTGTCTCGGCCGCCGTCACATCGGCCAACCGGGCGGCAGCTCTCACTCACCGGTTGCTTGCCTTTTCGCGTCGCCAGCCGCTCGACCCCAAGCCCGTCAACGCTAACCGGCTCGTGACCTCCATGGAGGAGCTGCTCCGCCGCACGATCGGCGAGAGCATAGAGCTCGAGATGGTCACGGCAGGAGGGCTCTGGCAAACGAAGTGCGACCCTCACCAGCTCGAAAGCGCGTTGCTCAACCTCGTCATCAATGCGCGCGACGCGATGCCTGATGGCGGCAAGTTGACGATCGAGACCTGCAACGCGCATCTCGACAACGCCTATGTTGCCAAGACCCGCGAGGTCCGGCCTGGGCAGTATATCTGCATCTGCGTGTCGGACACGGGCAGCGGCATGAGCAAGGAGACCATCGAGAAGGCCTTCGACCCCTTCTTCACGACCAAGCCGATCGGCCAGGGTACGGGTCTGGGCTTGTCCATGGTTTACGGCTTCGCACGCCAGTCGGACGGCTACGCCAAGATCTATTCAGAGCCGGGTCAGGGCACCACGGTCAAGCTCTACCTGCCGCGTTTCTATGGCGAGGGCGAGGAGGCGGAGAACGAGACCAGGGTGGCTGTGGAGGATGTGCGAGCTGAGCATGGTGAGGTCGTGCTTGTGGTCGAAGATGAAACCGCCGTGCGCGCCCTTGTTGTCGAGGTGCTCGCTGACCTCGGTTACCGTGCGCTGGAAGCAGCCGACGGCCTCTCAGGACTGAGGGTGCTCGAGAGCCAGCAGCGCATCGATCTGCTCGTCACCGACGTCGGCCTTCCCGGCCTGAATGGCCGACAACTGGCTGACGCCGCCCGCGAGAAGCGGCCCGGCCTCAAGGTGCTGTTCATGACAGGCTATGCCGAGAACGCAGTCATCAACGGCGGCTTTCTTGAACCCGGCATGGAGCTGATCACCAAGCCATTCGCCATTGATGCTCTCACACAGCGAATGAGAGCCATGATCGAGAGAGAATGATGTGGGCAAGAGCGCATCGTTCGGAGGGAGACGACATTCCTCCAGCAGCTCATGTCGGCTACGCAGCCAGAGACACTGGCTGCACAAAGGTGTTCAGATCGGACTTTACGTCCTCCTCCCCACCCTCAACACCTGCGGCCGCGTGCAAATGGGCAGCGGGTTGTTCTCTCAGAATTCAGTGTTGATGACGCCGGCTACGCGCGACCAGCCTTGCTGCCGAGCCCCTGAGGCTCACCCAACTCTTCTGCCGTTCATGCCCTCTGCGGCTTCCTCGAACGGCAGCACGAGCACGAGCTGGCCTGTGTCGTCGGTGATCTCGAAGGTCCAGTCGAGCCAGTCGCGGACTGTTGCCAAGTGCGCGTTGAGGATCAGGTCGCGTGCGGTCGCAATTGCATGCTCGCGTAAGGTTTGCCCGTCCACGAGTTCGTCGCCTTCCTCGTCCGGCACATAGCGCCTGCGAGCGCGCATGTTCATGAAGAAGCGGCGCGCCATTCAGCTGTCCCTCTCGGGGGAAGGGAACTGGAGCACATTGTTGTATTCGCGTTCGGCAAGCCCGTAAGCGTCGCCTGCAAGCTGCCTGAGCTTTGCTCTGTCGAGCACGGTGATACGCCCGCGCTGGGCGCGGATCATGCCGTTGCCCTCAAGCGTCTGCACAGCGATCGTCACGCCTGAGCGGCGGGTGCCCAGCATCATAGCCAGGAACTCGTGGGTAAGCGACAGCTCGTCGACCTCAATGCGGTCGTGCGTAATCAGCACCCAGCGGGCAAGTCGCGCTTCGATGTCGTAGCCCGCGTTGGCATAAGCCGTCTGCGACACCTGAACCATGTAGGCATGCACATAGCGCAAAAGCAGGATCCGAAGCGTGCTGCTCTGAGCGGTGGCGCGTTCTCAAGCGTGGCGAACTGCAGCGCCCCGCCCTCCCTCTCCGCCGCCAAGACGCTGAGTGTCGCCTCCTCAGCCCCGCACAAGCCTGACGGCGCATAGTCGGGCCACTCCCACCCAAGAACCCCGCGTCGGCTCCGGCTGGCGCGGGGTTTTTCGTGCACTTAGGTCGCGCAATTCGGATGCTGGTTTGCGCCCGACAACGTTGTCAGCCTGGAATGACGGCTCAGGAATGCTGGGGCTTGGGGAGGCTCGCTTGTTCCGGTCCCGTCGGTCAAACTTGCTTCGACCAATATTCGAGTTGAGCTCGACCGTTCGGCGTGAGTTGCCATTTCTTGTCTCTCCACTCGAGCAGTCCGAGCAGCAACAGATCGACAAGCTCCGGGCTATGCGGCCGGTCGCTGGGCTCTCGCGCGAGGTCTTCAAGCAGAGCTTGAGCAGGAGGCGTCAGTTCGATGCTCATCGAGTCATCTGCGCATGGGGTTTCTGAAGGCGACCTGCTTTCAGCTCGCCATGTGAGCCTGAGACGACGCAACTCCGGCCGCGGCGGGCTCCTCTTCAGCCTAGATCGCGCTCGATCTCGTCCATCAGTTCACGCGCGTCTGCCTTCACCCCTTCGATGGACTGCAGGGGAAACTCCATCTTGCTTGCGCAGTAGAGGATTTTGAGGAGGGCAACGAGATGCCGGCAGCGCTCGTCGAGCTTCTCCTCTGGCGCGTAACCGCCCAGCGCCCGAACTGCAGGCTCAATGCCGCCCAGCTCTATGAAGCCGATGTCACCGATCATCGCAGCGACCTGGCTTCCTCCACGGGAGCGCGGCTTGGACTTGAGTAGGATCATGTCGTTGGACAGCATGGGCCAGCCTCTCCCTATAGCTACTGGTCTTGGCCGGGGCTCCGATCGGCCTCCCCCGTCAGGAGCCCCGGCCAGCGTCCCACCTGCTTTGCAGGCGGTGGATACAGGCCGGGAAAAATTCACACATGTTAACTTCTGTTCCGCTGCTGGTTGGAGGCATCGGTCACAATTTCGCGTCCGAATGGGAAGGAACCAGAGCTAACCTGTGTTCTTATCTCTGCCACCAAAGTCGAAGGTTTAGGTGGGCGCCATGGAGCTGGGGAACCCTCTTTCTGACGATGAGGCGGACGAGCTCCGCAATCACCTCAGTGATTTGCCCGCGGGCGAAACACGCTCGCTCTCATGGCCTGAGTTCTGCACGCTGTTCAAAGATCACCAAAGCGAGCAGGACCAAAAAACGGCGGTGGTGCAGCTCGCGGAGGACTGCGGATGTGGTGTGATCTTCCTAGGCAGATATGAGCTATTCGTGCGCTTCATGCGCAAGCAAGCCAGGGCGAGCGTGCGGGCCGGACGAGAACGCTCCTTGGCCTGAGCCTCTCGCTCCATCTGCTGGCAATCCTCGGGGAGGAAGCTTTGTCGCAGACCAACGACGATGTGCGCTTCCACCGCGGTAAGCCTGTCGTCGGACGATCAAGGCAGGAGTGCCTGGAGATGGCTGAGCGGCTTGAGCGTGAGGCCTCGGTATCACATGACCCACAAGCCGCTGCAGCGATGCGTGCAAAGGCCAACGGGTTCCGACTTGCAGCTTCAGTGAAGGCGGGAAAGCTCTAGCTCGCCTGCGACCTTGTCCACGAGGGTGCCAAACTCCTCCATCGTTCAAGCTGCAGAAACGGTTCCGAGCCGGGCCACGCTAGGCCTGCTGCGACCGGCTAGAGCGCACCGCATCGCATTGCGCGTCGTTCAGCATCGTTCGTCCTCATCGGTCCAGAACGTTGAGGTCGCCCAAGTGGCACGGCATCAAGCCAGTGACTTGCGCAATCTGGGAAGGGCAGCCTCAGCCGACCGAGTTCGGGCTCGCGTGCTGCGGCTCATCGACCCTGGTGCTGGCGAAAGGGGGTGATCTGCTCTTTCAGCCAAGCCTCGGCATCAGCGAGCGTCTCGAACGGATTGGCTCGCCGCTGTGGTCCGAACAGCGCCTCCACGAACCACTTGCCCAGGTCTGATCCGTGCATCTCGTCGTCGAGCCTGACGAGAACCGCAGCAAGCTCCCCGTCCAAGAAAGCCAGCCTGCCCTCCGTGTCCTTGCTGCCCGTTCGCACGCGGATCGGCTGAAGCTCGATGTTCGGCACGCGCTGCTCCTGCCCGTTCCTGGAGAATGGAGAGCTTTAGCAACAGCGCCCCCTATTACCTATGTCACTGGAGGTGCAGGCTAGGGCGCTTGGAAGCCGGCAACAGGTAGTCCGGATCGAAGCCCGCAAGGTTCTGAAGCCCCGGCCAGTCAAGCACCGTCACCTCTTGCTGGCGGAACCGGATCAGTTCCCTCGCGCGCAGTTCCTGTATCGTGCGGTTGACATGCACGGTGGACATGCCCGTCGCGTCCGCGATGTCAGCCTGCGTAACGGGCCAAGTGAAGGACTTGCCCTCATCCTCGTCCCGCGCAAGGCCACGGCTTTCCAGGCGGGCGCTCATCTCGCAGATGAGGTGCGCAAGGCGTTCGGACGCCATCCGCTGGCCCACATTGACCACCCACTCACGATGGATCGCCGCATTCAGCAGCGTTTCGCGCCAAAGGGCGAGCGCGATGCTCGGGTGGTCGGCACTCAGCCTGCGCAGCACGGCATGGGGGATGACTGCCAGCGAGCAGGACGAGAGCGCGGTCACGCTATAGTCCATCGTCTCCGACACATAGGCTTCAAGATCGACGAAGTCGCCGGGCAGCAGGAAGCCCACGATCTGCCGCTTGCCGTCGGGCAAGAGCTTGTAGGCAGCGGCAAGACCGCTCGCCAGCACATGGCAATCCGTCAGGTTCTGGCCGGGACGTGCGAGGGTCTGGTCGCGCGCGACGACCACTGTCCGGGTCGATGCTTCAGCCAGCGCCTGGCGCTCGGGCTCGGCAAGAAGCGTCCCTGCCGAAAGCCTCTCGATCAGGAGGTGAATGGCACTGCCCTTCATAGGGATCGGCACCTGTTCAGAATGGGTCATCATGTTCGTGCTTCCTTACTGCGCCGTGGCAGCTTCGCTTGGCGCATGCTGATGGAGGGGCAGTCCGATTGTGGCCTGCCTCAGCGCGTTTAGGAGGGCTTCGCACTCCAGCGGCTTGGAAAGCCAAGGCAGATCGCGAAGGTCCTCGGGCGTATCGTGCCCGCCCTGCGGCCAGCCGGAGTAGATGAGGACGGGAACGTTGCGCGCCTTGAGCAGGCGGATCAGTGCCGTGCAGGAGCCGTCGTCGAGCTTGAAGTCGAGGATGGCGAAGTCAGGTGTGTTGGTGGCAAGCCATGCCATGGCCTGCACACCGGACCCGAAGGAACCCGCAACCGCCAGACCCGCCTCTTCCAGGCAGGCCTGCAGTTCGAGTGCAATCAGGGCTTGGTCTTCGCAGACCAAACCACGCAACGGGAAAGCGCTGGCCATGGCAGGAAATGTTCCCAGCAGGGAGAGGGCCACTCAATTGCGCATGTCTGCGCGCCTTTACCACCCCTCTGCCGAGAAGGGTATGAAACCGCACAAAAGCTGGGTCATGGATGCGGCGAGAACTGTGCGGAACCATACCCTTTCCCCATCCCGGCCGATTGTTCTTGCGTTGCTGCTGCCCTGGCCCCACTTGCCCCTTATCGCTTGCCGACGATCTCGGGCGCAGGCGATTGAGAGATGGCTGACAAGCCCGTGCTCTTGCCCCAGCATGGGAGGCAGAGCATGGCTCAGCACCAACAATCATCTATTCGCAACCGTCTGCTCGCGGCCATGTCGCCGGAGGACTTTGCGTCTCTTGAACCGCATCTCGAGCGGGTGAAGCTCGAGATGCGCGAGTTCCTGCACCGGGCAGGTGACACGATCACGCACGTGACTTTCATCGAAGAAGGCATCGTGTCCGAGGTTGCCGAAACCGACGAGGGCCGCTTTGAAGTCGGCATGAACGGGTTTGAAGGCCTGGTCGGCATCTCAGCGCTTCTGGGCGTAGAGACAGCGCCTCATTCCAGCATGGTGCAAGCCAGTGGGCGGGGCTTCGTCCTCCCCGTTGAGCAAATGCAAGCTGCCATGGACGGGAGCCGCACGCTTCGGATGCTGCTTTTGCGCTTTGTGCATGCCTACATTGTTCAGGTGTCGCAGACAGCCCACGCCAACGCGGGCTACAGCCTTGAAGCACGGCTTGCCCGCTGGGTGCTGATGACGCATGACCGGATGGAGGTTGATGAACTCTCGCTCACGCATGAGTTCCTGTCCATCATGCTGGGCACCCGCCGTTCAGGCGTGACGATTGCTGTGCAGACGCTTGAAGGCAACGGCATGATCCGAGCCACACGCGGGCGCATCACCGTGCTTGACCGCGAAAAGCTCAAGGAGCTTGCAGGCGACGCTTACGGGCTTGCGGAGAAGGTATACTCCAACATCCTTCAGTTCCCGCAGAAGGGGGACGCGTGAATGGCGCGCCGCTTCTTCATGAACATGCGCTCTCGCAGCCGCTTTGTGCCGGACCAGGAAGGCGACGAACTGCAGGACGGGCAGATGTTGCGCGAGCATGCAATTGCAACCGCACGCGACTTGATCCGCCACACGCGCTTGGCCTCGGTTCGCGACTGGCTCGACTGGACGTATGAGATCACCGACGACACAGGCCACACCGTGCTTGTGCTGCCGTTTGAGGAAGCGGCGGAAGGCATGGGGGGTAGAAGAGCTGAGCGGTGAGGCTTCAGGACCTGAATAGCAGAACGCGAACTCGCCCGAAGCCTTCAAGGGCTAACAGGGCCTAGCTCATAGGCGTGGCGTTCAGCAGGTTCTCGTCCATTCCTGTTGCCTCTCCCGCAGCCTACCTCCTAGTGTGGCGCGGGGGACGGGGCTGATGTCGAACGCACTCATTCGCAAGCTGGAGGGCTTTGGGCCACTTCGGGAAGACGACCGCCAATGGCTGGATTCGATCACTAATGCGCCTCAGGAGGTCGCCGCAGATGTGGACCTCATCCGCGAGGGCGACAACCCGGAAGGCGTGCACCTGATCCTTGAAGGCCTCGCCGCGCGCTACAAGCTTACCACTGAAGGCCAGCGGCAACTCTTCGCCTTCCTGATCCCCGGCGACTTCTGCGACCTGCATGTTGCGATCCTCAAGCGGATGGATCACAGCATCGTCACGCTCTCGCCTTGCAAGGTCGTCTTCATCCGGGCGCAAACGATCAGGCAGCTCACGGAGGGGCGGCCCGCATTGCTGCGCGCCTTCTGGTGGTGCGCGCTGGTGGACGAGGCAACGTTGCGCGAGTGGCTGGTCAACCTCGGGCAGCGCCGTGCGGAACTGCGCATCGCTCACCTGTTTTGCGAGCTTCACGTCCGCATGAAGGCCGTGGGCCTGACAACGGACGGGTCCTTCGAGTTGCCGCTCACGCAGGTGGAGCTGGGAGACACGGTGGGGCTCTCCACCGTGCACGTCAATCGGACGCTGAAGGAGCTGCGCGAGGCTGAGCTTGTCACAGTGAGAGGCAAGCGCATCGTGATCCCCGACGTCGCGCGCCTGAGGGCCTATTCCGGCTGCGATCCCGCCTCTCTTCATCTGCGCGAGCATGAAGCTTAGAGGCTGTCTTGAAACTCGGTGGCGGGGGTGGATGGCCGGGGCGAGGTATGGTTCCGGACGGTTGTCGAAGCCAGTCTGGACAACCTCATGTGGACCCCGGCCACCCGTCGGCGGCATAGCCGCGCGCAGCTTCGTT
>DASYHP010000027.1:0-3971 GCA_035998495.1 Mesorhizobium sp.
CGCCACGGTTGGCCGCGTGATCCCGATTGTGCGCGATAACATCGCCAAGGAAAGCGCGTTGATGACGGACGAGGCCCGCCACTACATCCGCGTGGGCAAGGAGTTCGCCAGCCATGACAAGGTGAACCACGGCGAGGACGAATATGGCCGCACGGAAGTCCGCAACGGCGCGTCCGTGAAGGTGAACACCAACACGGTTGAGGGCTATTACTCCATCTTCAAGCGCGGCATGAAGGGCGTGTATCAGCATTGCGCCGAACACCACCTTCATCGCTACCTTGCTGAGTTCGACTTCCGGTATTCCAACCGTTCGGCGCTTGGCGTCGAGGATAGCGCCCGCGCCGCCCTGGCCCTTAAGAGCGCCAAGGGGAAACGCCTCACCTATCGCAGAGCTGATTGATGCCAAGCGGCACCACTACCGCCGCCCGATCCAACTGAAACTGCCGCTATGGCTCAAGAAAAAGCCGGGGCGTTGAACCCCGGCAAGTTGGGTTAGTCGGATAGGTAAAGCGGCTACGCCGCCGTCACCTACTTAGCGGCTGCGCCAGTGACCCGAGACGTGCTCGATGCGGCCAAAGCGGAGCCGATGGTAGGGATTCACCCAAACCATAGCGTCACCTCTTGAAGGCTGTGGGCCTTGAAAAGAGGCGGCAGAAATGCGAGTCTGGCATTGGAAAGCGCCAAGCGTCGCGAGGCCTACCGCCTCTCTCCGACTGCTTGACCACCACGAAGGCCGGAACACCGTTGCGAGCGGTGCTTTCGGCCTTCTTCCTTTAGTCACCCACGGTTGGCCGGTGGCCTCAGCGCCGGGGCTGAACAGGTCTTTCCATACTCTCCAGTCCAATGCTTCTTGGCGGGAACCCCGCAAGAATCACTCTGCCGTTTTATGCGGCCGTCGTCAACGACAGAGCCTCCGTTCCGCCGGTTGATAACCACATTCCGCATAAAATGTGCGGGTTGTCCAGTTTCGCATATTCCGCTATGACACTTGTCCAGTGTTCATGTGGTGTTCCAGCCGCGCGGCGGGATCGTGGGAGCCTTTCCGATGGATAGCGAAACAGTCACCGAAGAGAAGGTCGCGGCTCAGCCGAATGCGAGCGTCCCCGAGCGTGAGCGGTCCACAATCCAGTTCCCGTATATGGATTTGGGCGATGCAGCAGAGCTGGTTCAGACCCTGCACCAGAACGTGGGGAGAGGCGAGGCTACCGAGGACCAACTCGCAGCCTGGCTCAACCTCAGCGCCAAGAGCAGCGGCTTCCGGGTCCGCATTGCCACGACGAAGATGTTCGATTTGATTGAGTCGAATTCGGAGGGCTTGCGCCTTACGGAATTGGGCCACTCACTGATGGACCCCGCTCAGGAGCGGCGGGCGAAGGTTAAGGCCTTCCTTGCAGTCCCCCTCTACAAAGTAGTCTATGAGAACTACAAGGGAGGCGTAGTTCCGCCCGCTGCCGCTTTTGAGCGCGATATTCGAAAGTGGGGGGTAGCCGAAAAGCAGACCTCCCGCGCACGTCAGGCCTTCGAGCGGTCAGCGGAGTTCGCCGGATTTTACGAGAGTGGTCGGAATCGGCTTGTTGTGCCGGCATCTGCATCATTTAAAGATGCCGAAGATAGTTCTCCCCCCGATCACCAGAAGGACAACGATGGGGCCGCCTCTGGTGGTGCCGCCGGTAGCAGGCTTGGTGGGGGTGGGGGCGGAGGCCTGCCCCCCCACCTGGATCCGATCATCAAAGGCCTGATAGATAGGCTACCAAGGCCTGGAACGAAGTGGGACAAGGCGAAGCGTAAGCTTTGGCTTCAAATTCTCGAAAACAGCTTCGATCTGGTGTATGAGGACGACGCTGCACCGCCACCGGACAATGCCTTTGGTTGACCCGAGAAAACCTCAAATCGACAAGTTCCGCGAGGCCGCCCGCGAGCTGGAAACGGACGACCGGGAAGAGGTATTCGACGCGGCCTTGAAGAAGGTGGCGAAAGCGCCTGCCAAAGGCAATCCAGAGCCAAAGACCAGAGGGAGTCATGAGCGCTAGAGCAGTGCTGTCCACCGTCAAGCCGCTAGTGTCTCAGTTTAAGTTTCCGCTTCCGGCCCATCGCAAACATCGATACCACTGGCGGAGAGGAGGACACGAATGAAAAGTTTGGTGAATGTCCCATATGACGGAACAGGCCCTGAGGATGGACGGGCGACATAAAGCGGGTTCTCTACGGAGCTGGCGCACTACGCGCCAAAGCCCGATCTTGTATTGGCTCATCGGTGCCGGTCTGATTTGGTCATTGCTCCCACTTGGCTTGGTAGACATTCTCATCGCGCCGAAATGGCACGCGCCGCACTGGCAGTGTGACAGCTTCGGCATACCGTTCCTTCAGACCACGCAAGCGCTTCTACCTTGGGCGTTGGTAGCCATCATCGTTGCAGCGATACTTTCATTTCCAGCTACATGGAACCGGCAGGGCGGCGTTGATATTTTTAACTTTCGGTTCGGACAATCTCGATGGAAATGGGCGATAAACGTGTTGATCTTGTTGGCTCTTGGCGTTATCGCCTACAATCTGATGATCAAACTTTGGCAGTCGTTTATACCACAGACGATAAATGCAGATTGCAATGGCCGGGCTGAGCCGATTACCTTGGCAATGCGCCGTCCCTTTGTTCAAGTGACGACTTTATGTGAGCTCGCAATCGGCCTCTGGCTTCTTCATCTTCGATCGCTCGCACTTTCGCCGCAAACGACGCGCGGACCTGGACGTCCGTTTCCCAACTAAGCCGAAGTTCTTCGGCCGATCGGCTGCAACAGGGTGGGTTTATCAACGATATAATCGCCCCATGAGCGAGATTGCAGGGCCGAAGCGTGGGGCCGACCATCCGGATCGAGAGATCGACTGCCAGGAAGCGTTGGAGGCTCAGTTCCAAGACTTGGCAGAGCGAGCCGAGGCGGCGGGCTGGACGGCTCAGGAGGCCGACACCGCCCTGCTCGCGCTTGCCATGTCGCGGATCAAGGCGCGGATGGCGAACCGGGATGTGGAAGAAGCAATCCGGCGCGCCAGGGAGAGCATGGGCGAGGGCTGAAACGAAAAGGCCCGCCGGCATTTCGGTCAATCCTTCCCAGCACAACGTCTCTGAAACCATGAGACGTAGTCCCCTGCAACTAGATGGGCGTCCGCCTCCTTCTTCTCATCGACGAAGGTGGAGGAGAGCTTGGAACCGATTGCCCGCCCCATGCATCCGCTTGGTCATCACGGCCGCGACGTTGAATGCGCCGCCGCAGCGCAAGCCGCCTTTCTGGAGCTCGCCGAACGCATCGAGGCCATGGGGTGGACGGCCGATGAGGCGGCTGCAACCCTGCTTGGCCTCGCCACTTCGCATGTAGCGGCTCGCTTGGTGCAGACCGAGGTGGAGCGGGCGATCCGACGGGCCAAGTTGAGGGCCGTGGCGGCGTAGGGCCGCAAAAAGCCCGCGGCGGCGAACCGGGCGGGCGCGGCAGAACATGGGCGAGTGATACCTACGGAACTTGCCCGACATCACCCCAAGGTCACAACTGCTATTCTGATATCGCTACAGCCACGGGTTCGTTGGGGACGAACTTAGCGAAGATGCCCGCAATTTGCGTCTCTTCTTGCTCAGGATAAGACGGGTAGCCCACCTCAATCATCGGCCGGGGCTCGCCAAAGTACCAAGTGCGTGCAGTGCCATCCCCTGCCTTCCGCTTACCTTTTTGGAAGATGTCGCGGTATCGGAAGGGCGAAATGCCCAAGAAGGGTAAGAAGGAAACCTTGTCGTCGCTCTCTTCCTCGATCGATATTTCGTTGCTGTGCAGCTCCTTGGCCAGGCTCTTAGAGGCTGTCTTGAAACTCGGTGGCGGGGGTGGATGGCCGGGGCGAGGTATGGTTCCGGACGGTTGTCGAAGCCAGTCTGGACAACCTCATGTGGACCCCGGCCACCCGTCGGCGGCATAGCCGCGCGCAGCTTCGTT
>DASYHP010000038.1:0-78665 GCA_035998495.1 Mesorhizobium sp.
CGCATCGAGGCGGCCTTCTGCCGGCTCAAGGACTTCAGGCGCATCGCAACCCGCTACGACAAGCTCGCCCGGAACTTCCTCTCAGCCGTCATCCTCGCAACCCTCGTGGCGTTCTGGGTGTGATTGAGTCTCAGCCGTAGGGGAGGGCGGCGCGCGCATGGCCTAAGCTATGCAAGCGCTGCCTGGATCCGGGGCAAGCGCACCGACGGCGTGCGTGGCGCAAGCCACACACAAACAATCAGAGAGGCGAGTGCCACGCACGCCGCTTCCCACACCGAACCCGCAAGGGTTCGTGTTTCCCGACCGAATGCGACAGCATTCGTGTCGCCAGCTCTTTGAGAATGGCCAGACGGCAGATGCCGGGCGTGGCGGCAAAGAAACGCGCCTGGAGCGCAGAAGTCGCTCCGCTTCCCTTCAGGTCACCACGATCGGCGTCTTGCCCGATACGCGGCCATAGAGGTCGATCACGTCCTGGTTGATCATCCGCACGCAGCCCGAGCTCATCGCCTGGCCGATCGACCACCATTCGGGCGAGCCGTGCACGCGGTAGCCCGTGTCTGCGCCGTCCTTGAAGATGTAGAGCGCGCGTGCGCCCAGCGGGTTTTCGAGCCCGCCGGGCTGACCAGAGCGCCACTTCTCCAGTTCCGGCTTGCGGGCGATCATCTCGGGCGGCGGCGTCCATGTGGGCCACTTCTTGCCGTATTGGATGTTGGCGCGGCCCGACCAGGTGAACCCGGCCTTGCCGATGCCCACGCCGTAGCGGATCGCCTCGCCCAGGGGCAGCACGTAATAGAGCCGCTTCTCGTCCGAGCGCACCACGATCGTGCCGGGCGCCTCGCCCGTCGGATCGACCACGATCTGGCGGCGCAGGCTGGGATCGACCTTCTCGAAGGGGATTTCGGGGACGGGAAAGCCCTCGTCCGTCACGGAGGCGTACATCAGCTCGGGACGGGTCACGCCGGCATCCAGGCTGATCTTCGGGCGGATCGCGCCCGTCGTGATGTCGTCCACCTCGAAGGCGGGGATGTCGAGGGTTCGCGTGCAGCCGGCGGCGGCGAGGGCTGCGGCGAGCCCGCCGAGATTCCGGAGCGCCGCGCGGCGGGAGACGGGAGGGGGAGAGCAGGACACGGGGAACGCAACCCAAACAGGAACGGGACGCACGAAGTTTCGGCCTTCGTGGTTGAGAAAGCGTGAAGCCGCAGCCGGGCGTGACGCGGCGCGGCCCCGCCGCTATGGTGGGCGGGCGCAAACGTCAGGGCCGATATGCAATCTTCCGAGCCTCAAACCGCCTCCGACTGGTTCTCCCGCGCGGCGCTGGGGGACGGCGTCACCCTGTTCTCCGAACCGGCGGTCCACGACATCTTCCGCGCGAACATGTTTCTCGTGGAGGGCGGCGAGCGCGACATGGTGGTGGATTTCGGCATGGGGCTCGCCAGCCTTGCCGCCGCCATCGGGCCGCGGAAAAAGCCCGTGCTTGCGGTCGCCACCCATGCCCATGCCGACCATGTCGGCTCGCTGCACGAGTTCGCAACCCGCGCCGGGCCACGGCTCGAAGCCGACGCTTTCGCCGCCATGCCCGACGAGAAAACCTATGCCGACGAATTCCGCGCGCTCGAACAGCCCGTGTCGCGCCCGCCCAATCCCGGTTGGCGCGTCGAGGATTGGACGCTCCGGCCGGCCCCGCTGACGCTGCTGCTCGGCGAGGGCGACCTGATCGACCTCGGCGGCCGCGCCTTTCGCGTGCTCCATTTGCCCGGCCATTCGCCGGGCTCGATCGGTCTCTGGGACGAGGCGAAGGGCGTGCTGTTCAGCGGCGACGCCATCTATGACGGCGAGCTCTACGATCAATTGCCCGACAGCGACCGTGCCGCCTATCGCAGGACGATGGAACGTTTGCTGCGACTCCCCGTCCAGACGGTTCACGCGGGCCACGGCGACAGCTTCGACGGCGCCCTCATGCGCGAGATTGCCCGGAACTACCTGGAGACAACGGCATGACCGCCCAGGACATTTTGGGCCTGACGCTGTCAGGCGCGGACGCCGCCTCCGCCCAACTGTTCGACGCCGGCGTGGCCGACCTCCAGCGCTTCGTCGGCGACCCCGTGGGCAAGGCCGAAGCGGCCATCGCGGCGAAGCCCGATTTCGCCATGGCGCATGTCCTGAAAGGCTGGCTTTACGGCTTGTCCACGGAGGCCTCGGCCACCGCCGCGACGCGAGAGGCCGCTCGATCCGCGCAGCTTTGGGCCTGCACCGAGCGCGAGCGGACGCATGCGGCAGCACTTGGCGCGCTGGTCGAGGGGCGCTGGCACGAGGCCGGCCGGCTGCTTGGCGAGTGGAGCGCCGCCGAGCCGCGCGACGCGCTGGCGCTTCAGGCCGGCCATCAGATCGATTTCTTCACGGGCAACGCGCCGATGCTGCGCGACCGGGTCGCCGCCGCGCTGCCCGCCTGGGACCAGGCCATGCCGGGTTTTCACGCCGTGCTCGGCATGCACGCCTTCGGGCTGGAGGAATGCGGCGACTATGGAAGCGCCGAGCGCGCCGGCCGCGAAGCCGTGCGGCTGGAGCCGCGCGACGGCTGGGCGCAACACGCGGTCGCCCATGTCATGGAGATGCAGGGCCGGCTCGACGAGGGCATCTCCTGGATGCGCGGCAACGAGCGCGGCTGGACGGAGGAAAGCTTTCTGCAGGTCCACAACTGGTGGCACCTCGCGCTGTTTCATTACGAACTGGGCCAGGCCGACGAGGTGCTCGCGCTTTACGACGCCCCCATCCACGGCCAGCGTTCCAGCTTCGTGCTCAACCTCGTGGACGCGTCCGCCCTTCTATGGCGGCTTCATCTAAACGGCGCGGACGTGGGCGACCGTTGGCAGGCTTTGGCTGAGGACTGGGAACCCAAGGCGCGGGCCGGCAACTACGCCTTCAACGACGCGCATGCCATGATGGCCTTTGTCGGCGCCGGCCGCGAGGACGCCGCCGAGGCGCTTCTCGACGCCCAGCGCCGGGCCATGGCGGGGGAGGGGGACAACGCGCTCTTCACCTCGGCCGTGGGCCACCCGCTGTCGCTCGCCATCCGCGCCTTCGGCCGCGGCGACCATTCCGAAGCCGTGCGGCTGATCCTGCCCATCCGCGAGAAGGCGCATCTCTTCGGCGGCAGCCATGCCCAGCGCGACGTGGTGGAGCTCACTTTGTTGGAGGCCGCCCTGCGCGGGGGCCAGTGGGAGCTTGCCCGGCGTCTCGCCGTCACGCGGCGCGAGGCCAAGCCGCGAAGCGCGCTCGCCGCCCTGTTCGCCTCCCGCGCCGCCGCGTCCGCCAGGCCGGCCAATGCGTTTTGAGGCGGTCCTTTCCCGTGGCGGAAAAAATCCGTCGGGACGTTGCGCGAGGGGCTTTTGCGCTTCCCCCGTCCTCGCCTATGACATGCCCGTGAGCGCCGGGAGAATGGCGCTCGGGAGGTTTTCGCCGCATGTATCTCGGGCTTGATCTCGGCACGTCCGGCGTCAAGGCGCTGCTGATCGACGCCGACCAGCGCATCGTCGGCCAGGCCACCGGCGCGCTCGACGTCTCACGGCCGCAAGCAGGCTGGTCGGAGCAGGATCCGGCCGACTGGATCCGCGCCGCCGAAGAGGCGGTGGAGGGACTCAGGCGCGAGCACGGGGAGAAGCTGGGGGCGGTGCGCGGCATCGGCCTGTCCGGCCAGATGCATGGCGCGACCCTGCTCGACGAGGCCGATCGCGTGCTGCGGCCCTGCATCCTGTGGAACGACACCCGTTCCCACCGGGAAGCGGCCGCGCTCGACCGCGACGAACGGTTCCGAAAACTGACGGGCAACATCGTTTTTCCCGGCTTCACCGCGCCGAAGCTTCTGTGGGTCCGCAACAACGAAGCGGACGTTTTTCGCAACGTCCGCCGCGTGCTGCTGCCCAAGGACTATCTCCGCCTCTGGCTCACGGGCGAGGCCGTGGGCGAGATGTCCGATGCCTCCGGCACATCCTGGCTCGATGTGGGCGAGCGGCGCTGGTCGTCCGAACTGCTCGCGGCCACCGATCTCGGCGAGGAGCACATGCCGCGTCTGGTCGAGGGCACGGAGAAATCCGGCGCGCTGAAGCGCGATCTCGCCGCGCGCTGGGGCATGAGCGGGAACGTGGTGGTCGCCGGCGGCGCGGGCGACAATGCGGCCTCAGCCTGCGGCATGGGCACTGTGCAGGCCGGCGCGGCCTTCCTGTCGCTCGGCACCTCCGGCGTGCTCTTCGCCGCGAACGACCGTTTCCTGCCTAACCCGGCGAGCGCCGTCCATGCCTTCTGCCACGCGCTGCCCGGCGCCTGGCACCAGATGGGCGTCATCCTGTCGGCCACCGATGCGCTCAACTGGCTGAGCCACGTCACAGGGGTGGGCGCGGGCGAGCTTGCGGGCGCGCTGCCGGACGAGCTTCAGGCGCCCGGTCCCGTGCTCTTCCTGCCCTATCTTTCGGGCGAGCGGACGCCCCACAACGAACCGTCCCCGCAGGGGGCTTTCGTCGGCCTGTCGCACAAGTCCGATCGAACGGCGCTCACTCGCGCCGTCCTCGAAGGCGTCGCCTTCGCCTTTCGCGACAATCTGGAGGCGCTGAAGGACGCCGGCACGACGCTTTCCCGCGCCACCGCCATCGGCGGCGGCTCGCGTTCGCGCCCTTGGCTCAAGATGCTCGCCGCCACGCTCGGCATCCCGATCGATCTGCCCGCCGACGGCGATTTCGGCGCGGCCTTCGGCGCGGCAAGGCTGGGCCTGATCGCGGCCGAAGACGCCGACCCGTTCGCCGTCTGTGCGCCACCGCCCATCGCCGAGACCATCGAGCCGGACCAAAGGCTCGCCGGCGCCTTCGACCAGGCCTATGGGCGCTTCCGCGCCCTCTACCCCGCCATCAAGGGAGTTGAACCGTGAGCACAGGCTTTTTCGGCGACGTCCAGCCGGTCCGCTTTGAGGGGCCGGACTCGTCCAACCCGCTCGCCTACCGCTTCTACGACAAGGACGAGGTGGTGATGGGCAAGCGCATGGAGGACCATCTGCGCTTCGCCATCGCCTACTGGCATTCCCTCGCCTGGGAGGGCGGCGACCCCTTCGGTGGCCGCACCTTCGAGCGCTCCTGGTTCGCGGGCCAGAATGCGGGCGACGAGATGGCGCTGGCGCTCCACAAGGCCGATGTCGCCTTCGACCTGTTCTCTCTCCTCGGCGTGCCCTTCTTCTGCTTCCACGACGCCGACATGCGCCCCGAGGGCTCTCGCTTCGCCGAAAGCGCAGCGAACCTCGACGCCGTGGCCGACCGCTTCGCCGAGCTCATGGGCCGCACCGGCATCAAGCTCTTGTGGGGCACGGCCAACATGTTCTCGAACCGCCGCTGGATGGCTGGCGCGGCCACCAATCCCGACCCGGACGTGTTCGCCTATGCCGCCGCGACCGTGAAGAAGTGCCTCGACGTGACCCACCGGCTCGGTGGCGAGAATTACGTCATGTGGGGCGGACGCGAAGGTTATGAGACGCTGCTCAACACCGATCTCGGCCGTGAAAGGCAGCAGGCCGGCCGGTTTCTGAGTCTCGTCGTCGATTACAAGCACAAGATCGGCTTCAACGGCCCGATCCTGATCGAGCCCAAGCCGCAGGAGCCCACCAAGCACCAGTACGACTACGACGTGGCGACGGTGTACGGCTTCCTGAAGGATTTCGGGCTCGAAAAGGAGGTCAAGCTCAACATCGAGCAGGGCCACGCGATCCTCGCCGGCCACTCCTTCGAGCACGAGTTGGCGCTGGCGACAGCGCTCGGCGTGTTCGGCTCGATCGACATGAACCGCAACGACTACCAGTCGGGCTGGGATACCGACCAGTTTCCCAACAACGTGCCCGAGGCGGCGCTCGCCTATTATTACATCCTCCAGGGGGGCGGCTTCACCACCGGCGGCACGAATTTCGATGCGAAGGTGCGCCGCCAGTCGATCGACCCCCAAGACCTGCTCCACGCCCATATCGGCGCGATGGATGTCTGCGCCCGTGGGCTCAAGGCGGCGGCCAGGATGATCGAGGACAAGGCGCTGTCCGGTCCGCTCGCCGAGCGCTACAAGGGATGGGATGGCGCGGAAGGACAGGCCATGTTGGCTGGCCAACGTAGCCTGGAGGAGATCGCCGCTCGCGTGGAGCGCGACGGCATCGAGCCCGAGCCGCGCTCGGGCCGCCAGGAGTTCCTGGAGAACGTCGCCAACCGCTACGTCTGACGACGCCTTCTCGCGGGTGGGAGAACGTTTTTTCTCCGCCCGCCCCTTTCGCGCCACGCTCTCGCCTTTCCCCCGCCGGGCCCCGCGCCTATGTGGAGCGCATGGAACGCGATCGCCTGACTCAGTACAATCACGTCGCGCCTTCCGCTCCGGCGGAGGGGGAGGGCGCTGACGCCTCCTTCCTCGATTCTCTGATCGACGTTCTCGAAACCAAAACCCTTGCCGACGAGGCGGAGGCCGGCCGGGCCGAGGCGAAATTGTCACGCCAGTTGCGCGACGCCATCGGCGCGCGCCTGCGCGACGCGGCCTGAGCCGCGCTAGCCGCGCATCTCCGACGGCGCCTGCCCGAAGGCGCGGGCGAACGCGCGGGAAAAGCTCGACGCGCTGGAAAAGCCGGTGCGCGCCGCGATCACCGCGAGCGGCTCGCGCGTGTCGAGCACGAGGCGCCGCGCCGCCGACAGGCGCAGCCGCAAGCCATAGGCGCCGGGCGTCTCGCCGATGCTTCTCACGAAGAGGTTTTCCAGGCCCCGCGCGCTCAACCCGACCCGCCGGGCAATCGCCGCTGCCGTCAACGGTTGCTCGAGATGCGCTTCCATCAGGCGGATCGCCTCCACCAGGCGCGGGCTGAAGCCGTCGGGCCGGCCCAGGCTCACCAGGGGCTGGCTCGCCGCCCCGGCGCGCGCCCCGTCATAGATGAACACGCTCGCCACATCGAGCGCCACGGCCATGCCGAGCCGCGTGCGGATCAGATGCAGCATCAGGTCGAAGGTCGGCGAGGCGCCGCCGGTCGTGAAGATCTTGCCGTCGATCACGTAACGGTCCGGCTTGACCTCCGTGCGCGGGAAGGCGGCGGAGAAGTCTTCCATGTCCTCCCAATGGGTGGTGGCCGCCCGGCCATCGAGCAGGCCGGCGCGCCCGAGCAGCCAGCCGCCGGCCTCCACGCCCCCCACGGCGCGTGCGCCGCGCGCCGCGCGCCGCAGGCCGGCGAGAAGGGCGGGGGAGGTCTCGCTGCGCGTCCCGAACCCTCCCACGACCACCAGCGCATCCGCGCCGGCCGCGGGATCGAACGGCCCCTCGACGGCCACCGGCAGGCCCGCCGTGGTCAGGGGCGCCGATCCGTCGGTCGAGCGCAAAACCCAGCGGAAGGCTTCTTCGCCGCACACGCGGTTCGCGGCCCTGAGCGGGTCGATGCTCGATGCCACGCACATGACGGACGCGCCGGGCAGGAGCAGGAAGGTCACGTCGAGCCGCTTTCGCTCCGGCTGGAATATCGAAAAGGGCTGTTCGCTTTTCATCATGCGATCTGCGTAAAATGTGAAGCGCCCAGGGGCAAGGCCGTGAATGATCCCGTCGCCGAGGGAGGAAGCTATCCGCTCGCCGGCGTCTTCGGGGAGAACGACTGTGCCGCTTGCACCCAACCGCGAGGTTTTTATCACCTGCGCCGTCACGGGCTCGGGCTCCACGCAGGACCGCAGCCCGCATGTGCCGCGCTCGCCCAAGCAGATCGCCGATGCGGCGATCGATGCGGCGAAAGCGGGGGCCGCCATCGTCCACTGCCATGTGCGCGACCCCGAGACCGGCAAGCCCCGGCGCGACGTGCATCTCTATCGCGAGGTCACCGAGCGCATCCGCGACGCGGAGGTGGACGTGGTGCTCAACCTCACCGCCGGCATGGGCGGCGACATGGTGTTCGGTCCGCCCGACGCGCCGCTTCCGCTGAAGGAGAAGAGCACCGACATGGGCTCGGCGGAAAACCGCATGGAGCATGTGCGGCAATGCCTCCCCGAGATCTGCACACTCGACTGCGGCACCATGAACTTCGCCGAGGCCGACTATGTGATGACCAACACGCCGGGAATGCTGCGCGCCATGGGCGGCATGATGACCGAGCTTGGCGTCAAGCCGGAGATCGAGGCCTTCGACACCGGTCACCTCTGGTTCGCCAAGCAGCTCGTTTCCGAGGGCGTGCTCAAGCCGGACGCGCTGGTGCAGCTCTGCATGGGCGTGCCCTGGGGGGCGCCGGACGACCTCAACACCTTCATGGCCATGGTCAACAACGTGCCCGCGGACTGGACCTGGTCGGCCTTCTCGCTCGGCCGCAGCCAGATGGCCTATGTGGCGGCCGCGGTGCTGGCTGGCGGCAACTGCCGGGTCGGGCTCGAGGACAATCTCTGGCTCGACAAGGGCGTGCTCGCCACCAACGCGCAGCTCGTCGAGCGCGCCGTGACGGTCATCGAGAATCTCGGCTCGCGCGTCATCGGCCCGGCCGAGGTGCGCGAGAAACTCAACCTTTCCAAGCGCGCGCCGCTGGCGGCCGCGGCCTGAGAGAAGATCATGTCTGTCATCGGAAAAGCCGCCTGCATCGGCGGTGGCGTCATCGGCGCAGGCTGGGCCGCCCGACTGCTGCTCAACGGCATCGACGTCGCCCTTTACGATCCAGACGCCCAAGCCGAGCGCAAGGTGGGCGAGGTGCTTGCGGGCGCGCGCCGCGCCTATGACCGCATGCTGCCCGAAGGGCGGCTCGCCGAGGGCAAGCTCGCTTACGTCAAGACCATCGCCGAGGCCGTGGACGGCGCCGATTTCATCCAGGAAAGCGTGCCCGAGCGGCTCGACCTGAAGCACAGGGTCTTCGCCGAGATCGACGCGCACGCGCCCGCTGATGCGCTGATCGGCTCCTCCACCTCCGGCATCAAGCCGACGGACATGCAGCCGGCGCTGAGCCGTCCCGAGCGGCTGGTGGTCGGTCATCCCTTCAACCCGGTTTATCTCCTGCCTCTGGTCGAGATCGTGCCCGGTGAAAGAACCGCGCCCGAATTCGTCGAGCGCGCCAAACAGGTCTATGCCGGAATCGGCATGAAGCCCGTCGTCATCCGCAAGGAGATCGAGGCCTTCGTGGGCGACCGCCTGCTCGAAGCCGCGTGGCGCGAGGCGCTCTGGCTCATCAAGGACGGCATCTGCACGGTCGAGGAGCTCGACGACATCATGCGCTACGGCTTCGGCCTGCGCTGGGCGCAGATGGGCATGTTCCAGGTCTATCGCATCGCCGGCGGCGAAGCGGGCATGCGCCACTTCATGGCCCAGTTCGGCCCGTGCCTGAGCTGGCCCTGGACCAAGCTGATGGACGTGCCCGAATACAACGACGAGCTGGTGGACCTGATCGCCACCCAGTCGGACGAACAGGCCAAGGGCCTGTCCATCCGCGAGCTGGAGAAAATCCGCGACGACAATCTCGTCGCCATCATGGAAGCGTTGGGGCGCGAACAGGGCGGCCAGGGCTGGGGCGCGGGCGAGCTTCACAACGAATATGTGGCGCGGCTGAAGGCGCGCGCCGAAGGCAAGGCACCATGAATTTCGGACTGACCGACGAACAGAACCTCATCGTCGAGACCACGCGCAGCTTCGTCGAAAACGAACTCTACCCCCACGAGGCGGAGGTCGAGCGCACGGGCCATCTGCGCCGCGAGCTGATAGACGAGATCAAGGAAAAGGCGATTTCAGCCGGGCTCTATGCCGCCAACATGCCCGCCGAGGTCGGTGGGGCGGGGCTCGATACCGTCACATGGCTTCTCTACGAGCGCGAGCTCGGCCGCGCAAATTACGCGCTGCACTGGACCTGCGTGGCGCGGCCTTCCAACATCCTGCTCGCCGGCACGGACGAGCAGAAGGAGAAATACCTTTACCCCTGCATCCGCGGCGAGAAGTGGGACTGTCTCGCCATGACCGAGCCCGGCGCGGGCTCCGACCTGCGCGGCATGAAGGCCTCGGCCGTGCCCGATGGCTCGGACTGGGTGCTCAATGGCACGAAGCACTTCATCTCCCACGCCGACATCGCCGATTTCGCGATCTGCTTCATGGCCTCGGGCGAGGAGGAAACGTCGCGCGGCAAGAAGAAGCGCATCACCGCCTTCTTCGTGGACAAGGGCACGCCCGGATTTACCGTCCGCGAGGGCTACCGGAACGTCTCGCATCGCGGCTACACGAACGCGGTCCTCGAATTCGACGATGTGCGCCTGCCGTCGAGCCAGATCCTCGGCGAGCCGCACAAAGGGTTCGAGGTCGCCAACCAGTGGCTCGGCGCAACGCGCCTTCAAGTGGGCGCGACCTGCCTCGGCCGGGCCGAGCGCGCCCTGGACCACGCGATCGAATACGCCGCGCAGCGCACGCAGTTCGGCCAGCCCATCGGCAAATACCAGGGCGTGTCGTTCAAGCTCGCCGACATGGCGACCGAGCTCAAGGCGGCCGAGCTGATGGTGCTCGAAGGCGGCTGGAAGTTCGACCAGGGCACGGTCACCGATCAGGACATGGCCATGGCGAAGCTCAAGGCGACTGAAATGCTCGCCTTTGTTGCCGACGAGGCCATCCAGATTCATGGCGGGATGGGGCTCATGGAGGACCTGCCGCTCGAACGCATCTGGCGCGATGCGCGTGTGGAACGCATCTGGGAAGGCACGTCGGAAATCCAGCGCCACATCATCTCCCGCGCGCTGCTGCGCCCGCTGGGGGCGTGAGCGTGAACCGCCTCGAACGCCTGCTTCGCCCGCGCTCGATCGCCACCTTCGGCGGCGTGCAGGCCGCGGCGGTGGTCGAGCAGTGCCTGAAAATGGGCTTTTCGGGCGACATCTGGCCCGTGCATCCCACCAAGCCGGAGGTGCATGGCGTCAAGACCTTCCGCTCGGTCGCCGAGTTGCCCGGCGCGCCCGACGCCTCCTTCGTCGGCGTGAACCGCTTCCTGACGCTCGACCTCCTGCGCGAGCTCTCGGCCAAGGACGCGGGCGGGGCCATCGCCTTTGCCGCGGGCTTCCTGGAGGCCGGCGACGACGCCGAAGGGGCGCGGCTCCAAGCCGAGCTGGTCGCCGCCGCAGGCGACATGCCGGTGATCGGCCCCAACTGCTACGGCCTCATCAACTATGCCGACGGCGCGCTGCTCTGGCCCGACCAGCATGGCGGTCGGCGCTTGGGGACAAGCGAGCGGGGCGCGGCGATCATCACGCAAAGCTCCAACATCGCCTGCAACCTCACCATGCAGAAGCGCGGCCTGCCGATCGCCTTTTTGCTGACGGCCGGCAATCAGGCGCAGACCGGTCTTTCCGAGATGGCGCTGGGCTTGGTCGAAGACCCGCGCGTGTCCTGCCTCGGCCTGCACATCGAGGGTTTCGACAGCGTCGCCGGCTTCGAGCGGCTGGCCGGGCGGGCGCGCGAGCTCAAAAAACCCATCATCGCCATGAAGGCCGGCCGCTCCGAACAGGCGCGGGCCGCGACCGTCTCCCACACCGCATCGCTGGCCGGCTCCGACGCGGGCTCCGACGCGTTTCTCAAGCGGCTGGGCATCGCGCGGGTGGACACGATCCCCGCCTTCCTCGAAGCGCTCAAGCTGCTTCATGCCGGCGGACCGCTGGGAGGCCGAAAACTCTCCTCCATGAGTTGCTCGGGCGGCGAGGCGTCGGTGATGGCCGACAGCGCGGAGGGCCGAAACGTCTTCTTCCCTGGCCTTTCCACAAGCCACCGCACGAAGGTCAAGGAAACGCTGGGGCCGCTCGTGGCGGTGGCCAACCCGCTCGACTACCACACCTTCATCTGGAACAACGGGCCGGCCATGACGGCCACCTTCTCGGCCTTCACGGCGGAAAAGTTCGACCTCAACCTGCTCGTGCTCGACTTCCCCCGCACCGACCGCTGCTCGGACGCGGACTGGCAGACGGCCGTGAACGCCTACGACGCCGCGCTGAAGGCGAACGACGCGCGCGGCGCGATCGTCGCCTCCATGCCCGAGAACCTGCCGGAGGAACACGCCGAAGACCTGTTCCACCGCGGCATCACGCCCTTGCACGGCATCGCGGAAGCATTTGACGCCGCCGAAGCCGCGGCGTTCCTCGGGGAGGCGTGGTCGCGGCCCATGGCGGAGCCGGTGGCATATGCCGGCAATCGCTCGGCGCTCCGTCCGGCTTCGCCCACCACTAGCCCTCCGCATGGCTCCGGGCATTCGTCGCTCGACGGGCGAGAGGATGAGCGTCTGGCCTACCGCCCAACCTCCAACCCTGTAAGGGGGGGAGGTGGATCGACGCGAAGCGTCGAGACGGAGGGGGGGGCTGCCCAAACCCTCTCCGAAGCCGAGGCCAAAAACCGTCTGCGCGAAGCCGGCATCCCTGTCCCGCAGGGACAGCGAGCGGTCAATGCCGAGGAGGCCGTTGCGGCCGCCCACACCCTCGGCTTGCCCGTCGCGCTCAAGGCGCTCGGCGTCGCGCACAAGAGCGAGGCGGGCGCGGTGCGGCTCAACCTTTCCACGCCCGAGCAGGTCGAGGCCGCCGCCCGCGATCTGCTCCCGCTCGGCCAGGGCCTGCTCGTCGAACGCATGGTGCAGGGCGGCGTGGCCGAACTGATCGTCGGCGTCACACGCGACCCAGTGTTCGGGCCTGTCATGACGCTCGGCACGGGCGGCGTGCTGGTCGAACTCCTGCAGGATTCCGCCACCCTGCTCCTGCCCGCCTCGCGAGACGACATCGAAGCGGCGCTGCGCGGCCTGAAGCTGTTTCCGCTTCTCGATGGTTTTCGCGGCCGCCCGAAGGGCGATCTTCCGGCCGCCATCGAGGCCATAGAGGCCATCGCCCGCTTCGCGGCAAGCCCCGCCGACGCGCTCGAAGAACTCGACGTGAACCCGCTGATCGTCTGCCGCCAAGGCCAGGGCGCCTGGGCGGCGGATGCGCTGGTGGTGATGAACGCCTGCGCGTGAGCGCCGCGACCTGGAAGAGGGAACCACATGTCCGACGTCATCACCACCCGCCGCGAGGGCGCGATCCTCGAGGTCACGCTCGACCGGCCCAAGGCCAACGCCATCGACCTGAAGACCTCGCGCCTGATGGGTGAGACCTTCAAGGCGTTCCGCGATGACCCGACATTGCGCGTGGGCATCGTCAAGACCGCCGGCGACAAGTTCTTTTGCGCCGGCTGGGACTTGAAAGCCGCGGCCGCCGGCGACGCGGTGGACGGCGATTACGGCGTGGGCGGCTTCGGGGGCCTGCAGGAACTCATCGACCTGAACAAGCCCGTCATCGCCTGCGTGAACGGCATGGCGGTGGGCGGCGGCTTCGAGCTGGCGCTGTCCTGCGACCTCATCTACGCCTCGGAGCATTCCTCCTTCGCGTTGCCTGAGATCAAGGCCGGCACGCTGGCCGACGCCGCCACGATCAAGCTGCCCAAGCGCATCCCCTATCACATCGCCATGGACCTGCTCTTCACCGGCCGCTGGATGGACGCCGCCGAAGCGCATCGCTGGGGCCTCGTGAACGAAATCCTGCCCAAGGAGAGGCTCGAAGAGCGTGTGTGGGAGGTGGCGCGCCTGCTCGCCTCGGGCCCGCCGCTCGTCTTCTCCGCCATCAAGGAGGTTTCCCGCGAGGCCGAAGCCATGAGCTTCCAGGATGCGATGAACCGGATCACCAAGCGCAAGTTCCGCACGGTGGACGCCCTCTACGCCTCCGAGGACAACCAGGAGGGTTTCCGCGCCTTCGCAGAAAAGCGCGATCCGGTGTGGAAGGGGCGTTGATACTGCTGCGCCTTCTTGCGCCAGGATATGGGCGCGAACTCGCAGAAGGCACCGCCCATCCTCTCCCCTTCTGAGGGGAGAGGTGTCGAGCTGGAGCGCAGCGGGGGCGAGACGGAGAGGGGGTCTGATACGAGGCCGAAGGTAATGCCCGACTACGCTAGCCTCATCGACGCCGAGACCTGGGCCTTCATCCGCCGCACGGAAAGCTTCTACCCGCCCGACGCCGTTAACCACACGGTGAGCGAGCAGCGCGCGGTTTATGACGGGATGTGCCGCGCCTTCCATGCCGGCCACCCCGAAGGCGTTTCGGTCGAGACCACCGCGATTCCGGCCGAAGGCCGCGCCATCCCTGTCCGCATCTACCGCGCCGCGCAGGAGAATCCTGCCGCCGTCGTGCTCTACCTCCACGGCGGGGGCTTCGTGGTGGGTGGCCTCGACAGCCATGACGATGTGTGTGCCGAGATTAGCGCCCGCACCGGTTTTCGCGTGGCTTCCATCGATTACCGCCTCGCGCCCGAGCACACGCACCCCGCCGCCTTCGACGACGCGCTGGACGCCTTCCTGTGGACCGCGCGGGAATGGGAGCGACCGGTCGTCCTCGTCGGCGACTCGGCCGGCGGCAACTTGGCCGCGGCCGTGTCACACGCGGCGCGCTCGGCCGAAGTCCAACCCATCGGTCAAGTGCTTATCTATCCCGGCCTGGGCGGGCCGATGGACCATGGCTCCTATCTCGCGCATGCCCACGCGCCCATGCTGACATCGGTCGACCTCGACTTCTACCGCGACATCCGCGCGGGCGGCCGCGACGTCACGCAAGATCCCAGCTTCGCGCCGCTGGCCGATGCCGACTTCTCCGGCCTGCCGCCCACCGCCATCGTGACCGCCCAATGCGATCCCCTGTCGTCGGACGGCGAAACCTATCGCGACCGCATCCTGGCGGCGGGGGGCCGGGCATGGTGGCGCGAGGAGCCGGGCCTGGTGCATGGCTTCCTGCGCGCCCGCCATTCGGTGCGGCGGGCTCGGGAATGCTTTGCCCGCATCGTGGACGCCGTCGGCGCGCTCGGCCGGGGCGAGCAGCCGTTCTGACGCCCCCGCGTGGAACAAGGCGCGCTCGAACCGTTCGGAAAGGATCATGCGGCAGAACCGGGGGCGGCCCGGCTCCCGCCACAATCCCGTTGTCCCGAGCGACCCATGGTTCAGTTCAGTGCTTCCGCCCTTCGGCATTGCGCCCGAAATCTTCTCGCCGCCTCCGCCTTCGCCGTGCTTGCCGGCTGCGCGGCCTTGCCCGGGCTGTCCGGCGGTTCCGTTTCCGGCGCCGGCGTCCACTCGGCCGAGGCGACGTCGCAACTCGCCGCCTTCCGCCGCGCCCAAGGGCTCGGCCCCTTGAGCCGCGACAGGGCGCTCGACCAAGCCGCGCTCACGCAGGCGCGGCTCATGGCAGGCTCGTCGAGCATGGCGCACACCACGGGGATCGGCCGCAGCTTTTCCGCCCGGATGCGGAATGTCGGCGTCGGCACGGCGGCCGAAAACATCGCGCGCGGGCAGGACAGCGTGGGCGAGGTGCTGGTCACCTGGGAAAACTCGCCGCCGCATCGGCGCAACATGCTCGACCCTCGCTTCGAAAAATTCGGCTTGGCCTCGGCCACCGACGGGGAGGGCGAGCGCTACTGGGCGCTGGTGCTGGGCAAATAGTCTGGATTATCTCAGGAAAGGCTCGGCTTTCATCGTATGCGGCACTGGCGCGCCGAGGCGTGAAAGAATCGTGGGCGCGAGACTCAACTGGTCGAGCAGCGTGTCAGGCTCGGGGCCGCGGCCCTCACCGAAATAATACAGCGCCACATCCTGCATCTCGTCATCGTGGCCGCCGTGATGGCCTCGGTCCGTCTGGCCGTGATCGGCCGTCACGATGACCTCAAAACCGTTCTTGCGCCAGCGCGGCAGGAAACCGGCCAGCGCGGAGTCCAGCGTATAGAGCGCGTTGTCCATCTCGACCACGCCGTGCCCGAAGCGGTGGCCCATCGAGTCCACCGTGCAGGTGTGCAGGATGCCGTAGTCGATGCCGAAGCGCTCGGTCAGCATGGTCAGCGTGGCGAACAGGTCCACATCCGACGGGGTCATCTGGTTGAGCCGGTTGTAGCCGGTCATGGTGTGGAAGCGGCCATGGGTGATCGGCCCGCTGGGTTCGTCATATTCGATGTCGCGCACGAGATCGAACGGATAGCGGTTGAAGAATTCCGACCAGTAGGAATGGGTGACGGCGCCTGTCTTGCCGCCGGCCTTCGTCGCTTCGGAAAAGACGTCGGGCAGTTCCACGCGGTGCCGGAACTCGTTGGACGTCACGCCATGAAGCTGCGGCGGCACGCCCGTGTGGATTGACGCGTAGCAGCAGGCGGAGGTGGACGGCAGCACCGAGCGCATCCGCCACCGCCTCGCCTCGCCGCTTTGCACCCAGCCTTCCATGTTGCCCATGAAAGGCGCCCAGTTCCGCCAGGGCAGGCCGTCCAGGATGATGAGGAGCAGTTTGCGGGAAAGGGGCACGGGCGCGCTCTGGATCTATGGGTTGAACTCGCCCGTGCTTCTATCATCTCCAGGCCGGCGCCACCCATGCGGAACCGGCTTGGGATGTCCTTCGCGCGCCTGTCCGGCCGAGAGCCGGCAGCGGCCGCGCGAACGGTCCTCAGGCGGCCGGGAGCCAGCACTCGGCGAGCGCATAGCCGTCCATCATCTCGGCCTGCGGGTGCTTCTCAAAACCCTGCACCCTATCGCTGACGGCATCGATGAAGTCGTTGAACATGGGCAGGATCAGCCCGCCCTCGTCGCGCACGATGGTCGCCATGTCAGCGTAGATCTGCTTGCGCTTGGCCTCGTCCAGCTCGCCGCGAGCGGCGATCAGCATCTGGTCGAATTTCTCGTTGAAGAAGCGCGTGTCGTTCCAGTCGGCCTTGGATTGATAGGCGGTCGTGTACATCTGGTCCTGCGTCGGTCGGCCGCCCCAGTAGGAGGTGCTGAACGGCTGCTTGTTCCACACTTCCGACCAGTAGCCGTCACCCGGCTCGCGCCTAACCTCGATCTGGATGCCGGCCCCCGCGCAGGCCTGCTGGTAGAGCTGCGCGGCGTCCACCGCGCCGGGGAAGGCGACCTCCGAGGTCCGGAGGAGAATAGGCCCCGAGTGGCCGGACTTTTCGTAATGGAACTTCGCCTTGTCCGGATCGAACTCGCGCTGCTCCAGTTCGGTGAAGAGCGGATAGGCCGCACTGATCGGGAAATCGTTCCCCACGGAACCATAGCCCAAAAGGATCTTGTCCAGCATCTCCTGCCGGTTCATCGCGTACTTCAGCGCGAGCCTGAGGTCGTTGTTGTCGAAAGGCGCGGTGTTGCAGTGCATGATGAACACGTAGTGGCCGCGGCCCGACACGTTCTGGATCACCACGCCCGGCAGCCGCTTCACGAGATCGACGACCTTGGGCTCCACCCGGTTGATCATGTGAACTTGGCCGCTTTGGAGCGCTGCCGTGCGCGCCGTGGTGTCGTTGACCACGATGATCTCCACCTGGTCGACGAAGCCCATCTTTCCTGCGTCCCAGAAATTGGCGAAGCGCTCACCGCCATAGCGCACGCCCGGCTCGTTGACCGAAACCTTGTAGGGGCCTGCGCTGATGCCCGCCGCCGGGTCATCCTTGCCGCCGTTCGGCTGGATCACGAGATGGTAGTCGGCCATCAGATAGGGGAAGTCGGCGTTGGGCTCGGCCAACGTGATGACCACGTTCTTGCCGTCCACCTTCATGGACTCGATGCCCGTGAGCACGCCCAGCGCGCCGGACTGCGACTTCTCGTCGGCATGCCGTTCCAAGGTGGCGAGGACGTCCTCGGCCGTCACCGTCTTGCCATTGTGGAACTCGACGCCGTCCCGGATCTTCATGGTCCAGATTCTTGCGTCGTCCGATGCGCCGATCTCTTCCGCGATGCGGTTCTCAAGCCCACCGTCCTGCGACAGGCGCACCAGGAATTCGCCCCATTGCTTGCAGAAGTTGAAGGGCACTTGGCTGAGGTTCAGCGCGGGGTCGAGCGAGTTGGTGGACTCGCCGCCTTGAAGGCCGGCCTTGAGGATGCCGCCCCGCACCGGCCCTTGCGCGCGCACCGCCGACGTCAGAAGCATGTTGGCGAACGCCGCCGAAACGCCTAACGCGGCGGCCCTCCCTAGAAATTCGCGCCGGCTGATCCGGCCCGCCGCCGCCTGGCGGCTCCAGTGGTTGATTTCGCCCGACATCACGCTTCCTCCCGGATTTATCGTTCTCGATCATCTAGCGACGGCATGTGACCTTCGCATGTCAAGCCAGGATGTTAGACGGCTTTCAATGCGCGCCCGCGTACCATCCTGTTCGGCGGTTCTCGGACGTTCCGTGGCAAGCGGCGCTCAGCCGCCCGATTTTCGGTCAGTTGCCCGCGCTCTGCATGCGCCGGCCGGCGATGGCCTGCTCCAGCCAGCCCTGCTCCATCTCGGGCACGGAGCGCAGGAGAAGGTCGGTGTAGGCGTCGAAGGGCGGCGAGAGCACCTGGCTCTTCGGCCCGTAGCGCACCACCTCGCCGCGCAACATCACGGCGATGGCGTCGGCGATGCCGCGAACGGTCGCCAGATCATGCGTGATGAAGAGGTAGGCGACCTGCTCCTCGGCCTGCAGCCCCAGCAGGAGCTTCAGGATGCCGTTGGCCACCAGCGGGTCGAGCGCGCTCGTCACCTCGTCGCAGATGATGAGCTTCGGCTTGGCGGCGAGCGCGCGGGCGATCGCCACGCGCTGCTTCTGGCCGCCGGAAAGCTCGGCCGGGTAGCGGTTCGCGAAGCCGCGATTGAGTTCGATCTTCTCCAAGAGTTCGGTCACGCGCCGCTCGCGCTCCGCCCCGCGCAGGCCGAAATAGAATTCGAGCGGCCGGCCGATGATGGTGCCGACGGTCTGCCGCGGGTTCATGGCGACATCCGCCATCTGGTAGATCATCTGAAGCTCGCGCAAGTCGTCCTTCTTGCGATCCACGAGGCGCGCCGGCAGCTCCCGCCCGGCAAAGCGGACGGTGCCGGACTGCGGCGGCAGGAGCCCGGTGATGGCGCGCGCCAGCGTGGATTTTCCCGAGCCCGACTCGCCCACGACAGCCAAGGTCTGGCCGGCGCACAAGGCCACGGAGACATTTTTCAACACCTTCACCGCGCCGCCGCCATAGGCCGCGGTCACATTTTTCACGGTGAGCAGCGGCTCGGCCTGCGGCGGCTTTTCCTGGTGCTGGAGGTCGTGCGCGGCCACGAGCGCCTGCGTGTAGGCCTCGTGGGGCCGGTGGATGACCTGCCCGGTGTCTCCCTCCTCGACGAGCTTGCCGTGGCGCAGGACCATGATGCGGTCGGCCACCTGCGCCACCACGGCGAGGTCGTGCGTGATGTAGAGCGCCGCCACGCCCGTGTCGCGGATCGCCTCCTTGATGGCGGCGAGCACGTCGATCTGCGTGGTCACGTCGAGCGCGGTGGTCGGCTCGTCGAACACGATCAGGTCGGGTTTCGGGCAGAGCGCCATCGCCGTCATCACGCGCTGGAGCTGTCCGCCCGAGACCTGGTGGGGGAAGCGCTCGCCGATCCGCTCGGGGTCGGGCAGGCTGAGCTTGCGAAACAGCGCCACCGCGCGCTTCTCGGCGTCCGCGCGGCCCATGACGCCGTGCCGGATGGTCGCCTCCACCACCTGGTCCATCAGCTTGTGGGCGGGGTTGAAGGCGGCCGCCGCCGACTGCGCGACATAGGTCACCTCGCGCCCGCGCAGGCGGCGAAAGCCTTTCGGGCCTTCCTCCAGGATGTCGCGGCCGTTGAGCCGCACCTCGCCGCCCACGATCCGGGCGCCGCCGCGGCCATAGCCCAATGGCGACAGGCCGATCGTGGACTTGCCCGCGCCCGACTCGCCGATCAGGCCCAGCACCTTGCCCTGTTCGAGCGTCAGCGAAACGTCATCGACGATCGTGACCGTGCGCGGCGGCTCGCCGGGCGGGTAGCTCGTCGCCTCGATGCGCAGGTTGCGGATGTCGAGCAGCGGCGCCGCGCCTGCCGCGGGGCGGGAGGCGGGCCGGTCAAGCATGGCCGCGCCCGCCCTTGAGGCTTGAGGTGCGGTTCAAGATCCAATCCGCCACGAGATTGACGGAGATGGCGAGCACCGAGATCGCCGCGGCCGGGATCAGGGCGGCGGGGATGCCGAACACGATGCCCTCCTTGTTCTCCTTGACCATGCCGCCCCAGTCGGCCTCGGGCGGCTGCACGCCGAGCCCCAGGAAGGAGAGGGCGGAAAGGAACAGCACGGCGTAGATGAAGCGCAGGCCGAGCTCCGACACGAGCGGCGACAGCGCATTGGGCAGGATTTCCCGGAAGATGATCCAGCCCGAGCCTTCGCCGCGCAGCTTCGCCGCCTCCACGAAGTCCATGACGTTGATGTCGGCGGCGACCGCGCGGGCCAGGCGATAAACGCGCGTGGCGTCAAGGATGCCCATGACGAGGATCAGCGTCAGAACCGTGGATGGCAGCACCGAAAGCACCACCAGCCCGAAGATCAGGGTCGGGATCGCCATGAGCAGGTCCACGAAGCGCGACAGGCCCGTGTCGAGCCAGCCGCCCACCACCGCGGCCAGGAAACCCAGAACCGAGCCCAGCCCGAAGGAGAGCGCGGTCGCGAGCGCGGCGATCAGAATGGTCGTGCGCGCGCCATAGATCATGCGCGACAGGAGATCGCGGCCGAGATTGTCGGTGCCGAGCCAGAAATTCTCGCTCGCCGGCTCCCACACGCCGCCGACGATCTCGCCCATGCCGTAGGGCGCGATGACCGGCGCGAAGACGGCGGCGAACAAGAACAGCGCCGTCATCACGAGGCCGAGCGCCGCGCCCGCCGGGATGCCTTTGACGCTAAGCATGGGCTCGCCTCATCGCGGGTGCCTCAGGCGCGGGTTGGCGACGATGGCCGCGATGTCGGCCACGATGTTCATGGTGATGTAGACGGCGGCGAAGATCAGCCCCACCGCCTGCACCACCGGCACGTCGCGCTTGGACACGTGATCCACGAGATACTGGCCCATGCCGGGATAAACGAAGATCACCTCGATCACCACCACGCCGACCACGAGGAAGGCGAGGTTCAGCATGACCACGTTGACGATGGGGGCGATGGCGTTCGGGAAGGCGTGGCGGCGGATGATGGTGAACTGCGACAGGCCCTTGAGCTCGGCCGTCTCGATATAGGCGGACTGCATCACGTTCAGGATCGCCGCCCGCGTCATGCGCATCATATGCGCGAGCACGACCAGCGTCAGCGCCGCCGCGGGCAGGGCGATGGCCTGCATGCGGCTCCAAAACGGCATGCCGTCATAAACCGTGGAGATCGCCGGGAACCAGGGCATCGCCATCCAGGCCTGCGGCACGGCGAAGAAGAAGACGAGCAGATAGCCGATGAAGAATTCCGGCAGGCTCGTGGAAGCGAGCGCGAGGCCCGAGATCGCCTTGTCCACCCAGCCGTTGCGGTAGCGCACCGCGAGCAGGCCCAGGATGATGGCGAGCGGAATCGAGACGAACGCCGCCCAGAAGGCCAGGAACAGGGTGTTGCCAAGGCGCGGGAGAAGGGCCGAGGCGATGTCCTGGCGCGAGGAGAGCGCCGTGCCGAGATCGCCGGTCAGAACGCCGCCCAGCCATTGGAAGTACCGGACATAGGCCGGCTGGTTGAGGCCGAGCTCCTCGCGCAGATTGGCCAGCGCCTGCGGGGTGGCCGACTGGCCGAGGATCGACTGCGCCACGTCGCCGGGCAGGATCTGCGTGCCCGCGAAGATCAGCACGGACACGGCGAACAGAAGCAGGATGCCCTGGCCGACGCGCTTCAGGATCAGCCGCAGGATGGGAGAGGCTGGGCGGCGGCCCGCATCGGCCGCCGGCGGCGCGGAAGCGTCCGAAAGCGCGGCGGAAGAGATGGCGTTCTGCTCAGCCATTCACACTCCCGATCTTCCCGCCACCCAGAAGTCCTCGTCCGAGAGCCATCATGAGGCCAAGCGTGAAGGGATCGCAAGGCTTCTTTCATGCCGCCCGCCCGTTCTTCTCCCTGTCGCGGGCTTTCAACCCTTCCCGCCGGGAACGAACGGACCCGCGTGGAGCGCGGGCCCGCCGATCGCCTGGTGTCCCGGCGGCGCGGGGATCAGGATTGCAGCCAGCACTTGGACAGCGCGTAGCCACCCATCATCTCCTGGTTGCCGTCCGGCACCCAGCCGGCAACGCGCGCGGAATGCGCGTCGATGAAGTCGTTGAACATGGGCACGATGACGCCGCCCTCCGCGTGGAGGATCAGGTTCATCTCCCGATACAGCTCCTTGCGCTTCTCGGGGTCGAGCTGGGCGCGGGCCTCGAACAGCAATTTGTCGAAGCGCTCGTTGAAGAATCGCGTGTCGTTCCAGTCGGCCTTGGAATAGTAGGCCGTCGAGAACATCTGGTCCTGCGTCGGCCGCCCGCCCCAATAGGAGGTCGAGAATGGCTGCTTGTTCCAGACCTCCGACCAGTAGCCGTCGCCGGGTTCCCGGCGCACTTCCACGGTGATTCCGGCCTGCGCGCAGGACTGCTGATAGAGCTGGGCCGCATCGATCGCGCCGGGAAAGGCGACGTCGGAGGTGCGCAGCAGGACCGGCCCCGAATGGCCGGACTTCGTGTAGTGGAACTTCGCCTTCTCCGGATCGAACGCCCGCTGCGGCAGCTCGGTGAACAAGGGATAGGCGGCGTTGATCGGCGTGTCGTTGCCGACCGAGCCATAGCCCTGGAGGATGGTCTTCACCATCTCCTCGCGATTCATCGCGTATTTCAGCGCGAGCCGCAGATCGTTGTTGTCGAAGGGCGCGGTGTTGCAATGGGCGATGAACACGTAGTGCCCCTTGCCGGCCACGTTCTGGACGACCACGCCGGGCAGCCGCTTGACGAGATCCACCACCTTGGGCTCCACGCGGTTGATCATGTCGACTTGGCCGCTCTGAAGGGCGGCGGTGCGTGCGGTGGTGTCGTTGACCACGATGATCTCGATCCCGTCGGCGAAGCCGCGATCGTCGCGCCAGTAATTCGCGAAACGCTCGCCGCCATGCCGCACGCCGGGCTCATTCACCGTGACGCGGTAGGGGCCGGTGCCGATGCCGGCGGCGGGATCGTCCTTGCCGCCGTTCGGCTGGATCATCAAGTGATAGTCGTCCAGGAGATAAGGCAGGTCGGCGTTCGGCTCGCGGAGCGTGAACACGACCGTGTCGCCGTCCGCCCGGACGGATTCGATGCCGCCCATGATGCCGAGCGCGCCCGACTGCGACTCCTCGTTGGAATGCCGCTCCATGGTGGCGACCACGTCGGCGGGCTCGAGCGTCTTGCCGTTGTGGAACTCCACGCCTTTGCGGATCTTGAAGGTCCAGACCTTGGCGTCGTCGGAGGCGCCCCATTCCTCGGCCAAGGCCGGATTGACCTCGCCTTCCGGTGAAAGCTGCACGAGCTGCTCGCCCCACTGACGCCCGAAGAAGTAAGGCACCTGGCTCGCCCAGGTGGCGGGGTCCAGGCTGTCGGTGGACGCGCCGCCCTGCATGCCGGCCCGCAAGACGCCGCCGCGCTGGGGTGTCTGCGCCAGCGCGGCTGTGCTCAGAAGCGTGTTGGCGAAAGCCGCCGAGACGCCCAGCGCCGAGGCCCGACCCAGAAAGTCGCGCCGGCTCAGCCGGCCGGCCAACACGCGGCGGCTCAAGAAGTTCAGTTCATCCGACATTTCGTTCCCCAAATGGTTGTTGTGAAAGGACGAAGGAAAATTTCAGGGATATGATCCCCTGCGGCGTGAGCCCGCAAGACCCGATGCGACATTTGCCGCCGCAAAAACGTTTCACGTCTGCGCGATGGCGCAAACAAGCCACGACCGTTTCATCGGCAAAGTTTCGGCGCCTCAAAGATGGTCGCGCGGGATCGTTTCTTCGAAGTCGCGCCTGAAGACCCGCGTTTCGCCCTCGAACGCCTCGATGTGGCCGGTCAGGTGGAAGCTTTCCCTGGCGGCCTTCAGGCTTGCGGCACTCTCCGTGCGCACCGACCAGCCCTCCCGCCCGAGCGTTTGCGTCCAGCGGCACTCGACATGTGCGGAGAGAGGATCGTCCGGGTGGATCGTCCAGGTTTCCTTGACCTCGCTGCCGTTGACGAGGCGATGGTCGAGGTCGCGCACCTCCCCGAAATCGTCATGGATGCGGAGCGTGACCACGCCGCTGTCCTGGTCTTCTTCCACGAGACGGGTGGAAGCCGCCGGGCGTAGCGTCTCCGTGCGCCAGGGTTCCGCGCCTTCGGACGACGGGAAGGACACCTCGTCGCCCTCGGCCAAGGGCCGCGCCGGCAGGCGGAGGACGGCCTCCTGCAGGGTCAGCGCGGCGCGTTCAGGCGCGGGCCAGATCATCGGCCACAGCGCCGTGGAGAAGGCAATGCGCAGATGGTGGCCTGCCGGGACGCGGTAGCCGACCTGGTCGAGCACGACCCGAACCTCCACGGTTCCGCCAGGGGTGAGCGGGCGTGGATGCTCATGCGAATCCCGGTGCGACAGGTTCAGCACGCCGTAGGAGATGAGCTCCGACGCGCCGTCGGGATGCACGTCGCACAGCCGCACCGCCAGATTCGCCTGCGGCTTGTCCGATGAGAGCCTCGCCGAAAGCTCGGGCGCGCCGAGAATGTCGATGGACTCTTCCAGAGGCGGCAAATCGAAGGCGACCGACAGCGCATCGTCCCGCCGCTGGTCGCCCGGCAGTTCGGGGCCGAAGGTGAAGGGAAAATATTCGCCTCCCGCAAGCCCGCAGTCTTGCGGCGAGTCGACGATCCGCGGCGATTCGCCTGGCCTGAGCAGGTCGAAGCGCCGGCTCTCGATCCGGGACGAGGGCCATTGTGCCTCCGCCACCCACCGCCCCGGCCGCGTCGGGTGCCAGCGGGCCGGCCGCACGCTGTCCATGATGTAGGCGCGATAGACCGGGTCTCGCTCCGCGCCCGTGTCGATCCCCTTCAGCCAGCGGTCCCACCAGCGCAGCGCCTCCTGCAGAAAGCCGATGCGCGGCTCGGGCGCGGCATAGTGCGGATATTTGTGGATCCACGGCCCCATGATGCCTTTGGCCGGCGCCTTCAGGTTGGCGAGCAGGTGCGCCACCGTGTTGCGGTAGCCGTCATGCCAGCCGCCGACCGCAAGCACGGCCGCTTCGATGGCGGAATAATCCTCGCAGACTGAGCCGCGCTTCCAATAGGCGTCCCGCCGCTGGTGCCGGAACCAAGTCAACGGCAGGAACGGCTCATTCTCAAGCCGCTCCAGCCACATTTCCCGCCACTTTTCGCCGACCAGCATCGGGTCCGGCGGCCGGGAGGAGTAGGAGAGCATGGTGGCGCCCCAGCCGAGATTCTCGCCGAGCAGGCAGCCACCCTTGTGGTGGATGTCATCAGTGAAGCGATCGACGCTGGAGCAGAGCGTGACGATGGCCTTGAGCGCCGACGGGCGCAGCGCGGCTACTTGGAGCGCGTTGAAGCCGCCCCAGGAGATGCCCATCATGCCCACGTCCCCCGAGCACCAGGGCTGGGCCGCCGCCCAGGCGATCACGTCGAGCGCGTCCTGCCATTCCTGGTCGGAATACTCGTCCTCCATCAAGCCTTCGGAGTCGCCGTTGCCGCGCATATCCACGCGGATCGAAGCGTAGCCGTGCCCCGCGAAATAGGGATGGGTGAGCGCGTCGCGAAACGTGGTTCCGTCCCGCTTGCGATAGGGCAGGTGCTCGAGGATCGCTGGCACGGGATTCCGTTCGGCGTCTTCCGGCATCCACACCCGCGCCGAGAGCCGGCAGCCGTCGGGCATGACGATCCCCATGTCCGGGAACTCGATCACTTTGCGCGGGAATTCGGTGATGATTTTCAATTGCGGCTCTTTGGGCGGCTGAATCGGTCACCGCACCGTGGCATACCGCTTCCCGGCCCCCTGACGGAACTGCGTCAGGATGCGTCGCAGTTACCTCAATCCGGAGGTGGTTGTTCTCACCCGGTCATCCCTGGCAGATGGATCTCCCAGGGCTCGTCGAAGTGGAACTCTTCGGTATTGTTCCCATCGCCCCTGCGATCCACGATCACGAAGCTCTGCGCATCCTCGATGGGCGTCAGCACCCCGTGCCAGGTGCCGGGAAAATAGTTCACGCCCTGGCCGAAGCCCGTGACGAAAGCCTGCGGAGCGCCGGGCTTGCCATCCTCGTCCGGGCAAACCACCACCAGGAAACGCGCGGGCTCGATCGGCACGAAAGCCTGGCTGCCGAGCGGGTGCCGCTCCACCATGCGGAGGTCCAGCGGGAACTTATAGGGCGTGGCATAGACCAGCCCGATCCCCACCCGCGCGTTGTCGCCGCTGACCTCGGCAAACGCGCCGCTGTCGAAGCGCCGCGCCTTGCCGCCATTGATGGGCGTGGGCTCGCCTTCGCGGTCGATGACTTGGCCGAACGGCGCGAAGGCATCGCGCGTCAGCGCGTGAGCGAGGATTTTCCGGTCGGTCATGGTGCTCCCTCAGGGCCTCAATTTCGCGTGACGGTTCACATCCTTGTAGAGAAGGTAGCGGAAGCGGCCGGGGCCGCCAGCGTAGCAGGCTTGAGGACAGAAGGCGCGCAGCCACATATAGTCGCCGGCCTCCACCTCCACCCAGTCCTGGTTGAGCCGGTAAACCGCCTTGCCTTCGAGCACGTAGAGCCCGTGCTCCATCACATGCGTCTCGGCGAAGGGGATCACCGCGCCCGGCTCGAAGGTGACGACCGTCACATGCATGTCGTGGCGGAGATCATTCACGTCCACGAAGCGCGTGGTGGCCCAGCGCCCCTCCGTGCCGGGCATGGGCGAGGGCGTGATGTCCCGCTCGTTTATGACGAAGGCTTCCGGCGCGGGAATGCCGTCCACGGCCTCGTAAAGCTTGCGGATCCAGTGGAAGCGGACGGGCGCGGAGCCTTCGTTGCGCAGCGTCCAGGCCGCCCCGGGCGGGAGGAAGGCATAGCCGCCTGGCGAGAGCGCGTGCCGTGTGTCATCGATCGTCAGCGCCGCCTCGCCCTCGACCACGAAGAGCACGGCCTCCGCGCCTGCCTCCGTCTCGGGCCGGTCGCTGCCCCCGCCGGAGCCGACCTCCATGATGTATTGCGAAAAGGTCTCGGCGAAGCCGGACAAGGGCCGCGACAGCACCCAGGCCCGGGTGTTCTCCCAAAAGGGAAGAAAACTCGTGACGATGTCGCGCATCACGCCCCTGGGGATCACCGCGTAGGCCGTCGTGAACACCGCCCGGTCGGTGAGCAATTGGGTTTGCGGCGGATGCCCGCCCTGGGGTGCGTAGTAGGAACGATCTGTCATGGGAAAAACTCAGGCCGGCAGCATGTCTTGGAGCCGCAACAGCGCGATGCGCTCCACCTCGCGGGCTGCGGTCGCAAACTCCTCGCTCCGGCCCTGGCCGATGCGGCGCTCGAAGGCCCGGAGGATGTCGGCCTTGGTCTTTCCCCGCACGGTGATGATGAAGGGGAAGCCGAATTTCTCTACATATGCCGCGTTCAGCGTCTGGAAGCGCGCGCGCTCATCATCCGTCATCGCGTCGAGCCCCGCCGAAGCCTGCTCGGCGGCCGATTCCGGCGTGAGCCGCCGGGCCTGGGCGAGCTTGCCCGCGAGGTCTGGATGGGCGTTGAGTACGCTGAGCCGCTCCTCCTCGCTCGCTTCCCGGAACACGCGGGCCAGCGCATTGTGGAGCCCGCCCGCGCCATCATGCGCCGGTCCGAGCTCAAGCTCGAAGGCTCGCTCCGCGATCCAGGGCGAATGCTCGAACACGCCGCCGAACTTTTGCACGAACTCTTGCCGGTCCATACGCGAGGGCGTGAGCGCCTGCGGCTGGTAAGGGTGGTGCTCCCGCCAATGCTCGGCGATGTCGACGCGGCGCGCGATCCACGCATCCCCGCGATTCTTCACATATTGAATGAAGCGCTGGAGCGCCGCCGCCCGGCCCGGTCGGCCGACGAGCCGGCAGTGGAGGCCCACGCTCATCATGGCCGGCCGGCCGGCCTCGCCTTCCGCGTAAAGAACATCGAATGAGTCCTTGAGATAGGTGAAGAATTGGTCGCCCGCATTGAACCCTTGCGGCGTCGCGAAGCGCATGTCGTTGGCGTCAAGCGTGTAAGGGATGATGAGCTGGGCGCGGTCGCCGAACGCCCGCCAATAGGGCAGGTCGTCGTCATAGGTGTCGGACACATAGTCGAACAGGCCGGTCTCGGCGGCGAGCCGCACCGTGTGGATTGAGGTGCGGCCTGTATACCAGCCGCGAGGCGGCTCGCCCGTCACGGCCGTGTGCAGCCGGACCGCCTCATCCATGTGCCGCTTCTCCTCGTCGGCGGAAAAATCGCGGTAGTCGATCCATTTGAGCCCGTGGCTGGCGATCTCCCAACCGGCCTCCTGCATGGCGACCACCTGGTCGGGTGAGCGGGCCAGCGCGGTCGCCACGCCATAGACCGTCACGGGCACCTGCGCCTCGGTGAACATGCGGTGGAGCCGCCAGAAGCCGGCGCGCGCGCCGTATTCGTAGATCGACTCCATGTTCCAGTGGCGCATGCCCGGCCAAGCCTGCGCGCCCACGATCTCCGACAGGAAGGCTTCCGAGCCCGGGTCGCCGTGAAGCAGGCAATTTTCGCCGCCCTCCTCGTAGTTCAGCACGAACTGCACGCAGATCTTAGCATTGCCCGGCCAGCGCGGGTCGGGCGGATTTCGGCCGTAGCCGCGCATGTCCCTGACGTATCGCTTGGGCTCGTCCATGATTCTCCAGGCGTCGAAAACAGCGGTGCGAAAGCGGGGCGGATCGGCTCGTTCCAGCCTTTCCCTTGGCATTACGCCGCCAGCGAACTATCCATGACCCTTAAACCCGGCGAAAGGCCCGCGCCAAGGGCTTGAGAAGAACCAAGGGAAGATCGATGTCCGCCAGGACCGGACGCCTCACCACGCATGTTCTCGACACCTCGGCCGGCCGGCCGGCGGCGGGACTCGTCATCTCGCTGTCGCGCCTCGAGGGCGATAAGCGAATCCATCTCAAGACGGTCCGCACCAATGGAGACGGCCGCTGCGGCGCGCCGCTTCTGGAAGGCGAGGCCTTTGCACCGGGCCTCTACGAGCTCGTCTTTTCCGCCGGCGACTATTTTCGCGCGCAAGGGGTCAGCCTGCCCGAGCCGGCTTTTCTCGACGACGTGCCGATCCGTTTCGGCATCGCAGAGGCCGCGCACCACCATGTGCCGCTCTTGATCTCGCCCTATGGCTATTCGACTTATCGCGGGAGCTGAGCACCGCATGCCCGAGACCCGCAACCACATCCGCTTCATCCTCAACGGCGAGGACATCACGCTCAACCGGGTGCGCCCCGACGAGACGCTGCTCGATTTCCTGCGCCTGCGCCGCGGGCTTGTCGGCACGAAGGAAGGGTGCGCGGAAGGCGATTGCGGCGCCTGTACGGTTCTGGCCGGTCGCCTGGAAGGCGAGCGCGTGACCTATCGCGGGCTCAACGCCTGCATCGCCTTCACGGCATCGCTCGACGGGGCGCATGTGGTGACGGTGGAGCATTTGCGCGGGGCGGACGGGGGGCTCCACCCGGTGCAGCGCGCGCTTGTTCAGCATCACGGCTCGCAATGCGGCTTCTGCACGCCGGGTTTCGTGATGACGCTCGCCGGCCTGCGCCTCGAAGGGGAAACGGCCGACGACGCCCGCATCGAAAAGGCCCTTCAAGGAAATCTCTGCCGCTGCACAGGCTATGAGAGCATCGTGCGCGCCGCGCGCGCGGCGCTGGCCGACCCCGAGCCCGACACGCTTGCTGAGGAGGCCCAGGCCATCGCCGCGCGTCTCCGCGCGCTCCAGGACGGCGCGCGGGTGGAGATGGGCGAGGGGCCGGATCGGCTCGTCATCCCCGCCGGCGTAGACGACCTCGCCGCCATGCTCGAAGCCGAGCCGGAGGCGCGCATCGTCGCCGGGGCGACGGATGTTGGGCTCTGGGTGACCAAGGCCTTCCGCGCCATCGGGCCTGCTGTGTTCATCGGCCATCTGCGCGAACTCAAGCGAGCCGAGGTGGCGGAAGGGAAGCTCCGGATTGGCGCGGGCGTCTCCTACACGGAGGCGCAGGCCGCGCTTGCGCCGCACCTGCCTGCGCTCGCCGAGCTGATCGACCGCATCGGCGGCGAGCAGATCCGCAACGGGGGCACGGTGGGCGGCAACATCGCTAACGGCTCGCCCATCGGCGACATGACGCCGGGCCTGATCGCGCTCGATGCCACCCTCACGCTGCGCAAGGGTGCGTCGCGCCGCACCATCCCGCTCGAAAACTTCTTCATCGCCTATGGGCGGCAGGACCGGCAGCCCGGCGAGTTCGTGGAATGGGTGGACGTGCCGTTGCCGGAACCCGGTGCGCTTTTCGCCCTCCACAAGATTTCCAAGCGCCGCGACGAGGACATCACCGCCGTGCTCGGCGCGTTCCACGTACAATTCGACGGCACCGGTCGCGTAGCCGCGGCCCGCATCGCCTATGGCGGCATGGCCGGTACGCCCAAGCGGGCCGCGGCCGTGGAGGCCGCGCTCCAGGGCCGGTCCTGGACGATGGAAACGGTGGAAGACGCGCTTCCCGCTTTCGAGCGGGATTTCTCGCCGCTCACCGACATGCGGGCGTCGACCGCCTACCGGATGCTGGTGGCCAAGAACCTGCTTCGCCGCACGTTCCTCGAAAGCTCCGGCACAAAAGCGCCCCTTCGCGTCCGCCGGCACGAGGCGGCATGACATGAACACCCACACCCCCAACCTCCACGCTGAGCGCATCCAAGGCGGTGTTCATGAGAGCCGGCCGCACGACTCCGCGCACAAGCATGTCGCGGGCACGGCCGTTTACATCGACGACATGCTGGAGCCGCGCGGCACCCTGCACGGCGCGCTGGGCCTCGCCACGGTCGCGCATGGAAGGATCCTGTCGCTCGACCTCGGCGCCGTGCAAAAGCACCCAGGCGTGGTGGACGTGCTCACGATTGAGGACATCCCCGGCGAGAAGGATATTTCCCCCACCGCTCGGCATGACGAGCCGATCCTGGCCGAGAAGGGGGTGCTCTTCCACGGCCAACCGCTCTTTCTCGTGGTGGCCGAGACCCGCGACGCCGCGCGCCGGGCTGCCCGGCTCGCCAAGGCAGACTATGAGGAACGGCCGGCTCTGCTCGACATTGCCGGCCTCGACCCCGAGAATGACAGATTCGTCGCGCCGCCGCTGACGCTCAAACGCGGCGACGTGGCGGCCGCGCTCGAAAGCGCGCCGCATCGCCTATCGGGCCAAATGCGGATCGGCGGCCAGGATCATTTCTACCTCGAAGGCCAGATCGCCTTCGCGATCCCCGGCGAGGACGGGGATGTGCTTGTCCATTCCTCCACCCAGCACCCCAGCGAAGTGCAGCACATGGTGGCCCATGCGTTGGGCGTTCCCTCTCATGCGGTCACGGTCGAGGTGCGCCGCATGGGCGGCGGCTTCGGGGGCAAGGAAACGCAGGGCAACCAGTTCGCCGTGCTGGCGGCGGTCGCCGCCAAGCGGCTCAACCGACCTGTCAAGATCCGGCTCGATCGCGACGACGACATGACGGCCACGGGCAAACGGCACGACTTCCTCGTGTCCTACGATGTCGGCTTCGACGCCGACGGCGTGATCGGCGGCGTGGACCTTCTCTACGCGGCGCGCTGCGGCTACTCCTCGGACCTCTCCGGCCCCGTCACCGACCGCGCGCTGTTTCACTGCGACAACAGCTACTTCTACCCGGCGGTGCGGGCGCGATCCGCGCCCTTCTTCACCAACACCGTCTCCAACACGGCCTTCCGCGGCTTCGGCGGGCCGCAGGGCATGGTCGGCTGCGAACGCATCATCGAAGAGATCGCGTTTGCATGTCAGCTCGACCCGCTCGACGTGCGCAAGCGCAATTTCTACGGCGGCAGTCCTCGCGACCTGACGCCCTACCATCAGAACGTCGAGGACAGTGTAATCCTGCGGCTTGTCGAGGAGCTGGAGGCTTCCTCAGACTATCGCCGCCGCCGCCGCACGACCCGAGCCTTCAACGCGAACAGCCCGGTCATCAAGCGCGGGCTGGCGCTGACGCCGGTGAAATTCGGCATCTCGTTCACCGCCACGCACTACAACCAGGCCGGCGCGCTGGTGCATGTCTATACCGACGGCTCCGTCCACCTGAACCATGGCGGCACCGAGATGGGGCAGGGGCTTTATCTCAAGGTCGCGCAGGTTGTGGCCGAGGAATTCCAGATCGACCTCACCCAGGTGAAGATCACGCCCACCACGACGGGCAAGGTGCCGAACACCTCCGCCACCGCCGCCTCCTCGGGCGCGGACTTGAACGGCATGGCCGCGAAGGAAGCCGCGCGCGCGATCAAGGGGCGGTTGGCCGACTTCGCCGCCGAACGTTACGCCGTCCCTATCGAGCAAGTGGTGTTCCTGCCCAATCGGGTACGCGTCGGCAACCAGGAGATCGCCTTTTCCGATCTCGTGAAACAGGCCTACATGGCCCGTGTGCCGCTTTCCGCCACCGGCTTCTACAAGACGCCCAAAATCCACTGGGACCGCGACAAGGGCCAGGGAAAGCCCTTCTACTACTTCGCCTATGGCGCGGCCTGTTCGGAGGTGTCGATCGACACGCTGACCGGTGAGTACATGGTCGAGCGCGCGGACATCCTGCACGATGTCGGCCGCTCGCTGAACCCAGCCCTCGACCTGGGCCAGGTCGAGGGCGGCTTCGTGCAGGGCATGGGCTGGCTGACCACGGAAGAGCTGGTCTGGGACGAGGCGGGGCGGCTGCGCACGCATGCGCCCTCGACCTACAAGATCCCGCTCGCCTCCGACCGCCCAAAAATCTTCAACGTGAAGTTGGCCGATTGGAGCGAGAACCAGGAGCCTGCCATCCATCGCTCCAAGGCGGTCGGCGAGCCGCCCTTCATGCTGGCCATCTCCGTGCTGCACGCGCTGTCAGACGCCGTCGCCAGCGTGGCCGACCACAAAATCTGCCCCCGCCTCGACGCGCCGGCCACGCCCGAACGCATCTTGTGGGCGGTGGAGCGGCTGAGGGCGGAGGCGAGAGGCGCCGGGGGAACGGGCTTGGCCGGCGGCGCTCACGATCACATGCCGGCCGTTGAGACCGCCGGCCGGTCGGACGCCGGACCGCCGGGGCTGACCACGCTCGAATGAGTTCGGCCCGGGCGCTGCGAAAATTCCTCGCCGCTCATCCCGCGGCGGCGCTGGTCGAGGTGTCGGAAGCGAAGGGCTCCACGCCGCGCGAGGCGGGCGCCTGGATGCTGGTTTCGCCCGACGCCATCTTCGGCACCATCGGCGGCGGGCAGCTCGAATTTTTAGCCATCGCCGAGGCGCGGAGGGCGATCGCCGAGGCGGCTGATCCGTCCGCAACTCCCTCCACCACCCTCGACATCCCCCTCGGCCCCGAGATCGGTCAGTGCTGCGGCGGGCGTGTTTCCCTCGGCATCAGCTCCGTGGACGACGCCCTGCGCGATGAACTTCTCGGCCGCGCCGCAGCCGAGGACGCCGCGCGGCCGCATGTTTATCTCTTCGGCGCGGGCCATGTCGGCCATGCGCTGGCGTGGGCGCTCTCGCTCCTGCCTGTGAGCGTGGCCGTCGTGGAGATGCGCGAGGAAACCCTGGCCGGCCTGCCCGAGACCGTCGAGGCAAAGCTCCTGCCCCTGCCCGAGCAGGCTGTGCGCGAGGCCCCGCCCGGCTCGGCATTTGTGATCCTCACGCATGACCACGCTCTCGACTTCCTGCTCGCGGCAGAAAGCCTCAAGCGCGGCGACGCGACCTATATCGGCATGATCGGCTCGAAGACGAAGCGGAACACGTTCCGCTCATGGTTCTTGAAGGAAGCCGGCGGCACGGCGGAACAGATCGACCGGCTTGTCTGCCCGATCGGCGGCTCGACCGTGCGCGACAAGCGCCCGGCGGTGATCGCCGCGCTCACTGCTGCTGAGATCATGACGGCGCTTGCCGCCCAAAACCCCTTTTCGGAAAACCCTGCTCCGGCATAGAAGCAGTGGAAGCACCGGCGGCGAAGAACCGGCGCAGATATGGACGAGGGCGCATGGCCGATTTCGCGATTTTCTGGGAGTGGCTGGCCTTCGCCGTGCGCTGGCTGCACGTCATCACCGCCATCGCCTGGATCGGCTCGTCCTTCTATTTCGTGGCGCTCGACCTGGGCCTGCGCAAGCGCCCGGACCTGCCCCAGGGCGTTCATGGCGAGGAGTGGCAGGTGCATGGCGGCGGCTTCTACCACGTCCAGAAATACCTGGTCGCCCCAAGCGCCATGCCCGAGCACCTGACTTGGTTCAAGTGGGAGTCCTACGCGACCTGGCTCTCCGGCTTCGCCCTGCTCGCCGTAGTCTACTACGCCGGCGCGGACCTGTTTTTGATCGACTCTACGGTCCGCAATCTTTCGCCTACGGCCGCCATCCTGATTTCCGCGGCCTCGCTCGGGCTGGGCTGGCTTCTCTACGACCTCATGTGCAAGTCGCAGCTGGGCAGGAGCGATACGCTGCTCATGCTCGCGCTCTTCGTCGTGATCGTCGGCATGGCGCTCTTCTACACCAGCGTCTTTTCGGGCCGCGCGGCGCTGCTGCACCTGGGGGCCTTCACCGCCACCATCATGTCGGCCAACGTGTTCCTGCTCATCATCCCCAATCAGAAGATCGTGGTGGCCGACCTTCTGGCCGGCCGCCAGCCCGACCCGCGGCTGGGCCGAGCGGCCAAGCAGCGCTCGCTCCACAACAACTACCTGACGCTGCCCGTCCTCTTCCTGATGCTGTCCAACCACTACCCGCTCGCTTTCGCCACGCCGTTCAACTGGCTGATCGCGGTGCTGGTGTTTCCCATCGGCGCGCTGATCCGGCACTATTTCAACACGCGGCACGCGGGAATGGGCAACCCGCACTGGGCGCTGATGGTCGCGGGCGTCTTGTTCCTCGTGATTGTCTGGCTCTCCACCGCCCCCGCGGCGCTGACAGGCGAACGTGCCGAGGCGCCGGCCAGCCGGCAAGCCGCGGCGCTGCTGGCGTCCACCCACTTCCCGGCCGTGCGCGACACGGTGATGGGCCGCTGCTCGATGTGCCACGCGGCCGAGCCCGGCTGGGAGGGTATTTTTCGCGCGCCCAAAGGCGTGCAACTGGACACCGACGAAAAGATCGCGAACCATGCGCGCGAAATCTACCTTCAGGCGGGCGTGAGCCACGCCATGCCGCCCGGCAACCGGACCGGCGTCACCGAACAGGAACGCCGGCTTCTCGCCGCATGGTATGAGGGGAGGGGGCAGTGACCCGCACCCTTCTGCGCGGCCGAACTCTCTCCTTCCTTCGCCGGCCCGAAAGCGCGGACGACACCACCTCCTTTCGCTATGAGGAGGACGGCGCGCTGCTGATCGAGGACGGCCGCATCCTTGCAGCGGGCGCCCATGCCGACCTTGTCCCGCAAGCCCAGGACGCCAGCGTCATCGACCATCGCCCGCATCTCATCCTGCCCGGCTTCATCGACGCCCATGCCCACTTCCCGCAGATGCAGGTGATCGCCTCCTTCGGCACGGAACTGCTGGAGTGGCTCAACCGCTACACCTTCCCCGAGGAGACGCGCTTCGCCGGCTCCGACCATTGCGCCCGCATTGCCAAGCTCTTTCTCGACGAGCTCCTACGTCAGGGCACCACGACGGTCGCGGCCTATTGCTCCGTTCATCCGGCTTCCGCCGACGCGCTCTTCGCCGAGGCGCAATCACGCGACATGCTGGTGGTCGCGGGCAAGGTGATGATGGACCGCAACGCGCCGGAGGCCCTGCGCGACACCGCCCAATCCTCCTATGACGACACGAAAGTGCTGATCGCCCGCTGGCACGGGCAAGGGCGCTGCCGTTACGCGGTTACGCCGCGCTTCGCCATCACGTCTTCGCCCGCGCAGTTGGAGGCCGCCGGGGCGCTCATGCGCGAACACCCAGGCCTGCACATGCAGACGCATCTGTCGGAGAATCACGCCGAAATCGCGCTGTCCTGCGAGCTCTATCCGCAGGCGAAAGACTACACCGACATTTACGATCGCTATGGCCTGCTCGGCGAAAAGAGCCTCCTCGGCCACTGCATCCATCTGTCCGACCGCGAGGCGGACCGGCTGAGCGAAAGCGGATCGGTGGCGGTGTTCTGCCCGACCTCGAACCTCTTTCTCGGCTCGGGCCTGTTCCCCTTCCAGCGCCTGCGCCGGCGCGAAAAGCCTGTTCGCGCGGCACTCGCCACCGACGTCGGCGGGGGCACCAACTATTCCATGCTGCGCACGGCCGACGAGGCCTACAAGGTGGTCGCCATGGGAGGCGCAGAGAAGCTCGACCCGCTGACGAGCGTTTGGCAGCTCACGCGGGGAAACGCCGAGGCGCTGGGGCTGAGCGACAAGATCGGCACGCTGGGAGCGGGAAGCGACGCCGACCTCGTGGTTCTCGACTCGACCGCCACGCCCGCCATGCGTTTGCGCCGCGAGCGGATCGAGCACCTGTCCGAGGAGCTGTTCCTGCTGCAAACGCTGGGCGATGACCGCGCCGTGGTCGAGACTTATGTGGCGGGGCGACCCGCCAAGTCGAGGGAGGACGCATGAGCGAGGCCGACATCGCGCGGGTCAAGGAGCAGGAGCGGCGGCTCGTCCTTCCCGTCTTCGGCGAGGAGGCCGCCTTCCGGCTCGGCTTGGCCATCCGCGATCGCGCGTTTGCGCAGGGCTGGCCCATCGTGGTGGACGTCCGAACCTTCGACCGCCCGCTCTTCTACGCCGCGCTGCCCGGCTCGACGGCCGACAACGCCAACTGGGCGCGGCGAAAATTCAACACGGTGCGGCAATTCCTGTGCAGCACCTATCGGCTCGTGCTGGAGCAGAAGAGCCCCGACCGCGCCTTCAAGACCGGCTTCGGCCTGCCCGTCACCGACTATGTTCTCGCAGGCGGCGGCTTTCCCGTGACGGTGGAGGGCGCCGGCGTGATTGGCGCGATCATGGTTTCCGGCCTGCCCGAACGGCAGGACCACGCCGTCATCGTGCATGCGCTCTGCGCGCGTCTAGGCGTGGACCCGCAGGAGCTGGCGTTGGAGGGTTAGCACGCACCTTCTCCCCTTGTGGGAGAAGGTGGCTGAGCCGAAGCGAAGCGTAGGCGAAGTCGGATGAGGGGTGCTGGACGGAATAAACGGATCGCGGAAAAGCGCTAATCGGCATCCGTTCTGAAGCGTCTCATACCTTCCACACCCCTCATTCGGCTCCGCTTCGCGGAGCCACCTTCTCCCACAAGGGGAGAAGGAGGGGCGCGCACTCATGCCCCCATCAACCCCTTCACCTGTCTGAGATCGTTCAGAAACCGCATCCGCTCGTCGGCGGCCTGCGCCGGCTCGGGGATGCGCAGGATGAAGGATGGGTGGACAGTCAAATAGACTCTCAAGCTGTCCTCGCGCGTCACCACTTGGCCTCGCATCTTGGTGATCGGCACGACCTTGCCGAGCAGCGACTGCGCGGCGGTGGCTCCCAACGCCACCACGAGGTCGGGCTTGATGAGGGCGAGTTCATGGTCGAGCCACCAGCGGCAGGCTTTGATCTCGCCCGTGTTCGGCTTCATATGGATGCGGCGCTTGCCGCGCGGCTCGAACTTGAAGTGCTTCACCGCATTGGTGACATAGGTGATCTGCCGATCGATTTCGGCCTGTTCCAGCAGTTCGTTGAACAGCTTGCCCGCTGGCCCCACAAAGGGCCGGCCGGAAATGTCCTCGAAATCGCCGGGCTGCTCACCCACGAACATCACCCGCGCCGCGTCCGGCCCTTCGCCGAACACGGTCTGCGTGGCGTCCGCGAAGAGTGGGCAGCGGCGGCAGCCCATGGCCGCCTGATGCAGTTCGTCAATGGTCTGGGCGTCGTCGCCATCGTCCTCAATGACGCCGTTCTCGGTCTTCGGCCAATGCTTGGCTTGGATCGCGTCGTGGTGGGGCGCGGGCTGTGTCGGCATCCGCATGATCATCTCCCTGGCGGCGTCCGGGGCGCCGGTTATCAGCTCAGGAATCAGCGAGGCTTCGGGAAGGTTCCGCCAATATTTCTTGGGCATCTCCTTCCGCATGGCCGAAACCTTCAGCCGCGCGGGGTTGAAGATCGAGCGGAAATGGGTTCGCCAGAGTTCTTCCGACCCGTCTTCGGGCGGCAGGTCGCGTTTCTCCGCGCCGGGGCCGATCAAAAGCGTCTCGCCGTCCCATGAAGCGGAGGCGCGGGGCGTCAGGATCGTCCACTTCATGCCCGTGAAGTGGCGCTGGAAAAAGGGCGCATTGCGCGCGACGATGTGGTGGTCGGGCTCGAACCAGGCGACGAAGCGCTCGTCCTCCCCCTCGGCGATCTTCCGAAATCGCACGAAGGCGCGCATCTTGTGGATGTCGCGGCCAACCGCCTTTTCCATCGCCTCTAACCGCCGCACGTCCGGGTCGGAGGCGATCTCCAGAAGCTTCGGTTCGGTTCGGAGCCGCCACAGCAGGCAATAGAGAAAGGCCCAGCGCTCGGCGTCGGAATGCAGGCTCGCCGTCTCGGCATGCCCAATGAAGTCGCGCGGCACGCGCAGCTCGGCCCCATGGGGCGCAGGCGGCAGTTCGGCCGCCGGCGCGCCGACTTCCCAGGACACCTCTTCAGGCGGCACGCCGTTCAATAGAAGCTTTCGCGCGGCCTCGCGCCAGCCCAAGAAATCGGTTTCGCTTTCAAGACCCACATGGAAGCGAGCGAGCGTGCGGAGGGGAGCGGCCTGGCTCATTTTCAGCTCCTCAGAAGAGGCTCAACTGCTCGGGCGCGGGCGTAAGTTTTTGGCGCAGCTTGGCACTGTCCGTCAGCCCGCCCGGCGACCAGTTTTCCGCCACGATGAAGGGCCGCACCTTTCCGATCGAGGCGCAGAGCCGCCCGACATCCTCCAACCGAAGGCTTCGGAACCGCCGCGAGGAGATGATGCGGTCCACCGATTTCACGCCGAGCCCCGGCACACGAAGGAGCGCTTCGCGGTCGGCGCGGTTCACGTCCATGGGAAACGAGCCCCGGTGGAGGAGCGCCCAGGCGAGCTTGGGGTCGATGGCGAGGTCGAGCATGCCGTCTAGCCGCCCCTCCAAAATCTCGTGCTGGCCGAAGCCGTAGAAGCGCATCAGCCAGTCGGCCTGGTAAAGCCGGTGCTCGCGCATCAGCGGCGGCTTGACGAGCGGCAGGGCCTCCGAGGCGTCCGGGATGGGGCTGAAGGCCGAGTAATAGACGCGCTTCAGCCAATACGACCCGTAGAGCCTCGCGCTGGCCTTCAGGATGCCGGCGTCGGGGGTCTGGTCCGCGCCGACGATCATCTGCGTGGACTGCCCCGCTGGCGCGAAGCGCTGCTTCCTGCCAGTCTGAAGCGTGGGTTCTGCCGTTTCCTCGATTTTTTCCCTGAGCTTCGCCATCGAAAGCCGGATCGTCTCCGGCTTCTTCTCGGGCGCCAGCCGCTTCACGCCCTCGTCGGTCGGCAACTCCACATTGATGGACAGCCGGTCGGCCCAGCGGCCCGCTTCCTCGATCAGCTCCTGGGAACATTCCGGGATCGTCTTGAGGTGGATGTAGCCCCCGAACCTGTGCTCCTGCCTGAGCTTGCGCGCGACCTCCACCATTTCAGCAAACGTCTCGTCGGGCGAGCGCACCACGCCCGACGACAGGAACAGGCCCTCGATATAGTTGCGCTTGTAAAAATCGAGCGTGAGCTTGACGATCTCATCCACCGTGAACCGCGCCCGCCGCACGTTGGAGGACGAGCGGTTCACGCAGTACGAGCAGTCGTAGATGCAGAAATTGGTAAGCAGGATTTTCAGCAGCGAGATGCACCGCCCGTCCGGCGCATAGGAATGGCAGATGCCCATCCCCTCGGTCGAGCCGATCCCGCCCGATTTCAGCGAATTGCGCTTGGCCGAACCCGAGGAGGCGCAAGAAGCATCGTATTTCGCCGCGTCCGAAAGGATCGCGAGCTTCTCTTGTGTGCTGAACGCGGCCATTCGTTCTATATATGTTCTCTTGCCGACCAAGGCCATGTGGCGATGGTTGAAAGGCGTGGAGAAGCACAGGGCTCACCGAAGTGTGAGAGCAAAGCAACGAGTGCAAAGTTCGACGCCAGCTTCGCGACACATGCCACGCCTTTTTGTACCGCCGCGGCGGTGGCGAAGTCACGGAATGGATTCCCGGCTCAAGGCCGGGAATAACGAACGCTCAGAAGGGGAATGGCAATCACCAGGGTTGGCGATTTGCGTCGACCAGTTGTCCCTTCGTCATTCTCGGGCTTGGCCCGAGAATCCATGCCGGAGCGGCGTGGCAGTCGGCCAGCGGCGCAGGCATGGGAGTTGCCGGCCCAAAACAAAATGAGGGGTGCCACACCCCTCTCACACCTCATGCAGATAGAGCCTATAATCCAGCTCCGTCACGGTGCGCGACACCATCGCGTGCTCGGACCTCTTGATCGCCAAAAGCACCTTGTGGAGCTCGGGCGTCAGCGCCTCTTTCAGAAAGCTTGAGGCCTCCGCTTGGCTGATGGCCTCGCGCCAATCGCCCGGCAGCGCGGCGGCGGGTTGCGCGCCCGCATAGCCGTCGCCCACCGTTTCCGGCCCTGGATTGAGCTTCTCCTCCAGACCCTTCCCGATGCCGGCCAGCACCGCGGCGGCCACGAGATAAGGGTTGGCGTCCACGCCCGCCGGCCGGTGCTCGATGCGCCGGCTCGCGGCCGGTCCCGCCGGCACGCGCAGCGCCACGGAACGGTTGTTGGCCCCCCAGCTCGGCGCGGTCGGCGCATAGGCGTTGGACACGAAGCGCCGCCAGGAGTTCGCATTCGGCGCGAACACCAGCATGGAATCGGGCATGGAAGCCGCGCAGCCGCCCAGCGCATGCAGAAGGGCAGGGGAAAAACGCTCGCCGTCCCTCTCGGAGAAGACGTTCCGCCCCTCGCCGTCGGCGAGCGAGACGTGGAAATGCATGCCTGAGCCGGCATGGCTTTCCGTGGGCTTGGCCATGAAGCAGGCGACCAGCCCATGCCTCCGCGCCTGCGCGCGAACGAGGCGCTTCAGCATCACGAGGTCGTCGGCGGCGCGCAGCACATCCCGGCGGTAGTGCAGCGTCAGCTCGAACTGGCCCGGCGCGAATTCGGAGATGATGGTCTCTACCGGCACCCCTTGCGCTTCCGACGCGGCGTAGATGTCGGTGAACAGAGGCTCCATGCCGTGCAGGTGATCGACGGAATAGACCTCCGTCTTGTTCGACTTCCGGCCGTCCGTGAGCGCGGGGGCGGGCTCAAAGGCGTGGCGCATCGAGACGCTCGGATCGAGCAGGAAGAACTCCAGCTCGAAAGCGGCGGCCGGGTGCAGGTCCTTTGCGGCCGACCACTCCACTTGGCACTTCAACGCCTGGCGCGGATCGGGCCGGATAGGGCTGCCGTCGAGGTCGTGCAGTGTCACCAGCACCTGCCCGCGCCGCGTACCATGGATGGGAACGAGCGTGCCCGGCACCGGCCAGGCGCGCAGGTCGCGGTCGCCTTCCGCCCAGGTCAGGCCCGTCTCGTGGACGTCCTCGCCCGTGATGTCGAGCGCCAGCACCGAGATCGGGAAATGCCGCCCAATCTCGTAAAGCGGCAGGAGTTCATGCCGCCGGATGATCTTCCCGCGCCCGACCCCGTTCAGGTCGGTCAGCACGACATCGACCGCCTCGATCTCGGGATGACGCGCCAGGAACGCCTGCGCCTCATCGGGCGAGGAGCCGGACGGTGAGCTCATGATGGAAGTTCCTCCTCGACGCACTGTCCCGGAAGGTTGCAGGGTCTCCGGAGACGATCAGGCGCAAAGAATCGACCGGAGCGCCTTGGCGCTCCTTTGGGGCTTCTCTCACGCTGCGAGGTTACCCGCAACCTCGCCGAAGGACCAAATGAGGCGGTCCACTTGGCGCGCCGTCGTCGCCGGCGAGACCAGCATCATGTTGTGGAAGGGTGCGATCAGCGAGCCACGATTGAGCAGCGCCAGATGGATCGCGGCCTCCAGCTCGGGCGCATGCGCCGCCTTGGCCTCGCCGCCGTTCCTGAGCGGCCCCGGCGCGCAGATGAATTCCACCCGCGCGCCCACGCGGGCGGCATGCCAGGGCAGGCCCGTGCGCCGGATCGCCTCCGTGAGCCCCGCTTCGAGCCGCGCCGCGAGCCGCTCCATATGCACGTGGTTCGTCTCGGTCATCAACTCGGAGAGCGTGGCGCGCATGGCCGCGAACTGGAGTGGGTTGCCCGACAACGTGGTGCCGATGCCGGAATAGCCCGGCGACTTCTCATCGAGATAGCGCGTCCAGCGCGCGGCCACGTCCGCGCTCAAGCCCCAGACGGCGGCCGGCACGCCGCCGGCCACGGGCTTGCCGAGCACAAGCAAGTCTGGTTCGAGCCCATGCCGGCGCGTATAGCCGCCAAGGCCCGTCGAGATCGTGTGCGTCTCGTCGATCAGCAGCAGCGCGCCGTGCCGGCACGTCAGCTCGCGCAGGCCGGAATGGAAGCCGGGCTCGGGCAGCACCATGGCCGAGTTCGTCATCACCGGCTCCGCGACGACGCAGGCCACGTCTTCCGCCGCGAGCGACCGTTCAAGCGCGGGCAGGTCGTTGAACTCGACCACCGAGGCGGCTCGCGTGAGATCGCGGAATTCGCCGGCCAAGCCCGGCTTGTTGGCGGGCTTGCCGTCCTTCAGCGCGACGAAGGTCTCGTCCACCGCGCCGTGGTAGCAGCCGTTGAAGACCAGGATTCTCGGCCGCCCCGTCACCGCGCGGGCCACGCGCAGCGCGAAGCGGTTGGCGTCGGAGGCGGTGGTCGCCACCTGCCAGAAAGGCAGGCCAAAGCGCTCGACCAGCAGCTTTCCAACGGCTGCGGCGTCCTCGTCGGGCAGCATGTAGGTCAGGCCTTTGCCCGCCTGTCGGCGGATCGCTCGGGCCACCGCAGGCGGGGAGTGGCCGAACATCGAGCCGGTGTCGCCCAGGCAGAAATCGTCGAGCCGGTTGCCGTCGATGTCGGTCAGCGTCGCGCCGCGCGCGCGGTCCACCAGCATGGGGAAGGGGATCGGCCAGTCCAGCATCCAATGCAGCGGCACGCCATGCAGGAAGCCGGTGATGCCGTTGCCGGCCGCAGCTTCCGAACGCGGCCGGCGGGTGCGAAATGCCTCCGATTCCGCCGCCCGCAGGGCGCGGATGCGTTCGAGCGGAACGCCTCCCAAGACCTCACCTGAAACCGGCTTCAGCATTCGTCCCCCACGATTTCAGCCGCGTGCGCCGACCGACCCTCCGTTCACGCCGAAATGTCGATCAACCCGCATTCGCCGGATTCGCCGCCGAAAGCGAGGCGCTGGCCGCGCGTGTCCCAGTTCAGGGCGCTCAGCGCGCCCTTGCCGGGGCGGCGCAGCAGCACCTCGCGCGCGTCGGCGAAGCGCACGGCGAGGATCATGCCGTCCGAATAGCCGACGGCGGCGATCTCATCCACGGGATGACAGGCCACAGCCGTCACAGCCGCGTCGCCGCGGGTTCCGAGCTCGAGCGGGGCCTTGCCCATGGGCCCGTCCTTGCCCGCGAAGGGCCAGACGATGGCCGCGTTCGCGCCCGAGGAGGCCAGCCAGCGGCTCTTCGCCGAGCCCCAGGCGCTCCACGACAGGCTCTTCACCTTGGCCGGGTAGCCGGTCATGCGCATGTGCTTGCCATCGGCGAGACGCCAGCCGTGCAGGGCGTTCTCCTGCATGGAACTAACGAGGAATTGCCCGTCGGGCGAAAACGTCACCGCGAAATGCGCGCCCGCCCATTCGAGCTCAGTCGGTTTGCCCTGCGCGGCGGGGAAATGCAGCGACGCGCCGTTGTAGCGCGCCACCGCCAGCCGCAGGCCTTTGGGTGCAAACGCCAGGCCTTCCGCCGTACGGGCATGCACGAACTCGCGCACCTCGCCCGTGCCGAGCCTCACGAAAGCCGTGCGCCCCGCCGCCCAGGCGACCGCGCCCTGCGGCCCGAGCGCCACCGCCGTCACCCATTTGCGGCCCGCCTCGCTGACGGCTTCGGTGCGGCCGTCCCCACCTGTAGCCGCCACCTTGCCGTCCTCACCGCCTGTCAGAAGCCGCGCGCCGTCGCTCTCGGCGGAAAGCAGCCCGTCATGGACGGCCGTCTTCTGATGGCCGCCATCGAGCCGATGCAGCGTGCCGTCGGCCGTCGCGAAGGCCGGCACGGCATCGAGAAAGCCGGCCCAAATGCAATGGGCGTCGAGGTCGAGCGGGGCAAGCGTCGGCATCAGGCCGCCTGGCAGGCCTCGAACGACCGCTTCAGCTTCTCGCTATCCAGCTCGCGGCCGATGAAGACCAGCCGGCTCTCATGCGTTTCGCCGTCGCGCCAGGGGCGCTGGTGGTCGCCTTCGGTGATCATGTGGACGCCCTGGATCACGAAACGGTCCGGGTCGTCCTTGAAGGCGATGATGCCCTTGAGGCGCAGGATGTTGGGTCCGTCGGCCAGCGTGACCTTCTCGATCCAGGGGAAGAATTTCTTGGGGTCCATCTCGCCGCCGCGCAGGCTGATCGACTTCACCGTCACGTCGTGGATCGGCGAGGCCTCGCCGTGATGGTGATCATGCCCGTGGTGGTCGTGATGGTGATGGTCGTGCCCGTGATGATGGTCATGGTTGCAATCCGGCCCGCAGGCATGGTCATGCCCATGGTCGTGATCGTGGTGATGATGCTCCTCCGCGTGGAGGAAGTCGGGGTCGTTCTCCAGCACGCGCTTGAGATCGAACGCGCCCTGGTCCAGCACGCTCTCGACCGGCACGTTCGAGTGTGTCGCCCGCACGATGCGCGCGGTGGGGTTGATCGCCCGCACCGTGCGCTCGACCTTCTCCAGCTCCTCGGGCGAAACCAAATCCGTCTTGTTCAGCACCACCACGTCGGCGAAGGCGATCTGGTCCTCGGCCTCGGGCGCGTCCTTCAAGCGGAGCGGCAGGTGCTTGGCGTCGACCAGCGCCACCACGGCGTCGAGCCGCGTCTTGTTGCGCACGTCCTCGTCCATGAAGAAGGTCTGCGCCACAGGCGCGGGATCGGCTAGGCCCGTCGTCTCCACCACGATCGCGTCGAAGCGGCCGGGGCGGCGCATCAGGCCCTCCACCACCCGCACGAGGTCGCCGCGCACGGTGCAGCACACGCAGCCATTGTTCATCTCATAGATCTCCTCGTCGGACTCCACGATCAGGTCGTTGTCGATGCCGATCTCGCCGAACTCGTTGACGATCACGGCATAGCGCTTGCCATGGTTCTCCGACAGGATGCGGTTGAGCAACGTCGTCTTGCCCGCGCCGAGATAGCCCGTCAGCACGGTCACGGGGATGGTTTCGGTCATGGTGAGAATCCTTGGGCAGGGTGGGCGCGCCCCATATAAGGCGGCGGCCGGCGGATTGCACGAGGCGCCCTCATGCGCTGGACGCTTCCCAAAGTGCGAGCGCCGCAGGCCCTCGCGCCATTGACTTGCCGCGAGCGAAAATCGTTAGTCACGAAACAGTCACGCAACTGTGGCATCGCCGTTCCAGGTTCGGCGTTCCCGCAGGCTTCTTGGAGCCGCGCGGCCCAATCACGGCCTAGCAGGGGGTGCTCATGGCCAAGACCAGGCGAAGCGAAACCATCGGCCAGCTACACGCCAGTGCGCGGCTCGTGCGCACGGCGCTCGCGGCCAAGCTCAACGGCCACGGTTTTCATGCCGGCCAGGACCAGATCATGCTCGCCCTGTTTCAGGAGGACGGGCAGACGCCCGGCCAGCTTGCCGTGCGCCTCGGCGTCAAGCCGCCCACCATCACCAAGACCATCAACCGCCTGGGCGCCCAGGGGCACCTGGAAAAGCGCCCGTCGTCCGAGGACCAGCGCCAGTCAAACGTGTTCCTCACGGCAGGTGGCCGGGACACGATCCGCGACATCGAGCGCGCCGTGAAGAAGACGGAGAAGCAGGCGCTCAAGGGCCTCGACAAGAAGGAGCGGCGCACGCTCACCAGGCTGCTCGCCCAGATCGAGGAAAACCTCACGCGCGCCACGCCGGACAGCGTTGACGATGCCGAGGATGCGGCGCTTCTCGCGACGCCGGCCGAGGACGGCGAAGACAACCTTGCGCAGGCGGATGCGCTTCTCGATAAGCCGCCGCTGGCCCCTTCGGAGGACGAGGTGGCGCCCGCGCCCCTCGCCGGGGCAGGGCTCGGCGTCGAGGAGGCGCGCGCGCCGGATTGACTGCGCGGGCCCGCCATCCCCTCCGGCTCGACCGCCGCCCGCCGAAAGGGTTTGATTTCTCTGTGGCGTCCCTCTAGACCGACCTAAACTGTTTAGATCGGCTGGTGGGGCAAAAGCTCTGGCCCAGAAAATCAAGCTCTCCACCATCGCCGATGCGCTGGGCGTCTCGACTGCGACCGTCTCCCTGGCGCTTCGCGACAGCGCGCTCGTGGCCGACGCCACGCGCGACCGCATCAAGACCCATGCCCGCGCCATCGGCTATATCTACAATCGCCGCGCGGCGAGCCTCAGGACGTCCCGCTCCGGCATCCTTGGCGTCGTCGTCCACGACATCATGAACCCGTTCTTCGCCGAGATCCTGCGCTCGATCGAGAGCGAGCTCGACCGCTCCCGGCAGACCTTCCTTCTGTCCAATCACTACGACCAGCTCGAAAAGCAGCGCACCTTCGTCGACACGCTGCTGCAGCTCGGCGCGGACGGCGTGATCATGTCGCCCGCCATCGGCACCCCGCCCGAGGACATCCGCACCGCCGAGGAGAACGGGTTGCCGGCCGTGCTCATCGCCCGCGACGTGGAGGGCGCCTGTGTGCCAGCCTTTCGCGGCGACGACGCCTTCGGCACGGGGCTCGCCACGAAGCACCTGATCGAATTGGGCCACACCCGCATCGCCATGATCGGCGGCACGGACCAGACCTCCACGGGCCGCGACCGTTTCCAGGGCTTTCACGCGGCGATGGAGGCGGCGGGCTTGGGCGTCCACCCCGCCTGGCGCATCCCCGGCCCGCGCACCAAGGGGGCGGGCTTCGAGGTCACGGGCGCCTTTCTCGCCCTGCCGGAAAAGCCTACGGCCGCCGTCTGCTGGAACGACCTCGTGGCGATCGGCTTCATGAACGGGCTTTTCCGCGCCGGGCTCATCGCCGGCCAGGACGTGTCCGTCACCGGCTATGACGACCTGGAGGAGGCGGCGATCGCCACGCCGGCGCTGACCACCGTGTGGAACGGCCAGCGCGAGGTCGGCCGCCGCGCAGCGGCGGCGCTGCTCGACCGCCTCAAAGGGGCTGAGGTCGCAGGCAAACCCGAACTGATCCGCCCCGAGCTTCGCGTGCGACGCTCCACCGCCCCGCCGCGGGAGTGCGAGTGACGGCGCGTCGCGCCAGCCGGCCCCTTTTGTCGATAGCGTCGCCGTTCGGGCGTAGAGGGGGCCTCGATCTGGAGCGCTTCCACGCTCATCGGATGTTCCAGCCGTAATAGGCGACGGGATCGCCGGTTCGGGGGTGCGCGGCGTCACGCAGGAAAGCCAGGCCCGCTTTCTCATAGAAACGGCGGGCCCTTCCGTTCGCTGACCGTGTCAACAGCGTGAACCCTTCTGGCATCGTCGTCATGGCGTGCGCGAGAAGCACTCGACCGACGCCGCTCCCGATCGATCCCGGCCGAACGAACAACTCGTCGAGGACCGCCTCGCGCGGCCTGATCGCGACGAATCCAATGACGTCGTTCTCGCGAACCGCGACCGTCACGGACCACCCCGAAGCAAACTGCACGTCAACGCGTTTTCGCAGCGCATCCAGCGTCGGCATGACGGGGGGACCGACACCGGGCAGGCTTGCGCTGCCATGCCAAACTTCGGCAATCGCATCGTAGTCGGTCTCAAGAGCTGGTCGGAGCTCGAAGGCCTGCGCGCTGACATTCATGCTGGGCGACATCGGCGAAGCACCAAAGCCGAAAGCCGGACGAAGACATTACCCTTTACCCGGCTTCGTTGAAGCCTGCCGGCCGATCGTGCTATGCCGAATCGGCCTTCGGTGACGGTTCGGTCGAATAGCAGGCGATCCGTGTCCGCCCTCGAGCGCTGGCAGCCGGCTCCGGCGGCTGGGGTTCTCCCCAGGCGGCGTCGGCTGCGCCCCCTCATCGCCATTCTCCAAAGCCCCACGAGACGCATATGACGAACGGCCTCCACGCGGTCACGGTGCTCGTGCCGGGAAACCTCAACCCGCATGCGCTCAAGCGCCTGGAGGAGACGTTCTCGCTCGTCCGGATCAACAAGCCCGACCCGGCGCTGGTCACGCCCGACATGGCGCAGTCGGTGCGCGGCGTCGCTGAAGCCGCCGGCGCCGGAGCCTGCTTCATCGACGCGCTGCCCAAGCTCGAGATCGTCGCCAATTTCGGCGTGGGCTATGACGCCGTGGACGCCGGCCACGCGGGCGCCCGCGGCGTCATGGTGACCAACACGCCCGACGTGCTGACCGAGGAGGTGGCGGATGTGGCGGTCGGCCTGCTTCTGTCCGCCCTGCGCGAGTTCTTCCCCGCGGAACAGTGGCTGCGAGAGGGTCGCTGGGAGCGCGAAGGACCCTATCCGCTGACGCGCGGCAGCTTGCGCGGCCGCAAGGTGGGCATTTTCGGCATGGGCCGGATCGGAATGGCGGTGGCGAAGCGGCTCGAAGGTTTCGGCGCGCCGATCGCCTATCACAACCGCCGCCCGAAGCCGGATGCGCCCTATCAATACCATCCCACGCTGCTGAGCCTCGCCGGAGCCGTGGATACGCTGGTCTCGGTCGCGCCCGCCACGCCGGAAACGGAAAAGGCCGTGAACGCCGAAGTGCTCGCTGCGCTCGGCCCCCAGGGCGTGTTCGTCAATATTGGCCGCGGGAACACGGTGGACGAGGAAGCCCTCGCCGAAGCCCTGCACACGGATACCATCCTGGCCGCCGGCCTCGACGTCTTTCGCGACGAGCCGCGCGTCCACCCGCGCCTTTTGACCGCCCCCCGTGCCACGCTCCTTCCCCATGTCGGCTCGGCCTCGATCACGACCCGAACCGCCATGGCGGACTTGTGCGTGGACAACCTCGTGAGCTGGTTCTCCGAGGGCAGGGCGCTGACGCCCGTGCCGGAAACGGCGGGGGTGGAGGGGAGGCAGTAGGGAAGGATTGTCCAGCCGTAGATACCGGACGGAGCACTTGATACCTCACGCCAGGAAGCAGATCGGCCTATGCCTACTGCCTACTGCCTACTCCGCCGCGTCCCGCACCCCGAGCCGCGCGGCGTAAGCCCGCGCCGCCCCGCCGAACATCCGGAAGATCTTGGCCGAGGCCTCGTCCGACGTCACCCAGTATTCGGGGTGCCACTGCACGCCCACGGCGAAACCTTTGGCGTCGCGAACCGACACCGCCTCCACCGTGCCGTCCTCGGCCACCGCTTCCACCTGAAGCCGCGGCGCCACGCGGTCGAGGCCCTGGCGGTGAACCGAATTGACGCGGATATCGCCCGCCCCGAACGCTTGAGCCAGGCATGAGCCCGGCTTGATCGTCACGGTCTGGCGGATCGCGAAGCGTTCGTCCTGGTTGTCGGAAGGGGCCGCGCGGTGGTCGAGCGCCCCCGGGCGCTCCTGGATCTCGGTCGCCAGAGTGCCGCCGAGCGCCACGTTCAATTCCTGGATGCCCCGGCAGATCGCGAGCAGCGGTACGCCGCGTTCGATCGCGCGGCGGATCAAGGGCAGGGTGGTCGCGTCGCGCGCGGGGTCGTACGGCCCGTTCGCCTCCGTCGCCTCCTCGCCGTAGAGCGAGGGATGCACGTTGGACTTCGAGCCGGTGATCATCACCCCGTCCACCCGGTCGAGCAGGGTTTCGAGATCGAGACGGCCGCCGAAGGAAGGCACGAGCAGGGGGAACACGTCGGCGCCGGCGACCGCCGCCTCCAGATATTTCTGCGGCGTGGCGTGCCAGGTGTAGTTGTCCCAGTGGCGCACGTCGGTGGACACCGCTACCAGCGGCTGGGGAAGCGAGGGCGGCGGGAGAACGCTCATCGGCGACGGAACTCTGCGAAACGACGGTCGAGCCGCAAACTAAGCCATCCCAGGGGCACATTCCAGCCTTGGCCCAAACGGGCCGCCCATGCTGGACAGCGCCGCCTCCTCATGCAATGACCCTGGTCCCCAAGCCGGCGCGCCCGCGGGGAGGAGCTTTCCGGGAGGCGCGCCGGACGACAAGAATCCAACCGGAGGAGTTTCATGGATCGTCGTTCCTTCATCACCAAGGCGGGCCTCGCCGGCGCGGGCAGCGTCGCGCTTGCGGCGCCGGCCATCGCGCAGTCCCAGCCCAAGGTCACCTGGCGCTTGGCGTCTTCCTTCCCGAAATCGCTCGACACGATCTATGGCGGCGCCGAAACCTTCTCGCGGTTCATGTCGGAAGCGACCGACGGCAACTTCACGGTCCAGGTCTTCGCCGCGGGCGAGCTCGTTCCGGGCCTGCAGGCCGCCGACGCCGTCACCGCGGGCACGGTGGAGTCCGCCCATACCGTTTCCTACTACTACTGGGGCAAGGACCCGGCCTGGGCCATCCCGTCGGCGGTGCCCTTCGCGCTCAACGCGCGGGGCATGAACGCCTGGCACTATCACGGCGGCGGCATCGACCTCGCCAACGAGTTCTACGCCAAGCAGGGTATCGTCGGCTTCCCCTGCGGCAACACCGGCGTGCAGATGGGCGGCTGGTTCCGCCGCGAGATCAACACGGTCAACGATCTGCAAGGCCTGAAGATGCGCATCGGCGGCTTCGCCGGCCGGGTCGTGGAGCGGCTCGGCGTGGTGCCGCAGCAGATCGCCGGCGGCGACATCTATCCCGCGCTGGAAAAGGGCACCATCGACGCGGCCGAGTGGGTCGGCCCCTATGACGACGAGAAGCTCGGCTTCCAGAAGGTCGCGCCCTTCTATTACTATCCCGGGTGGTGGGAAGGCGGCCCGACCGTCCACATCATGTTCAGCAAGCAGAAGTTCGACGAGCTGCCGAACAACTACAAGTCGCTGGTCCGCACGGCGGCTCATGCGGCGGACGCCGACATGCTGCAGAAATACGACTATCTGAACCCCGCCGCGCTGCGGCGGCTGGTGGCCAATGGCGCCAAGCTCCGGCCCTACAGCCCCGAGATCCTCGCCGCCTGCTTCGACGCGGCGAACGCTGTCTACACCGAGATGGAAGCCACCAATCCCGACTTCAAGGCGATGTGGGACTCCATCAAGGGTTTTCGCGATGACCACTTCCTCTATCAACAGGTGGCCGAATATAACTACGACACCTTCATGATGCTCCAGCAGCGCGCCAACAAGCTCTGAGCGGACTGTCGGTCGGAATCGAGAAGCCCCGGAGCGTTTGCTCCGGGGCTTTTTCGTTGGTCGGGCAGGGCAGGCGGACAGGGATAGGTGCAGGCCTCAGTCCGGCACGACGATCGCCCGGATTTCGCCCGAAGGCGCGGGCGCGGCGATGATGCCGGCCGCTTCCGAGAGCCTCACGCGGCGCGAGATCAGCGTTTCCACCGTCACCGCGCCCGATGAAATCAGCTCGGCGGACCGCCCTTGCGTGAACGGGTTGACGAAGGAGCCGAGGATTTTCAGCTCGCGCAGGAGCACGTCGAAGGGCGAGATTTCGACCCGCACGTCCGGCGCGAGCACGCCTAGGATCACCACCGTCCCGCCGCGCCTGGCGAGCCAGGGCGCTTGGCTGACCGTCTCGGGCACGCCCGCGCATTCGATCACGACATCCGCTCCGCCAGGCAGGAGGCCGCTCGCACCCGAAATCGCTGCGATCACGTTGCCCGCTGAGGGGTCGATCGTGTCCGTCGCGCCGAGCTCTTCTGCCAGACGCCGCTTGGCCGCCTGGCGCGTGGACAGCGCCACCCGGTCCGCGCCGGCGAGCTTGGCCAACTGCACCACCAGCATGCCGATCACGCCCCCGCCCAGCACCACGACCGACTGGCCGGGCTTGATGGCAGCCATGTCCACGCCGTGGATGCAGCAGGCGAGAGGCTCGCAGAACGCGCCATGCAGCGGGTCGAGGTTTTCCGGCAACCGGAAGGCTTGGCCCTGCGGCACCACCGCATAGTCGGCGAAGCCGCCGTCGCGGTGGATGCCGATGGCGACGAGGCTTTCACACAGGTTGACCCGGCCCGCGCGGCACATGGCGCAGCGTCCGCAGGCGATGTTGGGATCGACGGTGATGCGGTCGCCCAGGCTCAGGCCCGACACGCTGTCGCCCAGCGCCTCGACGATGCCGCAGAACTCATGGCCCAGCGTCACGGGCGGCTTGGCGGAAAACTCGCCCGCGAAGATGTGCCGGTCCGTGCCGCAGATGCCTGCGGCCTCGACCCGCACCAGAACCTCGCCCGGTCCCGGCTCGGGCCTCCCCACCTCCTCCAGCGCCAGACGACCCACGGCGTTGAAGCGCACGGCCCTCATCGCGCCGCTCCTCAGTTGAAGCTCGGCGGTGCCGACAGGTCGGGCGCAGCGGGCGGCGGCTCGGCCGGCGCAGGCTCGCCGAAGCTCGGCGGCTGCGACAGGTCCGGCGCAGCGGGTGCGGCGGGTGCTGGCGGCGCGGGCTCGCCGAAGGAGGGCGGGGCGCTCAGGTCCGGCGCGCCGCCGGGGGCCGGCTGGGCCGCGCCGCCGTCCGCGGGTGCGCCGCCCATCGGCGGCAGGCCGAGCTGCCCAGGCACGGTGATCTCCACGTCGGCGGGGTCCACGACCTCGCCCTTGTAGTGCATGACCATCTGCGGAAAGGAGATGGTGAGGCCCACCATGATGAGCTGGATCACCACGAAGGGCACCGCGCCCCAGTAGATCTGCCCTGTGGTGACGGGCTGCATGCTGAGGCCCGTGACCTTGTCGAGATAGGGCACGCGCGGCGCGACCGAGCGCAGATAGAAGAGCGCGAAGCCGAAAGGCGGGTGCATGAAGCTCGTCTGCATGTTGATGCCGAGCAGCACGCCGAACCAGATCAGGTCGATGCCCAGCCGGTCGGCCGCGGGCGCCAACAGCGGCACGATGATGAAGGCGAGCTCGAAGAAGTCGAGGAAGAAGGCGAGCACGAAGACGAGGATGTTGACGACGATCAGGAAGCCCAGTTCGCCGCCGGGCAGCGAGACCAGGAGGTGCTCCACCCACAGATGGCCGTTCACGCCGTAGAAGGTGAGCGAGAACACGCGCGCGCCGATCAGGATGAAGAGCACGAAGGCCGAGAGCTTGGTCGTCGCCGCCAGCGCCGAGCGGATCACCTCGAAGCTCAACCGCCGCTTGGCGGCGGCCATGGCCAGCGCGCCCACCGCGCCCATGGCGCCGCCCTCGGTCGGCGTGGCGATGCCGAGGAAGATCGTGCCCAGCACGAGGAAGATCAGCGCGAGCGGCGGGATGAGGACGATGATCACCTGGCTCGCGAGCCGCGAGATCACGTTGAGACCGAACGTTCTGTCCGCCACCGCCACGACGTAGATCAGGACAACGCCCACGGTGGCGCCCAGGATGTCGGCGTTCGCCCCCTGTGTCTCGTAAAGCCAGAGATGGGCGAGATAGGCGACGAGGACGGCCGCCGCCAGCGCTACGAGGAGCGAGGTGACCCCCGAGCCGAGCGTGCGCGCCTCCAGCGGCAGCGCCGGCATGGACTGCGGCCTCAGCACCGACATCAGGAACACATAGCCCATGTAGAGGCTGGTCAGCACGAGGCCGGGGATCAGCGCGCCGGCATACATGTCGCCGACCGACCGGCCGAGCTGGTCGGCGAGAACGATGAGCACCAGCGAAGGCGGGATGATCTGGGCGAGCGTGCCCGACGCCGCGATCACGCCCGACGCGACGCGGCGGTCGTAGCCGTAGCGCAGCATGATCGGCAGCGAGATCAGCCCCATGGCGATGACGGACGCCGCCACCACGCCCGTCGTGGCGGCGAGCAGCGCGCCCACGAAGATCACGGCATAAGCCAGGCCGCCGCGGACGGGACCGAAGAGCTGGCCGATCGTGTCGAGAAGGTCCTCCGCCATGCCGGAGCGCTCGAGCACGATCCCCATGAAGGTGAAGAAGGGGATGGCCAGAAGCGTCTCGTTGGCCATGACGCCGCCGTAGAAGCGGTCGGGCAGGGCGGTGAGCAGCGGCCAGGAAAGATTGATCGTCCCGTTGGAATAGGGCGCCAGCTCCACGCCGATGAAGAAGAAGAACAGGCCGTTCGCAGCCAACGCGAAGGCGACGGGATAGCCGAGCAGGAGAAAGACGATCAGCGAAGCGAACATGATCGGCGCCATGTTCTGCGCGATGAGCTCCATCACGGGCGGGCCTCCGGCTCGTCCGTGGCGGCCACGGGCGTGCCGGCGTTCAATGGCGGGTGCGTGGGCACATAGGGCGTCGGATCGGGGATCAGCCCGCGCATCACCGCCACCTTCTTGATGATCTCTGAAACGCCCTGGAGGGCCAGGAGGACGAAGCCCGTAAGCAGCAGCGCCTTGGCCGGCCAGATGATGAGCCCGCCCGAATTGGTGGACATCTCTCCCGATTGGAACGACCGCAGCGTGTAGGGTCCCAGATAGTAGATCATGAGCAGCACGAAGGGCATGAGGAAGAAGGCATGCCCGAACAGGTCGATCCAGTGCTGGGTGCGGCGCGAGAAGCGGCCATAGACCACATCGACGCGGATGTGCTCGTTTTCGCGCAGGGTGTAGGCGGCGGCCAGCAGGAAGGCCGCGCCGAACAGATACCATTGCAGCTCGAGCCAGGCGTTGGACGAGGTGTTGAAGGCTTTTCGCACCACCGCGTTGACGGCGCTCACCAGCACGGCGAGCAGGATGGCCCAAGACGCGTTCCGGCCGATCAAGCCGTTCACACCGTCGATGGCTCTCGAAAGAGCAAGCAAGCCTGCCACGCGGACCCTCTCCCCAAGCCGCGGCCCATGCCTTGATCTGGCACAATCTTTCGCGCGGCCTGCCCCGTATGCAGGGCGAGGCGGAAAGCGTCAACCTGGCGCTGCGGCAAGACGCGGTCCCACGAAAGTCGTCCACGTCCCGACCAACCCGGCGGGCGGGGAGGTTGTCGACGGTAACCTTCCGTCCGCCGCTGCCTCAACTTCGATCCCCCGAGGGCCGTCGCGCGAAAGGAAATTTCGCTGCGGCCGCGGGTGCGGATCGCCCCTTGCGATCTCATCCCCACACGCCGATTTGGTTTGACGCGGCAAGCCCTTGCCACCACATTCGAATTTGTGGCGCCCTTGGCTGCTGAAGCCGCGCCTCCGCCGAACTTTGGGCGGGACGGGTCCGGTTCAGCCATGCCAGGGCGGCCGGCGTGAGGAGGCGCCGCCATGACGCTCCACGAGGTATCCCTCAACGACAAGTTCGATCTCGCCAAGGAGCGCGTGTTCCTTTCGGGCGCGCAGGCGGTCATCCGCATGCTCCTGATGCAGCGCGAGCGCGACCGCCGGGCGGGGCTCAACACCGCGGGCTTCGTGTCGGGCTATCGCGGCTCGCCTTTGGGCGGGCTCGACCTCCAGCTCTGGAAGGCCAAGGAGCAGCTCGCGGCCTCGGATATCGTCTTCACGCCAGGGCTCAACGAGGAACTGGCGGCCACCGCCGTCTGGGGCTCCCAGCAGGCCGAGCTGTTGGGCGATGGCAAGTTCGACGGCGTGTTCAGCCTTTGGTACGGCAAGGGTCCGGGCGTGGACCGCTCCGGCGACGTTTTCCGCCACGCCAACCTCGCGGGTTCCTCGCGCCATGGCGGCGCGCTCGCGCTGATGGGCGACGACCACACGGCGGAGTCCTCCACCAACGCCCACGCCACCGAATTCCTGTTCGTGGACACCATGATCCCGATCCTGAACCCGGCGGGCGTACAGGAGCTGATCGACTACGGGCTGATCGGCTACGCCCTGTCGCGCTTCGCGGGCACCTGGACCGCGATCAAATGCGTCAAGGACAACATCGAATCCACGGCCTCCGTGGACGCCTCGCTCGACCGGGTCCGCCTCACGCTGCCCGAGATCGGCCTGCCGCCCGGCGGGCTCAACATCCGCCACGAACTCGCGCAGCTTGGCCAGGAGGAACGGCTGCACGAGTGGAAGCGCGCGGCGGCGGCGGCCTTTATCCGGGTCAACGACATCAACCGCATCGTCTGGTCGGGCGGGCAATCGCCCAAGCTCGGCGTCATCACGGTGGGCAAGAGCTATCTCGACGTGCGCGAGGCGCTCGGCGAGCTCGGCATCGACGAGAGGCAAGCCGCCCGCATCGGCCTGCGCCTCTTCAAGGTCGGCTGTCCCTGGCCGCTCGACCTCGAGCATATCCGCGACTTCGCCCGCGGGCTCGAAATGATCGTCGTGGTCGAGGAGAAGCGCTCGCTGATCGAGGTCCAGGTGCGCGAAGACCTCTACGGCACCGCCATGCAGCCGGTCGTGGTGGGCAAGAGGGACGAGCGCGGCGCGTGGCTCTTCCCCGCCAAGGGCGCGCTCGACCCCAATGACGTTGCGATCGCCGTGGGCGAGCGCGTGCTTCGCGTGCTCGGCCACTCCGATGAGATCGCGGCGCGGGTGAGCGCGCTGCGCCAGCGTCAGGCCATGTTGGCGGAAACGACGGACGTGGCCGCCCGCACGCCCTTTTTCTGCTCGGGCTGCCCTCACAACTCCTCCACCAAAGTGCCCGAAGGCTCGATCGCCGGCGCAGGGATCGGCTGCCATTTCATGGCGCTATGGATGGACCGCGAAACCTTCGGCTTCACGGCGATGGGCGGGGAGGGCGCGCAATGGATCGGCCAGGCCCCCTTCTCCAAGCGCGAGCACTTCTTCCAGAATCTCGGCGACGGCACCTACAACCATTCGGGCTCGCTCGCGCTGCGCTTCGCGCTCGCGGCGGGCGTCAACATCACCTACAAGATCCTCTTCAACGACGCGGTCGCCATGACCGGCGGCCAACCGCATGAGGGGAGCCTCACGCTTCCCATGATCGCCGCCCAGGTGCGCGCGGAAGGGGTGCAGCGCCTCGCGATCGTGTCCGACGATCCCGGCCGCTACAAAGAGTTGGGGATCGCCTTCCCGCCGGGCGCGATCGTCCACCACCGTCGCGACATGGATGCCGTGCAGCGCGAGCTGCGCGAGGTGAAGGGCGTGTCCGTCCTCATCTACGATCAGACCTGCGCGGCCGAAAAGCGCCGGCGGCGCAAGCGCGGGCTGATGGAGGATCCCGACCGCCGCGTGATCATCAACGAGCTGGTCTGCGAGGGCTGCGGCGATTGCGGGGTGAAATCCAACTGCGTGTCCGTCCAGCCCGTGGAAACGGAATGGGGCCGCAAGCGGCGCATCGACCAGTCCTCCTGCAACAAGGACTTCTCCTGCGTCGAGGGATTCTGCCCCTCCTTCGTGACCGTGCATGGCGCCAAGCTGAAGAAGGCGGGAGGGACGGCCGGCGGCGCCGACCCGCTCGACGGCGTGCCCGACCCGCGTCTACCCTCGCTTGGCGAGGGCTGGTCGGCAATCATCGATGGGGTGGGCGGTACGGGCGTGGTCACGGTGGGCGCGATTCTGGGCATGGCCGCCCATCTCGAGGGCAAGGGCTCGGGCGCCATCGACATGGCGGGGCTCGCGCAGAAGGGCGGAGCGGTTTTCAGCCATCTGCGCATCGCCCAAACACCCGCCGACATCCATGCGATCCGCGTCTCGGCCGGCAAGGCCGACCTGATCCTGGGCTGCGACCTCGTGGTGTCGGGCTCGAAGAAGGTGCTCGCCGCCGTGCGCGAGAACCATACGGTGTTCGTGGCCAACACCGCCGAGGTGATGCCAGGCGAGTTCACCCGCAACGCGGATTTCTCCCTGCCCACCGAGCGTCTGAAGCGCGCGATTCTCCGCGCGGCCGGCGAGGGCCACGCCCATTTCGTGGACGCGACCGCGACGGCGACTGCGCTGTTCGGCTCCTCGCTGGGCCAAAACATGTTCATGCTGGGCTTCGCTTATCAGCATGGCGGCGTGCCCGTGAGCGCGCAAGCCATCGAGGCGGCGATCCGGTTGAACCGCGAGGCGGTGGAGATGAATGTTTCGGCCTTCCGCTGGGGCCGCCGTGCCGCCCACGATCCCGCCTTCCTGGCCGCGCAGACCGGCGCGGCCAAGCCCGTCCAGGCGCCGCTCTCCCAAAACCTGGATGAGGCGGTGCGCCGCCGCGCCGAGTTCCTCGCCGCCTACCAGGACGAGTCCTATGCGCAGCGTTTCGTCGCCCGCATGGAACGGCTGGTGGCAGCCGAGAAACGCATCGCTCCCGGCTCCGATTCCGTTTCGCTCGCCGCCACCAAGAGCCTGTTCAAGCTCATGGCGATCAAGGATGAGTATGAGGTCGCCCGTCTCTATACGGATGGCGCCTTCGCCGGTCAGCTCGCCCGCGAGTTCGAAACCTACGGTCGGCTGGAGTTCCACATGGCGCCGCCGCTTCTGGCCCGCCGCGACGCGCAGGGGCACTTGCGGAAGATGCGCTTTGGCCCCTGGATGATGCCGCTTTTCCGGCTGCTGGCGCGCGGCCGAAAGCTGCGCGGAACTTGGCTCGACCTCTTCGGTCTCATGGCCGAACGCCGCGCCGAGAAGCAGGATCTCCTCCGCTTCGAGGCCGATCTCGACCGCATCGAAGCGGAACTGGGCGGACCGCGCGGCGCCGAGCGGCTGGGGGCGGCGGCCGCCTTGGCGTCCTGGCCGATGCTTCTGCGCGGCTTCGGCCATGTGAAGGACGCCCATCGACGAAAGGCGGAAGAGGAGCGCGGCCGCCTGCTCGCGCGGCTGGAGGCGGCCGGAACGGCTCCGGGGGACCGGCTTCAAGCCGCGGAGTGAGGGGATCCGGCATCGCCGAAGGCGCAGGCGCAACCCTGGGGCGCAAGCGCTGCGAAGCTGCAATCGATTGATCCTCAAGCCTTTCTTAAACGCGATGTGGCAGCCTGGGCGCTCACTTCGTGGTCCCTGGACGTGTCCGACAAGCGAAAAAAAGAACTACCGGTCGACGTTTACATCCCTTTTGTTGAAACGCTGTTCCGGGACGGCCTGACGCTGACTATCGGTCTCGTCGCGCAGACGCTTTTGGTCGCGCTTTGCTTCTGGAAGACTTCGAACGCCCTCTACCTGCTGGTGGCGGTCGGGTTAATCGTGGTCGGGATCGTCCGGCTGCGCAACATCCGCCGCCATGTCGGCGCGCCGCCGCCCAAGGACCGCGCCGAAGCGCGCCAACGGGAGAACGACTACATCCTCTACGGCTCCATCCACGGCTTCATGCTGGGGGCCTTCTGCTTCACGGGCATCTATCTTGTGCCCGATCCCTTCGCCGAGATCGCGTCGGTCAGCGTGACCTTCGCCTCCGCCAGTTCGATCGCGGGCCGCAATTACGGCAGCCCCCGCATGGTGATGATCTTCGTGGCCACCATGATCCTGCCGATCTCGGCCGGCTTCCTTCTCAAGGGCGACATTTACCACTTCGTCCTGGGCTGCCTTTCCGCGCCCTTCTTCTTCGCCATCCGACGATTCGCCCACACCGTGCGCGAGGTGCTTTTCGCGGCGATCTCGGAGGAAAAGAAGGCCGCGCGCCTGGCCCAGCGCTTCAACCGCGCGCTCAACACCATGAGCCACGGGCTCGTGATGCTGGGCGCCGACGGGCGGGTCGTGGTGGCCAATGCGGAAGCCGCGCGGCTGATGGCGCTCGCCTCGCCGGACAAGCTGTTGGGGCGAAGCATTCACGCCCTGCTCCTGCGCGGGGTGGCCGGCGGCATGCTGCGCCCGCGCGACTGCGGCTTCGTCGAGGCGCAGCTCACCGGCGCGTTGCGCCAGGGCAAGGGGCGGAAGGTGCTGGTTTCCTTCACCAGCGGCCAGCACTACGAGTTCTCGGCCCGCGAAGGCGGCCAGGATCTCGGCGTCGTCACCTTCGAGGACGTGACGGGGCGTGTCGAGGCGGAGGAGAAGATCCGCACCATGGCGCGCTTCGACAGCCTGACCAACCTGCCCAATCGCGCCTACTTCAACGAGATGGCGGGCGACCTGATGGCGGGCGGCGACCCCGACCGCTTGTGCGGGCTTGCGGTGATCGACCTCGACGACTTCAAGAGCGTCAACGACACGTTGGGCCATCCCGTGGGCGACGGCCTGATCTTCGCGGCCGCCCAGCGCCTCGGCGCGTTCGGCACGGAGCGGGTGGTCGTCAGCCGGTTCGGCGGCGACGAGTTCATGGTCTATGTGGACGAGGTCGCCGACGCGGGCGAGCTGGCCTCGATCCTCGACGCCGTGTTCGGCCAGCTCCAGGGCGAGGTCGATGTGGCGGGCCACGCGCTTCGCATCCAGGCCAGCGGCGGCGCCGTGCTAGCCCGCGTCCGGGACACGGATGTGGATGGCATGGTCGTGCGGGCTGACCTCGCGCTCTACAAGGCCAAGGAGCTGGGGCGGAACAACTGGCGCCTCTTCGAGCAGGAGATGGACGAGGCCTTCCGCAACCGGCAGGCGCTGAAGGCTGACCTCAGGACGGCCGTCGAGGCCCGGGCCTTGCGGGTGGTCTATCAGCCCATCGTGTCGCTCGACACGATGGCCATCGCCGCCTGCGAGGCGCTGTGCCGCTGGGATCACGCGGAGCGGGGCGCCATTTCCCCCGCCACCTTCATCCCGCTCGCCGAGGAGATGGGCATCATCTCCGACATCAGCCTCCATGTGCTGGAAACCGCCGTCGTGGAATGCGCCAAATGGCCGGACGACATCATGGTTTCCGTGAACCTCTCCGCCAAGGATTTCCGCAACCGCGACATTGTGGGGCGCGTGCAGGCCGCCTTGGAGAGGTCGGGGCTGGCGCCGCGCCGGCTGGAGGTCGAGGTGACGGAAACCGCGCTTCTCGACGACAAGTCGCTGACCCGGGAGATCATCGGCGAGATCAAGGCGCTGGGCGTGCAGATCGCGCTCGACGACTTCGGCACGGGCTATTCGAGCCTCAGCTATCTGCACAAGCTGCCCCTCGACAAGGTGAAGATCGACCGCTCCTTCCTGCTCGACGTGGTGCAGAACCAGCGCTCGCTCGAACTGCTCAAGGGCGTCGTGAACCTGTCCCGGCCCTTGGGCCTCACTGTTACGGTGGAAGGGGTGGAGACCTTCGAGCAGCTCAAGGTGCTCAGCCAGACGGTCAAGCCCGATCTCGTCCAGGGCTTCCTGTTCGGCTCCGCGCTGTCCGCCTCGGGCATCGCCACCATGTCCAACACGGTCTGGCCCTTCGCCGACAGGCTGGCCCGCAAGAGCCGCAGGCTCCACGGCTGAACCGTCTTCAGGCGCTGCTCGCCCGGGCGGCGCGGCCGGTCACGTGTCGTTAACCTTAACCCTAGGTAAATAGCGACGATTTTAGAAATCGCTTTACATTCACCTGTGTAAACTTAGCCTCGCCGGCGACTGGTCGGGGGACTGAGATAAGTGCAGGCTCATCTTGACGCGCTTCGCCGCATAGCGAGCGCGAACGATCCAAGTTCGCCTCAAGCGAACTCAGGATTTGTGAACAACGTTTTGGCTCTTCTGGATCGCACGGAGTATCGACGCTGCGAGAAGGGAGAAGACTTGGAGAATATCTATCGTCTCCGGTACAAGTGCTATCGCCTGACGGACATGGTGCCGGCGAACAAGGCCCAAACCATCCACGATCCTTTGGACGAGGCTCCCAACTGCTTCCAGTTCGGGATTTACCTTGACGGCGCGCTCATCAGCACGCTGAGGTTGCACCATGTCACGTCGGAAACGCCGCAATCGCCCTCCACCATGGTTTATGGCGACATCATCGGCCCTATGCTGGCCGAAGGGGCGAGCTTCATCGATCCCAGCCGCTTCGCGGTGGACCCGGAAATCTCTCGGTTTCATCCGCAGATTCCCTATCTCACGCTGCGGCTCGCCGGCATGGCCTGCTTCCATTTCGGGGCGCCGTACTGCTTGTCCACCGTGCGCGAGGAACATGCCGGCTTCTACAAGCGCGTGTACCGCTCGGAAAAGGTGGCCGAGACCCGGTCCTATCCCGGGCTCAACTACGGCGTGGTTCTTTACATGGCCAATGTCGCCCGCAACGGCGAAAGCTACCTTGCGCGCTACCCCTTCTTCCGCTCGAAGCGAATGGAGCAGCGCATGTTGTTCGCAGAGCCCGCCTTTGGCGAGAACGCGCCGCTGACGATCATTCCCACCGCGAAATATCTGCAAGCAGCCTGAGTTGGGCCGGTTCGCCGCCCTCCACAGCGGCCCGGCGCGTGTCAAATGACGCCGAACAAGGTTAGGAGCCCCCATGGATCTCACAGCCCTGCCGCTTTCGCCTCTGGTTGCGCTAGTGGCGGGCGTGCTGATCCTCTTGGCGCCGCGCCTGCTCAACTACATCGTGGCGTTTTACCTGATCCTGGTGGGCCTGCTCGGACTGTTCCCCGACCTCCTGGGCTGAGTCGCCGCGGAGTCACGCCTGATCGAAGCTCAGGTCGAGGTAAAGTTCGGCCAGCGGCAATTCGGCCTCGATCTCGGGAAGGGGGATGACGGCCCCCAGGCTTTCTGCGATCTCAGTGTTCCAGCGGCCGTCCTCAAGGCGCCGCCAAACGGAAACGACAGGCGCCTCGGTGTTGACCAGGAGGATCACCCTGATCGCCTCATGTGCCTGATACTCGGCGAGCTTCTCCACCCGGTCATAGCGTGTCGTAGAGGGGGACAGAACCTCGATCACCACGCGAGGCTCCGAAGCTGCCAGGGAGCGGTCGTCGCGCGGGCCGCACTCGATCAGCACGTCGGGCCGGCGGGTGCCGCGAAACGTGCGGATCGACTGGTCCTGCGTGCTGGGCCGGCAGCCCTTGCCTCGGAGCTGCTGATGCAGAAGGCGATGGCATTCACCGTCACCGTGTCATGACGGCGGGAGGCGCCGGTCATCGCCTTCACGGTCGGCACCGGCACGCCCTCCACCAGCTCATAGTTCATGTCCTGGCCGAGCTGCCATTCGAAGAACTCCTCCACGGTCATCTTGCGCTGGGGCTTTTCGAGCGTGCTCGACATGGATTCCGCCTTTGGTGCTCGGCGGCAACCTAGCAGACCACGTCTGCGGCACAAAGCGCGGGCCGCTGGACCATCGCAAGGCCGGCTGGCCGATTGCCCTCTTTGGGCGCTTTCGTTATCAGACCTTCCACCAAGCGAAGTCGAGGCGTTGCGAACATGGCCGATCACCCGCCCAGCGGTCCCGTCGAAATGGGCGCCGAAATGGATTATTCCGAGCACGAGAAGACCTACAGCCGGTTTCTGGTCCTCACCAAATACGGCACGCTGGCCGTGGTGGGCATTCTGATCGCCATGGCCTTCGGCTTCTTCACCAATGCGGGCTTCATTTCAGCAACCATTCTCTGGGTGCTGATCGTCGCCGTCGGCGCCTTCGCCATGCGCTGAGCGCGGCGCGGGCCGCGTTTCGAAACACGCGGGGCGTCCAGGGACAGGCGTTCCGCCAAGGAAGGGGTGAGCAGGCTTGCCGCAGTTGATTTTCGTCGCCCGCGAGCGGCACCGTGAGGAGCCGCGGGTGGCGGCCTCGCCTGAAACCGTGAAGCGCTTCGCGAAGCTCGGTTTCGCGGTCGTCGTCGAGGCCGGCGCGGGGCAGGGCTCGCGGATCACGGATGAGGATTTTTTCGCCGCCGGCGCCCGCGTCGGTTCGGCTCAGGATGCCCCCGCCGCCGATATCGTGCTGAAGGTGCGGCGTCCCGAGGCGGACGAGGCTGCCGGCTACAAGCCGGGCGCTGCGGTCTTCGCGATCATGGACCCGTTCGGCCAGGATGCGGCTCTCCGGGCGCTGGCCGAAGCCGGGCTCACGAGCTTCGCCATGGAGTTGATGCCACGCATCACGCGTGCGCAAAGCATGGACGTGCTGTCGTCCCAGGCCAATCTCGCGGGTTACCAGGCCGTAATCGACGCGGCCGCCGAGTATGACCGCGCCCTGCCCATGATGATGACGGCGGCCGGCACCGTGCCTGCGGCGCGCGTCTTCGTCATGGGGGCTGGCGTGGCGGGCCTGCAGGCCATCGCCACCGCGCGCCGGCTGGGCGCGGTGGTGACGGCCACCGACGTTCGCCCCGCGGCACGCGAGCAGGTCGCCTCCTTGGGCGCTAAGTTCGTCGCGGTGGAGGACGACGAGTTCCGCGCGGCCGAAACGACGGCCGGCTACGCCAAGGAGATGTCGACCGAATACCAGGCCAAGCAGGCCGCGCTTGTGGCCGAGCACATCGCCAAGCAGGACATCGTCATCACCACGGCGCTCATTCCCGGACGACCCGCCCCGCGGCTTGTGACCAAAGCCATGCTCAGCAGCATGAAGCCGGGCTCCGTGCTCGTCGACCTCGCGGTGGAGCGGGGCGGCAATGTGGAAGGAGCAGCGGCTGGACAAGTTGTCGAGCTCGACAACGGCGTGAAGGTCGTGGGCCACGCCAACATGCCGGGCCGCGTGGCGGCCTCCGCCTCGACGCTCTACGCCAAGAACCTCTATGCCTTCATCGAAACCATGGCGGACAAGGGTGCGGGGACATTCGCGATCCTGCGCGAGGATGAGCTCGTCAAGGCGACGATGCTGACGGATGGCGGGCGCATCGTGCATCCGCGCTTCGCGCCGCCGATGCAGGCGGAGCCTGAGCCCTCAACCGTCGCGCGCTCCGAGGATGCGGCTCCGCCCGATCCTGTGATGCCCGATGTGGCGCAGGGATCCGCGCCGGCGGAGGTGCCGACAACCGATTCGGTTCGCGAGAAGATCGACGCCACCCGAGGCTATTCGTGATGGACGAACAAACCACACTCCAGCGCGCCCTCGACCAGCTCGACCAGGCGGTGGCGGCCGTCCGGCTCGCCATCATCGATCTGGAACGCGCAGGGGGCGCGGTCGACGCGGCAAGCGCGGCGGCCCATGCCGCTTCGGGCGGAGCGGTCGATCCCTTCGTGTTCCGCTTCGCGATCTTCCTGCTCGCCATCTTCGTCGGCTACTATGTCGTGTGGTCGGTGACGCCCGCGCTGCACACGCCACTGATGGCCGTCACCAACGCCATCTCGTCGGTGATCGTGGTGGGCGCCCTGTTGGCCGTCGGCATCTCGGCTTCCGGGCTCGCCACCGGCTTCGGCTTCATTGCGCTCGTGCTGGCAGCCGTGAACATCTTCGGCGGCTTCCTCGTCACCCAGCGCATGCTCGCCATGTACAAGAAGAAGGAGCGGTGAGCCCGCAAATGAGCGCCGACGTCGCCTCCTTCCTTTATCTCGTCTCCGCCATCCTCTTCATCCTGGCGCTCAGGGGTCTGTCGCACCCCACGACCAGTCGGCAGGGCAACATCTTCGGCATGGTGGGCATGGGGATCGCGATCCTCACCACCTTGTTGCTCGCCACCCCCTCCTTCGGCGGACTGCTCCTCATCCTCCTGGGGCTTGGGTTCGGCGGCGCTGCCGGCGCGGTGATCGCCCGACGCATCCCCATGACCTCCATGCCCCAACTCGTGGCGGCCTTCCACAGCCTGGTGGGTTTGGCCGCCGTGATGGTGGCCGCCGCCGCGATCCATTCGCCGGAAAGCTTCAGCATCGGCACCACCGGCGACATCCACGGCCAGGCGCTTATTGAGATGAGCCTGGGCGTCGCCATCGGCGCTGTCACGTTTACGGGCTCGGTGATCGCCTTCCTGAAGCTCGACGGCCGCATGTCGGGCAAGCCGATCCTGCTGCCCAACCGGCACATCATCAATGCCGCGCTCGGCGTTGCCCTGGTGCTCCTCATCGCCATCCTGGTGGGCTCGGAAAGCAAGCTCGTCTTCTGGCTGATCGTGCTCGTGAGCCTCGCGCTCGGCGTTCTCCTCATCATCCCCATCGGCGGCGCCGACATGCCCGTCGTCGTGTCCATGCTGAACTCCTATTCCGGCTGGGCGGCCGCAGCCCTCGGCTTCACGCTCGGCAATCTCGCGCTCATCATCACGGGCGCGCTGGTGGGCTCGTCGGGCGCGATCCTCAGCTACATCATGTGCAAAGGGATGAACCGGAGCTTCATTTCCGTCATCCTCGGCGGCTTCGGCGGCGAGACGGCGGCCAGCGCCTCCGACGGCGTCGAGCGCTCCGTCAAGCAGGGCTCGGCCGAGGACGCGGCCTATCTCATGCAGAATGCGCAGAAGGTGATCATCGTGCCGGGCTACGGCATGGCGGTGGCGCAGGCCCAGCACGCGCTGCGCGAGATGGCCGACAAGCTGAAGGCGCGCGGCGTGGATGTGAAATACGCGATCCACCCCGTCGCCGGCCGCATGCCCGGCCACATGAATGTGCTGCTCGCCGAAGCCAATGTTCCTTACGACGAAGTGTTCGAACTCGAGGACGTCAATTCCGAGTTCGCCCAGGCCGATGTCGCCTATGTGATCGGCGCCAACGACGTGACCAACCCCGCCGCGCGCGACGACAAGACCTCGCCCATCTACGGCATGCCGATCCTCGACGTGGACAAGGCCCGCACCTGCCTCTTCGTGAAGCGCAGCCTCGGCTCCGGCTACGCCGGCATCGACAACACGCTGTTCTACAAGGACGGCACCATGATGCTTCTGGGCGACGCCAAGAAGGTGACGGACGACATCGTCAAGAATCTGGAATAGCGTTTCACGCCGCCGCCCGGGCGAGCTCGGCTGGCGTCGCGGCCAGCGTGGTCAACCGCCAGGCGGCGGCCACGCCGATCAGCGCCAGGGGCACGAAGGCGAGGAACAGCCAGGGCGCGACCGCGGCCGCGGTCGGCCCGCTCAACCCTTCCGAAAAGCCCGCGGCGTTCGCCACGATCCCGCACAGCGCGGCGCCCGCGGCATAGCCGATGCGCTGGAGCGCCGACACGCCGGACGCCGCCACCGTGCGCTCGTCGGGCCGGGCCGAGGCCACCACGAGCCGGGTGGCGAACGGCCAGGCGATGCCGAAGCCGCCGCCCTGCAGGAGCGCGCAGAACAGGATCAGCGGGATCGAGCCCGACGGCACCGCGTAGGCGAAGCCGGCGAGCCCGCCCGCGATCATCAGCGCGCCGCCGAAGATCAGGAGCCGCTCGCGGGCAGGCGGTGCGTTGGCGACCAGGATGGACAGGAGCGACCACGCGATCGACTCGGCCGCGATCACATAGCCTGTGGTCAGCACGGAGATCCCGTGCAGGGTGGTCAGGATGAGCGGGCCGTAAATGAAGAAGGAGCAGGTCGCCACCGACAGGCTGCCCATCATGATCATGCCGCTGCCGAGCGCCGTGTCCGGCCGGAACATGCCGGAGGGGAACAAGCGCGAGCGCGGCTGTCTGCCGTCGATCACGAAGAACAGGATCAATCCCACGACGCCCGCGGCGAACAGCAAGGCGGCGCGGAGGAACGGCGCCACGCCCGAGGCGGCGATCAGCGTGACGCCGACCACAAGGCATGCGAGCGGCAGGAACGGGAAGGGCGGGGCCTCGCCGTCCACAGGCTGAAGGGCGGCGCCCCGGCGCAGCACAAGCAAGGTCAGGCCGGCCACAAGGAGGCCGCATATGGTGAACAGGCCGAAGCCCGCGCGCCACGACAGATATTCGGCGAAAAGCGCGCCTAAGAGCGGCCCGCTGAAGGCCGCGACGCCCCAGATCGCGGAGATGATGGCGAAGAGCTTCGGCCAGATCGCGCGCGGGAACAGCCGCTCCACCGAGACGAAGGCCAACCCCATCAGCCCGCCGCCGCCCAGGCCCTCGATCACGCGGCCCAGCAGGAACAGCGGCATGGTGGGCGCGGTGGCGCACAGCCCCGCGCCCGTCGCGAACAGCAGGGCCGCCACAATCATGGTGGCGCGCAAGCTCAGATAGCTGATCAGCCGGCCCGCGGCCGCGCCCGCGGCGATCGCGCCCAGCTCGTAAAGGGAGAGCGACCAACCCACCATCTCCACGCCCGACAGGTCGCGCACCAGCGCCGGCATGATGGTCGCCACCATGGTCTCATTGGTGGCGTGAAGCAGGATGCCCGAACTGATGAAGCAGAAGCGGCCGAGATCGCCACTTCGCCAAAGCGCGGACCAGTCCACCGGCGGGACTTGCGCGGGGGCGGGGTGTTCGGCTGCCATGGGAACGAAGCTCCTCCGGCGCCGAATTGGAGCACAGCCGCCCGCCAGGCAAGGCGGAGCGCTTGCGCCAGCGCGGCGTTGTCTTGGACCATGACCGTTTCAGGTTGAAGCGGTCATGGTCCACCGCCCGTCGTCGTGGCGCATGATCTTGCCTGGAAGCCTGCGACTTTTCGCTGGCGCAGGCCTTCGATTCGGGATCAGGCTCCGGCGCCGCGCTATTTCAGGGAGTGATAGAGCTCCAGCGCGGCCACCCCGAGCGATACGTTCAAGCCCGTCTGCGCCTGCACGCTGAGCGGTTGCAGCACGAAGGCGCGGCCCGAGCCGCCCACAAGCAGGTTCGCGCCGCCGCCCGTCACCACGGTGGCCTCCGCGCCCGCGCCGACGTAAGCGCCGGCCAAAGCCCCCGGGTCGTAGGTGTCCCAACCCGCCGCCAGCACCGCCCAGGTCAGCGTGCCCTGATTGGTCACGCCCAGGTCCACGCCGAACTTGGAAAGCACCCCTGAATAGGACTCACGAGCGAAGGATTCGTCGGAGGGGCGGAAGGTGCAGGTCACGGGTTTGTTGGAGGCCACCACCAGTCCCGTTCCGCCACCGATCTCGCAGTCGAGCAGGCCGAGCTGGAGATTGCCGGATTGGGCCGACGTGGCGAACAGGGCGGCGCCCGCCAAAGCGGCCGCCGCGAGCCAGCGCTTTATCATCGCATCACTCCTCAACAGGATTCTGGTTTCCCCGACCGGAGCGGAGAACCCGAAGAGGCGCGCCTAAGTTCCCTCGGACCTTACAGCATGTGGACGCCGCAGGCCCTCTACGGCTTTCGGAGCTCGACGCGCTGGAAAGAAAAAGTCTTGCCGCTCACGCCCGGCGGGTGCGCGCGAGCCCATCTTTCGCGGGCTGGTAGTTCGGGTCGAGCTGCACGGCGCGTTGGAAGGATTTCGACGCGCGCTGGCGGTCGCCGCGGCGCTCGTAGATCAGCGCCTGGTTGGTCCAGCTCTCGGCGTTGTCGCCGTCGAGTTTGATCGCCTGATTGAAGTCGGCGAAGGCGTTGTCCTCGTCATTGGTGGCGAGGTAGGAGAGGCCGCGGCCGTTATAGGGTTCGGCCGCGTCGGGGGCCAGGCTGATGGCCGTCGAGAAATCCTCGATGGCGAAGGCGTGCTGGCCCTGACTCTGATAGATCAGGCCGCGATTGTGATAGGCGCGCGGGTCGGTCGTGTCGAGCTGGATGGCCTGCTGGAAATCGTTGAAGGCGTCCTGCACGCGGCCGGCCTTCCGGTAGAGATTGCCGCGGCCGATATAGGCGGCGTCGTAGGCCGGGTTGATCTGGAGCGATCGGTTGTAGTCGGCGAGCGCGCTGCCCTGGTCGCCCAGGAAGCGGTGGATCAGCGCACGGTTAGCATAGGCCTGGTAGAAGTCGGGCTTGAGCTGGAGGGCGGCGTCGAAGTCGCTCAGCGCCTCCTGGAAGCGGCCGCCGCGGCCGTAAGCCGATCCGCGGACGTTGTAGGCTTCGGGATCGCGCGGATTGCGCTCGATCACGGCTGTGAGGGAAGCGATGTTCTGATCCGAGCCTTGCGCAAGGTCGATGGTGCTGAGCTCGCCCTGCGGGCCGGTCTGGCAGCCTGCCAGAAGCAAGGCGCCCAGAAAAGCCGCGGCCGCGCGGCCGCGCCAAGCCGATCGAGGGTGAGCCAGACTTGCGTTCATCGGCGGAAGCTTCCCGGAATGCTTTTTCTGCGCATGACCTGACCTGGAAGCCTGCAACGTCTTGCTGCCGCCGACCTTCAGTTCGGGATCATGCCTCGGCGCTCGCGCGGTCCCGCGCTGTCGGACCCAATGTCGGAGCCCGCGAAAAGACGGAAGGCGCGGCGAACCCGCCCCACCTCTCACGCATAACCACTGAAAGAGACGAAAACTTGGCGCGGCGCAGGCGCTTCGGCCGAAGCGCCTGTCTGTACGAGCGTTCCGGGACCGCGCCTCAGCGCGCCGCCGGACGGCCTGGGGCGGCTGTCGCCGGCTTGGGCGTCGCGGGGAGGAGGCCTTCGCGCTGGGCGCGCTTGCGGGCCAGCTTGCGGGCGCGGCGAACGGCTTCAGCCTTTTCGCGGGCCCGCTTTTCCGACGGCTTCTCATAGTGGCCCCGCATCTTCATCTCGCGGAAGATGCCTTCGCGCTGCATCTTCTTCTTCAAGGCGCGCAGCGCCTGATCAACATTGTTGTCGCGGACGAGTACTTGCACGGGCGATCCTGATCCCTGTTGTTGCGTCGATGCGTTCCATAGAAAAAAGGCGCGATGCTCACGGCTCGCGCCTTCCGCGGCTTTGACGCCGAGGAAATTGGCGGGCTCTTAGCAGAGCCGGGGCAAGCTGTCGAGCCTCAAAAACGCCCTTCAAGCCTTCGCAACTTAAGCCGTTCGGCATGTCCTGCCCGGCGCGCCACGCTCCAGCCCAAAGCCGCGCCGGCGAGCAACACGCCGGCGGCGATCAGGAAGGATAAACCGGCGAGCGCCGGCGTTGCGCCGGGCTGAACGGTGGCCGAATAGACCGCGCCGAAGAAAAGCGGGGAAGCGATGCCCGCGATGCTGGCCAGGCTGTTGTTGGCGCCCTGCAACTGACCCTGCTCGGATTCCGACACACGGCGCGTCATCAGCGACTGAAGCGTCGGCATGGCGAAGCCCCACAGCGCGTTGGGCAGGATGGCGAGCGCGAACAGCGTGGCCGTGGGCGCCAGTCCCATGGCGGCGATGCCGAGCGAGCCGCCCAGGAGCCCCAGGATCATGGTGGTCCGGTCGCCGAGCCGCTTCACCACCGGACCGACGAGCGCACCCTGCACCAGCATGTCGAGCGCGCCCACGACCGCCAGCAGCAGGCCCACCTCCCATGCGCTCCAGCCGAAGCGATAGCCGGCATAGAGGACATAGACGGCCGAAAAGACGTGGTGGGCGGAGTAGAGGAGGAAGTTCACCACGGCCAAGCCCGTCAGCTCGGAATGCGAGCGCAGAAGTTTCAGCGCGCCCACCGGGTTCGCGCGTCTCCATGAGAAGGCCATGCGCTTCTCCGGCACGAGCGATTCGGGCAGAAGGAACAGGCCGTAAAGGAAGGTGACGCCGCTCAACCCGGCCGCTGCCCAGAACGGCGCGCGGGGGCCGAGCTCGCCCAATATCCCGCCCAGGAGCGGACCCAGGATGAAGCCGCCGCCGAAGGCCGCGCCGATGAGCCCGAAAGCCTTCGCCCGGCCCTCGGGCGGGGTGATGTCGGCCATATAGGCATAGACCGCGGTGAACGACGATGTGGTGACGCCGGCGATGATGCGGCCGAGCGCCAACCACCACAAGTCGGGTGCCAACGCCATCAGCACATAGTCGAGCGCGAGTCCCGCGCAGGAGATCAGGATCACCGGCCGCCGTCCGAAGCGGTCAGACAATGAGCCGATCAGCGGCGAGGCCAAGAACTGCATCCCCGCCCACAGCGCGACGAACACGCCGTTGATCCATCCGGCGGCGGCATTCGAGCCCGCGAACTCCTCGATGAGAAGCGGCAGAACGGGGATGATGATGCCCATCGACATGACATCGATGACGGCGACCACCAGAACGAAGGCAATGGCGGCCTTGCGGCCGCTCGCGCGGATCGGTGACATGGGAGCAGGCTCGGCTGTTGGAGCGCCGCCTTATAGGCCGAAGGCCGCGTGCGAACCAGCCGCCGCCGCTGACCCGGCCATCAATTCTGCTGATCGGTTCTCCGAGAGCGGCGGCGTACGTCCTCAAACCAGAGACGCACGTCCTCAAACCAGGAATGAGCGGTGAACCCAGCCGGACTTCGCAGGCCGCCCCTGCGCGTCCAGGAGGTTGATCATCATCCAGTTGCCGTCCTGCTCGACGGGTTCGACCTTGGCGCCGTCCGGCAGGGACTGGATGATCCGGAAACTGATCCCGGGACCCTCGCGCAGGTTGAGGTCGTTGGGCGAGCTGACGGTCATCACGTTTGGACCCATCTCCGCGCGGTCGCCGAACACCATCGTGCGGAAGCGGGACATGTTGAAGGCCGGGCCGGGGTCCCACTTCCAGCCTTTCGAGATGTCATCGTGCCCGAGGATGGTGTCCACGCCGTATTTGTCCACGACGGCGCGTGCGATCTCCACGGCGGCGTCGATCTGCACCGCCGGATAGCGTTCCCAGCCGATCGGGCTCTTTGAGCCGTTCGGATTGCCGTTCTTGTGGACATCCAGGAAAGGGTTGGAGATTGCGACGTTCGTGTAGCTTGTCCAGTTGCCGCCCGACCCTTCGAGGTAGCCCCAGTTCGCCAGTTCCAGGCCGAACGACTTGTTGTTGAAGCTGCTGATGCCGTTCCAGGATGACTTGCCTGCGTGGTTGGCGCCCTCGTTGAAGTCCACGCATTGGATCACCGAGCCGTCGCGCTCCACGATCGCATGCGCGGACGACCTGTGCTTGTTCTTCGGGCTTTGGAACCATTCGGCGCTGGAGCGGGCGCTGGCGCCATAGGTGAAGTGGACGATCAGGATGCGTGGCGTGGGATTCAGACGGCCGTTGGTGTGCCCGACCCGCGCCGGCATGCGCTGCACTGCCTTTCCATTCTGGAGCAGCCTGAGGCTGTTGTTGATGATGAATGTCATGGTTGCACCCTCCCTCATCATGCAATTTATGCGCGCATTACGCAGCGCAAGCAATGATGAAGTTTAGCGGGCCGCTGAAGGCGTGGACGAAACGGCTCGGCCCCCTGCGCGATTGTGTCGCAAAACGGCCGGCCCTGTCGCATTCAGCGCGAAACTCGCCATATCTGGCTGATAGTGCTAGACGCTCTCCCGCAAGAGAATTTTCGAGCCGGCTCGCCGGCGAAGGTGCAGGTCCATGCGCAAATATTCCGTTTTCGCCGTCGCGCGCGAGGCCCTGCGCGGCCACAAGGGTTGGGGCGAGCAGTGGGGCTCGCTGGAGCCTAAGCGCGAATACGACGTCGTCATCGTCGGCGCGGGCGGGCATGGGCTGGCCACGGCCTACTATCTCGCCAAGGAGCACGGCGTCACGAATGTGGCGGTGTTGGAGAAGGGATGGCTCGGCGGCGGCAATACCGGCCGCAACACCACGATCATCCGCTCCAACTACCTCTACGACGAGTCCGCCGGCATCTACAATCACGCCTTGAACCTGTGGGACGGGCTTTCCCAGGACCTCAACTACAACGTCATGTACTCCCCGCGCGGCGTGATGATGCTCGCGCACAACGTGCATGACGTTCAGGTCCTGAAGCGCCACGTCCACGCGAACCGGCTCAACGGCGTGGACAACGAGTGGCTGACGCCGGAAGAGGCAAAGGAATTCTGCCCGCCGCTCAACGTCTCGAAGGACGCGCGCTACCCCGTGGTGGGCGCAGCCCTGCAGCGCCGCGGCGGCACCGCGCGGCACGACGCCGTGGCCTGGGGCTATGCGCGCGCGGCTTCTGCAAGGGGTGTCCACATCATCCAGAACTGCGAAGTCACGGGCGTGCGCCGCGCCGGCAATGGCGGCGTGACGGGCGTGGAAACCACGCGCGGCTTCATCGGCGCGAAGAAGATCGGCGTGGCGGCGGCCGGCCACACCTCTGTCATCATGGGGATGGCCGACGTCCGCATGCCCCTCGAATCGTTCCCGCTCCAGGCGCTGGTGTCGGAGCCGGTGAAGCCCGTCTTCCCCTGCGTGGTGATGTCCAACACCGTCCACGCCTATATCTCGCAGTCGGACAAGGGCGAGCTGGTGATCGGCGCGGGCACCGACCAGTACACGTCTTACTCGCAGACCGGTGGCCTGCACATCATCAACCACACGCTCGACGCGATCTGCGAGATGTTTCCGATCTTCACCCGCATGAAGATGCTGCGGAGCTGGGGCGGCATCGTCGATGTCACGCCCGACCGCTCGCCGATTCTCGCCAAGACGCCGGTGCCGGGGCTTTACGTGAACTGCGGCTGGGGCACGGGCGGCTTCAAGGCCACGCCGGGCTCGGGCCATGTCTTCGCCCACACCATCGCCAACGACAACCCGCACCCCATCAACGCGCCCTTCACGCTGGAGCGCTTCCGCACCGGCCGGCTGATCGACGAGGCGGCCGCCGCGGCGGTGGCGCACTGAAATGCTGGCGCTTGCCCTCGCCGCCTCCACGCCGCTCCTCATCGCCGACGAGAAAAGCTGGCTGCACGTTCCCGACGTGGAGGAGTTCCGCGTTCAGGCGATCGCCCGCACGGCCCATGAGCGCGACTGGCCTTTCGCGGTGGACGCGGGTTTTCTGGCCTGCGCCTATGTGCTGGGCAGCCCGGCTGTGTCCTTTGTCGAGAAACTGCCCGAGGGCGACTACTCCGAGCCTCGCGCCTTCATCCTGTCCACCAACCCGCTCGACCTCGCCTTTGCCGGCGTGTCCGCCTCGGGGCTGCTCAAGCCGACCGCCGACCTGGAGACGCTGATCCGGGCGATCGCGCCCTTCCAGCAGGCCGGCGAAAAACTTTGCCAGCAGCCGCAAGGGGCCGCCATCGGCTCCGGCGAAATCTGAACCCTCGAGAAAACCATGCTTCTGATTTTCTGCCCCTATTGCGAGGAAGAGCGGCCGGAACTCGAGTTCCGCCACGCGGGTGAGGCGCATGTCGCCCGCTCCCCCGAGCTCATCAACGAGACCGATGAGGCCTTCGAGCGCTTCCTCTACCTGCGCCAGAACCCCAAGGGCGTGGTGTTCGAACGCTGGCGGCACATCCACGGCTGCGCGCGCTTCTTCAACGCCGCGCGCGACACCGTTTCTGACAAGTTCCTCCATTTCTACAAGGCCGGCGAGCCCAAGCCCGACTTGCGTTTGGCGGACAACGACCCCGGTCCCGCGGCTTACGCCAACCGCCCGCCCGCGCAGTTGAATGTCGCGGAGCCCGCGCCCTCCGCTTCTTCAGGAGACGCATCGTGACCGCCCCCTTCCGCCTCGCAACGCATGGCCGCATGGGCGCGGCCCCGGCCAAGTTCTCCTTCGACGGCCAGTCTTACGAGGGTCGGCAGGGCGACACGCTGGCGTCCGCGCTGCTCGCCAACGGCGTCCACCTGGTCGGCCGCTCGTTCAAGTATCACCGCCCGCGTGGGATTCTCTCCGCCGGTTCGGAGGAGCCCAACGCGCTGGTTGGCATCCACCGCGACGCGGCGCGGAAAACGCCCAATGTGCGCGCCACCGTGCAAGAGCTCTATCCTGGCCTCCAGGCGGTTTCGCAGAACCGCTGGCCGAGTCTCGCCTATGACGTGGGCGAGGTGAACGACCTCGCTTCGCCCATGCTGTCGGCCGGCTTCTACTACAAGACCTTCATGTGGCCCAAGGACGCGTGGAAGAAGCTCTACGAGCCGCGGATCCGCGCGGCCGCGGGCCTCGGCGTCGCTCCAGACAAGCCCGACCCCGACCACTACGCCCAGCGCTTCGCCCATTGCGACGTGCTCGTGATCGGCGGCGGGGCAGGGGGCTTGGCCGCAGCCCTCGCCGCCGCCGAGTCCGGCGCGCGCGTCGTCCTTTGCGACGAGCAGGCCGATTTCGGCGGCGCGCTTCGCTTCGAGGCCGGTGCCCGCGTCGAGGGTCAGGACGGCTGGGCCTGGGCGCAGGGAGCGGTCGCCAAGCTCGCCGCGAACGGCCGCGTGCGGATCCTGCCGCGCACCACCGCCTTCGGCTACTACGCCCAGAACCTCGTCGGCCTAGTCGAGCGCGTCACCGAGCATCTGGAAAAGCCCGACCCGGCGCTTCCGCGCGAGCGGCTGTGGCAGGTGCGCGCGAGCCGCGTGGTCATCGCGACCGGCGCGATCGAGCGGCACATAGTCTTCCCCGACAATGACCGTCCGGGCATCATGCTGGCGTCCGCCGCTCGCACCTATCTCCATCATTACGGCGTGGCGGTCGGCCGGAATGTGGGCGTCTATGCCGCCAACGACTCTGCCTATTTCGCGGCCCTCGACCTGCACCGGGCCGGGGTGAAGATCGCGGCGATCGTGGACGTGCGCCCGCAGCTCAACTCGCCTGTCGTCGAGCAGGCGAGGGCGGCGGGCATCGAGGTTCTGACCGGCCACGCCGCGGTGCGGACCGGCGGACGGCTGCGCGTGTCCTCCATGGCCGTGCGCGCGACCGGCGGCGGCGCGGAGCGCGTCATCGCGATCGACGCGCTGCTGATGTCGGCGGGCTGGACGCCGTCGGTCCACATGTTTTCGCAGTCGCGCGGGAAAGTGGCCTGGGACGAGGCGACCAAGCGCTTTCTGCCCGGCCAGTACGCCCAGGAATGCCGGTCGGTCGGGGCCTGCAACGGCATGGACGGGCTGTCGGCCACGCTGGCCGAGGCCTATGCCGCGGGCGAGGGGGCGGCCCGCGAGGCGAGGGGAGCGCAAGCCGGCCCGTCCGCCGCGCAGCCGCGCGCCGATGGGGAAGAGCCTTTCGCTGGCGGCACGCTGGGCGCCGCCCCAGGCGCGGAGAACGGCGCCGCCGCCAAGGCTTTCGTCGATTTTCAGAACGACGTGACGGCGAAGGACATCAGGCTCGCCGTGCGCGAAGGCATGCGGAGCATCGAGCACGTCAAGCGCTTTACCACCAACGGCATGGCGACCGACCAGGGCAAGACGTCCAACCTGCATGGGCTCGCCATCGCCGCTGAGGCGCTGGATAAGCCGATCCCGGCGGTCGGCCTCACCACCTTCCGGTCGCCCTACACGCCGGTCACCTTCGGCGCGATCGTCAACTACGCGCAAGGCAAGCTCTTCGACCCCACGCGAAAGACGCCGATCCACCCTTGGGCGGAAGCGCACGGCGCCGTGTTCGAGGATGTCGGCCAGTGGAAGCGCGCCTGGTATTTTCCGCGTGGCGGCGAAGACATGCACGCCGCCGTCAACCGCGAATGCCGCACGGTGCGCGAGACGGCCGGCCTGTTCGACGCCTCCACGCTGGGAAAGATCGAGGTGGTCGGCCCCGACGCGGCACGCTTCATGGAGCTCCTCTACACCAATCCTTGGGAAAAACTGGAGCCCGGCCGCTGCCGCTACGGCGTCATGCTGCGCGAGGACGGCTTCATCTATGACGACGGCGTGGTGGGCCGCCTGTCGCCGGACCGCTTCCATGTCAGCACCACTACGGGCGGCGCGGCCCGCGTGATGCATCACATGGAGGACTATCTCCAGACCGAGTTCCCGCAGCTCAGGGTCTGGCTCACCTCGATCTCCGAGCAGTGGGCGGTGATCGCCGTGCAAGGGCCGAACGCGCGAAGGATCATCGAACCGCTTGTGGAAGGCATCGACATTTCCGACGCCGCCCTGCCGCATATGTCGGTGCGCGAGGGGAAGATTTGCGGCGTGCCGACGCGGCTCTTCCGCATGAGTTTTACGGGCGAGCGCGGCTTCGAGGTCAACGTTCCCGCCGACTATGGTAAGGCCGTGTGGGAGGCGCTCTGGGCGGAAGGGCAGAAGCACGGTGCCTGCGCCTATGGCACCGAAGCGATGCATGTGCTGCGCGCGGAAAAAGGCTACATCATTGTGGGCCAGGACACCGACGGCACGGTGACGCCGGACGATGCCGGGCTCGACTGGGCGGTCGGCAAGAAGAAGCGCGATTTCGTGGGCATCCGCGGTCTGCGCCGCCCCGACCTCACGGCGCCGGGCCGCCGGCAGCTCGTCGGACTGAAGACGGTTGAGCCTGCGACGGTGCTGGATGAGGGCGCGCAGATCGTGGCCGACCCGAAGCAAAAGATCCCCATGACCATGATTGGCCACGTCACATCCTCCTACTGGTCGGAGAATTGCGGCCGCTCCATCGCCATGGGGCTGGTCGAGGACGGCCGGGCGCGCTTGGGGACCAAGCTTTACGTGCCGATGCCGGATCGCACCATCGAGGTGGAGGTCACGGGCGCTGTGTTCTTCGACGAAAAGGGGGAGCGCCTCCATGGCTGACTTGGGTGTGACGGCCCGGCGCGGAGGCCCGCTCGGCGAAGAACTCGGGCTCATAGCGCGAGGCGTGCAGCTTTCGCTCCTGCCGCCGGCCGACCGCGTGTCCCTGCGCGCGCCGGCCGATTCGATCCACGACCTGAACGTGGCCTTGAGCATCGGCTTGCCGCGGCGGCCGAAAACCTCGTCCAGCGAGAATGGCCTTTCGGCCCTCTGGCTCGGCCCCGACGAGTGGCTGCTGATCGGCGAGACGCGGGATCTCATGGCCGAGCTTCGCCCGGTGCAGGCGCTGCATTCGGCGGTGGACATCTCCCATCGCAATGTGGCCATCGCCGTCACGGGCGAAAAGGCCGCCGAGTGCCTGAGCGGTGCCTGTCCGCAGAACCTCAACGACGACGTCTTTCCCGTGGGCGCGGCCACGCGCACGGTTTTGGGCAAGGTCGAGATCGTGCTGTGGCGTGACGGTGAACAAGCATTCCGCGTGGAATGCTGGCGCTCGTTCGCGCCTTACGCCTTCGCGCTGCTCTCAGCCTCCGCCCGCGATGCGGCGGCCTGATCCTCGGGCGCCAGCCTCGGCTGCGGCGCGTGCAATGCGCCTCGCCATAAGCTGCTGAATGTCCACGCGAATCCGGATCCGCCTAAGCCCCCTTTCGCCCAACGTATGATTCGCCCTGCTTCTTCACGGGAAGGCGGGTTCATGAACCGAGGACACGCGAAGGTAGGAGCGAAGCGGATGGGTGCTGGATCGGTCGGGCTGCGGTGGCCCGGCTGGGTGATGAGCCCCCCAGATCCAGGCCCGCCAGCGAGGCC
>DASYHP010000042.1:0-1746 GCA_035998495.1 Mesorhizobium sp.
CCCCGGCGGCCGTGCCCCAGGCGAGAAGCAGGCAGTAGGCGACCACCGTCACCAGGAGGCCGCGGAAGCTCCAGGACACGTAGCGGTATTTCGCGCGGTTGATGGCGGAAAGGTTGTCCACATTGCCGAGATATTCCTGGAGCAGGCGTTCCAAGACACCAGCTCGCGCCCATCGGATGAAGATCTGGGCGGCTCGCCACCACGGCCTCAGCTCATCCGTGATGGCCCGCCATTTCGGGCTCACACTGCGCGACCACTCGCTGGCTTTCCTGCGTGATGAGCTTGGGAGCGCCGGCTACACCTCCTGCCGCCATGCTAGCAGCCTGCCCCACCGGCGCTCGGTCAAGGTCGCAGGGCTGGTGCTCGTGCGCCAGATGCCAGGCTCAGCCCCATGGCGTGCTCTTCATCACTGTTGAGGACGAGACACGCATCGCAAACCTCGTCGTCTGGCCCAAGCTCTTTGAGGCAAGCAGGCGGCTGATCTGCCAGCCAGCATGCTGGGCATCGATGGCCATGTGCAGCGAGAAGGGGAGGTGGTGCACACCATCGCAGGCCGGCTGCATGATCTCTCGGGCATGCTGGGCACTGTTGGAGATCGCGAGGCGCCGTTTGTGCTGCCACACGGCCGCGGGGACGAGTTCCACCACGGCGGCTCGCCCGACCAGCGGGGCAGGCCAGAGCAGGGCGTCAGCAAAGCGAGTGACATCTTCATTCCTGACCTCAGCCTCAAGGTAATCCAGGTGAAGCCGCGCGACTTCAGGTGACCGCCTCAGCCGAGCTCTGGCTCCTCAGCTCTGCGTTGTCAGGGATGTGAGCTTAAGCATGCTAACGGAGGTGCAAGGGAGCTGGCTCGGTTGCTCCCGCTGAGCGGCGCGAAACCAACATCTGCGTGCCGCGCGCGCACAAGCCAAGCAGGGCGGCTTCGCCAAGTTCGGCCTGGCGCACGGCGCCACCACGGACTCGCTCGATCCGGCCGGCTATCCCGACACATTCACCCAGTGCGCCTTCTGGGGCGCGATGTCCAACAGTCTGACCGAGCTCGACGCCAAGAGCGCTATCCATCCTGATCTAGCGGAAAGCTTCGAATCCTCGGAAGGCACCAAGAAGTGGGTGTTCAAGCTACGAAGAGGCGTCACCTTCCACAACGGCAAGACTGTAACGGCCGACGACGTCGTCGCCTCCATGCAGTATCACATGGGAGAGAACTCACAATCGGGAGCCAAATCCCTCCTGGACCCCATTGAGAGCATCCAGGCTGACGGACCCGAGACGGTCGTCTTCAATCTCAAGAGCGGGAACGCTGACTTTCCCTTCTACCTCTGCGACTTTCATCTTCCCATCATGCCCAGCATCGACGGCAAAGCTGACTGGCAGTCGGGCGTGCGCACCGGCCCGTTCACGCTGGAGAACTTCGAGCCGGGCGTCTCGGCCAAGCTCATCCGCAACCCGAACTGCTTCAAGAACGGCAAGCCCTATCTCGACGAGGCGGAGTTCATCGCCATCACCGACGTCGCCGCCCGCATGAGCGCGCTAGCAACCGGCGAGGTGGACTACATCGGCCGCGCCGACCTCAAGACGCTCGGCATGCTCCAGCGCAACCCGAACATCGAGATCGTCGAGCTCACGGGCTATGCCCACTACACGCTGCCGATGAACACGACGGTCGCGCCCTTCGACAATCCGGACGTGCGCATGGCCATCAAGCATGCGATCGACCGCGACGAGATCGTCCAGAAGATCTTCCTG
>DASYHP010000043.1:0-23714 GCA_035998495.1 Mesorhizobium sp.
GAGATGGTGATGCCGGGCGACAATGTGACGGTGGATGTGGAGCTGATCGTGCCCATCGCCATGGAGGAGCGCCTGCGCTTCGCCATCCGCGAAGGCGGAAGAACCGTCGGCGCAGGCATCGTCGCAAGCATCGTCGAGTAAGCACCGCCTTAGATCCGAACGAAGAAACCCCCGTGCTGAGAGGCGCGGGGGTTTCTTTTGCCTGGTTGGAAGGTTGAGCCGGTCGGGGGCAGGCGGCGCTCAGGCCGCGAGACCCATCCAGCGCTTCACGCGACCGAACAGCGACGCTTCCGGTCTTGCCGGGCTGGCGGCGGCGATGTCGATCCAGGATTGGCGGAGCGGGAGCAGCACCTCGCGGTCGTCGAACTCGCGCCGGGCGCGCTCACGCGACAGCCGCTCGGCTTCGGCCCACTCTTCGTCCGTCCAGGACTCGGTTGCCTGAACAAGGTGGACGGCCTCGTCTTCATCCCGATAGACTTTTCCGGCCTCGCCAACGAAGGCTGCGGCTCCGTCCACGTCGCGGGCCAGGATCGTGCAGCCCGCGGCCATCGCCTCGACGATGGAGACCGGCATGCCGAACGATACGTCGGGATTGTAGGTGTGCAGGTAGATGCCGGCCTCGGCCAGATAGCGCGCGACCGCGCGGTGGTCGATGTCATGGACCATCTCGACCGGGCTGCCGAGGTCGCGATTGAGCTGCTCGAGCTCGCGATAGTGCTCGTTGGGGCCGAGGCTGCAAAGGATCAGCACGAAGCGGTAGCCGGGCAGGCGGCTGCCGATGCGGATGAATGCGTCGAGATCCTTGCTCTTCTTGCAGGCCGCCGTGCGGACCACCATCCGCCGGTTCTTCGGCACGGGCGCGCTCAGCCACTCCTCGTGGAAGCAGCTATGCATGGGCCGGATCTTGCTCGCCAGGCTGCCATAGCGCTCCGCCAGATGCGGGAACATGTAAAGCTGGACGATGGTCTCGTCCCTCTCCAGCTTGTGGAGCTGGTCGGGGATGAAGTGCCAGTGTCCGCGCGCGGTCATCGGCTTGCCCATGCGCCGGGCGGCGTCGCGATACTTGATAGCGCTCTTCGTCCAGTGGGTGTGGACGATATCGGGCTTCACCTTGGCGATGACGTCCTCGAGCTTGCCGCGATGGACCGCGACGTCGCATTCGCCGCCTTCCGACTTCGGGTCCTTGCTCGACCAGACGTCGATATGGAAACCCCAACTTTGGAGGCGGTTAATCTCGGCGTCGATATAGCTCTCGGAGAGCTGCGGGAATTGGTCCAGCGCGTAAAGAATACGCACCGGCGTTCCGTCAGGCTTCAGGGGCGGGGGAAGGTTTCGCGAGGAGATGTCCTCGTTCACGGCGGTCAGCATGCGACGCCTCGTCTGGCCGTTGGAGCGCTTTGGCGAGAATTACAGCCATTCTCGCCTGGCCGCAACAAAGGCCGTGCGGCAGCCGCCTTCGCGCGGGCCGCCCCTTTGCTCGCTCAGCGCGGCTGCCGCAGGTCTCGCATGAAGCCCAAATCCACGAGTTGCTGCGAGCCCTCGAACCGGATGGAGCCGGGATAGCGGAGGTCTGTCGCCTCGTTGAAGTCGTCCTGCGCGACGATCTTCTTGTAGAAGGCCGACTTGCCGGAATGCGTGCCGCGCCGGGCGATCTCGTGAAAATCCTCCACCGCGCCGGCCGGGAACTTGTGGTGCAGGAGCACGGCATGGACAGGCAGGAAATTGCGCCCGAGCGGCAAGGGACCGTGGTGGCTGCCCCCGGCGAAGCGGGTCGCCCGGTCGGCACAGAGCAGCGGGAATTTGCTCATGCGCATCTCGACGCCGAACAGCCGGCGGCGAGGGCCGCCGCGCACCGCCGTCCCATACATCTCGTGGTCGATCCCATAGCCCGCGCCGTCGAAGAAGGGCGAAGTCTCGGTGGGGAACGCCTCGACCGCGGCGGGCGGGCGCGAGCCGCCGAGCGGCCCATCGGGATAGATGTCGAGCATGGGCGCGTGGGCGCGCCGCAGGCGATGCCGTTCGAGGTCGGCGACGAAGCTTGCCAGCGGCAGTTCCTCATAGCCGGGATAGACGAGGTATTCGTCGCTATCCACCGAGAGGTACCAGCGGCCGCGGCCGTAGCGCTCGACCAGCATGTCGCGCCAGACGAGCCCGCCTGCGCTCTGGCGGAAGTCCGCGTCGGACACGAAGAGGTCCACGTCGGGCTGGGCCTCCAAGAGGCTCCGCGTGCCGTCCTCGGAACGATCGTCCACGAAGGCGAAGCGCGAGACCCCGATCCGCCGGTAATGGGCTAGGAAGGAAGGCAGCAGCTTGGCCGCGTCCCTCGTGACGCAGATCAGCACCACATCGCCGGCCGCCAGCCCTGCCGGCGCGGCCCTGACCGCTTCGAGCGAGGGCGTCGGCAGCCGCCTGGCCTTTCGGCGGAAGCGAAGTGTCCTTGCCGTCGCGACGATCCGCTCGCGGACGCCGGGCCCGCGAAAACTCAGCCAGCCGCCCGGCTGCCGAACGGGATAATCCATGATCTGCTCTTCTCTCCTGCGCGCGGCTTGGGGATCGATGCGGCGCTCTCGGAGCGCTGGCGGGAGTTGCGGCCGCGTCGGCGCCGGTGATAGCAGAGCCGCATGACCGCATCCGACGTTTCACGGCTTTCGGCCGATCCGCAGGCCTTCTTCGCTCCCTACGACGCGATCGTGCTCGTCGCCAACAGCCGGGACGCAGCCGGCGTCCTTTCGGCGCCCGGCTTGGGCGAGCGGCCGCTGTTCGTGTTCTTCAACCGCGTTTACCGCATCATCGACAAGCCGTTCGACCGTGACTGCATGCTCGTGTCGCGCAGTTCCCCGGTCGGCTCAAGCCTGGTTTATCGCGGCGAGCTCGACGACGTGATGGCGCTCCTCAAGGGGCCGCGCTTCCATGGCATCCTCAACATGAGGATCGAACAGCGCGAGCTCCTGAGCAAGCCCGAGGAGTTCAAGGGCTTTCCCGTCGGCTTCCTCGACCTCGTGGACTGGATCAGCCGCATCTACCCGACGGGGCGGCGCATGCCGAGCACGGGCTTTGCGCTCGCCATGTGGCTCGCCCGGCACCAGCTTCCCGCGCGCATCTTCCTGTCCGGCTTCACCGGAACCCGCGAGGCGGACTGGCGCGTCTATGACGGGCACGACTGGACCTGGGAGCAGATCGTGCTCAACCTGATGTACAAGAAGGGCAAGCTGCACGAGTTCCGGCACGGCAAGTTCTTCGACCTTTGGCCGGTGGCGGCGCTTCAGGCCGAGTTTCCCGACATCGCGGGCAACGAGCTTTCCACGACGGCGGTGGAGGTTCTCTCCAACCGGCTGGCCGGCACGAACCGGGTCATCGACCACATCTATTCCGCGTTGAGGATCCAGTTGGCCGTGCGGGATTTCGTCCGCAACCTTCGCCCCATGTCGCGCAAGGCCAAGCGCCGGCAAGAGCTTCTGGGCGAGCTCAACAAGCCGGGGGAGAAAGGCGGCGCAGCCTGACATTCCGAGTCGGGCCGCTCGCAATGGCCTTGCCAAAACGAGGCCGAAACATTATTGCCTCGGCGGCTTAGGGGTATAGCTCAGTTGGTAGAGCGGCGGTCTCCAAAACCGCAGGTCACAGGTTCGAGCCCTGTTGCCCCTGCCACGCCGCGGTCCTGTTTCCGGCGGCCGAACAGCGGTTAGGGCGTTTCACGGATTTGGCAACGTCTTGGGTTCCACCGGGCCTTGCGCGCGGGCGGAATCAGGCTTATGTAGCCCTCACATAACGGACACGCGACGCGTGGAGCTGGGGAGCCGGCTTTGCGCGTCCATCTGGCATGGCGGCAAGCGGATCGAAGGCGGCGGGGCGGGTTTTCCGGCCCGGAGGATCGGCGGCGCCGGAGCGGCCCATGGCCATGGGCCCGCATGCAGGCTGAGCACGGAAAAGCAGAGCGCAGGATGGCGTCGAAAACCACGAATCCCTTCACCTTTCTGCAGCAGGTGAGGGCCGAGACCGCGAAGGTCACCTGGCCGTCGCGGCGCGAGACCCTGATCTCCACCGTGATGGTGCTGATCTTCGCGGCGCTCGCCATGATCTTCTTCTTCGTCGCCGACCAGACCATCGCGCTGGCCGTCGAACTCATCCTCGGCATCGGCCGCTGAACCAGCCTGAGAGCAAGCCTATGACCGCGCGCTGGTACATCGTCCATGCCTATTCGAACTTCGAGAAGAAGGTCGCCGAGGACATCGAGAACAAGGCCAAGCAGAAGGGCCTGAGCCACCAGATCGAGCAGATCGTGGTGCCCACCGAGAAGGTGGTGGAAGTCCGCCGCGGCAAGAAGGTGGACGCCGAGCGCAAGTTCTTCCCGGGCTACGTGCTGATGAAGGCGAACCTCACCGACCAGGTGATCAGCCTCGTCAAGAACACGCCGCGGGTGACCGGCTTCCTCGGCGAGGACCGCCACACGCAGAAGCCGACGCCGATCACCGAGAAGGAGGCCGAGCGCATCCTTCATCAGGTCCAGGAAGGGGTAGAGCGGCCCAAGCCCTCGATCACTTTCGAGATCGGCGAGCAGGTGCGGGTGTCGGACGGCCCCTTCGCCTCCTTCAACGGTTCGGTCCAGGAGGTGGACGAGGAGCGCGCGCGGCTCAAGGTGGAGGTGTCGATCTTCGGCCGCGCCGTGCCGGTGGATCTGGAATTCGGGCAGGTCGAAAAGACCTGACCCGGAGCGGCCGCTCCCCTGGGGATCGGCTCGACGCCTGAAGCTTCGGCTTCGGGCTCAAGGTGGGAGGGTGAGGCGCCAGCCTGCGTCTCGGAAGAATCCGCACCACCGCACTCGAACCGCCGGCGTGACGCCGGCATGGCAAGAAAGGCAAAGAGATGGCGAAGAAAATCGTAGGCCAGCTCAAGCTCCAGGTCTCCGCGGGGTCGGCCACGCCGTCGCCGCCCATCGGCCCGGCGCTCGGCCAGCGCGGCATCAACATCATGGAGTTCTGCAAAGCGTTCAACGCGCAGACCCAGGAGATGGAGAAAGGCTCTCCCGTCCCGGTGGTGATCACCTATTACCAGGACAAGAGCTTCACCTTCGTGATGAAGACGCCGCCCGTGAGCTACTATCTCAAGAAGGCGGCCAACCTGAAGTCGGGCTCCAAGGAGCCGGGCAAGCAGAAGGCCGGCTCGGTGTCCCGCGACAAGGTGCGCGAGATCGCCGAAGCCAAGATGAAGGACCTGAACGCCAACGACGTGGACGCAGCCATGCGCATGGTCGAAGGCTCCGCCCGCTCGATGGGCCTGGAAGTGGTGGGCTGAAGACGATGGCGAAGGTTTCCAAGCGCGTTCGCGCGGCCCGTGAAGGGCTCGACCCCAACAAGGCTTACTCGCTCGACGAGGCCGTGCGCCTCCTCAAGGAGCGGGCGTCCGTCAAGTTCGACGAGACGATCGAGGTCGCGATGAATCTCGGTGTCGATCCCCGCCATGCCGACCAGATGGTGCGCGGCGTGGTCAACCTGCCCAACGGCACGGGCCGCAACGTTCGCGTGGCGGTGTTCGCCCGCGGCGACAAGGCCGACGAAGCCCGTGCGGCGGGCGCCGACATCGTCGGCGCCGAGGATCTGGTCGCCACGGTCCAGGCCGGCAACATTGACTTCGACCGCTGCATCGCGACCCCCGACATGATGCCGCTGGTCGGCCGGCTCGGCAAGGTGCTCGGCCCGCGCGGCATGATGCCGAATCCCAAGGTCGGCACCGTGACGCCGGACGTGGCGGGCGCGGTGAAGGCCTCCAAGGGCGGCGCGGTGGAGTTCCGTGTGGAGAAGGCCGGCATCGTGCATGCCGGCGTGGGCAAGGTCTCCTTCGACGCGTCGGCGCTCGAAGAGAACGTGCGTGCCTTCGCGGACGCGGTGAACCGGGCCAAGCCCACGGGCGCCAAGGGCAACTATGTGAAGAAGGTGTCTCTCACCTCCACCATGGGTCCAGGCCTCAAGCTCGATGTCTCGACGCTTCAGGCGTCCTGACGCGATTTCTCCGGATCGGCGCTCAAGCGGCTGATCCGAAGCTGGTTTCCCGGACCTTTTGGCCCGGGAAAAGGAAGCCGGCAACGGCCTCCGAAACGTTCCTGTCCGAGATTGCAGGCGGCTGAAGGCGAATGCCTTCTCCTTAATCCGCTTCGGGCCTGCATGAGACGGGGTCGGCCACTCCTCGCCGTGATCGGTGGGGCAAGGGTTCGAACCGTGAGTGCCTTTTGTCTGCGTGCCGGAGGTTTCCTCCTCCGGCATGGCGAAAGGGGACAGGATCCTCGATCGTCGTTCGGGGTCTGATGAAGGCCCCGTGCGGCAAAAGGCAACCCGGCAGTCTCGTGGAAATGAGGCTGCCAACTGGAGACAGGCAGTGGACAGAGCGGAAAAACGCGAACTCGTCACGAACCTGAACGAAGCGTTCTCGAGCGCGGGTTCGGTGGTCGTGGCCCACTATGCCGGGATCACCGTGGCGCAGATGAACGACCTCCGGTCGCGCATGCGCGCTGCTGGGGGCACCGTCAAGGTCGCGAAGAACCGCCTCGCCAAGATCGCTCTTCAGGGCACGGAATCCGAAGGCATTCAGTTGCTGTTCAAGGGACAGACGCTGATCGCCTATTCGGCCGATCCAGTTGCGGCGCCGAAGGTCGCCTCCGACTTCGCCAAGGGAAACGACAAGCTCGTGATCCTCGGCGGGGCCATGGGGAAGACCGCTCTCGATGCGGAAGGCGTGAAGGCTTTGGCCACCATGCCCTCGCTCGACGAGCTGCGCGCCAGGATCGTGGGGCTCATCAATGCGCCCGCGAGCAGGATCGCCCAGGTCGTCAACGCGCCGGCGGCTCAGCTCGCCCGCGTGTTCGGCGCCTATGCCCGGAAGGACGAGGCGGCGTGAGGCCGTTCCTCGCCAACTCAAACTCACATTCGAACCCATTGAAGGAACAGAAAAATGGCTGATCTCGCAAAGATCGTGGACGACCTCTCGACCTTGACCGTCCTTGAAGCGGCGGAATTGTCGAAGATGCTCGAAGAGAAGTGGGGCGTGTCCGCCGCTGCCCCCGTGGCCGCGGTCGCCGCTGCCGGCGGCGCCGGCGCCGCCGCCGCTCCCGTCGAGGAGAAGACCGAGTTCGACGTCGTCCTGACCGACGCCGGCGCTCAGAAGATCAACGTGATCAAGGAAGTGCGCGCGATCACGGGCCTGGGCCTCAAGGAGGCCAAGGATCTGGTCGAGGGCGCGCCCAAGACCGTGAAGGAAGCCGTGTCCAAGGCGGATGCCGACAAGCTGAAGGCTCAGCTCGAAGGCGCCGGCGCCAAGGTCGAGCTGAAGTAACGTTCCCGCTTCATGAGGTTCCGGCGGGCGCGAAGGCTCGCCGGAACGCTCTCCCCCAAAAGGGGAACGGGCGACCGGGTGAACACAAGGAACCTCTTTCCTGAGGGCCGAGAAGGGCTTTCAGGAAACGGGTTTCAAACCGTTTTTAGGGGCCGCGAAGCCAAACGCGCGGCCCGGGATGCGATGGAAACCTCCGCGAGCGGCCTGTTCCCGAGGCTTAGGACGCGTGAGGAGATGCGAAGGAGCGACGATGGCCCAGACCCAAACCTTCAACGGCCGCAGGCGCGTGAGAAAATTCTTCGGGAAGATCCCCGAAGTGGCGGAGATGCCGAACCTCATCGAGGTTCAGAAGGCCTCCTACGACCAGTTCCTCATGGTGGAGGAGCCGCAGGGCGGCCGCGCCGACGAGGGCCTGCAGGCTGTGTTCAAGTCGGTCTTCCCGATCTCCGACTTCTCCGGCTCCAGCATGCTGGAGTTCGTGAAGTACGAGTTCGAAGCACCGAAATTCGACGTTGACGAGTGCCGTCAGCGCGACCTCACTTATGCGGCGCCGCTCAAGGTGACGCTGCGCCTGATTGTGTTCGATGTCGATCCCGACACCGGCTCCAAGTCCATCAAGGACATCAAGGAGCAGGACGTCTATATGGGCGACATGCCGCTGATGACGTCGAACGGCACGTTCATCGTCAACGGCACCGAGCGCGTGATCGTTTCCCAGATGCACCGTTCGCCCGGCGTGTTCTTCGACCACGACAAGGGCAAGTCGCACTCCTCGGGCAAGCTCTTGTTCGCCGCGCGCGTGATCCCTTATCGCGGGTCGTGGCTCGACATCGAGTTCGATTCCAAGGACGTCGTGCACGCCCGCATCGACCGGCGGCGGAAGATCCCCGTGACCTCGCTCCTGATGGCGCTGGGCATGGACGGCGAGGAGATCCTGTCCACCTTCTACAACAAGATCGTCTTCGAGCGCGCCGACGACCACTGGCGCATTCCCTTCACCGTGGATCGCTTCCGTGGGCTCAAGGCCGTCAACGACCTGATCGACGCCGACACGGGCGAGGTGGTGGTCGAAGCCGGCAGGAAGATCACCGCGCGCCAGGCCAAGCAGTTGGCCGACAAGGGCGTGAAGGCGATCCGCGCGACCCAGGACGACCTCTACGGCTCGTATCTGGCCGAGGACGTCGTGAACTTCGAGACGGGCGAGATCTATCTCGAAGCCGGCGACGAGATCGACGAGAAGTCGTTGAAGGTGCTGCTCGAGGCGGGCCACGAAGAGATCACGGTGCTCGACATCGACCACGTCAATGTCGGCCCCTACATCCGCAACACGCTCAACGTGGACAAGAACGAGGGCCGCCAGGACGCGCTCTTCGACATCTACCGCGTGATGCGCCCTGGCGAGCCGCCGACCATCGACACGGCCGAAGCCATGTTCAACTCGCTGTTCTTCGACAGCGAGCGCTACGACCTTTCGGCCGTGGGCCGCGTGAAGATGAACATGCGGCTTGAGCTCGATGCCGCCGACACCGTGCGCGTGCTCCGCAAGGAGGACATCATCGCGGTGGTCCGGACGCTGGTCGAGCTGCGCGACGGCAAGGGCGAGATCGACGACATCGACAATCTCGGCAACCGCCGGGTGCGCTCGGTGGGCGAGCTCATGGAGAACCAGTACCGCGTCGGCCTGCTCCGCATGGAGCGCGCGATCAAGGAGCGCATGAGCTCCATCGAGATCGACACGGTGATGCCGCAGGACCTGATCAACGCCAAGCCGGCGGCCGCCGCCGTGCGCGAGTTCTTCGGCTCCTCGCAGCTCTCGCAGTTCATGGATCAGACCAACCCGCTCTCGGAGATCACCCACAAGCGGCGCCTTTCGGCGCTCGGGCCGGGCGGCCTGACCCGCGAGCGCGCGGGCTTCGAGGTGCGCGACGTCCATGTCACGCACTACGGCCGCATCTGCCCGATCGAGACGCCGGAAGGCCCGAATATCGGCCTGATCAACTCTCTCGCGACCTTCGCCCGCGTGAACAAATACGGCTTCATCGAAAGCCCGTATCGCCGGATCATCGACGGCCGCATCAGCGACGACGTGGTCTATCTGTCGGCGATGGAAGAGGCCAAGCACTATGTCGCGCAGGCCAACGCCCAGCTCGACGAGGAAGGCCGCTTCGCCGAGGAGTTCGTGATCTGCCGCCATGGCGGCGAGGTCATGCTGACCCCGCGCGAGAACGTGGACCTGATGGACGTCAGCCCCAAGCAGATGGTGTCGGTCGCCGCGGCGCTGATCCCGTTCCTGGAGAACGACGACGCCAACCGCGCGCTGATGGGCTCCAACATGCAGCGCCAGGCCGTGCCGCTGGTGCGCGCCGAGGCGCCGTTCGTGGGCACCGGCATGGAGCCGATCGTGGCGCGCGACTCGGGCGCGGCGATCGCCGCGCGCCGGACGGGCATCGTGGATCAGGTGGACGCCACCCGCATCGTCATCCGCGCGACGGAGGATCTGGAGTCCGGCAAGTCGGGCGTCGATATCTACCGGCTGATGAAGTTCCAGCGCTCCAACCAGAACACCTGCATCAACCAGCGTCCGCTGGTCAGGATGGGCGACCGGATCCAGAAGGGCGACATCATCGCGGACGGCCCGTCCACCGACCTCGGCGATCTGGCGTTGGGACGCAACGTGCTCGTCGCCTTCATGCCCTGGAACGGCTACAACTACGAGGACTCGATCCTGCTGTCCGAGCGCATCGTCGCCGACGACGTCTTCACCTCGATCCATATCGAGGAGTTCGAGGTCATGGCGCGCGACACCAAGCTCGGGCCGGAGGAGATCACGCGCGACATTCCGAACGTGTCGGAAGAGGCGCTGAAGAACCTCGACGAGGCCGGCATCGTCTATATCGGCGCGGAAGTGCAGCCGGGCGACATCCTGGTGGGCAAGATCACGCCCAAGGGCGAAAGCCCGATGACGCCCGAGGAGAAGCTGCTCCGTGCCATCTTCGGCGAAAAGGCGTCGGACGTGCGCGACACCTCCATGCGCATGCCGCCGGGCACGTTCGGCACGGTGGTCGAGGTCCGCGTGTTCAACCGCCACGGCGTCGAGAAGGACGAGCGCGCCATGGCGATCGAGCGCGAGGAGATCGAGCGCCTGGCCAAGGACCGCGACGACGAGCAGACGATCCTCGACCGCAACGTCTATTCGCGGCTTGCCGACATGCTCGGCGGCCGCGACGTGATCGCGGGGCCGAAGGGTTTCCGCAAGGGCGCGACGCTGACGCGTGAAGTGCTCGCGGAATACCCGCGATCGCAGTGGTGGCAGTTCGCCGTCGAGGACGAGCGGCTCCAGGGCGAGCTCGAGGCGCTGCGTGGCCAATACGACGAGTCCAAGAAGGCGCTCGAGCAGCGCTTCATGGACAAGGTCGAGAAGGTGCAGCGCGGCGACGAGATGCCTCCCGGCGTCATGAAGATGGTCAAGGTCTTCGTGGCCGTGAAGCGCAAGATGCAGCCCGGCGACAAGATGGCGGGACGCCACGGCAACAAGGGCGTGGTCAGCCGCATCGTGCCGGTCGAGGACATGCCGTTCCTGGAGGACGGCACGCATGTCGATATCGTGCTCAACCCGCTCGGCGTGCCGAGCCGCATGAATGTCGGCCAGATCCTTGAAACGCATCTGGGCTGGGCCTGCGCGGGCATGGGCAAGAAGATCGGCGACCTCGTCGATGCCTATAATGCGGGCGGCAACATCCAGCCGCTCAGGCAGACGCTCGAGCAGTTGATCCCCGACGACGACCGCAACGAGCCGGTGCGCGAGTTCGACGACGAGTCGGTCGTCCTCATGGCCGAACAGATGCGGGGCGGCGTGTCCATCGCCACGCCCGTGTTCGACGGCGCCAACGAGGCCAACATCAACGAGATGCTGGAGCAGGCGGGCCTGCAGTCCTCAGGCCAGTCCGTGCTTTATGACGGCCGCACGGGCGAGGAGTTCGATCGCAAAGTGACGGTGGGCTACATATATATGCTCAAGCTCCACCATCTCGTGGACGACAAGATCCACGCACGGTCGATCGGCCCGTACTCCCTGGTCACCCAGCAGCCGCTGGGGGGCAAGGCGCAGTTCGGCGGCCAGCGCTTCGGCGAGATGGAGGTCTGGGCGCTCGAAGCCTATGGCGCCGCCTACACGCTGCAGGAGATGCTGACGGTGAAGTCGGACGACGTGGCCGGCCGCACCAAGGTCTACGAGGCGATCGTGCGCGGCGACGACACCTTCGAGGCGGGCATCCCCGAGAGCTTCAACGTTCTCGTCAAGGAGATGCGCTCGCTCGGTCTCAATGTGGAGCTCGAAAACGCGCGTCTCGACGAGACGCCCGGGCACCTGCAGGACGCCGCGGAATAGGGCGTCCATCCGCCCCCGCGAACGCGCGGGGGCTCCGGATTCGAGGGCAGGGGAGCGAGGCTTCCCTGCCTTTTCGGGCCTCCAGGCCCAGACATTTTGAGAAGGGCCGCCTCACCCGGCCCACAAGGAGAACGGCATGAACCAAGAGGTCATGAATCTCTTCAACAACCAGGTGCCGGCGCAGACATTCGACTCCATTCGGATTTCGCTCGCCTCCCCTGAGAAGATTCTGTCCTGGTCCTTCGGCGAGATCAAGAAGCCGGAGACCATCAACTACCGCACGTTCAAGCCCGAGCGTGACGGTCTTTTCTGCGCGCGCATCTTCGGCCCCATCAAGGACTACGAGTGCCTGTGCGGCAAGTACAAGCGCATGAAGTACAAGGGCGTGATCTGCGAGAAGTGCGGCGTGGAAGTCACGCTCAGCCGCGTGCGCCGCGAGCGCATGGGCCATATCGAGCTGGCCGCGCCCGTCGCCCATATCTGGTTCCTGAAGTCGCTGCCCTCGCGCATCGGCACCCTGCTCGACATGACCTTGAAGGATATCGAGCGCGTCCTCTACTTCGAAAACTACATCGTCACCGAGCCCGGCCTGACCGCCTTGAAGGAGCACCAGCTCCTGTCCGAGGACGAGTACATGATGGCCGTGGACGAGTATGGCGAGGACAGCTTCACCGCCATGATCGGCGCGGAGGCCATCCATGAGCTCCTCGCGGGGATGGAGCTCGAAAAGATCGCGGGCGACCTGCGTTCGGATCTCGCCTCCACGACCTCCGAGCTGAAGCAGAAGAAGCTCTTGAAGCGCCTCAAGGTGGTCGAGAACTTCATGGAGTCCGGCAACCGTCCGGAGTGGATGATCATGAAGACGATTCCGGTGATCCCGCCGGACCTTCGTCCCCTGGTCCCGCTCGACGGCGGCCGCTTCGCGACCTCGGACCTCAACGACCTCTACCGCCGCGTCATCAACCGCAACAACCGCCTCAAGCGGCTGATCGAGCTGCGCGCGCCCGGCATCATCATCCGCAACGAGAAGCGCATGCTTCAGGAGGCGGTGGACGCGCTGTTCGACAACGGCCGGCGCGGCCGCGTCATCACCGGCGCCAACAAGCGCCCGCTGAAGTCGCTGTCCGACATGCTCAAGGGCAAGCAGGGTCGGTTCCGCCAGAACCTGCTGGGCAAGCGCGTGGACTACTCCGGCCGCTCCGTGATCGTGACGGGCCCCGAGCTCAAGCTGCACCAGTGCGGCCTGCCCAAGAAGATGGCGCTGGAGCTCTTCAAGCCCTTCATCTACGCCCGCCTCGACGCCAAGGGGTACTCCTCCACCGTCAAGCAGGCCAAGAAGCTGGTCGAGAAGGAGAAGCCGGAGGTTTGGGACATCCTCGACGAGGTGATCCGCGAGCATCCCGTGCTCCTCAACCGCGCCCCGACGCTGCACCGCCTGGGCATCCAGGCTTTTGAGCCGGTGCTGATTGAAGGCAAGGCGATCCAGCTTCACCCGCTGGTTTGCACGGCCTTCAACGCGGACTTCGACGGCGACCAGATGGCGGTTCACGTGCCGCTGAGCCTCGAGGCTCAGTTGGAGGCGCGCGTGCTGATGATGTCCACCAACAACATCCTGCACCCCGCCTCGGGCGCGCCGATCATCGTGCCTTCGCAGGACATGGTGCTCGGGCTCTATTATCTGTCGATCGTCAACGAGAACGAGCCGGGCCAGGGCATGGCGTTCGCCGACATGGGCGAGCTCCAGCACGCGCTGGAGTCGGGCGCCGTGACGCTCCACGCCAAGATCAAGGGCCGCTTCAAGACGGTGGATGCGGACGGCAACGAGGTGTCGAAGATCTACGACACCACGCCCGGCCGCATGATCATCGGCGAGCTCCTGCCCAAGAACGTCAAGGTGCCCTTCGAGACGGCCAATCAGGAGATGACCAAGAAGAACATCTCCAAGATGATCGACACCGTCTATCGCCACTGCGGCCAGAAGGAGACCGTGATCTTCTGCGACCGCATCATGGCGCTCGGCTTCAAGGAAGCGTGCCGCGCCGGCATCTCCTTCGGCAAGGACGACATGCTCATCCCCGAGGACAAGCCGGAGATGATCGCGCAGACCGACGCGCTCGCGAAGGAGTACGAGCAGCAGTACAATGACGGCCTGATCACCCAGGGCGAGAAGTACAACAAGGTGGTCGACGCCTGGGCCAAGTGCTCGGAGCGCGTCGCCGACAAGATGATGGCGCGCATCAAGGCCGTCGAGTTCGACGATGACGGCCGTCAGAAGCCGATGAACTCGATCTACATGATGAGCCATTCCGGCGCGCGTGGGTCGCCGACCCAGATGCGCCAGCTCGCAGGCATGCGTGGCCTGATGGCCAAGCCGTCCGGCGAGATCATCGAGACGCCGATCATCTCGAACTTCAAGGAAGGCCTGACCGTGCTCGAGTACTTCAACTCGACCCACGGCGCCCGTAAGGGCCTGGCCGACACCGCCTTGAAGACGGCGAACTCGGGCTACCTGACCCGTCGTCTCGTGGACGTGGCGCAGGACTGCATCGTCGTGTCGCCCGACTGCGGCACCGATCGCGGCCTGACCATGCAGCCCATCGTGGACGCCGGCCAGGTGGTGGCCTCGCTGGGCCAGCGCGTTCTCGGCCGCACGGCGCTGGAGGACATCCTCCATCCGCTGTCGGGCGAGGTGGTCGTCAAGGGCGGCACGCTCATCGATGAGCGGGACGTGGACCTGATCGAGAAGGCGGGCATCCAGTCGATCCGCATCCGTTCGGCGCTGACCTGCGACGTCAAGGTGGGCGTCTGCTCGGTCTGCTACGGGCGCGACCTCGCGCGCGGCACGCCGGTCAACATCGGCGAGGCCGTGGGCGTGATCGCGGCGCAGTCGATCGGCGAGCCGGGCACCCAGCTCACCATGCGCACTTTCCATATGGGCGGCGCGGCGCAGGTCGCCGATCAGTCCTTCCTGGAAGCCTCGTATGAGGGCACGGTGCAGATCCGCAACCGCGCCGTAGTCCGCAACTCCGACGGCCAGCCCATGGTGATGGGCCGCAACATGGCGGTTCTCATTCTCGACGAGGCCGGCAAGGAGCGGGCGACCCACCGCGTGGCCTATGGCTCGCGCCTTTATGTGGACGACGGGGACAAGGTCCGCCGCGGTCAGCGCATCGCGGAGTGGGATCCCTACACCCGCCCGATCCTCACCGAGGTCGAGGGCCGCGTGACCTTCGAGGATCTCGTGGACGGCCTTTCCGTGCAGGAGACCGCGGACGAGTCGACCGGCATCACCAAGCGTGAGGTCATCGACTGGCGCTCGACCTCGCGCGGCTCGGACCTGAAGCCGGCCATCGCCATCATGGGGCCGAACGGCAAGGTGGCGAAACTCTCCAAGGGCGGCGACGCGCGGTTCCTGCTCTCGGTGGGGGCGATCCTCTCTGTCGAGCCGAATGCGACCGTTCGTCCGGGCGACGTGGTGGCCCGCATTCCGCTGGAAAGCGCGCGCACCAAGGACATCACCGGCGGTCTGCCGCGGGTGGCTGAGCTCTTCGAGGCGCGGCGGCCCAAGGATCACGCCATCATCGCCGAGATCGACGGCACGATCCGATTCGGGCGCGACTACAAGAACAAGCGCCGCGTGATCATTGAGCCGCACGACTCGAGCCTTGAGCCGGTGGAGTACCTGATCCCGAAGGGCAAGCCGTTCCACCTCCAGGAAGGCGACGTCATCGAGAAGGGCGACTACGTGATGGACGGCAATCCCGCACCGCACGACATTCTGGCGATCAAGGGCGTGGAGGCGCTTGCCTCCTACCTCGTGAACGAAATCCAGGAGGTCTATCGCCTGCAGGGCGTGCTCATCAACGACAAGCACATCGAGGTGATCGTTCGTCAGATGCTGCAGAAGGTGGAGATCACTGAACAGGGCGACTCGACCTACATCCCGGGCGACCATGTGGACGTGATCGAACTGGACGAGGTGAACGAGCGACTGGTGGAGGAGGGCAAGAAGCCGGCCCAAGGCCAACCCGTGCTCCTCGGCATCACCAAGGCCTCGCTGCAGACGCCGTCCTTCATCTCGGCGGCCTCCTTCCAGGAGACCACGCGCGTGCTCACCGAGGCTGCGGTCGCCGGCAAGGTGGACCTCTTGCAGGGCCTCAAGGAGAACGTCATCGTCGGCCGGCTCATCCCGGCCGGCACGGGCGGCGCCATGGCGCAGATCCGCCGCATCGCCAACTCGCGCGACGAGCTCATCCTAGATGAGCGGCGCAAGAACTCAGGCGCTGAAGCGGCCGACGCGATGCTGGCCGACCTCTCCGACGCAGCCGAGTAAACGCTCGCCGCACGCATCATCGAAGGCCGCCGGGGCGACCCGGCGGCCTTTTCATTTGAGCGGGGGCAGGGCTCGTCGCTTCGACCCGCACGGGACGAAGGAAGATTCCGGTCCGGTAATAACCGCCTGCCCCTCCTCCCCATCTCAACGTCTGGTTAACCTTAACAGTTGGTTTCGTTTGCCGTGGCCGCCCCCGCGTCCCAGTTTCCCTGGTGACTCGTTTGGCGAGAAATCATGCGGAGCCATCTTTCCAGCGCCGTGCTGCTTCACTGGACCGTGCTGTTCGCAGGCCTCGCGCTCGTCTGCGTGTCGGAAGCGGAGGGCGGCCTGCAGGCCACGCTGGAGCTGCTGAGCCTGCGCCAGACAGGCACAGGCGGGCGCAGCTTGGGGGTCTCCGTCGTTCTGGGCTCGGGCTCGCTTCTCGCCGCGACGCTGTTCTTTTGGGCCTTCCTCGCTCAGGCCATGGAAGAGGCGGGCGCCGCCGAAACCGCGCGCCTGGCATTCACCGTGGCCGTCCTGATGCTCACGATCCTTCTCGCGGTCGGCGTATTGCGCCAGGCCGAGGGCCTCCTGGGCTCCACGGCCCTGCTCCTGGCCGCAGTCCTGGGCTCCCATATCGTGATCGCCAATGAGCGGCGCGGCGGCGTCGCACCGGACGAGCCCGGCCCCTCGGCGGCGAAGCTCATGGCGGCCGACGCCGCCCACACCTCGTCCCTGCGCGGGCCGCCCGGTGCGGCCCCTGGCGCCCAACCCGAAGGAAGATCGTGATGCGTTGGCTGCTTTTCTTCTGGGGGCTGCCCCTGGCGCTGTTCTGGGGCTGGTACTTCGTGTCGCTCAACGACATGCATATGGGCTATGTGATGCTGACCCGAGAGGCCAACGATCTCGTCTTCGAGCTCTACGGCAACGTGCTCGGCATCGACCCCGCCGTGATCCCCGGCATGGTGGCCAAGGCCTGCGTCGTCGACAGCTTCCTGCTCGCCGGCATCCTGGCGTTTCGCCGGCGCAAGGCGATCACGGCATGGCTGCGCCAGCGGCGCGAGCTTCAGGAAGCCTCGTCCGCCCCGAGCGCGTGAAGCCGGTCGAGCGCGCCCTGCAGGATGAAGGCGGCCGCCGCCGAGTCGATCCGGCCCGCGCGTTTCGCACGAGACATGTCCATCTCAAGGAGCGCGCGCTCGGCCGCCACCGTTGACAGCCGCTCGTCCCAGAAGGCGAAGGGCAGGTCGCTGAGCCGCTCCATGTTGCGAACGAAGGCGCGGGTCGCCTGCGCGCGCGGGCCTTCCGACCCGTCCATGTTCGCGGGCAGGCCGATCACCACCGCGCCGGCGCCGTCCCTAGCCAAGGCCGCAAGCAGCGCCTGCGCGTCGAGCGTGAACTTCTTTCGCGCGATCACCGGGCGGGGATGGGCGAAGGAAAGGCCGCGGTCGGACACCGCCAGCCCAATGGTCTTTTCCCCGAGGTCGAGCCCGGCCAGCGTCCTGCCACTGGTGAGAAAAGGGCCAAGATCTTCGACGCGCGCGATGGTCATGCGACCGCTTTAGCAGAAATCACGAGCGGGTCAGCGGTTCGCCTGGACAGCGCCGCGGCGAAATGAAAATCTCGCTTTGATGAGCGCACGGGAGGACGAGGCATGACCCTGAAGAGGCTTTCGACGGCAGCCTTGGTTCTGCTGCCGGTCGCAGCTCAAGCCCAGGACGCTTTCATCGAAGGCGTCTATCTCGCCACGCCCGAGCTCTGCCAGCAGGCGCGAAGCGAAGGGCTGCAAACCGTCGTCGAGGGCAGCGCCATCGTGCTGACCACGCGCGGGTTCGACGCCATCGAGCACAACTGCCGCTTCCTCGACATCAATGTGCGCGAGGGCGGCGGCGCCTGGCTCGCGCAGGCGCTCTGCGAGGAGCCGGGCTACGCCTATCCCGAACTGTTCGCGCTCGTCGAGCGCGAGCCCGGCCGACTGGAGATCACGGGCCTGTCGGGCCGTTTTCAGGGCGGCGCGCCCGCGGCCAGCGAGGCCATGCCGCCCGAGGCCGAGGGGAGCGGCGCCGTGACGCCCGGCGAGAACGATACGAACCTCAAGCCCGAAGGCGGCGCAGAGCCGATCGTGGGCGACGAGGCTGTCGGCATGGCCGACCAGTTCGGGGCGGGCGAGCCCTTCACCTACACCCTTTGCGAAGGCGTCGAAATGCCCTAACGGGCGGGTCGTGTTGCGCCAGCGGCGGGCTCCGGCTATAGCGCGGGCATTCCCGCCGTCCTGAGCCTGTCGAGAGCCGCGATCCCCCATGTCCGTCGACACCGCCACCGTGAAGCGCGTCGCGCGCTTGGCCCGCATAGAGGTCAGCGAAGAGGAGGCCGCGGGCCTGACCGGGCAGTTGAACGCGATCCTCGGCTTCGTGGAGCAACTCGACGAGGTGGACGTCTCCGGCGTCCAGCCCATGACCTCGGTGACGCCCCTGGCCATGAAGAAGCGAGAGGACCGCGTGACGGACGGCCATGTCGCCGCCGACATCGTGGCGAACGCGCCCGCCACCCAGGAGAACTTCTTCCTGGTGCCGAAGGTGGTGGAATAGCTCACCCGAACTTCCGCCCCTGTTCCGCCGGCCTCCTCAATCCATTCGGATCATCCGATGACCGACCTCACCTCGCTCACCATCGCCGACGCGCGCGCCGGGCTGCGCGACAAGCAGTTCACGGCCCTGGAACTGACCGACAGCTATCTTGCCGCCATCGAGCGCGCCAACCCTGTCCTCAACGCCTATATCGAGGCGACGCCGGACAGGGCGCGCGAGATGGCGCGGGCCTCGGACGAGCGGCTCGCGTACGGAGAGGCCGGCGCGCTCGAAGGCGTGCCCCTCGGCATCAAGGACCTGTTCGCCACCCAGGGCGTCCACACCCAGGCCGGGAGCCGGATTCTCGACAACTTCAAGCCGCCCTACGAGTCCACCGTCACGGCCAATCTCTGGGCCGACGGCGCGGTGATGCTGGGCAAGCTCAACATGGACGAGTTCGCGATGGGCTCGTCCAACGAGACCTCGGCCTATGGCCCTGTCGTGAACCCCTGGCGACGCAAGCGCGGCGGGGCGGCCGACAACACGGCGCTCGTGCCCGGCGGCTCTTCGGGCGGCTCGGCGGCGGCCGTGGCGGCGCGCCTTTGCGCCGGGGCGACGGCCAGCGACACCGGCGGCTCGATCCGCCAGCCCGCGGCCTTCACGGGCACGGTGGGCATCAAGCCGACCTATGGCCGCTGCTCGCGATGGGGGATCGTCGCCTTCGCCTCCTCCCTCGACCAGGCCGGCCCGATCGCGCGCGACGTGCGGGACGCGGCGATCCTGCTAAAGTCCATGGCCTCCTCCGACCCCAAGGACACCACGTCGGCCGATCTTCCCGTGCCGGATTACGAGGCCGCGATCGGGCGCTCCGTGAAGGGCCTCCGCATCGGCATCCCGCGCGAATACCGCGTGGAGGGCATGCCCGAGGAGATCGAGCGGCTGTGGAGCCAGGGAATCGCCTGGTTGAAGGACGCCGGCGCGGAAATGGTGGACATCTCGCTGCCGCACACGAAATACGCGCTGCCGGCCTATTACATCGTGGCGCCGGCGGAAGCCTCGTCCAACCTCGCGCGCTATGACGGCGTTCGCTACGGCTTGCGCGTGCCGGGCCGCGACATCACGGACATGTATGAGAAGACGCGCGCCGCGGGCTTCGGCGCGGAGGTCAAGCGCCGCGTGCTCATCGGCACCTATGTGCTCTCCGCCGGCTATTACGACGCCTATTATCTGCGCGCGCAAAAAGTCCGCACCCTCATCAAGCGGGACTTCGAGCAGGTCTTCTCCGAGGGCGTGGACGCGATCCTGACCCCCGCCACCCCATCCGCCGCCTTTGGCGTCAACGACGCGGAGATGGCTGCCGACCCCGTGAAGATGTATCTGAACGACGTCTTCACCGTCACGGTCAACATGGCCGGCCTGCCGGGCATTGCGGTTCCCGCCGGCCTCAACGCCCAGGGCCTGCCGCTGGGGTTGCAGCTCATCGGCCGGCCGTTCGACGAGGAGATGCTGTTCCGGACGGCCGCCGTCATCGAACAAGTCGCCGGCCGCTTCGAGCCGGAAGCGTGGTGGTGAACGGCGGCTGATCCCGCGGATCGGCTGGCATGTTCTTCATCCTCTCCAAGATCGGCGGCTTCTTCCTTCAGCCGCTGAACGCGGCGATCCTGCTGCTCGGGCTGGGATGGCTCGCAGCATGGCTCGGCTGGCGGCGGATCGGTCTGACGGCGGGGCTCATCAGCTTCCTCGTCCTTGCGCTCTCGGCCTGGACGACCTTCGGCGCGCTTCTGCTGCATCCGCTGGAAGATCGGTTCGCCCGGCCAAAAGACCTGCCCGAGCAGGTGGCCGGTATTGTGGTGCTCGGCGGCGGCTTCGAGGGCGCGGTGAACCTAGCGCGCGGCGGCTATGAGCTGAACGCCGCCGCCGACCGCTTCGTCGAGGCCGCCGTGCTCGCTCGCCGCTTCCCCGGCGCGCGCGTGGTGGTCTCGGGCGGCACGGGCGCGTTGATCCTGGAGGGCGAGGAGGACGCCGTCACGGCCGAGCGCCTGTTGACCGCGCTCGGCGTGGCGCGCGAGCGGCTGATCCTGGAAGCCCGCTCGCGCAACACGTTCGAGAATGCCCGCTTCACGAAGGATCTGGTCCGCCCCGCGCCGGGCGAGACCTGGCTGCTCGTGACCTCGGCCTTCCATATGCCGCGCTCGGTGGGTCTCTTTCGAGAGGTCGGCTTTCCCGTGATCCCCTGGCCGGTCGATTATCGCACGACGGGGCAGGAGGGCGTCGGCTTCCTGGGAGACAACGTCAACGACGCGCTGCAGAACACGACCCTGGGCATCCGGGAATGGGTGGGCTTGCTGGCCTATTGGCTCACGGGCCGCACGGCCACGCTCCTGCCTGAACCGGCCTGACCGTCCGCATCGTCCAAGACCGCCAGCCGCGCTGCCGAAAAGAACTGCCGGCGCGTGAGCACGGCGAGCAGGATCAGCGTCGACAGCCCGAAGGCGATGGGGTGGACGAACCAGCCGAGATAGGCGACCGAGAAGAACACACCCCGCAGGCCGGCGGAAAAATGCTTTCCCGCGAGGATGTTCATGGCGGCCGCGCGCTCGATGGCGCGGTCGGCGATGCCTGGGCTGTGGGCGATCTCGTGGGTGGTCGGCACCGCGCCGATCAGGATGGAGCAATAGTTGAAGAGCCGGTAGGCCCAGCCGAACTTGAAGAAGGCGTAGGCCAGGACCGAAACGAGGCCCAGCATCTTGAGTTCGAACAGTTCGCGCGAGCGCCCGCCGGCATAGGGCAGGTCGTCGAGGATCGACAGCGCTGCGTCGGGCGTGCCCAGAAGCGCGAAGCAGCCGCCCAGCGCGAGCAGCGAGCTCGACGCGAAGAAAGCCGTGCCCTGCTGCAGGCTCAGCATGATCGACGTGTCGATCATGCGAAGCTCGCGGCTCGCCATCACGCGGATCCACTTTTCCCGCTGCCGGTTCATGGCCATGGAGAGCGATTCGCGCGAGAACAGCCGGCCGTCGGACGCATAGGTGAATGCGGCCCAGACCAGGAGAAAGAAGCCGAGCGCCGCCCAATCCGCCGGGGCGAGCGACATTGTGGCGGGCATGGCGTATCCTTATCTCCACGATCTGGTGCCGCCCCTCACCCGTCACTTCGTGACACCTTCTCCCCGTGAAAGGGGGAGAAGGAAGAAGCGGCGATGTTGCAGCTAGCCGCTTCTTCCCGCCTGCGGGGAGAAGGTGCCGACAGGCGGATGAGGGGCAGCGCAAACATTGCAAGTCGGAGCGGGATGCACAATCTGATCTCGGTCATCTCGCGCGCCTATCCCGCCCACAAACGTGCCTCCCATGTCGCCGCCGTTGCAGCCGCTGTCGGCGCTTGCGCAGGTGCGGGCAGGGCGGGGCGGCTAAACACAAGGGCTGCGGCCACGGCAGGGCGGAAAATGTTTCTTTCGGTTTTCGACCTCTTCAAGATCGGCATCGGCCCGTCGAGCTCCCACACCATGGGGCCGATGACGGCCGCCGCGCGTTTCCTGGAGGAGATCGTTTCCGGGGACTGGCCGCGCCCCCACGGTGCCCAGGTGGCGCGGCTGTTCGTCAGCCTGCACGGCTCGCTCGCCTTCACCGGCGTCGGCCACGGCACCGACCGCGCCGTGATCCTGGGCCTCACGGGCCAGACGCCGGTCACGGTCGATCCCGACAGCGTGGACGCGATCATCGAAGGGGTGAAGCGGGAAAAGCGCGTCAGCCCGCCCGGCCATCCGTCCTACCGCTTCGATCCCGCCGTCGACCTCGTGCTCGACAAGCGCATGAGCCTTCCCGGCCATGCCAACGGCATGAGCTTCTCCGCCTTCGACGCCGACGACCGGCTGCTCCTCAAGCGCATCTACTACTCGATCGGCGGCGGCTTCGTGGTGTCGGAGGAGGAGCTGCAACGTTTCAAGAGCGCGGCCAGGCCCGGCGGCCCCAAAGTGCCGCATCCCTTCGCCAACGCCGCCGAGATGCTCGCCATGGCGAAGCGGAGCGGCCTGTCGATCGCCGAGATGAAGCGCGCCAACGAGGAAGCGGTGATGGGCGGCGAGGAGCTCGACCGCGGACTCGACGCCGTTTGGGAGGCCATGCGCGGCTGCATCGAACGCGGGCTCGCGCAGGAGGGCGTCATGCCGGGCGGGCTCAAGGTGCGCCGCCGCGCCAAAGGCCTGCACGAGAAGCTCGAAGCGGACTGGATGCGCAACCGGCCCAACCCGCTGCTGGCCAATGATTGGCTCTCGATCTACGCCATGGCCGTCAACGAGGAGAACGCCGCCGGGGGCCGCGTGGTCACCGCGCCCACCAACGGCGCGGCCGGGGTGGTGCCGGCCGTGATGCGCTATTGGCTCCACTTCTATCCTGAAGCCGACCAAGCCTCGATCCGCGACTTCCTGCTGACGGCCGCGGCCATCGGTGGCATCATCAAGACCAACGCCTCGATCTCGGGCGCGGAAGTGGGCTGCCAGGGCGAGGTGGGCTCGGCCTCGGCCATGGCGGCGGCCGGCTTGGCCGCCGTGATGGGCGGCACGCCTGAGCAGGTCGAGAACGCCGCCGAGATCGCGCTGGAGCACCATCTCGGCATGACCTGCGACCCCGTGGGTGGGCTCGTTCAGGTGCCCTGCATCGAGCGCAACGCGCTCGGCGCGGTCAAGGCCGTCACCGCCGCTTCGCTCGCGCTCAAGGGCGACGGCACCCATTTCGTGCCGCTCGACGCGGCCATCGAGACCATGCGCCAGACCGGACGCGACATGAGCGAGAAGTACAAGGAGACGAGCCAGGGCGGGCTCGCGGTGAACGTGGTGGCGTGCTGAGAACACTGTTCCGTGATGCCGGTTGGTTCCGGACCCGTGGACAGATTTTTCGCCGTGCAAACTTTCTTCCCAGCCCGTTCAGGCGCTTAGGTCGGGCAGAGCGAAAATCCGCAGCTCTTTTGTCCACGCTTGCTCAGCCCTCGCTTACTCTGCCCCTGCTTCTTCACGGGAAGGCGGGTTCATGAACCGAGGACACGCGAAGGTAGGAGCGAAGCGGATGGGTGCTGGATCGGTCGGGCTGCGGTGGCCCGGCTGGGTGATGAGCCCCCCAGATCCAGGCCCGCCAGCGAGGCC
>DASYHP010000044.1:0-6796 GCA_035998495.1 Mesorhizobium sp.
GCAGCGCGCGAATGAGACACTCGAAAGCCGTGTTAGAGAGCGGACAGAAGAGTTGACGAAAGCGCATGAAGCTCTCCGTCAGGCCCAGAAGATGGAGGCCGTGGGCCAGCTCACCGGCGGCATCGCGCACGACTTCAACAACCTGCTCACGGGCATCATCGGCTCGCTCGACATGCTGGGGCGCCGCGTCGCTGCCGGCCGCACTGGCGAGATCGACCGCTTCGTGTCGGCCGCCGTGACCTCGGCCAACCGCGCCGCCGCGCTCACGCATCGCCTTCTGGCATTCTCGCGCCGCCAGCCACTGGACCCCAAGCCGGTCAACGCGAACCGCCTCGTGACCTCCATGGAGGAGCTGCTGCGTCGCACGATCGGCGAGAGCATCGCGCTCGAGATCGTCACGGCAGGAGGGCTTTGGCAGACCAAGTGCGACCCTCACCAGCTCGAAAGTGGCCTGCTCAACCTCGTCATCAATGCGCGTGACGCGATGCCCGATGGCGGCAAGCTGACGATCGAGACCTGCAACGCGCACCTCGACAACGCCTATGTCGCCCAAACGCGCGAGGTGCGACCGGGGCAGTATATCTGCATCTGCGTGTCGGACACGGGCAGCGGCATGAGCAAGGAGACCATCGAGAAGGCTTTCGATCCCTTCTTCACGACCAAGCCGATCGGCCAGGGAACCGGTCTCGGGCTGTCTATGGTCTATGGCTTCGCACGCCAGTCGGACGGCTACGCGAAGATCTACTCCGAGCCGGGCCAGGGCACCACGGTCAAGCTCTACCTGCCCCGCTTCTATGGCGAGGGCGAGGAGGCGGAAAACGAGACGAGGGTGGCTGAGGACGACGTTCGCGCTGAGCATGGTGAAGTCGTGCTGGTGGTCGAAGACGAGGCAGCCGTGCGCGCTCTTGTGGTCGAGGTGCTCGCCGACCTGGGGTACCAAGCGCTGGAAGCAGCCGACGGCCTCTCGGGACTGAGGGTGCTTGAGGGCCAGCAGCGCATCGATCTGCTCGTCACCGACGTCGGCCTTCCCGGCCTGAATGGCCGCCAATTGGCTGACGCGGCCCGCGACAAGCGGCCCGGCCTCAAGGTGCTCTTCATGACAGGCTATGCCGAGAACGCAGTCATCAACGGCGGCTTTCTCGAACCCGGTATGGAGTTGATGACCAAGCCATTCGCCATCGATGCCCTCACACAACGCATGAGAGCCATGATCGAGAAAGGATGATCCGGGCCAGACTGCGATTGCGCGGAGTGCGACGACACCCCACCGCCAGCAGCTCAATGTCCGCTTTGGAGCCGGAGATAGTCGCGGTTGAATGTCGGCCTTGGGCGGACAGTGTTGAAAAAGTTCGTGTCGGTGCTTTCCTGGCCGGACGACGGGGTGAGCAGGGGAAGCACATTCCAGGATCAGCCCGCGGAAGGAACATCATTGCTGCGACAGTTATGCCAGCTGCCCTGCGTTAGCATTCCATTCTTGCTCGTTTCAGCCAGTTCGTCCACTGCGGACTTTTTCTGGTAGTGTCTCAGTTTGAATTTTCTGCGCCACGCTTTTTGTAGGGACCGCGCGGGCCGGGCTTCGGCGCAACCGCGTCCATCATCCGGCAGAGGTCGTCCATCGACCAGAGCATGTCAGACACGCCCGCCGCCATCGCGGGCGACATGCGCAGCGCCTTGTGAACACGGATGAAGTTATACCAGACCGTGTAGATCGCCACCATGTGCATGTGGTTCTCGAACTTCTTGGAGAACGCATTCGTCAGGCGCGTGAAGCGGCGCATCTGCATCCGCATGGTGAGGTTCTGACGCTCGACATGCGAGGTCGAGACATAAGCCGGGTCAGGCGAGCCTTCGATCCGGTTCTTGCGGATGCCGGTGCATTCGGCAGGGCTGTAGCGGCGGTCTGACGTGCCTTTCTTGCCTTCCGGTTCGCCGTAAATCTTCACGAGCTGCGCATAGTCCACGTCAGCCCCGAACGCCCCTTCCACAGCCTCCAAATAGGCGCGGTGGCCGTCTGTCGTGAGCTGGACGCGGTTGGCAAGCCGGGACGCTACATCGTCCATGAAGGCCAGCGCATATTCGCCGTCACGGCCGCCGACCAACCAAGAGATGATGAGCTTGCTGTCGCTGTCGAGCGCGGTCCACGTCCACGTGTCGCCCGCGCCCTCAACCGGGGCCTTCATGCTGGCGACGTTCTTCTGCTTGGCGGCGGTGAAGCTCCAGATTTCGTCGCACTGGACGCGCTTGGCCCTCACGTCGCGAACTTCCCGGTCGTGAAGCTCCGCACAGAACTTGCCCGCGTCCACAAGCAGCTTCGAGACGGTGTTGATGGACACGTCGCAAAGGCGGGAGATCGACCGCATGGACGATCCCTCGCAGAGCATGGAGAGGATTTGAACGCGGGTTTGCAGGGGCAGCTTGTTCATGCCCCTGTTATCTGAACTTTCTTGCTTAGTGTCAAGCACGATGTAAGCATCCGCGCGACGCATGCTTGCAATTTGCATGAATGCAGGCATAATGCAAGCTCCTGACGGAGATGCAAGCACATGACCGATCTCTTGGGCGAAGGCCGCGCACGCGGCGGTCACGCGAGGGCGAGTGCCCTGACCCCGGTTGAGCGAAAGAAGATCGCGGCCAAAGCAGCCGCATCGCGATGGAGCCGAGCGATACTCAAAGCGACCCACGGCTCACTCGATCACCCCCTGCGCATCGGGGAGATCGAGATACCCTGTTACGTTCTTGAGAACGGCATGCGCGTGCTGGCGCTGCGCGGCCTTTATCACGGCATCGGATTGTCCCTTGGCGGTGGACAAGGCGGCGTGCGCAAAATCACGCAGTTGCTGGAGAGTTTGGAAAGAAAGGGCATAAACATCAGGGACTTGCTGGCGAGCGTAAATTCGCCAGTTCGGTTCGTTCCACCGCATGGCGGCAATCCAGCCGACGGCTATGAAGCGACCATTCTTCCCGATCTTTGCGCGGTTCTGATCGAAGCATACCAGGCGGGCATCTTGGGGGAGCGAAGGAAGCACCTGGCCGAGCGGGCCGCTAAGCTTCAGCACGGGTTCGCGACTGTCGGCATTATCGCATTGGTGGATGAGGCAACCGGCTTCCAGAAAGACCGGGCCAAGGATGCGCTTGCCCGCATCCTAGAAGCGTTCATTGCCAAGGAGCTTCAACCGTGGCTGCGCACATTCCCGGCAGACTTTTATCAAGAGATGTATCGGCTGCGCGGGATGCAATATCCCAACGACACGGTTCAGCGCCCGCGCTATTTCGGGCTGCTAACCAACGACATCGTTTATGACCGGCTGGCCCCTGGCGTCCTTGACGAGCTAAAGAGGGTCAACCCGAAGACAGAGAGTGGCCGCAGAAAGCATAAGAACTTCCAGTGGCTCACTCAGAATGCCGGATACCCGAAGCTCAAAGAGCATTTAGGCGCAGTGGTTGCCACCATGAAGCTCAGCTCGGATTGGCACGACTTCATGGCCAAGTTGAACAAGCACTACCCTGCGCCAAACAAGCCGACGCAGCTCGCCTTCGAATACGGCGAGGATGACGACGGCGGGAAGCTCTAAGGGCGCTTCCAACGGCTCTCTGCCGCCTTCCGCGCGATCTCGGCGCGCCGCTCTGGCGTCATGTTCTCGGCGCGCTTCTTGCCGCCCTTCGCGCCGAGCGCCTTGGCGGCAGGGTCTTTGCCATCGTCCGCGGGCGCAGCTTCCTCGATCTCGCCCGTGGCAAGGCGCATGACGTGAACCGCGTTGCCGATCACGTCGGCGGGGCGCTTCTGGCCTTTAGGTCCGGTGGGCATCAAAACAGCCCCAAGATGTAATCGTCGAAAAACCACAGGCCGCAGAACGTAACGACCATTATGGCATACCCAATGCGCTCAAGGCGCTTCTGCTTCGCATCCTCGGGCTTTGGCGCGTCCACAGGCTTCCGATCCGTCATTCCAGCCCCCATGCTTTACGCCAAGCATATAGGAGGACTGGGCGGAACCCAACAGCGCCGTCAAGGGCGGCGGATTTCAAACTGAGACACTACCCTTTTTCTACACAATCGGCGCATAGCGGACGTCTACAGTCCTTGTTGTGAGACCCCTGCCCGCTGTCGCTCCCATTCCACCGGAAACCCTCGCATGAGCGGCTGGAGCTGCATGGTCGCGGGCTGCTTGCCATCCAGAATGGCTTCCACGAGGTCTGGCGCAAGCAGGGCTAGTCGGATGGTATGCGCGACATAGGAGATGTCGAGCTTCTCGGCCTTGGCGAGTTCGCTGACGGTGTTGAACCTGCCTCCATCCAGCATGGCCTGCCAGCGGAAGGCACGGGCAAGAGCACGAACGAGCGTGCTGTCCACCCGCGGCCACTGCGGCGCCCAGTGCGGCTGAACCTGGGTACCTCCTGGAGCGATCACCACCTTGCGGCACCCTCGCCTGCGGAACTGCATCGGCACGCGCACGGTGACGGTGCTGCCGTCGGGGCTGACCTCAACGTCGTTGGCCGTGGCCCGCATCATGCTGCCCTCGCCATGGCAGGCCGCTGGGCCAGATCAGCGACAAGGCTGCCCATGCCGTCCGTTCTGAGCTGGACGCTGACCCCGTCCAGGCTCACGTCCACGCGGCCGACCAGCAGCTGCACCATCCTGGCCTGCTCTGCCGGGAAGAGCTCGTCCCAGAGCGGATCGAGCTGGACGAGAGCGCCCCTGACTTCTCGCTCCGTGACGCTGGTGTCCTCTTCGCGTGCTGCCATCCACGTCCTGATGATGGTCTCAGGGGCGGCAAGCATCCCGCGCAGCTGCTCGACCACGGCGGCCTCAATCTCGCCTGCTGGCACCCGCTGGACGGGGCACGTCTCGGGCCCGAGCTTCTGAACTGATGTGGTGACGTAGTACCGGTAGAGCTTGCCGCCCTTCTTGCGCGTGTGCACGGGCGTCATGGCGTGGCCGTTGGGTGAGAAGATCAGGCCCTTCAGCAGTGCCGGCGTGTTCCGCCGTGTGTTTCCAGCCCGCTGACTTGCGCTCACGCCGATGATGGCGCGGCACTTGTCCCAGAGCTCGCGTGTGACGATCGCCTTGTGCTCGCCGGGATAGCTCACGCCCTTGTGCACCGCCTCACCCAGGTAGAGCCTGTTGGCCAGGATCTTGTAGTGCCAGCCCTTGTCGAAGGGCTTGCCTGACTTGCGCCTGACACCCTCGGCATTGAGCATCCTGGCCAGCACGGTTGCCGAGCCGATCTGGGCAAAGCGCTCGAAGATGGAGCGCACAAGCGCTGCCTCTTCTGTGTGGATGATGAGCTTGCGGCTTTCCACGCGGTAGCCTAGCGGCACGCATCCACCCATCCACATGCCCTTGCGACGGCTGGCCGCCACCTTGTCGCGAATGCGCTCCCCGATCACCTCGCGCTCGAACTGGGCAAACGAGAGCAGGATGTTGAGGGTGAGCCGTCCCATGCTCGTGGTGGTGTTGAAGCTCTGGGTGACGGACACGAACGTGACCTCGTGCACGTCGAAGAGGTCCACGAGCTTGGAGAAGTCACTGAGCGAGCGGCTCAGGCGATCGATCTTGTAGACCACCACCACGTCAACAAGCCCGTGCTCGATGTCGCGCAGGAGGCGCTGCAACGCCGGCCGCTCCAGTGTGCCGCCCGAGACACCTCCGTCGTCGTAGCGGTCCCGAACCAGAACCCAGCCCTCGTTCAGCTGTGACTGGATGTACGCCTCACATGCTTCCCGCTGGGCATCGAGGCTGTTGAACTCCATATCGAGCCCCTCCTCGTTGCTCTTACGGGTGTAAACGGCGCAGCGGACTTTGCGCACGGGCTTGGCAGGTGGAGCGGCCTTGGCCTTCCTGGCTTGCATCATGGCTGTTGTGGTCATGCCCGCCCCCTTGCCGCACGCAGGCCGAAGAAGAGCGGTCCGTTCCAGCGCGTGCCGGTGATCGCGCGGGCAACGGACGACAGCGAGGCATAGGGCCTGCCCTCCCATTCGAAGCCGCTGTCGAGCACCGTCACCGTGTACTCGATGCCCTGCCACTCACGAAGCAGCCGCGTGCCGACGAGCAGGTTCTGCTCTGGCGAGGAGGAGCCCTTGCCTTTGCCGCCGCGGCCGGCCTGGGCTTCGGAATCCAAATCCGCCACAAGCGCGTCGAGCCGTCGGCGTGTTTCCGGCTTCAGTCCGCCATAGGCGAGTTCCTGGATCCGGTACGCGAGCCTGCTTTCAATGAACTGGCGATTGTTGCGCGGCGGCTCCGAGCCATAAAGCTCGCGCCACTGTTGCCTCAGCTCGTCCATGCTCAAGGTGGGCAGGGCAGAAAGGCGGGAAAGAACACCGGGATCGGAATGGCGGCTCAGCGCGGTGCTGATGCTGGCCGACGATGTTGATGCGCGGCGAGCACTCACGGGCGGCACGGCGGCCGGTTCTGCAACTGTGATCTGGTCGGTTAGGCTGGTTAGCATGACGACTCTCCTGGGCAGGAGTCGTCACACACGCTCTCTGTTCGGCCACAGCCAAGCGAACTATCCGCACCAGATGCGGATCGTGTGCTTGACTGTCGAGCCCGGAGCCGAACGAGCCCGAGCGCCAGAATGTTCGCCACCTCGCCGAGTCGCTCGTCCGTGCTCATGCGGTCGGGCGAGAGGGGATTGGGAAGGTTGCATGGAGACATGTTGTCCGCCGTCAGCACTGATGGGACAGATTGGCGAGGTTGAGGAAGGGAGGATTTCTGGCTCATCGTAGCTGATCAAGGAGCGCAGATGAGACAGAAAGCCGGGCCGCAAAAGGCCCCTGCGGAACAGGTCGTCAAGGAC
>DASYHP010000065.1:0-32618 GCA_035998495.1 Mesorhizobium sp.
CCTGGATCAACCGCAGCCGACGCCTCGCCAAGGACTTCGAAGGCACGATCAACTCCGCCCGAGCCTTCCTCTACGCCGCCTCGGTCCTGCTGCTCACCCGCCGACTGGCAAGCTCAGCATGAGTTTCGAGTCGGACTCTTAATACTGACCTTCACCCGCTTCCCATCCGGGCTTCTCGTCTCAATTGAGCATCGAGCGTCATGTCCGGTTTCTTTCATCCGAAAGCGCACAACAGGATTGTCCTTGTGCAAAGCCGCGAGAAGTTTTGGAAGTGCAGCGAGGAAGGGGTCCTTCGGCGCGATGAACTGATCGGGGGCAGCCGCAAGGTTGAGGAGAGGCTCGATGTCGGCGAAAGTGGTGCTCGTGCTCTCGACAGCAATCTGGAACGGTGCGGCGGTGAAGATGTTGTACTTTTCTCGGCATTCCACCTGCATCATGCCGCTCACCGCTTCCAAGATTGTTGCGAGCTTGAGCGCCAGGCGGGTTCTCATCCTCAAGGTGAGCGTAAACGTTTTGTGCGCGAAAGTGGCGATGGCGGAAGGCGTGCCAGCCGAAAGGCGGCCGTTTCGCATCTCTGCCACTGACATGTCGCCACTAGCGACTTCAGGATCAATGGCGATCTTGAGATGCGCAAATGCTCGGCTCATGGTGTCGGCAGGGAGGGTCATTGCCGCTTCTGGCTGAAGCGCGGCCAAATGGGCGGCGTGGAGATCCATGAACTTGTGTTTCGGCAGGAGCAGCAAAGGCCGCTCAAACCGAACGGACGTTACGATCAGCAGCTGATCCTTGCTCCGGACCGTGAACCGAGCAACGCCCGAAACGGCCCGGCAGACCTGCTCGAACGGCTTGGTTCCAATGACCAGCTCAACAGTCTGGCTGGCGTCCAGTCCGATCCGGTCAGCAAAGAGAGCGACCGTCACTTCCCCTCGGATGCCGACGGCAGAGCAACATGCGGTCAGCGTGTTCCCCGAGACTGCGATCCGGATCGTGTCGGAAGAAAAATGATCCTTGTCGATTATACTGCGGCTCAGACGAAGGATCTGCAGGAGTGCGCCCTGCTCAAGATCGAAGCTCCAATCCCCCTGGACGCTGGGAAACTCCTCAAACGAAAAACTCTTGACATCATCGGCGCTGTACTGCCCGAAGCTCTCGTCCTCTCCCTCAAATGACTCCACAAACTGCTTGAAGTCGAGTTGGAGCTCCCCGTTGTTCGCCTGGGGGTTGAGCACAACGCCGTCCGGTTCACCCTCGTTCTTGTCCGGCAAGTAAGTGCTCCCGTCCGCGCCGCTGCAGCATATAGCTGTCCCCTTGCCGATCTTGCAGGACTTTGGTGGTTGGGCAAGGGTTGAAGCCGGAGCGTTCCGTGAAACGAAAGGGACGGCCAAGTCACGGTTGCGTAGCGTGCTGAGCGAACACGGCGACTGAGTGCCTGGGCCGCCAACTGGCATGTGTCTGCGTTCGACAGGTTCGGTCAAGGGGGGGACGATGGCGAGCTTTGCAGAGCGATACCGGCCGCGGCGCTTCAGCAAGGTCGTCGGGCAGCACGCCGCGGTGAAATATCTGGCCGACCAAGTTCGAAGCGGAGAGGGTCGGAGCGTGGTTCTCTACGGCCCGCCCGGCTGCGGAAAGACCAGCTTGGCAGAAATTTATGCGAATGCCCTTTTTTGCCAAAGCGCAGGTCGGCGCCCTTGCTGCCTCCCATCTTGTCTAGACTGCGAACACTTTGGGCTCCGCAGGCACCCCAACCTCGTAGCCCTGAGCGGAAGTGCCCTGGAGGGCGATGACTTCTTGAAAGGCGTGAACACAGCGCTGCGCGCGGAGGCCTGGGGCGGAGGTTGGCTCGTTATCATCATTGACGGCGCCGATCAGCTATCGGAGGCGGAGTTCATGGCGCTTCGCCCGAGAATGGAGCGCCCTCCGTCAAGAGCTGCCTTTGTGCTCTGCACCTCGGACCTAGCAGGCATACCCGGCGATGTTGCGTCCTTCTTCCACCCGCTTGAGATCGCACCACCACCCATTCGAAGCCGCATACGACTGGCCCGACGGATCTGCCAAGGTGAGGAGGTCCGACCAGACAATGCAGCTCTCGAACGGCTGGCGCTGGTGACCGGGGGGAACCTGCGGCGACTTGCGTGTGCGATCGAAACATTGTCGAGCCGCGGCGGGCTGTCGCTTGAGGCTGTTCGCGACGCGATAAGCATCGGTCCGTACCGTCCATCCATGAACTATGTTCGATCGGTCGCTCAAGGTAAGCCCCTGGATGAGCAGCTTGACCTCCTCTCTGGTGAGTGGACGGCAACTCCTGCCGAGAAGGCGAGGCGGGTTGAGGAGATGCTCGGCGCGCTGTTCCGGCGGGAAGTCGCCCATCAGGTTTCGGGCTATTCCGTAATCGATGACTTCGATGCCGAAGAGAGCTCCCGCATTGTGGAGCACGTCCAAGGGAAGGCCTCGCAGCGTGGCGCCACGGTACGCGCTTTCTGGCACAGTATTCTGAAGCTCTGGGGACAAGGCCCATGCGCGACGGAAACATCGCTCATCGTGCGAGCATCCGAGTTCGATGAGCTGGTGAATGGGGGAGAGGAGATAGAAGGCAGGAAGGCGAGGAGATCGCGTCTTCTCAGGATGAGGCTCAGAGCGGCCGAAATTGAGCATAGCTCTCCGACAGCTGAGCCTCAGGGCGTCCGTAGAAGACCTTCGGCGCAGCTTGCACGCGATCAGCACCTTACAAAGGCGCAAGCGAGAGCGCTTTGGGATGCCGCCTCCTTCCTTCGGCAGCAATATGGGCTGCTGCTGAACACACGGATCACCCTGCGCTATGATCAACTCGGGGTGCAGAGCTCAGGGACCGGCGGCCTGCTGTCGGATCTCACGCGAGAGCTCAAAATGAAGGTGGAAAGGGAAAGCGGATTGGGCCGCTTCCACTGGCTGTATGTTCATGAGGACGTGCCACCGCATGGTCGTGCATCGCACCTCGCATGCCATATGCCGCTGGAATCGATGAAGCTCGAGACATGGCTGCTCAGCTTCCTGGCCCGGCACTGTCCGGGCGAGGCTAGCCGGACTGGCTTAACGCTGCGCCGTCGCGCAACAGCCGACCCTAACCAAGACACAGGCGTCGATGCCGATGCCGCTTGGCATGTGCACTTCGGGCTCGTCCGATTACTTTGCCGCGGTCTCGACCCGAGCGTGCCGCAGGGACGCCGCAAGAAGCTGATCGATCTTCTCGGCGTTGATCGGCGCCTGCAAACCCCAATTGGGAGCCGCTTCGGTGCCCAGCGCTATGGGGTTTCAGAGTCGATTGGACCCGGAGCAAGGGAGGAAGCAAGCAGGCGATACTTGCCGGTGCGCTCCAGCTTCGAACACTGGGCAGACCTTACGACGAGGTGGGAGGGTGAAGAACACGAGTATCGTCGATCTGTGGAAAAGGAGCATGAGCTCAAGCGAGCACAGGTCGTGCGGGACTGGGGCAACGATCGTGCAAAGCTCGCCGAGTTCGAAATGAAGTGGGCGCGAGAAGCTGATAAGAGAGTGCATGCTCGCCCAGACTGGCCAAGTAGCGCAAGCCACGCCTCTCCAACATTTGCAAAATGAATTTCAATGATGGTCAAGACCTGCTCCTAAACGCCCCACGGCTGCAATCCTCTCTGCAAAAACAGGCGCATACGTCGCGTCTGAGAACCGTTTCAACCCTCTCGGCGGGCAAACCGTGTGAAAAATAGGCCATAATGGACGTGCAAAATGCACTCGAGGCGCTCTCCTGACCTCCGACTCGGAGCGGAGGAGGCGCTGCTTAATGCGGACCGGCGCGCATGCCATACCCCGATCACACGCCCCGACATTGGCACGGGTGGCGGTCTCACCCTGGCGCATTCGGTTGGCTCCTTGGGTGACCGCTCAAGCCTGGAAAGCTCCGGTCCCGGCGCGTCGTTCAGTTCACCGTAGGAATCTTATCCCCGTCCTGAGAACCCATGCGATCCTCCTTGCAGCCGCAAAGGAGGTTTGCATGTCATCGTTTCAGTTCGTCATCTCCGGCGTCCTTGCCCTCAGCATCCTGAGTGGGGTAGCCGCCACGGCGATCGTACTTGTCGTGGACACGAAACAGCGCCCAGGGGCTAGAGTGGTAGCTACCAAGCTCATGGAAGTGGCGCTGCTTGGCATGAGCGCCATTGCGGCTCTCCTGGTCGGCCATGTGTGAGGCTAAGTGGCTCATTCGAAGGAGCAAACATGAAAACTAATCCGCCTTCAGCGCGACCTCACTCGTAGCAGACAGTGTCGCGCCCGCCGCGGCGGCTATAGGCGCTTGTTTCGCCACAAATATTCCCGTTGCGCTTGCGATCCTGCTGGCAGTCGCACCGGCCCACACAGGGCTCCCGAATCGGCTGCCCGCCAGCTGATCGCCGGCTGCGGGGCTGGGGCTCGGCCTCCGGCGCAAACAGACGCGGCGACTCGTTCCGGCCACCTCGGCTGCGGCTCAGGAGCTCTTGGCTTCTTTGCCCTCGGCCTCGGCCAGAAAACGAATGAAGTTGCGCCCCCCCTCAATGAGGTCCTGCTCAAGCGCTTCTTGCACAGCGTTCGGGTCACCCTCGTTGAAGGCCCTGATCACATGCAGGTGCTGATGCAAGCCTTCGTAGGTTGGGTGACCGTAAGGGTACAACATGCTGAGCAAGGGACCCACCTGGATCCAAAGCCGCTCAAGGATCTCAATCAGATGCGGCATCTCGGATCTGCGATAGATCGAGAAATGAAAATCGTAATTGTGCTGCAATGCGGCGGGGTAGTCCTTAGCCCGCTCGGCAGCGACAAGCCTCTCGTGAGTTGTTGCGAGCTCCTTTAGGAAAGTTTCGTCGGTATGCGGCAGTGCTTTGAGAGCTGCGTAAGGCTCCAGCACCAACCGGATATCGCGTAGCTCCATGTACTCCTTCAAGCTCACTCGACGAACTTTGAAGTAGTGACCCGGCTTCATCTCCAGTGCGCCGTCTTTGACGAGCTGGAACAGTGCTTCGCGGACTGGCGTTTCGCTAGTGCCGAGCTGCTGGGCAAGCTCCCGAATCTTTAAGCGATCGCCTGGGCGAAGGCGGGCCGACATAAGCTGCTGGCGAAGGCGCAAATAGATTTGCGACGAGAGACTCGTGGCCTGGACTTCAAGCAGGACTTGCATTCATCTGCCTTTTATCGCCTCGGCGGAACGCTGGACTCGGGCGGCATACATTCAGGCTCAAAGAGTATATGCGACGCGCAAAGCACCATGAAGAGGGGCTCTATGTATTAATAGCCCCCCCCTGTGGAGCTTTAGTCACTTACGTAGTGGCGCCCTATTACGCAACGCTAGCTACCTACTTGGTAATAGGCCCACGCCGTAATTACCATAGCGCTCTCCCACCCTGGTCATCTCTTCGGCAGGCAGAAGGACCGGTTCCCCACTGTTTATGGCAAGCAGATATTGGCGCGCCAGCGTTTCGAGTTTTACAGTCGTGTTGAATGCAGCCTCAAGTGTTCTGCCTACCGCTATCATGCCGTGGTTAGCAAGCAGGCAGGCCGTGCGATCCTTCAGTGCCTCAACTGCCGAGAGAGCGAGGTCGGTGGTTCCGAAGGTTGCATACCGTGCGCAGCGCACATCGCTGCCACCGAATGCGGCCACCATGTAATGGAAGGGAGGAAGCGACTTTCTGAGGCATGACAGTGCGACACAGGCGTCAGCATGAGTGTGAATGACGGCGTTTGCGGTAGGATAGGCCCGCAGGATCGATGTGTGCATGTGCCATTCGCTCGACGGGGTCCCTTCACCGACCACTCTGTCGTCGCAGTCGAGCGTAACCAGTCGTCCAAGCGTCAGATTTGAACTGTTTCCGCCCGTGGGCGTGATGAGGATGTGTCCCTCGATCCGGATGCTTACATTCCCGGTGCTGCCGTGGTTGAAACCATGATCCTCCAGACGCTTGACGATGTTGAGGATCGCTTGGCGCTGTTCGCTGTGGTCCATGACAGGTCCCCTTATTCTTCTGGGTGCCGCATCGACTCCAGTGTCGGAAGAAACATGTCGACCGGGCCGAGCTTTCCGGATTTGAGGCTGAGCGCGATGAGTTCGCCGTGTTCTGTCGTAGCTCGTGCCACCCCGGGCCCCTGATACGCGCCAATTCGCAGGCGCTCAATTCCGAGGTGCTCCACGACGGTTCCGGACGTCTCTCCGCCAGCCACCATAAAGCGGCGCACGCCTTTGTTCCGAAGCTCGAGGGCCAAGCCGCCAAGAATGTCTTCAGCCAACCTGGCAGCTCCGTCGCGGCCGAATTTCTCCTGGGCGGCACTAACTTGGTCCGGCGGGGCGGATGTGGCGAAAGCGACCGGGCCCGTGTCGAGGTGCTCGCCAGCCCAGGTAAGCGCTTTGTGGATGGCCGATTGCACGCTTGTGGCTGAAGTAATGTCGATACGATGCACAGGCCGAAGTCGTTCGAACGCAGCGACCTGCTCCAATGTGCGCTCCGCGCAACTGCCTGCAATTACCACACCAGCACCCTCGACTGCTGGGAGCGCCCGCCTCGGCGGCGTGCCGTCGAGCCATCCGCGTTTGCGCCATATTGGGGGATAATGCTGGACGATTGGTGCATTGCCGGTCATCAGTTTCCAGTCAACCGTTAGCTCCGCGACGGCATCAAGATCTTCTTTGTAGATCGCATCTACGATCACGTGGCAAATGCCCTGCCTGACGAGTTCCTTGACGTAGGCCTGCCGAGCCGCCAGTTCACCGCGAACGACGCCGTGAGGCAGAAGACCGACAGGCAATTTCGTCTGCCGTTGGAGCACGCGGACCAAGTTCGGATCGGTCATAGGCGTGAGCGGGTCGAAGCGCTTCGGGGACTCGGACACGAGCTGTGAACCGACGAACAGGTGACCGTTGAAGACGGAGCGGGCGAGCTCAGCTGAGGTCGGGCAGAATGCAGTATACGCTGCACCAGTCAGTTGAAGCAGAAGCTCGGAAACAGGCCCGATATTGCCTTGGTCGGTCGAATCGAATGTCGCGCAGTATTTGAAGAAGATCTGCCGAGTTCCAGCGGCGAGAAGCTCTTGAGCCGCTTCCTTCGACTTTCGAATGGCATCGGCGGCCGGGACGACACGTGTCTTCTGCGCGACAACGATCGCCGGAGAAGCCGGCAGCTCTTTTACGAGGGCGGGTTTGGTGACAAACCCGCAATCCACGCCCAGGGCGACAAGCATTGCCGCTGTCTCCATCCCGCCGGTGAGGTCATCGGCGATGACACCGAAAATCGCGCGCATTTTGCCTCTCTGCCGCGTCAGCCTCTTTGTCTCTTCACCGAGCCGTACATGATATACCGGAATCCGCAACCGGGTTTCGGGCTGCGTCAATGCCTAACCAGTCTGGCTCCACGACGTCGGGAATCCTCGGGGGATGAATAGGGCAACATCGTCGCTCACAGGACGTGCTCCTAACCGCCGCGCGGGGTTTCACGAGAGAAGCAACCGCCTGCCGGTGGCCATGCCTTTGTCGGGCCAGCGGGTCGCAGACCGAGGGTGCGGGCCCCTCCCCTTCTAAAGCGGCGCACTTCGTGGGTCGGTCCCACTTGGCTCCGTGCCTTATGCTCGCCTGCATTCTTCCAGCCCAGGGCCACCGGTCCGGATGCGGCCATGCTGTTGCACGGCCAGGCGCGTTAGGCCTGCGGGCGCGGCTCGTCGAGCCCCAGCGGGTGATGACAGGCGAAGCGGTGGGAGTGGGCGCCTGCAAGCGGCGGCTCCTCGCGCCGGCAGATCTCCGTGCCGCGAAAGCAGCGGGTGTGGAAACGGCAGCCCGGCGGCGGATGGGCCGGGCTCGGCACGTCGCCGGAGAGGACGATGCGGCGGCGCTGCCGTTCCCGATCAGGATCGTGCAGGGGCACGGCCGAGAGCAGCGATTTCGTGTAGGGGTGGCGTGGCCGCTCGTAGAGCTCGTCGCGGTCGGCGATCTCCACGAGCTTGCCGAGATACATCACCGCGACACGGTCGCAGAGATGCCTGACCACCGAAAGGTCGTGCGAGATGAAGAGGTAGGCGATACCCGTCTCCGCCTGGATCTCTTTCAGGAGATTCAGGATGCCGGCCTGGATCGAGACGTCGAGCGCCGACACGGGCTCGTCGAGGATGATGAGGTCGGGACGCACGGCAAGAGCGCGCGCGATGCCGACGCGCTGCCGTTGGCCGCCCGACAGCTCGTGCGGGAAGCGCAGGGCATGGTCGGCGCCGAGTTGGACCCGGTCGAGCAGCTCGGCGACCCGCTCACGGCGCGCCTCGCGCGAAAGGTCGAGCAGACGGAGCGGCTCGGCGATGATGTCGCGGACCGTCATGCCGGGATGCAGCGATGCCTGCGGGTTCTGGAAGACGAACTGGATATGCTTGCGCAGCGGCCGCATCGCCTCTTGCGGCAGCGCGGCGATGTCTCGTCCGCCGAATTCGACCGTGCCGGCGGTCGGGCGCGTCAGGCGCGCGATGCAGCGAGCGAGTGTGGACTTGCCGCAGCCGGATTCGCCGACAAGCCCCAGCGACTCGCCCCGCCTGAGATCAAAGGAGACCCCCGAAACCGCCTGGATCGGCGGATTGCGCCCGTCGAACCAGCCCCGCGCCGGCTGGAATTCCTTGACCAAGCCGCGGACGCTGAGGAGCGGCGGCGCGATAAACGTGCCTTCCCGGTGGGTCTGCCGCTCGCTCAAAGCGCAGCCCCGTGAAGCGGCATGAGGGCGGGGACATCCTCGGCACGGTGGCAGGCCGCACGGGAGTGCCCGACCTCACGCGCGGGCGGGTCCTGGTGCCGGCAGATCTCCAGCGACAGCGGGCAGCGGGGATGAAAGGCGCAGCCCGAGGGGAGTGCGCCGAGCGAGGGCGGCGCGCCCGCAATTGCGGTCAACATCTGGACCCGCCGGTCGACGCGCGGCAGGCTGGCCAGCAGCGAGCGCGTGTAGGGGTGGCGCGGCTCGCGCAGCGTGTCGCCGACACGGCCGTGCTCCACCACGCGCCCGGCATACATCACCGCCACGTCGTCGGCCACGCCGGCGACGACGCCGAGATCGTGGGTGACGAGGACGAGGCCCATCCGGCGTTCTGCGCACAGGCGTTGCAGGAGTTCCATGATCTGCGCCTGGATTGTGACGTCGAGCGCCGTCGTCGGCTCGTCGGCGATCAGCAACTCGGGGTCGTTGGCGATCGCGGTCGCGATGACGACGCGCTGGCGCATGCCGCCGGAGAATTCGTGCGGATATTGCCGGGCGCGCTGGCGCGGCGAGGGAATGGAAACGGCGGACAGGAGCTCGACGGCGCGTTCGAAGGCGGCGTGGCGGCCGGTCGAGCGGTCATGCACGCGGATCGCCTCGGCGATCTGGTCGCCCACCGTCAGAAGGGGGTCGAGCGCCGTCATCGGGTCCTGGAAGATCATCCCGATACGCTTGCCCCGCACCTTTCGCAGGAAGCGCTCGGGCCGGCCGATCAGCTCCTCGCCGCGCAGAAGCGCTGAGCCGCCGGCCATCGCGGCCGCGGGAAGCAGGCCCATGACGGCCATCATGGTGGCGCTCTTGCCGGAGCCGGACTCGCCCACCAAGCCGAGCACCTCGCCCTGGCCCACGGTGAGATCGACGCCCCGGACAGCGGGGAGGAGCGTTCCGGAGCGTCCCGCGAAGGAGACCGTGAGGCCGCGGATGGCAAGAAGCGGGTCGACGCTCACCTCGACCTCGGATCGAGCACGTCGCGCAGGCCATCGCCCAGGAAGTTGAAGGCGAGCACCACGGTCAGGATGGCCATGCCCGGGCCGGCGGCGATCCACCAGCGGTAGAAGTGGAGCGCGCCCTCCGAGATCATCTGTCCCCATTCGGGCGTGGGCGGAACGGCCCCGAGACCGATAAAAGAAAGGCTAGCGGCGAGCAGCACGATCTGCCCAAAATCCATGGTCGCGTTGACGATGATTGGGCTCCAGCAGAGCGGCAGGATGTGCCTGAACAAGACGCGGGAGGGCGTCGCCCCTGAGGCGATCGCCGCTTCCACATGCTCGCGCTCCCGAATCGACAGCACCTGCGCCCGCATTAGGCGGGCGTAGATCGGCCACCAGACAATGACCATCGCAATCGCGGCGTTCCGCAGGCCGGGCCCCAGGGCCGCCGTGACGGCCATAGCGAGGAGGATCGGCGGAAAGGACAAGGTCACGTCAGCCGCGCGCATGACGAGCTCGTCGGCGAGGCCTCCGATATAGCCGGCTAAGGCGCCGAGCAGTGCTCCGATGACGACTGAAGAGGCGATCACCGCTACCGCGATGGGCAGGGACTGGCGCACGCCGTAGAGCGAGCGGGAGAGGACATCACGGCCGAGTGCATCTGTTCCCAGCCAGAACTCGGCGGAAGGCGGCGAAAAGCGCATGCCCGCAAGCGCCGTCGGATCGTAGGGCGCCCACCAATGCACGGTAAATAGGGTCACCACCCAGAAAAGGGCGATCGCGCCGCCGGCGACGACTGGCGCGGTTGCCCAGGAAGGCAGCGCCATGCGCCGGGCAGCCTGGAGAGGGACGTCGCTCATGTTGCCGGCCGGGCGCCGAGCTTCACCCGCGGATCGACGGCAAGGTAGGCAAGGTCGGTCAGAAGGTTGGCGAGCAGGAAGGCGGCGCCTCCGACGATGGTGACGCCGATGATCGCGGGGTGGTCGAGCCCCCGCGCGGCGGCCACGGCGTAGGAGCCGATGCCAGGCCAGGAGAAGATGGTCTCGGTCAGGATTGCGCCGGTGATCAGATAGGCGAAGGAGAAGCCGATGATGGTGAGCGTCGGCAGGATTGCGTTGCGGAGCGCGTGGTTGAGGAGCACGCGGAGGCGGCTGGCGCCCTTGGCGCGCGCGGCCGTGATGAAGTCCTGGCTGAGCACGTCGAGCATGGAACCGCGCACCATCCGCGACACCACCCCCGTGACCGACCAGCCGAGGACCAGAGCGGGCAGGACAAGGTGCGAGAGCGCATCGCCGAACTTCGCCCAGTCGCCGGCGAGCGCGCTGTCGATCGTGTAGAAGCCAGTGGCGGTCGGCGGCGGCTCGGCGCGCGGGTCGAGGCGGCCGGGTCCCGGCAGCCAAGCGAGGCTGACGGAGAACACGTAGAGGAAGATCAGACCGCTCCAGAAGACTGGTAGCGACGAGCCGAGCAGCGCGAAAAGGCGCGCCGCGTGGTCGGCCGCCCGGTCGCGCCAATTCGCCGCCGCGACGCCGAGAACGATGCCCGACACCGACCCAACGATCATCGCCGCGATCACCAGTTCGAGCGTGGCGGGGAGGCGGGCGAGGAGATCGGCCGAGACCGGCTGCTTGGTCCGAAAGGAGGTGCCGAAATCGCCGGAAAGGAGGTTGCCGAGATAGACGAGATACTGCTCGGGGAGCGAACGATCCAGGCCCCAGCGCTCCCGGGCGGCGGCGACCACCGCCTCGTTGGTCATGTTCCGCTCGCCGATGATGGAGGTGAGCGGATCGGCGTTGGTGAAATGGCCGAGCAGGAAGGCGAGCGTGATGACCCCAAGCAGGAGAAGAGGCATCGTGATCAGACGTTTCAGGACGTAGCCGATCATGTCGATGCCCCCTCTGTGGCCTCAGTTTGCGCTCCAGCTGAGTTCGGCCAGCGGCAGGTTGCAGCAGGCGCTGTAGCGCACGCCGGATACCCGATTGTTATAGGCTAGCACGAGATTGGGGCTCACCACTGGCACGATGATCCGGTCGTTGATCATCTCCAGAGCGATCTCCCGATAGATGCTTTCTCGTTCTGCATCCGACGCAGCCAACGCCTTGTTCAGGAGTTCAACCTCCTTCTGGTTCAGGAGGTCGACCTTGCCCTGCCCGGCTCGCGTCAGCCAGAACGAGTCGGGCACCATGCCGAAGAACTGCACGTACTGCGCCGAGCCGTAGTAGTCGGGCGCATAGAAGCGAGCCGTGAACGGCACGCCGGGGCTCGCCACCATCTCGCGCCAGACGGCGGACGCGACCGGCTGGATGTTGAGCTTGATGTTCACCCGCGCGAGATCCTGCTGAAGCTTCTGCATGAGCAGCACGAGGTCGACGCCATAGACATTGAGCTGCGCGACAGGGGCGTCCATTTCGAAACCGTCGGCATGGCCTGCGGCCTCCAGCAATTCCTTGGCCTTGTCGAGATCCTCAACCGGCATCGGCAGGTCGGCCGTGCCCGGGAAGCCGTTCGGGATGGGGGAGGCCTGTGGGTTACCCTCGCCGCCGACGGTGAACTGGATGACGCCGTCGTAGTCGATGGCATAGGCGATCGCCTGGCGCACCTCCTTGGTGAGGTCGACCTTGTTGCCTTCAGCGCCTGGCGACATCGCGACGTAGATGAAGTTGTAGGAGGGGACGGTCTGCAGCGTCAGGTCGGGCGACGAGACGGTCTCGGCCGTGTCGGGATCGATCTGCATGGCGATGTCGGCCGCCCCGCTTTGCAAAGCTTGCGCCTGCGACACCGCGTCCGCCGTCTGGTCGATTACGATCTCCTTGATGGGGGGCGCTTCGCGCCAGTAGTTCTCGTTCGCCTTAAAGCGGAGTTCGTCGTCGGCCGCATAGGAGGCGAGCACATAGGGGCCGCTGCCGGCGGAATTCGACTGGAACCAGTTCTCGGCCGTATCCGCGGCGTTAGCGTCGGCGGCTGCGGAGGCGCCGTTCGCAGAGGCGACATCGCTATTGATAATGCCGGTATACGGCGCGGTGAGAACCCCCATGAACTCCGAATTTGGGCTCGACATGGTGATCACGACGGTCTTGTCGTCCGGCGTTTCAATCGACTGAACGAGGCTCATCATGAATGAGGCGTCCGCCTGGACGTTTTTCAGCCGCTCGAATGTCCACTTCACGTCCTTCGCCTCAACCGGCGACCCATCCGAGAACACTGCATTCGGCGCGAGCTTGAAGGTAAATACGGTCTGGTTCTCGTTGACTTCCCAGCTTTCGGCGAGGGAGGGCTCGACCGACTTGTTGTCGCTGCCCAGCCTGACCAGTCCCTCATAGGTCGCACTAAGATAGATTTGGCAGGTGTCGCAGAAGGCCCGGGACGGGTCGAGGGAGTTGATTTCGAGGTTGCGCGCGATCACCAGCGGCTGATCCTGAGCGAGCGCCGTGCCCGCGCATAGCGCCAGAACGATTGAGGCGAGCGAAGGCCGCAAGAGCCTCGAAAGACAATTCAGCATCATGTCCTCCCGAATTGTGCCGCACGGCGGCGATTTGTTCTCGTTCGTGCAGGGCGGTTGACCCGCCTCCTTGTTAGTTGAAGCGTGCTAGCATTTCGCGCGCCATCTTTGTGACGCCAGGGGCATCGAGCCCATAGTGGGTGTAAAGGGCCGCCGGCGGCCCGATCAGAGAATACTGGTCGGCAATGCCGTGGCGGCGGAAGGGAATGGAGAATTCCCCAGCGATGACCTCCGCAACTGCCCCGCCCAGCCCGCCTAGGACGTTGTGTTCCTCGACGGTGAGGATCGCACCGGTCTCAGCCGCGGCCGACAGGATCGCCTCGACATCGAGCGGCTTGATCGTGTGCATATCCAAGACGCGCACGGACCAGCCCTCAGCTTCGAGGGCGGCGGCGGCCCCGAGGCTCGCATGAACTTCCGAGCCAGTGGCGATTATGGTGAGATCACGCCCGTCGCGCAGCTTGGTCGCCTTGCCGAAGACGAAGTCCGCCGGCACCTCGGAATAGACCTCCGGATCACGGCCGCGGCCGAGCCGGATATACATTGCGCCGGGATGGTCGACGGAGGCGCGCAGGATTGCGCGGAGCTGATTGGCGTCGGCCGCACATACCACTGTGAGGTCGGCGATCGTGCGCATCATGCCGATGTCTTCCAATGAATGGTGGCTGGTGCCGTAGAAACCCATCGAGATGCCGGAATGATGTCCAATGATGCGGACCGGCATCCGCGGATAGGCGCAGTCGGTGCGGATCGCCTCGGCGCCCAGGATGCCACAGAAGGAGGCGAAGGTGGCGACATAGGGGATCAGGCCGCATGAGGCCATGCCGGCGGCGGCCGTGATCATGTTGCGTTCGGCGATGCCGAAATCGATGAAGCGTCCGGGATGGCGGCTGGCGAAGTCGCGGGTGCGGCTGGAATTGGCGAGGTCGGCCGTCGCCACCACGATGCGGTCATCGGTCTCGGCGAGATCGGCGAGCTCCTCGCCCAGGACAAAGGCCGGCATCTGCTTGGCGGGCGTTCCCCGAACGGACTTCACATCCTTAAGGGCGATGGAGGTGTCGTTGCCGCGGAAGAGCGTGCTCTGGTCTTGCCCAGCATAATCGGGGCGCTGGGTCATCACGCATCCTCCCGGACATATGGTTTCAGACCGGCCGATATCTCGTTCCAAGCATCGTCAAAATCCTCGCCGACGAGGTTGCCAACGTGCCAGTCGAGCGACAGCTCCATGTGCTTGACGCCGCGGCCCTTGATCGTATCCGCGACGATCATCTGGGGCTTGCCCTCGCCGGCGGGCGCGAGTTCATCGAGCGCCTCCAGGATGGCGCCGAAGTCATGGCCGTCGATGCGCTTCACGTCCCAGCCGAAGGCCTCAAACTTGCCATGGATCGGCTCGACCGACATCACCTTTTCCGTCGGACCGTCGATGGACAGTTGGTTTCGGTCGACGATCGCGACGAGGCCGCGCAGCTTGAAGTGACCGGCCGCCATCGCGGCTTCCCAGATCTGCCCTTCGTTCAGCTCGCCGTCTCCTAGCATGCAGTAGGTGCGATAGGAGCGGTTCTGAATACGACCGGCGACCGCCATGCCGAGCGCGACCGAAAGACCATGACCGAGCGAGCCCGAGGAGAAGTCGATGCCGGGGATCTTTTTCATGTCCGGGTGGTCGCCGAAGGCGCTGCCGAGACGCGTGAAGCTGTCGAGTAGGGCGGGATCATAGAAGCCGAGATCAGCGAGAACCGGGTAGAGGCCGATCGCGGCGTGCCCCTTGCTCAGCAAGAAGCGGTCGCGATCAGGCCATTTCGGGTTGCCGGGGTCAAAGCGCAGATGAGCATAGTAGAGCGCGGCGAAGAGTTCGGCCGCGGAAAACGTGCTGGAATAGTGGCCGGCGCCGGCGATCCGGGTCAACCGAAGCGTTTCGAGCCGGATGAATTTCGCACGGTCGGCGAGGAATTCCTCCGAGACGTTTCGGCCATGAGCAGGCCGGGTGTAACTGGTCACCATCTCCTCCCCGAATACACGATATATTGGCGGGCATGGCTGTCCATCGCTCGCCGGTCAGAGCCGGGCAAGGGCGGCCATGGCCTCGTCGGTCGCCGCCAGGGCTTCGTCGATGTCGGCCTCCGTGTGGGCGGCGGAAAGGAACATCGTGTGAGTAGGGTGGAAGTATACGCCACGCGCCAGCGCTTCCAGGCAGAAGGCATTGCCCAGGCGCCGGTCGGCATCGTCGTCGAAGAGAAAGACAGGCATCTGCTCCGGCCCGCTCTGGCGGAGCGGCAGACCATATCTGCGCGCCTGCCGATCGAGGCCGTCGCGCAGGCGCTGCCCCATGGCGCGCATGCAGCCGATGCCGTCGACGGCCTTCAGCTTGCGGACCGTCGCGATCGATGCGGCCATCGCGACGGAGGCGGTCCAGAACGAGCCGGTCGTGAAGATCCTGGTTGCGGCCTCGCGGAACCGGTCATTTCCAGTCACCGCGGCCAACGCATGGCCGTTTGCGATCGCCTTGCTATACGCGGCAAGATCGGGGCGGACCCCGACCAACTCCCAACTGCCGCCGAGGTCCAGACGGAAGCCGGCCCGGACGTCGTCCACGATGAGTGCCGCCTCGGCAGCGGTCGCAAGTTCGCGGGCTCGGGTCGCGAACTCGCTCGTTGGAAGTTCATGGGCCTTACCGACATCGTGCTTGAAAGCTGACACCAGGATCGCGGCTAGATCGCCGCGGGCCTGCTCGACGGCCGCTTCGAGGCTCGTAACGTCGTTGTAGTCGAAATAGATCAAGTGAGCGCGGTCTTCCTCGGTGACGCCGGCCACGGACGGCGTGCACCAGGGAATCGCGCCATGATAGGCGCCGCGCGCGACCAGCACCTTGCGACGCCCGGTGCCGGCGCGCGCGATCGTCACGCAGGCCGTTGTCGCATCAGTGCCATTCTTCGAAAACATGGCCCAGTCTGCATGTGGGATGGCGTCAACCAAGAGCTCCGCGAGCTCGACCAACCGCGGCGTAGGCCCATTCAAGCCGTCGCCTTGGCGACGCTGCTCTTCTGCCGCCGCCTCGACGTCCGGATCATTATATCCGAGGATCATGGGACCCCAGGCGCACATGAAGTCGATGTAGCCACGTCCATCGGCATCCCATGTGCGGCAGCCTTCGGCCCTTGCGAAGTATTGCGGATAACCGGCCGGAAGTCGGGCGACGTTCTGATGACCCCACATCCCGCCTGGGATGACCCGAGACGCGCGCTCGCGGAGCGAATGATCGGAATCGAAGACCTGCTTGTTCATCCGGAGTCGCTCATTCCCTCGCTCGCCGATTGCCTTCGCTGATATATCATGTATCGCTTCGTTGCAAGCGGACAGCTTTGAACCACCGTGGGTTACGAGAAAGATTTGGAGCGGCGGAATGGAGGTCACTGGCAAGAGTAGGATAATGTTCGTCCTCGCACATCCCATCGGGCATGTGAGGGCGAGCGCGGTGCTCAACTCCTATTTCGGGTCGACTGGAAAGGACGTTGCGGCGTCGCCACTTCATGTCCTACCGGATGACCTCGCAACCGTGATTGGTGCAATCCGCCGGATGCAGAACGTTGCGGGCTTTGGTCTGACCATCCCGCACAAGATAGCGGCTATTCCCCTGCTTGACGCCCTGACCGAAGAGGCGGGGGTGATCGGCGCTGTCAATTTTGTCCGCCGCGATCACGATGGGAGACTTGTGGGCACCAATACGGACGGCGCCGGCTTTGTTTCTGGATTGAGGAACAATGGGGTCGACCCTTGCGGGGGCCGGATTCTGATGGCGGGCGCCGGCGGGGTCGGCCGCGCCATTGCTTTCGCGCTAGCTGAAGCCGGTGCCCGGTCGATCAGGATTATGAACCGTGACCGAGCAAAGGCGACAGAACTCGCCCGCGCCGTCGCAGCGACATTCCCGGATTGCGCCGTTGAACCGGATGCCGCGGGAGTTGGGCCGTTTGACATCTTCGTCAACGCTACTTCGCTCGGACTTGTGCCCGAGGATCCGCTACCGATCACCGAAGCGGCATTGGCCGCCATCCCAACGGTCGCGGAAGTTGTCATGAACCCGCCCGTTACCGCGCTCATGAGGGCGGCTGCGCGATGCGGCGCGCGCGTAGTCCCCGGCAAGGCGATGCTCGACGCCCAGATGGCGCTGGTCGCGGCGTTCATGCGGATCGATTAGATCACCATCGCCGGGCCGAGCGTCGCCGGGTGGTGCGGCTCAAACGGAAAGGACGTCACTTTGCGGACGGTTCTTGGAGGAGCCCACCTCGAGCGATGAGCCCTGAGACCTACAGGACGACCGCGGCATGGAACAGAGCCGCTCCGCCGGAAGGATGTCGGTGGACTCGAATGCCGCTTCTAGTTACAACACTTTCCTGTATCAAACAGATCAAATGGATGTTCTGTTGTCAGCCAGTTTCACCTCAGACATGGCTCCTTCTTCTAAGCAAGTGCCCTAGACAGACTCGGTGAGCTCAAAGCGGGCTTTACCGTAATGTCGGCACAACTGGTTGGTGGGTGCCGCGAGTTGGCGGTGCAGGCACTTCGCACGGGAACGATTTCATGGTTGAGTCCCCACCGTCAATGGTGGATACTGGTCTCGAACGTCGGTTCGCCGGGCTGCATGCGCTTCTAGCACCGCAGTCCGTGGCTATCGTTGGCGCGTCCAACGATCCCGGCCGGGTCGGCGGCCGCCCTGTCTCCTATGCCCTCGCGGCGAAATTCCAAGGTCGCCTCTATCCGGTCAATCCCAACCGGGACGTTATTCAAGGCATACCCTGCTATCGCACCTTGGATGCCGTTCCCGAAGAGATCGATCTCGCGATCATTGCAGTCCCCGCCATCTCCGCCTTGTCGGAACTCGAGGCCGCGGCGCAGAGGGGAGCTAAGGCGGTGGTGGTGTTTTCCTCAGGCTTCGCAGAAGTGGGCGAAGAAGGATTGGCACGGCAGACTGTTCTGGCGCAGCGGTGCCGCGAGCTTGGAATGCGGATGCTTGGGCCGAACTGCCTGGGCGTCTTTAACGCGGCAATCGGCCATACGGCAACGTTCGGTTCGTTCCTTCAGCAGAGTCCGCCCCAGGAAGGGCGTGTTGCCCTTGTCAGCCAGTCCGGTGCATTTGCGAGCTATCTGTTTAGCATGGCGAGCGAACGAGGCATCCGCATCACCCGATGGGTGACCACGGGCAATGAGGCCGATGTCACGGTCGCCGATGTCATCGAGTATCTGGCGGAAGACCCTTCCATCGCCGTGATTGGCTGCGCCGCCGAGGGAATTCGCGATGGAACCCACTTGATTGCGGCGCTCGAAAAGGCGCGGGCAGCAGGCAAGCCGGTCGTGATCATCAAGATGGGGCGCACGAGGGCTGGTGCGGATGCGGCCAAGTCACATACGGCGGCGCTCGCGGTGGACGACGCCGTGTTCGATGCAGTTGTCCGGCAGGCAGGTGCCCAGCGCGTCGCCGACACCCAGGAATTGCTGGATCTACTTTACGCGCTGCAGACCCGATCACCATTGATAGGGTGCAAGCTCGGCATCGTCAGCATGTCGGGCGGCGCTGGTGTGCTCATGGTGGATGCAGCGATCGATAGTGGTCTCGAGGTGCCGCCGCTTCCTATTGAGATCTCTAGTAGACTAAAGAACTCAAATCCCTTTGGGTCGATGACGAACCCCATCGATGTCACGGCTCAAGCAATGAACGACATGGATCTAGTCCGCCAACCTCTGCGCGAGATGTTAAACGGTGGCGAATACGATGCTGTCGCTGCATTCTTCATGAACTGGTTGTCCTCTCCGGTGACCGGCCCCCGCCTCAGAGAGGTTCTAGCCGAGGTGCTGGCGGATACCGGCGACCGCACGATCGCGTTGGTTGCTACCGGGCCACATGAGACGTTCGCGGAATTCACGCGCAACGGATTGCTGGTGTTCGACGAGCCGTCACGAGCCATCGCGACCCTCGGCCGGATGGCCGAGATCGGAGAGCTGCTCCGCCGGCCGCCCCGTTCTTCGCCGTCTCTCGACGGAGTGCCGTTCCTGGCCGGCGACGAGGTCGATGAGGTTCGCGCCAAGGCGTTCCTGGCTCGGGCCGGCATCCCGGTGCAGGAGGAGCATGCCGCCGCTACCCCCGGTGATGCCGCCTGGGCAGCAGAGACGTTGGGTTTGCCGATCGCGCTCAAGATCGTTTCGCGCGACATCCCTCACAAGACCGATGTTGGCGGCGTTCAACTGGGCCTCGTTGGAGCGGCCGCCGTGGAGAACGCTGCCGCCGCCATGCTCGACTCCGTTGCTCGACTGCGGCCGGAGGTCCGGGTCGATGGCTTTCTGGTATCCCCGATGGTGGACGACGGTATTGAGATGATCGCAGCCGTCCATGTTGACCCGGTGTTCGGGCCGATCACCATGGTCGGCTTTGGTGGCGTCCTGGTTGAGGTGCTTCGCGATGTCGCTTTCGCGTATGGCGCGGTTTCGGAGGACGAAGCGAAAGCGATGTTGCAGGGGCTGCGCGGGTATCCGTTGTTGGACGGACTGCGTGGCCGCCCACCCGCCGATATCCCTGCGCTCGGCCAGGCGATCGCCGCACTCTCGCGATTAGGAGCGGTGAACGCAGGCCACTTCATCAGCATCGAGATCAACCCGCTGGTCGTACGGCCGAAAGGCAAGGGCTGCGTGATGCTCGACGCACTCATCACTCCGCGGCGTCCGGCCTAGAGGGTGTCCTCGCTAGCGGCCCTCGGGCCTCGACGGAAAATCCGTCGGCAGGGATTCCCTGTCCCTGGATCCGTTGAGTGGAAGAGCGTCACAAGGCCTACCGTGGAGTTCGGACCGCACCGGCATTTCCAGCCCCTCGACTGGCTTGGCCTCTTTGGAGCCGGTTCGATAGAGAAAAGGCTCGTCCGCTTGTTCCCACGCCACCTTGACAGCACAGGCGATTTCAGGAGGGTATATCATATATGGCCGGTCGTGCCGATGCATATTGCGCCGAAAAGGGAGGAATGTATGAAGAGGCTTCTTTCAAAAGCGGCGGGCACGGCGCTCGTCCTCGTGTGCGCCCTCGCAGCCCCGGCCTCCGCTCAAGACGGGCGGACCTTTGTGTTCGCTGACGCAGGTGAGCCGAGCACTATCGACCCTGCCAAGGCAAACGTGAACTGGGAGTTCACGGTTACCCGCAACGTCTACGACCGGCTGTTGGACTTCGACCTGACGGATCCTTCAACGCTGCTGCCGGCGTTGGCTACGGAATGGAAGCAGGATGGCACCACCTGGACGTTCAAACTGCGCGAGGGCGTCAGCTTCCACGATGGTAGCCCGTTCGATGCCAACGACGTAAAGGCCACGCTCGACCGGCTGCTCAAGATCGGTCAAGGCCAAGCCTATCTGGTTGATGACATCGCAAGCGTCACTGTGGTCGACCCGAAAACCGTAAAGATCGAAACGAAGGCCCCTACGGTCTTCCTTGCCTCCAATTTGAGCCGCATCGAGATCGTTGCCGATGAGGACGTCGCGAAGCATCCAGATGACCTTGGCGAAGCCTGGTTTTCCGAGAACGCCAACGGCACCGGTCCATATTCCTTCGTGTCGTGGACGCGCGGCAGTCAGATCGAACTGAAGCGCAATGAGAACTGGTGGGGCGAGTTCCCGGAAAAGCCGTTCGACCGCGTGCTCGACCGTTTCGTCACCGATGGAGCCAATCGAGCCCGCGGTCTCGAAGGTGGCGAGTTCGACCTCGGCAACTTCGTGCCGCTAGACGAGGCGCTTCGCATCGGCTCGACGCCCGGCTTCCATCTGGTGGAAGGCAACAATCTGTGGGCCTGGCCGGCAATTTACCTCAATATGGACCTGGCGCCGACAAATAATAAGGACTTCCGCAAGGCACTTGTGAACGCCTTCGACTACGACGCCATGGTTCAGTCGTTCCAAGGCCGCGCTGTGGTGCCGCGTGGCCCGATTCCGGAATGGTTTCCAGGCAGCCCGGAAAAGGACGCCCCCGCGATCAAGACTGATCTCGAAGCCGCCAAGGCCGCGCTGGCAGCATCGGGCATCTCCAACGCCACGATGAAGTGCTCGGTCCCAGCGGGCTTCCCTGAGTTCCGCTTCGCCGCGACAGTGCTGCAGTCCTCAGCAGCCCAGATCGGCGTAACCGTGGAGATCGAAGAGCAACCTTTCGTCGAGGCGATCACTGCGATCAAGTCCGACAAGAGCAACTGCTTCGTGCTGGGCAACGCCAATCTCAGCCCGTCCGATGCGACAAAGTTCTTCTCCGCCCACTATCTGAGGGGCGGATTCTACAACTCAGGGAAGTTCTTCGACCAGACCCTTGAGGACCTCGTTGCCAAACTCCCAACGATCGCTGATCCGGTGGAGCGCGCTAGCCTGCTCAAGCAAGCAGCGGAGATTGTGGTGAACTCCCATTACATCATCTGGCCGGCCCGCCCCACCACCGTGGTGCCAGAGCCAGACCGCATCGGCGGCTACCGCATCGATCCGGCTGAATACATCAATATTCGCTTCTGGGAGATGCACAGCAAGGAGTAAGCCAGGCGACGGAAGCTTGCCGGCACAGCGGCTCTCGGCCTGTCCCTCGACATTCGACCATAGCACCCTTGGAGGCGGCGCCGCGCGTATGGCGCCGGCTTCGGCCGGAGTGGCGACTCAGTGGTTACATTCCTCCTGAAGAGATTGGCCTGGGGCATTGTCGTGCTCCTGGCTGTCGCGGTGATCACGTTTTTTCTAAGCCGCGTCGTTCCGGCCGACCCAGCGGCCTTCCTCGCAGGTCAGAATGCCTCGGAGGAAACCGTCCAGCGGATCAGAGCCGAGCACGGCCTAGATCGACCGCTCGCCGAACAGTTCGTTTCGTACATGGTGGGACTGGCTCAGGGCGACCTCGGCGAGTCGATCCGTACACGCCGCAGCGTAACGGCTGACCTCGCGCAGTACCTGCCGGCGACCATCGAGCTCCTCCTGGTGAGCTTTTTGCTCTACGTAATCGTCAGCTTCACGCTTGCCGTGCAGGCTGCAAAACGGCCCGGTGGGCTCGTGGACGGCACAATCCGGCTGATCACCATGGTGGGCACCGGCATCCCTGTCTTCTGGTTGGGCATGACCCTCCAGTTCTTTTTCTTTTACAAGCTTCAATGGTTGCCGCTCGGGGCGCGTTTTCCGATCCGTGACACGCCGCCCGAAGTGGTGACCGGCTTCATCCTGGTTGACGCCCTGCTGATGGGCAGCCTTGCGGCATTCTTTGCAGCACTGAAGCATTTGGCGCTGCCTGCCGCCACCGTCGTGATCAATCTTCTCGCAGTCGGCACGCGTCTTTCACGTGCCGCCCTGATCGAGGAGCAAGGTCGCCTTTATGTTCGCACAGCGCGCGGCAAGGGGCTGGGACCGCGCAGGATTCTCTACAAACACATGCTGCGCAATGCGCTAAGCCCGATCCTGACCGCGACCACCATGCAGTTCGGCTATATGATCAGCTGGATCATCCTGGTCGAAGTGATTTTCGACTGGCCAGGCATCGGCCTCTACGCCTACCAGTCTTTCCAGGTGTTCGACTATTCGCCGGTGATCGCCCTCGCCCTTGTGTCGACGGCCGGTTTCGTCATCATCAATCTCGCCATGGACGTGCTCTACCCGATCATCGACCCGCGCGTGCAGAGCGTCGGGCAATGAGTGTGCTTGCTGAACCACCGCGCCGAATTCCGCGGCCCCGGGGCGTTCTGACGCCCCTGGCGCTCCTAATCGTGGCGGCACTCGCTGCCTTCACGATGCTACCCAGCCTGATCGCGCCGTATGACCCAATCGCTCTTGCGATGTCGGACCGCCTCAAGCCTCCCAGCTTAGAGCATCTTTTCGGTACCGACGAAGGCGGGCGGGACATCTTCTCGCGCGTTGTCCACGGGACACGTTATTCGCTTGGCGTTGCCATTGTGATCGTTTTCTTTTCAGCTCTGTTCGGCGTGATCTACGGCGCGGTTTCCGGCATGGCACGTGGCTGGGTCGATAACGTGCTGATGCGCATCGTCGACCTCTTCTTTGGTTTCCCGGCGCTTGTGCTGGCGCTCGCCGTCGCCGCAGCCATGGGACGTGGGTTGGACAGCGTCGCCCTGTCGCTCGCCGTGATCTGGTGGCCGGGTTATGCCCGGCTGGTGCGAGGTGAGGTGCTCAGGCTCCGCGAGCGGCCGCATGTCGAGTCGGCGCGCGCGCTCGGCGTGTCCGAGCTCACGATCCTCCGGCGGCACATCATCCCCTTCGTCACACAGGAGGTGAATGTGCGCGTCACGACGGACATCGGCTTTGCGCTGGTGGCTGTCACTGCGCTTTCGTTCCTGGGCCTCGGCGCCAACTCGCCCACCCCCGAATGGGGACTGCTGATCCGCGATTCGCGGTCCTATTTCGGCTCGGCCTGGTGGTACCTCGTGTTTCCGGGCACGATGATCATGCTGACGGCGACGGCCTTCTCGATAATTGGCGATGCGCTCGCCTCGCGGCGCAGCGCATGATCCTGTCGGTGCGCGACCTGGCTGTGAGCTTCCGCCGCGACGGGCAGGAGCTGACTGCCGTCGATCATATCTCCTTCGACGTCGCGGAGGGCGAAACCTTCATTATCATCGGCGAGTCGGGATCCGGGAAGTCGCTGACGGGCATGTCCATCGCCGGCCTCCAGCCGCAGGCCGCCAGCGTGTCAGGCTCGATCACGTTCAAGGGCCGGGAACTGCTCAACCGGCCGGACGCCGAGTTGCGCCGAGTTCGCGGGCGGGAGGTTGGACTGATCTACCAGGACCCGCTGGGATCTCTGAACCCGGTCTGGCCGGTGGGCGATCAGATCGCCGAGGCGCTCACCGCCCACGGGCTTCTGGGCCGAGCGGAGGCGGCGCGGCGCGCCGTCGAAATGCTCGACCGCGTGCACATCCCCGATCCTCGGCGCGTTGCCCAAGCCTATCCGCACGAGATTAGCGGCGGCATGCGCCAGCGCGCCATGATCGCCATGGCGCTCGCCGCCAGCCCGAGCCTGCTCATCGCCGACGAGCCCACCACCGCACTCGACGTGACGATCAAGGCGCAGATGCTGGAGCTCCTGTCGGAGCTTAAGCGGGAGTTGTCGCTCACTGTTGTCCTGATCACACATGACATGGGCGTGGTTGCCGAAGTCGCCGATCGCATCCTTGTCATGTATGCCGGGCGGATCGCCGAAATCGGCGACGCCGACGCCATCATGCAGCGGCCGTCGCACCCCTACACCGCAGCACTGATGGCAAGCGCCATGATCTCGGAAGCGCGCCCGAAGCAGGACCTCGATGCGATCCTCGGAGGCGCGCCCGGCCTTGGCGCCTTCCCGTCCGGATGCCGCTTTCATCCGCGCTGCGCCAGGGCCCGTGACGACTGTAGCCGAGTCGACCCGCCGAGGCGACCCTGGGGCGCAGTGGAGCTCGCCTGCCATCATCCGGTCGCGGCCGATGCCACCCACCCCCTTGTCGAGGCATGACCATGCCCCCGCTTCTCGAGCTCGACCGGGTCGCCAAGACCTTCGCCCAGCGCCGCGGCGGCCGTGCCGTGCAGGCCGTTGCCGGCGTGTCGCTTTCGGTCGACCGGGGTGAAACGGTGGGTCTGGTCGGGGAAAGCGGCTGCGGAAAATCCACGCTCGCGCGGCTTGCGCTCAAGCTGGTGGAGCCGACGGCCGGACGGATCGTGTTCGACGGCACCGAGATTACGCATTGGACCGGTCGGCGGATGCTGCCCGTGCGTCGGCGCCTACAGGCCGTCTTCCAAGACCCGCTTGCCTCTCTCAACCCGCGCATGACGGTCGAGGAGGTCATGCGCGAGCCTTTCGACACGCACGGCATTCAGCTCGGGGCCAGGTTGGCGCCGCGCATCCGCGAGCTCCTGTCTTTCGTCGGTCTCGAGAACGTCGATCTGCGCAAGCTGCCCCCGCAGTTCTCCGGCGGCCAGCTGCAGCGCATCGCGATTGCGCGCGCATTGGCGCTTGAGCCCGAGATCATCGTAGCCGACGAACCCACCTCAGCGCTCGACCCTTCCATTCAGGCGCAGATCGTCAACCTGCTCCTGTTCATCCAGCGCCGGCGGGGTATCTCCTACCTCGTCATCTCGCACGACCTGGATGTGATCGGGCATGTCGCCGATCGGATCGCGGTCATGTATCTGGGTGCGATCATCGAGCAAGGACCTGCCGCCGAGCTCATGCTGCGGCCGCTCCATCCCTACACCCAGGCACTTCTGTCGGCTTCGCCGACATTGGCGGCGCGCCGCAGCCGCCGCTGGAAGCGCATCGTGCTCCCGGGCGATCCGCCCAACCCGGCTGATGTGCCTTTGGGTTGCCGCTTCCATCCGCGCTGCCGTTTGGCGCGCGATGTCTGCCGCACAAGCGAGCCGCCGCTTAGAGCTGTGGCGGAACCCGGCCGACTCGTGGCCTGCCACTTGGCGCCCGAGGAAACCGCCGTGACCGGCGAGGAGATCGGTCAGGCGCGCAAGGGCCTGGCCGCGGCCTAACCGAAGAGGAGGAGGGAGGCGATGACTTGGACGCCGGAGATTCACGTAACCGGTCTCGGCTTCCCGGAGGGCCCCGTCGCGCTCGCCGATGGCTCACTCGCTTACGCCGACCTGCTCCACGCCAAGATTCGGGGATACAGGGACGGACAAACGCGTGAGCTCGCCACGGTTCCTGGCGCCCCGAACGGCATGCGCCTTGGCCCCGACGGTGACCTCTTCATCGCCAACAATGGTGGAATCGCCCCGCGCAGCCTGGAGACGCTGAACTACTCGGACCCGCAAATTCCAGGCTGCATCCAGCGACTGAAGCCCGATGGGAGCTGGGAGGTCTTCGCCGCGGATTTGCCGGGGAAGAAGCCATCCCGCCCGAACGACCTGGTCTTTTCACCGGAGGGCGAAATCGTCTTCACTGATCCGCAGAATTGGGAGGTGCTTGGGGCCGACGCCGCCGCCTATCATGGCGGCCAGCTTCTGGCCGTCGGCGCTGACGCGCAGGTGCGTCAACTCGCGTTGATGACGGGCTTCCCAAACGGGCTCGCCTTCCATCCCGACGGCTCGTTGCTCGTCGGCATTACCATGGAGCACCGGGTGGTACGCTTTCCTTGGGAGGGCGGCCGCGTCGGCCCGATGGAGGACTGGTGCCGCCTTGATGAACGGTTCGCACCCGATGGCATGGTCTTCCATGACGACCGGCTGTTTCTGACCGGCAGCACCGGCGACCGCGTCGCGATCCTCGATCGGTCCGGTCGTCTGCTCGATATGATCGACTGCGGGCCGGGCAGCGACCCGACAAATTGCTGCGTCCATGCGGGCCGTCTGTGGGTCACATTGGGGATTCCCGGGCAGCTCGTTTCCTATAGGCTTTGACTTAGAGAAGGTGCCGTCGACGTGAGCAGCCATCATGTCTGAGAAGAGAGGATTTGTTCCGCCGGAGCTCGGGCCGCTCAACATCGCCCCGCGCCGGGCCCAGCCGATGCATGCCGACGACCATTGGCATTCGAAGCCCTGGTACGAGGCACCGCGTGACGATCCATCGGTGCCGGAGGTCTACACCTATACCGACTGCATCTCCTATGATCCAGGCGAAGAGGTGGTGTTCCGCTCCAGCGCGACCGCTCACGTTTGGTCGCTCGAGATCTATCGTGATGGGCTGCGGCCGGAAACGGTGCATCGGGTCGAAGCGATCGCGGGCGAGCATGCGCCGACGCCTCCCGACGCTTATCGCACCGGCTGCAACTGGCCGGTGAGTCATCGCTGGCGCCTGCCTGAAGACCTGCGTTCAGGCTTTTACCGCGTCGTCTCGAGCTGTGCGCGGCCGAACGGCGGCAAGTTCGTGCAACACCATTTCTTCGTAGTGCGCCCGACTCCCCGCACGCACCGGGCGAAAATCCTGTTGGTTCTGACGACCGGAACGTGGACCGCCTACAATGATTTCGGCGGCGCGAACCACTATTTCGGCATCGTCGGCCCGGAGCGGAACCTCCCTTCGCCGGTCCTTTCGCTGGAGCGGCCGTGGACGCGCGGGATCGTGTGGTTGCCGCCGGGCGCCCCGCGCATCTGCGCCGACCCGGAGCCCGAGTTTGGCGACGCGCCGCGCTATCCCATGAAGGAATGGGCCTTCGCCAACGGCTTTGGCCAATATTACGCTGCGGCTGGTTGGGCGCAGTATGAGCGCCATTTCGTGTTGTGGGCGGAAAAGGAGGGTTACGAGCTCGATTTCATCACCCAGACTGACTTGCACTATCGGCCGGAGATCCTCGGCGCCTATCCGTGCGTCACCATCGTCGGCCACGATGAATACTGGACGCGCGAGATGCGGCTGGCGACCGAGGCCTATGTCGAACGCGGCGGACGGCTGGCACGCTTCGGCGCCAACTTCCTCTGGCAGATCCGGCTGGAGAACGATGGCAAGCGCCAAGTCTGCTACAAGTTCAAGGCGGCTTGCGAGGACCCAGTGGCGGGTACCGACCAAGCGCATCTGCTCTCCACCGCCTGGGAGGACAAGGACGTGCGCTGGCCCGGCGCATCGACCGTCGGCGTCAACGGGGTACACGGCCTCTATGCCTCCTGGGGTGGCTTCGCCCCGCACGGCCAACGAGGCTTTACCGTCTACCGCCCCGAGCACTGGGCCTTTGCCGGCACTGGCCTCCACTACGCCGATATCTTCGGCGACAAGTCCCGCATCTTCGCCTACGAGGTGGATGGGCTCGACTATACCTTCCGCCATGGCCTCCCCTACCCTGTGCCTGTCGAAGGTCAGCCGGATACCATCCAAATCCTCGCCATGGCCCCCGCCGTACTGGCCGAGGACGAGCCAGACGGCGAGGGCTTCCGCTACTATGTCCGCGGGAGCGATCATGAAGGCTTGGTGAAGTGCGTGACGGGTGAGGTCACACCCGAAGGCCTCGCGCGCTACAAGTATGGGTCAGGGATGATGGTGCAGATGTCGCGCGGCAAGGGCGAGGTGCTGACGGCTGCCACCTGCGAATGGGTGATGGGCCTGAAGCGTGGCGATCCCTTCACGCAGCGCATCACACGCAACGTATTGGACAGGTTCAGCGAAGCCTGAAGAAGGCGGGTGCTCGCCGTCCGCTCCGCAGGTGGGTTCCGCGTGAAAGCGCGTGCCTTCTTGAGTTCCTGGCCAATTGGTTGGGGCAGGAGGCAATGACGGATCGAGTGACATGGCGAGCAACGCCAATCGGGAACCGGATGGTGGCGTCGGCTGGCGAGCGCGGAAGCCCATTCGTTGGACCACCAGGCATAAGCTCGCTACGCGCCACCCGCTGCCCCAGCCTGTGCGGCCCGGGCCAATGCCCTGCACCCTCGTTCCCCGGCTGTAGAGCCGCTGCGCGGCGCCTCGATGATGTTGGACGCCGTAAGTCGTTCCCGGAAAGCATCATCCATGATGCATCATGCTTGTATGACTACGTGAGGATAGCTACTGTCGCGGGGAACGCAGGAGCGAAGCGGCGCCGAACACGGCCTGCCAAGAGAGGAGCGGATGACGAGGAAAAACACTGCCCTTGTCGTAGGGGCGAGCGGCCTCGTCGGAGGCAACATTTCCGAGCACCTGATCGCGCAGGGTTGGACGGTGTATGGGCTTGCCCGCAGGCCAGAAAGGGCGCCCAAGGGCACGATCTCCCTGGCCGCGGACTTGAACGATCGCGAGGGCGTCGCCGCCGCCATTGGGCGCGCGCCCACGACCACCCACCTGTTTCAGGCGAGCTGGACTCCCGCCGCGACAGAAGAAGAGGCTTGCGAGATAAATGCCCGGCAACTCTCCAACGTGCTCGACGGGATCAGGGATGCCGGACATCCCCTCGCGCATGTGGCCTTGGTCACCGGAGTGAAGCACTATCTCGGCCCCTTCAAGGATTTCGGGCGCTACCTGCCCGACACGCCATTCCTTGAGGACACACCTCGGCTGCCAATCCCGAACTTCTACTACGACCAGGAGGATGTGCTCTTCGCCGCGGCCGATCGCGGCAGCTTCACCTGGAGCGTGCATCGGCCGAATGCGGTTGTGGGTTTCGCCGTCGGCGCTCTGATGAACCACGGCCTGACGCTTGCCTGCTACGCCGCCATCTGCCGCGAGACCGGTCGCCCCTTCGTCTTCACCGGCGTTCCGGAGCAGTGGGAGATGCTAAACGAGATCAGTGACGCCCGCCTTGTTGCCCGCCAGGTCGCCTGGGCGGCCACGACACCGGCCGCGCAGAACCAAGCTTTCAACACAGGCAACGGAGACGTCTTCCGCTACAAGCGGATGTGGAAGACCATCGCTGATTACTTCGGCATCGACGCGGCTCCATATGATGGCAGCCAGCAGAGCCTGGAAACCGCCATGGCCGATGCCGGTCCGATCTGGCGCGATATGGCGGCGAAGTATGATTTGGTCGAACCCGATCTCACCCGGCTCGCCACATGGTGGCACACGGATGCGGATTTCGGGCGCAAGGTTGAATGCATCTCGGACATGAGCCGCAGCCGTAAAGCAGGCTTCCTCGACTTCCAGTGCTCAGCGGACACGTTTCTGGACCTGTTCCGCCGCCTGGAGGCCGAGCGGGTCATCCCCCGCTTCGACAACTAATCGGCCGCCAGGACAGATAGCCTCGGCTCCGCAATGCAGGAAGGAGAGCGATATGTCGTCACCATCAGTCGCGCCCGCGCCAACCAACAGCTACATGCCGGATGAAGCGACGATCGAGCGCCTGCGCGAGCGCGCGCAATTCATCCGGCTGGAGACGATCCGGCTGATCGACATCGCGAAGACCGGCCACTACTCGTCGGTCTTCTCGGCGGCTGAGGTCTTCTCGGCGCTGTACTACGACGTCATGAAGCTGCGCAAAGGCGAGCCCAGCTGGAAGGAGCGCGACCGCTTCACCATAGGCAAGGGCCACGCCGCGGTCGGCCTGTTCCCGATCTACGCCGATCTCGGCTTCTTTCCGAAGGAATGGCTGGACGACTACACCCGCCTGGGCAGCCCGCTCGGTGACCACCCCGACATGCGCAAAGTGCCGGGCGTCGATTTCTCCTCCGGTTCCATCGGCCACGCGCTTTCGAACGCGATTGGGATGACGATCGCCCAGCGCTGGACCGGCAAGGACTACACCGTCTTCTGCATGATGGGCGACGGCGAGATGCAGGAAGGCCAAGTCTGGGAGGCGGCGCTCTTCGCCGCGCAAAACAAACTTAGCAAACTCATCGGCATCGTCGATCGCAACGGCTTCCAGCTCGACGGGCGCGTCGATGACGTGATGGCGATTGAGCCTCTCGATGAGAAATGGCGTTCGTTCGGTTGGGAGGTTCACAGCGTCAACGGCCACGACATCGCGGCCGTGACCGAACTCCTGCGCCGGCTGCGCGCCGACGACACCCGGAGGCGCCCAGCGCTGGTGGTTTCCAAGACGATCAAGGGCAAGGGGGTGTCCTACATGGAGACTGAGCCTGGCTGGCATCTCGGCTGGCTCGATCCCGCGGACGCCGAAGAGGCCATCGCCGAAATCAAGTCGAAGGTTCTTTGAGATGAACGCGCCGAAATCCCCGAACTCCTGGCAGTATCGCGAGCTGAACGCAAAGAACCCGGGTCTCGACCACCTGTCGAATGGTCTGATCGAGTTGGTCAAGTCCGGGCACAATGTCGTCGCTGGCTCAGCCGACCTACAATATTCCAACGGGCTGAACCGATTCGCCGCCGCCTATCCCGACCGCTACATTTCCTTCGGAATCTCCGAGCAGAACATGGTGTCGACGGCGGCCGGCATAGCAACCACGGGGGTTGTCCCGTTCGTTGCGACCTTCGCATCGTTCCTCGGCCTCCTTGCCTGCGAGCAGATCCGCATGGACGTCGCCTATGGCGGCCAGCCGGTCCGGTTGATTGGGCATCACACCGGTATCTCGCTTGGCTTCTACGGCACGTCACATCATGCGACGGAAGACATCGGAACGATGCGTTCGATCGCTGACCTCACGGTCGTCTCCCCTTCGGACGGCCTGCAGCTCGAAGCTGTGATCCGCGCGTCGGCGGACTGGGACCAGCCGATCTACTTCCGCATCGGACGCGGCCGCGATCCGGTCATCTACGAGGGCGGCACGACCTTCGCCTTCGGCAAGGCCCATGTTCACGGCTTCGGCGAGGATCTGACCATCATCGCCTGTGGTATCACCGTCCATGCGGCGCTGGAGGCAGCTACCGCGATGAACGCGGCGGGACGCTCGGTCGGTGTCATCGACATGGCCACAATCAAGCCAATTGATCGCCACGCGATCCTCGAAGCCGCGGACAGGTCGCGGACGCGCAAGCTGATGACCGCTGAAGAGCACAATGTGCTCGGCGGCCTTGGTGCGGCCGTCGCCGAGGTGCTGACCGACGAAGGCAAAGGCATCAAACTAAAGCGCCACGGCATCTATGACGAATATAGCCTGATCGCACCGCCCACCCATCTTTATGCCCATTACAAGCTGGACGGCGCGGGTATCCGCGAAGTGGCAGAGGAGTTCTTGCGGGGCTGAGTGTCCAGCGTATCGTTCGGAGCGGATGAAATGAAGACAGCGATTGTCACCGGCGGCGGAACCGGCATTGGCCTCGCCACTTGCCATCGGCTGGCGGCGGCGGGCTACCAGATCGTGGCGGGCGGACTTGACCAGGATGGTGACCTCCCGGCCGGCGCGGAATTCCTGACGACCGATGTGACCAAGGAGGACGATCTGAAGGCTCTCGTCGCAAAGGCCGAGCGCGTGGATGCGCTGGTCAACTGTGCCGGCATCTTGCGCCAGGAGCGCGAATGGGGTCTTGAGGATTTCAAGCTCGTGCTCGATGTGAACCTAACCGCGAGCCTCACCGCGGCATCTGCCGCGCACGAGAAGCTGAAGGCGACGCATGGCGCGATCGTTAACATCGCCTCGATGTGGAGCTATTTCGGTTCGCCAAAATCGCCGGCATATGCGTCTTCCAAGACCGGCATCATGGGTCTAACGCGATCTATGGCCGTAGCCTGGGGGCCGGAAGGTATTCGCGTCAATGCCGTCGCTCCCGGGTGGGTTCTGACCCGCATGGCGATGGGCGCCAAGAACGACCCGGAGCGTGAACCGAAAATAACCGCGCGCATCCCGCTGGGCCGCTGGGCCGAACCGTCGGACGTCGCGAATGTGATCGCCTTCCTCGTCTCCGACCAAGCCGCCTATGTCCACGGTGTGGTGCTGCCGGTCGATGGTGGCTATTCCATCGCCTGAGATCGCGCTCCGCCACGACGCTCGGCCGCAGCACCTTCTGGCCGACGACCTGATCTTGAACTAAGAGGCTGTCTTGAAACTCGGTGGCGGGGGTGGATGGCCGGGGCGAGGTATGGTTCCGGACGGTTGTCGAAGCCAGTCTGGACAGCCTCATGTGGACCCCGGCCACCCGTCGGCGGCATAGCCGCGCGCAGCTTCGTT
>DASYHP010000068.1:0-19290 GCA_035998495.1 Mesorhizobium sp.
CTGATGACCTCCATCGCAGGCTCCGCTGACATGGTGGCGCTGGTGCAGGCCTCGGTCACGCTGCCGGTGATGATCTTCTCCCTGGCCTCGGGCGCCGTCGCCGACACGCTCGACCGGCGCAAGGTCATGCTTGCAGCGCAAGGCTTCATGCTGATCGTGTCAGTGCTCCTTGCCCTGTGCACCTATGCTGGCCTGATCACGCCGTGGACGCTGCTCGGCTTCACGTTCCTGCTCGGCTGCGGAACGGCGCTCAACAATCCTTCGTGGCAGGCATCGGTGGGCGAGATGGTGCCGAGGGCCACCCTTCCGGCCGCGGTGTCGCTCAACAGCGTCAACTTCAACCTGACCCGCAGCGTGGGCCCGGCGATTGGCGGGTTGATCGTGGCCACAGCCGGCGCCTCCGCCGCTTTCCTGGTGAACGCGCTGAGCTACCTGCCTCTGATCCTCGCCATCTTCCGCTGGGACGCGCCTCGCCAGCAGAGGACCCTGCCTCCCGAGACGCTGGGCCATGCCATGACGGCGGGCCTGCGCTATGTCGCGGTGTCGCCCCACATTACCAAGGTGCTGCTGCGCGGCCTCATCTTCGGCATTGCCGCGGTGGCCGTGCTTGCGCTTCTGCCCATCGTGGCGCGTGATCAGCTCAACGGCGGGCCGCTTCTCTACGGAACGCTTCTTGGCGCCTATGGCATCGGCGCGATTGGCGGAGCCTTCCTGGGCGGCCGTGCGCGCCAGCGCTGGTCGAATGAAGCGATCGCCCGAGCAGCCTTTGTGACCTTTGCGATCAGCGCCCTCATTGTCGGCGCAAGCGAGAATGCCATCGCTGCTGCGGTCGGCATGCTGATCGGCGGCGCCTGCTGGGTGGTGGCGCTTTCCATGTTCAACGTCACCGTCCAGCTTTCCACGCCGCGATGGGTGCTGGGCCGGGCGCTCGCGCTCTACCAGACCGCCACCTTCGGCGGCATGGCGCTCGGCAGTTGGATCTGGGGATTGGTGGCAGAAGGCGCAGACACCAGAACCGCGCTGCTCCTTGCGGCCATTGCCCTGCTCGCGGGCGCACTGGTGGGCATCGGATTACCGCTACCTGCGCGAACCAACCTCGATCTTGCGCCTCTCGACCGTTGGAAGCTGCCGGCGCTTGCGCTCGACCTTCAGGGCCAGAGCGGTCCGGTCGCGATCCTCATCGAGTACAAAGTGCAAGACGCGGACACCCAAGCCTTCCTGGATGTCATGGCCGAGCAGCGCCGCATCCGCAGGCGCGATGGCGCGCGTCAATGGGAGCTCATGCGCGACACCCAAAGCCCAGAGCAGTGGATCGAGAGCTACCACGTTCCAACCTGGAACGACTATGTGCGCCACAACCTCAGGCGCACAAAGGCCGACGCTGGCGTCTGGGAGCGCATCCGCGCGCTGCATGTTGGCCCCGAACCGCCCAAAGTGCATCGGATGGTTGTGCGGCCAACAAGCAGGCCTGACCAGGAAACCCACTCACGAGTGCATGGGGAGCTTGGCTAAGGGAAGACAATCGAGCCCATCCTTGAGCATGCACAAGGACGTGCATCGCGCCTAAGGCCGAAGACGTGGGGGAACCAACGGGATGATCCGCTGTTCACGAGGACGGCCGGGCGTCGCGCTTTGAGACTGATGATCGGCGTTCCCAATCGTCATATCAGGCGCGGCCCGCGCTGAGCGACGTTCTGCAGCGAAGGGACCGGCACAGCTTGCAAGATCATCCGCAGAAGCTGCACGACGCCGTCTCGACGGACACACCGGACCATCCGACCGCCACGCCGTTGGAGCACGCGGCGGAGGGGCTTCGCGCGAGACTGATTGCGTCCGCGAAAGCCCTGCGCGGGCATGCCGCCTCGCGTCTGGACAAGGTCGGGGAGCGCGTTTCGCCAGACATGTTGCGGCGGGGAGCAGCGGCCTTTGTGCGACGGTTGCGGGAACGTGGACGGCACGGCTTTGCCAGCCGCTCATCGCATTCGCAAGAACCGACCTCGGAACCCGATGCGCGACACCAGGCGCGTACCAACCTCGAGGATCCCGAGGCTGGAGGTCCTCGCGGCAAGCTGATGGAAACTGCAAAAGCCCTGCGCTTGCGCGCGTCCTCCAATTTAGGCGATCTCACGGGGCGCGCCGCCTCGGACGGCGCTCTGGCGCCCACTTGGCGCTACGTTGCGAACCTGCGAACGAGACTTGTTCTCTCGGGCGCCGACATCGCGACCCTGTCGCGGGGCGGTGCTGATGGCGAACGCGTGGAGAGCGGAGAGCCCGAAACGTCGCAGTCCGTGCAAGACGCCGCCGCGATTGCCGCGATCCTGGCGCCGACCGTGATTCAGACGCCGGCGCTCGAAATGCCGGTGCACGCTGCCGAGACGGTGTCCCCGGATGCGCCCCAATCGCCGCCTCCCGAGAGGGTAAAAATGGATCTCTCTACCCAAGACGGCGCAATGGCTCGCCTTCGGAACGACGTTCTGGTTCGCACCGCGCTGGAACATCCTGTTCTTGTGGGTGCGGCGGCCATTGCCGTGGGCACAGTTTTGGCCGCTCTGTCCTCGGCTGGGCGCCAACGACAGCCGCGAACATCGACCCAGCGCGGCCGTGCCGTGAAAGGGCCAGCCGCTGTGGAAGCGGATCATGGCGACGCCGCACCTGCCGCTGACGGCCGGCCCCGCTCGGGGGTGGCGAACGCCGGTCGCATGGCTGACCTCGCCGGGACGCCCGACGAGAACGGGCCACCGAAGACCGATGGCGACAGGGCTCCCGGCAGCAAAGCCCGTTCGCGCAGGAGCGCAAAGCCAAAGCGCGCGAACGGCGGCTCGGCGCGAACGACACGGTCCTCGAAATCCGCCAAGTCGGCCGAAGGTGCGACCAAGTAGAACCCGAAATTTCCAGTCTACGTAAGAATGGAGCTCCTCCAATGCCTTCTCGTTCATCCAACCGTTCCAAGAACGGCATGTCCAGCACGCCAGCCCGCGAGGATGATGCCTCCACCGCGGCCGAGGAAGGCTCGACCATGTCGGAAATCGCCGGTCAGGTGAGGTCGGCCGCGTCCGGCGTCGCCGCTTCAGTCAGTGACAAAGCCCAGGATGTCGTCTCCAATGTGAGCGACGAGTTCGAGCATGTCATCAACGAGCGCAAGGATGAGGGCGCACAGCGTCTGCACAGTCTCGCGGGCGCAATGGGTCGCGCCAGCAGCGAGCTTCAAGAAGAGTTTCCGCTCGTTGCAAGCTATGTGAAGCGCGGCGCGTCCAAGCTCGATACGCTGGCCGAGACAATCAGGGAGCAGGACGCCCGCACGCTCGCGGCACAGGCTGGTGAGGTCGCCCGCCGCCGCGCCGGCACCATCGCCGGCCTTATGGGTCTCGTTGGCTTCGCCGCCGTTCGCTTCCTTATGGCGCGGCCATCGGCATCGGGCGCTTCCGACTGGGACGAAGGCGACGGCGATGAACGCGGCACGAGCGAGGTCGTGCAGGAGTCACTGCAGCACCTGGCCGAAATGGGCGAGGCTGCTGCATCCGGCGATCCTGGCGGGGTATCGCCCGTGGCTCCCGGCTTCGAGGATCCGTCCGACACGGGCCAGGCGACCAGGGAAGCCTCCTGAGGAGCCAACGGCGCGCGGCACATGAACCACCTGTGCATGGGATGGCCCAGGTGCAACTGATCGAAGACTGTCCTGCGACGAAGGAGCAGATGCAATGAGCAATGAACAAGAGACCGACGTGGTCACCGATGAGCAGGACCAGGACGAAGACGTCGGCGGCTATGTGGAGACGGGTGACGCATTACGCCGGGAAAGCTTGCTTGAGCATATCGGCCGCGCGGCTCGGGAGAACCCGGCTTCTGCGGCGCTGATCGCGGCGGGCCTTGTCTGGATCGCGTTTGGCGGAGCGCGCAACGTAGCGCGGGGGGCCAACATCGCCGGCGCGGCGGTGGGCGATGCGGCTCGAGCGGCTGCCAGCACGGCAACCCAAGCGGCAAGAGCTGTGGGCGATGTGGTCGCCACAGGCGCCGAGAACGCGCAGGAGGCAGCCGCGCGCGCCGGCAAGAGCGTCACACGCACGGTTCGGGCCAGTGTCGGCGCCGCCGACAGGGCTGCGGCCAAGAGTGGCGATGTGGCGAGCCGCGAGACCTCACGCGCTGGAGACTATGTGCAAGGCGCAGCCAAGCGAACCAGCTCCGCCCTGTCGCAGGCGGGCCAAGGGATCGCTGGCGGCTTGCGCGACAGCGCCACCGCCGTGCAGCGGGGAGGCGAGCGCGCCCGACGCGCTGCGGGCGATCTTGCGGACCAGCCGTTGTTGCTCAGCGCGCTTTGCCTCGCGGCCGGGGCCGGGGCCGCGGCGCTTCTGCCGCGCACCCGGAGGGAAAGCGAGTTGCTGGGCTTCTATAGGGAAGAAGCCGTGCAGGCGACGAAAAGAGGCGCGGTCCGCCTCGTCGCGGGCGGCGTCAGGACGGCTCGCGCCAAGACCAGCGAAGCCGTGCAGGAGGCGGCGCGCAAGGCTGCCGAGGAGGCTGCCGAGCGAGTCCTGCGGCAGGCGGACAGCATTGGCGGAGCGGTCCTCGACTCGCTCCAGAGGGTGACCGGAGACCTTGGCGCCGAGGAGAAACCCACCGGCGACGAGGGCAGAGGAACGCAGGCGACATGATCCGCCTCACCGGCGTCCGCGTTGCCGGGCGCCGGTTCACCTTTCCGACAGGCAGGGAGGGCGTCCTCGCGGGAAGGTCAGCTTGCGCGCAAGTGACGGCATGAGCCCGGACGGGTTGAAGGTCGGTGCGTCGCCCCGGGGCGAGCAACATGCCGAAACGAGTGTCGGCGCCCGTCAGTGCCCCGGTCCGGTACGAACCGCGCTCTTCATGGGCACGCGCAACTCGGCGCCAAGACCCTCGCTGTCCCACGACATCTTCACCTTGCCCCCGAGCTGACGCTCGATCAGGCCGTGGAGGATGCGCAGGCCGAACCCGCTCTCGGAGGGCGGCTTCACGTTGCGCGCTCCGCTCTCCTGCCACTCCAGCAGGATGCGTCCGGCCTCTTCCGCCCATCTCACCTTGACGACCCCGGCAGGCACGGCCAGCGCACCATGCTGGACGGCGTTGGCGGCGAGCTCATGCACCACGAGGGCCAATGGCTGAACGAGTGGCGCAGGAACTCGGAGGGAAGGCCCGCCCGCGGCCACGCGCCCTCGCGGCGCGTCCATCATCTCGGCTGTCATAAGCTGGTTGAGATCGGCGCCCGCCCACCCGGATTGAGCGAGCAACCGGTGAGCTCGAGCGAGCGCCTCCACGCGCCCCCGAACGGAGGCGGCATAGCGGGCGATCGAGTCGGTGCGGCTCAGGCTGACGATGCTCTGGACGATGGCCAGAGCGTTCATTGCGCGGTGGTCGACCTCCTTCAAGAGGAGGCGCTCGATGGCTTCCAGCTCTTCGGCCCGGCGGCGGGCCGTGACGTCCTTCTGCGAACCGAAGTAGTAGATCAGTTCGCCCGCCTCATCCCGCACAGGGCTGATGGAGAGCTGATTCCAGAAGGCGGACCCATCCTTGCGATAGTTCAGGAGCTCGACCTCGAAGTGATCAGAGTTCGTGGCCAAGCCCTGCCGGATAGCGTCCACATCCCCAGGGTTGGTCTCCGGTCCCTGAAGGAACCGGCAGTTGCGGCCGATCACCTCGTCAGGCGTGTAGCCTGTCAGCTCCAGAAAGGCATGGTTGGCAAGGACGATCGGGGTGTCGGGCTGGCGAGGATCGCTGACCACCATCGGCATCCGGGTCCGTTCGACGGCGACCAGAGCAAGTTCTCTGCGATCCGGGAGCACCGTTTCCTTGGCCGCAGCGGGCGGGTCGCCCTTGAAAGATGGTCCGGGAGTCTCATCCGCCATGCCTCTCTCCGCTTCAGCAAGCGGAACAACGGCTTACGGGCCGTTGCGGTTGCTTTTGAGAGCACCGCTTGCTTCATGAAAACGGCTATCTCGCCGCGTGACCCGCATGAGAAGAGTTGCACGACAGGGACGGAGGACCCATCTGAGGAGGATCGCCCGCCGGAAGAACAGCATTCCTGCGGCCGACCGACGGCGTGACGTCGTCGCTCAACGGATTGCAGATCTCGCCAGGACAGGGATGCATCGGGCCGAGGATCTGGAACTCATCCTTCGCGACATCCGCTTGTGATCGCATTATTTTTGGCAGGAGAGACATAGCGGGTGAGTTTAGCCTTAGAACAGCCCTGGAAGGCACGCACCGACAGCGCCGCCGGGTGGATGCGCGAATTTGATCGTTTCCGCCAAGCGGATACGCGGCGGGCGCTCCTTGAGCTTGCCGTCACATTGGCGCCGTTCGTCCTGCTGTGGATCGGCATGGCGACGGCCGTCCGTTTGGAAGCGTGGTGGCTTTACGGATTGCTCATGCTGCCCACCGCAGGCTTGCTTGTCCGCCTTTTCATGATCCAGCATGACTGCGGGCACGGATCGTTCTTTCCGCGTCGACAAGCCAATGACTGGGTCGGACGCGCGATGGGTGTCCTGACGCTCACGCCTTATGACCATTGGCGGCGCAGTCACGCGATCCACCATGCCTCTTGCGGCAACCTCGATCGCCGCGGCATCGGCGACGTTGATACGCTCACCACGGGCGAGTATCTGGCCCTCGGCCGGTGGGGGCGGCTGAGATATCGGCTCTACCGCCATCCCGCCGTGATGTTCGGCCTCGGTCCGTCTTACCTGTTCGTGCTTCAGAACCGTTTGCCGCTCGGCTTCATGAGCAAGGGCTGGATGCCCTGGGTCAGCACGATGGGAACGAACGCGGCCCTGCTGGCGCTCGTTGCGGCACTGACGTGGGCCGTCGGCGCCTCAACCTTTCTGGTTGTCCATCTTCCCATCGTCGTCCTGGCAGCGACGGCTGGCGTCTGGCTGTTTTACATCCAGCATCAGTTCGAGGAGACCCATTGGGACGAGGCGAAAGACTGGAGCTTCCATGACGCCGCCCTGCATGGCAGCTCCCACTATGATCTGCCGCCCGTGCTCAGGTGGTTCACCGGCAATATCGGGATTCACCATGTGCATCATCTGGCGAGCAGGATTCCGTTCTACCGATTGCCCGAGGTGCTTCGCAGCCACCCGGAACTCGGCGCTATGGGCCGGGTGACGCTTCTTGAGAGCTTTCGGTGCGTGCGGCTCACGCTATGGGACACCGCAAACCGCCGGATGGTCTCGTTCCGCGAACTCGTCAACGGCGATCCAGCCAAGAACCCCGACACGCGCCACCGTCAGCATGAGGCTCCTTCGTCCGTGACTGCCGGCGTCCACGTTCCGCCTCATCAGATCGACGGGTTGTGGCCTGAGCGCAGGGGTTCTATTCAAGGCTTGGATCGAGAAAGGAATGCCTGATGGCCCGCGCGCCGAACTATGATCACGAACGCAAGGAACGAGACCGGCTGAAGGCTGCTCGAAAAGCCGAGAAGCTGGCCGCCAAGGCGGAAAAGAGGAGCAAGGAGCCGGCCAGCGCGGAGGAGCCTGAAACGAGCTCCACCGAAGCCTGACCGGTTCGGAGCGGGCCGGCTTCAGTCCGCGCCCGCCTCCCTTACCAGAATGTCCGCTTCCCGCGCAGCGGCCACAAGAGCACGCCTCGCGCTCATGACCGGCTTGTCGCCGGAAAGCGCATCGTGACAGGCCTGGAGCGCCGCCCGGTGCTTGGGGCTCCTTTTGCCGGGCCAATTGTTCAGCAAGAAGCCGGACGCCTCCTGCGGGCCTCGCAAAAGTTGGTTGTCGGAGCTCTTCGGTGAACGGACGGTGACTGGGGTGTCGAAGCGGTTGTCCTGCATGAGAAGGTTCCTTTCAGGTGGGGAACGGTGAGGGCTTCGCGACAGCGCCCACCCGCGGTTCTGACCAACAAAAAAGGCCGGGACAAGCCCGACCTTTCCGTTCTCATCCCTCGCTCAGGCGCCAGTACATCCGTGGTCGCCGTCGAAGATGACGTGCTTCAGGCAGCCTGAAGCTGATCAGCCGAGGACTTGCCGGTGCGGCGGTCCTGCGTGACCTCGAAGCTGACCTTCTGGCCCTCGACGAGGCTGCGAAGACCCGCGCGCTCCACGGCGGAGACATGGACGAACACGTCCTGCCCGCCCTGGTCGGGCGCGATGAAGCCGAAACCCTTGGTCGAATTGAAGAACTTAACAGTGCCAGTCGTCATGATGATACCTTTCCATCGCTCATGCGGAAATGACCGAGACGTAATCCCGGTCGGCCCTATCGAATTCGGATGGAAGATCGTCAGAGACGCCGAAACGGCGAGGCAACAAAAGTCGCAAACAAACGTCGATAGAAGCCATATGGGCGTTGATCCAGACTTTTGCAAGGCGCAATCTCGACTCCCCCGGCGTTCTCCGAGAGCCGCAGCAAAATCAACTCCGGTCGCCGGAACCTTGTGGCGAGCCTGAGGAAATCCCACTCTTGCGCAGCCCCGTTCAACAGAACAAACCTGTTGGCGGGCGGACCAGACCGCGCCAACTGGAGGACCGATGCCAAAGACCAAGGGCAAGAGCGCCCTCGACAAGGAGCGCGAGAAAACAGAGAAGCTCCTGAAGAAGGTGGGCTACACCGCCTTGAAGGAGGCGGGGTTCAAATCGAAGCGGCCGGACCTGCCGAGCCTCAAAGTCGAGAAGCGAGGGAAGTAGCTCGCGCGCTCGGCTCCTGCGGCTCCTGGACCACGATTGCATCCGGGAGTGCCGGACTGGGCGGTTGACAAGCAACCATGACGTTCATCGAATTGACGTCCATCCCGCCGGCTCCTACGCCTTCACGACATGGTGTCCAGATGTCTGTGACGGTCGGCAAGAGCTCTGCCCTCCCAACCGCCGAGGGCGCGGCGCCGCAGCGTGGGGCGGCGGGCATCAGCTTTGCGGTGCTGATGTTTCCCGGCTTTCCGCTGATGGCCTTCGCCTCGGTGATCGAGCCCCTGCGGGCCGCGAACACCTTGTCCGGCAAGCCGTGCTACTCCTGGGTCACCGTCGGGCCGGACGACGCCAAGATCGTGGCTTCGAACGGCGTCGGCATCGATCCCGACCACAGCGTGCGCACGGCGCCCCTGGTCGACCGCATTGTGGTGTGCTCGGGCGGCAATGCCGACAACCTCGTCGCCGAAGAGGCGGTCGCCTGGATCCGCAAGAGCCTGCGCGCCGGCGCCCATATCGGCGCCGTGGCGGATGCCGCCTTCTTCCTCGCCCGCGCCGGCCTGCTCGAGGGCCATTCCTGCACGCTGCACTGGACCAGCCAGCCGGCATTCAGGGAGGCCTTTCCCGACCTCGACATGCAGCGTGACCTGTTCGTCATCGACCGCCGGCGCTTCACCTCGGCGGGCGGCGTCGGCTGCCTCGACATGATGCTGGAGCTGATCACCAGGGACTATGGCGCGGAGCTCTCGGCCGGTGTCGCGGAATGGTATGTGCATAGCCCGCTGCGCTCCGGCGTGGACCGGCGGATGATGCCGCTGCGCCTGCGGACCGGGATCCGCGACCGGCTGGTGCTCTCGGCCGTCGCCATCATGGAGGATTCGGTGGAGGAGCGCCTCACCATGCCCGAGCTTGCCCAACGCCTCGAAATCTCGCCCGACAAGCTTGAGCGCGCCTTCCAGGCCGAGCTGAAGATGGTGCCGAGCGCCTATTATCGCCGCCTGCGGCTGCGCCGGGCGGCGGAACTGCTGACCCATTCGTCGCTGCCGGTCGGCGAGGTCGCGCTGTCATGCGGCTTCGCCAACCCATCCAGCTTCACCCGAGCCTTCCGGGAACAGTTCGGCTTTGCGCCTGGCGAAGTGAGGCGACGCCGGTCGATCGCCGGCGAGGTGCCGCGCAACTAGGCCCCGCAGCGGCCCCTTTGGCCGCGTTCTGCCATCCATGCGCCTCCCTGCGGAAAATTGCACATAAGCTGCGGTTTTCCGCGCATCACGCGGCGGCGGGCGCGCTCATTGTCGGAGCCCGTGGAGCTCCCGGCATGAGCATCGTCGTTTTCGATCCCGACGGCACCGAGGATGTGGATTTCAAGGACCGCATGCGGCATCCCGCTGCGGCCGTTCCGGCCGGCGGCATGTGGATGTCCGGCACCGGCGCCGAGCTTCTGTCGCGCGTTCCCACCGAGGACGACTTCTTGAGCGGGGAAAACCGATGAAGCGCCCTCTCGCCATCGATCCGGGCAAGGCCGCCGCCTTGTTCATCGATCTCCAGGAGGAGCACCGAAAGGATCGACGCCACCTGGTCGAGGGCTTCGACGCCGTGCTCGCGAATGCGCGGCGGCTGCAGGCCGCGGCGCGGCGGGCCGGCGCGCCGCTCTACCATTTCGCCTATGTCGTCGATCTCGCCGACCACGCCCGCCCCTTCCATCCTGTGCTGCCGGATGGCGCCTCCGCCTTCAGCGACAAGGACGATCCGCTGACGGCGCTGTGCCCCGAGATCGCCCCCGCGGACGGCGAGCCTTTCGTCATCAAGAACGAGGCCAGCGCCTTCGGCGCATCCTCCCCGGCGGCGGACCTCAAGACGCGCGGCGTCGAATGGCTGATCGTCGCCGGCGTCTGGACCGAGGCCTGCGTCGACGCGACCGTGAAGGATGCGGTGAGCCTCGGCTTCCGCGTGCTCCTGGTGAAGGATGCCTGCGGCAGCGGGACGGCCGCCATGCATCAGACGGCGATCCTGAACCTGGCCAACCGCCTCTATGGCGGCGCGGTGACCGATACCGCTTGCGCCTGCCGCCTGCTCGCCGGCGACACGGTGGACGCCTGGCAGATCGAGAACCCGGTACCGCTGCGCTTCACCTTCGAGAATGCCGCCGGGCTTTACCGGGACCTTTGAGGGCCGCGGGAGCCGGCGGGCGGCCACGCCGCCCGCGCTGTCCCCGCGTCGATGGACTGGAGATAGGAGGATCCCATGACGAAGATGATGCTGACCGAAAGACCGCTTCATCCGCAGGCCCCGGCGGTGGCCGAGAGTTTCAGGAAGGGGAGGATGAACCGGCGCGAGTTCTTCGCCACCATGGCGGCGCTCGGCGTCAGCGCCTCCGGCGCCTTCGCGCTCGGCGGACTGGCGCCGACGCCCGCCGCGGCGCAGCAGCCGCGGCGGGGCGGCGTGCTGCGGGTGGCCATGAACGTCAAGGGCTGGCGTGACCCGCGCACGTTCGACGGCGTCGAGATGTCGAATGTCGCGCGCCAGTGCAACGAGTATCTCGTGCGCTGGAATCGCGACTTCACCTTCGAGCCTTGGCTTCTGGAAAGCTGGGAGGTGAGCGACGACGCCAGGGAGCTCACCCTCCACGTCCGCCAGGGCGTCGCCTGGTCGAACGGCGACGCCTTCAACGCCGACGACGTGATCCACAATCTCACCCTCTGGTGCGATGCGGCGGTGGAGGGGAACTCGCTCGCCGGGCGCATGGGCGCGCTCGTCGATCCCAACACCAAGAAGGCGCTCGAAGGCGCGATCGAGCGGGTCGACGACCACACCGTGCGGCTGAAGCTGCCCCAGCCCGACATCTCCCTGATCCCCGGAATGGCCGATTATCCCGCGCTCATCATGCATCGCAGCTATGGCGGTGAAACCGATCCGATGAAGGCGCTGGCGATCACCACCGGCCCCTGCGAGCTGGTGCGCTGGGACACGGAGGTCGGCGCGGAGGTGCGCCGCAAGGACAAGTGGTGGAAGGGCGACTTCATGCTCGATGGCGTGCAGTGGATCGACTATGGCTCCGATCCCAACCCGATGTTCTCCGCCTTCGAGTCCGGCGAGATCGACACCAATCACGAGACGTCGGCGGATACGGTCTCGCAAACCGAGGCGCTGGGGCTCACGAGTTCCGAGATCGCCACCGGCTCCACCATCGTCGCGCGCTTCAATGTCGCGAACGCGCCCTATGACGACGTGAGGGTCAGGCGCGCCGCGCAGCTCGCCGTGGACAACGCCGCGGTGCTGAAGATCGGCCTGGACGGTCGCGGCGTGCCGGCGGCGAACCATCACGTCGGGCCGATGCATGAGGAATATGCCGACATCGGCCCGCATATGCGCGACGTCGAAGAGGCGAAGAGGCTGCTCGAGGACGCCGGCAAGAGCAGCTACGAATACGAGCTCCTTTCGGTCGATGTGGAATGGCAGAAGTCCTCGGCGGACGCCATCGCCGGCCAGATGCGCGAGGCCGGCCTCGACATCAAGCGCACCGTGCTGCCGGCGGCGACCTTCTGGAACGACTGGAACAAATACCCCTTCTCCTGCACGGAATGGCTCGGGCGGCCGCTCGGCGTGCAGGTGCTGGCCCTTGCCTACCGCTCGGGTGGGGCCTGGAACGAGTCCGGCTTTTCCGATCCGGCGTTCGACAAGCTGCTGGAACAGGCGCTCGCCACGCCGGATGTGGACAAGCGCCGCAAGCTGATGGCGAAGATCGAGACGATCCTGAGGGATTCGGGCATCATCATCCAGCCCTACTGGCGCTCGGTCTACCGCACCTGCAGGCAAGGCGTGCATGGCTGCGAGCAGCATCAGGCGCTCGAGCAGCATTGGGACAAGGCCTGGATCGAGCAGGCGTAAGCGACGATGCGGCCGTCGGGGGCACCCGATTATCGGCAGTTGATGGACGCCGAGACCTGGGCCTTCATCGACCGCATCAACGCCTTCTATCCGCCCGGGGCGATCGATCTGCCGATCGCGGAGAACCGGGCCATCTACGACCGGATGAGCCGGGCCTTCCACGCCGGCCATCCGGCCGGCGTGACGGCGCAGACGGGCGCCATCGAGGCCGATGCGCGCGCCATTCCCATGCGCGTCTATCGCAGCGGCAAGGCCAGTGACCAAGCCGTGGTCCTCTACTTTCACGGCGGCGGCTTCATCCTGGGCGGCCTCGACAGCCATGACGATATCTGCGCCGAGCTTTGCGCCGGCACCGGCTATGCCGTGGTTTCCATCGACTACCGCCTCGCGCCCGAGCATACCGGCACCGCCGCGTTCGACGACGCGGTCGCCTCCTACGAATGCGCCGTGTCGTCCTTTTCCCGGCCGATCGTGCTGTGCGGAGAATCGGCGGGCGGCACCCTTGCCGCGTCGCTGGCGCATCACCTGCGCGGCCATGCGCGGGCGCCGGTCGGCCAGGTCCTGATCTATCCGATGCTCGGCGGCGACGAGCGCAGGGGCTCCCATGTCGTCCACGCCCAGGCGCCGCTGCTGTCGGCGGACGACATTGCGGCCTACAAGAACATCCGCGCCAACGGCGCCGATGTCTCCAACGACCCGCGCTACCTGCCGCTCGCGGACACCGACTTCTCCGGTCTGCCCCCCACCGTCGTCTTCACGGCCGAATGCGACCCGCTGTCCTCGGACGGGGAGGCCTATCGCGACCGCCTGCTGCAGGCCGGCGGCAGGGCGCTCTGGCGGGAAGAGAAAGGCTTGCCGCACGGCTATCTGCGCGCCCGCGGGACCGTGGCGCGCGCCAGGGCGAGCTTCGCTCGCATCATCGCCGCGGCCGAGATGCTCGGCGGGGGCCGATGGCCGGAATGGGCCAGCCCGGCCGGGCCGCGACGGAAAACACCATCAACCAACGGCCGCGTGCTCGCCGCCACACCGAAGGAATGAACGTGGTCAAGATTTCGAATGTCCGGGTGAGGCCGCTGGTCCTGCCGCTGAAGCAGCCCTACCATTGGTCCTACGGCGTCCGCGAGCACTTCGCCGTCAACCTCATCGAGATCGAGGCCGACAACGGCGCGACCGGCATCGGCGAATGCACGGTGGCGCCCGACCAGGCCGGCACCGCGGCCATCCTGGCACGCCTCGCCGGGCATCTCGTCGGCCACTCCCCCCATGACGTGGCGCCGCTTCTCGCAAAGATCCTGCACCAGGAATATCTGGGCTACGGCGCCAACATCATGCGCGCCGCCAACCAGATGTTTTCCGGCATCGACATGGCGATGTGGGACTTGCAGGGCAAGCTCGCCGGCTTGGCCGTCCACCGCCTGCTCGGCGGCGCCCACCGGAAGGCGGTCGGCTACTTCCACTTCCTCCAGGGCGAGACGGCAGAGGCGCTCGCACGCGACGCCGCGGCGGCCCATGCCGCCGGCGAGCGCGTCTTCTATCTCAAGGTCGGGCGCGGCGAGGCGCTCGATCTGGAAATCGTCGCCGCGGTGCGCGAGGAGATCGGTTCGGCTCGCCTGCGCCTCGACGCCAACGAGGCCTGGGGCGTGCATGAGGCCGTCAACATGTGCCGGAAGCTCGAAAAATTCGACATCGAGTTCATCGAGCAGCCGACCGCCGGCTGGAGCGTCCCGGCGATGGCGCATGTGCGCGAGAAGGTCGGCATCCCGATCGTGGCCGACCAGTCCGCCTTCACGCTCTTCGACGTCTTCGAGATCTGCCGGACGCGGGCGGCCGACATGATCTGCATCGGCCCGCGCGAGATCGGCGGCATCCAGCCGATGATGAAGGCGGCGGCGGTGGCGGAAAGCGCGGGGCTGAAGATCTGCATCCACTCCTCCTTCACCACCGGCGTCACCACCTGCGCCGAGCACCACATCGCGCTCGCCATTCCCAATCTCGATGACGGCAACCAGATCATGTCGCAGCTCGTGCGGGACGACATCGTGGCGAGCCCGAGCCTCGCGCCAGAGCATGGCTGGCTCGACGCCCTTGGCGGACCAGGCCTGGGATTCAAGTTGGACGACGGTCTCGTTCGCCGGGGCGAGGCGCGGTTCGCCACGTCGCGATCCGCATGAGCGCGGCGGTTGCGGTCGCCGAGATCGAGCGGGTCGCGCTGGGCGCGCTGGTCCGCGCCGGCGCGAGCGCAGGAAACGCCGCGCCGGTCGCCCGCGCCATCGCGCGCGCCGAAGCGGAAGGCAACCGGGTCTGCGGCCTGTTCTATCTGCCGATCTTCTGCAGCCATCTGCGATGCGGCAAGGTGGACGGCCACGCCGCGCCGAGCGTCGAGCGCGGTCGCGGTGCCGTGCGGGTGGATGCGCGCGGGGGCTTCGCCCACCCCGCGATCGCGGCGGGGCTGCCGCCACTGGCGGATGCGGCGCGTCAGAGCGGCGTCGCGGCGCTCGCGGTGCGCAACTCGTACAATTGCCTGGCGCTCGGGCATCACGTCACGCCGCTGGCCGAACGCGGCCTGATCGGCCTGTGCGTCGCCAACGCGCCGGCCTCCGTCGCTCCGCCCGGCGCGCGGGCGCCGATCTTCGGCACCAACCCGCTCGCCTTCGCCGTGCCCTGCCCGGATCGGCCGCCGATCGTCGTCGACCAGAGCATGAGCGCGGTGACCAAGACCGCAATCGTCATGCGCCGCGACCGCGGCGAGCCGATCCCGCTCGGCTGGGCGCAGGACCGTTCGGGCGCCCCGACCGCCGACCCTGCCGAGGGGCTTCTCGGCTCGCTTCTGCCGAGCGGCGGCCAGAAGGGGGCCAACATCGCGCTGCTGATCGAGATCCTGGCGGCCGCGCTCACCGGCTCGAAGCTGAGCATGGACGCAAGCATGTTCGGCGACGACAAGGGAGGCCCGCCCGGCACGGGGCAGTTCCTGCTCGCGATCGACCCGGCCCGTTTCGGCAATGACCGTTTTGGCGAAGACCTCGCTCGCCTCGCAGGGCGCTTCGGGGAGGCCGGTGCACGCCTGCCTGGCCGCGGCCCTTCCACGGCCGGCGCCGATTGCGGCGAGACGCTCGTCGAGGTCGACCCGGATCTGTGGAAGCGGGCATGCGAACTGGCGCCCTAGAGGGCCTGGGGGGGCTCGGTGCCGAGCTTGGAAAAGCCCGCTGCGGCATCCCTGGCGCCGGTCAGGAGCCGCACGGCGGACTGAAGCGCCTGGGTGGCCTTGCGGATCAGCGGATCGCGCCTGCGCCGCGCGATGACAGCGAGATGGACAGGCTGCTGCAGGACCGGCGCGCCGCGCACGAGGAATGGGCCCTTGTCCGACGCCAGACGCCGCGCGTCGTCGCTGCGCAGGTAACAGGTTCCCCCGCCGCGCCGGAGCATGGCTTCCGCGAACTCGACCGAGCCGGTGGAGAGCCGGGAAAGGGCGAGTTCCGGAAGCGTCTCCGAATGCGCCTTCTCGATGACCACCGTGTAGCCCGGCCGGATATAGGCGTCGGCGTGAACCTCGTTCAGCTCGCGAGCGGAAGCCGACACCATGAGGTAGTCCTCTATCATCAGGGGCTCATAGGCGATCTCCGGAAGGAAGCGCGGGGCGTAGAGCACGGCCATGTCGAGATTGCCGAGGGAAAGGTCCGAGATCATCTGGGGCGAATAGTCGGACTCCACATGGATGGACGAGCGCGGGAGCGTCCGGCCGAGCGCCTCGGCCCAAAGCGGCAGCAGCGCGCCCGTCATGCCGACTTGCGCCGCCACCCTCAGCGACCCTTCGAAGCGGTTGAAGGCGCGGACATCGTGACGGGCCTGCGACCACGTCAGCAGCATGGAGCGCGCGTAAGGCTCGAAGCGCCGTCCGGCGGCGGTGGGCTCGGCGCCGGCCCGGCCGCGGTGAAACAGCGCCGAACCGATCTCCTCCTCCAGCGAGCGGATGCGCGAACTCACCGTCGACTGCGTGACGCCCAGCCGGTCGGCGCTGCGATTGAAGTTGCGCGACTCGACGAGGTCCAGGAAGGTTCGGATATGGTCCAGTTGCATCGCGCGGCTCAATCGGATTTTTCGATCATATACGCTTTTCCGGCAACTTGATTCCTTGTGGGGGCAAAGGGAAGCTGGCTTTTTCCCGCGGAGCCGAGGCTGCGTTTCCGCGAGGGGCGAGGAGCGGAAGTCCCATGCTGATCGTTGATTGCGACTGCCACAATTACTGGTTGAGCGCGACCGTTCTCACGCCTTATCTTTCCGGCATCTGGAAAGACATGTTTCTCGAGGGTGAGAAGACGGGGCCGGTGGGGGCGTTTCCGCACGGCCATCGGCCGTGGTTCCACCCGCAGGACTTTTCGCGCAAGGACGTGCGGCCGCAAACCGAGGCCGACAATTATCTCATCATGAAGGAGAAGCACCTCGACCGCTACGACATCGATGTGGCGATCCTGACCGGCGACGAGCCGATCGAGGCTTCGACGCTGGCCAACCCCTATTACGCGAGCGCGCTGGTCAGCGCCTACAACGACTACCAGATCGCCGAATGGCTGCCCAAGGACAGCCGCTTCATGGGCTCGATCATCATCGCGCCGCAGGACCCGCGGCTCGCGGCGGCCGAGATCCGGCGCTTAGGAGCCCATCCCCGCATGGTGCAGGTGCTCGCCAGCCACGGCTCCGTCAAACCCTATGGCGACCCCTTCTACCACCCGATCTACGAAGCCTGCGCCGAAATGGGCCTGCCTTTCGCGATCCACCTCGGCGGCAATGGCGGGGTGAACTGGAACGCGGTGGCGCCCGCGCCCACCACCTTCTTTTGGGAAACGCATGCGATCTTCTTCATGCCCGCCATGGCGCATCTGGCGAGCATGATCGCGCATGGCGTGTTCGAGAAGTGGCCCGACCTCTACTTCGTCGTCATCGAGTGCGGCGTGGCCTGGGTGCCTTCGGTCCTGTGGCGGCTGGACGCCGACTACAAGGCGTTGCGCAAGGAAACGCCCTGGCTGAAGATGCTGCCGTCGGAATATGCCCGGCGCAACATCCGCTTCTCGACCCAGCCGCTCGAGCAGCCGGCCAATGTCAAGCATCTCTGGTCGGCGCTCGAAGCCATGGACGGCGAGAACACGCTGATGTTCGCGTCGGACTATCCGCACTGGGACTATGACGACGCCAAGACGCTGCACATCCCGCCGGAGTGGCGTCCGAAGGTCATGGGGGGCAATGCGCTGGAGGTCTACAAGCGCCTCCCCCGATTGCAAACGGCCTTTGCTGCTTGAGGAGGCGCATCATGGCGGAAAAGACCTTCATCTGCCGGGCCGACCAGGTCGAGACCGGCAAGGCGTTCATCGCCAAGGTGCGCAGCATGTCGGTGGGCGTGTTCCGGGTCGGCGAGGAATTCCACGCCCTTCTCAATGTCTGCCCTCATCGGGGCGCGCCTTTGTGCGAAGGGCCGCAATGCGGCACGACCGCGCCCGTGGACGGGCCCGACTTCATCTATGTCAGGGACAATGAGATCGTGCGCTGCGCCTGGCACGGCTGGGAATTCGACATCCGTTCGGGGCGCGCGCTTGTCGACCCGAAGATGCGCGCGCGCACCTTCCCAGTGACGCTGGAAAGTGGCAACATCTATGTCACGGCATAGGCCGCGGCTCGCCTGACTTGAGCCGCATAACGAGAGCCGGGAACACCCGGCCGTCAAGAGGATGGAACAGAACACAAGGCGGAACACCGCCGAGGAGGAGAAGATGTCGGAATTCGAATACAAGCTCGGGCTCGCCAAGGGCCTGATCGGTCGCGGCAAGGTGTCCCGCCGCGACTTCATCCATCTCGGCCTCGCGGCCGGGTTGACCGTGGCGGCCGCCGACAAGATGTTCGTGACGGTCGCGCGCGCGCAGGCCAAGCAGGGCGGCTATGCGCGCTTCGGCAACGCCCATGGCGCCACCACGGACTCGCTCGATCCCGCCGGCTACCCCGACACGTTCAGCCAGAGCGCGTTTTATGGCGGCCTGTCGAACAACCTGACCGAGGTCGATGCCGACGGAAACGTCCAGCCCGAGCTCGCCGAGAGCCTTGAGCCGTCCGACGACGCCAAGCAGTGGGTCATCAAGCTGCGCAAGGGCGTCACCTTCCACAACGGCAAGAACGTGACCGCCGACGACGTCATCGCCTCGCTGCGCTATCACATGGGCGAGGAGTCGAAATCGGCCGCCAAGGCCCTGCTCGACCCCGTCGAGGATCTCAAGGCCGACGGCCAGGACACCGTGGTGATCCGGCTGAAGAGCGGCAATGCCGACCTGCCCTATCTGCTCAGCGATTACCACTTCGTCATCATGCCGAGCGCCGACGGCAAGGCCGACTGGCAGTCGGGCGTGCGCACCGGCCCGTTCACGCTGGAGAACTTCGAGCCGGGCGTCTCGGCCAAGCTCATCCGCAACCCGAACTACTTCAAGAACGGCAAGCCCTATCTCGACGAGGCAGAGTTCATCGCCATCACCGACGTCGCGGCGCGCATGAGCGCGCTGGCAACCGGCGAGGTGGACTACATCAACCGCGCCGACCTCAAGACGCTCGGCATGCTGCAGCGCAACCCCAATATCGAGATCGTCGAGCTCACGGGCTATGCCCACTACACGCTGCCGATGAACACGACGGTCGCGCCCTTCGACAATCCGGACGTGCGCATGGCCATCAAGCATGCGATCGACCGCGACGAGATCGTCCAGAAGATCTTCCTG
>DASYHP010000082.1:0-16578 GCA_035998495.1 Mesorhizobium sp.
AACGAAGCTGCGCGCGGCTATGCCGCCGACGGGTGGCCGGGGTCCACATGAGGCTGTCCAGACTGGCTTCGACAACCGTCCGGAACCATACCTCGCCCCGGCCATCCACCCCCGCCACCGAGTTTCAAGACAGCCTCTTAGGCGTGAGCGGCTTCGTCAGTTTGTTGATAGGTCAGCCGCTTGCCGCTAGCGCCCCGGATCGCATCCTCGGCCCGCTCGCGGTCGCTGATCTTGAGCGCAGCGCGGCGGTTGTAGCGGAAATCAAACTCGGCAAGGTAGCGGTGCAAGTGCGCTTCGCCGCAGTGCTGATAAACGCCGACCATGCCGCGCTTGAAGACGGAGAACACGTTCTCAATCGTGGTGGTGTGGACGGGACCACGCGCATATTCCTTGGCAGAGTGCTTCACGGAGTCATGGGCGGCGAACGCGCGGCCGGTGACGGGGCGAGGGTTCGGCTCGCCCGTGTGGGTGTCGGCGGTCAGCCTTTCGCGAGCCGCCTCACAAGCCTCGGCTCACGCCCCGTCCGTTGAACCGGATTCGTCAGAGAACGAAAAAGGGAAGCGCGCGCCGTCGAAGGCAGGTCCGGCCTCGCTCGGCGCGCCGTCCGAGATCGCAGAACCGCCGGGGGAAGCATCGCCCCGATGCGCCGAGCACTGAGCCTTGAGCTGCGCCCGGAACTCGGAATCCCTCAGCGCTTCGAAGGCGTCCGAAAACCCCTCCCGCTCCAGCGTCATCTCGATGGTGAGGCAGTCGATATGCTGCCCTGTGCGGGCCAGTTCGGCCGCCCGCTGCCTGACAAAATGGAATGAACGCACGCGCAGAAAACCCCAACCTCGGGCGCATGAACGTCCCAGGCGAAAAGGCGGTTCCCGCAGCTCACGAACCCGTGATTTCACCCTGCGTCCGGCCGGGGCGGGCGGGGGGCCAGCGCGAAGGGCGCCCAGATCATCTTGCTCTCCGCTTCGGCGGATCGGTTCTCGGCTTCCGCGGCTTCGAGCGCCTCGATCACGAGGTCGAGCACCCCGCACATCCGCCTCGCGCCGGCGTGCTCGACCGCGAGGATCCGCCGCGCCCGCTCGACATGGCCGCGTGCGATTGCGAAGTCCGATTCCATGGCTGCCCCTGCCGCGCTCGTCACGCCGGCGGAGGTAGAGCGACCGAAACCGGCGGCCAACCGCGCGAGAAGCCCTGCCGACGGCGTGGTTAGCCGATCGTGAGCGGTTCACCGCAAATGCGATCGATTCCGGTTTCTCGTGGCACCGGCGCGGGCGGCGATCGCAACCCGTTCCTGGCGGACCGTGACAGGCGCTGGCGTGCAGCCCGGCTCCCTCGCTTTGGAGCCGGGCCGCCAGTGCGTCGGCCGGCTTACTTGTTGCCGCCCTTGCCACCCTTGTTGCCGCCGGCATTGCCATTGCCGCCGCCGCCCTTGCTCTTGCCGCCCCCCTGTCCAGGGTTGGAAGGATCTTGGCCCTTCTCGCCTTCGGGCTCGCCGGCGCTCGGTTCGCCGCCATTGCCCAGACCGTTGTTGTTCTTGCCGTCTTTGGCGCCCGTGCCGCCACTGGGCGCGCCCGCCGTCCCCTGCGAAGCCGTGCCGCCGGCCGCTGCGCTGCCGCCGGCCGCCGCCGTTCCTGTGGCCTGCCCGTTGTTGCCGGTCACGCCGCTGGTCGCCGTGTTATCGACCGCATCGGGGTTGGCCGCGGCGGGGTTGGCGGCGCGGCCCGCATTGCGGCCGTCACGCTGCAGATCGTCGTCCTCGCCCTGCAGCGCCTCGACCACCCTCGCCACCAGCGCGGTGGTGAGGGGCGGGCAGGAGCGGACCTCCTCAGGGGTCAGGAACTGGGCGCGGTTCTGCGCGACGCAGCACATCTCGAAATTCGCTTCGGAGAGCGGCTGGCACTGGGCCGCGCTCAGCACCGGCCGCAGGCTCTGTTGGGCTTGCGCCGGCGCCGTCGGCAGAAGCAGCAATGTGGACGAAAGAAGGAACGCGCCCGACAGCGCGCCCGTCCGTGGATTCAGGTTCATTTGACCCTCCTGCGGTCGGAAAATTATTGCCCCTCAATGACTTGTCCTTCATCTTCGTTCCTAGTTCACACTTTGTTTACCTTGCCGGCGCCCGCAGATCCCAGCCGTCGGCCCGGGCCGGGCGCGGCGGCTCATGTTTCCACCATGTTTGGCGGCCAACCCGGCGCGCGCTGAAACGGGAACCTCGCCGATGATTCGATCCATTCCGGCCGCGCTGGCGCTTTTGGCCGCGAGCCTCGCCGTCACCACGGCCGCCCCGGCTGCCCAGCGGGCGGTGATGAAGACCGGCGGCAAGGCGTTCGCGCCGCCCGCCTTCTACGATTTCTGCAGCGCGCATCGGTCGCTTTGCAGCACCGGCGGCGGCGCGCGGGTCGTGGAACTCACCGAACGGCGGCGGGCGGAACTCGAAAAGGTGAACCGGTCGGTGAACGCGCGGCTGCGCGAGCGCAGCGATCCCGCGGGCGGCGACGGCGCCGACCGCTGGCGGCTCTCGTCCACCGAGGGCGATTGCGAGGAGTTCGCCATTCTCAAGAAAGCCGAGCTGCTCAAGCGCGGCTGGCCGGCCTCGGCCCTTCTTCTCACGGTCGGCACGGCCTGGGGTCGCGGGCACACGGTGCTCACGGTGCGCACCAGCGAAGGCGACCTGATCCTGGACAACTACAAAAGCGCGATCAAGCCGTGGTCCAAGACCTCATACCGCTATTTCGCCCGCCAGGCGCCGGGCAGCGGGCGGAAATGGGAGCGCATCCTGGGCGCGGCCGAATAGAGGTCGTCGGGAACCTCGGAGGCCGGCCAACGCGCCCTCACCGCCGCTCGCGATAAACCGGCCCGAACTCCAGCCGGACGCCGCCGCGCTCGCCGCGGCGCTCGGCCCGGCGCAGCGCCCGTTGCAGCCGCTCGACCTCGCGCTCGGCCTCGTCGAGCTCGGCCTGGATCGTGCGCGCCTCCTCCTCCAGCGCGGCGATGCGCTGGTCCTTGGCGGCGTTCGCCTCGAACAGGCCGCGCTCCTCAGCCGTGTAGTAGCCGTCGCAGGTCTTCGGGACGCCCGGCGCGGGGTCGCCGAAGACCTCGTTGCTGCAGGTCACGACCCGCGTCGCGACCCCATAGTGATATTGCCCGTCCGCGCCATAGCGGATCGCGCGAGAGCCCAGGACGGGGCAGGCTTCGCCCTCCCCGCACACGCGCTCCCACACCTGCGCCTGCGCCGTCCCCACCCCGCCGAGCGCCGCCCAAACCAGCGCGCCCGCCGCCATGCCCTTCGCCCAACCGTCCATCGCCTCGCTCCGCCGTCGTTGAGGAGGGGCAAACGTCGCGGGCGCCCGCGCGGTTGCAACGCGGCGGCGCCTCCACGCTTTCGGCCGGCGAGGCCGGCGGCGCCTAGCCCGCGTCGCGCCTGGGCACTTTTCCCCGCGCATAGCCGTAGGAGATCGACGCCAACTGGTCCTCCAAGAAGCCGTTGGCGACGATCAGGGCCTTCACCGCCTCGCGAGGGTCGCCGCCGCAGGCTTGGATCGCCTGGTCGGCGGCATCCTCCAGCGCCTGCGCCGCGTCGCCGGCCTCCGCCGCCTCGCCCCATCCGTCCTGCCCGTTGCCCATGGCGAATCGCCCTCCGATCTTGCTGGCGGGGGCGAAGATTGTTCCTGCTTTGTTCTGGACACAAGCCCCAGGGGCGCTTCTCCACAAGACCAGGTCCGGGGCCGGCGAGCCGCGTCCGCCCCGGTGGACGCCGCGCGGCCCGGACCATATATTCCGGCCCTCGCGAGAAGGGATGGGGGCGGCCGCGCCGTCCCGCGCCGAGCGGAAAGCGACAGATGGACTTGACCTCCTGGCCCGTGCTCATCGCCGCAGCGCTTCTCACGGTCGCGCTGATGGAGGTGTTCGCCTGGTGGGCGCACAAGCACGTCATGCACGGCTTCGGCTGGGGCTGGCACCGCTCCCACCACGAGCCGCACGACGACCTCCTCGAGAAGAACGACCTTTACGCGCTGGTCTTCGCGGGCGCCGCGCTTCTGCTTTTCGTGGCGGGCTCAGGCTATCCGCTCGTGAAGGCGGTCGCCTGGGGCGTCACCATCTACGGCTTCCTTTACTTCGTGGTCCACGACGGCCTCGTCCACCACCGCTGGCCGTTCCGCTACGTGCCCCATCGTGGCTACGCCAAGCGACTGGTCCAGGCCCATCGTCTCCACCACGCCGTGCGCGGCAAGGATCACGGGGTGTCCTTCGGCTTCCTATACGCCCCGCCCATCGAAAAGCTCCAAGCCGAGCTCAAGGCCTTCGGCGTGATCACGCGCGAGCGCGCCCAAGCCGCGGAACGCAAGGAAACGCTGCGCTGATCCCGGCGCTCGGCGTTCAGCCAACCTTGGTCCGCCGGTGTTCTTGGGGCAATGCCCACCACGGCACATACGGCGACAGGTGATGCTCGTGGTGATAGCCGAAATGGAAGCAGGTCAGGAGCGAGGCCAGCGTTCCGAATTCGTTGGAGCGGGCGTTGTGGCGGTCGGAAAAACCCTCCTTCTCGTGCCGGTGCGGCAGATAGGTGCCGAAATAGAAGAGCTGCAAGGAGGAAAGCAGCGAGGGCAATCCGTAGAACAGCACCACGTTCTCGACCCGCGCGCCCAAGATGGCGAGATAGATCGTCACGACGCTTGAAACGAACAGCACCGAGCCCAGCCCGAAATAGCGGGCAAAGAATGTCTTGAACCAAGGCCAGAACCGCTCGGGGTCGCCTGCGAAGAAATCCGGGTCCGCGTCCGTTCCCGGCGCATGGTGGTGCGCCATGTGAGCCGCACGCACCTTGCGCCAACCGAAGCCCGCGTAAAGGAACAGGATCGCGGCGCCGATGCGCGCGTTCACGCGCGGTCGGAACGGCGCGAGCGAGCCGTGCATGGCGTCATGAGCGATGATGAAGAGCCCCACTGTCAGCCAGCACTGGACGGCCACGATAACAGGGGCGAGCAGCCAATTCTCGCCTTCGAGGGGGAAGAAGAACACACTGCAGACATGCAGCGCAAGCCAGGCGCCGAGGACCAGCGCGCAGAGCGTGAGCCCGATCAGCCCCTGGCGGGGCCTAACCCTTGGCCGGCTGGCCGGCGCCGGCTCAGCGCCGCCGCGGGCATCCGCCACCGTGACGTCCACCGAGTTCATGCCACCTATCTAGGACGAGACGCCGGCGCTTGCACCGTCCTTTGTGGTGAAGCTGCCGTGATTTTCCGGGCAAGCCGCCAGCACCTTGCGGACGACCGATCCGGCTTCCATTTCTCACCCGCTCGGGCCGCAAGAGCCACTTAGCCGCCGCGGCTCATGGCGGCGCTTAACGTGCGATGAACGGCCTTCAAGTTTTTTACGCGATCCTTGTGGGACTAAGTTGGCGTTCGTTCGTTAAGGCTTGAAGCCGAACTGAAAATCGGAGATGACCCGTGTTGCGGGGATTGTTGAACCTGCCCCGAAACCGCCCCACTCCCGACGGAGCGTCGCGGCTCGCCTCAAGCCGGACACCCACTGCGATGGACAGTCCCTTTCCCCAGCGTAAGCCGCGCGTGCCGCGGGCCTCTTGGTTGTTGTCGCTCGACTCCTGGGTGGACACCACCCTCTACGAATCCAGCTTCGCCTTTCGCGAGCGCTGGGAGAACATCACGATCTTTTTTCGGCGTTTCAAGGCCACGGGCTGGCGCCGCGCGGTCGTCGAGTTCGCCAGCGAAGGCTTCACGTTGGGAACGGCCGCCAGCGTGGTGGTGCTTGCGCTGGCCATACCGGCCTTCGAGAAAACGCAGGGGCAGTGGCTGACCCAGGGGGACTTCGCCGTCACCTTCCTCGACCGCTACGGCCAGGAGATCGGCAGCAGAGGCATCATCCAGCGCGACTCGGTGCCCGTGGACGAGATGCCCGATCATGTGATCCAGGCCGTGCTCGCCACCGAGGATCGCCGCTTCTTCGACCACTGGGGCATCGATTTCTTGGGCTTGGCTCGCGCGCTCACGGAGAACGCGCGCGCTGGCGGCGTCGTGCAGGGCGGCTCCACGCTTACCCAGCAACTCGCCAAGAACCTGTTCCTCTCGAACGATCGCACGATCGAGCGCAAGGTGACGGAAGCCTTCCTCTCGGTCTGGCTGGAGATGAACCTTTCCAAGACGGAAATCCTGCAGCTTTATCTCGACCGCGCCTATATGGGCGGGGGCACCCATGGCATCACGGCGGCGGCGGATTTCTACTTCGGCAAGGAAGTCAAGGATCTGACGCTGGCCGAGTCCGCCATGCTGGCCGGGCTCTTCAAGGCGCCCCAGAAATACGCGCCGCATGTGGACCTGCCGGCGGCGCGCGCGCGCGCCAATGTGGTGCTGTCCGCGCTGGTGGACAGCGGCTTCATGACCGAAGGCCAGGTGATCGAGGCGCGGTTGCGGCCGGCCGACGTGGTCGACCGCGACGAGAAGTTGAGCCCCGACTACTTCCTCGACTGGGCCTTCGAGGAGGCCAAGCGCATCGCCGGCCCGCTCGGCGTGCGTGCCATGGTGGCCCGCACCACGGTGGACATGGGCCTGCAGCGCGCGGCCGAGGAGGCGGTCGAGTTCCACCTGCGCCAGCACGGTCAGGAATACCGCGTCACGGAGGGCGCCGTGGTCGTCATGGACACGAATGGCGCGGTGCGCGCCATCGTGGGCGGCCGCGACTATGGCGTGAGCCAATTCAATCGCGCAACCAAGGCGCTCCGGCAGGCGGGTTCGTCCTTCAAGCCTTACGTCTATGCCGCGGCCATGTTGCACGGTTTCACGCCCGACGACGTGATCTCGGACGGGCCGGTGTCCTGGGGCAACTGGTCGCCGCAGAACTACACCCGTGACCATCGCGGCAAGATGACCCTCGCCACGGCGCTGATCAAATCCATCAACACCGTGCCCGTGCGACTCGCCAAGGATCATCTCGGCATCGACGTGATCAAGGAGATCGCGGTCGCCATGGGCGTCGAGTCGCCGCTCAACGGCCACAAGACCATGGTGCTCGGCACCTCCGAACTCACCGTCATGGATCAGGCGACGGGCTACAACACCTTCGCCAACGGCGGCTGGGCCGGCACGCGCCACGGCATCACCCAGATCACCACCCATGGTGGCGAAGTGGTGTACGACCACGGGCAGGACGCGCCGAAGCCCCGCCAGGTGCTGCCCGACCCGGCGGTCGCCAGCATGAACTCCATCCTCGTGCAGATCCCCGAGACTGGCACGGCGCGACGCGCGGCGCTGCCGGGCATCCGCTCGGCCGGCAAGACGGGCACCACGCAGAGCTATCGTGATGCTTGGTATGTGGGCTTCACCGGCAACTACACCGCCGCCGTCTGGCTCGGCAATGACGACTTCACCACCACCAACGAGATGACCGGGGGTTCGCTTCCGGCCATGGTGTGGAAGCGCCTGATGGAGACGGCGCACCGCAACGTGATCCTGAAGCCGATCCCCGGCCTCGAGGAGCCGTTCCTGCCCGCGGACGCTGTCGCGAAGGCCAAGGAGCAGGAACAGAAGAAGGCCGACGAAGGCGATCTGACGGCGGCGGTGGAGCCTCTGCCGGAGGCGCCTCGCGTCCTGTCCGTGTCCACCACCCAGGCCTTGCGCAGCTTGGCGGACCGCTTCGCGGGAAGCCCGACCGTGGCCTCGCCGGCCGAGCCGCTCAGCCCGACCGAGCCCCAATTGGCCACCGAGCCGGCCACGGTGACGGCGCTCTGAACCCGAACGTCGGCGCCTTGCTTTCGCGCGCATGTTGAAGTCGGTGCTTCTGGCGGTGGTGACGCTCGCCATCGCCATTGGCGGCGGCGCAGCCAGCGTGTGGTGGATGCTGGAGCGTGGCTTGCCTGCGCGGGGTTGGGTTCCTCACGCCAACCCGGCCGCGGCCAATGCCAACCCTTACGTCCGCGCCCAGCTCTCGCGCAGCGGGGCGCTGACGCTCGGGCGGGCGGAAGGCTTGTCCTTTATCGCCAAGACGGATTCGACCGGAGAGCCATTTTCGGCCAATTGCGACTATCTCCTGGAAGGCCCGCTGCCGACCGCCCGTTTCTGGACCTTGTGGGCCGCCGATCCCGCGCTCAACCCACTGCCCGCCCGCGGCCCGCGCCCGTCGGCGCTGCATTCCCAGCAGACCCTGCGCTCGGCGGACGGGGGCATGCGCGTCGCCGCAAGCCCTCGCCCTCAGCCTGGCAACTGGCTGCTCGTGGGCGCGCCGGGTCCCTTCACCCTGGTGCTGACGCTCTACGACACACCTGCCGCCGGCTTCCAGGGCGCCGCCCCGCCAGCCCTGCCCGACATCGTGAGGACCGGCTGCGGTGCGTAGGCTCCCCTATGCCATCCTGCTGGGGATCTTGGGTGCCGGCATCGTGCATGTCGCGGTGCTCCTGCTTCTGCCTCTGCTCAGCCAGCGCGACGCCTGGACGCGCTTTTCCGCCGCGGCGGAGCCCTTCGCCGTCACGCGCATCGACGCGGCGGCGCCCGACGGGCCGGTCATCCCGGCGCTTGATCCGTTCTTCATGGTGTCGGCCTGCCGCTTCGACCTGAGCCAGGGTCCGCTCGTCGTGAGCGCCCAGGGTCAGGCTCCCTTCTGGTCGGCCTCGGTGATCGGCGCGAACGGGGCCCACCTGTTCAGCTTCAACGACCAGGCCAGAGAAGAGGCCGCACTGAGCTTCATCGTGCTCACGCCCGCGCAGATGGCAGGACGCGAGGTCGTGGCGCCGCCAGAAGGGGCCGACGGGCCGGTCGAAACCCCGGCCATCTTCGCAGAAGTGGGTGTGGATCAGGGAATGGTGGTCGTGCGCGCCTTCGCGCCCGATGACAGTTTTCGCGCGGACGCATCGGTGTTTCTCGACAGCCTGAACTGCGCGCCGGAGCCGGAATAGAGCAAACCTGCCCTAAACCGCCGGAGCCGCCCGGCGCTGGCGGGGCTTGCGCACCCGGGCCGCTTTGGCCGCCGGCGCGTCGGGCAGCCGTTCGTAGCGCACGCCGGTGAAGAGGAGGATCACGCCCCGGGGCGCAGCCGCATCAGGGTGGCCTTCGGGGTCTTTTACGCGCGGGGTGAAGGGCAGGATTTTCGCAGACATCTCGGGCCTTGGGAACGGATCGACCGGAGCACAGACGCAACGCCTCCTGTCCCGATCAAGACATGTGCAGGGTTAACAGCGCGCTAACGGATGGCGGCTATTCTGCTCCTCGTCCCTCACTGGCGTGCCGAGTGCGGGGTGCGTTTGTTCCCTTGTTCCAGTGTTTTGCGTTCCCCTCGTGTCCTCGTCTCTTTTCCGGCAAATCGAAGCCAGCGGCGGCAGCGCCGACGAGCGCGCGGAGCGCCTGTTTCAGGCGGCGGTCTCAGCCTTCTCTTCGCTGACGCGACCTTCGCGGCTCGACATCCAGCAACTGGACGACCTTGCGATTCCCCTTTTCGAGCGCGTGTCCCTGGCGGGAAAGCGCTTCGCGGCCGCGGCCCTTTCGACCTGCGTTTCGGCTCCGCCCAGCTTGCTTCGAAGGCTTTGTGAGGAAGGCGTCGAGGTGGCGGCTCCTCTCCTGATCCGCTCGCCCGCGCTCACGGACGCCGACCTCGTCTCCCTGATCGCCCGCTTCGGCCAACCTTATGCACAAGCGATCGCGCGACGGAAAAACCTTCATCCCGCCATCGCCGACCTCCTTCGCGCCCTGACCAGACCCGAAAAGCCGATGCCCGCGCTACGTGACGGCCCAGCGGCGCCGTTGCCGGAGGCAGCGCCCTCGTCTCCTCCACGGGCGAGCGAGGCGGTGGATGACGTGTCCGACCATGCGCGGGCCAAGCTCCGCGCCATGATGCGGCCGGCCGCGGGCACGCGCCGCCTGGGCGGGCGCACGGCCTTTCTGCGGCTTCGCGATGCGGCGCTGACGCGACGTCCCGCGCTGTTCCACACGGCCCTGGCCGACTCGCTTGGGCTATGGTTCGACGAGGCCTGCCTCCTGGCCGGCGATCCCGGCGGGCTCGCACTGGCGTTTCGCGCGCTCGGCCTCAAGGAGGAGGAGGCCTTTCTCTTGCTCGCCTTGGCCCTCCCCCAGGCGTTCGGCGGCCCAGACGAGGTTTCCCGCTTCCTCGATCATTACGCCGGCCTCGAGCCCGACGAGACCGACGCGGCGCTCGCGCGCCGGCGTGTAACAGGCCCAAAGCCGAGCGGCCGAACGGTCAGGGCGCAGTGATCCCCAAGAGTTCCTCGGCCGGTGTCGATCCCGGCTCGATCTCGACGATCCAGATGTCGGGGTCGAAGCGCCGTTCTCGCGCCAGCCTGGCCTCGATCGCCTCTTCCGTTTCGGCCGGCAGTGCCGCCATGCGGCGCTCCTGTGGCTTTGCCGAATCGTAGTCGGACTGCGGCGCGGGGCCGAACAGGCGCGGGACCCCCAGCCGGTCTCGGACGATCACGAACACCGCGCCCGCCTCGCCTCCGCCCCGGCGCACAACCGCGCCGAACCCGCCATCGCTGAAGACTCGGCGCACCAGGGCGGCCGCCCACAATTCGCTCGTCACCCGCATGGGGGACAGTTAGCGCAGTCGTGTGGGTTTGTGCAGGCCGTCAGTCGGTCAGGCCGATCTCGCTCATCTTGGCGAAGACAGCCGGGTCGGGCTCGCCGGTTTCGGGCAGGCCGAACATGGCCTGGAACTTGGCGATGCCGTTGCGGGTCTTGGCGCCCATGATGCCGTCCACCTCGATCTCGCCATTACCGAAGGCCCTGAGCCCGGCCTGCAGCTTGCGGATGTCGGGCGCGCCGTCCGAGGTTTCGGCGGGTTCGCCGATCTCGCCGGTGTGCTCGGGCGAGGGCGCGGCGGGCGCGGGCGTGGTCCCGCCCCGCGCCTCGTCGAGCGCGATCAGAAGCGCCTCGTCGATGCGGCCCGTCGGCTCCAGGCCCGAGAGCTGCTGGAATTCGGAGATCTCTGTGCGGGTGGCCGGGCCGTCCAGACCGTCCACTGCGCCGACCTCGAAGCCGAGCTCCTCCAGGCTCGCCTGGACGCTTTGCAGGATCGGATCGGGTTTGAGCGCGGGCCGCACGGCCCGAGGTTGCGGCTCGACCGACTCGCCCAAGGCTGCCCGCGTCGAAAACAGCGCCTGCGGATGCACATGCGGCTGGAACCACAGCGCGTTGGCCGACACGAAGCCGAGCGTCACGGCGAATGCCGCGCCGGAGGCCACCGCCGCCGGGTTGCGGGCCAGCATGTCGGTTGCCGCCGCAGCTGCCCCTCCCCGCTGGGCCAAGCGCCGCTCAGGCCGTCTTGCGGAGCGCGTCATGCTGGTCCTCGTTGGGGTTCCAATGCCCGGCGGCCAGCCCGAGCGAGGCCGCTCCCGCCCCCCACTCCGCCGGCAGGCTTAGCGACACGGTCGTGCCCTCGCCGGGCGCGCTGTCGATCGAAAGCGCGCCGTCGTGGCGGCGCACCAGTTCCTTGGCGAGCGCGAGACCCAAGCCCGTGCCGTTCTTGCGCGCGGCCTCTTCGCCTACTTGCACGAAGGGCCGGCCCAATCTGCCGAGGTCGCCCGAGGCGATGCCGCAGCCCGTGTCGCTCACGGACAGATGCAGCCGCGAGCCGACCCGCCGCGCGCGGATCGCGACCTCCCCGCCTGCGGGCGTGAACTTCACCGCGTTCGACAGCAGGATCACGAGCACCTGCTGCACCGTGCGGCGGTCGGCTGTCACCGTGCCGCAGGCGCTGGAGACCTCAGCCTTCAGCCGCACTCCCTTGGCGTCGGCCACCAGCGCCAGCATGGCGCGGCAGGTCTCCACCGCTTCCGCCACACTGAACGGCTCGGGCTCGAGCGCCGCCGCGCCCGCCTCCATGGTCGCCACATGGGCCATCGAGTCGATCACGGCGAGCAGATGCTGGCCCGACTGGCGGATCAATTCGACATATTCCTTTTGCGGCCCGTCAGCCGCGCCGCCGAAGAACCCGGAGGAGAGGATGTCGGAGAATCCTAGGATCGCCGTCAGCGGCGTGCGCAGTTCATGGGCGAGGCCCGCCAAGAGCCGCCCGCGCTCGGCTTCGGCCACCGCGGCCTGGGCTTGCGCGCATTCGAGCTCGACCTTGAGCCGCGCCACCTCGCCATGGTCGCGCAGGCGCCCCGCGAAAGGCCGGCGCGGGTCGCCGTTGCGCGAAAGGTCGAGCAGAAAGCCGCTCACGCCGTCGCCACCACTCGCCGCGTCCAGCGGCAGCCGAACGCGCAATTCGAGGCGGCGGCGCTCCTCCCCGCCCCTGAGCTCGGCGAAGGCGCGCATAAAACTCACACGGTCCACCACATGGAGGCGGTCGAAGAAGCCGCAGCCCTGGAGCAGCTCTGGGGCCAAGCCCATCAGCGCGCGCACCGGGCCAAAAGCTTCCGCCACATCGCCGTTCGCGTCGAATAGGAGGCACACAGCGTCCGGCGAAGCGTCCTCGGCAGGAGGGGTCGCCGATGTGCCGGCCGCGGGCGGACCACCGAACAGAGCGCCCGCGGTTCCGGCGACGCCGGCGAGGGACAGCGCCGCCATCAGCGTCGGCGACGCGCCCCCGCCCGCTGCGGCCTCGAACAGCCCGAGCGCCAGCGCGCCAAGCGCCAAGGCCCCATAGCCGATGCTGGGGATTTGCGGCGGCAGCGCCGCCGCTGAGGCCAAGCGTCGCCGAAAGGACGCCACCGGCCCTTCGCGCGCTTCCCCTGAATTCGACGCAACAACCAACTTCAACGTGACGCGTCCGCAACCCTGATCCGCCGAGGCGGAGAACTCTTTTCTTGGCTCCGACCATCGCACCGAGGCTTTAAGAAAGCATTTTGGCGGTGCACCGGCCGGTTCCGCGACGGAGGGAGGAAAGCGCCCGACGCCAGCGCACAGGGTTAACGCGTGGTTCGAGCGGATCATGCAATGCCACCGAACCTTTCAAACACGCTGTAGGCATTATCTGCCATACTTCACTCCGTTCGAAGCCTGGTTGCCGCCCGTCTCCGCATCTGGAGTTGCCGCCGATGTTCTTTCTCCTGCGCATGGCGTTCTGGTTCTCGCTGGTCCTGCTGGCCTTGCCGCTCGACACGCGGATTTCCGAGGACGGCAGGCCGGCCGTGAACCCCCTGCAGGCGATGACCGCCGCCACGGAGGCCGTCAGTGACATCGCGGGCCTGTGCGAACGCAAACCGCATGTCTGCGAGACCGGGCGGTCGGCGGCGCAGACGGTTGCGGCGCGGGCGGGAGAAGCCAGCCGGATCGCCCTCGATCTTCTGGACGATTCGGACCAGGCGCCGGACTCCGCGCTGGTGGCGGGGACCGTTCCGGCGGAGCCGCTGGCCGTCAGCGAGCCCGACTGACCTCACCGGTAGGGCCAAGCAGATCGGCCCATTCCCCACGGGCCGCCCACGATTTCCGAGCGTGCGGCTGCACGGGCAGGCCTGACAGGCGCGGCTGGAAACCCTATATCCCGTCTGCCATGCGAAGCTTCGACGAAATCCGCAACGATTTTTCCTTCCTCGACGATTGGGAGGATCGCTACCGCTATGTGATCGAGCTCGGCGGCGACCTGCCGCTCTATCCCGAATCGGAACGGAACGACGCGCACAAGGTGTCGGGCTGCGCGAGCCAAGTCTGGCTGGAAACGACTTTTGGGCCGGGTGCCGACCCCGTGCTTTCCTTCCGTGGGCAATCCGACGCGCATATCGTGCGGGGGCTGGTGGCTATCATGCTCACGCTTTTTTCCGGCCGCCGCGCGAGTGAGATCCTGGCGCTGGACGCCGAGGGAACCCTGCGCGCGCTCGGCCTCGACGAGCATTTGAGCACCCAGCGCGCCAACGGGTTGCGGGCCATGATCCGCCGCATCCGCCGCGACGCCGAAGCCGCCCTCGCGCCAGCGGCGTGAAGCCCCCTCACCTCTCCGGCGCATCCATGCACGGCCGGAAATCCGCCGCGCCCCAATGAAGGATCGTCTCGCCCCGAGGCTCTGACCGTGGTGGCCAATAGTGGCGCGCCAGCGCGCCGAGCGCCGATTTCAGGACGATCTTGGCCGAGCGCACCGGCCAGCCCCGTTCGCTCTCCACCTGCTCAAGCCCTTTGAGTAAGCAGCAGACGTCGAGCAGCACGCCGCTCAGTTCCGGCCCCACGGCGTGAATCGCCCTCTCCACCCTGAGCCGCGCGGCGAGCGCGGCTTCCGTGAGCTCGGCCGCGCCGCCCGCCCGCCGGCCCGAGGACACGGACGCGATCCAGTTGGCGCCCAGCCTCGGGCTCATCTGGCCGCGCGAAAAATCGACCCGCAGCCGTTCACCGGCCTCGAACTCCCGTCGGGCGAGGAAAGGCGCGCCATCGCGCCCGCGCCGCCGCATCAGCCCGCCCAAGGGCGATTCGGCCCAGTTGATCGCGGCCTCCCCCTCTCGCGGTGCCTTCCCGCTCAGCCCTTCCACCTCGCGGGGCCGCGCGCCCAACACGTCCGCCCCCTTGCGAATCGTCAGCCTCACGCAAGGGCCGGATCGATGGAGCCACCCTGCGCGGGCGAGCGCAGCCAAAGCCTCCTCGGAAACGCCCAGCGTTCCGCGTCCACCCGCGCGCAGCAGCACTCGGCCGTCCGCGGCCGCCGTCTCCATCTCAGCCGGGCCGCCGCGCAGAAAGCGCAGGATCCGCTCTTCGTCGCGCCCCATGCTCAGCGCTCCAGCCGGCTGCCGAAGGCGGCGAGCGCCACGCACTCGATCAGCGTCACATGGCGGTCGAACTCGGCATCCTCCCGCATGTCCTCGATGAGGTGGCAGGCATGCAGCACGGTGGTGCGGTCGCGCCCAAAGCCACGGCCCACCTCCTTCATGCTGAGCCCCAGAAGCGTGTGCGCCACATACATCGCGATCTGCCGCACCCGCGACACTGCGAGGGACGTGCGGCCCACGCGCCGCAATTCCTTGGACGACACACAGAAGAAGGCGGCAGAGATGTCGATCATCCCTTCGCAGAAGCTCAGCACCAGCTCCTCGCGCGTCTTGGCCGGGATGTCGGGCACGGCAAGCTCGCCACACGAATGCGGCGGCTCGCCCCAATTCAGGATTCTTGCATTCACGACTCACCTCCGCGCCGGAGAATAGGAAAATCTTCTTATACGGCGTTGGTTGGGACGTGGACAAAAAGAGAACGAAAAATTGGGGAAGGTCCGCGGGAAGGCTGGTTGTCCGAGGCTTTCCGGCTTGCGCGCCCTCGCTGCGGGAGGATTCCATCCTCCCCCTCCCCTGCCCGGCTCAAGCTCGCGCCCGTTCAATCGAGGAATGGGTGATGGGGAGCGGAGAAGAGGTTGGCCTGGAGAACGCCGCGCGGGCGTGGCTTGGGGAGAAGCGCCGAGCGGAGGCGAGCGCGCGCGAGCGCGTCGCGCTGCAGATCGGCTGCGGCGTGGATTGGGAGGCGGCGCTGGCGAGCCGGGGCGAAGCGCGCGAGCGCCTCGCGCTCAAGCTCAAGCGGCTGATCGAGCGGGAGCGCGGGCGGGCGGGGCGGCCGCATCTTTACGACCTCGACCGCCACGTCGCGCTCAAGAAGGCGCTGGACCGGCTTGAGGGCCGAACCACGAAATCGGGAACGATCGCGCCCTGGCGCAAGTCGTATGGCAGCGCTTTATAGCTCTCCGGCCCTCTTCAACACGCTTCGTGCGGTGGAGAGTGCCGACGACGGCGTGAGCGGGAGGCATGGGCGATCCGGCGCGAGCGCCTCGCCCCCGGCGCGCCTCCAAACGCAAAGGGCGGAAGCCTATGCTCCCGCCCCTCTCCGAGTTCGGCGCTTCGAAGTTGGTGTGGGCCGCTCAAGAATCGTTGCGCTTGCGGCCGAGCCCCATGTCCTTCGCCAGTTGCGAGCGCGTGGCGGCATAGGCCGGCGCTACCATCGGGTAGCTCGGGTCGAGGCCCCACTTTTCGCGGTATTGTTCAGGCGTCATGTTGTAGTGGGTCATCAGGTGCCGCTTCAGCGACTTGAACTTCTTGCCGTCCTCCAGGCAGATCAAATAATCGTCCTGGATCGACTTCTTGGGATGGACCGCGGGCTTAGGCTTCTCGACCGGCGCTGCTTCGGTGGTCGCGGCGCCCAAGCGGCCCAGCGCGGCGTGGATTTCGGCGATCAAGCCCGGCAGCTCGCCCGTGGCCACGGAATTATTGCTGACATAAGCGGCGACCACATCGGCCGTCAGTTCGACCAGCGCATTGTCGTCGCCCGTCGGCGCTTCGGTGTTTTCCATCCCAACTAAGCCTTCATCATGAATGTCATAGAACATCGCGCCCGCGTTCGCCGCGCCATCGAAGTTTGGCGCTCATGGCAGGCGACGAAGCCACTAGCAAAACTTTCCCGCCAAGCAAAGCGGCTAGGAAACTCTAACGTTATTGTGTCAATTTGCGGGCCTGTGCTCGTTGTTCCGCTGCTGCGGCGCAGCGCATCTTCGATCATGCCAAAGAATAATGACCCTGCGTCAACTCGACGCTCTACGGCTGAGACTCAATCACACCCAGAACGCCACGAGGGTTGCGAGGATGACGGCTGAGAGGAAGTTCCGGGCGAGCTTGTCGTAGCGGGTTGCGATGCGCCTGAAGTCCTTGAGCCGGCAGAAGGCCGCCTCGAT
>DASYHP010000092.1:0-26099 GCA_035998495.1 Mesorhizobium sp.
CTACGGCACGCTGCTCGCCTGGGCCAAGCAACTCGGGCTTTCGGATGTGGAGGATCTCATCCAGGAGACGCTGGTCGAGGAGGAGAACACGGACGAGATCCTGTCCGAGCTGGCCGAAGACGCTATCAACCCGGCGGCCGCCGGGGCGTAACCTCCGGCGCGAACCGAAACGGCTTAGCAGCGATCCAGACAGGGATCACTGCGCATTGGCCTTGCGACAGCGATTTGCAGTGCGGACAGTTTCTCGACATGTTGCGAGCTTCCTCCGCAACCCTCGAAAGCTCATTGATGTTAGGACTTGACGATGTCCGCTGATCGCCACTTCCTGAGCGGGGGCGGCAAAATGGGCGCGCATATGCGCGCTCATCACTGGGCGACGTCGCCGCTCGGCCCGCCTGAGCGCTGGCCTTCATCGCTCCGCACGACAGTCAGTCTCCTGCTCAACTCGCGATTCCCGATGTTCGCCGCGTGGGGACCAGAGCTTGGATTCCTCTACAACGACCCGTACGCGGAGATTCTCGGCGCCAAGCACCCGGCTGCCCTGGGGCGACGTTTTGCGGAAGTTTGGGCCGAGATCTGGACTGACATTGCTCCTCTCGTTGAGCGCGCCCTTGCTGGTCAGGCGACCTTTCACGAGGACCTGCCACTCACGATGGTGCGGAAGGGCTACGAGGAGCAGACCTATTTCACGTTCTCATACAGCCCGGTCCGCGACGAAACCGGTCGTGTCGGCGGCATGTTCTGCGCCTGCACCGAGACGACGGCTGAGGTCCAAGCGCGCTCATCCCTGAAAGCAGAACAAGAACGGCTGCGTCAGCTCTTCCACCAGGCCCCAGGCTTCATGGCCGTGGTGCGCGGACAAGACCACGTTTTCGAGATCACAAACGCTGCCTACCTGCAGCTGGTCGGACACCGCGATCTTGTTGGAAAACCTGCTCGGCAGGCGTTGCCCGACGTCGAGGGGCAAGGATTTTTTGAACTCCTGGACCGCGTCTACGAGACCGGGGAGCCGTTCGTCGGCACGCGTTTGCCCGTTCGAGTGAAGCGGAACCCCAGTAGCTCCCCTGAAGAGCGGTTCGTCGACTTCGTCTACCAGCCAATCACCGGGACTGGTGGCGAGGTGTCGGGGATCTTTGTCGAGGGCACCGACGTCACCGATGCGGTTCGTTCCGAACAGGCACTGCGGGCGAGCGAGGAGCGCTTGCGCGTCGCGCAACAAGTCGGAAGCATTGGCAGCTTCGAGCTCGTCCCCGCAACGGGAATGCTGTACCCGTCGGAGGAGTTCTGCCGCCTCTGGGGTCTAACGACGTGTTCGGGGATGCCGGTAGATGATGCACTCGCGCTGATCCACCCAGATGATCGCGAGCGCGTTGTGACAGGTCGGACCAACCTTCCCCACGACGCCCTGAACTACACCGAGTACCGGATCGTGCGCCCAGACACGGGCGAAGTGCGCTGGATGGCGCGTCGAGGCGAAGCCGTGCAGCACGAGCAGGGGGCGCGCTACCTCGGCGTATCATTCGACATCACCGACCTCAAAGTGGCCCAGGAAGCACTGGTTGCGGAGACGCAGGCGCTCGAGGTCCTGAACCGGACTGGTAGCGCAGTTGCCGCCGAGCTTGATCTCGAGAAGCTCGTGCAGGCCGTAGTGGATGCAGGAGTTGAGCTGACGGGGGCGCAGTTCGGGGCGTTTTTCTACAACGTGCTCGATGAGAAGGCCGCGAGCTACATGCTCTACGCGCTCTCGGGTGCGGAGCGCAGCCAGTTCGAGAGCTTCGGGATGCCTCGCGCTACCTCGGTATTCGCGCCGACGTTCCGCGGCGAGGGCGTGATCCGCTCGGCCGATATCCTGGCGGACCCACGATACGGCAAGCATGACCCGCACTACGGAATGCCCAAAGGCCATCTGCCAGTGCGCTCTTATCTGGCGGTGCCGGTGACCTCGCGCACGGGCGAGGTGATCGGCGGCTTATTCTTCGGGCACGAGGACGCGGGCGTCTTTGGCGAGCGGTCCGAGCGTGTGATGATGGGTTTAGCCGCGCAAGCTGCAATCGGGATCGATAATGCCCGCCTATTTGAGGCCGTGCAGAGAGCCAATGCTGACCTGGAGGAGCGCGTAAGGGAACGGACGGCCGAGCTGGAGCAGGCCCATGAAGCCTTGCGCCAGAGCCAGAAGATGGAGGCGGTGGGCCAGCTCACCGGCGGCATCGCACACGACTTCAACAACATGCTGGCCGTCGTCATCGGTTCACTCGATCTGCTCGGTCGCCGGATCGGCACCGGCGACGCCCGGGCCAAGCGCCACGTGGACGCGGCGACCGACGGCGCGCGGCGAGCGGCACTCCTCACCCAGCGGCTGCTGGCCTTCTCGCGACAGCAACCGCTCAGGCCCGAGCCGATCGAGGCGAACAAGCTCGTGGCCGGCATGTCAGACCTGCTCCGCCACTCGCTCGGTGCCGACGTTCAGTTGGAGACAGTGCTGGCAGGCGGGCTATGGCGCACGCACGCAGACCCTAACCAGCTCGAGAACGTGATCCTGAATCTAGCAGTCAATGCCCGCGATGCTATGCCCGAGGGTGGGCGACTCACTATAGAGACGCAGAACGCGCATCTCGATGCGCGTTACGCCGCAGCCCACCTTGGCGTGACACCAGGTCAGTATGTGCTGATTGCCGTCACTGATACGGGTACGGGAATGCCGCAGGAGGTGATCGCCAAAGCCTTCGATCCATTCTTTACAACCAAGGAGGTGGGCAAAGGCACAGGCCTCGGGCTCAGTCAGGTCTACGGATTCGTCAAGCAGTCGGGCGGGCACGTGAAGATATATTCCGAACCTGGCCAGGGTACGACCGTGAAGGTCTACCTGCCGCGCTATCTGGGCGCCGCGGACGAGAGTAAAGAGGCCGAGCGGCCGGAGGACCTGCCGCTCGGCGAAAGCCAAGAAGTGGTGCTGGTCGTCGAAGACGAACCGGCCGTGCGGCAGTTCAGCGTCGATGCGCTCTCCGAGCTCGGCTACCGCGTGCTAGAGGCAGATGGGGCGCAAGCGGCGCTTCGCCTGCTCGACACCCGCCCTGAGATCGCGCTGATGTTCACGGACGTGGTCATGCCGGAGGTTAACGGCGCTAAGCTTGCGGAAGAAGCGCGCCGCCGGCGGCCTGGCCTCAAGATCCTGTTCACTACCGGCTACACGCGCAATGCCGTGGTCCACAACGGCGTGCTCGATCCGGGTGTCCAGATGATCGGCAAGCCGTTCACGATCGAGGAGCTGGCGGCCAAGGTGCGCGAGGTGCTCGATACGCCTGCAAGATCGGGGTGAGTCAGACCTCGTCTTCGACGACGCGCTCGATCGTACGCTGATCGAACGGCTTCCAAATCATGGGCCAGCCGGGCGCCTGCATGTTGTGGTAGCCAGTCACCAGGACGATCTTTAGCGCGGGCCAGCGCCTGGCGGCGTTCTCAGCCAGTTCTGGACCGCTCATACCGGGCATGCGGCAATCAGTGAACATCAGCGATACGTCCGGGCGGCTTTCGAGCTTGGCCAACGCCTCTGTTCCGCTGCGCGCTTCCAAGACCTCGCAGCCGAGCTCCTCAAACAGCTCGGCCGCGAGCATCCGGACCATTTCCTCGTCGTCAACGACCAGAACCACTTTTCGGGCGCCCTTGTCCATTCTAATCAACCTGGGTTTCATTTCGCTGGCAGATGGGCGTTCCAGTTGCGCCTGAGCTTACACCGTACCGGCTGGGTTCGGGAAGGCCACTGGCGTGGCCGTGACGGTTTGGAACGCGTCCATCACGTGCTGGAAGGAGCGGTCGGCGTCCGTGGGCTGGCCTCTTCGAGCCAGGGGCTTTAGGATGAAGAGCAGGAGCGATCGTCCGGTGACCTCATAAGTGTTGCCGAAGGGGAAACTCGCGACCTCATCGTTTTCGCCCAAGTTGGTGTCGATCAGCCGCACCCATTCGCGCCCGCCCACGGCCTCGGGGAGCGTGAAGGGCACTACGTCGTGATGGGCGTTCAGGATCAAAAGCAGAGTTAAGTCAGTGCCGACACGGCGGATGCCCGTTTCCTGGGCTCGCCCGTCGAGAAGGACACCCATGCAGCGGCTGTTGGAGTCCTGCCAGTGCTGGGGTTGCATCTCGTCGCCCGCCGGCGTGAGCCAGGTCACGTCCTTGATGCCGTGCTCCTGGTCGGGCTCGCCTGTCAGGAAGCGGCCGCGTCGGAGCATGGGCAGGGCGCGGCGAATCGCGAGCAACTTCTGGGCGAACTCCGCCAGGCACTTCTGGTCAGGGCTGATACCCTCCCAGTCGACCCAGGAGATCTCATTGTCCTGGCAGTAGGCGTTGTTGTTGCCCTGCTGAGTGCGTGCGAACTCATCGCCGGCCAGGATCATCGGCGTGCCGCGCGAGAGTAGCAGGGTGGCGAGCATGTTGCGCATGTGGCGGAAACGCAGCTCGCAGACAGCGGGGTCGTTCGTCTCCCCTTCCACCCCGTAGTTCATGGACAGGTTGTCGGAATGCCCATCCCGGTTCTCCTCGCCGTTCCCCTCGTTGTGCTTGTCGTTGTAGGAGACGAGGTCGTTCAGGGTGAAGCCATCATGGGCCGTGACGAAGTTCACCGACGCCCAAGGCCGGCGGCCTCGTTTGTTGAAGAGATCGGCCGACGCAGTGAACCGCGCCGCCAGTTCCGGTAGCTTGCCCTCGCCCTTCCAGTATGCCCGCACGGTGTCGCGGTAGCGGTCGTTCCATTCGGCCCAGCCCGGGGAGAAGCGTCCGACCTGGTAGCCGCCCGGGCCACAGTCCCAGGGCTCAGCAATCAACTTGACGCGGCTCAGCACTGGATCCTGGCGGCAAGCGTCGAGAAAGCGACCGTCCTCCTCGAAGCCGTGCGGCTCGCGCGCGAGAATTGTGGCCAGGTCGAAGCGAAAGCCGTCCACATGCATGTCCTGCGCCCAGTAGCGCAGCGAGTCGATCACCATCTGCAGGACGCGGGAGTTGCTGAGGTTCACCGTGTTCCCGGTGCCGGTGTCGTTGATGTAGTAGCGCGGGTCGGGCGCGAGCCGGTAATAGGACGAGTTGTCGATGCCCTTGAAGGACAGCGTTGGCCCGAGCTCATTACCTTCGGCGGTGTGGTTGTAGACGACGTCGAGGATCACCTCGAGGCCGGCGCCGTGAAGATGGGCCACCATCTCTTTGAACTCGGCAAATGCGAAGTCAGTGCTGGCGGCATAGCGCCGGGCGGGTGCGAAGAAGCCGACGGTGTTGTAACCCCAGTAGTTGCTGAGGCCCTTCTCCGTGAGATGACTGTCGTCCACGAAGGTATGGACGGGCAGAAGCTCAACGGCGGAAACACCGAGCGAGCGCAGGTATTCGACGATCTCCTGGCTGGCGAAACCGGCATAGGTGCCGCGCAGCGCCTCGGGCACTGCAGGGTGGCGCATGGTGAAGCCGCGCACGTGCGTCTCGTAGATAACGGTCTTCTCCCAGGCCGTTTGAAGCGGGCGGTCCTCGCCCCAGGAAAAGGCCGGGTCGATGACCCGCGCCTTCATGTTGAAAGGGGCGCTGTCGCGCTCGTCGAAGGTCAGATCGTTCGTGGTCTCCATCTGGTAGCCGAACAGGGCCGGGTTCCACTCGATCCGACCGACCATCTGTTTGGCGTAAGGGTCGATCAGCAGCTTGTTGGGGTTGAACCGGTGACCCGCACTTGGCTCATAGGGCCCATGCACGCGGTAGCCGTAGACGGTGCCGGGCCGCGCATCCGGCAGGTAAACGTGCCACACCTCGTCCGTGAACTCGGGCAGCTCGATGCGCTCAAGCTCGCGCTCCCCCGCGGCGTCGAACAGGCACAGCTCGACCTTTGTGGCGTTGGCGGCGAACAGGGCGAAGTTGACGCCGAGTCCGTCCCATGTGGCCCCAAGCGGAAAGGGCCGACCTTCCCTGATCCTCGACCTCTGCAGGGCTGGTGCGGCTACCTCCCCACGCGTGCGGCGCTCAATCGTTCTGTCCTGAACGTTCATGGATCTCTCAAGGTGGGAACAAGCATACGGCAGGTTGCTCCTACAACGTAGAAGCAGAAGCTTGGCTCCAAAGTTCTGGGTTATGCCCTGAGCTGCGGCAGCACCTTTGCGCCGAAGGCGTCGATGAAGGTGTGTTGGTTGCGCCCGACTTGATGCAACTGCAACTCCTGGAAGCCCAGCTCGATGAACTCGTTGAGCCAGGCAGCATGCTGGCCGAGGTCTGAGGAGATGAGGAGCGACTCCCGCATGTCCTCGGACCGCACGAACCTGGTCGCCGTGTCGAAGTCCCTGGGCGAGCGCAGCTCCCAATTGACCTCTCCTCCGAGCACGTTGAAGCGCCATTGCTCATGCGCCCCAGCTAGTGCCTCCTCCTCGGATGGCGCCCAGTTAAGCCCCACCTGCATGAAGAGCGGCTTGCCCTCGCCGCCGCCGCGCCAGAAGGCGTCCACGACCTTGCGGACCTGATTGGGCTTGCCGCTCACCGTGAGCAGCCCGTCGGCCCAACTGCCGACGAACTCGGCCGTGGCCTCCGATACGGCCGCGCCGAGAAGTAGCGGCGGAGTCTTGGGAAGCGAGTAAAGCTGGCAGTCCACAAGCGTGACGCGGCCGTAGTGGGAGACTGTCTCGCCTTTGAGCAGGGCGCGGATCACGTCTGCGCACTCTCGAAGGCGTGCGTTTCGCTCAGCCTTCTCTGGCCAGACCACACCTGTCAGGTCCTCGTTCAGGCGTTGCCCGCTGCCAAGCGTGAGCCACAGCCGGCCAGGATACATCTCGCAGAGGGTCGCAGCGGCTTGGGCGAGGATCGCGGGATGGTAGCGATAGCCTGGAGCGGAGATCACGCCAAATGGAATGCTTGTGGCCTGGAGGGCCGCGCCGAGCCACGCCCAGGCAAAGCCGGACTGGCCCTGCGCTGGTCCCCAAGGGCGGAAGTGATCGGACGACATAGCGCAGTCGAAGCCCGCCGCTTCGGCAGCTTGCACCAGGCGCAGCAGTTCTGAGGGCGAAAACTGCTCGTGCGATGCGTGGAAGCCAATCCGAGCCATCGTCACACCCCAAAGAATGTTGAAGGGTACAGTGCGATCATGAGCCGGAAGTCCCGGGGGCCACTCAAGCCGGGCGCCGCACCTCCGGTTTGCGCCGCCCCCTACTCTCTGCAATGCTGCCCGCGCGCCGCCAGACCTTCTCGCTGCGGGCAAGCTCTTCCAGCGTCAGCCGGTACTTTCGGCGCCAGTTGGGGTGCTCCGTGGACGTCGCTGGCACATTGACCTGATCGGGCTCGGCGAGAAGGTCGTCGAGCTGTGGAGCGACCAGCCCCGAGGTGGTCCGTGCCAAGAACTCATGCGCGGCAACCAAGAATTTCTCGGCATCCATGTCGCCGCAGACGAGATTCGCCTTCTGGACTGCCTCAAGCAGCGCCGCCCGTTCTCGCGCCCGCTGCTCGCGTTGGCGCCCGGCTTCGTCCGAGCTGGGATATAGGCCGAGGCTTTCCTTGAGATCGATGTCGCTCCCCTCCCACCATCCAACCAGCGTGGGCAGGTCGTGGCTGCCAGCGACAGCCAGCGACAGCTTCGGATACATCGATGGTGGCAGGAAGGTGCCGTCATCCCAATCCTGCTCGAAGAACAAGACCCGGTAAGACAGGATGTTGGCCGCTGCCAGCCGCTCGCGGAAGCCTTCAGGCACGGTGCCGAGATCCTCGCCCACCACAAGGCAGCCCTGGCGGTGGCTTTCCAGCGCAAGAACACCAACCAAGTCGTCGAGAGTGTATCGGACATACGCGCCTTCCGCCGCATTCATGCCCTCGGGAATGCAATAGAGATGCTGGAGCCCCATCACATGGTCGATGCGCAGGCCGCCGGCGTGCCGCATATTGGCCCGGATCAGCTCGACGAAGCTGGAATAGGCCTCTTCACGCAAAGATCGCGGGTCGAAGGGCGGCAAACCCCAGTTCTGCCCCGCGGGGTTGAAGATGTCAGGTGGCGCGCCGACCTGCACGCCTGACAGAAAGGCATGCGGCCGGGTCCAGGTCTCGGCACCTGCATGATCGCAGCCGACCGCTAGATCGCGGTAGACGCCGATCGCCATTCCAGCCTCGCGCGCGGCTTGGGCAGCTCTGGCAAGCTGCTCGTCGGCCACCCACTGAAGCCAATCGAGGAACTCGATCTCGTCGCGATGCTCGTCGGCGAAGCGCGCAACGGCAGACGAGCGAGCATCGCGGAACTCTTCCGGCCATGTGTGCCAATCTGGACTAGGTGGATCAGCTGCCGCGAAGTTCTGCCGCAGTGTCTGGAAGATCGAGTTGAGTCGCAGGGTCTCGCCGTGTTCGCGCCGGAACACCTCAAAGCCGTCGCGTTCGGCCTTGGGCCTGCCGGAAAAGTCTTGGAAGAGCAGGCGCAAAGCTTGCAGCTTAAGACCTGCGACGCCCGCGTAGTCGACGTTCGGGCAAGCGCGGCAAGCGGCGAGTTGATTCCGGAATTCCGCGGTCGCCATCCAGTCCTGGAGATCTGTCGACTCCTCATAGCCTGGAGCTTCGGGGACACTGATGAAAAGTGCATTCAGCCCGAGCCGCGTGAGAGGCGAATAGGGGCTGGCATGCTCGGGATCATCGAGGAACATCTGGTGGAGCGGGTTGAGGCCGATCACCTGGCAGCCATGCCGGGCCACCGCGACCACGAGCTCGCGCAGATCGGCGAAGTCGCCGATCCCCCAGTTCTGGTCGGAGCGAAGGAGGTAAAGCTGGACTGAAAGACCCCACAGCCCGGCACCCTCGGAGAAACCCTCAGGCAACCAGCAGGCTCCGGGTGTAACGATCAGCGTCGTGCTTACGTCCAGACTAGGCAGGTGCAAGCGGTGATAGCCGAAGGGGACGTCGCCGAGCTCAATCCGGGGCTGCGGTGCGGCGCCCTTCCCCGCTGGTCGTGCTCGCTTGACTACGGATGTGCCTGAGCGCTGCGAGCCATCCTCCAGCACCAGGTGCCACTCGAGGCTTTCACCTTGAACCGACGAGGGTAGCTCCACCACGCAGCGGTTCTTCTTGAGCGGAGCCACAATGACGGACGGGAGGGCCACTGCATCCGTCTGCTCCTCGCGAGCTAGAAGCGCCTGGATCTCTTCTTCCGTCGTGGGCTGAAGTCCCATGGCGGCCAACAGCCGGCGTTGGGTCTCCGGAGCCGTGCGCTTGTCCTCGCCTCTGGCATCTCTGAACCCAGGTTCGATGCCGCGGACTTGTGCGAGCTCCGCCAGCGCATCAGCCTTGCTCTTTCGTTTCGCTGGCATCAGGTGGTCCCGCCAACTATCGTCCACATGACAGCCCAGGAGCCGAGCCCCTCCTCGACTGAGCCTTCACTCCAGAGAGCTCTGCCTCGAGGCGGCGCGTGGCCGGACAGGGGGGTAGAGCTCAGGTTTGCAGCCAACGTGAGCCGGGAACCATCGCCCATGTTCCAGCGGACCTGCACCGCGCCTTCGCCCAGAACCTCGAACTTGCCCGTATGCCCACCCATCCCCCTCAACCGTGGGACGATCTCTGACTGCCGCACTTTGAGAAGGCGCCGATACCAGTCGCGCCATTCCGAATGGATGCCCTCGGCCGCCTCATCCCAGTTTAGCTTGGCCGATCGGAACGTGCTTTCCGCTGTCGGATCAGGAATACGCTCACGGCTCTCGGGATCGGCAAACTCAGGGAATCGGGCGAACTCCGCGCGCCGTCCCTCCCGCACCGCCTTACTGAGCTCAGCGTCGAAGTCGCAAAAGAAGGGAAAAGGCTGGCTGGCGGCCCATTCCTCGCCCATGAACAGCATGGGGATCTGCGGCGCGAGTAGATAGACGGCTGTGGCTGCCCGGACTGCCTCAGTCGGGACTGTCGCTGTCAAACGGTCGCCGAAGGCACGATTGCCGACTTGGTCATGGTTCTGGATGAAGGAAACAAAGGCCGTCGGCGGAAGCCCGGCGCTGGGTTCCCCGCGAGGGTGACCGCGGTAGCCCATCATCTGGCCCTGAAACGCGAAGCCCTCAGCGAGCGCCCGGCCAAGGAGCTCAGTGCTGCCAGCATACTCACCATAATAGCCGGCGCTTTCGCCGCTCGCGGCCGTGTGCAGCACGTGGTGGACGTCATCATTCCATTGCGCGGTGAACTGCCGGGCGCGGCCATGATCGTCTCGCTCAAGGCGTGAGACCGAGTTCTCCTCGTTCTCGAGGATGAGGTGAACGTGCCGTTCCCCTGCTGCTGTCCTGACTGCCTCCGCAATCTCCTCCAGGATGTGAGGAGAGTTGTCGTCCATGATGGCATGGACAGCATCGAGCCTCAGCCCGTCAAACCTGAAGTCCTGCGTCCAGTAGAGCGCATTCTCGAGCACAAGCTGCCTGACTGCCGCCGAGCCTTCGCCGTCATAGTTGACCGCAGCACCCCAGGGCGTCTTGTGCTTCTCCGTGAAGATCGGTGCGTAGTTCGGCAGGTAGTTCCCGTCCGGGCCGAAGTGGTTGTAGACCACGTCGAGGAGCACGGCGATGCCGCGCTCATGAGATGCGTCGATGAAGGCCTTCAGATCCTCAGGTCGGCCGTAGCTTGAGTCAGGCGCAAACAAGAGCACGCCGTCATAGCCCCAGTTCCGCTTGCCCGGGAAGTCGGCAATCGGCATCAGCTCGATGGCCGTGATCCCAAGCTCGGCAAGCTCGTCCAGGCGTTCGGTAGCAGCACGAAACGTGCCCTCCGGAGTGAAGGCGCCGACATGGAGCTCGTAGATGACGCACTCTTCCCAGGGTCGACCCTGCCAGCGTATTACCTTCCACTCGTAAGCAGCGGGATCGACGACCTCGCTTGGGCCGTGAACGTCGTCCGGCTGGAAGCGCGAGCCGGGATCAGGAACATGTAGCCCGTCGGGCAGCACGTACTGGTAGCCCGTTCCAGGCGCGGCACCGTGCACGTCCAACTCGTGCCAGCCGTTCTCTAGGCGCCGCATGGCCCGCGGCTCGCCCTCCGTGGAGAGCTTCAGCCCGACCGCGGGATACTTGGGCGCCCAGAAACGAAAGCGCACGCCGTCGGGCAGCAGCTCTGGGCCGAAGGAGAAGCGAGAACCAAATTGTTCGGACTTGGTGTCTGCCATGAAAGCCGTATGCGGAGGAACTGATATCGAGCTTGCCCAGCAACTAGGGTCAGGGCGGCAGGTTCCCTGGCACCGCGGGGGAAATAGCCCCGTCTCGAGTGTTCTGTCGCGGTGGCCGTTGCGCCATGTCTGCCGGTCAGCGCTGCGCTTGAAGCGGCCGGCACAGATCACGCCGTCCACATCAGCCACCATGATGAGCTGCAGAACGCTCTCGGCCACAGAGCGCAAGGATTCAGCATCGCCGCTCTTCGCGAGCTCTTTGGGAACACGCACGTCCGACTCCAGTTAGGCCTCAGCAGGATCTTCTGACGGAGGCTGGCCCATGCGCTTTCTGTCCACCCGAGTTCACGGCATCATCGACTATCTGACCGGCATCCTTCTGATCGCCGCTCCCTGGTTGTTCGGATTCGCCGATGGCACAGCCGCTCAATGGGTGCCCGTCATCGTTGGTCTCACCATTCTGGTGATGAGCCTGATCACTGACTATGAACTGAGTGCGGCGCGCATCATCCCGATGGGCGTTCATCTTGGAGTGGATGGCCTGGGCGGCGCATTCCTGGCCATTTCGCCCTGGCTCTTCGGCTTCGCTGACCGCACCTACTGGCCCCACCTCATCATCGGCATCGCCGAGATCGGGGTGAGCCTCGTCACCCGCACGCGCCCAGATGCCGCGACCGGCACGACGGCGGGACGCTACTGAGTCTGCAGCGGTTCTCAAGAGCTGTGGTGGACGGGAGGCGGACAGTAGCAACCGCCGAGCGACAAGCTTTGCCGAGTGGGCATTCGCAAATCGAGCGGCGTTGATGGCTGAGCCACCACGCCGCCGTCTCAAATGTCCAGCGTCGTCTCGCTTACCTCTTTGCGGGCGGCTCGTCAGCCAAAGCTTTCGTTGTGTGTTCGAAGCTCGCCTCGACATCCGCTCGGTCAGCCGGTTCGGCGACGTCTCGGGATGCGGCGTCGCGGATCAGCCGTGCATGCCGCGCGAGGGCTCCTCGCTGCTCATGTGTGCGGACGTGCTCTGCGATGCCCGTGATCGCTTCGAGCATATGGATGAGAACGGCGGGTTTGTCCGAGCCGGCCTGCCGGATCTAATGAAAGGCGGCATCCAGCACGCGGCCATGGCTGGTCGCCGGCCGGATGAGACGCACATGCCCTGCTTTGTCGGTGACAACAGCTGATGGCAGACGTCGCCCCATCAGGCGCGAGAGCGCGCCTCTCAGCCGGTCGATCACTGTCTTGGCCGTGAACGGGTCGTTGATGCCGGGCGAAAGGGCGCGCAAGGCAATCTCGACCAGGTGCCGGATCGCGAACTCCAAATCCTGGATCGGCGTACGCTCATTGCCGCTCACGATGAACTTGTCGAGGTCGGCCCTTGCCTTTGTATGGTCGCCCGGAGGCGGATGGACCAGAACTCGGTGATCGCCCTCGACCACGAAGTCGCCAGCAGTGAACTTGAGCCCCAGCACACATCCGTTCTGCTCGGCCCACATCGTCATTCCCTCGTAGTCCACCGCTTGCACATAGCCCTCACGTGGCAGCCGGATGCGCGCGCCGTGCTGATCGATCTCACGAAGCATTCGATCTGACGCTGCTGCAATGGGTTCTGGTTCTTTGCAGCTGGGCAGGTCCAACACCGCAGCGTCGAGCTCTTTCCGAACACGGCTGACCACTTCGTCGGCGGCGATGAGCCTCGCCACGCCCTGGATGAAGACAAGCAGCGCTAGAACCGCCAGGAGAGCGAGCTCGGTGCCTACCGTGACAGCCACATGCGGCACCTCGGGCATGGGGGCTTGGCCCTTCACGGTGCGCAGCACGATGAGGCAGTAAACGATCACCATCACGAACATGCCGAGCGCAAGCTGCGTGCGCAGGTCAGCTCGGAAGATCCGGATGAGGCGGGGCCCATATGTGTTGGCCGCCAGGCTCAGCGCAACAACGGTGACCGAAAACGCCATGCTCGCCATGCCGATGGTGCCGGCGAGCAAGGTGGACAGCAGATTGCGCGCGTCCTCGCCATTGCCGCTGTTGATCCACCAGCCCCAAGCCTGATCCTCAGAGCCGAGAGCTGGATCCATCCACAGCATGGCGACCGCAAGCAGCACGCCGACGACGAACATGAGGGATGGAACGAACCAGAGGCTGGTGCGGATATAGTCCCAAGTGGTGAGAAGCCAGTTGCGCATCGTCAGAGCAGCATCAGTGCCACGAGAGCGGAGCCTGCTCCAAAAGAGCACAGCAGGGCAATGAGCATCCGGAAGAAGAACGCGTCCGACTTGTCCGTCGCCCGCCGTCCTGTCTCGACCTGAACCATTGCCGCACCTCTGATCCTCAATGAGGGGAGAGGCTGCAAAGAGCGGGCCAGACCGCATTCGCAGACGCCTGTCGCGGTCAGTAGGAGCCCGGCCCACCTCGTGACGGCGGCCGGGCTCCTGCTCAGGCCCGTCGGACGGGACACAACCAGAGTCGGTTCAGCTTCACATACCCCGGTCCGGGGTCAATGCTGAAAGTGGAGTGGAAGGAGCCCGACCCGGAGAGCGGTCAGGGTCGGGCTCCGGCCGATCCGCTGGGACTTGTTGTCGGTCGGCGCATCAGATTCGCATGCTCCGCCGGAAGGTCAACTCACCCTCAAGCCAAACAATCGAACACGGAGAGACTGTCATGACCTAGCGACTTGCTCGCAGCCTTAAGACGGTGCGCATGGATCAACGCTCGGCCTGCCCCATGATCCCGCCCACGGCGTGGATGGCCGCAAGCTAGCCGAGGCGCTGCTGACCTCGCGTGATCGTCGCATCCTCTACATCATCAGCAACGATCAGATCGCGAGCGGAGCAGGCGGACGTCGTCGCCCCTTGTGCGATGACGGCTGAAACGGCCAGGTAAGCGGCTGCGAATGCCATGCTACTGCAGGACACGTGCAGCCGTTTCACCTTGCAAGCGAGACTTTGGCGCTGTTCGGTCCCAATCCCTGCGGGACTGGCACGTCTGAGTTCTCATAGTCCGAGTTCAGCACCAGGGTTGCGCCGGATGTGACCTCAAGCTTGTCGGCAACAATGGCCGTCCACGAGGACGCTGCCCCTAAATCGGACTCGCACAGGGTCTGGCCCACAATGGGAAGTTCCCCCACGCCTACATCGCACACCCCGTCGCCATCCTCGTCGCCACCCACAACCAAGCTATCGGCTGGCAAGTAAACGGTGCCGACCAACTTCTGCGCGTCCTGGCTCTGGATCTTGAAGTCCCGCGACTTTGCCGCCGGCCGCGCATAAGCCAGGATGCCCGCCATGAGCCCTTCTGTAGGTGCCGAGAGCGCAACGGTGGTGTCGTTTTTAAGGTCGAGGGTCGCCTTTTCGCCAAAGAAGACGAAGGCCACACCCTCGCCTTTGAACGTGGAGGCACCGTGGGCCTTCAGCGTGCCATCTTTGATTACGTAGATGCCAGGCTCAAACGTCACCTCAGAGCCATCGGTGATTTGTAGCCCTCCACAATAGGTGCCGGGCTTGAGCGACTTCTTCACACCCTCAAGCTTCAGCTTGGTATGCGCGCACGCCTGCCCGCTCAGTGCCTGATCCACGAGGGATGCGCGCGCCGCCAGCGGGTCCTGCAAGATGGGGCAGTCCGTCAGGGGAGCGGGCGAATAGTTCGCGAGCGTGCCCATATAGCCTCCACCGCTGCACGTCAGTTGTGCCTTGAGACGGGACAGGTCCTTTGCCACAATACCCATTGTGCTCACCGAGTTGGAGTAGGCAGAGCAGCCTGAAGCGCTGACACGCGAGTTGCCTTTCATCAGGAAGGCTTCCCCGTCCTTCGGCTCCTGCACGATGATGCAAACGGTAGCTTGCCCTGTGGCTTGAGCGCCCGAGCTCACCGTGATCTGCGGGCTGCCGGTGAAGTAGCCCACAAAGAAGTAGCCATAGTGGTCCTGGGTAAGCGTGACCTCGATGCGGCGGTCCTTCTCGCTCACCTCGATCTCGTGTGCGAAGGTGGCGCCGCTGAAACGGTTCGACAGGTTGCTGGCGATGACCGAGGTTGCCACCTCGGTCGCGCTCTCCTTTGACCAGCCCTTCATGCCCGCTTCGCTGGCGGCGGCGAGAACGGCCGCATCGGCCGTGGCCTGCAGCTCGCTGCGGTGGTGAATGTGAACGTAAAGATCCACCCCTCCGCCTGTCAGGCCAAGCAGAAAGGGCAGCGTCAGCGCAAAGATGCTGGCGAAGTTGCCGCTGCGGCTCTGAAGAAAGGTGCCGAGCATTTTTATGTCCCTAGAGGAATGGGACCATAGGGGAAGGGAGTAAACGGCCAATTACTACGCAGGCGGTCCAAGCTAACCGTGTGTTAGCGCGCTCTTAAGTTGCCGCGAGTAGATAAAAAGGAGAACCTCTCCCGTCCTCGTGTATGGACGCAATGCACATCTGGCACTGGCGGGGCGGTGATGCCGGCTCGTGTTTAGGTCCAGAAGCCCCATGAAGAAGACCTGCTTGTGGCATGCGTTCCGTCCGTTGCTCCGCGACAGGGGCGGCAACTTCGCCACCATAACAGCTGTCATAGCCGTGCCGCTTATGCTGTCGGTTGGCCTCGGGGTAGACGCGAGCCGCTACATGTCCGCCGCTCAGCACGGCCAGGAGTTGGCCGACATTGTTGCCCTGTCGGCAGCCTCCTCGTCCGAGCGCGACTCTGAGAAGCTTCGTCAGCTGGCCGAGAACTTTCTGAACGCCAACAAGAGCGGCCGCCATGTGGCTGACATTCATATTGCGAAATTCGAAGCCACGACCGAACTTCTTCAGGTGCAGCTGAACGGCACGTTTGAGGTCACCTTCATGGGTCTGGCCGGCTACGACCGCATGCCCTTCAGCGTGAGCGCCTTTGCCGAGCGCGCGATGAGCGCCGGTGCGGTCGAGGTGGCGCTGGTGCTCGACAACACGGATTCCATGAACCAGGACAACAAGATCGGCGCGCTGAAGACGGCGGCCAGCAATCTGGCGAATGAGCTTCTCAAGGAGAAGGACGCCAATGTCCGGGTGTCGCTCGTGCCTTATGGCGAGCTGATCAACGTGGGCACCCAGCATCGCAACGCGCCCTGGATCTCAGTGCCGGAGAACTACGACAAGGTAGTCACCACCGAGGTTGCTGCCGTTGAGGCCAAGGAGGGCTACTGGAAAGACGGCTACAAGAATGGCGCCTGCCTGGAATGGAAAACCACCCCGGCGAAAGAGGTGGAGAAAGATGGGGTGTGGGTGGACGTGCCTGCTTCCACGACCTGCGCGAAGTACGAGCAAATCTATGTCGGCAAGGTTTGGGTCAAGCCCGTGGAGGCCAAGCCCGCCACAACGAAGACGACGACGACAGCCTATCGCTGGTATGGCTGCGTCGGCTCGCGGGTATCGGCGAGTAAGCTCGTGCTGGAGGATGGCAAGGACAGCATCAAGTATCCTGGCTTCGTTGATGTTCGCCAGTACTGCCTGACCGAGATCCTGCCGCTAACCGACGACAGGGCGGCGGTCGACAAGGCCATCAAGGGCATGATCACCTCGCGACCGAGCTACACGCCACAGACCTATATCCCTGGCGGCATGATGTGGGGGATCAACGTGCTATCCCCGCAAGCCCCTTTCACGGAGGGCGCTGCTTTTGATGCGGAGAACGTCAAGCCGCGCAAGGTGATCGTGCTGATGACCGATGGGCTGAACACGCGGCGAGTGAACCTGACAGGCACTCTGAACCTGGACTACCCCGTAAAGGGCGGCGCCCAGATCGGCAACACCAACACTGCCAATGCCACCCAGCGTGTGCTGACCAACACGGACACGCTGACGCTCTGCAAATACGCCAAGGCGCAGAAGATCGAGATCTTCACGGTGGCGTTCGCGGTGGAAGACGCCGCGGCCAAAACGATGCTGCAAGCCTGTGCGACCGATGCCCAGCACTACTACGATGCAAGCGACGCCTCGAAGCTGCTCGCCGCCTTTGGCGGTATCGCACAGTCGCTACGGGTGGTGAGGTTGACGCATTAAGAGGCTCGTCTGAGTTTTTCCTGCATCGCTGCGCAGATGGGTAGTGCCGTCGCATTCCTGCGGAGGTCGAACACGAAGAGCCCTTGCCTGCGCCCGAAAAGCCGATTGCTCTAACTCAAAGTGGATCGGTTCGAACACCCAAGCAGCTTCCCGGAAACCAGGCGGATCAATGCTCGCGTTGTAGCTGCAGACAATAGGCCCAGTTACATCCTCAGCCGCACTGGAGAAGAGTTTTTCTTGGTTCCCTCCCCTCCACCATTCCGGCAGCTCCAGACATTCTCCAGGGCGCTCGTCCAGTCTGCAAAGTCCCTGAAACTGCGGGCTTTTTGCCCTCTGGCTCTGGCTGGCGGGCATACCGAAGAGCGCCATTCTCCTTCTCTCCGGGCCCATATTCTCCAAAGCTCTGGACCTGGGCCTTTCCGACATGAGCTGCACAATCTTTGTTTTTGTTGCGCTTTTCAGGCCCGTTACCTCATGTCAGTTTACGGAGCCGCTGCTAGGCAGAGAACACCCAAGGCGAAATCTGCCGTTGAAGTGACTGGCCTTTCCGGCGCTCTCCGATCCAGAGTTGACCAGCTGCAATTTGGCTCGGGTAAGACTGCTGTGCGCCCATTTAGGCCCTCGATTGGAGTTTACCTCCTGCCCGAAAGCAGACCTTGCACAGGCAGAGCAGCGGGGCCCTGCACCGCAACAGACAGGCTCCTGGTGTGCGCTCTCAAGAGCCAACCTGCTCCCTGCAAGCGTCTCGAACACATCCACGCAGCCAGCGATGCGCCAAGTCTCCCTCCATGCGCGGATGCCAGAGCATGGATAAGATGAATGGAGGAATGTCGACTGGCAGCTTGAAGGTTTGCATGCCTTTGCGAAGTCCTGCCGTGTGGCGCTCCGGCACGGTGGCAACGAGCTGCGTTTCACGGGCAAGCGCGAGTGCCGTGGAAAAACCGTTGACGACCGTCACGACGTGCCGCTCAAGCCCAGCTGCGCGGACGGCCTCGTCGATCTCTTGGCTGTGGAGCCCTCGTCGAAGCACGACGACATGGCCGGCGCTGGCGTACCGCTCGCCGGTCATCCGTCCTCCGGCAAGAGGATGCCCCTCCTGCACCACTCCAACCCAGTGGTCATCGAAGAGCGGGAGCGCACGCAGTTCGGGCGCGGTTTGGGCGTCGATGACGCCAGTCTCGATGTCGACCTCGCCCTCACGGAGTGGGGAGGACTCCTTGTCGGGCTTGGCCAGGAACTGCAGGGTGACGCCGGGCGCTTGATCTCCCACCAACGCAAGCAATCGCGGGCCGAAGGTTTCCACGAACCCCTCACTGGTCCGAAGCGTGAAGCGACGCTTGAGGGTGCCGAGATCCAGCTTTGCAGCCGGGCGCAACACGGCGCTGGCATCCTCGACGAGGCCACCAACCTGCGTGCGCAACTCGATCGCCCGAGGCGTGGGAACAAGTCCTCGACCTGCCCTGACCAGGAGCGGATCACCGGTGGTTTCGCGCAGGCGTGCCAGCGCCCGGCTCATGGCTGATGGGCTGAGCCTCAAGCGCCGGGCAGCACGCGCAACGCTGCCTTCGGTGAGCAGCACGTCGAGTGTGACGAGCAGGTTGAGATCGGGCCGGGACACGGCCGGAGCATAGCACGGCTGCTTGGACGTGACATGGCGTGAGATGCACGAATGAAGTGCAAACCGTGCGCCTTCCGCCGTGTAGGCACCGGGAATAGTTCCATCCAGGCGATCATCGCCTGGACGAGAGACAATGACAGCGGCACCGACCATCTCTGAAGCAAGGCAGCTTGAGCGACCGGCTTCGGTGCGCCGGGCGCTTGTCAGCCTTTCGCTTTCGATGCTGCTGGCATCGCTGGGCACCAGCATCGCCAATGTCGCGCTGCCCACGCTAGCCGAAGCGTTCGACGCCTCTTTCCAGGAGGTGCAGTGGGTCGTTCTCGCCTATCTGCTTGCCATCACCGCCCTCGTCGTCAGCGCGGGCCGGCTCGGTGACATTGTGGGCCGAAGGCGACTGCTGCTCGTGGGTCTTGCAACCTTCACGACAGCATCTGTGCTGTGCGGCCTTGCGCCATCGCTCTGGCTGCTGATCGCGGCAAGGGCGGCGCAGGGTCTTGGCGCCGCCATTCTGATGGCCCTCACCATGGCGCTGATCAGCGAGACAGTGCCGAAAGATAGAACCGGCAGTGCCATGGGGCTGCTCGGCACCATGTCGGCAGTCGGCACAGCACTCGGTCCTTCGCTCGGCGGCATCCTCATTGCCGAACTGGGCTGGGAGGCTGTCTTCTACATCAACGTTCCGCTCGGGCTGCTCGCACTTCTCCTTGCCTATCACGTCCTGCCAGCAGATCGCAGCGTGCCGAAAGCCGATCGCGCGGGGTTCGATGGCCTAGGCACGCTGCTCTTGGCAGCAACGCTCGCCGCCTATGCGCTCGCATTGACAGTAGGGCGAGGCCAGCTCGGACTGACGGCAGCGCTGGTGGCGCTGATCGGCTTCAGCCTCTTTGTGTTCGTCGAAACAAGAGTGGCTTCGCCCCTGATCCGACTGGCGGCGCTCCGCAATCCAGTTCTCAGCGCCGGCTTGGTTATGAATGCGCTCGTCTCGACGGTGATGATGGCGACGCTGGTTGTTGGCCCGTTCTTCCTCTCAGGTGCGCTCGGGCTCAGCGCCGCCGCCGTTGGGCTCGTCATGTCCGTCGGTCCGGTCGTCTCAGCCCTGAGTGGCGTTCCAGCTGGCCGTGCCGTTGACAGCTTGGGCACAGCATCCAGCATCATGCTTGGGCTCGCCATGATGGCGATTGGCTCGGTCGCGCTCGCACTGCTCGCGGCCATGTTCGATGTGGCGGGCTACGTCGCTGCGATCGTCCTTCTGACCCCCGGCTATCAGCTGTTCCAAGCCGCTAACAACACGGCCGTGATGCGTGACGTCGGCCCTGACCAGCGCGGCACCACCTCCGGCATGCTCAACCTATCGCGCAACCTTGGGCTCATCACCGGCGCCTCTGCCATGGGTGCTGTGTTCGCCTTTGCTGCGGGCAGCAGCGACTTCGCCACGGCGGCTCCCGATGCGGTGGCATTCGGGATGCAGATCACCTTTGCCGTTGCTGCGAGTCTCATTATCGTTGCGCTGGGCGTCTGGATGTGGAGCTACGTGGCAACCGAACGCTTCTCGCGGGCGATGAGGAGCGGCCAAGAGCAATGATGGCTCCTGGCCATCCTGTTCTGGCTGAGGCACAAGGCCCGCATTGCTCACCCAAGGAGGCCAGCTTTGAGCTTTTCCATCTACGTTGCGTCGGTCCCGCTGTTCGTGAACTCGCTCACAAACATGCAAGCCTGGCTCGACAAGGCTGCGAGTGAGAAGAATGAAGCCGAGCTGATGGAGGCGCGCCTTGCGCCCGACATGCGTCCCCTTCCCGCACAGTTCCAGCTCGCCTCCGACACGGCCAAAGGTGCGGTGGCTCGCCTTTCCGGCATCGAGAACCCCAGCATGGCCGACACCGAGAGCAGCTTTGCTGAACTGAAGGACAGATGCGCCCGCACGATTGCCTTCGTCCAGAGCGTTAGCCGAGAGGCGCTCGAGGCGAGTGCCGAGCGTGAGGTCGTGCTCAAGCTCGGTGCCAACAGGGGCTATCGTTTCGTCGGCCGCGATTACCTCACCAGCTTTGCTCTGCCCAACTTCTTCTTCCACGTGACAACAGCCTACGCGATCCTTCGTGCTGAAGGTGTGACGCTGGGCAAGCCAGACTTCCTCAGGCATTTGGGTCCGCCAAACTACAATGCGTGAAGCGTGCCATGTGCATCGACCTGCCGCGGCGCGACTGGAGATGGTTGTGATGTCGTCAGCGAGGGATGACCGAGGATGAAAGCCGTTTGGTACGAGCGCAACGGCCCCGCACGCGAGGTTCTCGTGATCGGTGACATGCCCGACCCGCAGCCCGGCCCCGGTGAGGTTCGCGTGCGCATCCATGCTTCAGGCGTGAACCCCTCGGACTGGAAGACGCGCTCGGGCTCGCGTCCCATGATCGCGCCCCGCGTGATCCCCCACAGCGACGGAGCAGGCGTGATCGATCAAGTGAGCGCGGGCGTCGATCCCGCCCGAATCGGGGAACGTGTCTGGATCTGGAACGGGCAGTGGAAGCGGCCCTTCGGCACGGCCGCCGCGTTCATCGCGCTGCCCTTGGAGCAGGCGGTGGCCTTGCCAGAGAACACCTCATTTGCGGAAGGTGCCTGCCTGGGCATCCCGGCGCTCACCGCACATCGTGCCCTGACGGTCGACGGCTCCGTGAAGGAGCAGACGGTTCTCGTGTCGGGCGGAGCGGGCGCGGTTGGCCACTACGCCATCCAGTTCGCAAAGCTGCTTGGGGCAAAAACGGTGATCACGACCGTGAGTTCGGACGAGAAGGCCGAACATGCCGGCACGGCGGGCGCTGATCACGTCATCAACTACAAGTCGGAAGCCGTCGCGGAGAGGGTGATGGCGATCACGGGCGGGCGCGGCGTGGACCGGGTGGTGGAGGTCGATGTCGCGGGCAACGCAGCTCTGATCCCGCAGGTGCTCGCCCTGGGCGGGCTATGCGTGGCCTACGGCTCCAACCAGCCGGAAGCGTGCTTCGCCTTCGGACCCATGATCCTGCGCGGCATCGCTGTGCGCTTCTTCATCGTCTACGAGCTTTCGCCTGAGGCGCGAAGCCACGGCATCGCAGACCTGACTCGCTGGCTTGAAGATGGCCGCATCCGGCACACTATCGCCGCCGAGCTGCCGCTGGAGCGAACGGCAGAGGCACACGAGTTCGTCGAGCAAGGGCGCACAGTCGGCAACGTGGTTTGCGTGCCCTAACGCAGATCGAAGCAGGAATCCACTCACACGCATGAGGACGTAGTGATCCAGGAAGCTCAACGTTGGTCAGCACAGGGCTACAGGGAGAATGCTGGTTTTGTGCCCGTCCTTGGAAGCGCGGTTCTCGATCTGCTCGGCCCCTGTTCTGGCCAGCGCGTCCTTGATCTGGGCTGTGGAGACGGCGCGCTCACGCTGCAGATCGTCCAGCGCGGCGCCGACGTGTTGGGCATCGACAGCTCTGCCGAACTCCTCATCGAGGCACAGGCTAAAGGTCTGACTGTCAAGCGGATGGATGGGCAGGCGCTAGGGTTCACAGCGGAGTTCGACGCCGTCTTCACCAATGCGGCGCTGCATTGGATGCGCGACCATGAGGCAGCCGTGGAAGGTGTCCGCCGCGCCTTGAAGCCGGGCGGGCGGTTCGTGGGCGAGTTTGGCGGGCACGGCAACGTGGCCGCGATCGTCACGGCTTTGGTTGCTGCCCTCGACCGGCGCGGCTTGGATGCGGCAGCCAGGATGCCATGGACCTTCCCAACCGCTGAAGAATGGCGAGCGCGCCTGGAGCAGCATGGGTTTGCGGTGGATGTCGCAACACTCATCCCCCGCCCGACGCCCCTGCCCACCGGCATGAGGGGGTGGCTCAGGACCTTCGCGAACCTCTACTTGGTTGGCCTGGCTTCAGACGAGCAGGAGGCGCTGCTTGCGGAGGCAGAACGGTCGCTCGCGCCCTCATTGCGAGACAGCAAGGGCGGCTGGACAGCCGACTACGTCCGGCTGAGATTTGCAGCGACCAAGAAGTGAGACATGCAGAGGCCTCGACCACAGGCCCGTGACGATAGTTGCATCACATACCGCTTGACCGCCAAAGCACTCTCGCTGGCGTCACGATCGCAGCCTGGCGGACGGCAGCTTCGCGCCCATTCGGGACGTGCAGCGCCGCAGAGGTGCTCTCCAAGAGCAGACCTTCGTCTCGTCGCGGAGCGACAGCTTTCAACGCAAAAGCCTTGCCTTCTTGCCGCTAATGGGCCTTGTCTGCAGAAAACTATAGCCGCCGTGACGGCCATCGTTTAAACGAGGGGCACATAAGCTGCCGTGAAGAGTAAACCCCTTCACGTCACCGGGAAACTCCAGCTCCACAGGCGGATTTCTTTAGGCGAACTGGGACCGATGCTTGAGACTTTTCGGAACAGATTGGAAGATCGCCTAGCTCTGAGCAAAGCAAGGACGCCTGCCTTGCAGTCTGGGGCAATACCCTACGCAGTTGTGCAGGATGAGATCGCCTATTTGCTTATTACGTCGCGGCGGACCGGACGCTGGATCTTCCCTAAAGGCGCCATTATGGAAGGCCTGTCGCCTTGGGACAGCGCGGCTCGCGAAGCGCTTGAGGAATCTGGTGTCGAAGGGCAGATCGAAACGTCGCCCATCGGCTCTTATCGAACCGTCAAGCACGGCCTCCGTCGGTTAGTCATCGAGGTCGACCTTTATCCGCTGAGAGTTGAGCAGCAGCACGAAGAATGGCCGGAGATGCGCCAACGCCACCGCCACTGGGCGATCCTTCCTGAGGCAAGGCGACTGATCACGGACAAGCCTCTTGCTGACCTAGCAGCCAAATTGGCTCAGCGTATCCTCGGGCACTCCTAAGCCATCACTGCGCTCATCAGCAGATAGAGCAGGGCAGACAGGAGACCTGCCGCTGGAACCGTGATGACCCACGCTGCTCCAATTCCGATGACGTGCTGGCGGCGAACAAGCCGGCGCTTTTCGCGCTTCTGAAAGTTTCCCAGAGCTTCCTCAGGCGTCTTGTTGAGGCGAGACGTCTGGAGGAACAAGGTGCGGGGCTGTACCGCCGGATTGGGAATGCCCCGATTGGTGGTAAACTCGCGTAAGAAGCCGACGCCAAAGATCGCGCCGACAGCGATATGCGTCGAGGAAACCGGCAAGCCCAACGCAGATGCCACAAGGACGGTGACAGCGGCCGAGAGGGCCACGCAGTAGGCCCTGATCTCGTTCATTTTGGTGATCTTCTCACCTACGGTGCGAATGACCCGCGGCCCGAACAAGGCCAATCCCAGGGAAATGCCTATCGCGCCGATCAAGAGCACCCAAAGTGGCAGCATGACCTGATCTCCGGCTGCTGAGCCTGTCTCAGCCGCGGCGACGATGGCAGCAAGCGGCCCCACCGCATTGGCCACATCGTTCGCGCCGTGCGCAAAGGAGAGAAGAGCCGCGGCAAAGATCAGCGGGAGCGTGAATATGGTGCCGATGGTCTTCCTGCGGTTCTCCATGCCTGCAGACCGTCTGCGCACCCAAGGGCGCGCAACAGCCCAGCCGAGACCGAAGAAGATCGAACCGAGCACGAGAATCAGAGACGTGTCCGGCTGCCAAACGCGGCGAAGTCCCTTTGTCACTAGGTACATGGCGAAGATGCCGCTCATCAGCGCCATCAGAACGGGCACCCACATCCTCGCGGCATCAACGCGATCTTCACGGTCAAGGATGGTGCGTTCGATAAAGGCGAGCAACGCCGAGGCGATTATCCCCCCGAGCACCGGTGATATGATCCAGCTTGCGACAATCGTTCCCAGCGTCGGCCAGGCGACAACGCCCAAACCCGATGCCGCGATACCAGCTCCAACAACACCGCCGACGATAGAATGTGTCGTTGAGACCGGCGCGCCGAGAACGGTAGCAAGGTGGATCCACATACCGCCCGCCAGCAGGGCGGCCATCATCACCAGGGAGAAATCAACTGCTCGAAAAGCTTCGCCCGGCTGCAGAAGGTCTCGGGAGATGGTGCTGACGACGTCGCCACCTGCCAGAATCGCGCCTGCCGCCTCGCAGAAGGCTGCAATGGCAAGTGCTCCAGTCAGGGTCAGCGCCTTGCTACCGACAGCCGGACCCATATTGTTGGCTACATCGTTGGCGCCGACGTTCAGCGCCATATAGGCGGCGATCATCGCTGCAACGATGACGAGGTAGGTGAGCGGTCCTTCCGCGATCGACAGGCTGGCCAGTGCCACCGTGCCGAGCAGGAAGACGATCAGCAGGCCTGGTGTAGCAATGGAGCGCGCCACGTTCTGGGTGGCAGTCTCGATCCAGACGACCTTCTTCAGATCCTTGTCGAGCGCACTTTTTGCCACGGATGCTCCAAGCCTCGACTCACTCACGTCGGGGTGACCTGTCCCTGTCGGGAGTTCAGGTTCGAACTTAGTGCGTAACCGGCCTTAGGGCCACGGCTGGGCCGGCCAGCGGAGCAGATTGAGGTGGCGGCTGCGCTCTAAGCCGCCGCGGTCCATCCTGCGGGGCGGCGATCTTTAAGCGTGACCATCAACATTGTCGCAGCTTGTCCCGCCCAGCTCAGCGGTTCAGACGATCGCCCGATCCCATCCGCCGTAGTGCTCGTCACTGCGCGTGCCCCGGGGCAAGCTCACTCCGATGAGCGCGACGCCAATCAAGACGTCGAGCACAATGCTGCCCGTGGTGCCTCCCTCCAGCAGGAAGGGCGAAGCGATGATCCATGCGCCGAGCGGAACGTTCATGAACCGCACCGGCCGAACCACCTCCGCCATGGCCATCACCGCAACCATGATGACGAGGCAGCCTGTGATGTGGTCGCTGAAGTAGAGGGGCGGCTCCGTGCCAGTGATCAGGGGCGTCGCCAACAGCAGGATGCCGAGCCCCGTGCTCGCCACAAGCGTCCAGGGGAAGTTCACCCCGCCCGTGACGAAGTCCCTGAGCACGCTCGATGCCGGCCGGGCAAGGTCAGGCTCGGGTGTCTGGTTCTCCGATAGCGCCGGCCCGCCCTTCCAGAAGGTGCGCCAGAATGGCTCGCCAACCTTCTTCGCGCGCCACAGATACTGGATTGTCGCTAGCACCTCGTCGACCGAATAGGGGATGAGCACGACCGTCACCGCGGCCTGGATGATGCAAAGCGTGCAGAGCGCGCCAATCAGGGGCGGTTGGATGATGATGAAAGTGGTGCTGACCACCCCTAGCGGGATGATCAGCAGGCCGAACAGGAACACCATCCAGGGCATGGTGCGCCAGCGCCGGCGGTCGCCGATCGCGCCGGCGAGGATGTCCAGGCCATAGGCAAAGGCCCCCAGTCCTGCGTCGGCGATCGGGAACCCTTTCGACACCCAGGAGGTGACG
>DASYHP010000005.1:0-83937 GCA_035998495.1 Mesorhizobium sp.
GGCCTTTAGTACCCGCAGGCAACCCTGGGCGAGGCCGCCCCGGGCAGCAGGCCACGTTAGCCCGCCACCGGAGGCGCCGGCTCCTCCCCGCCAAACCACCGTCATGATCGGCGTCCCCGGCGGAAGAAGCTGAGGCGAAGCTAAACCCACCGCCTGGGGACGTGGACGAAGTTTTTTCGATTCCTGATCCAACGCCTTGCCGCGCCTGGGCTGGCGGGCCGCGCGGATGGGATGCTAAGCCAAGTTCATCCACGTTTTCTGGAGCCGCCATGACCGCCCATGCCGACCTGATCGTCCATCGCGGAAAAATCCTGACGATGGATGGGGCCGATCCCCGCGCGGAAGCCGTGGCGGTGAAGGACGGCCGGATCGTGGCTGTCCGCGGCGAAGCGGCGGTCATGGACCTCAAGGGGCCGGACACGCGCGTGATCGACGCGAGCGGCAACACGGTGCTGCCGGGCTTTTCGGAATCGCACATGCACCTTTTCACGGGCGCGGCCGAGCTCGACAACTTGCAGCTTTTCGGCGTGAAGGGTTTTTCCGCGTTGGCCGAGGCAGTGCGCGCCTACGCCGCCGCGCGGCCGACCACGCCTTTCCTGATGGCCCAAGGCGCGGACTACACCATCCTATCGGCCCAGGAACGTGTGACGCGCCACCATCTCGACCGCATCCTGCCCGACCGGCCCTTCGCCATGACCGCGCCCGACCACCACACGGTCTGGGCCAATACGATGGCGCTCGAACAGGCCGGGCTGATGCGGGGCAAGCAACTCGGACCGGGCAACGAGATCGTCATGGGCGAAGACGGCCTGGCCGAGGGCGAGCTGCGCGAAGGCGAGGCGTTCGGCCCCATCAACGCGCTGGCCGGCATGGGACGGGTGCGGCTGGGGCTTGAGACCGGCGGCGAGCCGGATCCGGCGCCTTCCCCGGCGGAGCTCGAAGCCGACCGCGCGATCATGCGGCGTGGACTCGAATGGTGCGCGCGGCACGGCATCACCTCGATCCAGAACATGGACGGCAACCACTACCAGCTCCAGCTCCTGGCCGATGTGGAGCGCGAGGGCGGGCTGTTGTGCCGCACGAAGATCCCGTTCCACTTCAAGAATTTCATGGCGCTTTCGGCGCTGGATAAGGCCTCGCGGATGGCCGACGAGTTCTCGTCCGACTGGCTGTCGTCAGGGCTCGTGAAGATGTTCTACGACGGCGTGCTCGATAGCTGGACCGCCGTGATGGCGGACGACTATGCGGATCGGCCGGGCTGGCGCGGCGAGCCGCTGTTCGCGCCGGAGCACTTTTCCGAGGTCGCCACCGAGATCGACCGGCTCGGGTTGCAGATCGCGGTCCACGCCATCGGCGACGGGGCGGTGAAGGCGGTGCTCGACGGTTATGCGGCGGCGCGGGTTGCCAATGGGCCGCGCGACAGCCGCCACCGCATCGAGCATATCGAGGTGGTGCGCGAGGCCGACATCCCGCGCTTCGCCGATCTCGGCGTGATCGCCTCCATGCAGCCGCCCCACCCGCCGGGCAATGCGGGCCTGCCGCTCGAGCCCACCGTGTCGCGCATCGGCCGCGAGAAGTGGCATCTCGCCTATCCCTGGCGGACGTTGAAGAACGCCGGCGCGCATGTGGTGTTCGCCAGTGACTGGCCGGTCTCGCCCATCGACCCGATGCTCGGGCTCAAATGCGCCACGACACGCGGGCTCTGGGCCGAAGGCCTGCCCGACCAGCGGTTTTCGTTGCACGAGGCTATCGCCGGCTACACGGCGGAGGGGGCCTACGCCGAGTTCGCGGAAGACCGGAAGGGCCGGCTCAAGCCGGGCTTCTTCGGCGACCTCGTGGTGTTGGGAGCGGACATCGAGCGAATCGACCCGGAGGAACTGGACACGGTGAAGCCGATGGCCACGGTGTGCGGGGGCAGGGTGACGTTCGAGGGGTGAGGGGCGGGAGCGCCCGAAACCTCGCATGTGAGAAGCCATGGATCGGCTTTGAAAAGCCGCCGGCGCTGACCACGTCGCGGGCGGACGCTGCGGCATGCCGGCATCCGCCTTGTCTGGGACGACGTCAGCCTCCGATCCGCCGGCAGGAGAAATTGTCGCCGCTCGCATGCGAGAACCAGCCCATGGTGTCGCCGGTGAAGCCGGACAGGGTGATCAGGTAGTCGTCGTCGAAGAACAGCGTGTAGGAGCCGTCCGTGCCTTCCTGGATCTCGTTGATGGCGAGGTCTTCCGAGCCGTTGTTGTAGACGGTGGACGTGAAGGTGAAGGTGCCGACCTCGCAGTCCCATTCCCCGACGAAGGGGTATTTGTCGCCGTCCGAGGAAACCGGCTCGGACGAGGATGCGTCCTCCGTGCCCGCCGCCAGGTAAACGTCGAGGGAGCGCTTGTGGACGTCGACGCAGACATCCGCCGGGCCGCTCTCGATCGAACGTCGTGCGGCGTCGTCGATTCTGCCGCGGTCGAGCATCGCGGGAATGCGCTCGCGCGCCTGCGCCGAGCCGAAGGTGGAGTCGCTGTCGTCGCCGGGGTCGCGGCGCTTGAAGCGGTGATAATTGGCGCGGTCCTGCCGGAGAATCGAAGCCGCGTCCGTGAGTTCGAACCCGTCCGACGCCGTGCGGTCAGTTTCGCTCAGGGTGGCGCAGTAGGTCTCGACCGGAGCGCCCTGCGCCGAGACGAGCCCGGCAGAGGAAAGCACCGCAATGGACAATGCGGCGGCGGCGAGCACGGGCTTCATGCGGGTTTCCCTTCGTCAAGACACCAGCACGAAGCATGTTTGCGGGGCATCGTCCACCGGGGAGGGCGCCGGAGCGGGCGATATCCCCCGCCGCCGCTCGTGAATGAAGCCACGGCGGCCGGCGTTTCGGTGTTCGAGGGCAGAACAGCCAAACTGCCCGTTGCCAAGCCAGGCCGGCTGTGCTGACATTTGGCCCCGCGACGGCCGCAAAAGGGCCGCCCGAGAAGAATGACGGGGAACGCGTGCCGGATCAGCCGGGCAGCCACATCATCGACGTGCGCCAAGTCGCGAAGCGGTTCGGAAGCGGGACAGGGGCCGTCGCCGCGCTGGACGGCGTGTCCGTGGGCATCCGCCGCAACGAGTTCTTCACGCTGCTCGGCCCCTCGGGCTGCGGCAAGACCACATTGCTGCGCCTGATCGCGGGGTTCGACTTCCCCACCGAGGGGCAGATCCTGCTCGAAGGCGAGGACATCGCGCCGCTGCCGCCCTACAAACGGCCGGTCAACACCGTGTTCCAGTCCTATGCGCTCTTCCCGCACATGACGGTGGGAGAGAATATCGGCTTCGGGCTGGAGATGCTCGGTCGGCCAAAGGCGGCGATCTCCGCCCGCGTCGAGGAAATGCTCAGACTCGTGCGGATGGAGGCGTTGAGGGACCGCCGCACGGGCCAGATTTCCGGGGGCCAGCAGCAGCGCGTGGCGCTGGCGCGCGCGCTCGCGCCGCAGCCGAAGGTGCTGCTGCTCGACGAGCCGCTCTCGGCGCTCGACTATAAGCTCCGCAAGGAGATGCAGATCGAGTTGAAGCGGTTGCAGCACGAGACGGGCATTACCTTCGTCTTCGTGACCCACGACCAGGAAGAGGCGCTGACCATGTCCGACCGCATCGCGGTGATGTCGGCGGGCAAGATCCTTCAGGTGGGCACGCCGGCCGACATCTACGACCGGCCGGCCGACCGCTTCGTGGCCGACTTCATCGGCGAAACCAATTTCCTGCAGGGCCGGGTGGCCGGCGTGGAGAACGGTTTTGCGCGCGTGACGCTCGCCTCGGGCGCGACGATTCCGGCCACGGTGGCCGACGGGTTCGACGCGAGCCGGCCGGCCACGGTCGTGGTGCGGCCCGAGCACGCCCAGGCCGTTCGCGAGGGCGGCGACCTGCGTGGGCGCGTGGAGAACACGGTTTATTTCGGCACGGACACGCATATCCACTTGCGGCTCGACGACGGCACGCCTTTCATCGTGCGCCAGCAGAACCGGCGCGGGGCGGATTGCGGCTTCGCACCCGGCGAGCCGGTGGGCGTGGTGGTCGCGCCGGAAGCCGCCCAGGTGTTGAGGGACTGACGTCTTGGCGGCAGCGGACTTTTCGCGCGAGGCCGAGCGGCGGGAGATCCGCCGCCGCTGGCTGCTTTCGCTGCCCGCGCTCCTGATCATCTTCGCGGCGGCCTCGGGGCCGCTCCTCATCGTGCTGGTCTATTCCTTCCTCGCGCCGGGCAATTACGGCGACGTGCGCTGGGAGCTCTCGACGGGAGCGTGGGAACAGGTCGTCCTCCAGCGCGACATCTTCGACGACACGCTGTCCTTCGCCGACGCGCATCTCTCGATCTTCTGGCGCTCGGTGAAGCTGTCGCTGATGACCACCGTGCTGACGCTTCTGTTCGGCTTCCCCACGGCCTATTTCATCGCCACGCGGCCCGAGGGGCGGCGGGAGCTCTGGCTCTTCCTCATCACCATCCCCTTCTGGACGAACCTCCTGATCCGCACCTTTGCGCTGCAGGAGGTGATCCGCCAGGAGGGCATCGTCAACACGATCCTCCTGCGGCTCGGGCTGATCGATCAGCCCATCCAGATGCTCTACACGGATTTCGCGATCCTGCTCGGCATGACCTATGTCTATCTGCCGCTGATGGTGCTGCCGCTCTACGCCAGCATGGAGCGCCTCGACTTCCGGCTGGTGGAGGCGGGCTACGACCTTTACGCCACGAGGGCGAAGGTCTTGCGGCGCATCATCCTGCCGCTCGTGAAGCCCGGCATCATCGCGGGCTCGATCCTGGTCTTCATCCCCGCGCTCGGCGCCTATGTGACGCCGCGTGTGCTCGGCGGCGGCAAGAACCTGATGCTCGGCAACCTGATCGAGTTGCAGTTCGGCCAGGGGCGCAACTGGCCGCTGGGGGCGGCGCTCTCGATCACGCTGATGGCGATCGTCATGATCGCGCTGCTCGTCTATGTTCGCCAGGCCGGCGGCAGGAGCGCGGCCCATCATGGCTGAGGCCGTTTCAGGACGCCTGGAGGCCGCGACGGAGCCGCGCCGGAAGGCGGGTCGGGACTTTTCCGTCAAGCGGCTGCCAGGCTTCGCCACGATCGCGCTGATCTGCTTCTTTCTGCTCTATCTGCCCATCGCCACGCTCGTGGTCTACGCCTTCAACGCGGGCACCTCGATCGCGATCTGGGAAGGCTTCTCGCTGCGCTGGTTCGAGGCGGCCTGGAACAACGCCCAGGTGGTCGAGGCGTCGTGGCGCTCGCTCCGCATCGCGGCGGCGGCGGCCGTGCTCGCCACGGTGGCCGCCACCATGGCGGCATTGGCCACCACGCGCACCAAGCCCTATCGCGGGCTGACGGTGAAATACGCCTTCATCAACCAGCCGCTCATGGTGCCGGAGATCGTGACGGCGGTGGCGCTGCTCATCTTCTTCAGCCGCGTCAAGATCTGGACCGGCTATACGGGGCTCGGCTACCTGATCCTGGCGCACACGGCCTTCTGCATCCCCTTTGCCTATCTGCCGATCCGTGCAAGGCTCGAAAACATGGATCTGAGCCTGGAGACGGCGGCGGCCGACCTTTACGCCACCCCGTGGCAAGCTTTCCGGCGCGTGACGCTGCCGCTCCTGTGGCCCGGCATCCTGGCCGGGCTGATGCTCGCCTTCGTGATCTCCTTGGATGACGTGGTCATCACCGAGTTCGTGAAGTCGGGCGGGCAGGACACGCTGCCCACCTACATGCTGGGCCAGCTTCGCCGCGTGGTCACGCCCGAGATGAACGCGATTTCCACCGTGTTCCTCTTGATCTCCGTGGCCGTGGTCACGCTGTTCTTCTTCGTCAGCCGTAAAAAATCATAAAATGGGAAGGAGTTAAATGATGAAGGTAAAGTCGTTTGCGAGCGTCCTCGCGCTGCTCGCCTCAACGACGCTCGCGCAGGCCGCGGGCGAACTCAACATCTTCAACTGGGGCAATTACACGAGCCCCGAGATGATCGAGAAGTTCGAGAAAGCGCACGACATCGACGTCACCATCACCGACTACGATTCGAACGACACCGCGCTCGCGAAGATCCGTCAGGGCGGGCACGGCTTCGACATCGTGGTGCCATCCGCGAGCGTGCTGCCCATCTGGATTCAGGAGGGGCTGCTGCTCGAATCGCGGCCTGACCAGATGGAAAATTTCAAGAACGTGGACCCGCAATGGGTGGACGTGCCCTTCGATCCGGGCCGGCGCTATTCCGTGCCGTGGCAGTGGGGCACGACAGGGATCTCGGTCAACAAGTCGGTCTATTCCGGCGACCCGAACACGTCCGCCATCTTCCTCGACCCGCCGCCGGAGCTCATGGGCAAGGTCAACGTGCTGCCCGAGATGTCGGACATCATGCCCTTGGCCATCATGTATGTCGGCGGCGAGCCCTGCACGGGTGACATGGAGGTGCTGCGAAAAGTCCGCGACACCTTAATGGCCGCCAAGCCCAAATGGCTCTCCATGGACTATGGCAATATCGAGAAATACTCCAAGGGCGACATCTCCGCCGGCACCAACTGGAACGGCGCCTCGTTCCGCTCGCGCCTGCAGAACCCCGACATCACTTACGGCTATCCCAAGGAGGGATACCCCGTGTGGATGGACAACGCCGCGATCCTGGCCGACGCCAAGAACGTGGAGAACGCCAAGCTCTTCCTGAACTTCATCATGGATCCCGAGAACGCGGCCATGATCTCGTCCTTCGCGCGCTACGCCAACGGCATCAAGGGTTCGGAAGCCTTCATGCCCGAGGAGATGAAGACCGCGCCCGAGATCGTCGTGCCCGAGGAGCACAAGGCGGGCGGCAAGTTCAACGAGACCTGCCCGGCCGAGGTGCAGGAGATCTACACCCGCATCTGGACCGAGCTGCAGAAGTAACTTCGACACCGCCGCTTCACGGCCGCCCTTTCTTGGGCGGCCGTTTTCTTTGAATTCGAGGGGTTTGGGATGACGCAGGACGCGTTCCGGCAACGCTACGGCTTTTCGCGCCGCGAGGTGACGCTGGCCAACTGGCGCACCGCGCCCTTCAACCGCTGGAGCCTGCAGAATGTGCGTGAGCTCGTGCCGACGGCGGGGATCGCCTCGCGGCGGGAGCCGGACGCGACGCCGCCCGAAAGCAACGCGTTCCTCCGGGAAACGCTGACGGTGGGGGACGCTCCCGAAACCATGGCGGGCTTTCTCGAGCGCACGTCCACCGACGCCTTCCTCGTGCTGAAGGAGGGACGGCCGGTCCTCGGCTGGACGGCCCCTTACGCCGACATCGCCGCGCCGCATCTCGTGTTCTCGATCTCCAAATCGCTGACGGCGCTGCTTGCCGGAATCCTGCAGGGGCAGGGCGTGCTCGACTTGGAGGCGCCGGTTGCGCAGTACGTGCCGGAGGCGGAAGGATCGGCTTACGGCGACGCCTTGGTGCGCCACGTCATGGACATGCGCGTGAGCCTCGACTTCGAGGAAGTCTATGGCGACACGACCGGCAGCTTCGCGCGCTACCGGCGCGCCACGCTTTGGAACCCCATGGAGACCGGCGCGGCGCAGGAGTCCCTGCTCGACTTCCTCGTCTCGATCCCGAAGGGCGAAGGCGGGCATGGCGGGCCGTTCCGCTATCGCTCGCCCAATTCGGACCTCCTTGGCGTGGTCGTGGAACGCGCGGCGGGCAGCCGCTTCGCCGACGTCTTCGCCGAACTGCTATGGCGGCCCCTGGGCGCGACCGGCGAGGCCACTGTCACCGTCGATCGCGAAGGCACGGCGCGCACGGCGGGCGGCATCTGCGTGACCGCGCATGATCTCGCCCGCGTGGGCGAACTGATGCGAGCCGGCGGCGCGATCGAGGGGCGGCAGGTGCTCCCTGAATCCTTCGTGCGCGACACGCTTGACGCCGGCGACCCACAGGCCTGGAAGGCCGGCGATTTCCCTTATCTTTTCGCCGAGGGCCGCTATCGCAACAAATGGTACGCCACGGGCCATGCGTCCGGCGCGTTCTGCGCCATCGGCATTCACGGCCAGTGGCTGTTCGTGGACCCGAGCCGCGCCGTGACGATCGTGCGCTTCGCCAGCGAGCCGCAGCCGACCGACGCGGCGATCGATCAGGAAACGCTGGCCTTCTTCCAGGCGGTCGCCGAGCGGATCTAAAGCGGCTCAGTCGGAAGCAAGCCGCCGCGCCAGCACCTCGTCCACGGGCAGGACGGCGCGCGCGGAAAAACCTTCGGGCGGGTAGGACAGTTCCACCTCTCCCGCCAACTCGCCCGTGAAGGCGCGCTCGATCAGCCGCGAGCCGAAACCACGGCGACTGCCGGGGCCGGTGGGTTGCGGGCCGCCGGCTTCGCGCCACTCGATCGCCACCAGAAGGTCGCCGCCATTTGCGTCGAGCTCCCAGGCAAGCTCCACGCGGCCGCCGCGGGCGGACAGCGCGCCGTATTTCGCGGCGTTCGTGGCGAGCTCGTGAAAGACCATGAAGAGCGTGAGCGCGGCCTTTGGCGTGACGCGAAGCGGCGGACCCTTCACCGAGATGCGGTCGGAGGCCTCGCCTTCGAACGGCGCGAAAGCCTCGCGAGCGATGGTGCGGAGCGACGCGCTTTCCCAGCTCTCCCTGGTCAACACGTCATGCGCGCGGGCGAGCGCGGCGAGCCGCGCGTCGAGCGCGGCGCGGCGGTCCTCCGGCAGATCGACGCCGCGCAGGCTCTGCGTGACGATGGACTGCACGCTGGCGAGCGTGTTCTTCACGCGATGGTTGAGCTCGTGGATGAGCAGCATGCGCCGCTCCTCCGCCAGGCGGCGGTCGGTGATGTCGATGACCAAGCCGATATGGCCGGTCAGGTTGCCTTCGGCGTCGAGCCGCGGCGCCGCCGTGTCCAGAACCCAGCGCCACTCGCCGTCCTGGCGGCGCAGCCGGTATTCGGGCGAGAACGGCGCGTCGAACTCGGCGTTCTCAGCCGAAAGCCGGTCCACCTCCGCGCGATCCTCGGGATGCACCTGTTCGAGCCAGCCGCGGCCAAGCGCCCCTTCCGCCGGCTGGCCCGTGAAATCCGTCCAGGAACGGCTCATGAAGGTGAGCTGGTCGTTGCGGTCGCTGACCCAGATCATGGCCGGCGCGTTGTCGGCGATCTCGCGCAGGAGGTTCTCGGTGCGGCGGCGCTCGGTGATGTCGAAGATCACGCCCACGGCGCGCGTGAAATTCGGCGCCTGGCCGACGAGCTGCGCGCGGAGAAGCAGCCAATGCTCCGACCCGTCGGGCCAGATCTGGCGGAATTCGCTCTGCAGCGACGACTCCCCGCGCGCGATCGCGTCCGCCGCCTCCCGCCTCAACCGCTCATGTTCGCCGGGCGCGTAACGGGACCGGAACTCCTCGATCCCAGGCTTGGCGTCGGCCGGGAAGCCGCAGAGCAGGTTCAGCTCGGGCGAGGGCGTGAGCGTGTCGGTCGTGAGGTCCACTTCCCAGACCGCCATGCGGGCGGCCTCCATCGCCAGCCGCAGCCGCGCCTCGCTGCCCCGCAGCGCCTCTTCGGCGGCTGTCTGGGCCGTGATGTCCTGGATGGTGCCGATGAAGCGGGTGGCGCGCGTCTCGCCGTCGAGCGTTTCGAACAGCGCCTCCCCATGCGCGACGACCCAGCGCAGCTCGCCCGTGTCGGCCCTCAGGATGCGGTAGCGGAAGATCTCGCTCCCCCTGAGATCCGGGTCGAGCGCCCGCGCCGCGATGGCGCTGGTTTGGGGCAGGTCATCGGGGTGAGTGGCGTCCCGCACCTGCTCGTAGGTGACGGGCTTTCCCGGCGGGAAGCCGAAGATTTCCTTCGCGCGCTCGGAATACACCATCGCCCCGGTGAGGAGATTCCACTCCCAGATGCCGAGATCGGCCGCGCGTGCGGCGATGGCCAGCCGCTTGGCCGCTTCGCCTTCAAGCTCAAGCTGAGGGAAATTCAGCATGTCCGATCATCATCCCTCGCGAACCCCGCACCCTTGCCGACGGACGGCGGCGGCATGGTGGCTTATCCCTGCTTTCCCTTCAACGGAAGGCCTCAATCCGCGTTAACGGTCCGACACGCCGGCCTCCGAAAAGCTCGCCATGCCGTTGTGGCAGGCGAGCGCGGCCCTGAGCAGATTGACCGCAAGCGCTGCGCCCGACGCCTCGCCGAGCCGCATGCCGAGGTCGAGCAGAGGGTGCAGCCGCAGCTTCTCCAGGAGCTTGCGATGGCCCCATTCCGCCGAGACATGCGCCGCCTGCGCATGGAGAAGGCCGTCCTGCGGGCGCAGGCGCGCCAGAGGGGCGGCCGCCGCTGAGGAGACGAAGCCGTCGAGCAGGACGGGGACGCGCCGGCTGCGCGCGCCGAGCGTCGCGCCGAACATGGCGGCGAGCTCGCGTCCCCCCAGGGCGGCCAGGGCCTGGAGCGGGTCGTCGAGGAGGTAACGGTGGCGCTGGAGGCCCAACCGCACGGCTTCCGCCTTGCGCCTGAGCCCCTCGTCGTCCACCCCCGTGCCGCGGCCGACCCATTCCTCCGACTCGCCGCCGAAGAGGCTCGCGCAAAGCGCGGCCGCCACGGTGGTGTTGCCGATGCCCATCTCGCCCAGGCAGAGCAGATCGGCCGGCGCTTCGGCCGCCGCCGCGAAGGCCGCGTTGACGGCGGCGAGGAATTCCTCCACCGTCATGGCGGGGGCTTGCGTGAAATCGGCCGTGGGTTTTTCCACCGCCAGCGGGATCACCGACAGTTCCGCGCCGGCCGCCTTCGCCAACTGGTTCACGGCTGCGCCGCCGGCCTGGAAGTTGGCCACCATCTGCGCCGTCACTTCCGCCGGGAAGGCGGAGACGCCGCGCGCGGCGACGCCATGCGAGCCCGCGAAGACGAGGATGCGGACGCGGTTCAGTTCGGGTTTCTCGCGGCCCTGCCAGCCGGCCAGCCAGATCGCGAGCTCCTCCAGCCGGCCGAGGCTTCCTCCCGGCTTGGTGAGCGTGTCCTGCCGCCGCCTTGCGGCGGCCTGCGCCTCCTCCGCGGGCTGGGGGAGGTTCGGGTCGAGGCAGAAGGCGCGGAGTTCGTCGAGCGAGCGGAAAAGCAAGGGCAAGGCTCCAAGGGTTCAGGAAAGGCTCGCGGCGGCCACGAGCAGCACGAGGATTTCGGCCGCCTGCTGCAGCGCCCCGCAGACATCGCCGGTCTGGCCGCCGATGTGGCGCAGCGCGAGGCGGCGGAAGATGAGGAAGGCCGCCGCGAGCAGGACGGCGGCGAAGAGCGCGGGGAGCGGGCCGAGGAGGAGCAGGCAGAGGAGCCCGAGCGCCAGCGCGGCGTTGGCCGCGCGAGCGGGGATGACGCCCACGCCCGCGCCGAGGCCGTCGCCACGGGCCGGCGGCATGATGCGAAGGAAGAGCGGCAGGAGCGCGCGCGACGCGCCATGGGCGGCGACGAGGGCTGCAAGCGCGCCAGCGGGCGAGACAATGGCGGCGAGCGCAGAGGCGCGCAGGAGCAGCGACAGGAGAAGGGCCGAGGCGCCGTAAGCGCCGATGCGGCTGTCGCGCATGATGGTGAGCTTTTGTTCGGCCGTTCGCCCGCCCCCGAACCCGTCGGCCACGTCTGAAAGCCCGTCCTCGTGCAGGCAGCCCGTCGCGAGGAGCGTGGCGGCAAGCGCGATGAGCGCCGAGGGAAGAGGCGGCAGGTTCAAGGCGAAGGCCAGGGCATAGGCGAGCGCGCCCAAGACGCCGATGACGACGCCCGCGAGCGGCGCGGCCCACAGCGCCGCGGCGAACTTGCCTTCGCCCTGTGAGGCGGAGACCGGCAGGCGCGAGAAGAAGCCCAGCATCAGGGCGGCGTCGTCGAGCCGCCTGCGGAAGAGGTCGGGCCAGTCCTCCACCCCTTCAGGCCTTCGCGATGGCATGGAAGAACGTGCCCGACACGTTGCCGCGCCGGGCGCCCGAAGGCCCGAGCCCCTGGCCGGTGGCGTCCCTGATCTCGGCCAGCGGCTCGTCCGCGCCTGCGTCCGTGACGCGGGCGTAGTGGAACTCGTGGCCGCGCACCAGATCGCCATGCCGGCCGATGGCACAGTCCGCGAGAAGGCGGGCCTCGCGGTAGCCGAGATTCATCTTCCGCTGGGCGAAGCTCGTGGAATGGCCAAGCAGGCCGGGCATCGGGTGCCAGGCACCTTCGGCATCCTGGAGGGCTTGGCCCAGCACCATGAAGCCGCCGCACTCGCCGTGGACGGGCTTTTGCCCAGTGAAGCTTCGCAGCCCTTCCTGAAAACCCCTGGCCGCCGCCAGCCGCCCGGCATGCAGCTCGGGATAGCCGCCGGGCAGCCAGCAGGCGTCGCAATCCTCTGGCGGGGGCTCGTCGGCGAGCGGCGAGAAGAAGACGAGCTCCGCGCCCGCCTCGCGCCAGGCGCGGGCGAGGTGGGGATAGAGGAAGGTGAAAGCGGCGTCGCGGGCCACGGCCACACGCTGGCCGGGCGGGGGGAGGGCGATGGCATGGAGGTCGTTCCGGGTGCTTTCCGACCGGCCTTCCTGCTCCTGTGAGGCCGACATCGAGGAGGAGAAGGGCGCGGCCAGGGCGAGGATGCGGTCGAGGTCGAGCGCGCGCTCGACCGTGTCGGCCAGGGTCTCGATGAAGCTCTCCAGCGCCCCATGCTCGCTGGCCTGGACAAGGCCGAGATGGCGTTCCGGCAGGCTGAGCGTCGCGTCCCGCGCGATCGCGCCGAGAACGGGCAGGCCGGTCCACTCCTCTATGGCGTCCGCGCACTGGCGGCGGTGGCGCTCGCTGCCGACGCGGTTGAGCACGACGCCGCCGACCTGCACCGCCCGGTCGAGCGTCTTGAAGCCGAGCGCCACGGCCGCCGCCGACTGCGACTGGCCGGACACGTCGAGCACGAGAAGCACGGGCAGGCCCCAGCGCCGGGCGAGGTCGGCCGCCGCGCCCAAGCGGCCGGGCTCGGAACGCACGCCGTCAAACAGGCCCATCGCGCTTTCCGCGATCACGAGATCGGCGTCCTTGCCCTGCGCCGCCGCGAGCCGGTCGAGAAGGGCAGGTGGCATAGCCCAGCTATCGAGGTTCACGCCGGGCCGGCCGGTGGCGGCCTCGTGAAAGCCGGGGTCGATATAGTCAGGCCCGGATTTCGCGCCTTTGACGCGCAGCCCGCGGCGGCGGAAGGCGCGCATGAGCCCGATCGTGACGCTGGTCTTTCCCGCGCCTGAACGCGGCGCGCCGACGATGAAGCCGCGGGCGGTCATGGGCGTTCTCCCAGGAGCGTCGCGCGCAGGCGGACGATCTCGCCGACGATCAGGAGCGCGGGCGAGGAAAACCCCTCGGCCTCGATGCGCTCGGCCAATGTGGCGAGCGTGGCTGTCAGCACGCGCTCGGCGCCGGTCGTGGCCGACATCACGACGGCGGCGGGCGTGTCGGGGGACAAGCCGCCCGCCTGGAGCTTTGCTGCGATGAGGCCGGCGTTCCTGACGCCCATATAGACCACGAGCGGCTGGCCGGTCTTGGCGAGGGCGGCCCAGTCGAGGTCGTCGGGAAGGCCGGCGGCGTGGCCCGTGGCCAGCACCACCGCCTTGTTGAAGCCCCGCATGGTGAGCGGGATGAGGCTGTCGGCCGCCGCGCCGAGCGCGGCGGTGACGCCTGGCAGCACGCGGAACGGGATGCGGGCTTGGGCGAGCGCCAGCGCTTCCTCGCCGCCGCGCCCGAAGATGAAGGGGTCGCCCCCTTTGAGGCGCAGCACGCGCCCGCCGCTTCGGGCCAAGCGGATGAGAGTCGCGGTGATGTCCTCCTGTGAAGCCGACTCCCGGCCGCCGCGCTTGCCCATTGGATGGAGCTCGGCATGGGCGGCGCCGCGCAGGACGGAGGCGTCCACCAGCGCGTCGAACACCACATGGTCGGCCTGGGCCAGCGCGGAAACCACCTCCAGCGTGAGCTGGCCGGGATGGCCGGGCCCGGCGCCGGCGAGCCACACATGGCCGGGCTCCATGACAGGTAAGGTGGGGGACAGGCGCGCGAGCGCGTCGTTGAGGCTCATGCGCGCGACGCTCCCGGCGCGTGACCCGCCTCCGGTGCTGCCCTATAGAAGCGGCCATGAACGAGGACGCACGAGGAGAGCTCCGGCGTGGCTGGACCACGGGCGCTTGCGCGGCGGCAAGCGCCAAGGCGGCGGCTTGCGCGCTTCTGCGCGGCGCGTTCCCGGACCCGGTGACGATCACCCTGCCCGGCGGGCAGCAGCCGGGCTTCGCGCTGGCGTTGACCGAACGCGGGGAGGGTTTTTTCCGCGCGGGCATCGTCAAGGATGCGGGCGATGACCCCGACGTGACGCATGGCGCGCTGGTGATTTCCACCGTGCGGCCCGGCGCGCCCGGAACCGGCGTCACATTCCAGGCAGGCGAGGGGGTCGGCACCGTCACGCGGCCCGGCCTGCCTTTGCCGCCGGGCGAGCCCGCCATCAATCCCGGCCCGCGCGCCATGATCGCGGCGGCGCTGAAGGAGGCCGCGGGCGAGGAACGGGACTGGGCGGTGGAGGTGTCCATCCCCGGCGGGGAAAAGATCGCGGAGAAGACGATGAACGGCCGGCTCGGCATCCTGGGCGGGCTGTCGGTGCTCGGCACGACCGGCATCGTCGTGCCGTTCTCCTGCTCCGCCTGGATCCATTCCATCCATCGCGGCATCGACGTGGCGCGGGCGGCGGGGCTCGGTCACGTGGCGGGAGCCACCGGAGCTGTGTCGGAGGCCGCCGCGCAGCGCTTCCACGGCCTGCCCGAGCAGGCGCTGATCGACATGGGCGATTTTGTGGGCGGGATGCTGAAATACATCCGCGCCCATCCGGTGCCGCGCGTGACGGTGGCCGGCGGGGTGGCCAAGATGGCCAAGCTCGCCCAAGGCATGCTCGACGTGCATTCCAAGCGCGGCGCGGCGGACATGGAGGGGCTCGCGCGGCTGGCGGCCGAGGCGGGGGCGGACGGGCGCTTGGCCGAGCGCATCGAAACGGCGAACACGGTGGCGGAAGCCTTCGGCCACGCGAGGGCAGCCGGCGTGCCGCTGGGCGACGTGGTGGCCGCGCGCGCCTGGGACACGGCCGCGCCCGTGCTGCGTGACGCGCCCGTCGCGCTCGAAGTGCTGGTGTTCGACCGCGACGGGGCGCTTCTGGGCCGCAAGCCCTTCGCCATGTTCGACGGGGCGGCTCATGCCTTGCGCCCCCGGAACCGCCTTTGATAGGTGGCGTCGTAAAGCGCGCTGTCGCGGAAATCCTCCGCCGCCAAGCCACGCCCGACGAAGATGATGGCGGTGCGGTCGATGGGCTTTTCCGCCAGCGCGGCTTCGATCGTGCCGAGCGTGGCGCGGATCACGCGCTCTTCCGGCCAGGAGGCGCGGGCGACCACCGCCACGGGGCAGGTTTCGCCATAAAGCGGCGAGAGGCGGGCCACGACCTCGCCCAGCGCGTGGATGGCGAGATGGATGGCGAGCGTCGCGCCCGTGCGGCCGAAAGCTTCAAGCGTCTCGCCGCCGGGCATCTTGGAGGCGCGGCCGGAAACGCGCGTCAGCACGAGGCTTTGCGCCACTTCCGGCACGGTGAGCTCACGCCCGAGCGCCGCGGCGGCCGCGGCGAAGGACGGCACGCCGGGCGTGACCGTCCAGGGGATGCCAAGCTTGTCGAGCCGCCGGACCTGCTCGCCCATCGCGCTCCACACGGACAGGTCGCCGGAATGGAGCCGGGCCACGTCATGGCCGTCGTGGTGGGCGCGCTCGAACTCCGCTGCGATCTCGTCGAGCGACATGGGCGCGGTGTCCACGACGCGCGCACCCGGCGGGCAGTGGTCGAGCAGGGCGCGGGGGATGATCGAGCCCGCGTAGAGGCAGACCGGGCAGCGCGCGAGATGATCGCGGCCGCGGAGCGTGATGAGGTCGGCCGCGCCCGGCCCCGCGCCGATGAAGTGAACGGTCATGAGGCCGCTCCTTCCGCCAGCGCGCAGGTGGCGGGACCGACCGCGATGCGCGGCCCGAGCAGCTTTCCACCCGCGCCGGCGGCGGCGAGCGCGGCGGCCTCCGATAACGACCCAAGGCCTGTGGCCGCCGTCGAGGCCGCCGAGCGGGTGATCGTGCGGGGTTCCGCCCGCCGGAGCGCGGCGTGAGGCGCCGTCAGCAGGGGCAGGAAGAGGGAGCGGGCGGCCTCGCGAACACCCGGCTCGGCGGCCTTGGCTTCGCTGGTGGCGAGCGCGCGGAGCGCCGCGCGGCTGAGGCTGGCGGCGACAAGCGCCGCGTCCACTGCACCTAGCACCGCGCCGACATCCGCGCCCTTGCGGCAGCCGATCCCCGCCACCACCACCCTCACGGCTTCACCCAGGCCCATTGCGTGACGGGCATTGCGGGCCGCCACCCCGTCATACCGCCCACCGGCTCGGCGGCGGACAGAGCAAGTCGCAGCAGGTGGCCACCATGCCTGGCCTGGAGATCGAGCAGCACGGCTTCCATCTCCAGCGTCACGGCGTTGGCCACCAGCCGCCCGCCCGGCTTGAGCGCCTCCATGACGGCCGGCATGGCGCCCTCGCCCGAGCCGCCGCCGCCCACGAACACCGCATCGGGCGCGGGCAGATCCCGCAGGGCTTCCGGCGCGCGGCCTTCCACGACCTGCAGCCCTGGCACGCCGAGCGCCTCGGCGTTCGCCCTGATGTTCTCCGCCCGATCCGCCCGCGCCTCGATGGCGATTGCCCACAGCGACGGGTCGCCCAACATCCATTCGACCGCGACCGAGCCGGAACCCGCGCCAACATCCCACAAGAGCTCGCCGGGGCGGGGGGCGAGCGCGGACAGCGTGAGCGCCCGGACGGCGCTCTTGGTGATCTGGCCGTCGTGCCGGAATGTCTCGTCCGGCAGGCCGGGCGTCAGCGGCAGGGCAAAGCCGCCGCCCGCCACTTCGACCGCGACCAGGTTGAGCGGGTCGAAGGCTTGGCTCCAATCGCCGTCGGCCGTTTGGCTCGAGACCCGTTCACGCGGGCCGCCCAAGGCCTCCAGCACTGTGACGCGTGACGCGCCGAAGCCATGGCGCACGAGAAGCGCCGCCACCTCGGCCGGGCCATTTCCGTCGGAGGTGAGGGCGAGCACGCGGCGGCCGGGTCGAAGACAGGGGCGCAGGCGGGAGACGGGCCGGCCGTGCAGCGACACACAGTTCACCTCAGCCAAGGCCCAGCCGAGTTTCGCCGCCGCCAGGCTGAAGGCGGAGGGGGCGGGCAGGACGAGCATTTCGGTCGCGGGGATGTGGCGCGCGAGCGTCGCGCCCACTCCCCACAGGAAGGGGTCGCCGGACGCGAGCACCGCGACCGATTTCCCACGCAGGGCGCGCACGGCGGCAAGCGCGCCGTCGAACGGCTTGGGCCAAGCTTGCGCATGCCCGCGGATCAGCGCGCTCGCCAAACCCAGGTGACGCTCCCCGCCGAACACATGCTCGGCGTTGCGGAGGGTCTGTTTGGCGCGGTCGCCGAGGCCCGCCACGCCGTCCTCGCCGATGCCGACCACCGTGAGCCAGGGTGCGGTCCCGCTGCCTGGCTTCAAGGTTTTCGGCATCGCCTCGACCTCCATTTCGGCAGCCGATGCGCTAGAGAGCGGCATGGAACGAAAAATCCTGATCCTGGGCGGCACGGCCGAAGCGCGCCAACTCGCGGGCCGGCTTGCACGCCGGGTTGGCCTTGATGTCACGCTGTCCCTGGCCGGGCGCACGGTCGCGCCGGTCGAGCAGGGTGTGCCGGTGCGCGTGGGCGGCTTCGGCGGCGCGGCGGGACTCGCCACCTATCTGCGGGAAAACGGGGTCGCGCTCCTGATCGACGCCACCCACCCTTACGCCGCCCGCATTTCGGCCAACGCGGTCGAGGCGAGCGACGAGGCCGGCGTGCCGCTTCTCGCTTTGCGCCGCCCGGCCTGGCAGGCGGTGGCGGGCGACCGATGGATCGAGGCGGACAGCGTCGCCGAGGCCGTGGCGCTGATCGGCCAAGAACCGCGGCGCGTGTTCGCGGCGCTCGGCCGACAGGAGGTCGCGCCGCTCGAAAGGGCAAAGCAGCATTTCTATCTGGTCCGCAGCGTGGACCCCATCGACCCGCCGCTCGCTCTGCTGTGTGCGGACTACATTCTGGGCCGCGGGCCATTCGACGAGGCGGCGGAGCGGGCGCTGCTCCTGGCTGACCGCATTGACGCCGTGCTGTGCAAGAACAGCGGCGGGGACGCGAGCTACGGCAAGATCGCCGCCGCCCGCGCGCTGGGCCTGCCCGTGTTCATGGTGCGCCGGCCCGAACTGCCGGCCGCGCGGACGGCAGAAACGGTCGAGGCGGCGGAACTGGCCGTGGCTCACCTGCTGCCTCCGGCCGAGAAACGCGGGGAATAGACAAGCGGCGGTAGGCTTTTCCGCATGACGAGCCGCGTCTCGGGCGAGCCGACGATGACGCAGGTCGCCATGTCGGCCATGTCGCCCCTGGCGTCGCGGAGGGGCGCGACCGCCATGCGCTCGTCCGCGCGGCCGGCCGCGCGGCCGAACACGACGGGGGTCTCGCCGGAAAGCTCCTCGCAGAGGATCTCGAAGGCGCGGCCGAGCTGCCAGGGCCGCGCGCGGCTGATCGGGTTGTAGAAGGCCATGACGAAGCCGGCCTGCGCCGCCAGCCGCAAGCGGCGCTCGACCAGCTCCCAGGGTTTCAAGTTGTCGGACAGTGAGATGGCGCAGAAGTCATGGCCGAGCGGCGCGCCGGCGCGGGCCGCCACCGCCAGCATCGCGGTGACGCCCGGCGCCACGCGAAGGTCGATCTCCCGCCAGGCGTCCGGGCCGTGCTCGATCGCCTCGCACACGGCCGCCGCCATGGCGAACACGCCGGGGTCGCCCCCCGACACCACCGCGACCGTCTTGCCCTCCGCGGCCAATTCCAGGGCGGCGCGGGCGCGAAAAAGCTCCTCGCGGTTGTCGGAGGCGTGGCGGCGCTGGCCGGGCCTGAGGCTCAGGCGGTCGAGATAGGGCGCATAGCCCAAAAGATCGGATGCGCCTTCGACGGCCGCACTCGCTTCCGGCGTGGTCTGCTCCGAGCTGCCGGGGCCCAGCCCCACGACGTGGAGAACGCCGCTCACGAAAGCTCTCCGGGCGCCGCCTCGGTGGAGAGGGTCTGCCAGCCCGGCACGAGCACGATGGAGAAATAGGGCGCCTTGTCATCGGGCTTATCATGGAGAGGCAGGCAGAAGCCGTTTTCCATGGTGCCGCGCTCGACATAGACGGCGCGGTCGAGCCGGCCCGTTTGCTGAAGAGCGCGGCGGATTTTGCCCAGGTTCCGGCCGACCTTCATGATGACGGCGGCCTCGGAACCCTCCAGGCGGCGGGCGAGTTCGCCTTCCGCCATGGTGCCCGGTAAAATGGTGAGCACGTCGTCGCCCTGCGTGATGGGCAGGCCGGCCTGCGCCCAGCAGCCCGCCATGGCGGTGACGCCGGGGATCACCTCGGTGGGGAAGCGGTGCGCGAGCCGCACATGCAGGTGCATGTAGGAGCCGTAGAAGAGCGGATCGCCTTCGCTCAACACGGCCACGTCGCGGCCCTCGCCGAGGTGGGCGGCCACGGCCTCCGCCGAACGCTCGTAGAAGCCGAGAATCGCCGCCTTGTAGTCGGGGTGGTCCTTGGGCAGTTCCGTGGTGACGGGATAAAGGAGCGGCAGCTCGACTTGGCCAGGCTTGAGATAGCCGTCCACGATGCGCCGCGCATTGCCGGAATTGCCCTCCTTGGCGAAGAAGGCCACCACGGGCGCGGTGCTGAGCGCCCGCACCGCCTTGAGGGTGAGGAGTTCGGGGTCGCCCGGCCCCGTGCCCACGCCGATCAGCCTGCCCGTGCCCATATCCGTCCTCACAGGCCCGCTCGGGCGACGGCGTTCACGGCCGCCGCGGTCATGGCGCTGCCGCCCATGCGCCCGCGCACGGTGGCGAAGGGGATGCCGAGGCTGTCTTCGATCAGCGCCTCCTTGGATTCGGCCGCGCCCACGAAGCCGACGGGCATGCCGATGATGGCGGCGGGTTTCTCCGCGCCATTCTTCAGGAGGTCCAAGAGGTGGAAGAGCGCGGTCGGCGCGTTGCCGATGGCGACCACGGAATCCCGCATTCTGTCGCCCCAAAGCTCCAGGGCGGCGGCGGAGCGCGTGTTGCCGATCTTCTCCGCGATTTCCGCCGTTTTCGGGTCGTGCAAGGTGCAGATCACCGCGTTGTGCCGGGGCAGCCGCGCGCGGGTCACGCCATGTGCCACCATCTCGGCGTCGCAAAGCACGGGCGCGCCGCGCTCCAGCGCTTCACGCGCCGCGCGGGCGAAGCCAGGTGAGAACACGAAATGCTCGACCGCCTCGACCTGGCCGCAGGCGTGGATCATGCGGATCGCGACCTCGGCCTCTTGCGCCTCGAAGCGGCTGAGGTCGGCTTCGGCGCGGATGATGGCGAAGGATTTTTCGTAGATCGCCTGGCCGTCCCGGATGTAGTCGAATGCGGACACGTTACCCTCGCGCGGCCAGCGCCGCTTCTTCCGGCCGTGTTTCGCGCCCGGCCGGCTCGACCAAGCGCCGGAAAGCGGCGACGGCTTCCCCCCTTGCGACAGCGTGTTGCGGGCCGCCGGGCGAACGCAAGGTGAGCGTCTCGGGCGTTTCGCCCACGAGTTCCCATGCGCCGGCGGGCGCGCCGCAGCGTTTCGGGCACCCGGAGACGTGGAGCCGCGAGGGCTCATGGTGCGGCAACGCGGCGGCAAGCTCGACGGCCAGATCCTTCGTGGCCGTCACGCCCGAGGCGCAGGCCGGCGCGCCGGCGCAAGCCGTCACACGGAGGCGCGGGTCGGCGGGATCGGCCACGAGGCCGAGGGTTTGGGCGGCGCGGCGCAAGGCGGAGATGCCGTTCACGGCAAGGCCCAGCGCCAAGATTCCATGCTGGGGCGCAAGGCGGATTTCCCTCGCGCCGGCCGCCGAGGCAGCGTCGCAGAAGGCAGCCAACTCGCCCGCGGAAATCTGGCCGAAGGGGAGGGCGAGGCCAAGGGCGGCGGAGCCATCGCGCAAGGGGAAGAGGCCGGCGGGAGAACTCTCGCTTGTTGCGTCCTCTGGCCCCCTCCACTGCCTTCGGCGGTCCCCCTCCCCCATGAATGGGGGAGGATCCAGGTCGCGTCGGTCTCGCCGCTGCGGATCCTCCTCTGCGAAGCGGGGGAGGGGGACCACGCGAAGCGTGGTGGAGGGAGCTGAGTCCGTTTCGGATCGCGCTTCGACAGGGGGAGAAAAGCCCACCAGCGCGCTCAACTCTGCGGGCTCCTCCAGCAAATCCCGCGCCCGTGCTTTCGGCCCCCGCGCGGCGATCGCAAGCAGCAGGCGCGAGGCGGCGTGGCAGGCCTCGTCTTCCGAGAGGTCGGCCAGCGGCGTGGCGGTGGCGGCCGTGCCGGCGAGCGAAAGTCGCCACAGGACCGCCTCATCGACGCGAACGGCCTGGAGGCGGATGTCGGCGGACAGCGCGGACGATGTGAGCCGGCCGCCACTGTCCACCACCACCGAGATTTTAGGGCCGAGCCCGGCGAGCTTGCCTGCGACGGCCGCGGCGAGCTGGGCCGACAGCGGATGCGGGTCGGCGATCTCCTGTTCGTCGAGACCGGCCAGCGAGCCCGTTTCGACGGCTAGGCCCGAGCGGAAGGCGAGGCCCAGCCGGTCCAGCTCTTCGGCGAGTCGTCCCGCGCTCGCTTCCGAAAGGCCGCGGACCTGGAGATTGCCGCGCGACGTGACTTCCAGGACGCCGTTGCCGTGGCGGCGGGCGGCCTCGGCGACGGCGCGGAGCCCGTCAGGCGAAAAGCCGCCCTGCATGGGCGACAGCCGGGCCAAGAACCCGTCGCCCGTCAGCATGGGTTTCGAAAGCGTGGGGCAGGCGCCCCGGCGGCGATCGTCTGCCGTCATGCCGCCTGCTCCAGCCCCTGCGCCTCGGCGATGAGGGCCATCAGATCACCGTCCACCGAATTGCGGAGCGGGTGCCACAGGCCGCGACGCCGCGCGGCGGCGAAGCGCTCGGCGATGGCGCGCGCGGCGGCAGGGTTCTCGCGCAGCATGAAGGCGCGCACGCGCGGGTTCTCGACATAGGCGGCGTGAACGGCGTCGATTAGATCGGACGGGATGGCGCTCGTGGTCTCCGCGAACCCGATGAGGCGGTCCACGGTCTCCGCGAACTCGGCGGCCCCGCGCGGCCCGTGCCGCATCTGGCCTTCCACGAAGCGTGGGTTCGTCGCGCGGGCATGGACGACGCGGGCCAGCGCCTGGGCGAGCGGCCGCGCGCGCGGCCTCTTGGGGTCGGTCGTGTCGAGGGCGATCACATCGGCGTGCCTGCCCAGCGCGGCGAGGGCCGCGGAAAAACCGCCGATGAAGCTCACATCGGCCGAGCCGTCGAGCAGGTCGCGGGCGGAGTCGTCGCCGACATGGACCAGCAGGTCGGCCCCTTCCAGCGCCGCCCGGAACGCGCCGGGCGCGGCAAAACCTTCGCCCTCTGGCCCGCCGAAGCCATGCGAGGTGGCGGCGAGGAAGGTTTCTCCGATCTCCTCGCGCCGCTCCCAGTCGCCGGAGGCCAAGAGCTCCTCGACCCCCGCACCATAGGTTCCAGGCGAGGAGCCGAAGACACGTGGCGGCACGTGGTTCTCAGCCCGGGACAATTCCGCAAGCGGGTTGTCGCCGGGCGCCTCGTCTCGCGCGGCGATCGCCTTCGCGGCGGCGTCGAGAAGCGCGATCTGGGTGGGGAACATGTCGCGGAACAGGCCGGAGATGCGGAAGGAAACATCCACGCGCGGCCGGCCCAAGCTCGCAGGCGGCAGCACCTCGACGCCCGACACGCGGCCGGTGGCGGCATCCCATTGCGGGCGGCAGCCCATCAGCCAGAGCCCTTGCGCGATCTCCTCGCCCCCCGTCCGCAGGCTCGCGCTGCCCCAGAGGTCGAGCACGAGCGATCGCGGCCAGTCGCCATGGTCCTGGGCGTAGCGGCGCAAGACCTCCTCGGCGGCCATTTTTCCGAGCTCGAAGCCGGTGGGCGTGGGCAGGTGGCGGGGGTCGGAGGTGAAGAGGTTGCGGCCGGTGGGGAGCACGTCGAGCCGGCCGCGCGCGGGCGCGCCGGACGGTCCCGGCGACACATGCCGCCCGTCGAGCGCGGCGAGCAGGCCGCCGCGCTCCGCCGCCGCGCTTTGCAGCCGCAGCGGGTCGGTCTCGCCCGACGCGGCGCGGCCGAACACGTGCAGCCCGTCCTTGATCGCGAAATCCTTGATGTCGCAGAGCCAGGCGTCGATGCGCGCGAGCGCCGTATCCGGATCGTCGGCTCCGTCCACGCCGACTTGTTTGGCGAGGCCGGTTTCCTGCGCTTTTTCCACGATCAGCTTGGCGAGCCGGTCGCGGCGGCGGCGGTCGAGCCCGTCGGCCTGGGCGTATTCATCGATCAGCCGCTCCAGCGCCCGTCCGTTCTCGTCGAGCCCGCTTTCCACGAGCGGCGGGGGCAGGTGGCCGATCGTGACGGCGGCAATCCGACGCTTCGCCTGGGCGGCCTCGCCGGGGTTCGACACGATGAAGGGATAGACCACCGGCAGGCCGCCCGTGACGATCTCGGGGAAGCAGCTTTCGCTCGACGCCACCGTCTTGCCCGGCAGCCATTCGAGCGTGCCATGGGCGCCGAGGTGGACAAGCGCGTGGCAGTCCAGCGCTTCGCGCAGCCAGAAGCCGAAGGCGAGAAGCGCGTGGCGGGGAGGGAGCGTGGGATCGTGATAGTCGGCGCGGCGGTCGGCGTTTTTGCCGCGGTCGGGCGCGAGCGCGACGGTGACGTTGCCGAAGCGAGCGGCGCGGAAGCGGAATGCGTCGCAATCATTCTCGGCATCAGGAGCGCCCCAGGCCGCCTCGACCTGCTCACGGGCGGCAGAGGGGATACGCGCGAAAAGCTCGCGATAGGACTCAACAGAAAGAGCTTCGCTTTCGCGCAGCAAATCAAGAAGCTCGCGCGGCGATTCCGGTATGTCCTCAACACGGTAACCGGCGGCCTTCAAGTCGTGCAGCATCGTCATCGCGCTTTGCGGCACGTCGAGGCCGACCGCATAGCCCGTGCGTCCGGCGGCAGCGGGATAGTCGGGAAGGAGGATCGCGACCCGGCGCTCGGCGGGCGGGGTTTGTTGCAGGCGCAGCAATTCTGCGGCGCGGGTCGCGACGGCCTCGATGCGTGACGGCTCGGGCCGGTTGAACTGACCGCGAAAGCTCAAATCCGGGTCGATCTCGCGTTCGGCCTTGAAGGAGATTGCGCCGGCCAGGACGCGGCCATCGATCTCGGGCAGCACCACATGCATGGCGAGGTCGGCGGGGGCGAGGCCGCGGCCGTTCTTCTCCCACGCCTCGCGGCGCGTGTTGGCGAGCAGCGCCTGGAGCACAGGCGCGCCCAGCCGGTCGAGCATGGTGCATCCCTCGTCGTCGGGCGACAAGGCGAAGGCGGTTGTGGCGACGATGAGCGCCGGGTTCAGTCGCTTGAGCGCGTCTTCCACGCGGGCGCAAACCGCGCCATCCTTGAGGCTGGAGGCGAAAAGCGGCACGGGCGCCATGCCGCGCGCCTTCAGCACTCGGTGCAAAGCATCGATCGGATCGGCGTCGGCGGCGAGCAGCACCGAGCGGTAGAACAGGATCGGCACGACCGGCGTGCCGGCGGGCAGGCCGGCAAGGACGGCGTCGATCGTCTGGATGCCGTGGTCGGGGTCGTAAAAGCCCATCCGGTCGAGCGGCGCAGGCGGGGGTGGCGCAGCCTCGGCGCGGCCCGCGTGAAAGGCGAGCCGATCCAGCAGCGCATCCATGTTGGCGAGCCCGCCCTCGCGGAAATAGCCGAGCAGCAGGCGCAGCTCATCGTCGGGCAAGGTGGAAAGGCGGTCGAGCGCAACGTCTTCGTCGCGGCACTCGCCGGGCAGGAGCGCCAGTTTGATCCCTCGTTCGCGGGAAAGCTCGGCCAGGCAGTCGCAGCCATAGCGCCACCAGTCATAACCGCCGAGGATGCGGACCAGGATGACCTTGGCCCGAGACGCCGCCTTGTCGATCCACAGATCGACGGACATGGGATGGCGCAGCTCGGCGAGGCGCGCGAGCCGCAGCGAGGAGTCCGGGCTCCCCTTGGCTGTCCAGGCCCGGCCGATGGCGGCGAGGTCGCTGTCGGAAAAGGACAGCACGACGATCTCGCCCGGCCGCTGGTCGAGATCGACCGGCTCGACCAAATCGTCGAGCGAGGCGCTGGAGGTGGCGAGAAGATGCATGGAAGCGTCAGGCTGCGCCGGACAAGATGCCGGTCACGCGGTCGCGGTCGAGACCTTTCAGGCCGATCACCACGAGCCGCGTCCGCCGCGCTTCGTCGAGCTTCCAGGGGCGGTCGAAGCCGTGACCCACGCGCGCGCCAACCGCCTGGACGAGCAGCCGCATGGGCTTTTCCTCCACGGCGGCGAAGCCCTTGAGGCGCAGCACATCGGCTTCCTCCGCCGCGCGCTTGACGCGCTCGGCGAGCAGCTTGGGGTCGGAAACGGCGGGAAGCTCCACGACGAAACTGTCGAAATCGTCGTGCTCGTGGTCGAGCTCGTCGTCGTGATGGGTGCGGCGGTTGTCGATGTCGTCTTCCGTGCCGATGCCAAGACCAAGGAGAACGGAAGGATCGACCCTGCCGTGGGCGGCCGGCACCAGCTTGGTGGCGCGGCCCAGATGCTCCTCGACCTGCCGGCGCGCTTCCATCAGGCCCTGCTCGTCAAGCCGGTCGCTTTTCGACAGGATCACGAGGTCGGCGCAGGCCACCTGATCCTCGAACACCTCCTCCACGGGGTCGTCATGGTCGAGCGATGCGTCTTGCATGCGTTGGGCGGCGAGCGCGTCGAGGTCGGCGGCCACGCGGCCCTGCGCCAAGGCCTCGCCGTCCACCACGGCCACCACGCCGTCCACGGTCACCCGGCCCTTGATGGCCGGCCACTGAAAGGCCTGCACCAATGGCTTGGGCAAAGCGAGGCCCGAGGTCTCGATCAGGATGTGCTCGACCTTCGGCTCGCGCGACAGGATCGTGTCGAGCGCGGGCACGAAATCGTCCGCCACCGTGCAGCAGATGCAGCCGTTGGCGAGCTCCACCACGTTCTCCTCGGGGCAGCTTTCCACGCCGCAGCCCTTCAGGATCTCGCCGTCGATCCCGAGGTCGCCGAACTCGTTGACGATCACGGCGAGCCGCCGCCCACCGGCGTTCTCCAGGATGTTGCGGATCAGCGTGGTCTTGCCCGCGCCCAGGAATCCGGTGACGACGGTGCAGGGGACACGGGTGATGGCGGCGCTCATGCCGGCTCCTCGAAAAGGCGAAGGGGAGGGATGCGGGCGACGAGCCCGCGCTTCAGGCAATCCGGGCGGCCGCGCCAGGGCAGAATTCCGTCATCGGCCCGCGCCAGGAGTTTCGCGCCGGCGATCAGGTCGGGGCCGTTTTCCGGGGAAAGGTCGCCGAACACATAGGTCCACGCGCCAGGCAGAACCATCGCGGCGCTCAGGCGGCGTTTGCAGTTGCCCAGGCACTCGACGGCGGTCACGTTCACGCCGGGCCCGGCCGCTTCCCGTGCCGAGCGGGCCAAAAGCTCGCCGGGGCGGGGATGGGCATCGGAGCCGGAGGCGTCGCGGCAGGACGAGCAGACCACGACCGTGACCTCCCCAGCCGCAGCAGGGTCCGGGGGGACCACAAGGGATTCAAGCTCGGCCACGCACCGCTCCTTGCCCGGAACACCCGCCGGACGGTCAGGATCACTCGACGCGACGGCAGGTCTCCTGGCTCGCGGGTCTCAGCCTTCAGGTCGCCTTCCCGGACATCTCGTCCAGTGGCCTCTCGCCTGAACGCTCGCCGCTCACAGTTGCGGGCACAGCCGCGGATTCGGCCGCTTGAGCGGACCCCACCGCATTCCCTTTCGCACCCCATCCCTTGCCGGGAAGGGGACCGTCGCGAGGGCATTTACGGGCAGCGGAGCGGGGGTGTCAATGCGAGGACGCGGCAACCATGCGCCATCGCATGTCGCGATTCCGTTTGCCGCGCCGTGAACTTCTCCGCTATGGATGGGCGGTCGTCGGTGCGTTCGCGAGAGCGCAAGAGGGAACGCGGTGCGGGCTCACGAGGCCTCATGCCGCGGCTGCCCCCGCAACTGTGAGCGGCGAGCTTTCGTCCACGCGCCACTGGGGCAACAGCCCTGGGAAGGCGGGCGGAAGCGCCGAGCCGCAAGCCAGGAAACCTGCCGGCGGCGGGGAACTGAACCAGGCCCTCGGTGGGAGGGCGGAAGGGGTTTTTCGGATGTTCAAGTCTGCCTTCGCCGTGCAAGCCGCCGTTTTCGCGCCCTCGCGGTTGCTGCCGCTCGTGCTCGCAGCAGGTCTCGGGTTCTTCGTGACGGGCTTCGTGGGCCTCGCGCCGATGGATGCCGTGCATGCGGCGGCGCATGACTACCGCCACGCCATGGGCTTTCCCTGCCACTGAGGCGTCTCCCATGACGGCCTTTCGAAACGTCGTGTTCACCGCGGCGCTGGCTGGGCTTTTGGCCGGCCTGGTGCTCGCGGTGCTGCAAAGCTTCACGACCGTGCCCCTGATACTCGAAGCCGAGCGCTACGAGATTCTGGGCGTGACCGACCACGACCATGCTCATGGCGCGGAAGCGGGCCATGCCCACGACCATGCCTGGGCGCCGGAGGACGGATTCGAGCGCGGGGCGTTCACGCTCGGCGCCAACATCGTGGCTGGGATCGGGCTGGCGCTGGTGCTGGTGGCCGTGAGCGAGGCTTTCGGCGGCGTCGCGTCGTGGCGGCGGGGGGTCCTGTGGGGCTTGGCGGGCTTCGCCGCCTTCACGCTCGCGCCAGGGCTCGGCCTGCCGCCCGAACTGCCGGGAATGCCGGCGGCCGATCTCGGCGCGCGGCAGGCCTGGTGGATCTTCACCGTGCTCGCCACGGGCGCCGGCATTGCGCTGTTCGCCTTCCGCCGTTCGACTGTTCCGGCGCTGGCAGGCGTCGCGCTGATCGCCGCGCCGCATCTCCTCGGCGCGCCGCAGCCGGTGTCGCACGAAACTGCCGTCCCCGCCGAGCTGCACCGGCAGTTCGTGCTGGCGGTGATGCTTTCGAGCTTGGCCTTCTGGCTGGTGCTGGGCGCGGCGGCCGGCGCCCTGCGGGGCCGCTTCGCCGGGCCACAGCTTGCGGCCAGGAACAGTCTTGGGTGAGGCGAAAAGCCTGACCTTCATCCTCGGCGGGGCGCGTTCGGGCAAGAGCGCCCATGCCGAGAGGCTGGTCACGGCTCTTCCGCCACCTTGGACCTATGTGGCCACGGCCGAAAGCTTCGACGCCGAGATGGACGAGCGCATCCGGCTCCACCGCGCGCGGCGCGACGGGCGCTGGGAAACGGTGGACGCGCCCCTGAACCTGGTCGAGGCGGTCGCAGCCGTGCCGGACGGCCGGCCGCTCCTGATCGATTGCCTGACGCTTTGGCTCTCCAACCATCTCCTGGCGGAGCACGACCTGGACGCCGAGTGCGGGCGGCTTGCGGCTGTGCTCGCCCAACCGCGCGGGCCGTGGTTCGCCGTCTCGAACGAAGTGGGTCTGGGCATCGTGCCGGACAATGCACTGGCGCGGAAATTCCGCGATGCCGCCGGGCGGCTGAACCAACAGGTCGCGGCCGTGGCCGGCACGGTGCTGTTCACCGTTGCGGGCATTCCGATGAAGGTGAAGTAGGTGGTTGAGATCACGGAGGAGGACGCCGCGCGGCATCGGGCCAAGATGCAGAAGCGCAAGGCCGTGCAGGACGCCGAGGTGGCGGAGAAGACGGCCGAGAAGGGGCTTCTGATCGTCCATACCGGTCCGGGCAAGGGCAAGACCACGGCGGCCTTCGGGCTGGCGCTGCGCATGTTGGGCTATGGCAAGCGCGTGGGCGTGGTGCAGTTCGTGAAGGGCGCCTGGCACTCGGGCGAGAAGGACGCCTTCGCCCGCTTCGGCGACCAGGTGCGCTGGCACACCATGGGCGAGGGTTTTACGTGGGAAACCCAGGATCTGGCGCGCGACGTCGCCGCGGCCCGCGCCGCCTGGGCGAAAGCGCGAGAGCTGATGGCGGATGAGAGCATCGCGCTTGTCGTGCTCGACGAGATCAACATCGCGCTGCGCTACGACTATCTGCCGCTCGACGAGGTGGTGGCGGCGCTCAAGGCGCGACGGCCGGCGCTGCATGTGGTCGCCACGGGCCGCAACGCCAAGCCTGATCTGGTCGAGGCGGCCGACCTCGTCACCGAGTTCTCGGCGGTGAAGCACCATTTCTCAGCCGGCGTGAAGGCGCAACAGGGCATCGAGTTCTGATGCCCGCCCGCGCGCTCATGTTCCAGGGCACCGGCTCGGATGTCGGCAAGTCGCTGGTCGTGGCGGGGCTCGCGCGGGCGTTGACCTTGCGCGGCATGAGGGTGCGGCCCTTCAAGCCGCAGAACATGTCGAACAACGCCGCCGTGACCGCCGACGGCGGCGAGATCGGCCGCGCCCAGGCGTTGCAGGCGCGGGCGGCCAAAGCGCCGTTGAGCGTTCATATGAACCCCGTGCTCCTGAAGCCGCAGGGAGAGACGGGCGCGCAGATCGTAGTTCAGGGCAAGGTTTGGGGGCAGGCGCGGGCGGCGGAATATCAGAAGATCAAGCCGAAACTCATGCCCGCCGTGCTGGAAAGTTTTTGGCGACTCGAGACGGAATGTGACGTCGTTTTGGTGGAGGGGGCGGGCAGCGCGTCGGAGGTGAACCTGCGGACGGGTGACATCGCCAACATGGGCTTTTCGCAAGCCGCGAACGTGCCGGTGGTCCTGATCGGCGACATCGACCGGGGCGGGGTGATCGCGAGTCTGGTGGGCACCAGGCATGTGGTGGCGCCCGAGGACGCGGCGCGGATTTGCGGCTTCATCGTCAACCGCTTTCGCGGCGACTCGGCGCTGTTCGCGGATGGGATGCGGTTGATCGTGGAGCGGACGGGCTGGCGAAGCTTCGGCCTCCTGCCGCATTTCCCCGACGCGCGAAAGCTGCCGGCCGAAGACGCTCTCGGCCTTTCCCGTGCGCGAGCGGCGGGGAGCGGGGGCAAGGTGAAGGTCGCCGTGCCGATCCTGCCGCACATCTCCAACTTCGATGATCTCGACCCGCTCGAAGCCGAACCGGGTGTTTCGCTGCAACGGGTCTGGCCGGGCGAGGCCTTGCCGGGCGATGCGGACCTCGTGCTCCTGGTGGGCTCCAAGGCGACGGTGGCCGACTTGCGCGCGCTCAAGGCGGCAGGGTTCGACACGGACATCCGCGCGCATCACAGGCGCGGCGGGCATGTGCTGGGCCTGTGCGGCGGCTTCCAGATGCTGGGTAAACGGGTGGACGATCCCGATGGGATCGAAGGGTTTTCAGGAAGCGAGGAGGGGCTGGGGCTGCTCGATGTGTCCACAAGGCTGACGCGCGAAAAGGCGTTGCGCGAGGTGAGGGGCGAGACGGCGGACGGCGTTTCGTTCCAGGGCTATGAGATGCATATGGGCGAAACCTTTGGGCCGGACTGCGCACGGCCTTTTTCCTTGTTCGAGGGCTCGCGGCCGGACGGAGCGGTGTCGCCCAACGGCCGCGTGGCCGGCACCTATGCGCATGGGCTTTTCGCGCATGACGGCCAGCGCGCGGCGTGGCTGAAGCGGCTGGGCGGGGAAGCGTCAGGCCTCGACTATGAGGCGGGCGTGGAGGCGGCGCTGGATGGGCTCGCCGCCCACATGGAAGCACATCTCGACATCGACGGGCTCCTCAGCCATGCGCGATGAGCCAGGCCGCGGCAGGCAGAAGCGCGAGCGCGATCAGGAGCGCGTCGGCGGTCCGATAAAGGCGCAGCGCCCGGCGGATGTCCTGGGCGGCGGCCTCGCGCCGCCCGCCTTCACCCATGAAGGCGTCGTGGGCGAGCACCCCGCCGTAGAAGCGCGGGCCGTTGAGCGCCAGGCCGAGCGCGCCGGCCATGGCCGCTTCGGGCCAGCCGGCATTCGGCGAGCGGTGTTTTGGGGCGTCGCGCCAAACGGCTTTCCAGGCGGCGCGGGGCGAGGCGACGGGTACCAAGAAGGCCGCCAGGATGAGCAGAAGTGCGGTGAGCCGCGAGGCGGGGAGGTTCACGAGATCGTCGAAGCGGGCGGAGGCCCAGCCGAATTGCTCATGGCGCGCGGTGCGGTGGCCGATCATGCTGTCGGCGGTGTTGACGGCCTTGTAGGCGGCCGCCCCCGGCAGTCCGAGGAGCGCCAGCCAGAAGGCGGGCGCGACCACGCCGTCCGAAAAATTCTCGGCCAAGCTTTCGATGGCGGCGCGGGCGACGCCCGCCTCGTCCAGTTTTTCGGGATCGCGACCGACGATCATGGAAACCGCCTTGCGGCCGGCGGGGAGGCCGCCCCCCTCCAAGACATCCGCCACGGCGCGGACATGGATCTGGAGGCTTTTCTGGGCAAGCAGGCTGCTGGCGGGCACGGCCAGGAGAAGCAGGCCCCAAGGCGAGCCGAGGAGAAGGGACTGCAAGGCCCAGGCGGACAGGAGGGCGGCGAGCAGGAGCACGAGCAGCGCGGCCACGCCGGCCCGACGGCGGGTCTTCGGCGGGTCTGCGTCTCGGTTCCAGCGGCGATCGAGCCATGCGATCAGCCGGCCGATCCAAGTCACGGGATGGCCGATGAGGCGGAAGAGCCCGTCGGGATAGCCGCAGAAACGTTCGAAAAGGAGCGCGAGCCCAGCGAGGGTGAGAAACATGCGGCCTGAGGGAGAGAGCGGGACGGCTGATGTGCGCGACCACGGCGGCAGCCTTCTCAAGGCTCAGGCGCTGTTTCCCCATGCGCCAAAACCGTGGATCGACCTTTCGACCGGGATCAACCCGCACTCCTATCCGCTCCCAACGATTCCCGCCACCGCCTGGACGCGGCTGCCCGAGCCGGGCGACCTGCGACGGCTGGCTGAGGCGGCAGCCTTGGCTTACGGCGCGCCGAGCGCCGAGAACGTGATCTGCGCGCCCGGCACGCAGATCCTTCTGCCGCTTGTGACGGGGCTCGCGCCGCCGGGCGTGGCGCGGGTCTTGTCGCCCACCTATGCCGAGCACGCGCGGGCGGCGCGGCTTGCCGGGCACGGTGTCGAGGAGGTGGAGGATTTCGAGGCGCTGGCCGGGGCGAACCTCGCGGTGATCGTGCATCCCAACAACCCGGACGGCCGGTTGTTTTCCGCCGGGCGGCTGCTGGCGCTGGCAGCCGAGTTGCGGAGGTGCGGCGGTCTGCTCGTGGTGGACGAAGCCTTCATGGACGTGGCCCCGGCCGAGCACAGCGTGGTGGAAGCCGTAGAGGAAGCCGGCAACCTGATCGTGCTGCGCTCGTTCGGAAAGTTCTTCGGGCCCGCCGGGGTGCGGCTCGGCTTCGCTCTCGCCTCGAAGCCGCTGACGCGGCGCATCGAGGCGCAGCTCGGGCCTTGGGCCGTTTCTGGCCCAGCGCTGGTCGTGGGCGAGGCCGCATTGCGCGACGAGACTTGGCAGAGGGCGATGCTTACGAGGTTGAAAGCTGAGGCCGCGGCGCTCGACCGCATGCTCGAGGCACACGGGCTGGCGTCCGCCGGCGGCACGAGCCTGTTCCGATTCGTCCGGACGCCTAAGGCGCAAGCCGTGTTCGAGGCTTGCGGCCGACATGGTCTCTACCTGAGGCGCTTCGACGCCATGCCGGACGCGCTGCGGATCGGCCTGCCGCCAGACGCCGAAGCCCTCGCGCGGCTCGACGTGGCGCTCGGCTCGATCGGGCGAGCCGCGGCGTGATCGTGGTGTGCCCGCGCTCGAAGCTCGAAGCCGCGCTCATCGAGCACCGGCCGGGCCGGATCGTCTCGCTGCTGTCGGCCGGTCACGAGCCGTTCCGGCCCGAAGGAATGGCGGAGACGCGGCAGCTCCATCTTTCCATGCACGACATCGCCGCCGACCGGCCCGGCCTGGTCTCGCCGGCATTGGCGCATGTGGAGGCGCTGCTCGCCTTCGCCCGAAGCTGGGACGGCCAAGCGCCGCTGCTGATCCATTGCTATGCCGGCGTATCGCGCTCGCCGGCGGCGGCCTTCATCGTGGCCGCGGCGCTCAAGCCCGACCACGACGAGGCGGAGCTGGCCTCGGCGCTGCGGGCGCTGTCGCCCTCCGCCACGCCCAACCCTTATCTCGTGCGCCTCGCCGACGCGGCGCTGGGCCGTGATGGCCGCATGGTGCGCGCGATCGAGCGGATCGGGCGCGGGCGTGATTGCTTCGAGGGGGAGGTGTTCGGGTGGGCGTTGGGGTGAGGCGCAATCAGGCCGCCGGGAAAACCTGCGCGCGGACCACGGACACATAGCCGCGGTCGCCCACCGCCCCCTGCCAGTCGGGCGGAGTGTCGATCTCCAGGACTTCCCCGCTCTCGCTCGCGGCGATCAGGCGGCGGCCGCCGGGGCGATCGAGGATGCGGGCGATGCGCGCCGGCACGCCGGGCGCCTGCCCGCGCCATTCGAGGTCGCCGGGGCGGGCGAGCAGTTCGGACGGGCCATCGGGCGCCTGTGGCGCGGGAACGGTGTAGCCGGCCAACTGCGCCGCGCCGTTGCGCACAACGGCCGGGAGACGGTTGGTGTCGCCCAAGAACGTCATCACGAAGCGGGAGTTCGGGTGCCGGCTGACCTCCTCGGGCGTTCCGGTCTGCACGATCCGGCCCTCGTTGAGGATGACCACGCGGTCGGCGAGATCGAGCGCCTCCTCCTGGTCGTGGGTGACGAACAAAGTGGTGATGCCGAGCTCGTCGTGGATCTCGCGCAGCCAGCGGCGGAGATCGCGGCGCACATTGGCGTCGAGCGCCCCGAAGGGCTCGTCGAGCAGCAGCACCTGCGGATCGACCGCGAGCGCGCGGGCGAGCGCCACGCGCTGGCGCTGACCGCCGGAAATCTGGCCGGGAAAGCGACCGCCCAGGCCATCGAGCCGCATCAGGCGCAGGAGCTCGTTCACACGCCGGTCGAGTTCCGGCTTGGGCCGCTTGCGCTTGGAGACCTTGATGCCGAAGCCGATGTTCTCGGCCACCGTCATGTGGGGGAAGAGCGCATAGTTCTGGAACACGAAGCCGACGCCGCGCCGGGCCACGGGGATCAGCGTCGCGTCGGTCTGATCGAAGAAAATCCTGCCGCCGTCGGCATATTCGAGGCCGGCGATCATGCGCAGGATCGTCGTCTTGCCCGAGCCCGACGGCCCGAGCAGCGCCACCAGCTCGCCGCTCGCGATCTCGAGCGACACGCCGCGCACGGCGCGAAAGGTGTCGAAGGTCTTCACCACATCGTCGAGGCGGATCTTCACGGCTTCATCTCCGCGGAGGCGGGCTTGAGGACGGGCGCGGGCGGGCCCGAAAGGTGACGACGGCGGGCCGCGCGGCCGGCGCCCTGGCGCTCCAAGGCGACCTTGGCGACCAGCGTGACCACGGCGAGGAGCGCCAGGATCGAGGCGGCCGCAAAGGAGCCGGCGGTCTGGTAGTCCTGGTAGAGCAGCTCGATATGCAGCGGCAGCGTGTTGGTCTGGCCGCGGATGTTGCCGGAAACCACCGAGACCGCGCCGAACTCGCCCATCACCCGCGCATTGCAGAGCACGACGCCGTAGAGCAGCGCCCAGCGCACATTGGGCAGCGTCACCGACCGGAAGGTGCGCCAGCCCGACGCGCCGAGCGAGGTCGCCGCCTCCTCCAGGTCGCGCCCCTGCGCCTGCATGAGCGGGATCAGCTCGCGGGCGACGAAGGGCGCGGTCACGAACATGGACGCCATAACGATGCCGGGCAGGGCGAAGACGATCTTGAGCCCTGCGCTTTCGAGCCAAGGGCCGAACAGGCCCTGCAGGCCATAGACGAAGAGATAGGCGACGCCCGCCACGATGGGCGAGATGGAGAACGGGATCTCGATCAGCACCAGCAGGAAGCGGCGGCCCCGAAAATCGAACTTGGTGATGGCCCAGGCCGCGGCGATGCCGAACAGCGTGTTGAGCGGCACGGCGATCAGCGCCACCGTAACGGTGAGCAGGATGGCGTGTCTCGTGTCGGGGTCGGCGATGGTGCTGGCGTAGACGGACGCGCCGTCGCGAAACGCTTCCACGGCGATCACGGCGAGCGGCGCGACGATCACGAGCAGGGTGAGGACGAGCACGAAGCCGATCAGCGACCATCTGACGATCGGGCTGTCGCCGACGCGCGGCGGGCGGGAGCGGTGAGAGGTCATGCGAGGCTCCCTCTCGTCGCGGAGCGGATCGCCGATTGCGTGCCTGCGAGGAATGGCGCGGGCCTTTCGACCCCCACTCCGGCCCTTCGGGCCACCTCTCCCCCGATCGACGGGGGAGAGGAAGCCCCGGTCGCAACCGTTGTGCTCGCTTTGGCGAAGCTTGCGCCGTTCCTCTCCCCCGTCGATCGGGGGAGAGGTGGCTCGGCGTGAAGCGCCGAGACGGAGTGGGGGTCGATCAACGGAACATCCGCAAGTCCTGCCCGCATCACGTCACCCCCTCGCCGTGTAGCGCAGGGCGCGGGTCTGCAGAGCGTTGGTGACGGCGAGCATCACGAAGGCGGCGAACAGCATGACGGAGGCGATCGCGGCCGCGGCGCGGTAATTGTACTCCTCCAGCCGGATGAAGACGAGGAGCGCCGTGATCTCCGTCTCGAAGGGCTGGTTGCCGGCGATGAAGATGATGGCGCCGAACTCGCCGAGCGAGCGGGCGAAGGACAGCGACGCGCCGGCCAAAATCGCCGGCTTGAGGAGGGGCAGGATCACCTTCCGCGCGATCGTCAGGCCGCCTGCGCCGAGCGACTGGGCGGCCTCCTCGATCGAGGGGTCCACGTCCTCCAGCACAGGTTGCACGGTGCGGACGATGAAGGGCAGGCTCGTGAAGGCCATAGCGACCGCGATGCCGAACCAGGAATAGGCGCCCTTGACGCCGATCGACGCCAAAGGCGCGCCGAGCCAGCCATTGGGGCCGAGCAGGGCGGCGAGCGAGATGCCGGCGACCGCCGTGGGCAGCGCGAAGGGCAGGTCCACGAGCGCGTCCACGAGCCGCCGGCCCGGAAAATCGTAGCGGACCAGAACCCAGGCCATGGCCAGGCCGAAGACGAGGTTGAAGAGCGTGGCGGCGGCGGCGGCGGAGACGGTCACGCGATAGCTCGCCACCGCGCGCTCGGAGGACACGATGCGCCAGTACTCCTCCGGGCCGACGCTCGCGGCCATCAGGATCAGCGCGCCCAGCGGCAAGAGCACGATCAGGGACATGTAGAGGAGCGTCACGCCCAGTGTGAGCGGCAGCCCCGGCAGGACGCGACGTTTCACGCGCAAGTCTCGCGTTCAAGGACAAACGGAGCGCGGGCTTTGAAACCGTGCTCCGCGAAAAGCAATGTAAAGCGGAGGGACGCGCCGGGAAGCTCAGCGCTCACCGAACAAGCGGTCGAGCGTGCCGCCGGACGCGAAGTGCTCCTCCTGCACCTTGTCCCAGCCGCCGAACGCCTCCTCCACCGTCACGAGCCGCAGCTCGGGGAATTCGGCCTTGAATTCGGCGGCCACGCTCGGCTCGTTCACACGGTGGCCGTGCTCGGCGGCGATGCGCTGGCCCTCGGGCGTATAGAGGAAATCAAGATAGGATTTTGCGACCTCGCGCGTGCCGCGCTTATCCGCCACGCGGTCCACGATGGCCACCGGGAACTCGCCGAGCACGCTGACCGAGGGCACGACAAGCTCGTATTTGTCCGCGCCGTATTCCTTCGCGATGCCACGGGTTTCGGCCTCGAAGGTGATGAGAACATCGCCGATGCCGCGTTCCACGAAAGTGGTGGTGGCGCCACGGCCTCCCGTGTCGAACACCGGCACGTTGTCGAAGAGTTTTTTGACGAACTCCTCGACCTTGGCGGGATCGTCGTTGAAGGCCTCCTTGGCGTAGGCGGTCGCGGCCAGATAGGTGTAGCGAGCATTGCCCGACGTCTTCGGGTTGGGGAAGATCACAGACACGTCGTCGCGCACAAGATCGCCCCAGTCCTTGATGTTCTTGGGGTTGCCGGCCCGCACCAAGAAGGAGGGCAGCGAATAGAAGGGCGAGGACTGGTTGGGGAACTCGCTCTGCCAGTCCTCGGACACCGCGCCGTTCTGGACCAGGAAGTTGATGTCGGGAACCTGGTTGAAGGTGACCACATCCGCCTCAAGCCCTTCCACGATGGAGCGCGCCTGCTTGGACGTGCCGGCATGGGACTGGTCCACCGTGATGTCCGGGTTCTTGGCGGTGAAGGCTTGGTTGACGGCGGCGAAAAGCTCGCGGCCGATGTCGTAGGACGCGTTGAGGATGGTTTCGGCCTGGGCCGGCGCGGCAAGCGTCGCGGCAAGCGCGGCCGCGGCAAGAAATCGTTTCAACATGAGGGTGTTCCTTTGTCCCGGAGGGCCGGTCGGGAAGATAACGGAGCGTGGACCATCGCCACGAGGCAGCGCAGCCCGCGAGTACGCAAGGGCACTAGGAAAAATGTTCTTGAAGCGCGGCTCTGCTAGAACATGGTTTCAGTCACGCGGCTTTCACCTCCGCCTGAAGCGCCGCCATGTGGTGAGCGCTTGCGGACTGTGCGGCAGATTCGATGGCCCGGAACCGGCTGACCACCGCATGGCCAGCGGTCGTCAGCGCCGCGCCGCCGCCGCGCTTGCCGCCGGGCCGGGCGGCGACCACCGGCTTGCCGAAGAGCCCGTTCATCTCCTCCACAAGATCCCAGGCGTGCTTGTAGGACATGTCCATGGCCCGCGCGGCGGCTGAAATGGAGCCGAGCCGCGCGATGCCTTCCAGAAGCTCGACCTTGCCCGGGCCGATCCGGCCGCCGGGATCGAGATTGATGCGCAGGCTGAGCGAGGGCATCGCGTCCTCCGGTGCGAAGCGGGTTGTTCGCCGGCAAGAGTATCAGGCCGGCGCGCTCGCGCCGAGACGGCCGAAGCTCGCGGACTTCACCACGGCGAACAGGTCGCGGCCCGGCCTGACGCCGAGCGCCTCGACGGAAAGGCGGGTCACCAGCGCGACGAGCCGGTCGCCGCCGCAGTCGAGCGTCACGCGGGCCTCGGGTCCCGCGGCCGCTTCCACCTCCACGACGCGGCCGGCCAGGATGTTGTTGGCGCTGAGGCCGTTCGGTCGTTCGGTGGCGATCATCACGTCCCGCGCGCGGACCCGAAGCCGGACGGATGCGCCCGGCGGGAAGGGACCGCCCGCAAGCCGCCACTCGCCGCCCCGCGAGCGGAACAGGCCAAGGCCGTGAGCGTCGGCGGGCCCGACATAAAGGGCCTCGATCAACGCGCCGCCTTCGCGGCGTTCGTCGAGCGGGAGAAGATCGAGCCTCTCCAGAACCGCGGCGGCGGGGCCGGTCGCCGTCACGCGTCCGGCGTCGAGCACGACCACGTCGGTGGCGAGCCGCGCGACCTCGGCCACCGAGTGGCTGACATAAACGATGGGAACGCCCGTCTCGTCGCGCAACCGCTCGACATAGGGGAAGATCTCGTTCTTGCGGCGCTCGTCGAGCGAGGCGAAGGGCTCGTCCATCAGAAGCAGCCTTGGGCTCGCCATCAGCGCCCGGCCGATCGCCACCCGGCTCCGTTCTCCGCCGGACAGGCCCGCCGGACGGCGATCGAGCAGATGCCCGATGCCGAGCAGATCGACCACCGCTCCCTCCTCTGCCCACCGTTCGGCCCGCGGCGCGAAAAAGCGGCCGTAGCGGAGGTTCTGTCGAACCGTGAGATGCGGAAACAGCCGCGCATCCTGGAAGACATAGCCGATGCGGCGGCGGTGGGGCGGCAGGAACACGCCCTGAATTCGATCCGCCAGAACCCGGCCGCCCGCGGCGATGCGGCCCTGGTCGGGCACCAGGATGCCGCCGATCAGGTTGACGAGAGTGGTTTTCCCGGAGCCGGACGCGCCGAACAGGGCGGTGAGGCTGCCCGCGGTCTCGAAGGCGGCTACGAGCGCGAACGCGCCTTGCCGGAATGACACATTCACAAGAAGGCTCATGCCGCGTGCAGCCGGCGGTCGATGCGGCGGGCCAGCGCCTCGGACAGGAGCAGCGCGCCCATCGAGACGGCGATCGAGACGAGCGTCAGCCGCAGCGCGCCGGCGTCCCCGCCCGGCACCTGGGTGAAGGTGTAGATGGCCGAAGGCAGGGTCTGCGTCTCGCCGGGGATGTTGGAGACGAAGGTGATGGTCGCGCCGAACTCGCCCATGGCCTTGGCGAAGCTAAGCACCATGCCCGCGAGCACGCCGGGCAGGGCGAGCGGCAGGGTGACGGTGAGGAGCACCCAGGCCTGCGATGCGCCCAACGTGCCGGCTGCGGCCTCCAGCCTTGTGTCCACCGCCTCGACCGACAGCCGCATGGCGCGCACCATCAGGGGAAAACCCATCACGGCGCAGGCGAGCGCGGCGCCCGTCCAGCGGAAGGAGAAGACGATCCCGGCTTCGGCCAAGAGGCTGCCGAGCGGCCCGCGGCGGCCGAAGGCAAGCAGAAGCAGGTAGCCCGTCACGACGGGCGGAATGATCAGGGGCAGGTGGACGAGGCCGTTCAGCAACGCCTTGCCGGGAAAATGCTTTCGCGCGAGCAGATAGGCGATCGCGAGGCCGGGAAGCAGGCTGCCGAGCGTGGCCCATGTCGCCACCCTGAGCGACAGGCGCACGGCCTGCCACTCCTCCGGCGAAAGCTCCCACCACCCCATCCCGTTCCGCCCCCGAGTACCCCGTCTGAACCCTGCCAGAGGCGCCAGCCCGGCGCTAGTTCACGGCGCTCGGCGCGAGAACGGAGAAGCCTTGTTCCTCGAACACGGCCTCCGCTTTGGGAGATTTCAGGCAATCCAGGAACTTGCTGGCCGCCTCCGACCGGGCTTCGGCGAGTTCAGCCACGGGATAGACGATCGGCGGGTGGCTGTTCTCGGGGAACGCGCCGATCACTTTCACACCCGGCTCGGCGCGGGCGTCGGTCGCATAGACGATGCCGAGTGCCGCCTCGCCAGCGCTGACGAGCCTCAGCGCCGCCCGCACGTTCTCGGCCTGGGCGAGCCTGCCTTCCACCGCCGGCCAGACGCCCAGCGACTCCAGCGCGGCCTTGCCGTACTTGCCGGCAGGCACGGCCTGAACGTCCGCGATCGCAAGACGGCCCTCGCCAAGCGCGCCGGCAAGGTCGAAATCCGGGCCGATCGCGAGGGTCACATCCCGATTGGCCGGCGCGACCAGGACGATGCGGTTGCCTAGAAGCGAGGTTTCCGTCTCCTTTTTCGTGAGGTTCCGCTCGCTGAGATAGCGCATCCAGTCGAGATCGGCGGAGAAGAAGATGTCGGCCGGCGCGCCTTGCTCGATCTGCTTGGCGAGCGCGGAGCTGGCGGCATAGGAGATGGTGACAGGGCCGCCCACCTCCGCCTCGCAAGCCGCGTTCACCGCGTCCAACGCGTTCTTGAGGCTCGCCGCCGCGAACACCACCGGCCCTTCCTGGGCGCCCGCCGCCCCGGCCCATGCTGCCGATGCCACCATGGCGACAACGACTTGTCTCATCCAACGACCCATCGGTTTCCCCTCTCGCTGCGTCACGCATAAGCGTTATATTCAAACGAATATAGCTTGAGAAGGGGGGAGCTCGCGCGGTGACCCAGCCGTGACCGCCGCCCCTTGCCGACGCGGCGAAGGACTGGGATATTGGGGTTGCGGCCGCCAGCGCCGCGAGGGAGGAACGCCCTGGTGACCTGCGGTCGCACGGCCTACGCCTGCGGCATCGTCGCGCTGCATGGGAGCGATCTGTCCGTGAACGATTTCGCGGCCGCTATAGGCAGGGAAGCGCTTGCGGCGGAGGCCTCGTTCGCCTCGATCTTCTTTTCCCATGAGTTCTGCGAGGCCCCGCATCTCGCCGAGGCGTTGCGCCGCAACGCGCCGGGGCTGCGCTATGCGGCCTGCTCGACGGCCGGCGAGGTCTCGCCCGACGGCTATGCCGCCGGCCACATCCTGGCCGTGCTGTTTTCCGACGCCCGTTTCGCCGTCAAGGCCACCATGTTCGATGCGCTGGGCTCGCGCAGCATGGACGATATGGCGGCGCGCGTGGCCGAGCTGCGGCGCGAGGCCGAGGCTTGCGACGGCGCCGGGCGGGGCTCGCTCTTCGCCCTGCTCCTGATCGATGGGCTTTCGCGCGCCGAGGAGGCCGTCACCTCGGCGCTTCACTGGGGCCTCGACGACATCCCGCTCGTGGGCGGCTCGGCCGGCGACGACCTGCGCTTCGAGAAGACGACCCTGATCCTGGACGGCAGGACGGCCAGCGACGCGGCGATCCTGATGCTGGTGCGCTCCCAGGTGCCGTTCCAGGTGTTCAAGACCGACAACTTCGTGCCGACCAGCCGCAAGCTCGTGGTCACGGAGTCCAACCCGGACGCAAGGCGGGTCGTCGAGTTCAACGCCGAACCCGCCGCCCAGGCCTATGCCGAGGCGATCGGGATCGACCCGCAGACGCTGGGTCCGATGAGCTTCGCATCCCATCCCGTGGTGGTGCGGGTGGGCGGCGAATATTACTGCCGCTCCATCCAGAAGGTGCATCCCGACGGGTCGCTCACCTTCTTTTGCGCCATCGACAACGGCGTGGTGCTGACGGTGGCCCAGCCCAAGGGCATGGTGGAGTCCACGCGCGACAAGCTCCTCGCGATCGGCGATCGGCTCGGAGGAATCGATCTCGTTCTGGGCTTCGACTGCGTGCTGCGGCGGCTCGACGCCGAGAATCGGCAAAGCTTCCGCACGATCTCGCAGCTCTATCGCGACAATCGGGTGATCGGCTTCGGCACCTATGGTGAGCAGTTCCGGTCCATGCATCTCAACCAGACGCTGACCGGAATCGCCTTCGGGCGCGCGGCGGAAGCGGCGGAATAGTTTTGGCGCGCGGCCCACTCGAAAAGCTCGAGCGCATCAACGCCGCCCTGATGGAGCGGGTCGAGCGCTCCATGGACCAGCAGGGCAATGCGTTCTCGCTGTTCCAGACGGCGATCGGGCTCGAGACAAGGATGCGGCAGCGCACGGACGAGCTCGCCGCCACGCTGCGCCGGCTCGAACAGTCGAACCGGGCGCTCAACCAGGCCAAGGAGGCGGCCGAGCGCGCCAACCTGTCCAAGACGCGTTTCCTGGCCGCCGCCAGCCACGACGTGCTGCAACCGTTGAACGCGGCCATCCTGTCGGTTTCGGCGCTCATCGAGCTGCAGACCTCCGAGCGCGGCCATCAGCTCGTGCGCCAGGTGGAGCAGTCGCTCAGCACCATGGACGAGCTGTTGCGCACGCTGATCGACATCTCCAAACTCGACGGCGGAGTGATGCGGCCCGAGGTCGCGCCGGTGCCGCTCGGCGCGCTGCTTGAAAGCCTGCGCTCGGACTTCGCGCCCATCGCGGCCGAGCGGGAACTCGCGCTGAAAGTGCGGCCCAACGACCACTTCGTGCTGTCGGACCGCACCATGCTCCGCCGGATCCTGCAGAACATCCTGTCCAACGCGCTCCGCTACACGGCGCGCGGCGGCGTGCTGGTGGGCGCGCGCCGGCGCGGCGGCCTGCTGTCCGTCGAGGTGATCGACACCGGCAAGGGCATCCCGCCCGACCAGTATGAGACGGTGTTCGAAGAGTTCCACCGCGGGCTTGCGTCGCCCGGCGCCGATGGCGGCCGCCCGGCCGGCCTGGGTCTGGGCCTCGCCATCGTGCGGCGCATGGTGCAGGCGCTCGACCATGACCTGAGCTTCGCGTCGCAGGTGGGCCGCGGCACCCATTTCCGGCTCCTGCTGCCCTTGGCCGACATGGCGGTCGCCGTGGCCGAACCGCGGCGCAAGCCGCCGGCGGACCCCGTCGCCCACCACTTCGCTGAGACCCGCGTGCTGGTTCTGGAGAACGACCGGCCCGTGATGCAGGCCATGGCGGCGCTTTTGGAGGGCTGGCGCTGTTCGGCGAGGCTCGCGAGCAGCTCCGCGGAAGGCTTCGAACTCCTGGAGGAGGTGGGCTGGACCCCTGACCTGGTGCTGGCCGACCAGCATCTCGACGGTGGCGATCTCGGCCTGGACGCCGTCGAGCTCCTGCGCGACCGGCTGGGCTGGCAGGTGCCCGCCATCATCATCACGGCCGACCCGTCGCCCGACATCGTGGTGCGGGCGAGCCTGCTCGGCGCCGAAGTCATGCGCAAGCCGCTGAAGCCGGCCGAGCTCCGGGCGTTGATGGCGCATCTTCTCGCTCGCAAGAAGCGCAAGCGCGCCTCCGTCTGGCATCGCGCCGCCCGACGCTGAAGCATGATCCCGAAAACATGCAGACTTTTCGTATAGGATCATGCGGTGAAACAAGGGCTTGCAGAGCCTGAATGCTTCGATCTGAAGCATTCATGCACAACGAGAAGCGGGGTTAGCGTGCGTCCAAAAGGCTGGCCTTGAATGCGTCAGCGCCGTCGAGCCGCGACATCTCGATCACGGCCTGCGTGCGGCTGAACACGTCGAGCTTGCGCAGGATCTCCGACACATGCGCCTTGACGGTGGTTTCGCCCACGCCGAGTTCATGGGCAATCTGCTTGTTCAAGAGCCCTTCCTTCAGCATGTGCAAAACGCGGCTCTGCTGCGGGGTGAGGGTGGCGAGGCGCGCGATCATCTCGCGGCGGCGCGCGTCCGCCGGCGCGGGCCCGGGGCTGTGGAAGCCCTCGGGCAGATAGACCCTGCCTTCGAGGACGTGCCGGATCGCCTCTACCAGATCGGGCTGGCGGCTCGATTTGGGCACGAAGCCGGCCGCGCCCAGCGACATGGCCTCGCTGACGACGCGGGGCTCCTCATGGCCCGAGATCACAAGGACGGGCAGGCGCGGAAACTGGCCGCGAATGCGCAGGAGTCCCTCGAAGCCCCGAACGTCGGGCAGGCCGAGATCGAACAGGAGAAGGTCGATCCCGGCGTCCGCGCTCAGCATTTCGAGCGTTTCGCCGAGGCTGTGGGCTTCGCGGAATTCAGCTCTGGGAAATGCGCCGGCGATGGCTTGGCGGAGCGCATCGCGGAACAGCGGGTGGTCCTCGGCCACGAGCACGCGCAGCTCGGCACTGGGGGCAGCGGCTCCAACAGCATTCGACATGAACCGATTCCTCCGATCTGCAGCAACGCCGCATCCTGCCTAACCACGGGCCAGGCGTCGAGAGGGTTGCCGCGAGCGCTGGAGACACCGGGGCTCTTGCGTCCGGGGAAGCTCTCGCGGAAGAAGTCGTCCCGGCCCTCCCCGAACAGGAGGCCGCGCCCCGCCGCCATGTCAGGGCCGCAGGGCTGGCCCCGCAGAGAAAAGGAAGAACGATGTCTCAAGGCGCCGCAGACAAGCCGAGCGTGGGGTTCGTCGGGCTCGGGCTGATGGGCCACGGCATGGCCAAGAACATCGTCGAGAAGGGCTTTCCCCTGAGCGTGCTCGCGCACAGGCGGCGCGACGCCGTCGAGGATTTGAAGGCGCGCGGCGCGAGCGAGACCGCGGATGCGGCGGAACTCGCGGCGTCATCGGACATCGTGGTGCTGTGCGTCACGGGCTCGCCCCAGGTCGAGGCGATCGTCCGCGGGCCGGGCGGCTTGGGCGACAATCTGGCCGAAGGAGCCGTGATCGTGGATTGCTCGACCTCGGACCCCACCTCGACGGATGCGCTCCGCACCTTGCTGGTGAGCCGGGGGATCAAATTCGTGGACGCGCCCCTGTCGCGCACGCCCAAGGAGGCTTGGGACGGCACGCTCGACGTCATGGTGGGGGCGGAGCCCGCCACGCTTGAACGGGTGCGCCCCGTTCTGGAATGCTTCGCCGGCCGAATCGTGCATGTCGGCGGCCCCGGCGACGGGCACCGCATGAAGCTTCTCAACAACTTCGTTTCACTGGGCTATGCTGCGATCTACGCCGAGGCCTTGGCGCTGGCGCGCAAGGTAGGCATCTCGCCCGAGCGCTTCGACGGCGTGATCCGCGGCGGCCGCATGGATTGCAGCTTCTACCAAACCTTCATGCGCTGGACGCTGGAGCGCGACCGCAACGCGCACCCCTTCACCATCACCAATGCGCTCAAGGACCTGCGCTATCTCGAAGCCATGGCGGATGCGGCGGGACTCGCCAACCCGTTGGGCAACGCGGCCAAGAACGCCTTCGCCATGGCCGCCGCGGGTGACGGCGCGGAGGATTTCGTGCCCATGCTGGTCGACCACGTGGCCCGCGCGAATGGCGTGGAGCCGGACTGAGGCGCGAGAGCGGCGGAGCAGCTCCTGTACTTTCTGCAGGCCGCAAAAGGGAACCGCCGCGGCTTGCGCCGCGGCGGAAAGGGTTCAGGCCGGAGCCGGATTCAGGAGCCGGTCGCAAAAGCCCCGGCGTCGCGGCGGCTCACTCGCCGTCGTCACCACCGTCATCGGCACCGCCTTCGTCGTCGCCGCTGTCATCTTCGATGACCTCGTCATCTCCGCCGTCGTCTTCACCATCATCCGCGCTGTCGTCCGCGTCGGCGCCATCATCGGCGGCGTCATCGGCCTCAGCCGAGTCGTCCACGCCGTCATTGTCGTCGTCGGCGTCGGCGTCATCGGCGGTGCCATCGTTGTCGTCGTCGGTGTCAGCGTCGTCCGGGATGCCGTCGCTGTCGCTGTCGTCCGAAGAGTTGTCGCCCTCCGCGGAATCGTCCTTGCCGTCATTGTCGTCATCGGTGTCTGCGTCGTCGGGCGTTCCATCGTTGTCGTCGTCCGCATCGGACGCGTCGGGCGTGCCGTCATCGTCGCTGTCGTCGTCGGAAGCCGCTTCCGTCGAGCTTTCCTCCGTCGTCTCGACCGAGGCTTCCTGCTCGATGACCGTTTCCTCACTTTGATAGGAAGTTTCGATGGTTTCCGAATATTCGGAGATGAATTCGGAATAGCTGAAGCTCGTCTCGACCGACCAGCTTTCCCAGGTGGAGATCTCCGAGACGCTGAACGTCTCCTCGTAGAACTCGATGGTGATGATAGCGGACACCTCCACGACCGAGCCGCCACGGCTCACACCAAATAGATAGCCAGTGTCGCCGGTGCGCAGGCCCCGGCGCACGATGACGTCCACATCGACCGGCCGCGTCACCTTGCGGCCGCCCACCTCGACGAGCACGTCGCCCGGCTCGATGCCTTGCTTGTCCGCCACGCCGCCCGGCTCGGTGGCGAGCACGAGCAGCCCTTCCCGGACGTTGAGCTTGAAGGCGGTAGCGACCGCGTCGTTGATGGGCAGAAGAATGGCATCCAGCGCCCGCGACACGGACGGCGCGGGGAGCTTGACGTCGCCGGTCAGGGCCCAGGCAGGCATCGCGGCTAAGGGCACCGCCAAGGGCGCGGCGACGGAGAGCGCTCGCAGAGCGCGAAGAGTTCTACGCACGATTATCCCCTTCAAGATGAATGGCTTGCCGCGCTCCGTCCCGAGCGCGGCCCGCTTTTCTTGAACCAGAGTTGAAGAAGAAGCCAGCCCGAATGATGACGAGGAGCAAAGTTGATGCAGCCGCATTCCAGAGGGTTCCGCAGCGCAGTCCCATCCGAAGTCCGTAACAGCCTGTAGAGCCAGTTCGTGACGGCGAAGACCGTCCTCAGCCTTGACAGCTAGTGGGCGGGCTTTTCGGCGACGAGCAGGCCATAGCGCATGGCGTCTGTACGGTAGGCCAGGATTAGCCGGGGTAAGGTCAGGGCGAAGACACGGTTCTCGGCGCGGGCGCTCAAGAGGAAGCGGCGGTAGTCGCCTCGCGTGGCGAGTTTTCGTGCAAGTCTCTGAGCACAGATCGTCCAGGTGCGGCGGACGTTCCGACTCAGGTCTTTGAAGCCGATCACCCGGAACCCGGCGGCTTGCGCCCATTCGCGGTATTCGCTTTCCGTCCCCATGCCCGGCAGCCGGCCCTCGCGGCAGATGGGTTCCAGCAGATGCCGAATTTCCCACATGCTCGGGGTTTCCCGCGATAGCCAGGCATAGACGCCGAGCCGCCCACCGGGCCGCAGCACGCGAAAGGCTTCGGCGAAGAAGCGAGACTTGTCCTCCATGTGCTCGGAGCTTTCGATGCTCCAGGCGCGGTCGAAACTGGTGTCGGGGAGCCCGTTTTGGAGCCAGTCTCGGCAGAGGATCTCGACCTCCGGATGGTTCACGGCGAGCGCCTGGGCGCGGGCGGCCTGCACAGAGGAGATGGTCAGCCCCGTGACATGGGCGCCGAAGCGTTCGGCCAGCCGGCGCGCGGTCCCGCCATAGCCGCAGCCGATGTCGCAGGCCTTCTGGCCGTGCTGCAAACCGAGCCGCTCCGCGAGGTGGTCGATCAGGGCTTCGACCGCCTCCCGTGGGCTTTCGCGCCCCGTCCGCCAAAGCCCGTGATGGACATGTTCGCCCCAAACTTCGCGATAGAACGGGTCGAGCTCGTCGTAGTGGCGGGCCACCGCCGCAGCCGTCTGAACCTTTTTGGGAACGATCATCCCGTTCTTATGAGCGGGGCGGGGATTCGCGTCCACCGCGCCAGCGCGCCGACCAGGCCAGGAAAAAGGCGGAAACCCGCCATCAGGCCGCGGCGCGCCGGAGCGGCCTGGCTGAGCCCGTAGACGCGCTGAGCCAGGCGGATCGGGCCGCCGACATCCGCCGCGATCCGCCGGTGATAGGCAGCCGCTCCTTCATGCGCGAGGTGGCTCCTCGCGGCGAGCTTGGCCGAGTGAAGCGCGATCGCCATGCCGTCGCCGCAGAAGGAGGGGATCACGCCCATCTGGTCGCCTAGACGGTAAAGGCCGGAGGGGTCGTCGGCGGCCGGACGGTGGATGAAGCCATAGGGCACTTGGCTGACCGTGAGCGGCTTATCCAACAGCTCGGCCGCGCCGTCGAGGCGGGCGCCGAGATGCGGGCACCGCTCGCGAAGGAGCCCAAGCAACCTGCCCCAGCTTTTCCCCGCGCGCTCGAATAGGTCGGTCCGCGCCAGGAGGCAAAGATTGGTCATGCCGCCCTCCACCATTTGCAGGCCGGCATAGCCGCCGTCGAACAGCACAACCTCGACCGCACCCCTGAGCTCGGCGGCCTGGTTCGGCGCAAGAGCGAAATAGGTCTTGAAGCCGATCAGGCGATTGTCGGAGGCGGGCCGGCGGGGCGCGCGCAGATCGTGCTTTCCGGTGGCGAGGAACACGGCGTCGGCAGCGATCTCCTCGCCGCCGCGCAGGCGTACCGCAAGCCAGCCATTCCCGGGCGCGACCTCGCGCACGACAGGGCCCCGCCTGATCTCGGCCCCGAGCGCCTCGGCCCGCGCGAGCAGGGCTTCGTCGAGGCTGCGCCGCGACAGGCCAAGGCCTGCGAAGGGCAGCGCGGCTTCGACCAGCTCGGCGCCTTCGGCGATCCGCACGGCGCCGATGGGGGCGGCGCCCAAGGCAAGTAGGTCAAGGCCGAGCTCGTCGAGATAGGCTTGCGCCTCCCAGCTCAGGAACTCGCCGCAGACCTTGTGCTGGGGCGCGCTCGTGCGCTCGATCAGAAGCGGCCCGCGGCTCTCCCGCGCGAGATAGGCGGCCGCGGCCGCGCCGGCCGGCCCGCCGCCTACGACGACCAAGGGATGGTGCTCGGGCAAGCTCAATTGAGCCGTCCGACCGAGATGCGGAACGGCAGGTGCCAGCGGATGTCGACCGCATCGAGAGGAAGGCCGGCATCCCGCACCAGCCGCCGCCAGTCCGCCTTGGTGAAGGCGCGCGCGATGGACACGGGCCCGTCATGCCGGACGAAGCGGTGCCAGCGGGCGAGCCGCGACATCGCGCGGAAGGCATGGAAAGGCAGGGCATGGCGGTGAAGATCGTTGACGAACCAGCCCTTTGCGGCCGTTTTCTCCATCCATCGGATGAACTCGACGAGCTGGCCGTCGCTCAAGTGATGGGTGAAAAGCGAGCTGACGATGAACTGCGGCGGATGCTCGGGCCGGTGGGCGAACGCGTCGCCCGTCCGGTAGTCGATCCGCATGTCGGCCGGCGTGGCCTCGCGAGCAGACGCCGCGCTCCAGGGGTTGAGATCGACGCCGGCGAGTTGCGGCTCGAAGCCACGCTTGACGCACCAGCGATGGATCGCCCGCAGCATGTCGCCATGGCCGAAGCCCACATCAAGAAGCGACAGGGTTTCGCCGCGGCGCATGTCTTTGGTCGCCTCGGCCAGCCAGTTCAGCGTGGGCGGTCGCGCCAGCGTCAACGTGTTGACGGCCGCCAGGTCGCGGAGGCACGCACGAAACTCCTCGAAGCCGACAGGCTCCGTGTCCATCAGCTCGGATTCGGCGCTGCGCGCAGCGAAGCTCCGCGGCAGGGGGCTCACCCGACCGTCCGGAACCGGAACGTCTCGGCCACGAGGCCCGGCCCGAACGCCATGCCGAAACCCTGTGCCTCGCCCCTGACCGTGCGCAGCATCCGGTTCAGCACGAACATCAGCGTGGCCGAGGACATGTTGCCGAACTCGCGCAGGACGTTCCGCGACCAGCGCAGAGCCTCTTTGTCGAGGCGCAGGCCTTCCTCCACGGCGTCGAGGATGGTGCGCCCGCCGGCGTGGACCGCCCAAAGCTCCACCTCCTCGGGCCGTGTGCGCGCGAAGATGCCGCCGTCGTTGCGGGCGGCCTCGTGGGCGAGCGCGCTGGTGATGTGGCTCGGCACCTCGCCCGATAGGTGCATGGAAAAGCCGCTGTCGCCGATATGCCAGGTGATGAGGCCTTGCGTAGCGGGAATGGTGGCGACCTTGAAATCGAGAAGCGCAAGGCCAGTCGGTTCGGCGGAGACCAGCGCCGCCGTGCAGCCATCGCCGAAGAGCAGGGCGGCCAGGATCTGGTCGAGCTTGCTTGTGTCCTGCATGTGCAGCGTGCAGAGTTCGCAGTTGATCACGAGCACTTTCGCGGATGGCTCGGAGCGGACGATGTGATGCGCCGCCTTGAGCGCGTTCACCGCGGCCGCACAGCCCATGAAGCCCACCAGCGTGCGCTCGATGTCGGGGTTGAGGCCCAGCGCCGCGGCCAGTTGCTGGTCGAGGCCCGGCGCGGTGAAGCCCGTGCAGGACGCAACCACGAGGTGGGTGATCTCTTCTTTCTCTTCCGCGATGTCGAGGTCGGCCACGGCCCGGAGCGCGAGGTCGAGCGCATCATGCTCGTAGCGCTTCATGCGCTCGCCCGTGCCCGCGAAGTTTCCACGCATGTAGAAGTTCTCGCTGTCGGCGGCCTGCTCCAGCCGCTCGCCCGGCCGGAAGTGGGAGAAGCGGTGATCGATTTCGGCGCGTTTGGCCATGCGCTCGAACAGCTTTCGGCTGCGCTCATCCGGCAGGGACGCGCTGACGAACTGGATGAAGGTCTGATGGACATCGTGCGGGGGGACGGCCGTTCCGATGCGGTTCACATGCGCTGTCGCCATAAGGATCAAACTCGGGAATGGCGCACAGACGCACCGGGCGAGAGAAACACCCGAGGAGCCGAATAGGTGCCGTTTCGCGAACACACGGTCCATCAAAAGAGCGTGTGATGTCTGCGAGGCGGCGAGCGCTTCGGCGGGAGCGCCCGCGCGGTGAAGCTGTTGTCAGCGGTCGGCCTTCTCGCCCGCGGTGGCGAGCTCCATATAGCGGCGCGTCACCGGCTCGATAATCTCGGCCACGCGGTCGGCCGCCTGCTCCTCTTCCCTCAAGGATTGTTGGAAGGAGCCGGTGTGGACCGTGTCTCCGGCCATCTCGGCGATCACGATCAGCGAACGGTAGGCGCCGATCTGCTCGTACTGGTAGGCATAGCCGGCATAGAGGTTCTTGAGCGTCTCGTCGCTGAACGCGGCATGCACGGTCGCGCCGATCGTTCCGGCGACCGACGTGACGGTTTCCTTGATCGCCGAGATGCTTTCGCCGTGATCGCAAAGCGCCTCCTCAAGGCGCTTGAGCTGGTTGCGGGTGGTGCGGATATGGCTTTCCAAGAGCGCCTTGTATTCGGGGTAACGCTCGAGCCGCGACGCCTGCAGCTCCATCTGCTGCAAGCCTTGTTGCTCCATAGCGTGCGTGTTGCGCAAAGCGGCGGCGTAGATGCTGCGGGCGTCGGTGGCCATGACGATGCTCCTGGTCGGCAGTCGCGCCTCCAACGGGCGTTTCGCGGCGAAGTTCCACCACGCGGCGGGGCGATCCGAGCAGCCTGACGGCCTTTGATCACATGTTCGCAGGGCCGGAACGTTTTGGCCGGCCGGGCCTTGGCGGGGCGCAGAACCTTTCTGCCTCACCGACAAGGAGATGCCGATGTCCGACCAGAATTCCCAGCAGAGCGAAGGCCTCAAGCGCCGCTATCAGGTGCGCCAAGTCACCCATTACCAGGTGTCCTGGGTCGAGCAGGGGCGCGGCGAGGAAGGCAAGTTCACGATCCAGCTCATCCTTGACAACGGCGTGGAGGAATACATCCTGGACGTGGACTCCGACGATATGGAGCCGCTCCTGCGCCTTCTCGCCCGCAGCAAGCACACCACCTTCGATCTCGAACGCAAGGTGCTGATGTTCAGCAATCTCGAAGCGGATTGAGGCGCGGCGTCAGTCCCTTTTTCTGGACGCCGGCAAGGCTGCGATCAGTCCATGCCGGCGTCGCTGTCGCGCAGAAAGGCGTCACGCTTGTTCCAGGTGTGCGTTTCCTCGCAGGCCGGGCACAGGAACGTGTTCATGCCGGGATCGGCTTGCTCGAACTCCTCCGGCGCCATCTCCATGCCGGTGGCGACCGTCTGGCCGGTCACGGGACATTTGATGCAGATATCGGCCATGGCATGCGCTCGTCGCTGAAGGAGGGGCTCGCCAGAACATAGGCACGAGCCCCTTTGGGAAAAGAACGGCGTGACCGGCGGTCAGCCGCGCGCGTCCTGAATGGCGGACAATTTCCAGTCGCCACCGCGCTCGCGCATGAAGGTCCAGAGTTCCGTCGTCTCCGTCGGGCGTTCGGGATCGCCGGAAACGACCGCGCCGCTCCCCCGGTCCACGGTTACGTCGCGCGACTCGTAGAGCATGGCGGCGGTCGCGTAATCGCGGTCGCCCTCGCGCCAGCTTTCGGCGATGTCGGCCTGCAGCAGCCGCATGTCCGAGACCTCGTTGCGCACGCCGTTTTTGGCGTTGTCGGCCAGTTCCTCCGACAGATAGGACACCATTTCAGGCGTCGCCAAACGGCGCAGCGCCGCATGGTCCTCGCGCCCGAAGGCCTCCTGCACTTCCCTTAGCTGCCGCTCGAAGGTGTCGAGGTCGGTTTGAGTGAGGCGGACATCGCTTGCGGCGGCTGCCGCGGGGGCACCCGCCGCGCCGACCCGCGGGATGGTGAAGGAGCCGGGGCGGGGAGAGTCGAAGCGGTCGCGGGGCACGCCCTGCGGGCCACCCGCCATGGCTGGCTCGCGGCCTGCCGGCGACGAGCGGAACAGGCGCATGAGCAGGAAGATCGCGCCGCCGATCAGGAGAAGCTGGAAGAGCAAGCCGAACAGACCGGCCAGGCCGCCGAAGCCGTAGCCCATCAGAAGGCCGAACAGGCCGCCGAGCAGAAGGCCGCGTGCGAGCGGGCTAGCGAACAGGCCCGTCGTCGGCCTCGGCTGCGCGGCGCGGGGCTGCGCCGCTTGCGGCGAAGTCTGCTGGCGCGGGCTCATGGAGCGCTCCACCGGCGCGGTCGGCTGAGGCGCCGTGCGGGTGGCGGGAGGCGCCTGAAAGGTCCGCGTGCCGCGGCTGCCGAAACTGCCGCCACGACGCGCCTCGGCATAATCCACGGCCGTCATCGAAAAGCCGATGAACAAGGCGGCGAACAGAGCCGTCCACCGGCTCCCACGCGAAGAAAACACGGGCATCCCCTTTGCGAATTGTCTGTGGGTTATATGGGGACGCCGCCGGGCGGGTTCACCCGCCGGCGGTCAAAAAGCGGCGTGCCTCACGACGCTGGGCCGTAAAGCGCGACAGCGTCCCGCTTCAGCGCCGCGCGCGAGTCGTCGCGGAAATACATCATGTGCCCGCCAGGGTAGTTGGCGAGGCGGATGGGCTTTGCGCGTGCAAGCGGCGGCAACTGCTGCACTAGATAGCGTGACGCCATATAGGGCGTGACGAGATCGGCGGTGCCATGCACGATCAGCACGTCGAGCGAAGGATTCAGCGCGCGGGCGTCCTGAAGGTCGTCGAGCACGCCGTTGAATTCCTGCCGCGCGCCATAGTCCCATTGCCGGCTCGCTTCGCGGTTGAGCAGGCGATAACTCACACTGGTGCGGAAGTTGAGTTCGTTGCGCGCGTAATCCACGAAGGCCGAGGTCAGCACGGGAACACTTTGGTCGAGCACCGCGTCCGGGCCGAGCCGGGGGGATTGCGGCCATGCGTCGGGGCCGGCGATGGTGCCGTCATAGAGGCTCAGCACCTCACGCGAGTCCCGCGCGGTCTCCTTGGCGAAGACCTCGGCGGGAATCCGCGCGAAATGCTTCTCCACGAGCGGGAGCGGCAAACCCGTCAGTTGCGCCACCTCGCCGCTCGCCGCGCGGCCGCCTTCCTCAAGCCCGCCTGCCAGAGCGACGAGGTAGTCGGAAAGGGCGTAGCGCTCGGCTTGCGCCAGCCGCCGGTCGAACGCCGCGCCGGTTACGCCCTCGCGGCTCAGCTTGACCGCGGCCATGGAGGGCAGGGTCAAAGCCCAGGTCAACGGCTGGAGGTCGTCGCCGCGCACGAAGTTGAGCTCGATGGCGGGCGACACGAGCACGATGCCGCGCGGGGCGATGCCCACATCCTCCTGCAAGGTCTTGGCGAGCAGCGCGGCGCGAAAGCCGCCATAGCTTTCGCCGACGAGGTAAAGGGGCGAGCGCGTGCGCTCTTCTCCTTGGAGAAAGAGCCGGATGAAGGCGCCCAGCGCCGAGGCGTCCTGGTTGACGCCCCAGAAATTGCGCTCCTCCTGGCCTGGCGCGACCCGGCTGTAGCCGGTGCCCCCGGGATCGACGAAGACGAGGTCGGTCATGCCGAGCCAGGTGTCGGGATTGTCTTCGAGCCGCTGCGGCGGGGGCAGGAACTCGCCGCCTTCGCCGGTTGCGAGCACGCGCGGCCCGAGCGCGCCCAGATGCAGATAGGCCGAAGCCGCGCCGGGCCCGCCGTTGAACACGAAGGTGACGGGGCGCTCGACCGGCCGGCGGCCCGGCTCGGGTTTCAGCTTGTAGAACGTATAGAAGATCTCCGCCGTGATCTCGCCCGCGCCGCCCAAGAGCGCCAGCGTGCCGGCTTTGGCCTCGTAGGCCAGCGTTTCGCCGCCAGGCAGCGCGATGGAATGCTGCGTGACGCTAGGCAGGGGCAGAAGCGACAGCACGCCGCCATGCGGCGCGGGACGCTGCTGCTCCTGCGCGCCGGCGGGCGCGCCGCTCGAAAGCAGGAGAACGGCGAGAAAAGAAGCGGCGGAAGTTCTGAAGCGCATGGCACCTTCGCAAGGAGGTCACATGTGCGCGAACCGGCCGGCAAACGGCCGATGCACACGTCATGCGATGCCTAGCATATGGCGCGGATGGCCCAAGTCACAGAGCCGTGCGGGCCGGAAGCGACATCCAGACGGAAAGTTGATCGGGCCTGGGATGGTGGGCGTGACAGGGATTGAACCTGTGACCCCTACGATGTCAACGTAGTGCTCTCCCGCTGAGCTACACGCCCATCCAAGGCCGCGCATACATCACGGAACGCCGGAAGCGTCAAGCCGGCGCCAACCGGGTTCAGGCCGCCTGCAGCATCTTCTCGACCTCGTTCACGAGGTCGCGCAGGTGGAAGGGCTTGGACAGGATCTTGGCGTCGCGCGGCGCCTTGGAGTCGGGGTTGAGCGCCACCGCCGCGAAGCCCGTGATGAACATCACCTTGAGGTCCGGATCGATCTCGGTGGCGCGCCGCGCCAGCTCGATGCCGTCCATCTCGGGCATCACGATGTCGGTCAGGAGCAGGGAGAACGGCTCCTCGCGCAAGCGCTCATAAGCGCTCGCGCCATTGTCGAAGTCGCTGACATGATAGCCCGCGCGCTCGAGCGCCTTGACCAGGAAGCGGCGCATGTCGTCGTCGTCTTCGGCGAGCAGGATGCGTGCCATGGACCCCGATCTTCCTCGTGATGGCCTTTGATGGCCTTGTCATGCGGGCTACGGCTTCGGCCGCAAGGCTGCAACCTATACCGGGAAAACCCGGCGGACATCAAGCATCCCAAGCTTGCGCGAACCCTTTGCCCAGAACGGTCCTGGGCGGGCCCGCTCTGGACAGACGGCGCGCCTGATGGCACGATTCCTCCATGACGCATCGCAGCCGGACCGGACCCGCATTTTGAGCGCGGTCGAGGATTTCTCCTGCCAGCCGCCTTTCGAGCAAAGAGGCGAGCCGGGCATCGTTCCGTTCGTCTTAAGCTCGCCGCACAGCGGCCGCTTCTACCCCCAGCGCTTCCTGAGCATGTCGCGGCTCGACGCAGCCGCGATCCGGCGCTCCGAAGACGCCTTCGTGGACGAGCTGTTCGGGGGCGCGGTCCATCTCGGCGCGCCTTTGCTCGCCGCCCATTTCCCCCGCGCTTATCTCGATGTGAACCGCGAACCTTTCGAGCTCGACCCGCGCATGTTCGTGGAGACGCTGCCCGCGCACGCGAACATCCGCTCGGCGCGCGTGGCAGGGGGCTTGGGCACCATCCCGCGGCTCGTCGGGGAAGGGCTCGAAATCTACGGCGGGCGGCTGCCGCTCGGTGAGGCGCTCGCCCGCATCGAGCATGTCTACAAGCCCTATCACGACGCGCTGAAGCGGCTCGTCACCCGCACCCATGCTCGTTTCGGCTTCGCCGTCCTGGTGGACTGCCACTCCATGCCCGCCAATGTGCGGGCGGGGGAAAGCGGGACGCGACCCGACTTCATCATCGGCGACCGCTTCGGCGCCTCGGCCTCATCCGACCTGTCGCACACGGCCATCCGCCTGTTGTGCTCAATGGGCTATTCGGTCGCTCACAACAAACCCTATGCCGGCGGCTTCATCACCGAGCATTACGGCCGGCCGGGACGCAACCTCCACGCTCTTCAGATCGAGGTGAACCGCGGCCTTTACATGAACGAGCGGACGTTCAGGAAATCGGCGGGCTTCGACGCGCTGGCCGACGACCTGACGCGCTTCCTGCGGGAGCTGATGTCCCTGCCTGACGACTGCTTCGCGTCGCTGCCGCTCGCGGCGGAGTAGGGGCGGCCCGCCGCCGCATGCCCGGGCAAAAAAAGACCGCGTCGTTTGCACGACACGGTCAAGTCTAGGGAGGAAACGCCCAAGGAGGGCATGAACGGCAGAACCGTTCATAGGCAAGTCTATTGTGCGATGCACAAATGTCAAGCCGGTGGAACTAAATTAGCATGACGAATTCGGGGGAAAACATGCCGGCTGACGCCGAACTGATGCGGCGGCTGGCGGCGGCGGCGGCGGCCGAAACGCTGCCGCGCTTCCGGCAAAACGCCGCGATCACCAACAAGGAAACGTCCAGCTTCGATCCCGTCACCGAGGCCGACCGGGAAGCGGAGCGGGTCATCCGCGCGCTGCTCCGGGCGCGTTTTCCCGATCACGGCATCCTCGGGGAGGAATGGGGCGGCGAGAACCTCGAAAGCCGCCATGTCTGGGTGATCGACCCGATCGACGGCACGCGGGCCTTCATCTCGGGCCTGCCGCTTTGGGGCACGCTGATCGGGCTCTTGGAGGAGGGCAAGGCCGTCGCGGGGCTGATGGCGCAGCCCTTCACGGGCGAGCTGTTCTTCGCTGTCGGGGGAGAGGCCTTCTACGAGGGGCCGGGCGGGCCGAACGCCTTGCGGACGCGGCGGACGACGCGGCTCGCCGAGGCCACGCTCTGCACGACCTCGCCCGCGCTCTACGGCGCGTCGCGCGCCACCTATGACCGGCTCGAACGCGCCGTGCGGATGGCCCGCTACGGCACCGATTGCTACGCCTTCGCCATGCTGGCCGCGGGCCATGTGGACCTCGTGGCGGAGGCGGGGCTCCAGCCTTATGACATCGTGGCGCTGATCCCGCTCGTCGAGGCGGCCGGCGGCGTGGTCACGGACTGGGCGGGCGGCCCGGCCGAGAAGGGCGGCATGATCCTTGCGGCCGCCACGCCCGAGCTGCACGCGGCGGCTCTGGCCCTGCTGGCGGAGGGTTGAACGAGCAGGAGGTCAGATGCCCGTGTCGCTGCCCGGCACGAAGGCGTCGAAGGCGGCCAGCGCCGCCTCGCGGAACCGATCGGCTTCCTGCAGGATCTCATGGCGCGCGCGGTCAATCGTCACCAGCGCGCCGGAGGGCAGCCGCGAGGCGTAGTCCTCGATGGCGGGCGTGGACACCACGCGGTCGCGGCCGGCCGCGATGAAGAGGGTGGGGATGCGCATCTGCGCCATGAAGCCGGGCTCCGACACCGTCCGGATCGCGCGGCAGGCCGCGCGCACCCAGGCTGCCGTCGGCCCGCCCAGCGACAGCTTCGGAAACGTCTCCAGAAGCGTCCTGTTGCGGTGAAAGCGGTCGGGATCGCTGGTGAGGGGGTTGTCCTCGAAGTCCATCCGGTGCGGCCGCTTCGGCCCGCCGCCAAAATAGACCCGGCCCAGCCCAGCCAGGGTGAGGGCCGTGGCCGCACGGTGGATATTAGCCTGCCGGAGCGGGTAGCCGACCAGCCCCAAGAGGGGTGCGGTCAACACCATGCGGCGCACGCGGTTCAGCAGGCGGGGCGCGGCCAGAAGCGCCACCAGTCCTCCGGTGGAATGGCCGAGCAGGTAGAAGGGCGCGCGGCAGTCGGGCAGCACCACCTCCTCGAACAGCAGCTCGAGATCGGAGACGTATTGGTCGAAGCTTCTGACGAAGCCGCGGTCGGGATCGCGCAGCAGACGATCCGACCCGCCCTGGCCGCGCCAGTCGAGCGCCGCGACAGTGAAGCCGCGGGCCGACAGGTCGCGAACGGTCTCGAAATATTTCTCGATCGTCTCGTTGCGGCCGGAAAGCAGGATCACCGTGCCCTTGAGCGGCCGCCCCGTGGCGGGAAAAGTCGCATAACGGACCTGCCGGCCTGGACGCTGGCCGAGCTTTCCCGCCTTCGCGCCGGCAGGCATGGGATTGTCGGGCGTGACGTGGAGCAGATCGCTCATGGTTTATGGGGGGAGGTGAGGTCTCGAAGGCGGGCAGGCCCACTGCATAGAGCGCGGGCCGGAAAAGGGGAAGCCGCCCGAAGAAATGGTTGGGACCGGGAGACCCTGGGGCTGCCCAGGGCTCCCGGCCCCCGTCGATCCGGATGGAAGGGACGTTACATCCGGCTCGGCCTCTTCGCGAATCGCCGCCCGCTTCTTTGGAAAGCGGGCCGGCGGCGCGATTATTCCGTCGCTGGCAAGCGATCGCGCCGGGACACCCAACGCGCCACAGCCGATCTCGGACGGGCTTTTAGGACCAGCGGGCTGAACGGGCTGTGAGATTGCGGTTCATCCGCCGTTCATGTTCGGTCGAAACGCGCCTCCAGCAGGGGCCTTGAACCCCAAGACAGCCATTCCCATTTTTTTGTCGCGGTCGCCGGGTTCGGGACCGTGGGCTTTCGAGTGAGACGCCGAATGCGGGTTTCCCAAGAAAGCCGAACGCAAACCTGTTGCTCAATGGAGAACATGACCATGCGTCACGTTGATTTCTCGCCTCTCTACCGCTCCACCGTCGGTTTCGACCGGCTTTTCACCATGCTGGACAGCCTCGGCCAGGTGGACAGCGGCCAGACGACCTATCCGCCCTACAACATCGAGCGCACCGGCCCCGACGCCTATCGCATCTCCATGGCGGTCGCCGGCTTCTCGGACGAGGACATCTCGATCGAGGCCCATCGCAACGTCCTGACGGTGAAGGGCGAGCGCAAGGAGGAGCAGAACGAGGAGGGCGCCGAGGTGCTCTATCGCGGCATCGCGGCCCGCGCGTTCGAGCGCCGCTTCCAGTTGGCCGACCATGTCGAGGTGGCGGGCGCCAACCTCAAGAACGGCCTGCTCTTCGTCGACCTGAAGCGCAACATCCCCGAGGAGATGAAGCCGCGCAAGATCGCGATCAACTCGGCCAACGGGAACGAGGCGAAGCAGATCGAGGCGAAGGCCGCCTAACCGGCGCTACGTTTCGGTTTGACAGACAGGGCGGCGTCTTCGGACGCCGCCTTTTTTGTTGCCGAAAGCCTGCTACCGTCCCTCGCGGTACCAAGTGCTCCCCAGCGCCAGCAGCAGCACGCCCAACCCTAAGAAGCCGGCGAAGAGCGGCACGCGGTTGACGGATTTCAGCACGCTATCATCCGTGCGCCGGAATCCCATCCAATCGCGGCCATCGGCCGGCGCGCCGGCCCGCATGCCGAGCGCGCGCGGCACGCCGTCCTCGCTCAAGCGGCGCACGCCGCCGCCGCTCGCCTCGGCGGGCGCGCGCAGGATCTCGGTGGTGGAGGTCGCGTCCTGGAACTCGGGCGCGTTCACCGGGCCGACATGGGCGAGGGTGAAGAGATCGCCGTTGCCGATCTGGTAGAGTCCGATCTCGGGCGTGTCGAGCTCGGCGGTGAACCGGCCCGGACCTTCGGCGGCGAGGGGCGCGTCGATCACCTGGCCGGACGGCGTGATGATGCGCGCCGGCCCTGCCTCGTCCTGCATGGTCTGCCGCTGGATGCGGAGCTTCATGCCCTCGCTGTCGGCGGTCAGGCGCTCCTCCTCGAGCTCCGGCTCCTTCATCAGCCAGTGCGCCATCTGCCGATAGAGCTGCACATGCGGCCCGCCGCCCTCGAAGCCCCGCGCCCACAGCCAGCCCTGATCGGACAGGAGCATGCCCACGCGGCCCTCGCCGCGGCGGCCCAAGACGAGCAGCGGCAGGTCGTTCGGCCCCTTCATCACCACCTCGCCCTCCGGTTCGCCGATGCCGACGGCGCGGAACCAGCGGCTCCAGCGAGGCGGCTCAGCGCCGCCGCCCTCCAGGCCGCGGGTGACGGGATGGCGCTTGCCGGTGTCGGTCAGGCGCGGGAAGAAAGCCTCTTCCACGACCTCGCCCGTGGGCAGGCCGGGCAGGGCGGGTGCCAGCGGCGTGCGCGAGATCGACTGGTCGCCGGCATATTCCGGCCCCGCCGCGATCAAAAGCGCGCCGCCCTTCTCCACATATTCGGCGATGTAGTCGTAGTAGAGGATCGGCAGCACGTCGCGGTGCTGGTAGCGGTCGAAGATGATCAAGTCGAAATCATCGATCTTCTCCACGAACAGCTCGCGGGTGGGAAAGGCGATCAGCGACAGCTCGTCGATGGGCGTGCCGTCCTGCTTTTCCGGCGGGCGCAGGATGGTGAAGTGAACGAGGTCCACGGAGGCGTCCGACTTCAAGAGGTTGCGCCAGGTGCGCTCGCCCGCATGCGGCTCGCCCGAGACGAGCAGCACGCGCAGGTTCTCGCGGATGCCGTCGATCACGGCCACAGCGCGGTTGTTCACGTCGGTCAGCTCGCCTTCCTCGGCGGGCACGGCGAGCTCGACGATCGTGCGGCCGGCATTCGGCACGGTAATCTCCAGCGGCGTCTCGACGCCGATGGTGGCGTTCTCCACTGCCACCTGCTCGCCGTTGACGAACACGCGGACTTGGACGCTGCCGCTCTCGCCCTCGGCTCCCAGCACGCGAAAACTCATGCCGAGCGGTTTTCCCACAATGCCGAAGCGGGGCGCCTGCTCGAAGCGGATGCGGCGGTCGCGCTCACCTTCCTCGCCTGTGACCAGTGCATGGAGCGGCGCGCCGAGCGCCGTCTCCTGCGGCACGTCATGCACTTGGCCGTCGGTGATGAACACGGCTCCGCCCACGCGCGAGGGCGGCACGTCGGCCAAAGCGCGGTCGAGCGCACCGAAGAGGCGGGTTTCAGTGCGCTCATCCGAGGCACCGGCTTCCACGACGCGCAGATCAAAGCCGTCGAGCGGGCCGAAGCTCGCCTGTAGCGCGGCCAAGGCTTCGTCGGTCTGGGCGCGGCGCGTGGCGATGTCCTGGCTTTGACTGCGGTCCACCACCACGGCCACCACGCTGCTGAGCCCTTCGCGCTCCTCGTCGAGCAGCACGGGGTTGAGAAGCGCTAAGGCGAGGGCCGCGAGCGCCGCCGCGCGCAGCCACGCGCCGCGGACGCGGAGGAAAAGGCCGGCCAACGCGATGGTGGCGGCCACTGCCACGACGGCCGCCAGGACGGGCCAGGAGAAGAAGGGCTCGAAGGCGAGGGACCAGTTCATCCTATTGTCCCAGCCTTTCAAGCAGCGCGGGAACATGCACCTGGTCGGACTTGTAGTTGCCCGTGAGCATGTACATCATGATGTTGACGCCGGCCCTGAGCGCATAGACCCGCTGCATGGGATCGGCCGGCACGGTGGGCAACAGCGGCTGGCCCGAAGCATCCTCCGCCCAGGCGCCGGCCAGGTCGTTGCCGGTGATCATCACCGGCGTCACGCCGTCGCCGATCCGCACGGGACGGTCGCCGGCGTTTTCCGCGTCGAGCGAGGCCTCCACCCAAAGCGGGCTGCCGCGGTAGCGGCCGGGAAAATCGCTCAGGATGAAGAAGGCCTTGGTGAGCACATGGTCTTCCGGCACAGGCTCGAGCGGCGGCACATTGAGGTTGGCGAGGATGTCGCGCAGCCGGTCGTTGGCGGGGCTGCCCGCGCTGAAGTCGGCCGCGAAATCGTCGCGGGTGTCGAAGAGCACCGAGCCGCCCTCGCGCATATACGCGTCCACTCGGGCGATGGCCGCCTCGCTCGGCATGGGCGCGGCCGGGTCGATCGGCCAGTAGAGGAGGGGGTAGAAGCTGAGCTCGTCCTGCGCGATGTCCACGCCGTGCGGCTCGGCGGGCTCCAGCGCCGTCTTGTCGATCAGGAAGCGGGTCAGGCCCTCCATGCCGGCGCGGCTGATCTCGTCCACCCCGTCGTCGCCTGTCAGCACATAAGCGAGGCGCGTCTGGCTCACAGCCTCCAGCGCCTTCTCGTCGCCGGGGCGACCATCCTCCTGGGCAAGCGCAGCAGTGGGCGCGAAGGCCCAGAAGACGAGCGCCACAGCCATCACCGCCGTGCCGGCCGCGGCCGCGCGCGGCCGTGAGATGCGGCGGGCGAACACGCCGGCCATGGCGAGCACGATCAGGGCGTCGAGCAGCAGGAGCAGCATGGCGGCGGCAAACAGGTAACCCTTGAGCGGCACCGACTCATCGAAACCATAGGCGAGGTTCGCCACCGGCAAGGGAGTCTCTGGCCGCTGAAGCCGCTCGAACCGGCTTTCGGCGTTCAAGAGATTGAGCGCGGTGACGCCCTCTTCGCCGCCATAGAGGCCAGGCGGGTTCTCGATCGTGATGCGCGTGGCGCCTGCCTGCAACGGCTTGGCCTCGGAGGGCGGCGGCACGAGCGCGCCGTCGGCCGCGATCATCTGGAACGGTTTTAGCGAGCCGGCCGCTTCGGAAGCCCCGGCCGGCGCGGCGCCCTGGTTGCGTGAAAGCTGCACGACCCGGCGCAGCATCTCCACGAAGGTGCCGGAAATCGGCAGGTTCGACCAGCTCGCCTCGGGCGTGACGTGGAACAGCGCCACCGTGCCGCGGTCGAGGTTCTTGCCCGTGACGAGCGGCGTGCCGTCGCTCAGGGTCGCCCAGGCGAGGGTGGCGAGGTCGGCCGTAGGCTCGGCCAGCACTTGGCGGGAAACGGAAACGTCGCGTGGGGCGGCGAGCCCGGCGAACGGGCCGGCCGGCGGGAATTCGGCCACCGCCTGCGGCTCCGTCCAGGACAGCGAGCCGCCCAGGGCGCGCTCGCCGACCCGGAGCGTGACGGGCAACAGCTCCTCGTCATTGCCGGCCGCCGCCAAGCGCGGGCCGGCGAAGCGCAGAAGCGTGCCGCCCCCACGCACCCACTCCGCCAGCGCCTCGCGCGCAGTGTCGGGGATGGTGCCGACATCGGCCATGACGATCATGGCGGGCTTCTGCTCGAGAAGCGCGGGGATCGCCTGCGCGAGGTCGGGGCTGCCGGGTTCCACCAGATCGGCATAAGGCTCGAGCGCGCGGCGGATATAATAGAGCGGTGAGAGCAGCGGCTGCGAGCCCTCCGCCTCGTCCTGCGACAGGAGGCCGACGCGGCGGCGCTTGTCATTCTCGTCGAGCACACGCACGCTTGCCGCCTGCGGTTCGCCATCGATGCGCAGCGTGAAAAAGTCGTTGCGCAGCTCGAAAGGCACGGCAAGCACGCCCGAGGCGCTCGCCTCGCCGGGGCCGAAGGAGACGGTGGCGTCGGCGATGCGGCGGCCGCGGCCGTCGAAGGCGCCTATCGTGGCCTGCCGGGGCGCCACGTCGCCGGGCGCGCGGACCAGCGTCACGCGCATGCCATTGGCTTCGTTTTCCGCACCCACCATGCCAAGCATGTCGAGCCGTTCGGGCGCAGCCCAGACGAGGCGCGAAACACTGTTCGCCAGGAGTGACTGGAAGGCTTCCGCATCGCGGTCTGCGGCCAGGCCGTCGGTGAGAAGTGCTGCTGTCGCTTCCTGGCCTTCAAGCGCGCCGGCCACGCGGGCGAACACGGCCGGGCGGTCCGGCGGCACCGGCCGCGGCTCGGCGGCGCGCAGGCGGTCGAGCGCCTCGCGGGCCGCGAAGGGCCCGATCTCGGCGTTCGGCTTATCGGCGGTGAAGGCGAGCAGCACCGGCTGGTCCGCGCTTTCGGCGTCGGCGATCAGCCGCTCGGCGGTCGCCACGCGGCGGTCCCAATCGGGGGCGGACGCCCAACCGTTGTCGATCACCAGCGCAAGCGTGCCGCTCGCGGCCCCCGCCGGCGCGCGCGGGTTCCAGATCGGCTCGGAAAGCGCCAGGATCACGGCGGCGGCGAGCGCGAGGCGCAACAATGTCAGCCACCAGGGGCTGCGATGCGGCGTCTCCTCGCGCTTGAGCACCTCGGCCAGGATGCGCAGCGGCGGAAACACCTCGGTGCGCGGCTTGGGCGGGGTGAGCCTGAGCAGCCACCAGATCACGGGCAGAACCAGCAAGCCCCACAAAACGGCGGGAAGCCCGAAGGAAAGCGGGAGCCAGCTCATCGGCGCGCTCCGGGAGCAGAGGCGAAGTCCCCCGACATCGCGTTGTGAACGGCCACCAACGCCTCCGACGCCAAGCGGTCGGTGTGGTTGACGATGAAGCTCCAGCCGCGCCGCTTGGCTTGGCTCGCCAGCTCCTCCCGGCGAGCGACGAAACGCTGGCGGTACTCGTCGGCCAGCCGCTCGGCGCGGCCGGCGGTGAGACGCGCGCCAGTCTCGGGGTCGCGGAACTCGGTGCGGCCGGCATAAGGGAAGTTCTCCTCGGCCGGGTCGCAGACCTCGATCAGGTGGACGCGCGCGCCGCGGCGGGCGAGCGGATCGAGCCATGCAAAAGTTTCCGCCGGCGGATCGAGGAAGTCGCTCGCGAGGATGACGTCGGAGAACCGCCGGACATTGCCGAGGTCCGGCCGGGTCGGCTGCGCGGCGGCATGCGCCAGCCGGGCGGCGAGCCGCTCGGCCGCGTTGCGCGCCGCGATGGGGTCGGACACGCCGGGCCAGGCCACGCATTCGCCCGAGCGCGAGAGCAGTTCGGCGAGCGCCAGGATCAGCACCATCGCCCGGCTTTCCTTGGACACGGACGCGCCCTGCGACTTGAAGAGCATGGAGCGCGAGGGGTCGGCCCAGAGCCAGACCGTGTGGGCGGCCTCCCATTCGCGGTCGCGCACATAGGTGTGGTCGTCGCGCGCCGAGCGCCGCCAGTCGATGCGCGCGGTGGCGTCGCCTTCCACATAGGGGCGAAACTGCCAGAAATTCTCGCCGATGCCCCGGCGCTTGCGGCCGTGCCAGCCCGCGATCACGGTGTTGACCACGCGCCGGGCCTCGACCAGCAGGTCGGGCAGAAGCGCCGCGCGTTGCCGGGCGCGGGCGAGCGCCTCGCTGGGGGTGGCGGGGACAACCGCCTGCCCGACGGTGAGCGCCATCAGACCGCCTTGGCGAGCCGCGCCACCACGTCGCGCACGCTCATGCCTTCGGCGCGCGCGGCGAAGGAGAGCGCCATGCGGTGCTGAAGAACGGGCTCCGCGAGCGCCTTCACGTCGTCCACGGAGGGCGCGAGCCGGCCGTCGAACAGCGCGCGGGCGCGGGTGCAGAGCGTGAGCGCCTGGGAGGCGCGGGGGCCGGGGCCCCAGGCCACCGTGCGGTCGGTCTCGGGGTCGCCGCCGCCCGGACGTGCGGAGCGCACGAGCCTGAGGATCGCCTCGACCACGCTTTCCGAAACGGGCATCCGGCGCACGAGACGCTGGATTTCCTTGAGCCGTTCGGGCGACAGCACGTTCTGCGCCCGTGCTTCGAGGGTGCCGGTCGTCTCCAGCAGGATGCGGCGCTCGGCCTCCAGCTCGGGGTAGAGGATGTCGATTTGCATGAGGAAGCGGTCGAGCTGCGCCTCAGGGAGGGGATAGGTGCCTTCCTGCTCCAGCGGGTTCTGCGTCGCGAGCACGTGGAAGGGGGAGGGCAGGTCGTGCCGGCTGCCCGCCACTGTGACGTGATATTCCTGCATGGCCTGAAGGAGTGCGGATTGGGTGCGCGGGCTCGCGCGGTTGATCTCGTCGGCCATCAGCAACTGGGCGAAGATCGGACCAGACAGGAAGCGGAAGGAGCGGCGGCCGCTCTCGTCCTGCTCCAGCACTTCCGAGCCCAGGATGTCGGAAGGCATCAGGTCGGGCGTGAACTGGATGCGGCGCGCGTCGAGGCCCAACACCACGCCGAGCGTCTCCACGAGCTTGGTCTTGGCGAGGCCGGGAACGCCCACCAGAAGCGCGTGCCCGCCGGCGAGCAACGCGACAAGGGTGCGCTCGACCACGCTTTCCTGGCCGAAGATCACCTGACCCACGCCCTCGCGCACCCGCGACACGTCGGCCAGTGCGGCTTCGGCCTCGGCCACCATCGCGCTGGCGTCGAACTGGTCGGTGGTGCGGACGTTCATGGGCGACTGGCTCCTGATCGGGGCGGCTTTCCGGCCGGGCAGCCGTGCTCAAAAGCGGAGGGCCGGGCAGGCTCGGCAGGGTTCCGCCCCCTGGCTCAAAGGCGGGCCGAACTTAAATGAGGCCCTGCGGCTGACAATCCCGCCAACAGTGACTATTTCGTGACCATGCCAGAGCCGGCCCATCACGCCTCCGACACCGTCGAGCCGACCGCGTCCAGCGGGCTGGGCGCGCTAGTCGCGCGCGCGGCGCGGGCGGGAAAAGGCGCAGCCCCCGTCGAGCGGTGGAACCCGCCGTTCTGCGGCGACCTCGACATGGAGATCAAAGCCGACGGAACCTGGTTCTATCTCGGCACGCCGATCGGCCGGGCGGCGCTGGTTCAGCTCTTCTCCTCGGTCCTGCGTAAGGACGAGGATGGCAAGATCTATCTCGTGACGCCGGTGGAGAAGGTGGGCATCCGCGTCGAGGACGCGCCCTTCCTCGCCGTCGAGATGAGCGCCGAAGGGGAGAGTGGCGACGGGGCGCTCACCTTCCGCACCAATGTCGGCGACGTGGTGGAATGCGGACCCGAGCATCCCCTGCGCTTCGCCGTCGAGCCGAACACGGGCGGGTTGAAGCCTTACCTGCATGTGCGCGGTCGATTAGAGGCGTTGCTCGCGCGGCCCGTGACCTATGAGCTGATGGCGCTCGGCGAAGAGATCGAGGTGGAGGGCAGGCGCATGTTCGCCGTGCGCTCGCGCGGGGCCGTCTTCCCCGTCATGCCCGCGGCCGAACTGGCGCGGCTCAGTCTCTGATGCCTGAAATCCAAGCGGCGCCGTTCTCGGCCGAGGACTTTCGCGCCCGCGCGGCGCGCGAAACGGGGCCGTTCGCCACCGCCTATTATGGCGACCACCGCTTCGACGCGGACGCCGATAGTTATGTCGCGCCCGCATCCCTGCGCGACGCCGCCGTGCTGGTCCCGGTCGTGGACCGGCCGGACGCGGCCACCCTGCTTCTCACCCAGCGCCATTCATCCTTGCGCAGCCATTCCGGCCAGATCGCCTTTCCCGGCGGGCGCATCGACGCAAGCGACGCCTCGCCCGAAGAGGCGGCGCTGCGCGAGGCTTACGAGGAGGTGGGGCTGGAGCCGGGGCGGGTCGAGGTGGTGGGGCGGCTGCCCGACTATCTCACGGGTAGCGGCTACCGCGTCGCGCCCGTGCTCGGCGTCGTGCGGCCGTCCTTCGAACTCACGCTCAACCCCCACGAGGTGGAGGCCGCCTTCGAGGTGCCGCTCGCTTTCCTGATGGACCCCGCCAATCACGGGAGGCAAAGCCGGATGTGGCAGGACCGGGAACGCTTCTTCTACGCCATGCCGTGGCGCGAGCGCTTCATCTGGGGCGTGACGGCAGGCATCATCCGCACGCTCTACGAGAGGCTTTACGCGTGAGCGGCGTGTCGGTCGCTGGCCGCGCACCGTGGCTCGGCGGACCCGAGCTGCGGACACTGCTGGAGACGCTTTCGGAGGGCGGCGAGGAGGCGCGCGTGGCCGGCGGCGCCGTGCGCAACGCGCTTCTGGGCGAGCCCGTGTCGGACGTGGACATCGCGACCACCGTGCTGCCGGAGGAAACGATCCGGCGGGCCAAGGCGGCGGGCTTCAAGCCCGTGCCGACGGGCATTGAGCACGGCACGGTGACGGTGGTGGCCGGGGGAAAGCCCTACGAGGTGACGACGCTGCGCGCCGACATCGAGACCGACGGACGGCGCGCGAAAGTGCGGTTCGGTCGCGATTGGTTAGCCGACGCCGAGCGTCGGGATTTCACGATCAATGCGTTTTATGCCGACGCGGACGGCACGGTGATCGACCTCGTGGGCGGGCTCGCCGACATCGAGAGCCGGACCATCCGCTTCATCGGGGACGCCGATCGGCGCATCAAGGAAGACTACCTGCGCATCCTGCGCTTCTTCCGCTTCTTCGCCTGGTACGGGCGCGGGCGGCCCGACGCGGACGGGCTTCGCGCCTGCGCGCGGCTCAAGGAGGGGCTGGACGGCTTGTCGGCCGAGCGGGTTTGGACAGAGCTCAAGAAGCTTCTGGCCGCGCCCGACCCCTCGCGGGCGCTCCTTTGGATGCGGCAGGCGAGCGTCCTTTCCCGCGTGCTGCCCGAAAGCGAGAAGTGGGGGATCGACGCGATCCACGGCCTAGTCGCGGCGGAAGCGGCGTTCGGCTGGACGCCCGACCCGCTGTTGCGCCTTCAGGCCATCGTGCCGCCGGACCCCGCCCGCATGGAGGCCCTGGCGCGGCGGCTGAAGTTCTCCAGAGCCGAAGGCGCGCGGCTGACGCTGTGGGCTATGGCGGAGGCGCCGAGGGCCGACGTTGGGGAAGCGGCGCTTGCCAGGGCGCTTTACCGCGGCGATGCGAACGCTCTGCGCGACCGGCTGCGCCACGCGGCCGCCGTCGCCCGCGCCCGTGTCGAGGCCGATCCCGACGCGCTCGACCAGCTTACCGCCAATGCTAACCTCCTGCGCTTCGCCGAAGACTGGAAAACGCCGCGCTTTCCCCTGGCGGGCGCCGACCTCGTCGCCTTGGAACTGAAGCCCGGGCCGGAGCTGGGCAAGCTTCTGGCCCGCTTGGAGAACGAGTGGGTGGATTCGGGCTTTCGCCTCAGCCGTGAAGAACTGCTGGAGAAGGCGGGAGCCGCGTCAGGCGAAGGCTGAGCCCTTTCAGGCAAAGGCGCGGGCGGTTTCGCCGAGCTCCTGCACGATCCAGCGCCTAAAGCTCGCGGCAGCGGCCGTGTCGCGGCGTTGCGCCGACGAAATCAACCAGTAGCCGAAGCCGGTGTTCGCCCGGCCGGGCAGGGGTGCTGTGAGCTGTCCTGCCCGGATCGCGTCATGAGCCAGCGTCTGCCAGCCCAACAGGACGCCCAGGCCCGCCACCGCCGCGTCGAGCGCGAGCGAGGCGTCGGTGAAGCTATAGGCGATCTTGAGGTCCGCGGCATTCAAGCCGTGCGGTGCGAGCCAGAGATCCCAGGACAGGTTGGAGTTCGCGTCGGCCACGACGGCCAGGTCCAACAGATCGGAGGGCTGCTTGAGCTTTTCGGCGAAGGCGGGCGCGCAGACCGGAAACACTTCCTGGGGCAGAAGCAGCTCCTTGGCGACGCCGGGCCATCGCCCGTCGCCGACCCGGATGCACAGGTCGATGTCGCTCCCGTCCGGGCTCTTCAGCTCGACGGACGCGTCGAGCCGGACGCTCAAGCCGGGATGAGCGGCCGTGAAGCGGTTGAGGCGCGGCACGAGCCACTTGGAGGCGAACACCGGCGCGACCGAGATCGTGAGCACGTTCTCCTCGTGCCGAAAGGCTAAGGCGAGCGCGTCCTCGAGCGTCTGGAAGCCGGCCGTCAGCCGCGCCAGGAAGGCTGCTCCGAACGGGGTGAGGGCAAGCCCGCGCGTTTCGCGCGAAAAAAGCGCGCGGCCAAGCTGCCTCTCCAAGCGCACGAGTTGCTGGCTGACCGCGCCGGGCGTCACGCCCATCTCCTCGGCCGCCCGCGCGAGCGAACCGAGCCGGCCCACGCTTTCGGCGGCGCGCAAGCCGTTCAGGTGGACGCGGTTGAGGTTTCTCACTTTAGATTTCCTGAAGCGCCGTCGAGCCGATCTCGATTGGCTTCTTTTCCTGCCAGGCGCAAGACAGGCTCGTCAAGCGATCAGGGGAGGCGGCGATGCTTCAGTTTCTCTCGATGCTCCGTCGGCCCGCGCCGGCCAGGCGCGTCGCCTGCGAGGATGTCCGGCGCTGGCGCGCCGACCCGTTGTCGCAACCCGCGCTCGCCCGCATGAGCGAGCGCGAGCTTGGCGACCTGCCCATCCAGCCCGCGATCTGGCGCGAGCGAGGGTGACGGATCGCGAGTCCGCAAACCGGCAGGCTGCCTTATTGGGCGAGGCGAACCTTCACCAGCGACTGCGCGATGTCGGCGAACGCGGTCAGCAGGGCCTCCGGGTCGCCAGCGTCATAGTAGTGCCCCGCGCTTGTCGCGCAGGCCTCGAGCATGGCCTTGGCCGGCCCGCTATCCACCTTGAAGGCCACCGTGAAGATCTCGATCTTCTGCGCCTTGGCGTAATTGCAGAGCGTGATGGTGTCATCGTTCACCGCCAGCCGCTGCTCGGCATTGGCGCTGGCGAAGCCGCCGATGAACATGCTGTCGTTCTTTTTGTCTTTGTTGTCGGCGTCGTCTTTGCCCTTGAGGAAATCGGTGTTCAGGAGGCCGGTGAGGTTGGGACGGCGCGTGTTCAAGCCGTCGGTCATCAGCACGATCACCTTGCGCGGCTTGGTGTTGCTCGCGTCATAGGCCGCACCTTCCGTGAACGGCTCGGACGGCGAAAGCACATTGATGCCCCACATCAACCCGTTCGGGATATAGGTTTCGGGGATGTAGCCGGAGCGCGACGTGATCATGCCGGCGACTGCCGCCTCAACCTTGGCTTTGTCGGCCGTCAGCGGCACGATCTCGGTCAGGCAACGCTGCGGCCTGTCGTGAAAGGTCATAAGGCCCGGATATTTGATGGCCGGCTCCTGGTCGTTCAGCACCAGCCTCGGCTGAGCGGTGTCCACGCGCATGCCGACGCATCCCTTCCACTTGTGCTCCACTTTGGACGTGGTCGTTCTGGCGGGTTGCGACGGCTGCGGCGGAACCCAGACCTGGGGTCCGTTGGGGATCTGCTCGTGTTTCACGCATGTCTTGGATTCAGGGATCGTGACCCATACCCCATCCTGTTCCACATCCCTGGCCGGGATGGTCTTCCACTCCTGGCAGGCGCCATTCTTGGTCGGCTGGTGCCAATAGCCGTCCTTGGCCGGAACGGCGGCGACGGTGTTGGTGATAGTCTTGACGTAATCGTCAGGCGCCGACAGCCAAGCGGCCTTTCGGTGCTTGGTGCCGACATTGATCTGCTCGGCATAGGGCACCAGCGCCACGCGAATCTGGGCCTCCTTGTTCTTGAAGAGCTCACCCACTAGGCTTGTCGAGGCCTTCTTCAGCGTGCCGATCTTGTTGTCCTTGTTCATGGAATCCGTGTTGTCGAGGACGAGCGCGACCTCGACCGCGCCCGACATGCCCCGCACGGCCCTGGCGAAGCTGCTCACGTCCATGCTCTTGATATTGGCCAGGCTCATGAAGGTCATGGGGACGCGGCCCTTCAACGTCACGCCCACTTCATCCTTTTTCGCGAGGTCCAGCGTTTCCACCGCCACCGTTTCGAAGGTTTTCGCCGCCGCATTCGCCTTGACGAAGCTTTCGGCCATGCCCCTCAGCTTGCCTTTGTCCGTTTCGCGCGAAGCGGCGAGGGTGAGCGACGCGCCGTCGGCCAGTTCTTGGAGGTGGCTGCTGGCTTGGCTCAGCCGCGCATAGTCCACGGCCAAGCCGACCCCGAGCAGAAGCGGCACCGAGATGACCGCCATCATGATGGCGTAGGCGCCCGAGCGATCCTTCAGAAGCTTCTTGAACATGATCGTGCCTCGCTGGCCCGCGCGCCCAAGGCGCAGGTCCTCCTTCCAGCGAGAGTGGCGCGGCAGGTGTTTCCGCTTGGTTGCCGAGGCGGCAAGTCCCTGCGGCGAGGGTTAAGGAAAGCCTTGCGCGCAGCTCGAAATCACGGCCAGCGGGCGAGCGGGGGCAGGCTCGACAGGATCGCGGGCACATGGCCGCCGGTCTTCAGTCCGAAGATCGTGCCGCGGTCGTAAAGGAGATTGAACTCCACGTAACGGCCGCGGCGCGCGAGCTGCTCGTTGCGCTCGGCCTCCGTCCAGCTCTGGCGAAAATTGCGGCGCACGATGTGCTCGTAGGCCACGATGAAGGCGCGGCCGACATCCCGCACGAAGCCGAAATCGGCGTTCCAGCCACCCCTGTCCTCGTCCGAATGCTGCCAGTCGAAGAAGATGCCGCCCACCCCGCGCGGCTCGTCGCGGTGGGGCAGAAAAAAATACTCGTCGCACCAGGCTTTCAGGCGCTCGTAGTCGGCCACGGCGGCGTGCTTCTCGCAGGTGAAGCGCATCGCCCTATGGAAGCTTTGCGCGTCGCTGTCCTCGGCCGTGCGGCGGCGGTCGAGCACGGGCGTCAGATCCGCGCCGCCGCCGAACCACCAGCGCGTGGTCGCCACCATGCGCGTGTTCATGTGGACGGTGGGCACATGTGGGTTGCGGGGGTGGGCGATCAGCGAAATGCCGCTCGCCCAGAAGCGCGGATCGTCTTCAGCACCCGGCATGTTCCTGGCGAACTCCGGCGAGAACTCCCCATGGACGGTCGAGGTGTGGACGCCGACCTTCTCGAAGAGCCGGCCTTCCGTCATCAGCGACATCATCCCGCCGCCGCCGCGGCCCTCGTCACGACGCCATGGCGCGCGGCGGAAGCGGCCGGGCGCCTCGGGGGCGCCGTCGAGCTCATCCTCGAGCGCCTCGAAGTTCAAGCAGATGCGGTCGCGCAGGGACTCGAACCAGGCGCGCGCCTCGGCCTTGCGCTCCTCGATGTCGGCGGGCAGGCCGGCGGGGATGTCTGGGCGTTCCACGTAAGGCCTCATTTGCGTTTCGGTTGAACGTCCAAGCCTGCCGAAAGACTCGATTTTCGCCTTCTTCGTCACTAACTTCCGCCCATGAAGGGTCAAGGAGTTCTTGTGCGTTCGCCTCGCCGGCCCGCGCTCGACGGGCTTAAGCAAAAGCTGGTGCGCGCCCGCACCGCGACCACCGACCGGCCGCGCGACGGTTTCCTGCGCGAGACCTTCGTGCTTCCCCGCACCCACGCGCGCGAGAAGGCGCGGGAATGGTTCAGCCGCTGGCCCAAGCAGGCTTATTGGACGGAAGTGGAGAGCTGGGTCGAGCGCCCCGGCGACGTGATCGAGTTCACGATCCGACGCCTGCCGGCGGCCGACTGAAACCGCCGGTCTGACACACCGCCTCGGTCGCGGCAACCGCCGCCGACATGGCCAAGTTCAGGCTGCGCCCGCCGCCCGGCATCGGGATGAGGAGCCGCGCGTCGGCGGCTTCGTGAACGTGAAGAGGCGCGCCGGCCGATTCGCGGCCGAACAGAAGAATGTCGGAAGGTTTATAGCGCCAGTCGGTGAAAGGCCGGTCGCCTTTGGTGCTGAAGAGCAGCAGACGCCGGCCTTCGCTTCTCCGCCACGCTTCGAACGCCTCCCAATCGTCGTGGCGCCTGAGGCTCGCCAGTTCGAGATAATCCATGCCGGCGCGGCGGAGCGCCCGGTCGGAAAAATCGAAGCCAGCCGGGCCGATCACGTCCACGGCGATGCCGAGGCAGGCCCCGAGCCGCAGGATCGCGCCGGTGTTGCCGGCGATGTCGGGCTGGAACAGCGCGATGCGGGGGAGGGCCGCTGAAGGCAAAGGCTCGCTCATGCTCGGGTGTCACATGGGGCTCAAAGCATAAGCCGCCTAGGTTGGCACCAAGGGCCGAAGCGGTGAACCCTTCCCCTTCGGGCTCCCGAACCTTATCTGCGGTTTGCGCTTCCCTGAACGCGCATCCGCAGTCCCGCTCCCCTCACCGTCGGCGGCCCGAACTGCCCAAGAATTCCGAGGCTGCATGTCGCTCTTCGCCAAATTCGAGAACCTTCTCGATCCCTTCCCGCCCGAAGAGCCGGTCGAGCCGCCGAAGACGCTGATCGCCTTCTGCCTGCACTACACCAAAGGCGCGTGGCCGCTCGTCGCCGCGCTCGCCGCGCTGATGGCGCTGATCGCCATCACAGAAGTGACGCTGTTCGCCTTCCTGGGCAATATCGTCGATTGGCTGTCCGAGCAGAACCGCGACACCTTCCTCGCAAGTGAGGGATGGAAGCTCGCAGGCATGGCGGCCGTGCTGTTCGTGCTGCCGGTCCTGGTGACCCTTTACTCGCTCCTCAACCAGCAGGCCCTGCTCGGCAATTATCCCATGCGGATCCGCTGGCAGGTGCACCGCTATCTGCTCAAGCAGAGCATGGCCTTTTATCAGGACGAGTTCGCGGGCCGGATCGCGACCAAGCTCATGCAGACGGCGCTCGCCGTGCGCGAATGCGTCATCAAGCTGATCGACGTGGTGAACTATGTGGTGGTCTACTTCCTCGGCGTCCTGGTGATCGTCGGCTCGGCCGACTGGCGCCTAGCGGCGCCCCTGGCCGTTTGGGCAGTCGGCTACATGCTGCTGCTCTGCTACTTCGTCCCGCGGCTGGGCGCGGCGTCCGAGCGGCAGGCGGATGCGCGCTCCACCATGACGGGCCGCGTGGTGGACAGCTATGCCAACATCCAGACGGTGAAGCTGTTCAGCCACGCCCGGCGCGAGGCAGGCTACGCCAGGGAGGGCATGGCGAGCTTCCTGGGCACGGTGCATGTGTCCATGCGTCTCGTCACTTGGCTTTATGCCACGCTTTACGTGCTCAACTCGCTGCTGCTCCTCAGCGTCGGCGGGCTTGCGATCGCGCTCTGGCTCGGCGAGGCGGTGACGGTGGGCTCGGTGGCCGTCGCCATCGGCCTCGTGCTCCGGCTTTGGGGCATGTCGCAGTGGATCATGTGGGAGATGACGGGACTGTTCGAGAGCGTCGGCACGGTGCAGGACGGCATCAGTTCCATCTCCATGCCGCGGCTCGTGGAGGACGCGCCGAATGCCAAGCCCATCCGCGTGACGTCAGGCGAAATCCGCTTCGAGAATGTCGGCTTCCATTACGGCAAGGGCAAGGGCGTCATCGACAATCTCAATCTCGTCGTGCGGCCGGGCGAGAAAGTGGGCCTGGTCGGCCGCTCGGGCGCGGGCAAATCGACCCTGGTCAACCTGCTCCTGCGCTTCTACGACGTGGAGCAGGGCCGCATCCTCGTGGACGGGCAGGACATCGCCCTCGTGAACCAGGACTCGCTGCGCGGGCAGATCGGCGTCGTCACCCAGGACACCTCGCTTCTGCACCGCTCGGTCGCCGAGAACATCCTATACGGTCGTCCGGACGCGACCGAAGCCATGGTCCGCGACGCCGCGGCGCGCGCGGAGGCTCTTCAATTCATCGGGAGCCTCGGCGACCTTTCTGGACGGCGCGGCTTCGACGCCCATGTTGGGGAGCGCGGCGTCAAGCTCTCGGGCGGGCAGCGCCAGCGTATCGCCATCGCCCGCGTGATGCTGAAAGACGCGCCGATCCTGATTCTGGACGAAGCGACCTCGGCGCTGGATTCGGAAGTGGAGGCCGCCATCCAGGAGAATCTTTACCGCTTGATGGAGGGAAAGACCGTCATCGCCATCGCCCACCGGCTTTCCACCATCGCCGCCATGGACCGCCTCGTGGTGATGGACAAAGGCCGCATCGTCGAAGAAGGCACACATGAGGAGCTGGTCGCCCGCGGCGGCCTTTACGCCAACCTATGGCGGCGCCAGTCCGGCGGCTTCCTCCATCTTGATGCGCCGGCGGTCGAGACGGCGGCGCTGCAGCCGGTGAGGGCGGCCGAATGACGGTCGAGGCCGGCCAGGGGCCGGACATCATTGAGCCTGTCCTGAGCTCCGACGAGGCGCGCCCGTCCTGGCGCGAGCGCTTCTGGCGGCGGCTTGAGACCGCGATCGACCCTTTCCACGACACGCCGCGCGAGGTCCTGCCGCAATCCGCGTGGCAGTTCATCCTGTTCTTCGCCGCCCAGAGCAAGGGGCTGTTCCTCGTGCTGCTCGTCATCGGCGGCCTCGCGGGCGCGGTGGACGCCGCCCTCTATTGGGCCGTGGGCTGGCTCATCGACCTGCTCGACGGCTCCTCGCCCGAACGGCTTTATGCCGATCACTGGGCGGAACTCCTCGGGCTCCTCTTCCTGCTCGTCGTGGTGCGCACGCTCATCATGGTGGCTTCGGCCGCCATTGAGCAGCAGGTGATCACGCCTGGCTTCTACAACATGGTGCGCTGGCAGAGCTTTCGCCGCGTCATCGAGCAGCCCTATGCCTTCTACCAGAACGACTTCGCCGGCCGCATCGCCACCAAGGTGACGCAGGCCGGCGAGGCGGTGGGCGACTTCATCACCAGCATCCTGCAGACGATGTGGTCGTTCCTGACCTTCGTCTTTCTCACCTTCTCGATCCTGGTGTCGCTCGATCCGCTGATGGGCGTGGTGATCGGGTTGTGGTTCGCGGGCTACATGGCGATCGTGCGCTTTCTCCTGCCCAAGATGCGCCGGGCGAGCCGCGAAACCGCCGACCAGCGCTCGATCTTCAACGGCCGGCTTGTCGATAGCTTCACCAACATCCTGGCCGTGAAGCTGTTCGACAGCGGGCGGCGCGAGCACACCTATGTGCGCGAGGGCCTCCAGAACTTCTTGAACGCCCTTTGGCGCCTGAGCCGTTCGGTGACCACCGTGCGTTCGGCGGTGGCCGCGCTGAACGGCCTCATGATGGGTGGCGTGGCCGCGGTCGCCGTGCAGCAATGGGTCGAAGGCGGCATCTCGTCGGGCGCGATCGCGGCGGCCCTGGGCCTGGTGTTCCGCCTCAACCAGATGTCGAGCTGGATGATGTTCAACATCAACGGCCTGATCCGCAACTACGGCACCATCCAGGACGCGGTTCGGACGATCTCGGTGGAGCCCGCGATTCGGGACAAGCCCGAGGCGGCGGCGGTCCCGCGTGTGAAGGGCGACATCCGCTTCGAGAACGTGTCCTTCCACTACGGGAAGGGCGAGGGGATCATCGAGAACCTCAACCTGCACATCCGCGCGGGCGAGCGCGTAGCGCTTGTCGGTCCGTCTGGCGCGGGCAAGACCACGGTCGTCAACCTGATGCTCCGACTCTTCGACGTGGAGGGCGGGCGCATCCTCATTGACGGGCGCGACATCCGCACCCTGACGCAGGCCTCGCTTCGCCAGCAGTTCGGCGTGGTCAGCCAGGAAGCGATGCTGATGCACCGCTCGATCCGGGACAATATCGCTTATGGCCGGCCCGGCGCGAGCATGGCCGAGGTCGAGGACGCGGCCAGGCGCGCCGCCGCCCACGACTTCATCATGGGCGTGGCCGACCCGCAGGGGCGGAAAGGCTACGACGCTCATGTGGGCGAGCGCGGCATCAAGCTTTCGGGCGGCCAGCGCCAGCGAATCGCCATCGCCCGCATGATGCTCAAGGATGCGCCGATCCTCATCCTCGACGAGGCGACATCCGCGCTCGACTCGGAAGTGGAGGCGGCGATCCAGGACAACCTGTTCCGCCTCATGGAAGGCAAGACGGTTCTGGCGGTTGCCCACCGTCTGTCGACCATCGCGGCGCTGGACCGCCTGGTCGTGCTCGACGGGGGCCGCATCGTGGAAGAGGGCACCCATGAGGAGCTCATCCGCCGCGGCGGCCTTTACGCGGGCTTGTGGAAGCGCCAGTCCGGCGGGTTTCTCGCGACCCGCTTGGCCGCAGAGTAGGAATTCGTCGTCATGTCACTGCGTCCGCCCGCCCTGGGCCGGGTCACGCCGGAAACGGCGCTCGATCTTCTGGAACACGAAGTCGCCGGCGAGATGGCCTCCTCGCTCGGCCGCGCCGGCCGGCGCGTGGAGGAAACACTGGCTCGACTGGCGGCCGCGGAGGCGAGCGACCCCATGCGGCCCGACCTGCTCGCGGACGCCGCCGATGCCGTCTACTGGTATTTCATCCAGCGCGAGCTTTGCGGACTGCGCCGCCACGCCGACGTGATCCGCGAATACGGCATCCCCAATGCGGTTTTGGCGCGGCTCGGGGCGCGTTGAAATCGCCGCCGCGCAGGCCGGCAACGCTGCCGCGACAGATTGCCGTTCGGCTTGACGCCATATGGACAAGGCCAAACCCCGCGCCTAGAACGCCGTCGAATGTTTGCCGGCCTCCGCCCGGACGGCGTGCGCGCGCCGGCAGCCCACAAAGCACAGGAATGATCGCGTGAGCGCACAGGACTCCGTTCCCGGCCCCGGCCTCGCCGCAGGTCACGGCCACCACGTCTCGACGCCTGACGAGCCGACCCGGCGCGACTTCCTCTACATCGCGACGGGCGCCGTGGGCGCCGTGGGCGCCGCGGCCCTCGCATGGCCCTTCATCGACCAGTTCAGGCCGGACGCCGCGGCGCTCGCAATGGCCAGCATCGAGGTGGACGTGTCCTCCCTTGAGCCCGGCATGGCGCTGACCGCCAAGTGGCGCGGCAAGCCGATCTTCATCCGCAACCGCACGCCGGAGGAGGTCGAGGCCGCCGCCGGCGTTCCCCTCGAGGAACTCAAGGACCCCGTCGCCCGCAACGCCAATATCCCAGGCGAGGCCCCTGCCACCAACGAGGCGCGCTCGGCCGGAGAGGGCCGGGAGAACTGGATCATCATGATCGGCGTCTGCACGCATCTGGGCTGCGTGCCGCTTGGCCAGGCCGGCGACTTCGGCGGCTGGTTCTGCCCCTGCCACGGCTCGCATTACGACACCGCCGGCCGCATCCGCGTCGGACCCGCGCCGGAGAACCTGCTGATCCCGGTTTTCTCCTTCACCTCCGACACCACCATCCGCATCGGCTGACCTTCAGGAGCGAGACGACCATGAGCGGAGGCCATTCCACCTATACGCCCAAGACCGGCCTCGGCCGCTGGGTCGATGCGCGCATGCCGCTGCCGCGGCTGGTCCACGACTCGTTCATCTCCTTTCCCGTGCCGCGGAATCTGAACTACGCCTACACTTTCGGCGCGGTTCTGATCGTCATGCTGGTGATGCAGATCATCACCGGCGTGGTGTTGGCCATGCACTACGTGGCCGACCCGCGCTATGCGTTCCAGTCGGTCGAGAAGATCATGCGGGACGTGAACTCAGGCTGGCTGCTGCGCTACCTGCACGCCAACGGCGCGTCGATGTTCTTCATCGCCGTTTATCTGCATATCGGCCGCGGCCTCTACTATGGCTCCTACAAGGCGCCGCGCGAGCTGCTCTGGATCCTGGGCGTCATCATCTACCTGCTGATGATGGCCGCCGCCTTCATGGGCTATGTGCTGCCCTGGGGGCAGATGAGCTTCTGGGGCGCCACCGTGATCACCGGCTTCTTCTCGGCGATCCCGCTGGTCGGCGAGTGGTTCCAGACGCTGCTGCTCGGCGGCTTTTCCGTGGACGCCCCCACGCTGAACCGCTTCTTCTCGCTGCATTACCTCTTGCCCTTCATGATCGCGGGCGTCGTGGTGCTGCATGTCTGGGCGCTGCATGTGACGGGCCAGACCAATCCCACGGGCATCGAGATCAAGTCGAAGACCGACACCGTGGCGTTCACGCCCTACGCCACGTCGAAGGATGCGCTGACGGTGGTGCTGTTCGCGCTGTTCTTCGCGACCTTCCTCTTCTACATGCCGAACTATCTCGGCCATCCCGACAACTATATCCCGGCAAACCCGCTGAAGACGCCCGCCCACATCGTGCCGGAATGGTATTTCCTGCCCTTCTACGCGATCCTGCGCGCCATCACCTTCAACATCGGCCCGATCGACTCCAAGCTCGGCGGCGTGCTTGCGATGTTCGGCGCCATCGTGGTGCTGTTCTTCGTGCCCTGGCTCGACACGTCGCGGGTGCGCTCGGCCGTTTACCGGCCCTGGTACAAGCTGTTCTTCTGGCTGTTCGTGGCCAATTCGCTCTTCTTGGGCTGGCTCGGCTCGCGGCCGGCGGAAGGCGCCTATGTCATCATGTCCCAGCTTTCGACGCTCTACTATTTCGCGTTCTTCCTAGTCGTGATGCCGCTGCTGGGGCTCTTCGAAACGCCCAAGCCCTTGCCGAACTCGATCACGGAGGCCGTGCTCGAGCAGAACCGGGGCCGGGGCCATGGCGGAAGCGCCGTGCCCGTCGGCGCGGCGGCCTCGCCCGAGTCCAAGGGCTGATCGGAAAACTCAGTACGGCTCGGCCAAGGCCGCGCGGACGCGCGACCCGGCCCTGGGGTGGGTAAGGAAATGCGGATGAGAAAAATTCTGGCAGGCGTGGCGGCTCTCGGGCTCGTGCTGCATGGGGGCGCGGCCTGGGCGCAGGAGGAGGAACTCGGCGCGCAAAGCGAGGCGGCCCATGCCGAAGGCGAGCCCGTGCATTACCCCATCAAGAAGCCGCCTTCGATCATGTGGAGCTTCGGCGGGCCGTTCGGCACCTTCGACAAGGGCCAGTTGCAGCGCGGGCTGAAGGTCTATCGCGAGGTCTGCGCGGCCTGTCACGGGCTCGAATATGTGGCGTTCCGCACGCTGGAAGAGGCGCTCGGCTATTCTGAAGGGCAGGTGAGGGCGCTCGCCGCCGAGTACACCGTGCAGGAGGGCCCCAACGCCGACGGCGAGATGTTCGAGCGCCCGGCGATCCCCTCGGACTACTTCCCCTCGCCCTATCCGAACGTGGAGGCCGCCGCCGCCGCCAACAACGGCGCCGCCCCACCCGACCTCTCCCTGATCGCCAAGGCGCGCGGCGTGGAGCGGGGCTTTCCCACCTTTGTCTTCGATCTCGTCACGCAATATGCCGAAAACGGGCCCGACTATCTCTACGGCCTTCTGACGGGCTATGGCGAGACGCCGCCGCCCGGCTTGGAGATCCCCGAAGGGACCTACTACAACCCATATTTCATCGCCGGCCCCGCGCTCGCCATGCCGCCGCCGCTGCAGGACGGGCAGGTGACCTATGACGACGACGCGCCGCAAACCGTCGCGCAGTATTCCGCCGACGTTACAGCCTTCCTGATGTGGGCGGCCGAGCCGCACATGGAGGATCGCAAGCGGCTGGGCTTCCAGGCCATCATCTTTCTGGCGATCCTGGGGATTTTGGTCTGGCTCGTGAAGCGGCGCATTTGGGCCACCGTCGAGCACTGACGGAGTCGTCGGCATTCAGCTATTGGGCGTCTCGCTTGAGGCGCCCATTCCATGTGGGCCGGCCTGTCGCAGGATCGGCCCTCGAGCGGTTCCGCTTCAAGCAGAGCCGGTCAAGCCCGCGTGGCGCTCGAGGGCGCCTTCCGGGCAAAATGCGAGCCGATTCTACGCAAGTGGAATCGGCTCCTGAAACCTCCGGGAACATGGAGCGAACGTGAAGCCTGCCCTCGACAATGCGCTGGCCGACGCCATCCGCACCATTCCCGACTACCCCAGGCCGGGCATCCTGTTTCGCGACATCACCACATTGTTGGGCAACGCGCGCGCCTTCCGCCGGGCGGTGGACGAGCTCGTCCACCCCTATGCCGGGGCCAAGATCGACAAGATCGCAGGCATCGAGGCACGCGGCTTCATCCTGGGCGGCGCGATCGCGCACCAGCTTTCGGCCGGCTTCGTGCCGATCCGCAAGAAGGGCAAGCTGCCGCACGAGACGGTGCGCGTCGCCTACAGCCTGGAATACGGCCTGGACGAGATGGAGATGCACCGCGACGCGGTGAGGGCGGGCGAGCACGTCATCCTCGTGGACGACCTGATCGCCACCGGCGGCACCGCGACCGCCGCCGCCTCGCTCTTACGCCAGATGGGCGCGGACATCGTGGCGGCGTGCTTCGTGGTGGACCTGCCGGATCTGGGCGGTCGCGCTAGGCTCGAAGCGCTCGGCATCGACGTGCGCACGCTTGTGGCCTTCGAGGGGCACTGAGCGGAGCCTGTCGGCTCGGCGCCAAGCGGCGCTCCTGGGCTCTGCTCATTCTCGGTCGGGCCGCAGCATCACGGAATGGATTCTCGGCAGTGCGGAAACGTGCTGCTTGCTGCCGAATGAGATCAGGCCGCCTTGACCATCACCGCGCTCTCGAAGTCGAGCACCGTGTCGCCCGAAGAGTCCGTGGCGCCGCATCGGAGCTGGAGCATCCGCCAGCCGGGGCGCGTGGCCGTGCGGCGGTGATTGAGCGCGGTGCGGGTGAAGGTCACGCTCTCGCCGGCATAGACGGGCTTCGGCCAGCGCAGTTTTTGGAAGCCGGGCGAGGGCCCCCATTCGGGTCGCGGGCCCGCACCCTCCCAGGGCCGATCCGCATGACGCTCCAAGTCGCTCACATTCAGCTTCATCCACATGGCCGCCGTATGCCAGCCCGACGCGCAGAGCTTTCCAAATAGGCTCTGCGCGGCCTGTGCTTCGTCCACATGGAAAGGCTGAGGGTCGTAAAGGCGCGCAAAAGCCTTGATCTCGTCAGCCTCGAAGGGATGAGTGCCAAGCGTCACCGTCTCGCCCAGACGAAGGAAGGCGTCGAGCGTCACGGCTTCGCCTCCACCAGCACGAGCCGCCGCCGGAACATGGCCGCGTTCTCCAGCTCGAACACGCTTTCGCCGCGCTGGTTGAACAGCTCGTGCCGAAACGACACGATGCCGATCTCGGGTCGCGAGTTCGAGGCCCGCGCGGACTGCACGGTGCTCTTGCCCGAAAGCGTGTCGCCGGCCAGCACCGGGCGCTTCCAGCGGGCCTCCTCGATTCCGGGCGCGCCTTGCGATGTGGCGTCCAGCAGGTAGCTGTCGCACATCATGCGCATGAACATGGCGCAGACATGCCAGCCCGAGGCGGCGAGCCCGCCCAGGATGCTTTCGCGCCCCGCCGCCTCGTCCAAATGGAAGGGCTGCGGGTCGAACTCGCGCGCGAAGGCGACGATCTCCTCGGCCGTCACGAGCTTGGGACCCAGCGCGAAGCTGACGCCTGGCAGAAAGTCCTCAAAGGCGTAGCGTTTCAGGGCCGGAGCGTCAGTCATGCGCGTGCATCACACATTGAACTTGAAGAGCAGCACGTCGCCGTCCTGCACGACGTAATCCTTGCCCTCGTCGCGCGCCTTGCCGGCGTCGCGCGCGGCCACCTCGCCGCCGAGCGCCACGAAGTCCTCATAGGCGATGGTCTGCGCGCGGATGAAGCCGCGCTCGAAATCCGTGTGGATGACGCCCGCGGCTTCCGGCGCCTTCGCCCCCTTGCGCACCGTCCAGGCGCGGGACTCCTTCGGCCCTGCCGTGAAGAAGGTGATGAGATCGAGAAGCGCATAGCCCTCGCGGATCAGCCGGTCGAGGCCGGGCTCCTCCAGCCCCAGATCGGCCAGGAATTCCTTGGCGTCGGCATCGGGCAGTTGCGCCACCTCCGCCTCGATGGCGGCCGAGATCACCACGGTGCGCGCGCCCTGGCCCTCCGCCATTTTCGCCACGGCTCGGCTGTGGGCGTTGCCAGCCGCCGCATCGCCTTCTGCAACGTTGCAGACATACAGAACCGGCTTGGACGTCAGCAGGTTGAGCCCCTTGAGGATTCGGTGCTCCTCCGGATCGATGTTCTTCAGCATCACGCGCGCCGGCCGGCCTTCGCCTAAGAGCGCGATCGCGCGCTCCATCACGGGCAGCACGGCCATCGATTCCTTGTCCTTCCCTGCCGCGCGCTTGCGCGTCTGGGCGGCGCGGCGCTCCAGGCTTTCGAGATCGGCCAGCATCAGCTCGGTCTCGACGGTTTCGGCGTCGGCCACCGGATCGATGCGCCCCTCGACATGGGTGATGTCATCGTCCTCGAAGCAGCGCAGCACATGCACGGTCGCGTCCACCTCGCGGATATTGGCAAGGAACTGATTGCCCAAGCCCTCGCCCTTGCTTGCCCCGCGCACCAGACCCGCGATGTCCACAAAGGAGATGCGGGTCGGCACGATCTCCTTGGATTTGGCGATGCTCGCGATCTTCTCCAGCCGCGGGTCGGGAACGGCGACCTCGCCCGTGTTCGGCTCGATGGTGCAGAACGGGTAGTTGGCGGCCTGCGCCGCCGCGGTGCGCGTGAGCGCGTTGAAGAGCGTGGACTTGCCGACATTCGGCAGGCCCACGATGCCGCATTTGAAGCCCATGGTGGTTCCTAAGCGAGGATTTCCCGCGGGCTATGGGCGAAAGGGGAGAGGATCGTCAACCCTTGGAGGCTGCGGCCATCCTGCAGGTCTTCCGACAGGAAATGAGTGCAACCGAGCTCGATGGCGGAAGCGAGCAGGAGGCAGTCCCACCAGGAGTAGCCGGTGCGCTCAACAAGACGCCTTGCCCGTTCAACCCCCATCCAGGTCACCGGGCTGTCTCCCAGAGCACGAAGTCATCGACAACCGCATAAGCCTACGGCTGAGACTCAATCACACCCAGAACGCCACGAGGGTTGCGAGGATGACGGCTGAGAGGAAGTTCCGGGCGAGCTTGTCGTAGCGGGTTGCGATGCGCCTGAAGTCCTTGAGCCGGCAGAAGGCCGCCTCGATGCG
>DASYHP010000034.1:0-7909 GCA_035998495.1 Mesorhizobium sp.
GGTCAGCAGCCGCTGATCTGCAACACTCACCCGCTAACATGACAAAGGGCCCGATCGGGCCCTTTGTCATGCAGCCACCCCAGCCAGACCTGGCCCACTTTTACTCCGCCGCAATGGCCCGGAATTGCTCCGCCGTTGACACAACAGGCCGATCTGCTCGTAGAAGCGGATGGTGGGCACCTTCACGCCGCTCTTCTTTGCTGCCGTGCCGATCGGGACAGCCTGTCGCATCTTTTCCTCTTGATCCTCTAGCCGCTGGAGGATGTAGAGGGCTGGGGACCGACATGGAAGGTGCTCTCATGGCCCACTCGTCCCTTTCAGCATCTCGCGACCATGCGCATGTGATCGCGCCACCACCGCTGATTTTCGCCGCGTTCCTGGCCGCCGGTGCCGTGGCGGGCAGCTATGTCGGCTGGGGGATCGGCCTCAGCTCAGCACTGCGGCAGGTGGCCGGTTTCGGCCTGCTTGTCGCAGGCACCGTGTTCCTGGCCCTTGCTTTGGGCTTGTTCCGGCGCGCCCAAACGTGCCCGGAGCCTTGGCAGCCGACCACAGCCATCGTCAGCACCGGCATCTACGGCATCACACGCAACCCGATGTATGTCGGCATGGCGCTCGCCTATGCCGGGGTGGCGCTCCTGGCCCACAGCCTGATGGCCCTGCTTTTGCTGCCCTTCGCGCTGGCTGTGATCCACTTCGGCGTGATCCGGCGGGAGGAGCGTTATCTCGAAGCCAAGTTCGGCGACGAATATCGGGGCTATGCCGCCCGCGTGCGGAGGTGGTGGCTGTGACCATATCTGACACCATCATCAAGAGCCGCTTCAGCGTGTCAGGCTTGGACTGTGCCGCGTGCGCGGCCAAGGTGGACGCCGCCGTGCGCCGCTTGGCCAGCGTGGAGGACGTGTCGGTCTCCGCTTCTACGGGCAAGATGACGGTTCAGCACCGTGAAGACCCGACGCTTCTTCAGGCCATGCGGTCGCAACTCAGGGGCCTGGGCTACGGCCTCTTGCCGGCAGAAGGGGGGCAGAGCTCGGCGAGCAACGACCAGGCTCATGGCTTGCACTCTCACGCGCATGACGGCGGCGCAGAGGGTGGGCCATGGTGGCAGAGCCCCAAGGCCCTGCTGACCGCCGCCTGTGGTGGGGCCCTGGCTGTGGCCTATGGCATCGGCGTCCTGCTGCCCGAAGTGGCGCACTGGACCTTCCTGCTCGCCCTTGCCGTCGGCTTGGTGCCGATTGCCTGGCGCGCGATCTCGGCTGCGCTTGTCGGCACCCCATTCTCCATCGAGACGCTGATGACCATTGCGGCCGTGGGCGCGATCCTCATCGGCGAGACAGAGGAAGCCGCGATTGTGGTGCTCCTCTTCCTCGTGGGCGAGCTTCTGGAGGGGGTTGCCGCCGGACGGGCGCGGGCCAGCATCCGGGCACTCACGGGCCTTGTGCCCAAAACGGCGTTGCTGGAGCGCGAAGGCGGCACGCAAGAGGTGCCGGCCGAGAGCCTGAAGGTCGGCTCCATCATCGTCGTGCGCCCAGGCGACCGCATTCCGGCCGATGGTGCGATCATCGATGGCGACAGCGCCATCGCTGAGGCCCCCGTCACGGGCGAGAGCACGCCTGTGCGGAAGGGGCCAGGTGCTGCGGTCTTCGCCGGCACCATCAACACCGATGCCGTGTTGCGGGTCCGCGTGACAGCTGCCGCCCAGGACAACACCGTCGCCCGCGTGGTCCGGCTCGTGGAGGAGGCTCAAGAGAGCAAAGCGCCGACCGAGCGCTTCATCGACCGCTTCTCGCGCTACTACACGCCTGCCGTCCTCGCCGTGGGCGCGCTCGTCGCCGTCCTGCCGCCCTTGCTCGCTGGCGCAAGCTGGAGCGAGTGGGTCTACAAGGGCTTGGCCATCCTCCTGATCGGCTGTCCCTGCGCGCTTGTGATCTCGACCCCCGCAGCCATTGCAGCCGCCCTTTCGGCCGGGGCACGGCGTGGGCTCCTTATGAAGGGCGGCGTCGTCCTGGAAACGATGGGCAAGATCACGGCAGCCGCCTTCGACAAGACGGGCACGCTGACCGAAGGCAGGCCGGTGGTCACGGACGTGGTGGCGTTCAGCCGCAGCGAGCGGCAGGTGCTGTCCATGGCGGCGGCTCTCGAAAGCGGCTCGAACCATCCTCTCGCCCTCGCCATACTGGAGAAAGCTAAAGCCGAAGGGGTGCCGATCCCACCGGCATCGGACCTGAAGACTGTGGCTGGCAGGGGCGTGAGCGGCCGGTTTGCAGGAGAGAGCCTGTTCCTGGCCTCGCCTCAAGCGGCAGATGAGCTTGCGCCGCTGAGGCCCGAGCAGAAGTTCTGCATCGAGGCGCTGAACGGCGCGGGAAAGACGGTTTCGGTGCTCGTGGCTGGCAACACGGTGGCAGGGCTGATCGCCATGCGAGATGAGCCCCGCGCTGACGCAAAGACCGGGATTCAGGCGCTCAAGGCAGCGGGCGTCACCCCGATCATGCTGACCGGCGACAACAGCCGCACGGCACAGGCCATTGCCGAAAGCCTCGGCATCGAGCCTCGCGCGCAACTCCTGCCCGAGGACAAGCAGCGGATCGTGCGCGATCTCCAGGCGCAAGGGCATGTGGTGGCCAAGGTGGGTGACGGCATCAATGACGCCCCGGCGCTCGCTGCAGCAAACGTGGGCATCGCTATGGGCGGAGGCACGGACGTGGCGCTTGAGACTGCCGATGCCGCCGTGCTGCACGGCCGCGTGCTCGACGTGGCACGCATGGTCCGCCTGTCCAAGGCCGCCATGGCCAACATCCGGCAGAACATCGTCATCGCACTCGGCCTCAAGGCCGTGTTCCTCGTCACCACCGTGCTCGGCGTAACCGGCCTCTGGCCTGCAATCCTCGCTGACACGGGTGCGACCGTGCTGGTGACGGCCAACGCCATGCGACTACTTCGCGCGGGGCACGACGTATGACGCTACGGGTCGGAGGCCTCGATATCCGCTTAATCCGTCATCGGAGGCCGAGCGCAATGCCCCACGTCTTGCGAGCCGCGTTCCTCGCCTCGGCCCTGAGCCTGGCCGCCCTGCCGCTTCCAGCTCTCGCGCATTCGCTTGAGGAGCTTCAGGCGGAGCTTGGCGAGACCGAGCAGCACTTCGAGCAGAAGAACGAGCCTGCGCCTTCGTTCACGCTCCAGGATGCTGAGGGCAAGCCTGTGCGCCTGGAGGACTTGCGCGGCAAGGTCGTGGTGCTGAACTTCGTGTTCGTCTCATGCACGGACGTGTGCCCGGTTCACGCCGAGGAGATCGGCAAGGCGCAAGCCATGGTGAACAGCACGCCCATGAAAGAGCGGGTGGCCTTTATCACCATCACCACGGACCCGACACGAGACACGCCCGAGGTCATGCGCGGTTATGCCGGCGACCGGGGGCTTGATCCCGTGAACTGGCAGTTCCTGACGAGCGGGCCACAAGCACCTGAGGATACCACGCGCAAGCTGGCCGAAGCCTTCGGCCACAAGTTCAAGCCGACCGAAGACGGGATGCAGTTGCACGGGGTCGTGACCCACGTGATCGATCAGGACGGAATGCTGCGCGGCAACTTCCATGGCCTGAACTTCAAGACCGTGAACCTCGTCACCTTCGTGAATGCCTTGACGAACAAGATGGTGCCGCACGAGCATCCGGAGAACGAAGCGTCGTTCTGGGACAGCGTTCGCTCCTTCTTCTGAGCGTCTTGCCTTCGGGGTACCACGGCGACCAAGCTGCCACCTCGCACAAGGACACGTCCATGACCCGCAATCTCGCCCGCGCCGTTTCGATCGCCGGCTTCCTCTTGACTGCGGGAGCAGCGCTGGCCGCGCCAACGGTTCAGGTCCTCATCACCTCAGGATGCGGCTGCTGCAAAGGCTGGGCAAAGCACCTGGAAGAGAACGGCTATACGACAGAGATCAAGGACTTGCCTATGGCCGATCTTTGGCAACGCAAGCTGGATGCCGGGCTGAAAGAGGGCATCACCTCCTGCCATACGGCCCTGGTCGATGGCTATGTGATCGAGGGCCATGTGCCAGCGCGCGAGGTGGCACGCCTGCTGAAGGAGCGGCCGGACGCGATCGGCCTCTCCGTGCCCGACATGCCCTATGGCTCGCCGGGCATGGGAGAAGCCGGGCCGGATGCCGATCCGTACGACGTGCTGCTCGTCAAGCGCGACGGCACGACAGAGGTGTTCGCGAGCTATCCTTAAGACAACAGGCATCCTGACGGCAGAGTTATGTCTGCTCGCCCGTCATCCGGTGGACACAACGCCGGTCGATCCGATGGCCGACTTGGCCGCTCCTGGACGGGCAGGTGAGCGTTGGTATCGAGCTAGGTGAACAGCAAACCCTCAATGTCAGGCGATCAACTCACTGCTGCGTTGAGCCGGTCGTCTCGTCCTGGCTTTCACTTTGGGCGTTCTGTTCCACCCAGGCCGTGAGCTTGTCGATCTCGCGCTGATTGGTCTCGATCGTCTCCTGGGCGAGCTGGCGCGACTGCTCGTTCTCGGCTTCCTTCAGACCGGCGCGCGCCATGTCGACCGCCCCCTGATGATGCGGGATCATCGAGCACACCCAGGCGACGTCCGCATCTTTCGCCATCATGCCCATCATCATAGGCCCGTTCATGTCCATCATGGCTTGGTGCAGGCCCTTCTGGGTCTCGCCCATCTGACCCATCATCGGTTGCATGCCAGACTGCATGGACTGCGACATGCTCTGTTGCATGCCTTCCATCTTCTGCATCATGTCGCCTCCCATGCCGCTCTGGATGACGGTGCGGCAGGCCTCCGGAAGCATATTGTTGCCGGATTGTGGTTGGCTTTCCTGCGCGACAGCAGCTGTGGCGAGGCCGATGCCGAAAGCTGCGGCAGCGAATGCGTGACGAGTGTTCATGACGTTCTCCTGTCGTCGGTAAACCCCGCTCGCTAACGGCTGACTCCTGAACTTGTGCCCACTCGCGCCAAGCTGCGCACCAACACAATCGTGTGCATCAGCCTGCTCCAGGATTGGGCCTGTTGGTTCCTGCTCATTGCCTATGAAGTTGGCGCGAGCGACCGTCGCCCCTGGAACAGACATGTGGTCCAGCCCATTGAGCGCTGTCTCGGGGAGGCCGGCATGAACGACACCACGGTGACAAAGGTCAGCAGCGCCCATTCGCCCAGGGGTGAGGGTGGCGAGGTCTACCTTGCCTCAGGTGCGATCAAGCATGGCGCTCTCAACGGAGAACGGCCGCATCACCGTTGATTGGCGCATCGACAACAAGGACGAACAGCCGCGCCTCGTCTTCCAGTGGATCGAAACGGGCATGAAACTCTCGGGCGACAAGCCCAAGCGCAAAGGCTTCGGCACGGAACTGCTCGAGCGCACGCTTGCTTATGACCTCAAGGGCCAAGCGACCCTGGAGTTCAGGCAAGACGGTCCGCACGCCACCGTCAGCTTGCCCGCAGTTGAGCGCATCATCATGGGTTCCCTCCGCTAGTGTCTGGCCTTTGGACCACCATCGCCACTTGGCGGAACTTGGCCGGCCCGCAACGGCTTTCTGGAAGAGACGGGAGCCACGACAATGAACAGCAAGGGACAATCAAACGATCAAGATCGGGTCAGCCGCAGGCGGGTTTCCGCCCTGCTGGGGGGCGCAGTCGCTGCGGTGGCGGCAATCGCGCTTGCTCTCATGCTGGGCGAGGGGCTCTTCACCACGGGCGCGGTTGACCTTGAGCCCACAGCAAGCATCGATGCACCGCATGTGAAGGCGACGGCATCCCCGACCGGGGGCTAGCTCAAGCCGAATGGGGCATCGCTGGGCTGCCTCAATGAGGATGCAGCACCGGACGAGAACAACTGAGCCCGCCTCCGATTGCGGCCGGAACTCGCGTCTTGCGCCTTGACGCTGGATCGAGACGATCGGTAGCCTCCGTCTCGCGTGAACGAGATGGGTGGCTTGCATGTCAAACTATGGCGGCTCAGGTCCTCGTCGGAGCACCAACACTTGGATCATTGCGGCGATTGTCGCCGTGCTCGTCGTGCTCGCAATCTGGTGGTGGGCGACGCCAGCCAACACGCCCATAGACGCGCCGGCCGAGGCGCCTGCTGCTGGCACGAATACGACGGCCCCTGCTGCGCCCGTAGCGCCAGCGCAATAGTCCTCATACCCTGCTGTCGTTCTGGCGCGACCAGCCTAAGATTGGACAAGCACCTGTTGGGCTGGAAAGGCAGCCTTGGAACCTGTCAGCGGATCAGGTGTCCGCAGCTGGGGTCAGGCCTAGTTCGCTGATTTTGGCCCTGACTTCTGCGATCGAGCGCTTTAGCTTCAGGCTGATCAGAGACGCTGGTGTGCCTTCCTTGACCAGCGCCTTCAGCGCCTGGACGGCTTCCAGGGTCCAATGCGCGCCACTTGTGTTCATCATCGCCTCCAACACACGAGGCTGGCCCGTGCGCATGAGATCGGCCATCGCTCAGGGTCCAGCCGGTCTCATGCAACGAGAGTGCAAGACATGGGTTCCTGGCGGCACTAAGCAAACCCTCGAGGCGCTCCTACGCGGTGCCGAGCTGCGCTTGCATGAACCGGCGCTAGGCGCGTTCTTCACTCTTGAGATCGCATGGCGTCCAACAGGTCTGCTTCTCCCTGCGCTTCGCCCATGACGGGCTGAACTTCGACAAATGAGCCAATGAGGTTCTGCAAAGCTTTGTTCTGCGGAGAGTGTGGTTCGCGGGCCAAAAAGGCAGCGACCTCGAAACTGGCGCTCTGACCCCCTGACGGAGCATTCGGCAGATGCCGCACCGTGACAGTGCCGTCGGGGCCGCGAGCAAGCCGCCACTCGTCCCCGTTCTCGCTGCTGTAAAAGACCCGTTCCTCATGGCTCATCGCCGTCTCCCTCCGCTGAGGCGCCGTCAGCAGCATGGGCATCTACGCCGCTTGAGGTTGGTGGATGGGCACGCTTATTGCCCTGATGCGAAACTGCTTGACCCTTCGCGTCTTGCCGCATGGGGACAGAGCGGAACTGCGGCGCATCATCCTTGACCGTGCCCGGCTGGGGAACGCCTGCCGTGGCGCGTGGTTGCCGCAATTGCGAGCTCTGACTCTCGAAGGGACGCGCGGAAAGCAAGAAGCCCAGCCCTGCGCCAAGTGAAAGCCGTGTCAGGCGCCGTACGCGGAACTCACCCTACTCTCCTTCGTTGCCGACGAGGTCGTGATCAGCTCGGGAGTGCGCAGGAGCCATGCACTGGGCGATGTGGCGCCTCTTCAAGGCTGCTGCACTCGGCTGGTGGAATGACCGGGCCATGAGCCTGAGCGCAGCGATTGCGTTCTTCACCGTCTTCTCGCTTGCTCCCATGCTGCTGACCGCGATCGCCGTGGCTGGACTGGTCTTCGGACGCGAGGCCGCGCAAGGCGCCATCGTGACAGAACTCGGCGGCATGGTGGGGCAGGATGCCGGCCAGGCTCTCGAGACCATGATCGCCAGCGCCTCCGACGTTGGCTCGGGCATTCTGGGGACCGCGATCGGGTTGCTCACCTTCGTGGTGCTGGTGACAGGCGCGGTGATCGAGCTGCAGGATGACCTCAACATCATCTGGAAGGCGCCCACGCCGACGAGTTACGGCTTGACGGACTTCGTCCGCACACGCGTGCTGAGCCTTGCTCTGGTGCTGGGCATCGGCTTTCTGCTTCTCGTATCGTTGGTTGTCGATGCCGGCCTTTCCGCCTTGGGCAATTACCTCGAGGCACGCTTCTCGGGGGCCACGGTCATCCTGTGGGTGCTCTACGGCTGAGACTCAATCACACCCAGAACGCCACGAGGGTTGCGAGGATGACGGCTGAGAGGAAGTTCCGGGCGAGCTTGTCGTAGCGGGTTGCGATGCGCCTGAAGTCCTTGAGCCGGCAGAAGGCCGCCTCGAT
>DASYHP010000039.1:0-6488 GCA_035998495.1 Mesorhizobium sp.
GGTCAGCAGCCGCTGATCTGCAACACTCACCCGCTAACATGACAAAGGGCCCGATCGGGCCCTTTGTCATGCAGCCACCCCAGCCAGACCTGGCCCACTTTTACTCCGCCGCAATGGCCCGGAATTGCTCCGCCGTTGACAAGCTGGGCCTGTCGGCGCGGGGCTATCACCGGGTGCTGAAGGTCGCGCGCACGCTCGCCGATCTCGACGGCGCGGAAAAGCCCGGCCGCATCCATCTGGCGGAGGCGATCTCGTTCCGGCTGTCGCCCGAGCGGGCGGTGCAGGCGGCTTGAGCCGTGACCGGCCGCAAGGCTTCGTGATGGCGGGCGAGGAACTGAAAGGCCGCGCCGATCATTCGGCGGGCATGAAGATGCCGACGCTTTCCCGCGCTTGCCTGCCCGTCCGGCGCGACCCGCTGGACCGCGCCTATGGGTTCTTGGACCGTCACGCGCCGGAAAAGCTTGCTTCGGCTTTTCGCGCCTTGCGCAAACCGGGCCTCACATGGCTGCGGGCGCCGCTCGGCGTGTTCTTCGTCGTCTGCAGCTTCTTCTGGTTCCTGCCGGTCGTGGGCCTCGAGTTCCTGCCGCTGGGCCTGCTGCTGCTTGCCGAGGACGTGCCGAGCCTACGCAACCCGGTCGGCCGGTTCGTGCTCTGGCTGGAGCTGAAATATTGCCGGGCGCTTCGCTGGTGGCGCGGACGCCGCGTCATGCGGGTCCAGCGACCGGCGCTGGCCTGAGCCGCCTCGCAGGACAGCGACGGCAAGCCGGGCCAGGTGCGCTCGAATCAGTCGAGCGCGGCGACGGTGGACGGGTTGCCGCCGCGGATGGCCACCCAGCGGCCCGTGTCCTCGCTGGACTGGCGCTTGAGGAACCGATAGCCGGTTTCCCGCCAGTCGCGGACGGCGTCCGTCAAATTGTCGAGCGTGAAGTCGCCCTCATTGGTCCGCACCGTGAGGATGGCATGGCCCTCGCCGTCCGGCTTGCGCACCACCGTGATCAGGAGATTGGCAAGGCTGACGCCGATGGCGGCCAGTTCGCGACGCTTCTCCAGCACGTAGTCCTCACAGTCGCCCCGTCCGTCGGTCGGATAGGTCCAGAGCTCGTCCTGGCCGTAGATGTCGATGTCGTTCATCGGCACGATGGCCGCGTTGACCCGCTCGTTGATCCCGACGATCTGCTCCCAAAGCGTGTCCGTCATGAGCTCGGGCGCGGCTTGCACCACGCGGATGCCGCACTCGTCGGGATTGTGCTTGCAGAACTCGTAATGGCCGATCGGCTGCGAGGTCATGCCGCCCGTCAGCATCGGGCCGGATCGGGCAGTCACGGGCGACAGGAGGAGCGCAGCGGTCAGGGAAAAGGTCACCCAACCCATGAGCCCAGCTTTGTTTTCGACGCGCGCCCGCGCGCCCTCCGCATGCGGAAAGGTCATCGCCCCCAACCCCTTTTCCCCTTGTGTTAATGGAAAGTTAAGGGGCTAAAGAGCGGGCTGTCAACGCGCCCAAGGGGGGCCTTCGGACGCGAAATCACGCTTGACGCAAGCTTCGCGACCTTTTCGCAACATTTTCCCGGGAACCTTTTCGTGAAGTTGCGCGTTGCCACGCTTCCTCAGCGCCCGGCTTGCGCCTCCGATCGGGACCTGCGGCCCGTATCGTGGGCAGCGAGCGCCCTGCCGGGAGGCACCATGCCTCCTTGTTGTTCAGGGGTTTGGGCCGCACGCGCCCGAGGCCGAATCGGTTTTCGTGACGTGGCCTGGCGCGGAGGAAATCTCGACCCGAAAAGGCGCGGTCGCCTTCCATTAACCCTAAGCGTGGAAATCGACTGAGGACTTCAGCCGGCCACGAGGCGCGGGCGCGCCAGCCTGCTCTCATGCGCCTCCATGAAGCCCACGATCTTCGGCACGATGTCGCGCCGGAAGCGCGAGCCGTTGAAGACGCCGTAATGACCGACCTGCGGCTGCAGGTGGTGGGTCTTCTTCTCGGGCGGGAGATTTGCGCAGAGCGCATGCGCGGCTTGCGTCTGGCCGACGCCGGAGATGTCGTCGTTCTCGCCTTCCACCGTCAGGAGCGCCGTGTGGCGGATGGCGCCAGCGTCCACGCGCTCGCCCCGGTGCATCATCCGGCCTTTGGGCAGATCGTGGCGGATGAACACGGTCTCGACGGTCTGGAGGTAGAACTCGGCGGTCAAATCCATGACGGCGCAATACTCGTCATAGAAGGCGCGGTGCTTTTCCGCGCCGTCGCCGTCATTGCGCACGAGGTGGAGGAAGAACTCCTTGTGGGCCGTCAGGTGCCGGTCGAGATTCATGCCCATGAAGCCGCCGAGCTGCAGGAAGCCGGGATAGACCATCCGCATGAAGCCGGGCTCCGGCCATGGCACCGGCATGATCACGTTCTGGCGGAACCACTCGACGTCCTTGCCGCTGGCGAACTCGTTCACGGCGGTGGGGCTCTTGCGAGTGTCGATGGGGCCGCCCATCAGCGTCATGGAGGCGGGCGCGGCATGGTCGCCGCGCGCCTCCATGAGCGCCACGGCCGCGAGCACCGGCACCGAGGGCTGGCAGACCGCCATCACATGGGTGTCCGGCCCCAGATGCCGGATCATGCCGATGACGTAGTCGATATAGTCGTCGAGATCGAAGCCGCCTTGGGCGAGCGGCACCATCCGCGCATCGATCCAGTCGGTGATTTGAACGTCGGCGAAAGGAAGCATGGCTTCCACCGTGCCGCGCAAGAGCGTGGCGTAGTGGCCCGACATGGGCGCGACGATCAGAACCTTCGGGCCGGCGGGCCGGCCGGGCGGCAAGGCGCGCTCGAAGCGGAGGAGCCGGCAGAAGGGCCGCTCCCAGACCACGCGCTCGGCGAGGGTCACCGTGTCCGCGCCGACCTTGGTTTCCGTGATGCCGAACGGGGGCTTGCCGTAGCGGCGCGTGGCGCGCTCGAAAAGTTCGGCGGCCGCGGCGACCGACCGCCCCCAAGGCGTGCCGGCGAGCGGGTTGAGCGGGTTGGTGTAGAGCATCCGCACCGCGTCGGCATAGGCGCGCGCGGGCTGCAGCGCGGCATGGTTCATCTCGTAGAACTGGTAGAACATGCGCCTTCCACCTGACCTCGGTGCTGGAAACCTAAACTCTGCAGCCACCCCGGTGGATGGAATTCCCAGAATGTGCGGCGTCCCGCTGCGATGCAATATGCGCGAGCCGGCGGGAAAGTTCCCCTTTGGACGGAGCCGTCCACAATCGGGGAGGGCTCCCAAGAGTGAAAGGAGAGCGGTGGCGCATCAGCTTTCCACCCCTTCCACCAGCACCAATTCGGCCTCCGCGTATCGCTGCCGGATGTCCTTGGCTTTCTGGTATTCGGGCGAGAAGTAGCAGGCCTTCGCCGCCTCCAGGCTCGGGAACTCGATCACCACATTGCGGTCGCGCGAAGAACCCTCCACCCCTTCATAGGCGCCGCCGCGCGCGAGGAACTTCGCGCCGTGCCTGTCGAAAGCTTCCTTCGCGGCGGCGACATATTGCTTGTAGTTCTCGGGGTCGCGCACATCGACGCGGGCGATCCAATATCCCTTGGGCACGGGCGAAATCCTCCTCAAGCCTGCGCCATTTCGGCCAGGATGCGCTCGGCGGCTTGCCGGGGGCTTGACGCCTCGACGATGGGCCGCCCCACGACGAGATGGCTCGCGCCCGCGCGCAACGCCTCGGCCGGGCCGAGCACGCGCTTCTGATCGTGGCTGTCGCCGCCCGCGGGCCTTATGCCCGGCGTAACCACAGCCATGCCGGAACCGACGATCGCGCGCACGGCCTCGGCCTCCGCAGCCGAGCAGACCACGCCGCCCATGCCGGCGTCTCGCGCGCTCGCGGCGCGCCGGCGCACAAGCTCTTCCGGCGCTTGCGCGTAGCCCGCCGCGCGAAGGTCATGGGCGTCCATGGAGGTGAGCACGGTGACGGCAAGAAGCGTGAGGTCCGTGCCGCGCGCGGCCTGGGCGGCGGCGGCCATCGCCTGGGGATAGGCGTGCACCGTGAGCATGGAGACGCCGAGGCTCAAGGCGCTCTCCACCCCCTTGGCGACCGTGTTGGGGATGTCGAGCAGCTTCATGTCGAGAAAGACGCTTCGTCCGCTCGCCGCGAGGTCACGGGCGAGATCGAGCCCGCCGACTAGGGCGAGCTGGAAGCCGATCTTGTAAAAGCCCACCACGCCGTCGAGCGCGGCGGCCACGCGCTCGGCCTCGCCGACATGGGCCACGTCGAGGCCGACGATGAGGCGCCGATCGACGGCCGTCACGGCTCGGCCCGCGCGGACAGAAGCCGCGCCCGCTCGGCCAGCGTGGCCGCCACCTTGTCCATGGTCTTGCGCAGCCGCTCCTCGACGAGGTTGCCGTTCTCGTCGAAGGCCTCCGCCCCGCGCGCGACCGAAAATTGGGGGGTGATCACCTCGGCCCCGCAGGCCATCACGACCGCGCGCAGATGGTAAAGGCAGCGGATGCCCGCGAAATTGCCGTTGGAGGACGAGCAGAGCGCCGCCGCCTTGTTGTCGAAGGGCTTCAGCGGCCGGTCGCCGTCGCGTCGGATGCGGGACAACCAGTCCAGCGTGTTCTTGAGGAGCGGCGGGATGGAGGCGTTGTATTCAGGGCTCGCGAGAAGGAAGCCATCCTGCGCGGCCAGGAGACGGCCGAGCCGCATGGCGTTGTCGGGAATGCCTTCTTCCTTCTCCAGGTCCTCGTCCATCAGGGGCAGGGGGTAATCCGCCAGGCTGATGCGCGTGACGTCCGCGCCATGGAGCGCGAGCGCCTTTTGCGCGACGTCGGCCGTCTTGCCGCTATAGGCGTTCGTGCGGATCGAGCCCGCGAAGACGAGGATCTTCGGCATCATGCCGCCCATGTCGAGCACGATGCCGAACGAGTCAATCGAGTCCTTGACGCCGCATGAGACGATCCAAAGAGTCTGCGACTCGTCGGGGTCACGCGGTTCACGAACGCTCGCCGAAGGACTCGAAGAAATCCTTCATGCGCGACAAGAAACCTTCGGACTGCGGGCTGGTCTCGCCCGAGGACAGACGCTGGAACTCTTCGAGCAGTTCCTTCTGGCGCTTGGAGAGGTTCTGGGGCGTTTCCACCACGACCTGGATGAAGAGGTCGCCCACTTGCGTCTGGCGCAGCACGGGCATGCCCTTGCCCTTCACGCGGAACTGCTTTCCGTTCTGGGTGCCTTCGGACACTTTCACGCGCGTCTGGGTGCCGTCCAGCGTCGCCACCTCGAAACTGCCGCCAAGCGCGGCTTGGCACATCGAGATCGGCACCTTGGCGTAGAGGTCCGCGCCGTCGCGGGAAAAGAACTCGTGCGGCTTGACGGCCAAGAAGATGTAGAGGTCGCCGGGCGGTCCGCCCCGCAGGCCGGCCTCGCCTTCGCCCCCAAGGCGGATGCGGGTGCCGTCCTCGATGCCGGCGGGGATGTTGACCGAAAGCTGGCGCTCTTCCGCGACGCGGCCCGCGCCCGCGCATTTGGGGCAGGGGTCGTTGATGGTTTGGCCGCGGCCCCCGCATTGCGGGCAGGTGCGCTCGATGGAGAAGAAGCCTTGGGCGGCGCGGACGCGGCCATGCCCGTGGCACATGGAGCAGGTGACGGGCTGGGTGCCGGGCTTGGCGCCGGACCCCGAGCATTCCGAGCATTGGACGGAGGTCGGCACGCGGATCTGCGCGGTCTTGCCGGAATAGGCCTCCTCCAGCGTGATCTCCATGTTGTAGCGGAGGTCGGCCCCCCGCTCGCGCGCCGAACCGCTGCCCGCTCGCGGCCCGCGCTGCCGGCCCATCATGTCGCCGAAGATGTCCTCGAAGATGTCGGCGAAGCCGTTCGCGCCGAAGCCCGCGCCGCTCATGCCGCCCGCGCCGTTCTCGAAGGCGGCGTGGCCGAAGCGGTCATAGGCCGCGCGCTTCTGCGGATCCTTGAGCGTCTCGTAGGCTTCGTTGATCTCCTTGAACTTGTACTCGCAGCCCTTATCGCCGGGGTTCTTGTCCGGATGGAACTGCATGGCGAGCTTGCGGAAGGCGCTCTTCAATTCCTTTTCGTCCGCGGTGCGGCTCACGCCCAAGGTTTCGTAGAAATCAGCCTTCATGTGTCGCCTTCAAAGGAACGGCCGCAGCGTCCTCGCCCGGCACGGGACGGGCGGCCTCTTTTGTTGCGCGGCATTTAGTGAGTGCTTGCGCCCGATGCCATAGGGTTCCCCGGACCCCGGACTTTTTCCGCCGCAGTGTTGCCGCGGGACGCCGGCGCGGGACTTGCGAGGCGCACCTTCTCCTTGCCACGCCCGGCATCTGCCGTCTGGCCAATGTCAAAGAGCGTCCCCTCTCCTTGAGAGGTTCGGGAAGCGGCATGCGTGGCGCTCGCCTTCCGACTGTTGTGTTGCGTGGCTCGCGCCACGCATGCCGTCGGCTCTCTTGCCCCGGATCCAGGCGGCGCTTGCACGCTTTTGCCGTGCGCGCGCCGTCCTCCCCTGGGGCCTG